>NZ_PDJQ01000001.1:1371668-2743337 GCF_002563855.1 Tepidiforma thermophila
CGGTCGTCCGCAGCGACCACCTCCGCCCGACGACGACCGTCGCCGTCAGTGTGGTCCCGTCCGAACTGGCGTCCTCAACCGACGTGCTGCGCGCGTAGTGCGGACCGAACCAGCCGAGGAACAGCCGCAGCCCTGCCTCCGCCTGGTCTGCCGGGTAGCTTCGTTCGGCCACAGCGCCCTGGGATTAGCCGCCGCGCTGGCCGCGAATGCGCGGCTTCGCCACCGTCGCCACCACCACCGAGGGGTCCGTCAGGATCTCGACGCCCGGCGGCGGCGTAATGTCGCCCACCGTCAGCACCGAGTCGAACCCCTTGAGCGGCGCGATGTCGACAGGGATCGTGTCCGGTATGTCGAGCGGGCGGCACCGCACCGACACGATTTCGATGCCCGGGAGGAGCGTCCCCGCAAGGTCGCGCACTGCCGGCGCCTCGCCGACAAGCCGCAGCGGCACGTTCGCCGTGATCGGCCGTTCCGGGTCAACCTGGAAGAAGTCGACATGGATCGGCTCGCCGGTCCCGTGCGCCCGCGCAATCCCGCGCAGGATCACGTACCGCGGCTCCGTCTCGCCCGCCACCTTCAGCTCGATCATCGCCCGCAGCCCGGCCGACTTGATCGTCCGCGCAAACTGGCGCGCATCAATCTCGATCGCCCGCGACGGAATCGCCTTCCCGTACACATTCGCCGGCAGCCGGCCCTCGGCCCGGAGCTGCTTTACCTTCTTTCCGAGGACGGTGCGGGGCGCCGCCTCGATCGTGACGCGTTCAGCCATGGCAATAACCCTCTCCGCCACGCTCCATACGTGGCGCAACAGCTCCAATCTAGCCGAGGGCTCGGCAGGGTCAAGCCTCCGCAGCCAAAAAGTCGAGCCAGCCGTTGACGGCTGGCTCCCTGCTTCGCGGTTGCCGCGGGGCTCCAGGTCAGGCCGGGGGCTTGAGCTCGTTCACCTTCGCGCGCGCCGCCGCCTTGTCGCTGTACCAGAGCACGTTGATCTCCTTGTACACCGCGCGGTCCGCCGGCACGTCATCCTCCGCAAAGATCGCCGTCACGGGGCAGGCAGGCTCGCATGCACCGCAGTCGATGCACTCGTCAGGGTTGATGTACAGCATCCGGTCCTCGCCTTCGTCGAAGTGGATGCAGTCGACCGGGCAGACCTCGACGCATGCCTGGTCCTGGACGTCAATGCAGGGTTCCGTGATTACGTAGGCCATTCGGGGCTCCTCTCCCGTCAGGGGTGCTGCGTTCCTGCCGCGTGGGCGTCTCGCATACTACTATTCGGCCCCGCCGTCTGTGAAGAAGAGCGGTCAACCCGGCATCCCGGCCATGACGACCTGCGCGGGATTACTCCCGCATCCGCTCCCGGCGCGCATCGCGCACCGCGATCGGCTTCCCCGTCCGCAGGTCCACCGCATAGAACCGCCCGGCGCGCAGCTCCTCGATCAGCTCCCGCTCGTCCCGGATCTCCCGCTCAAAATACGTCGCGCACTTGCCAATGTCCGAGATCGCGTGGGAATCGGTCCCGCCCGTCCCCGGCAGGTGCATCATCTCGCACAGCCGCTGCGAGAACTCGTTCTCCTTGTCCGAACCCCGCCCGTTCATCTCCTCCAGCCCCTGCACGTACTGGTACGCCGGGTTCCGCGCGGCCTTCTCCAGCGCTGCACGGTACTCATCGTCGTTCCGCGAAAACCACGGCATCTGCCGCCGATACGGGTGCGCCGCAATCAGCGCCCCGTTCACCTTCTCCACGTACGCCGCCAGCTCCCGCGACCGGTGCATCCCGAACACGTACTTATCAATGCCGAACGCCAGGATGTGCCCGTCGTCGGTCGAAATCTCCACCCCGGCGAGCACCAGGAAGTTGTGCTTCGCCCGCAGCTCCTCGATCGCCTTGTAGTCCCATACCGTGTCGTGCTCGGTGAAGACAATCGCGTCCAGCCCTGCCGCCTTCGCCCGGACAATCAGGTCGTCCGGGTTCAAAACGCTGTCGTGCGACCGCGGCCACGTGTGGCTGTGGATGTCGATGAGCATGGGGCTGCCCGGTACTATAGGGCCGCCTCACCGCCCCGGGCAACGCAAACGGCTGCACCTGCAGCCCGCACGCCAACCTGCCATGCCCCGCTCGCCGGAAACGATTCGTTCATCTCACCTCCCCATGCTGGCGTCATGGAACGTACAACCGGCACCTGCCGTCACGAGTGGCGCTACCTCGTCGACGTCCGTGCCCGCGCCATCTGCATCCGCGAATGCGCGCTCTGCGGCCGCCGCACCGTCATCCCGGTCGAGCTTGCCCCGCTCCCGGGCGAGGAGTCTCGCCTCCGCAGCTCCGCCTGACCGCCCGGCTCAGCCCAGGCCCTGCTGCCGCCGCGCCACCAGCTCGAGCCGCGCCCTCCGCTGGTTCGGCTCCCGCCCCTTGAAGTTCGGCTGGTAGTCGCTCTGCCGCCCGAGGATCTGCGCCGTGTGCTGCCGGTCGTGCCGGTAGAACGACCGCAGCCACTGCAGTACCGTCAGCGTCCCAAACATCGGGCTGGTCGCAACGCGGTCGAAATCCTCCAGCCGCATCCCGTCGATCAGCCCCAGCGTGTATTGCCGCTCCAGCTCCAGCTGCCGCAGGAGGTCCGCCACGGTGTACCGGTTCGCCTCCTCGACCGGGATGGGCACCGTCTGCCACGGCACCTTCGAAAGGTCCGGGTTCTCCTCCCGCAGCGCAGCCCGTACCCAGGCGTCGTACGTCCGCTCCATCTCGCACAGGTGGGCGAGCTGCTCCAGCGCAGTCCACTGCTCCTCCCCCTCCGCATCGACCGGCACCCGGAGCGCATCCTCCGGGCTGAGCCCTTCCGCCACCCGGATCAGGCTCGCACGCTCCGCCGCCATCTTCGCCAGCAGCTCATCCACCTGCTCACGCGTCGCCATGGTTGTTCCCTCCAATTGCCCGGCTCAGCCGCCGGATGCCCTGCCACACCGCGTAGGGAATTGCGGCAGCCAGGGCAATCACCCAGAGGAGCGCCCCGTACAGCCCTCCAAACACCAGGTCGGTCACAATCTCGACCAGCGGCATGCCCCGATTCTACGCAATCCCGCTCCCGCCGTTGGGCGAACGGAACACCCGTGCCACACTCCACCCATGCCGTTCCGCAGGAGCCCCGCCGCGCCCGGACCGCGCTTCGCCGCCGACTGGCTCGTCGTCGGCCTCGGCAACCCCGGCGAAGAGTACGCCCGGACGCGCCATAACGTCGGCTTCTGGGTCATCAACCGCCTTGCAAAACGCGTCGGCACCCAGCCGAAGTCCGTCGGCTCTCTCCTCCACATCGGCGTCGGCACCCTGCAGGGCCAGCGGGTCGCCCTCGTCAAGCCCAAGACGTACATGAATGCCAGCGGCCGGGCCGTCGCCCAGGCGCTCCAGTGGACCGGCTGCACCCTCGCCCGCACCATCGTCGTCTACGACGAACTCGACCTCCCGGTCGGCCAGCTCCGCGTCCGTGCCGGCGGCGGCCACGGCGGCCACAACGGCCTCAAAAGCATCGCCCAGCACGCCGGCCTCGACTTCATCCGCGTCCGCATCGGCATCGGCCGCCCCACCGTCGACGGCGAGCCCTCCTGGGACCCCGACATCGTCGCTGACTGGGTCCTCTCGCCGCCCGCTCCCGCCGACCGCGAACTCCTCGAAGCTGCCGCCGACCGCGCCGCCGATGCCGTCGAAACCATCATCGCCTCCGGCGTCGAGGCTGCCGCAGCTGCCTTTAATCGCAAGGTCTGACCCCGAGCCGCTCCCCGACCGCGACAAACGCTGTCGTCTTTCTGCCCGGGCCGCCACACCGGCGCCCGCTGCCGCTAGACTCCCTGCCGGGTGATTCCCGTGCCGGTCAGCTCACACGACGACACCCTCGAACGCGTCGCCACCATCTTTCCACCGCCGATGAGCGGCACCCTCCTCCCCTGCCTGCGGCTCGATACCACCATCTCCCCCGCGAACACACGGCCCAATGCCTACCGCGATGGGCTGGTCCTCGGCGACCTCCTCCCCTCGCCGGCCTCCCCCGACCCCGCCGCCCTCGCCGAGGCCCGTGCCGTGTCCGAAGCGGTCGACGAGGTCCTCGCAACCCTCGATGCCCGCGCCCGCGCTGTCATCGAGCTCCGCTTCGGCTTCGTCGGCCCCCCGCTGACCCTCGAGCAGATTGGCCGCCGCTTCGACCTCACCCGCGAGCGCATCCGCCAGATAGAGACAAAGGCCCTCAAGGCGATCGCTCCGAGGCTCGCCACCGCCCTGGGGATGCCCCTCCCCGTCAGGGCGACCGCCTCCCCGAACGGCGCCGGCCCCGGGCCAGGCACCCTGCCCCGGACTTCGCCCGCCCTGCACCATCCCGCTGCCGTGCCCGTGCCGGCCGCGGCCCCCTTTCCCCACACCAGCCCGCCGGTGGTGCCCGCCCCGGCGCAGGCAGCCCCGCCGCCCGCAGCTCCGCCCCTCCACCCCGAACCGCCGCGCCCGCTGGTCTCGCTGCGCCTGCCGCCCGCGCCGCGGCCCCCGGCAGCGCCGGTGCCGGCCTCCGCCGAGGACCGCCTCTTCGAGAGCCTCCTCCAGCCCTGGCAGCATGTCCCGCCTCCCCCGGCGCCGCGTCCGGGCGCTCGCAGCGCTCCGGCGCCGCCAGCCCCGGACGCGGCGCCCTCCGCGTCCCGCCCGGTCACCGCCCCTGCCGTGCCCGGTCTCCCCGCCGGCCTCCCGCTCGAAAGCTGGCTCGAAGACTGGCGGGAACGCGGCTTCACGGTCCTCGATGAGCGCACCCGTGGCGGCGGCATCTGGGTCCGCGACGCCGGCATGACCCTCGCCGCCGAAATCGAGCACCTCCGCCGCGAAGGCACCTGGTTCCGCTTCGCCGAACACCGGCCCGCCGGCTTCTGGGGATGGTTGCTCAGCCCCGCATCCTGACCTGGTCCCGGTTCGCACGGCCTAATCCCGCGGGGCAGCATCCCCACGCGCGCATTGTCAGTGTCCAAACTTAGAATCGTTCTATATGACCGCCACGCCCGCTGACATCGAACGCTACCGACGTAATCTCCGCGACGAAGTCGATGGCATCGCGCTCTACCGCGCCCTTGCCGCGGCTGAGCGCGACCCCCACCTTCGCGAGGTCTTCCTCCGCCTCGCCGCCAGTGAGGAGCGCCACCGCGACCTCTGGGTCGCCAGGCTCCGCGAGGTCGGGGCCGAGGTTCCCGACTTCCGCCCCTCGTTCAGAGTCCGCATCCTCGGCTGGCTCGCCCGCCGATTCGGCACCGCCGCCGTCAGCCCCATCGTCGCCCGCATGGAAAGCTCCGCCTACACCATGTACGACGACCAGCCCGAGGCCGTCGCCGCCGACCTCCCGCGTGACGAGCGCTCACACGCCCGCCTCTTCCGCGAGCTCGCCCGCTCCACCCGCAGCCGGCCCATCGACGTCGATATCGCAAGGCTCGAAGGCCGCCATCGCGCCGGCACCGGCAACGCCCTTCGCGCCGCGGTCCTCGGCGCCAACGACGGGCTCGTCTCCAACCTCTCACTCGTCATGGGCGTCGCCGGCGCAAACCCCGGCCGAGACGTCGTCCTCCTTGCCGGTCTCTCCGGACTCCTGGCCGGCGCCCTCAGCATGGCCCTCGGCGAATGGATCAGCGTACGCAGCTCCGCCGAAGCCTTCGCCCGCCAGCTCGAAATCGAGCGCGACGAGCTCACGCTCATGCCCGATGAAGAACTCGAGGAGCTCGTCCTCATCTACCGCGCCAAAGGGCTCGACGAAGAAGAAGCGCGCGCCACAGCAAACCGGATTATGGCCAACCGCCAAAAAGCCCTCGATACCCTCGCCCGCGAAGAGCTCGGCATGTCGGAAGATGAGGCCGGGAACGCCTGGGTCGCTGCCATCACCTCATTCCTCACCTTCAGCGCCGGCGCAATCATCCCCGTCCTCCCGTGGCTCATCGTCGGCGGCGTCGTCGGCGTCGCGGCCAGCGCAATCGCCAGCGCCGTCGGCCTGTTCGGCGTGGGCGCTGCCATCACCCTCTATACCGGCCGCGGCATCCTCTTCTCCGGCGCGCGCATGCTCGGCTTCGGCCTCGCCGCCTCCGCCATCACCTTCGGCATCGGCAGGCTCATCGGCGTCAGCACCGGCATCTAGCCGCCCGTCAGTCGATGGCCAGGTCAAGCGTCAGGCGGCGGTCCGTCGTCCGGATGGCCACCAGCCGGTACGGAAGCGACCCGGCAGCCTCGTCCAGCCGCGCCTGCAGCGGGGGCTCGATGAGCGCCGCCACCGCCTCCGGCGCCGCCAGCCCCCCGAGCGAGGCGCCCGCCACATCGAGCCGCAGCCGCCCGTCTGCCACATTCGGGTCGAAGCTGATCGACCCCCGCGCGCCGATGCCCTGGCTCCCGATGGCAAAAGTGACCACAACGAGCCCCTCCTGCTGCACCTCCACCTCGACCACCGGCCGCGCACGCACACCCGGGAGGGTCGCAAGCTCCTGCGCAATGATCGCCGCCAGCGCCCGCTCGTCGAACGCCACGGCGATGTTGCCGCCCCCGGCCACGGCCTCGGTCTGTGCCTCGAAGTCCGGGTCGACCGTGAACCAGAGCACCACGCCGATTGCACCGGCCAGCGCGCCGAGTGCGAACGCAATCAGCACCCGCATGCCGGGGAGCGTGCCCCCTCTCCGCCCTTCCCGCAACCGGCGACTTGCACGATCCGGCCGGCCCCGCCCATAATCATGGCATCTGGTGGCTAGAGCGAGGTGGACCCACCCGTTCCCATCCCGAACACGGAAGTGAAACGCCTCAGCGCTGACGATACTGCCCGGGCAACCGGGTGGGAAAATAGGCCGCCGCCGGGTACTTTTCGAAGCCGCCGCAAGGCGGTTTTCGCATCTCTGGGCCGCCAACGGCTGAGCGGAGCCGCCCGCGCCAGGTAACCCGCCTCCACCTCACGGCGTTCTCCTCAATAGTCCCCGCCCCGCGCGGGGCCCGCGCGGTCGATTCCCTCCACGGATCCGCCGCGATACAATCCAAACTGAGATCCCTCACTTCACCCCGGCGCGTACACCCAGCAGATGGGATACGTGCCCCCAGACGGAGCCGCACTTGTCAGCAGATACCGCCCAGCCCACCACCCCCCCTGAAGCCGAAATGGACATGGGGGCCCTCCTCGACCTCGAAGCCGCCCAGTCCGGGGGCGGCCAGCTTCGCCGTGGCGAAATTATCGAGGGCATGGTGATGGGCGCCTCGCCCGATGGCCTGATCGTCGATGTCGGCACCAAGATGGAGGCCGTCATCCCCCACAACGAAATGCTGTCTCTTGGCATCGACGGCGCCAGCCGCCTCAAAACCGGCGACACCGTCCGTGTCATGGTCCTCCAGCCCTCCACCGCCGAAGGCCACGCCATCGTCTCCCTCGACCGCGCCCGTGGCGAAGAGGGCTGGGAAACCCTCCAGAAGCGGTTCGAATCCGGCGAAATCTTCGAAGCCCAGGTCACCGGTCACAACCGCGGAGGCCTCCTCGTCAACGTCGACGGCGTCAACGCCTTCGTCCCGCTCTCGCAGGTCGAATCCGTCCGCCGCGATGACCCCGACGCCGCCAACCAGCTCGCCAGCCTCGTCGGCCAGGTCATCAAGCTCAAGGTCGTCGAACTCAACCGCAAGCGGAACCGCGTCATCCTCTCCGAGCGCGCCGCCATGGCCGAAATCCGCAAGGAGCAAAAGGACCGCGTCCTGGAGGAGCTCGAAGAGGGCCAGATCCGCACCGGCCGCGTCTCCTCCATCACCGACTTTGGCGTCTTCATCGACCTCGGCGGCGCCGACGGCCTCGCCCACATGACCGAGCTCACCTGGGAGCGCGGCAAGAAAGCAAAAGACCTCTTCCAGGTCGGCGACGAAGTCCAGGCCTACGTCCTCAAGGTCGACCGCGAGAACAAAAAGATCTCGCTCTCGCTCAAGCGCGCCCAGCCCGAGCGCTGGGACACGACCGTCGACCGGCTCGTCATCGGCCAGATCCTCATCGGCCGCGTCACGAAGCTCATGCCCTTCGGCGCCTTCGTCCGCCTGGAAGGCCCGGTCGAAGGGCTCATTCACATCTCCGAGCTCTCCAACCGGCGCATCCAGCACCCGAAGGAAGTCGTCAAGGAAGGCGACGTTGTGCCGGTCAAGCTGGTCCGCATCGAAAAGGACCGCCACCGCCTTGGCCTGAGCCTCCGCCAGGCCCGCAGCGATGCCGAAGCCATGGGCTTCGTCTTCGACGCCAACGGCTCCGTCATCGATTACCCCGACGACGTGCGCGAGCAGTTCGGCCTCCCGCCGCGCGACACCTCTGCCCAGCCCGCCCGGCGCGAGCCGCGCACCGCGCAGGAGGCCATCGAACAGGCCGTTGCCCGCGACCCCGAGCCGATGTCAGCCTTCGCCGCTGCCTTCGCGCAGGCCCTCGAAAACGCCGAGGCCGGCAACGGCATCGCCGAGACGGTCGCCCAGGTCGCCGGCCTCGCGCCGAAAGATGAGACCCCGGCTCCAGCCGAGGCGTCCGCCCCTGCCCCGGCAGCCGCCGAAGAGGCGGCCGAAGCGGCACCCCCTGCCGAGGCCCAGGCGGCCGCTGACTCCGGGGCCGGCGACACCGAAACTCGGGTTTCCACCGGGGAGACGTCCCCCGATCAAATGCCGCACAATAATGATGAGGGGTCGGAAACGGCCCCCGCCGAAGCACCAGCCGCAACAGAGGAGGAAACTGCTGACGGCTCCTAGACGTTCTTTGGGCGCACCCAGGGGAAGGGAGTACACCTATGGCCGATCGGTTTGACAAATTCACAGAACGGGCGCGGCGCGTCCTGACCCTCGCCCAGGAAGAAGCACACCGCTTCAACCACAACTACATCGGCACCGAACACATCCTCCTGGGACTCGTCCGCGAAGGCGACGGTGTCGCAGCCAAGGTCCTCGCCAACCTCGGCGTCGAGCTCAACAAAGTCCGCTCTGCCGTCGAGTTCATCATCGGCCGCGGCGACCGCACCGTCCTCGGCGAAATCGGGCTTACCCCGCGCGCAAAAAAGGTCATCGAGCTCGCCGTCGATGAGGCGCGCCGCCTCAACCACAGCTACATCGGCACCGAACACCTGCTCCTCGGCCTCGTCCGCGAGGGCGAAGGCATCGCCGCCGGCGTCCTCGAAAGCCTCGGCGTCAACCTCGAGCGCGTTCGCGCCGAAACCACCCGCATACTCAGCCAGAGCGCGCCCCAGGCCGCGACCTCCGGCGCAGGCGCCCGCCAGGCCAGCCGCACTCCCACCGTCGACCAGCTCGGCATCGACCTGACCGCTGCCGCCCGCAACGGCCAGCTCGACCCCGTCATCGGCCGCTCCAACGAACTCGAGCGCGTCGTCCAGATCCTCTCCCGCCGGACCAAGAACAACCCGGTCCTCATCGGCGAGCCCGGCGTCGGCAAGACCGCCATCGCCGAGCTCCTCGCCCAGCGGATCGTCTCCGGCGATGTCCCCGAGACGCTCCAGAACAAGCGCCTCCTCACCCTCGATATCGGCTCCCTCGTCGCCGGCACCAAGTACCGCGGCGAGTTCGAAGAGCGCCTCAAGAAGGTCATCGAGGAGATCAAGGCCGCCGGCAACTGCATCCTCTTCATCGATGAGCTCCACATGCTCGTCGGCGCCGGAGCTGCCGAAGGCGCCGTCGATGCCGCCAACATCCTCAAGCCGTCGCTCGCACGCGGCGAGCTCCAGTGCATCGGCGCCACCACCCTCGACGAATACCGCAAGCACATCGAGCGCGATGCCGCCCTCGAGCGCCGCTTCCAGCCGGTCATGGTCGAAGAACCGACCGTCGAAGAAGCCATCGAAATCCTCAAGGGCATCCGCCCGCGCTACGAAGAGCACCACAAGCTCAAAATCAGCGACGCTGCCCTCGTGGCCGCCGCCGAGCTCTCGGCCCGCTACGTCAGCGATCGCTACCTGCCCGACAAGGCGATCGACCTCATCGATGAGGCCGCCAGCCGCGTCCGCATCCGCCGCGCAGCCACGCCGCCATCCCTCAAAGAAGCGATGAAGGGCCTCGAAAGCCTCCGCCGCGAAAAGGAGCAGGCGATCGCTGCCCAGCAGTACGAGTACGCCGCCGAGCTCCGCGACCGCGAAGTGAAGCTCCAGGACAAAATCCGCGAGATGGGCGAGTGGGAGGAGGGCGACGCCGGCATCGCGACCCCCGTCGTTACCGACGAGGACGTCGCCGAAGTCGTCTCGATGTGGACCGGCATCCCGGTCGCCCGCATCGCCAGCGAAGAAAGCGCCCGCCTCCTCCGCATGGAGGAAGCCCTCCGCAGCCGCGTCATCGGCCAGGACGAAGCGATCGAAACCATCGCCCGCGCCGTCCGCCGCGCCCGCGCCGGCCTCAAAGACCCGCGCCGCCCAATCGGCGTCTTCCTCTTCTGCGGCCCCACCGGCGTCGGCAAGACGGAGCTCGCCCGCGCCCTCGCCGAGTTCATGTTCGGCTCGCAGGACAACATGATTAAGCTCGACATGAGCGAGTTCAGCGAGAAGCACACCGTCTCGCGGCTCGTCGGCGCGCCCCCCGGCTACGTCGGCTACGACGACGGCGGCCAGCTCACGGACACCGTCCGCCGCAAGAGCTACTGCCTCGTTCTCCTCGACGAAATCGAAAAGGCGCACCCCGAAGTCTTCAACCTGCTCCTGCAAATCTTCGATGAGGGCCGCCTCTCCGACGCCAAGGGGCGGAAGGTCGACTTCCGCAACACCATCATCATCATGACCTCCAACGTCGGGTCCGACCTCATCAAGAAGGACACCTCCCTCGGCTTCGCGACCACCACCGATGAGGTCAAGACCCACGAAGAGCGCTACCAGCGCATGAAGGAGAAGGTCCTCACCGAGCTGAAGAACGTCTTCAAGCCCGAGTTCCTCAACCGCATCGACAGCACGGTCGTCTTCCGCTCCCTCACGAAGGAAGACATCCGGAAGATCGTCGACAACGAACTCAAGAAGGTCGAGAAGACGCTCAATCAGAAGGGTGTCCGCCTCGAAGTTACCGAGGCCGGCAAAGACTGGCTCGGCGAAAAGGGCTACGACCCGGTCTTCGGTGCCCGGCCGCTCCGCCGCGTCATCCAGGACAACATCGAAGACCGCCTCAGCGAGATGCTCCTCGCTGGCGACTTCGGCACCGGCGACAGGGTCAAGGTCGACCGCAACCCCGATGCGGACGAACTCACCATCGAAACCGTCCGCGAACCCCAGCCCGTCGGCTAACCCCCGGCGGTCAACACACCCAACACGAGGGGCCGGTGCAAACCGCGCCCCTCGTTCGTATGTCTGTTTCTCCGCCACGTAAAGGAAGCCCCTTGACAGTTAGTCTTCAATGAGCCAGACTGCCGCCAATTTCATCCTGATGAAGTGGCGTTATGCGGGTAACATCATTGCTTGCTGTCGTGACATTGGCGATCGCGTTCTCAGTCATGCTTACCGCGCTGGCTGCGGCGGACGGCCCCCGCGGCTGGTCTGACGAGGTGCCGGGCCCGGAGCGCGGGCCGTCGGGACAGACCGGACAACTGACCTGGCTAGAGAATCCGGCGAGGCCGTACGCGGGAGGGGCAGAACAGGTCGGGCCGTATCGGCTGCTGCCTCCGGGCACTCTCTACATTGAGCGGACCTATCCTGGTGACACCGGCGCGCGAGACTTTGCGGAGACTTCGTCGCCGGACGTCCTTCGTCGCTCTGCGCTCTATTTCGAGCCGCTCCCAGGGTTTTCCGTTTCAAGCGAGCGAGGAACCGTCCGCGACGGGCAGGTCATCGGGATTGATTCCTACTGGAAAAATGATGCCGGTGATGCGCTCATCGTCTCTTCCGCTGCCGTCCCAGACTGGATGTTGCCGCTCGATGTCTACCTCTATCCCACGGACAGCCCCCTGGAAGTTTTCACCACCACCATCGCTGGCCGACCGGCTATCGTTGAACAACCCTCGGCTGGCCCTGCCCCCAACGTTGGTTACGTTCGCGTATGGCTGGAAGGCCAGGAGATCGTTCTACGGTCGCCTTCCATGGGTCAAGACAGGCTCATTGACCTGGCTGCCAGGCTTGTCGGAGGTGAGTAGCATGCCCACCAGTCTTTATCCCCGGCTGGCAACGGGCATTGCCCTCATGCTGCTGGCCGTGGCATCGGCGGTCGCGCTCCCCAGCCCTGCTAACGCGGCAAGCGGAGACATTCGTGTGATCGTGGGAATGGCCACAACCGAGGCCACCCTCACGTACCATCCGCACGCTTGCGGAACCGCGTATTGGCACTGTGATGAAGGAAATCACCCGAACAATACCGCGTTAGACCTGACGAACACCACCGGCGCAACCGGGGGCGCAGCAGTCTACTTCCAGTCCTACACCCGGTCAGGCTACGCCTATGGCGTCATTACCAATCACCAATACGGGACCAGTGCCTGTCCCGGGGCGGACGTGGCGCTGTGGGTCCCGTATCCCGATTCCTCTGTCGGGACTTGGATTGGCTACGTGAATTTCGTTCAGGTCAATGTTAGCCAAACTTTCGGCACTGGCTTCTACGTAAGCGGCGGAGGTTGGACTATCCAACCAATCGGTTCAGTCGTGTCGGGCCCGGGAACCGGCAATTGCAACTCCACTGGAAGCCATTTGCACCAGAGCGGCACGCACAATGCGCCCTTCTTGTGGACCAACTGGGCGGTTGATGCCGACGATGATCCCTCGGTTCCGGGCGTGCAGATAAACCCGACGGGTGACTCGTCCCAAAACTGGTTGCACTGGATCACCTACTGATGGCTCATGCCCGCATTCTCGTCCTGATCGCCATCCTGACCGTCGCCGTTCCGGTCCTCGCCGCCTGCGGCGGTGGTGGGAGCCGCGACACCGCGCCAGCACCGCCGTCCGAAACCACTGCCAGCGTCACCCCCGCCGCGTCGCCTTCCTCGAACGGCAGCACCACCACGCTCCCGCCCGGCGTGCAGAGCGGAATCGAAGCCTTCGTTCATGACCAGGGCGGCGTCTACATCGGCGAATGCCCCGGGGAATGGAAGCCGCGCGGCGACACCCCTGAGTGGTGCCACACCCGCGAGTCGGACCAGGGCCAGCGCTTCGAGGTGAACGTCGGCGTGGCCGGGAGCGACTACATCTTCCACCTCGTGTTCGAGAAGGACACGTCCGGAAACTGGCAGCTCATCTCGTCGGAGCAGGCCGGGAACACCTAGGCCAGCCAGTGCTGCTCGTCGCCTACATCCTCGTTCCCCGCGCTCTTCATGCGCTGGAACCGCGACATGCGCTCGGCGCGTCGCCTGTTGCAACCCTCTAGCTGGAATGCCAACAATGGCTCACCAACATGAAAGAAGGTCGCATGCCCTGCTCGTCCCCGAAAACTCCCTTATCACCCCGGGTCCCGAGTCCGTCCGCGAACTCGCCATCCGCATGGCGCGCCTGACCATCAAGGCGATGTAGCCCGACGACGAGATGCGCTCGGCCCTGCGCTCCGCCTACGCCTGCAACGCCGACTCCCTCACCGCCGCCGGCCACGTCGTCGCCCTTGAGTTCGCGACGATCGCCGCAGCCAACGCCTACTGGCGCTACCGCGAAGCCGCGCCTACTCCCCGGTTTCCGCAGCCAACTCGGCGGCCTGTAGCAGGGTGCGGCCGGTGGGCTGGAGGTCGAGGCGGGTGCAGTGGAGAGCCGTCTCGCGGCTCGTCGGCGCGCCCCCCGGCTACGTCGGCTACGACGACGGCGGCCAGCTCACCGATACCGTCCGCCGCAAGAGCTACTGCCTCGTCCTCCTCGACGAAATCGAAAAGGCGCACCCCGAAGTCTTCAACCTGCTCCTGCAAATCTTCGATGAGGGCCGCCTCTCCGATGCCAAAGGGCGGAAGGTCGACTTCCGCAACACCATCATCATCATGACCTCCAACGTCGGGTCCGACCTCATCAAGAAGGACACCTCCCTCGGCTTCGCAACGACCACCGATGAGGTCAAGACCCACGAAGAGCGCTACCAGCGCATGAAGGAGAAGGTCCTCACCGAGCTGAAGAACGTCTTCAAGCCCGAGTTCCTCAACCGCATCGACAGCACCGTCGTCTTCCGCTCCCTCACCAAGGAAGACATCCGGAAGATCGTCGACAACGAACTCAAGAAGGTCGAGAAGACGCTCAATCAGAAGGGTGTCCGCCTCGAAGTTACCGAGGCCGGCAAAGACTGGCTCGGCGAAAAGGGTTACGACCCGGTCTTCGGTGCCCGGCCGCTCCGCCGCGTCATCCAGGACAACATCGAAGACCGCCTCAGCGAGATGCTCCTCGCCGGCGAGTTCACCAGCGGCGATATCGTCCGCATCGATGCCCAGGACGGCCAGCTCAAGATCGAGCCTGTGCGCGAACCCGCTCCGGTGGCATAAACCGCCCAGGGCGCCAGCGCTCCTGCGGGGGCGTCACGCCGACTGCGTGACGCCCCCTTTCTGTTGCCTCGAATACCGGCGTGGCGGCGGCCCAGTCCCCAGGAATCCGAACATGCCGTCCGGGGTCCCCGAAGGTCTTTCGGTTCCTTTTCCGGGTCATGGCTGCTAGACAGAACGCCCGTGACACGGTACCCTCTGAGCGTCAGAGCGCTACGTGAGCCCCCCGCAGCTACGCTCCGCTGGGGGTGAGGGGGAGGCGTCGATATTGCGGCGAGGTCGAAATGGTCTTCTGCTGGGCGCAACGCTGCTGGCGGTTGCAACACTTGCTTTCTGGGTAGGGCGGGTGCTTGGTGAGCGCGAACCTGCGACCGCCGGCCCGCCCGCTCTCCCAGCAGGTATCGAGAACGCAACCCCCGCGCCGGGGGAAACCCCCGACCCCACGCGTCCCGAGCTTCTGATCAAATGGGTAAATCAGGACGCGAAGCTCCCCCGATTCGACCAGCGCATCAACGGAATAGAGGTTGGCCCGACCGTGCAGCGGCGGGGCGGGCCTTGTGAGACTCAACGCCCCCCGGTCCAGGTTGACTTTGACCAGTCTCGGGGAACCCGCGTGGAAATCTCGCCCCGGTTCCTGCCTGCCGGGGCAACGATCAGGTCAACACTCGCGATTATGTGCGGCCAGGAAGTGGCTTTTGCCGAGGTAGTCTACGCACTCCCGGTGGCCGACGATCTCAATGAGCGGTTGGCTCGCGGTGAATCGTACTGGGACATCCCGAGGGGCGGAACCATCCAGATAATGCGGTTCATCGGCGAGCCCGCAGAGGCGTCGAGCATCGCCGCTGCGCGCTGGCAAGCCGGCTCGATTAACGGCTTTCCAGCAGCTATTGGCCACCCAATCCTGGACGAAGGGCTGGGCGACGCCGAGGTGCTGGTATACGCCGGCGGTGTGCTCACGGTGGTACGTACCGGGAATCTCAGCATCGATACCGCCATAGCCATCGCTTCCGGGGTCGTTCAATGACTGCAGGTTCCACAATTCGCGTTTCCTGCTTTGTAGCGGTAATGATAATTTCGTTCTCGTTGGGGTTCGGGACCGCCCCCGGCCGGATTTCCGCAGCGACGCTTACCGTCGCGCGGGTGAACCCGGGTCCTGCGAGCCTCAACGGGTACATCACTTGCCTCTGGCATGGGACCTCGTCCCCGTGTGGAACCGCTGGGGACCTTCAAGCGCTCGATTGGTCCAACTCGTCCGCCGTGCACTTCCGGACATGGGCGTTCCGGGGCGCCGGGACCGGCACTGCCTACTACGCCACCAAGTCCATCAACAACTCGGCATGTCTCCGCGTGCGCGTCCGCCTTGAATACCCAATCGGCACCTGGCGAGGGGACGAGCTCTACACACACACGTCGCTCTTTGGCACGGACGGCTATACCTATGCGATCACCGGCAGCACTTCCTACCAGTACACTTCCCACACGATAGGCACTTCAGTTGCACCGTACCCCAACGGAGACCTGAGCACCTGCACGTCCAGCGGGATCCACCTGCATCAGGGAGCCGATGGCGCTTCTCGGAATACCGGAACGTACTCCTCCACCGGGAGCTACAGCGACATCTCCGCGAACTCTCGTTGGCAGCACGAGTGGTCCTGGTACAACTAACCGGCCCCCCGGCTCGATGCGAAAGCGCTCTGCGGAGCCCCGCTGTCTGGCTGGTCCATGCGAAAAGTCGAGCCGCGGGCTACACACCTGGTCCCCTTGCCGGGCTGGACAAAACGCCGCGGACGCGGCATCCTCTGGTCGTCCGAACGCCATGTGAACCCCCGCAGAACACGTCCGCCTGTGGGTAGGGCGCCTGTTTGGTTCAGCCGAAGCCGTTGACGCCATCTCCCCGAGCGCCGTACGATGGTAGCCGGCTTCCTATGCCCATCGCATCCCCCAGTCCCTTCGCGCCGCGGCTTTGCGCCGCACTGTGCCATTCGCCCCATCAGTCCTGAAGGAGTTGCCACAGGATGACCACTTCGCGTCACGTGGTCCCGGGGGGCACTGTTGCCCCACTCGCCGTTAAGACCTACGGCCGCATCCCCGAAGTCCTCGACCTCCCCAACCTCATCCGCATCCAGATCGATTCCTTCGAATGGTTTAAGCGGGAAGGCCTTCGGGAACTCTTCGACGAGCTCTCCCCAATCCAGGACTTCACCGGCAACCGGATGGACCTCATCTTCGGCGAGTACGAGTTCCGCGAGCCGAAGGCCTCCATGGACGAATGTCGCGAGCGTGACATGACCTACGCCGCGCCCCTCTTCGTCGATGTCGAGCTCCGCGTCAAAGACTCCGGTGAAATCAAGGAGCAGCGCCTCTTCTTCGGCGACTTCCCCCTCATGACCGACCGGGGCACCTTCATCATCAACGGCGCCGAGCGCGTCGTCGTCTCCCAGCTCGTCCGCTCCCCCGGCGTCTACTACACCATCGAAACCGACCCGGCCACCGGGAAGCGCCTCTGCCACGGCAAGCTCATCCCCGCTCGCGGTGCCTGGCTCGAATTCGAAACCTCCAACCGCGACGTCCTCTACGTCAAAGTCGACCGGAAGCGCAAGGTCCCCGTCACCACCTTCATCCGCGCTATCGACGTCCCCGGCCTCGTCCCCGGCGACCGCGACAACCCCCGCTTCGAAAAGTACTGGAAGGCCGTCGACTCCGGCGACGAGCGCGCCCGCGAAGCCGCCCTCCGCGACCTCGAACAGGAGCTCGGCACCGCCGAGCGCATCCTCGCCATGTTCGAGGCCGTCGACACCAGCGACATCCGCCAGTACATCCGCGCCACCCTCGAAAAGGAGCCGCGCGACCCAGGCGTCCAGAACAAGCACGACGCCCTCCTCGACTTCTACCGCAAAATCCGCCCCGGCGACCCGCCCACAACCGACAACGCCCGCAACCTCCTCAAGCAGCTCTTCTTCGACCCCCGCCGCTACGACCTCGGCCGGGTCGGCCGCCACAAGCTCAACAAGCGCCTCGAGCTCGAAGACCCCACCGACCAGCGCTGGCTCCGCCCCTACGACCTCGTCGCCATCATCCGCGAGCAGATCAACATCAACAACGGCCGCGGCCACCACGACGATATCGACCACCTCGGCAACCGCCGCGTCCGCGCCGTCGGCGAACTGATCCAGCAGCAGTTCCGCGTCGGCCTCCTCCGCATGGAGCGCGTCGTCCGCGAACGGATGACCATCACCGACCCCGAAGAGGCCACCCCGAGCGCCCTCATCAACATCCGGCCCGTCGTCGCGGCCATGAAGGAGTTCTTCGGCGGCAGCCAGCTCTCCCAGTTCATGGACCAGACGAACCCGCTCTCTGAGCTCAACCACAAGCGCCGCCTCTCCGCACTCGGCCCCGGCGGCCTCTCCCGCGACCGCGCCGGCTTCGACGTCCGCGACGTCCACCACAGCCACTACGGCCGCATCTGCCCCATCGAAACCCCCGAAGGCCCCAACATCGGCCTCATCGGCTCCCTCGCAACCTACGCCCGGCTCAACAAATTCGGCTTCATCGAAACCCCCTACCGCCGCGTCTACCGCGAGATGCTCTCCGATAACCCCAACCTCGTCGGCCGCATCCTCCGCGAAGACGCCCTCGACCGCGACGGCAACGTCATCGCTCCCGCCGGCACCCGCATCGATGCCGCCCTCGCCGAAAAACTCGCCGCCGCCGGGCGCACCGTCCTCATCCAGCCCTGGGTCTCGAACGAAATCGTCTACCTCACTGCCGACGAAGAGGACAAATTCAAGGTCGGGCAGGCCAACACCCGCATCGACGACGACGGCCACTTCATCGACGAGCGCGTCGAAATCCGCCTCTTCGAAAAGTTCCTGACCGTCCCGCCGCTGGAAGTCGACTACATCGACGTCTCCCCCAAGCAGATGGTCTCCGTCGCCTCCGCGCTCATCCCCTTCCTCGAGCACGACGACGCCAACCGCGCCCTCATGGGCGCCAACATGCAGCGCCAGGCCGTCCCCCTCGTCCGCCCCGAGGTGCCCCTCGTCGGCACCGGCATGGAGCGCCGCGCCGCCGTCGATTCCGGCCACGTCATCCTCGCCGAGGGCCCCGGCGAAGTCCTCGAAGCCACCGGCACCCACATCAAAATCCGTTACGACGACCCGGTCCTGAATACCGACGAGGGTGGCGCCTGCCGCACCTACCGCCTCACCAAGTTCACCCGCTCCAACCAGGGCACCTGCCTCAACCAGCGGCCGATCGTCTTCCGCGGCGAACGCGTCGCCGCCGGCCAGCCCATCATCGATAGCTCCAGCACCCAGGGCGGCGACCTCGCACTCGGTCAGAACATCCTCTGCGCCTTCATGAGCTGGGAGGGCTACAACTTCGAAGACGCCATCATCCTCTCCGAAAACCTCGTCCGCGAAGACAAATTCACCTCCATCCACATCGAAAAGCACGAAGTCGAAGCCCGCCAGACCAAGCTCGGCGACGAAGAGATCACCCGCGACATCCCCAACGTCGGCGACGACGCCCTCGCCCAGCTCGACGAAGACGGCATCATCCGCATCGGCGCCGAAGTCCGTGAAGGCGACATCCTCGTCGGCAAAGTCACCCCCAAGGGCGAAACCGAACTCACCGCCGAGGAAAAGCTGCTCCGCGCCATCTTCGGCGAAAAGGCCCGCGAAACGAAGGACACCTCCCTCCGCGTCCCCCACGGCGAACGCGGCAAAGTCATCGACGTCAAAGTCTTCGACCGCAACAACCACGACGGCCTCCCCGCCGGCGTCAACAAGCTCGTCCGCGTCTCCATCGCCCAGCGCCGCAAAATCTCCGAAGGCGACAAGATGGCCGGCCGCCACGGCAACAAGGGCGTCATCAGCCGCATCCTCCCGCGCGAGGACATGCCCTACCTCGAGGATGGCACCCCGGTCGATATCATCCTGAATCCCATCGGCGTCCCCAGCCGCATGAACATCGGCCAGGTCCTCGAAACCCACCTCGGCTGGGCCGCCAACACCCTCGGCTTCCGCGCTATAAGCCCGGTCTTCGATGGCGCCCGCGACTACGAGATCGACGACGCCCTTGCCCTCGCCTGGATGGCCCACGAGGCCGGCGCCTACTACTATGTCGACCCGCGCGACCGCGGCTTCGACCCCGAACGGCTCAAGGCCTGGATCGCCGAGCAGGGCTACGACCCCGACGCCATCTACACCAGCCCGGAGGACGGCGCACCCGCCCGCGCCTGCCTCGAAATCTGGCTCAACCGCCACCGCGCCGAAACCGGCCAGCCGACCATCGAGCGGGGCCGCTACTCCCGCGAGGAGCTCGATGAGCTCGCCAAAGAGGTCTACCGCGCCACCAATGTGCCGCCCCCGCTCTTCGGCAAGATGCGCCTCTACGACGGCCGCACCGGCGAGCCCTTCGACCAGCCGGTCACCGTCGGCTACATCTACATGCTCAAGCTCATCCACCTCGTCGAGGACAAGATCCACGCCCGCAGCACCGGCCCCTACAGCCTTATCACCCAGCAGCCCCTGGGCGGGAAGGCCCAGTTCGGCGGCCAGCGCTTCGGCGAAATGGAGGTCTGGGCGCTCGAAGCCTACGGCGCCGCCCACATCCTCCAGGAGCTCCTCACCGTCAAATCCGACGACGTCGTCGGGCGCGTCAAAACCTACGAGGCCATCGTCAAGGGCGAAGACGTCCTCGAACCGGGCGTGCCCGAGTCCTTCAAGGTCCTCGTCAAAGAACTCCAGAGCCTCGGCCTCGCCGTCGAGGTCTCCAACGACGAAGGCAGCTCCGTCTCCTTCATCGAAGACTCGTCCAGCGACCTGCCCGAGCTCGGCCTCAACCTGACCGGTTTCGAACGCGAGGAGGATTTCTTTAATGCTCGAGGTTAATGACTTCAACCAGGTGCGGATCGCCCTCGCCAGCCCGGAACAAATCCGCTCCTGGAGCTACGGCGAAGTCACCAAGCCGGAAACCATCAACTACCGCACCCTCAAGCCCGAAAAAGACGGGCTCTTCTGCGAGAAGATTTTCGGCCCGACCAAAGACTTCGAGTGCTACTGCGGCAAGTACAAGCGCGTCCGCTACAAGGGCATCATTTGCGATAAGTGCGGCGTCGAAGTCGCCCGCGCCAAGGTCCGCCGCGAGCGCATGGGCCACATCGAGCTCGCCAGCCCTGTCAGCCACATCTGGTTCGTCAAAGGGACGCCCTCCAAGCTCGGCCTCCTCCTCGATATCTCCCCCCGGAACCTCGAGCGCGTCCTCTACTTCGCGCAGTACATGATCACCGAGGTCGACGAAGAGGCGAAAAACTTCGAAATCCGCCGCCTCCAGCGCGAACTCGACGAGCTCCTCGCCGAGCGCCTCGCCGAAATCCGCCCCCGTCGCGAGCAGCTCGAAGCCCAGCTCGAGGCCGCAAACCGCGAACTCCAGGAAAAAGTCGCCGAGCGGCAGGCCCAAATCGAGGCCGAACGGAAAATCTCCCGCGATGCCCTCGAGGCCGCCGTCCTCCGCGCCGCTGAAACTGTCAGCGCCGCAAAGGGCAGCATCCTCGAAGCCCCCATCGAAATCCTTGGCGACGTTATCCTCGAAGCCGGCGTCAAAGTCACCGCAGCCCAGGTCGGCAAGGTCGAACGCGAAGGCCGCAAGAAGCTCGAGGCCTTCGACAAGGAGACCGCCAAGCTGAAGGAGCAGGAATCGCTCCTCGCCGATACCGCCCTCGAAGACGCGAAGCAGGCCCTCTACGACGAGCTCCATCCGCTTCAGCAGAAGGAGCGTGCCATCCGCGAAGAAGTCGAGGAGCAGTTCAAAGAGCGCCTCCGCGACCTCGAATCCCTCCGCGACCCCGTCCGCGACGACGAAATCGTGCTCCTCACCGAGAACCGCTACCGCGAGCTCTCGGAAATGTTCGGCCACGTCTTCAAGGCCGCCATGGGCGCCGAGGCCGTCCTCCACGTCCTCCAGCGCCTCGACCTCGATGCCCTCCGCGCCAAGCTCAAGCAGGAGATCCTCGTCGCCTCCGGCATGCGCCGAAAGAAGGCCACCAAGCGCCTGAACGTCGTCGAGGCCCTCCGCAACTCCGGCAACCGCCCCGAGTGGATGATCTTCCAGGTCCTCCCCGTCCTCCCGCCGGACCTTCGCCCGATGGTCCAGCTCGATGGCGGCCGCTTCGCCACCAGCGACCTCAACGACCTCTACCGGCGCGTTATCAACCGAAACAACCGTCTCAAGCGCCTCCTCGACCTCGGCGCCCCCGAGATCATCATCCGCAACGAAAAGCGGATGCTCCAGGAAGCCGTCGACTCCCTCATCGATAACGGCCGCCGCGGCCGCGCCGTCTCAGGCTCCGGCAACCACAAGCTCAAGAGCCTCTCCGACATGCTCAAGGGCAAGCAGGGCCGGTTCCGCCAGAACCTCCTCGGCAAGCGCGTTGACTACTCCGGCCGCTCCGTCATCGTCGTCGGCCCCGAGCTCAAGCTCCACCAGTGCGGCCTCCCCAAGCGCATGGCGCTCGAGCTGTTCAAGCCGTTCGTCATGCACTCGCTCGTCGCCAAGGGCCTCGCCCACAACATTAAAAGCGCCAAACGCATCGTCGAACGCGCCCGCCCTGAAGTCTGGGACGTCCTCGACGAGGTCATCAAAAACCGTCCCGTCCTCCTCAACCGCGCACCCACGCTCCACCGCCTCGGCATCCAGGCCTTCATGCCAGTCCTCATCGAAGGCTCCGCCATCCAGCTCCACCCGCTCGTCTGCGCAGCCTTCAACGCCGACTTCGACGGCGACCAGATGGCCGTCCACGTCCCGCTCAGCCGCGAGGCCGTCGCCGAGGCGACCCAGGTCCTCATGTCGACCAAGAACCTCCTCTCGCCGGCCAGCGGCGACCCCATCGTCGCCCCCTCCCTCGACATGGTCCTCGGCTGCTACTACATGACCGACATCGACCGGAGCGGCCGCGGCGCCTACCGCGAAGAAAATGGCCGCCCGGTCCAGGGCCTCTACGGCTCCTTCGAAGAAGCCCGCCTCGCCTGCGACCTCGGCATCATCGACATGCGCGCGCCCATCCGTGTCCGCACCGACCGCGCCGTCATGGGCGAAGGTGGCGTCATCACCGAACCGCCCGCTCGCCCCGATGGCACGCGCGGCACGCACATCATCGAGACCACCGTCGGGCGCATCCTCTTCAATGAGGTCCTCCCCGAGGAAATCCCGTTCCAGAACCAGACGATGGACCGGCCGAACCTCCGCAAGGTCGTCGCCATGTGCTACCGCGCCCTCGGCGGCGAACGCACCGGCGAAATCGTCGACAGGATCAAGGCCGTCGGTTTCCACTACGCCACACTCTCCGGCATCACCATTGCCGTCCACGAAATCCAGGTCCCCAAGAACAAGGCCGAACTCCTCGCCGAAGCCGACCGCAAGGTCGATGCCCTCATGGAGCAGTACCAGATGGGCCTCATCACCGAGGAGGAACGCTACCAGGGCACCGTCGAAATCTGGCAGGAAACCACCGAGAAGATCGAAAAGACCATCAAAGAGCACATGTCGGAGTACGGCTCCCTTAACTACATGGCCTCCTCCGGCACCAAGGGCAACATCACCCAGATCCGCCAGATGGCCGGCATGCGCGGCCTCATGGCCGACCCCAACGGCAAGGTCATCGAACTCCCCATCCGCGGCTCCTTCCGCGAAGGCCTCTCCGTCCTCGAATACTTCATCTCCACCCACGGCGCCCGCAAAGGTCTCGCCGATACCGCCCTCCGCACCGCCGACTCCGGCTACCTCACCCGCCGCCTCATCGACGTCGCCCAGGACGTCATCATTCTCGAAGAAGACTGCGGCACCACGTCCGGCCTCTGGATTGAAGCCGACGGCCGCGACGACCTCGAACCGCTCCGCGCCCGCATCGTCGGCCGCTACGCCGCCATCGACATCGTCGACGAGGCCACCGGCGAGGTCCTCTGCCATCGCAATGAGGAGATCACCGAGGCCGTCGCCGATGAAATCGACCGTCGCGGCATCCGGCGCGTCTTCGTCCGCACGCCCATGTCGTGCGAGGCCGAGCGCGGCCTTTGCCAGCTCTGCTACGGCCGCGACCTCGCCCGCGGCGAACTGGTCAAGCTCCGGACCGCCGTCGGCATCATCGCCGCCCAGTCCATCGGCGAACCTGGCACCCAGCTCACCATGCGCACCTTCCACACCGGCGGTGTCGCATCCCAGACCGACATCACCAGCGGCCTCCCGCGCGTCGAAGAGCTCTTCGAAGCTCGCGCACCCAAAGGCGAGGCCATCATCAGCGAAATCGACGGCATCGTCGAAATCGTCGTCGAGAACGACCGCCGCATCGTGCGCGTCACCAACGTCGATACCCTCGTCGAGGAGTACGACATCCCCGCAAAAGCCGAACTCCTCGTCCAGGACGGCGAACGGATCGTCGCCGGCGCCGCCCTCGCCCAGGCGCCCGCCCGGGAAGACCAGGCCGACGCGCCGCTGCCCGCACAGCCCATCGTCTCCCGCATCGGCGGCACCGTCCGCGTCGTCGGCAAGAACAAGGTCCAGGTCGTCTACGAAGACCGCGAAGAGCGCGAGTACCCCATCCCGGCTGCTGCCCGCCTCCTCGTCGAAGACGGCCAGATGGTCTACGCCGGCGACCAGCTCACCGAAGGCGCCAAGAACCCCCAGCACATCCTCCACATCCAGGGTCGCGACGCCGTCCGCAAGTACATGGTGGAGGAAGTGCAGAAGGTCTATAAGTCCCAGGGCGTCAACATCAACGATAAGCACATCGAGGTCATTACCCGGCAGATGCTCCGCCGCGTGAAGGTCGACCACCCCGGCGACACCGGCCTCCTCCCGGGCGACCTCGTCGACCGCCGCAAGTTCGACGAAATCAACAACCAGATCATCGCCGAGGGCGGCGAACCCGCGACGGCGACCCCCGTCCTCCTCGGGGTCACCAAGGCCTCCCTCAATACCGACAGCTGGCTCGCGGCCGCTTCCTTCCAGGAAACCACCCGCGTCCTCACCAACGCCGCCATCGAAGGCGCCGTCGACCGGCTCCAGGGCCTGAAGGAGAACGTCATCATCGGCAAGCTCATCCCGGCCCGCGCCGAAATCGTCGTGCCCAAGCGCGAAACCTTCGGCGACCTCGACGTCCCCGAGGCGCTCCTCCTCGAAGAGGAGTACGAGCTCGAGCGCCGCCTGGCCGAGCGCGAGGCCGGCTCCCGCCAGCGTCGCTCCGCCGTCGGTCTCCTCGAGGACGAGGACGACGTCGGCGACGACGATGACGACATGCTCATCGGCGCCGACTCCGACGAGGACGACGAGTAAACCGGCTCTCCACAGGCCGGCACAACCCACCACAACCGAGGGCGGGGCCATTCGGCCCCGCCCCCGGTCATCCTGCCCGGGCAGCCGGCTACACCAGCTCCAGCAGCTCCCCTTCGTACTTCCGCGCGCCGCGGCGCAGCTCCGCCAGCTTCCCCACCTTCACCACGCAATCCGCAACGCCCTTCTCCCCACGCAGCGCATCGAAGTTCTGCATACCGCAGACGTTGCACGCACCGTGGTGGCAGTCGCCCACCGTCTTCGTCGAATGCACCGCCAGCCACTGCCCCCGCAGGTACGCCTTCGTCACCCCGCAGTCGATATGGTCCCAGGGCAGCGGCTCGCGCGTATCCCACTCCCGGTGCGCGAACCACGCCGGGTCCACCCCCACGGCCGCAAACGCCGCCTGCCAGGTTTCGAAGCTGAAATGCTCGCTCCACGCGTCGAACTTCGCGCCCCGGCGCCATGCCTCGTAGACCGCCTCCGAGACCCGCCGGTCGCCCCGCGAGAGCACCGCCTCAATAAAGCTGTCCCGCGGGTCGTTCCAGCTGAACTCCACCCCGGCAGCCCGGCAGCCGTCCTTCAACAGGAAGTGCTTCGGCTCCAGCTCTTCGGCCGTATCCTGCCGCGCCCACTGGAACGGCGTATGCGGTTTCGGCACGAGGTTGCTCGTGCTCACCCGCACCCGCGCGCGCCCGCCGACGTACTTCTTCCCGATCGCCTTCACCTGCTTCCCCAGCTCCACAATCCCCGCCACGTCCTCCATCGTCTCCGTCGGCAGGCCGACCATGAAGTACATCTTGATGCCCGTCCAGCCCCGCTGGAACGCGTTCTCAGCGGCGCCCAGCAGGTCCGCATCGCTCACGAGCTTGTTGATCGCGTTCCGCAGCCGCTGCGAACCCGCCTCAGGGGCCAGCGTCAGGGTGTGCTTCTTGCCCTTCGCAATCGCGTTCGCCACATCGACCGAGAACGTATCGACCCGCGTGCTGGGCAGGCTCACCTTCAGGTTCGGGAACCGCTCAGTGAGCATCTGCACCATCGGCACAATCTCGCTGTGGTCCGTCGTGCTCAGCGAAAGGAGCGACAGCTCGTCGTACCCGGTGTTCGCCATCAGGTCTGCCGCCGCCTGCACTACCTCCTCTGGCGAGCGCTCCCGCGTCGGCCGGTAGATCATCCCTGCCTGGCAGAAGCGGCAGCCCTGCGTACAGCCCCGCTGGATCTCGACCGCGGCCCGGTCGTGCACCGTCTGCAGGAACGGCACAATCGGCTTCACCAGCGGCGGTGGCAGCTTCTCCACAATCCGCCGGCGGATCACCCGCGGCGCCTCGGGCACCAACGGCTCCAGCGCCAGGAAATGCCCGGCGTCGTCATACCGCGCTTCGTAAAACGCCGGCACGTACACGCCGGGGACCCGCAAGAGGTCGCGCAGCCGCTGTTCCCGCGGTGTCCCCTCCCGCTTCCAGGTCCGCACGAGGTCCGCCAGCTCCACCACCACCTCTTCACCTTCGCCGATCACGAACGCATCGATGAACAGCGCCATCGGCTCCGGGTTAAACGCCCCGCTGCCGCCCGCGATGACGATCGGGTCCTCGTCCGTCCGCTCCCGCGCAAGCACGGGGATCCCCGCGAGGTCCAGCATGTTCAGCACGTTCGTGTACGTCATCTCGTACTGGAACGTGAACCCCACCAGGTCGAACTCGCGCAGCGGATGCCGCGTCTCGAGGCTCCAGAGCGGAACCCCCTCGCGCCGCATCTCCGCCTCCATATCGTCCCATGGCGCGAAGACCCGCTCGCAGACGACATCCTCAATCCGGTTCAGGATGTCGTACAGGATGCCGAGCCCCATGTTCGACATCCCGATGTCGTACGCATCAGGGTAGGCCAGCGCAATCCGGACCTTCGCTGCCTCCCAGTCTTTCACCACGCTGTTCCACTCCCCGCCCGTGTAGCGCGAGGGCTTCGAAACCCGGGCGAGCAGTCCGTCGATCGCAACCGTCGGCATCAGCAATTCCTCCTTGCAGTGGGTGAGATGCACCGCAGGCAAGATCCCATCGTAGCAGCCGGCGCCTCCCTTCCATAGCTCACCCCCGGCTGACCGCGGACCGGAGGTCGGCGATACTCAAGGGCATGCCAACGGATGCCGTCATCGTCGCCGCCGGCGCCTCCACCCGCTTCGGCGGCGCCGACAAGCTCACCAGCGAGCTCGCCGGGCGGCCCCTCATCGGCTGGTCGCTCGCTGCATTCGAAGCCGTCCGCGGCCTCGGCTGCCTCGTCATCGTCGCTGCACCCGGCCGCGAAGCCGAATTCGAGCACCTCGCACGCACCTGGTGCTCCCGCGCCTGCTTCCGCGTGGTACCGGGCGGCGCCCGCCGCCGCGACAGCGTCGAGGCCGGCCTCCGCGCCTGTTCAACCCGCTACGTCGCCATCCACGACGGCGCCCGTCCGCTGGTGACGCCCGCGCTCATCGAGCGAACCATCGAGGCCGCGCAGGGGCTCCCGGGCGCCATCGCCGCAATCCCCGTCACCGACACCATCAAAGAGGTCCGTGGCGGCCGCATCGTCGGCCACCCCGACCGCTCCCTCCTCTGGGCCGCCCAGACGCCGCAGGTCGTCCTTCGCCAGGCCTGGCTCGACGCAGCCGCTATGTCCGATAACGACGAGACCGACGACGCCGCCATGCTCAGCCGCCTCGGCCTCGCATGCGCCGTCGTCGAAGGCTCCTACGACAACCTCAAGGTCACCCGCCCGCTCGACCTCGAAATTGCCGCCCGCCTCCTCGCTGACCGGGAGGCTGCCCGGTGAACATCCGCGTCGGCATCGGCGAAGACCTCCACCCCGTCGACGACGGCCGCACGCTCGTCCTCGGCGGCGTCATCATCGAAGAGGGCCCCGGCCTGCGCGGCCACTCCGATGCCGATGTCCTCCTCCACGCCATCACCGACGCGATCCTCGGCGCCGCCGCCCTCGGCGACATCGGCGGCTACTTCCCCCCGAGCGACCCCCGCTACGCCCATGCCGATAGCGCCGATTTCCTCCGCACCGCCCTCCGTTTCGCACGCGAGGCCGGCTGGGAGCTCGGCAATATCGACGCCACAATCCGCGCCGAGCGCCCCCGGCTCGCCCCCTACATCCCCCACATCCGCGCCCGGATTGCCGAGATCGCCGGCATCGAAATCGGCGCCGTCAGCGTCAAAGCCAAGTCCGGCGAAGGGCTCGATGCCGTCGGCCGCGGCGAGGCCATGGCTGCCGTCGCCGTCGTCCTCCTTCACCGGTAACGAACGGAAACGCCCGCGCTCCTCGTGCCCGTAGCCCCGCCCGGGGATAGGCTGAAACCGTGGGCAAACGCCTGTTCGATGTCACTCTCGTGCTCGTCACCGCCCCACTCTGGGTCCCCGTCATGCTCCTCGCCGCCCTCCTCCTTGCCATCGACCTTGGCGGCAATCCCTTCTTCCTCCAGCAGCGCATCGGCCTCCACGGCAGGCCGTTCACCATGTACAAGCTCCGCACCATGCGCCACGCCCGTCCCGGCAAAGAAGACCGCTACGTCATCGACGACTTCCGCACCTTCGTCTTCTCTCCCCCGGATAAACCCAATCCCCGCATCACCCGGCTCGGCGCCTTCCTCCGGAAAACCTCGATCGATGAGCTCCCGAACCTCTTCAACGTGCTTAAGGGCGAGATGAGCCTCGTCGGCCCCCGCCCCGAAATCCCCGAAATCGTCGCCCAGTACCCGGCCCACTACCACCGCCGCCACGAGGTCCTCCCCGGCATCGCCGGGCTCGCTCAGCTTAACGGCCGATCAGATTTGACCTATGACGAAACGATTACCTACGATCTCGCCTACGTGGATAACCACTCCCTCCGCGGCGATATCGCCATCCTGCTGAAGACGCTCCTCGCAGTTCTCAAGGGGAGCGGCGCCCGATGAACCGCCACGCCGGTCCCCTCTCCGCCATCCGCCGTCTCGCTCCCGGCGACCCGCTCGCCACCCTCCTCGCCATCGCCCTCGATGTCCTCGTCGTCGGTGCTGCCCTCGCCTGCGCCATGCTCCTCCGCTTCGACGCCGAGGTGCCCCGCCGCAACGCCGAGTTCGTCGTCCGCGTCTTCCCCCTCATCGCCGGCGCCTACGTCCTCGGCAACTATGTCTTCGGCGTCTACCGCACCGTCTGGGCCTACGGCAGCATCGGCGACATCATCGGCCTCTTCCGGCCTGTCCTGCTCGTCACGCTCCTCCTCTTCGGCATCAATTTCTGGCTCGAAGAGCGCCTCCTCCCCCTCTCCGTCATCCTCATCACCGGCGCCCTCGTCTTCCCGGGCATGGCCGTCGTCAAGATGCGGACCCGCCTGCTGGTCCGCCTCCCGTGGGTCGATACCGGTGAACGCCGCCTCCTCATCGTCGGCGCCGGTCATACCGGCCAGCTCCTCGCCCGCGAACTGCAGGCCAACCCGTCGCTCCCCTACCAGCCCGTCGGCTTCGTCGACGACGACGAAAAGCTCCTCCACCACCGCATCCACGGCCTCAAGGTCCACGGCACCATCGCCGAACTCGAGCACGTCCTCGAGCGCATGGATGCCGAAATCGTCGCCATCGCCCTCGAGCGGCCCAGCGGCCAGCTCGTCCGTCAGATTGTCGGCACCTGCCAGCGGCTCAACATCCCGGTCCGCATGGTCCCCGGTGTCGATAACTGGGTCCTCGGCCACGGCCATGACACCCTCCGCGAAATCACCCTCGACGACCTCCTCGGCCGCGAACCGGTCCAGGTCGACTTCGCTGCCTGCAGCCAGTCCGTCCGCGACCGCGTCGTCCTCGTCACCGGCGCCGCCGGCTCCATCGGCTCCGAGCTCTGCCGCCAGGTGCTTACCTTTCGCCCCCGCGAACTCCACCTCCTGGATAACAACGAAACCGGCCTGCACGACCTCTCCCTCGAGCTCGCCGGCGTCTCGCCCGAGACCGCGATTCGCCTTTGGGTCGCCAGCGTCACCGACGAGCCCCGGGTCCGCGACATCTTCGCCCGCACCCGCCCCAACCTCGTCTACCATGCCGCCGCCCTCAAGCACGTCCCGCTCATGGAGGAGCACCCCGCCGAGGCCTTCCGCGTCAACGTGCTCGGCACCCTCTACTGCGCCAGCGCCGCCCGCGAATTCCAGGTCGGCACCTTCGTCCTCATCTCCACCGACAAGGCCGTCCGCCCCAGCAGCGTCATGGGCGCCACCAAGCGGATCGCCGAGCTCCTCGTCATCGCCCTCGCCCGCGAATCCGCACACACCCGCTTCGCCGCCGTCCGCTTCGGCAACGTCATGGGCTCCCGCGGCTCCGTCGTCCCCACCTTCATGAAGCAGATCGAGCGCGGCGGCCCCGTCACCGTCATGCACCCCGAGATGCAGCGCTACTTCATCTCCATCCCCGAGGCCGTCTCCCTCGTCATCCAGGCCGGCACATTCGGCGGTCGCGGCGATATCTACATGCTCGACATGGGCGAGGAAATCAACATCCTCGAACTCGCCGAGCGCATGATCCGCCTCCGCGGGCTCCGTCCCGGTGAAGATATCGAAGTTGTCTTCACCGGCCCGCGCCCCGGCGAAAAGCTCCGCGAAGAACTCGTCGCCGACTTCGAACACCTCCAGCCCACCTCGCACCCCAAAGTGATGCGCCTCACCGCGAACGTCGACGTCACCGAACGCGAAATCCTGCGCCTCATCGACGAAATCCGGCAGGTCATGTGGAACGACCCCGAGGAGGTCCGCCGCCGCATCCACCTCGTCGCCCGCCGTTTCTCCCGCGAAGACGCCGCCGCCGACGCCCCTGAAAGCGAGGCCCTCCCCTCGTGAGCGAGCCGCGTGTCCACCCCACCGCGGACGTCTCCCCCGCCGCCACGGTCGGCCCCGGGGCCAGCATCTGGCACCACGCCCAGGTCCGCGAACGTGCGGTCATCGGCCCCGGCTGCATCATCGGCAAAGGCGTCTACATCGGCGCCGATGTCACCGTCGGCGCCAACTGCAAAATCCAGAACTACGCCTGCGTCTACGAAGGCAACACCCTCGAAGACGGCGTCTTCATCGGCCCCGAAGTCGTCCTCACCAACGACCGCTATCCGCGCGCCATCAACCCCGACGGCACCCTCAAAGGCGCCGCAGACTGGGAACTCTCCGGCTCCCGCATTTGCTACGGCGCGGCCATCGGCGCCCGCTCCGTTGTCCTCCCCGGCCTGGTCATCGGACGCTGGGCGCTCGTCGCAGCAGGCTCCGTCGTCACCCGCAGCGTCCCCGATTTTGCCCTTGTCGCCGGGAACCCCGCCCGCCAGGTCGGCTGGGCCTGCGTTTGCGCCCGCCCCCTCGGCGCCGACCTCGCCTGCCCCGCCTGCGGGCGCCGCTACCGCCTCGCCAGCGAATCGCCCGCTATCCTCGAACCAGCCCCCGGCCCGGAGTCCCCATGACGACCGTCCCCCGCCCGTTCATCCCCGTCGCCCGCCCCTTCATCGGCGAAGCCGAGAAGCGTGCCGTCCTGGAGGTGCTCGATTCCGGCCAGCTCGCCGCTGGCCCCCGCGTCGAAGCCTTCGAGCGCGCCTTCGCGGACTATATCGGCGCCCGCCACGCCATCGCCGTCAACTCCGGCACCGCTGCCCTGGTCGTCGCCCTCCAGGCGCACGGCGTCGGCCCCGGCGACGAGGTCATCACCACCCCCTTCAGCTTCATCGCTACTGCGACCAGCATCATCGCCAGCGGCGCTACCCCTGTCTTCGTCGATATCGACCCCTTCGACCTCAACCTCGACCCCGAGAAGGTCGAAGACGCCATCACCGAGCGGACGAAGGCCATCCTGCCTGTCCACCTCTACGGCCACCCGGCGCGGATCAGCGAACTCGCAGAGCTCGCAGAGGACTTCTCCCTCGCACTCATCGAAGACGCCGCCCAGGCGCACGGCGCCGAACACGCCGGCCGCCGCGTCGGCACCTTCGGTACCGGCTGCTTCAGCTTCTACCCCACCAAAAATATGACCACCGGCGAAGGCGGCATGATCACCACCAACGACGACGAAATCGCCCGCCGCGCCCGTCTCATCCGCAACCACGGCCAGGAGGTCCGCTACCGGCACGACCTCTTCGGTCTCAACTGGCGCATGCAGGATCTCAACGCCGCCATTGGGCTCGCCCAGCTTGAGCAGCTCGAGGGCTGGACCCGTGCCCGCATCGCCAACGCCGAGCGCCTCAGCAGCCTCATCCGCGGTTTCGAAACCCCCCGCGTCCGCGACGGCGACCGCCACGTCTTCCACCAGTACACCATCCGCGTCCCCCGCGACCGCGACCAGCTCCAGCAGCAGCTCCAGGAGGCCGGCATCGGCACTGCCATCCACTACCCGGTGCCCATCCACCAGCAGCCGATCATCCGCGAGCTTGGCCTCGGCGAGGGCGCCTTCCCCGTCGCTGAGGCAGCCGCCGCCCAGGTCCTCTCCCTTCCCGTCCATCCCGGGCTCCAGCCCGAGGACGTCGAATTCATCGCGGCCACCCTCAACCGCCTCCACGGCTGATACCGGCAGACCTGCCCGTGCACCTCTGTCCGCGGCGCGGTACCCTCGAACCCGTGAGCCGCACCCTCCGCGCAGCCGTCATTGGGCTCGGGTCCATGGGCGCCAACCATGTCCGCGTCCTCGCCGATACCCCCGGCGTTGAGCTGGTCGCCGTTGCCGACCCCGATGCCGAACGAGTCCGCAAGGCCGTCCAGGGCCGCCCCATTCCCGGGTTCGAATCCACCGCCGCACTGCTGGCCGAAACCCGCCCCGACTTCGTCTGCGTCGTCGTCCCCACTGGCCTCCACGAAGAGGTCGCCATGGCCTGCATCGAAGCCGGCGCCCACGTCCTCGTCGAAAAGCCCATCGCGGCGACGCTCGCCGCCGCCCGCCGCCTCGCCGACGCCGCCGAGCGCGCCGGCGTCCTCCTCACCGTCGGCCACATCGAACGCTTCAATCCCGCCGTCCGCGAACTCAAGCGCCGCCTCGACGAAGGCCAGGGCGGCCGCGTCCTCCAGGTCCGCGCCCGCCGCGTCGGCCCCTTCCCCCACCGCATCCGCGACGTCGGCGTCATCCACGACCTCGGCCCGCACGACATCGACATCATGCGCTACCTCCTCGACGACGAGGTCGAGCGCGTCTACGCCGAGTCCCGCTCCCACATCGCTACCGGCAACGAAGACCTCTTCGCCGGCATGCTCCGCTTCCGCGGCGGCGCGATGGGCCTCCTCGATATCAACTGGCTCACCCCCACCAAAGAACGCTCGCTCACCGTCCTCTGCGAGCGCGGCATGTTCACCGTCGATTACGCCGCCCAGGTGCTCTGCTTCTACGAAAACTACGCCGCCGCCGCCCGCGAAGGCGTCTACGCCTCCGTCACCGAAGGCCCGATGACCCGCTACCCGATCAACAACCGCGAGCCCCTCCGCGTCGAACTCGAGGTCTTCCGCGACGCCATCCTCGCCGGCGGCCCGCCCCCGGTGCCCGCGAGCGCCGGCATCGCCGCCCTTGCCGTCGCCGAGGCGCTCGTCCGCTCCGGCGAGACCGGCCTGCCGGTCAGCCTCGATGAGGTCGCTACCCTCCCATGAACGTCGCCGTCGTCGGCATCGGCCGCATCGGCCTCCCCCTCGCCGTCACCATCGCCTCCCGCGGCCATCGCGTCACCGGCTGCGATATCGATGCTGCCCACGTCGAACGGGTCAACCGCGCCGAAAACCCCCTCCCCGACGAAGCCGGCCTCCGCGAACTCCTCGCCCGGACCATCGCCGACCGCTCCTTCCGCGCTACGACCGACACCGCCGCCGGCGTCGCCGACGCCGACGTAGTTCTCTTCGCCGTTCGCGTCGATGTCGACGCCGACGGCCGCGCCGACCTCTCCCACCTCCTCGCCGCCGTCGACACCGCAGCCCCTGCCCTCCGGCCCGGCGCCCTCTGCATCTTCGACACCACCCTGCCCGTCGGCACCACCCGGCGCATCCTCGCGCCCCGCCTCGAAGCCGGCGGCCGACGGCTCGGCCAGGACCTCCACGTCGCCTTCTCCCCCGAGCGCCTGCTCATGGGCCGTGTGATCGAGGACCTCACGAAGTACCCGAAGGTCGTGGGCGGCGTCGACCCCGAAGGCGGCCGGCTCGCCGCTGAGTTCTATCGCCAGACCTTCGGCGGCGAGGTCCTCCTCCTCTCCAGCGCCGAAGCCGCCGAGCTTTCCAAGCTCGCCGAGGGCGCCTACCGCGACCTCAACATCGCCCTCGCAAACGAACTCGCCATGGTCGCCGATGTCCACGGCCTCGATATCGCCGAAGTCATCCGCGCGGCCAACTCCCAGCCCTACTCCCACATCCACGTCCCCGGCACCGGCGTCGGCGGCCACTGCATCCCCGTCTACCCCCGCTTCCTCATGCAGGGCGAAGGCCCCTCCGCCCTCTCTGCCCTCGGCCGCGCCGTCAACGACGCCATGCCCGGCTACGTCGTCCGCCGGCTCGCCGCACTCCTCGGCGGACTCGAAGGCCGCCGCGTGCTCGTGCTCGGCCTCACCTTCCGGCCCGATGTCGCCGTCACGTTCCACACCAACGCCGTCGACCTCCGCCGGGAGCTCGAAGCACTCGGCGCCGCCGTCGAAGGCCACGACCCGCTGCTGTCCCCCGAGGGCATCGCCTCGCTCGGTTTCCGGCGCGCCGCCGAACCGCTCCGCGGCTACGACGCCGCTATCGTCCACAGCTACCACCGCGCCTACGCCGGCCTCGAATGGGCCCAGGTCGCACCCGTCATCGTCGACGCCCGCAACGCCCTCGACCGCTCCGCCATCGAGGCCGCGGGTGTCCGCTATCTCGGCGTTGGTCGCCCGCCCACGCCGGCTGCCCGCTAACCCCCGCCCAGCCGCTCCGTCGCCGCATCCAGCCCGGCCCGGATGTCGGCCTTGAATCCCTGCTCCCGCAGCAGCTTGCCAAGCGCATTGAGCAGCAGGAGCACATTCCCCGGCGTCGAGCTTTCGCCCATCAGCCCGATACGCCACACCCGGCCCTTCAGCTCCCCGAGCCCTCCGCCAATTTCGATGCCGTGCCGGTGGAGCAGCGCACCCCGCACCGCCGTGTCCTCCACCCCCTCCGGGATGCGCACCGTTGTCAGCACCGGCAGCCGGTAGCCCGCCTGCGCGTGCAGCGTGAGCCCCATCGCCTCCAGCCCGGCCTGCAGCGCCCGCCCGTTCCGCTCATGCCGGGCCCAGCGCGTCTCCAGCCCTTCCTCGAGTACGAGCGACAGCGCCTCGTGCAGTGCGTAAACCATCGAAATCGGCGCTGTGTGGTGGTACACGCGCCGCTCGTCCCAGTACGCCTCCAGCAGCTGCAGGTCCAGGTACCACGTATTGCACGGCGTCTCCCGGCGGCGCACCGCATCCCACGCCCGCGGCGACAGCGTGAGCGGCGCTACCCCCGGCGGCGCGCTCAGGCACTTCTGCGTCCCCGAGTACACCGCATCAGCGCCCCACGCGTCGACCCGCACCGGCATCCCCCCCAGCGACGTCACGCAGTCCACCAGCAGCAGCGCACCGTGCTCCCGGGCGATCCGCGCGAACGGCTCGACCGGCGTCTCCGCCCCCGTCGATGTCTCTGCATGGACAATGGCCAGCAGTTTCACCCCGCCCGCCGCACGCACCGCAGCCTCCACCACGGCCGCATCAACCGGCTGGCCCCAGGGCGATTGCACCCGCGTCACCTCGCCCCCGGCCCGCTCGGCCATCTGCGCAATCCGCTCCCCGAAGTACCCGCAGATGCCGACTACCACCCGGTCGCCCGGCTCCACGAGATTCATCACCGCGGCTTCCATCCCGCTGGTGCCGGTTCCCGGCGTCGCAATTGTGACCTCGTTCTCCGTCTGGAGCACCTCCCGCAGCATCGCCCGGCACCCGTCCATCACGCGGAGAAAATCCGGGTCGAGGTGGCCGAGCAGCGGCCGCGTCATCGCTGCCAGCACCCGCGGGTGCGCCCCGCTCGGGCCCGGGCCCATCAGAATGCGAGTCGGTGGAGTGAAGGTTGTCATCGGCATGCGCCTGATCCTACCCGCTGCCCGCCGCAGCCGCTCCGAGGCAGCCCACAGCCCGTTTTTCGACACGCGTGTACAATCGTGTCACCACATCCACGAGGTTGTTCCATGGACTTCCGAGACACGCCGGAAGAGGCCGCGTTCCGCGCCGAAGTTCGCAAATTCATCGAAGAAGAAGGCCACAAGGCGCGCATCCGCGACGACGACGGCGAACGCGCCTTCTTTGGCGGCAGCAAGGAATGGACGAAGGCCCTCGCTGCCCGCGGCTGGGTCGCACCTGCCTGGCCGAAGGAGTACGGCGGTGCCGGCCTCTCCGTCATGCAGCAGTTCATCTTCAACTGGGAGCTCGCCGAAGCCCGCCTCCCCCGCCCCGGCGGCATCGCCGTCGGCTTTGCCGGCCCCACCCTCATCGTCCACGGCACCGAAGAACAGAAAAAGAAGTACCTCCCCGGCATCCTCAGCGGCGAAGACATCTGGTGCCAGGGCTACTCCGAACCCGGCGCAGGCTCCGACCTCGCCGCACTCCAGACCCGCGCAGTCCGCGACGGTGACGACTACATCATCAACGGGCAGAAGATCTGGACGTCCGGCGGCCACCTCGCCAAATACATGATCCTCCTGGCCCGCACCGACCCCGATGCCCCCAAGCACCGCGGAATCACCTACTTCATCGTCGATATGAAGAGCCCGGGCATCACCGTCCGCCCGCTCGTCAACCTCGCCTACACCCACGAGTTCAACGAAGTCTTCTTCGAAGACGTTCGCGTCCCCCGCGAGAACATCATCGGCGAGGAGAACCGCGGCTGGTACCTCGCCCAGACCACCCTCTCCTTCGAGCGCTCCAACATCGGCGGCTCGGTCGGCGCCCGTCAGGCCGTCGAAGACCTCATCAAGTTCGCCCGCGAAAACACGACCAACGGGCAGAGCACCCTCGCGCACAACCCGGCTATCCGCCACGAGCTGGTCGAGCGCTACGTCGAGGCCGGCGTCGCCCAGATGATGAGCTTCAAGATCGTCTCCATCCAGGCGAAGGAAGGCGTCGCCCCCGGCCACGAAGCCGCAGTCGCCAAGCTCTACGGCACCGAACTGAACCAGCGCATCTACCGCACCGGCATGAAGGTCCTCGGCCTCTACGGCCAGCTCGATGCCAAGACCGATGGTCCGAAGCCCCCGCTGCGCGGCCGCATCAAGTACATGTACCTCCGCTCCGTCGCCAACACCATCGAAGGCGGCACCAGCGAAATCCAGCGGAACATCATCGCCACCCGCGGCCTCGGGCTCCCGCGCGGCTGACCCGCCCACCAGCAAAACGCTGCGACGGCCGTCCTGCGCAACAGGGCGGCCGTCATTCTTCTCTCTTCTCTGGCCACGGCGAACCGGCCAGGGCCATGCGCCCGCCGGCCTACCTTCCCCCGGCCGTCGGCGGTCCCGGGCTCCCGCCGGGCCCCGGTCCTCCCGGGCCGCTCCCCGCCCCCCGCTCGCGGTTGTTCGCCAGCATCATCGCAACCAGCCAGCTGAACACCGCCGCCAAAGCCAGCAGCACCGCCAGCCCGAGAATGATCAGCAGCCCACGGTCGATCCCGGAGTCCCCGCCCGTGCCGCCGCCGGCCTGGGCCGGCGCCTTCGTCGGGGCGGCAGTCGGCTGCGCCTGCTGCGGTCGCTGCGTCGGCGCGGCAGTGGGAGCGGCCGTCGGCGCCGAGCGCGGCGCCAGCCCATACGCCGCGCGGAACGCGTCCTCGAACTGCTGCATCGTCAGCCCGTACACCCGCTCGATCGCCTGGTCGTACCGCACCCCGCCTTTGATCGTCCGCATCAGCTCTGCAAACTTCCCCGGCCCCTCGCGGTCGACCAGGAACTTCACCATGAAGTACGCCTGGCCGTAAAACACCCCCACCAGCTGCGGGTTGCTGGTCGGCACCACCATCTGGTTGAACGGGATCAGCCGGTCGGCCCGCACCGCCGCCCGGAACGCCCCTTCGTAATCCCCGGGCGATGACTGCGCGTACACTGCCGCGCCCTCGTCCAGCCACGCCGGCAGTTTCGCCAGCGCACCCTGCCCCGCGATGTCGTTCAGGATGTGCCCCAGCTCGTGCCGCAGCGTGTCCGTCCGGTCGGTCGAGCCGCACGGCACCGGGATCATCAGGAGGATATCGTTCGTCACCTTCGTGCCGCAGGTCGTCACCGCCGCATCGAATCGTCCGCCCGTGCCCGGCCGCGCCGGGTCCATCTCCGCCTCGTTCGCGAACAGGATCACCTTCACCGGCAGCGTCGTCAGCGTAATTCCGTACAGCTGCCGCCCGATCCGCTCGTACGTGTCCGCTCCGGCGTTCAGGTATGCGCGTGCCAGCGTCTCCCGGTCGCCGTGGTAGTACACCACCATGAAGTCGTTCGCCACCGACTGCCACTGGCGGTCCGGCGGCAGGTACAGGAATTGCCGCTCCTCGCTGCGCGTCACCTGCCCGTCCGCCGTTTGAACCTCCCACGAATAGGTGAACTCCGAACCGACGGGGATGTAACTCTGCCCCGAGTTCACCTGGAGCACCACTTCGGCGGTCACCGTCTTCCCCCGCTCCAGGCTGTCCGGCTTCCCGAGGGCCAGGGTCCCCCGGCCTTTGATCGCGTACGACAGCGTCGCGTCGGTGATATCAACGTCCGCCCGTGCCGTCACCCGGAACGTCAGCGTCCGCGGATAGCCGTTCTCCACCGTCATCGATTCGATCACTGCAGCTGAAGCCGCTCCCCGCGGCGGCAGCCCGGCGGCCGCCGCCAGCACAAGCAGCGCCGCCGTCGCAGCCAGCGCCCCGCGCCTCATGCCACCTCCTGCCCGACCTGCGACCGCAGATACGCCTCGATGAACGGGTCGATTTCGCCATCGAGCACGGCCGTCGTATCCGTCGTTTCGTACCCCGTCCGCAGGTCCTTCACCAGCTTATACGGATGGAGCACGTAGTTGCGGACCTGGCTCCCGAACGAAACGTCAACGTGCTCGCCCTTCAGCCGCGCCTTTTCCTCTTCTTGCCGGTTCAGCTCCAGCTCGAGCAGGCGCGCCTCCAGCACCTTCATCGCGCTCTCCTTGTTTTGCGCTTGCGACCGCTCGTTCTGGCACGTCACCACAATCCCCGTCGGGATATGCGTGATGCGCACCGCCGTCGAGTTCTTCTGCACGTTCTGGCCGCCGGCTCCGCTCGAGCGGAAGACGTCAATCTTCAGGTCGTCAGGGTTAATCTCGATTTCGCCAACCTCGTCCACCTCCGGCATCACCTCGACCTTCGCAAAGCTGGTCTGCCGCGTCGCCGCTGAGTTGAACGGCGAAAGCCGCACCAGCCGGTGGACGCCGCGCTCGCTCTTCAGGTAGCCGTAGGCGTACGGCCCGCGAACTTCGATCGTCGCGCTCTTAATGCCAGCCTCTTCGCCCTCCGTCAGGTCGAGAATCTCGGTCTCAAACCCCTTCCGCTCAGCCCAGCGCAGGTACATCCGCAGCAGCATCTCGGCCCAGTCCTGCGAATCGGTCCCGCCTGCGCCGGCGTGCACCGCCAGGATGGCGTTCCGCATGTCGTACGGCCCGGAGAGCTGCAGCTGAAACTCGAGCCGCCGGAGCTCCGCCTCGATGGCGTCGAGCTCGTGCCGCACCTCCTCGGCCGTCTGCTCGTCGTCCTCCGCTGCAGCCAGTTCAAGCAGCTCACCCGCCTCACGGGCGCGCCGCTCCAGCCCGCGCCATGTCTCCACCCGATCACGCCGGGCCGCCAGCTCCTGCATCACCTTCCGCGCAGCCGCTGCGTCGTCCCAAAAGCCGGGTGCGAAGGTCTGCTGTTCGAGTTCTGCTACGCGAGCTTCATCCCTGGCGATGTCAAAGACGCACCAGGAGGTCAGAGATCCGGTCCGAGAGCTCGCGCGCGCGTGCCTGCAGTTCGTTCATGCCTCCATCCTCGCACGCCGCCCCGCGACGATCGAGCCGAACGCTCAGCCGCGCTCGTCCCGGAACGCCCGCGCCAGCATCCACGCTCGCTGCAGCGCTGTCAGGTTCGAAAGCACGGCAAGGACCGCTACCGCAGCCGTCAGCCAGCCCAGCACGAGCCCCAGCCCCAGCACTGCCACGCGCTCCTGCCGGCGGAACAGGCCCTCCCGCATGGGGACGCCGGCCACCTCCGCCCGCGCCCGCAGGTAACTCACCGATACGCTCCCAAGGAGCGCCGCAAAGCAGGCTGCCGTCTGCCACTGCTCACCGCGTTCCGAGAAGTACCACGCGCAGGCCGCCAGCACCACCGCCTCGCTCGCCCGGTCGAGCACCGCATCGAACACCGCCCCGAACGGGCTCGCCTTCCCCGTCGCCCGCGCCACCGCCCCGTCCACCAGGTCCAGCGCCGAAAACAGCAGGTAGACCAGCCCCGCGGCCAGCAGCTCCCCCCGCGCAACCAGTATCGCCGCAGCGACGTTCCCCCCGGCGCCCGCCAGCGAAATCATGTTCGGGGTAATCCCGAGCCCTCCGACCGAGCGGCCGATTACATCCTGCACGCCCTTCGGGAGCCGCGTCGGCAGTAGCGTCACGCCCATCAGCGGCCCGACCCTGCCAGCGCAGCCCGCCGCGCCCGCGTCTCCGCCACCTGCTGCCGCTCGTAGAGCAGCCGCTCGTAGTACGACATCACCCGGTGGGCGACGTTGTCCCAGCTGTAGTGCCGCGCCAGCTCCCGACCCCGCGCGCCGAACGTCTCCCGCAGCCCCGGGTTCCGCAGCAGCCGGAGCACCGCGGCCGCGATGGCGTCCGGGTCCTTCGGGCGTACCAGCAGTCCCTCCACCTCGTTCGTCATCACACCGGCGAACCCCTCGATGTTGCTCGCCACCACTGCGTCGCCGGCCGCCAGCGCCTCCAGCAGCACATACCCCTGGCTCTCGTTCCCCGTGTTGGGCGCGCAGAAAACCGTCGAGCTCTTGTGGTAGCGGGGCAGGTCCGCGTACGGCACGTTCGGCCGGAACACGACGTCTGGGAACGGCGCCATCACCCGCTCGTACCGCGAAAAATCGCCCGCCCCGACCACAATCAGCCGTGTGTTCGGCTCCTGCTGCCGGATCCGCAGATACGCCTTCAGCAGGTACTTGAGCCCCTTCCGCTTCTCCGGCCGCCCCACGAACAGGATGTTCTTCCGGCCGTCCATAAACTCCGGGAACGGCTCCGCCGGCCCGGCGAAGTGCTCGTAATCGATCCCGTTCGGGATGATGTTGAAGTACCCCGGGAAGTACCGGCTCACCAGCTTCGCCGCCGCCGGCGAAACCGCAATCTTCCCCTCGATTTTCCGGAACCACCGCCGCGTCAGCGGCGTCGTGTACCCGTAGAACCGATTGCCGCCCTCCTTCGCCGCATGGAACGTGCCCACAGTCACCGCGTGCGAGTGCCGCAAGAAGTAGTACGGAAGCAGCGGCATGAGCGGCTCATGCAGGTGCACCACATCGAACCGGTGCTCCTGCAGCACCCGCTTCACCTCTGGCGACTTCCATGCAAACGTGATCCGCGCAACGGAACCGCTGACCCGCATCGAAAACGGCCGCCCCATCACGTGGACCTCGTCCCGTACCCGCTCCGCGTCGGAGGCTGGCGCGAAGATCACCACCTCGTGTCCCCACGAACGGAACGACGCCGCAAGGTGCCGGATATGCGTCTTTACCCCGCCCTCGACGCACCAGTCATACGGGCTCACCAGCGCAATCTTCACCGGCGCCCTCCCAGCATCCGCACCACCTTGCGCGGCGTCGCCGTATAGCCCCACGCCAGCCCGAGCGCCAGCCGCCCGGCAGGCACCGCCGGTGGCGGACGCATCACCGCCCGCGTCTCTCCTGCCGCGATCGCCTGCCGCAGCTCCTCAGCCGTCCGCCCGGCAAATTCCGTCCACGCGCTGCCTACGTGCTCGAGGTGGTGCGCATCCGAGCTCCCCGTCGCCGGCAAACGCCACAGCTCCGCATTCAGCCGGGCAGCCTTCGCCCCTGTCCGCACGCCTGCCGGGCTCGGGTTCGCCAGCTCAATCGCATCAAAGTGCACCCCTGCTTCGCCCCGCGCCCACAGGCTGTCGAGCGTCCGCCGGCCGACCGACCGCGTCAGCCAGCTCAGCGGATGCGGCGCAATGGCGATACCGCCCGCGTCATGGATCATCGCGAGCGTCGATTCTACCCCCCGGAAGCTTGGCAGGTCCCGCTCCACAAAGAGCGCCAGCACATGGCCCTGCAGCGTCGTAATCTCCGCACCCGGGATGACCTCGAACCGGTAGCCCCGCCGGGCGGCCAGCTCGCGCGCCCGCAGGCCGCCGCGGACGTCCTCGTGGTCTGTCACGGCAATGACATCGAGGTCCGTCGCATGCTCGACCCACTCCAGCAGCTGCTCGATCGACGCGAAGCCGTCGCTGACACGGGAGTGCAGGTGGAGGTCAGCCTTCCCCACAGGCGTGCACCCTCCAAAAGTCTTCCAGCACGGCCCACTGGCCCGGGTCGCGCCGCAGGTGCCGCTCCAGCAGGCCCGCAAACCGCTCCGCCGCTTCCCGGATGTCGGCCTCCGCGTCGCTGGTCTCCGCCACCCGGAACGGCTCCTCGACGTCGATACGGAACTGATCCCCGCGCTTCCGGCTCGAAAAAATCGGAAGAACAATCGCGCCGGTCCTCCGCGCAAGCTCCCACGGCCCACGCGGCAGCTTCACCGGCCGCTCGAACAGCCGAACACAGACCCCCGTGTGCTGGATATCGCGGTCGCCCATCACCCCTACCACTCCCCCGTTCCGCAGCGTTTCGATGCAGGCCCGCACACCCCCGAAACCCGCCTCGAGAAACGTCCCCCCGGCTGAAGACCGCAGCTTCAACATATACTCCGCCCAGTCCCGCGGCTCCAGCCGCTCCACCAGCGCGACGAACGACCGCCCCCGGTACGTCAGCGCCTGGATCGCCAGCTCGGCGTTTCCCGTATGTGCGCTGACGAGCAGCACCGGCTCGCCGCTCCGCAGCAGTTCCAGCCGCTGCCCGTGAAAAATCTCCAGGTGCTCCGCTTCAAACCGCGACATATCCCGGTGCGGCAGGGTCGCCAGGTCGAGGAAGTAGGCCTGCACATGCGTCAGCGCCCGCCGGGCCTCCCGCCGCGCCCGCCGCGGGTCCCCGTCGCAGAGCGGCAGCATGTTCCGGATGACCCTCCGTCGCGTCGCAGGGCTCGCGTGCCACACTGCCCACCCAACCACCGGCGCAAGCGGATAGGCGACTCCCGGTACTCTCCCGGCAGTCTGCGCCGCCACGCGCATCATCAGCGCCCTCAGGCTCACGCCCCCGTCGCTCCTGCCGCGGCTTCGCGCCGCCAGAACGCACGGAACATGTACCACTGCTCCGGCCGCTCCCGGATGAACGACTCATGCACCCGCATCACCTGCTGCGTCAGCGCCCGGACGCACTCCGGCCGCGCCTCATCGCAGGGGACGATTGAAAAGTCGCCCACGACTTCCATCCGCTCCCCGTTCGCGTCCAGCCGCCGGAATGCAACCGGCACGAGCGCTGCCCCCGTCGCCAGCGCCAGCCGAGCCGGGCCCGCGGGCACCTCCACCGTCTCGCCGAAGAACTCCACCTCCACCCCTTCACCCGGCACCGGCCGGTCGATGAGCAGCGCCAAAAGCCCGTTCCGCTTCAGCACGCGCACCATCGACGGCCCCGCCCGCTCCGCCCGGATCACCTGCATGCCCAGCCGCTCCCGCGTCCCAAGCACCAGCGCGTCGAGCCGCGGGTCGCCGAAACCCTCGGCCACGACCGTAAGCGGGTAGCCCCTCGACGCCGCGAAGGCCGCCCCGGCGTCCCAGTTACCATAATGCATGCAGACGATGACAGCTCCCCGTCCGCGCTCCAGCAGCCGGTCGAGCGCCGCAAAGGCCCGTTCCCCCTCAACCCGCGGAAGCCGCGCGGCCCCGTTTCCCAGCCGCATGAAGTCGACCAGGTAACGGAAATACGCGGCCAGCGATGCCCGCGCTACCCGGTCGACCAGCCCGCCCTCGGCCGTGCCGAGCACCCGGGCAAAATTTCCCCGCATCGCCCGCCGGCCCCGCGGCCAGAGCCAGTACGCAGCGTGGCCCAGCCCGCTGGCAATCCGGTATGCCGCAGGCGCCGGCGTCCGCCCAATCGTCGCCTGTGCCGCCCGCCAGCCCCAGTACTGCAGCGCACCCCCACCTGGCCGCGCCACCCGCTGCGGAAGCTCACGCGCACGTTCCGTCCCCGGTGAAATTCCCATCAATTCCAGTGTACCCGGGCTGCACGAACACTCCCGGTACAATCCGCCCATGGAGCTAAAAGTCACCCGCTTCGAGGTCGATGGTCCCGTCGCGACCATCACCCTCAGCCGCCCCGAACGGCTCAACGCCTGGACCGGGCGGATGCACACCGAGTACCGCTGGTGCCTTGCGCAGGCCGACGCCGATCCTGCCGTCCGGGTCATCGTCGTCACCGGCGCCGGCCGCGGATTCTGCGCAGGCGCCGATGCCCGCGCCCTCGAAGGACACGTCGAGAAAGGCGGCTACGACCCCGGCACCCCGCCCGACATCCCGCGGCCCGGATTCGGCGTCCACCCCGAGTTCGACCACGACTTCGCCTATCACTTCGGCCTCGCGAAGCCCACGATCGCGGCCATCAACGGCCCCGCCGCAGGCGTCGGCCTCGTCCTCGCCTGCTTCTGCGATATCCGCTTCGCCGCCGCCGGCGCGAAGTTGACCACCGCCCACGGGAAGCTCGGCCTCCCCGCCGAATACGGCCTCTCCTGGCTGCTGCCGCGCCTCATCGGCCTGGCCCCCGCGATGGAGCTCCTCCTCTCCAGCCGCATTTTCCTCGCCGAAGAGGCGGAGCGGCTCGGGCTCGTCCATCGCGTCCTCCCGCCGGATGAGCTCCTCCCCGCGGCCTACGAGTACGCCCGCACGCTCGCGCGCACCGTGGCCCCCTCCTCCTTGCGCGAAACCCGCCGCCAGGTCTACCTCGATCTCCACCGCGGCATTGGCCCTGCCGTCACCGAAGCCCGGCGCCTCCTCAACGAACTGACCGCCGGCCCCGACTTCCGCGAGGGCGTCGCTGCCCTCCTCGAAAAGCGCGACCCCCGCTTCTGGAGTCCGCCGGACAGGGATCCCGGCGGCTGATCACCGCCCCGCATGGGCCGCCGTGCGGCTATTCGGCCGCACACTGGGCCGCGAGCGAGCTGATCGCCGTAATGCGCCGCCCCTGCTGCACCTCGTCGAGGAACCCGTCGGTGCAGTAGCCGACCGAAATCCCGGTCGCGGGGTCGCACCACCCAATCTGGCCGCCGGCACCGCCGTGCCCGAACGCCCGCGGTGACGCCGTCCGCCCAAACCCCCGCAGGTGCATGAAGCCGTCGTCCCCGGCGACCACCACCGTCAGCGCTCGGTTTACGGGGTAATCGAGGATCGGCACCCGGTGGTGCTCCTTCGTCCGGACGACGGTCGCCCATTCGATGGTCTCCGGCTTCAGCACCCGCCTCCCGCTCGGCCCCACGCCGCCATTCACCAGCGCCTGGTAGAACAGCGCCAGCTGCGCCGCTCCGCCGATCCCGCCGCCGCCCGGCACCCCGACCGCCCGCACCTCCGGCCGGTTGAACTGGAGGATCGCCTCCGGCGTCACCTCGCCCCAGCCGCCCGGCGGCGGCGTCGGCGGGATGAGATGCCGCACGTCAGCCACCCGCCGGTTTTCCTCCGCCGGCAGGCCGATATACAGCTCCTCCACGCCCGCCGGCTCGAGGACCCGTTCACGGATATACGCCCGGAAGTCCTTCGCCGTCCGCCGCTCGATAATCTCTGCAAGCACCCAGTGCGCGCTCGTCGCGTGGTACTCAAACCGCGTGCCCGGCTCCCAGTTCAGCCGCCAGCTCGCAAACCGCTGCAGCCGCCGCTCGCGGTCATCCCAGTCGAGCGGCGAAAACGGCGCGTACGGAAATCCTGCAACGTGGAGCATCACCTGCTCCACCGTGATCTGGTCCTTTCCGTTCGTGCCGAACTCCGGAATGATTGCTGCCACCCGCTCCTCAATCCGGAGCTGCCCGTCCTCGCAGAGCGCCCACGTCGCGGCCCCGACAATCGCCTTCGTGCAGCTGAAGATGGTGTAGAGCGTGTCGCTGGTCGCCGGCACCTCCTCCTCGCGCCCCTCGTGCCGCACGGTGCCGAACGTCCGGACGCCCGCCAGCCGGCCCTCCCGCGCCACGGCAACCTGCGCGCTCTTCAGAGTGCCGTCGTCGACGTCCCGTTTCGCCCGCGCGAACACCGCCTCCAGCTTCTCACTGTCGATGCCCACGTCCTCCGGCCTCGCCGCGAGGTACTGCTCCAGCGCCATCGTCAGACCCTCCTGCACCCGTCTGGCCGCTGAGCTTACCCCCGCTGCCGGCTCCCCGCGAGCCGCCCCCGGGCGGCGCACCGGTACAATGGCGCCAGGCCCCCGTAGCTCAGAGGACAGAGCAGACGCCTTCTAAGCGTTTGGCCGCAGGTTCGAATCCTGCCGGGGGCGCCACCCCTCCCGTACACTTCCCCAATCCCGCTCCCCGGTTGCCAGCCCATGCAGATTTCGCCGTCCGTCCGCGCGGTTCTCGTCCCCGACGACAATCCGATGCACCCCGAATTCACCTGCATCTACCTCGTCGGCGCACCCGGCCGGCAGGCCCTCACAATCGACTCCGGCGAAGCCATCGACCGCTACCGCTGGTTCCTCAAGGGCTACCTCGCCGCCGTCGAACGCGAGGAAATCGCCATCGCTGCCATCACCCACCACCACGCAGACCACTCCGGCAACCTCAAGTGGGCGAAGGAGGAGCTTGGCGCGCAGGTCGCCATTCCCGCAAACGGCCGCCCGTTGCTCAAAGGCCGCATCCCCCGCGACGTCCAGGCCCTCCGCGACGGCGACATCATCGACCTCGACGGCGGCGTCCGCGTGCAGGTCCTCGCGACCCCGGGCCACTCCGTCGATTCCCTCTGCTACTACATCGAAGAAGAAGGCGTCCTCTTCACCGGCGACACGCTCCTCGGCAGCTCCACCACCACCGTCTGGGACCTTGCCAGCTATCGCCGCACCCTCCGGCGCCTCCTCGAACTGCCGAACCTCCGCGTCATCTGCCCCGGCCACGGCCGCATCGTCCGCGACCCCCGCGAGCGCCTCCAGATGTACATCGACCACCGCGACATGCGCGAACGCCAGATCCTCCAGGTGCTCGAAGGCGGCGGCGCCCTCTCCAGCTGGGACATCATGCTCCAGCTCTACCCCGATATCGACCCGCGGCTGCGGCGCGCCGCCGACAACAACGTCCGCGCCCACCTCAAACAGCTCGCCGAGGAGGGCCGCATCCGCGAGTATCCCGGCATCCCCCGCCGTCCGCCGTCCCCTCGCGCCATCCAGCGCGCCGAAGAGCACGCGCGCCAGCGCGACCTCCTCATCGCCAAAGCCCGCAAACTCGAGACGCAAAAGCGTCGCGAAGAGCTCCGCAGGCAGGAGAACCCCCCGACCGCGGAGTGGAAAGAACCCCCGCGCTACGAACTCATCGGCACCGCCGCCGACGCCGCCCGCTAGGGCGTCGGCCCCGGCGTCGAACTCCTCGTCGGAGTTGTCGACGCGTTCCGTCCGGGCTCACCCGCTGCGCCGCCGCCGGGCCCCGGCGTCCGCAGCTCCGATGAGGTGGCTCCCGGGGTCCCCGTCCTGGGAGGGGTCGCCGTGCGCGTCGGAGTCGCTGTGGGGGTCGGCGTGCGCGTCGAAGTCGCCGTGGGCGTCGGCGTCGGTGTCAGGAGCCGCACGTCCGGGGGCGGTGGGTTGCGCGGGTCGAGCACAAGAACAGGCGTCGTGACGAAAATGAGCTGAATCCGCTTGCCCGTCCGCTGGGCGAGGTACGCCTGGATCGTCTCCGCATCGGTGATGGTCGGCTCCCGGTCAACCTGCGCCTCCACCCGCACACGTACGCTCCCATCGTCCCCGGACGATCGCGACACCTTCTCTACAGAGCCTGACGGGAAAAGGTTCACGACAGCCTCTCGCGCCGCTGCGGTTAGGTGGTCCTCTTCCCTCGCCTCTTGGACTGCCCGCGTCGTCAGAACCGCAAGCGTCACACCAAGGACGACCACCGGGACCGCGCCAACCACCAAACGGGGCCCGGGATGCGTCGGGGTCTTGTGCCGGACCCCGCTCAGCAAAAACACGACAGCAGCCGCCGTCAGGATTGCGCTCAGGTTCGTGGCGAAGAGCAGCATCGCGCCGCCCCAGACGCCCCGGTCGCCCAGCGAAAGTCCGATGCCGATCGTGCATAGCGGCGGCATGAGAGCCGTCGCGATCGCCACCCCGGGAAGTGCCTCCGCTGCACGCATCCGCACCAGGCTGTAGGCGCCGATGGCACCCCCGGCCAGCGCGATGCCAAGGTCCAGCGGATTCGGCCGCGTCCGCGCCTGTACTTCGCCCGGAATGGTCTCCAGGACGGCAAATGGAGAAGCGCGCAGCAGCTCGGCAATGACATACGACAGCACGATCGCTGCCACCACTCCCTCCCCCAGGGCCCACAGCGGCGGAAGCGGCTCCTTCCGGGCCCCGCCCAGCAAAGCCAGGCCGAGCGCCATAATCGGCCCCAGCAGCGGCGCAACCAGCATCGAGCCAATCACCACCGCCGGCGAATCCGCAATCAGCCCCAGCGTCGCAATCACACACGAGAACCAGACCAAAAGCCGGAAGCGCAGGTCCGGCCGCGCCGCGCGGAAAATCTCGGCACGCAGTCGGCCTTTCGGAAGAACGGTGTGGTTCGGCACAGACTGGAGTTTCCCCGATCACGCCCCTTCGGTCGCCCCGCTGCCCCCTGCTCCCCGGCGCCCGCCCGGCCGATACCTCCCGGTAGCAACCCCACGAACATCCCCCAGGGGGCGGCCCCGCCATGCTCAAAGGCGAACGCACCATCCTCCGGCCCATGCGCCGCGAATACCTCGAACGGCTGCTCGATTTCCATAACGATGTCGAACTCCAGCTCCTCGGCGGCGAAGATGTGCCCGTCCCGCTCACCCCCGAGCACCTCGCCGAGCGCTTCGAAGCCCTCTACGCCGGCCAGTCGCCGCGCCCCTCGTGGTTCGCCATCGAAGTCCAGGGCGGCAAGATCATCGGACACTGCATGCTGCGGAACATCGACGAGGCTGCCCGCACCGCCGAACTCCGCATCACCATCGGCGACCGCGACTACATCAACCGCAAGTACGGCCGCGACGTTGTCCGGCTTCTCCTCAAATACGCCTTCCGCCTCCGCAACCTCCGCAAGATCTGGCTCGCTGTACCGGCGTCAAACGAACGAGCCCGCCGCTGCTTCGAAGCCGCCGGGTTCGCCGTCGAAGGCTGCCAGCGGGCCCACACCTGGGTCGATGGACGGTACGATGACCGCATCCTGATGGCCGCCTTCCGCGAACCGCCCGCGGAACCCGCGCCGCCAGCTCCCGAGGAGCCCGCCGCCCATGCCCCGGATGACGCCTGAAACCCTCGCCGAATTCCTCCAGCTGCCGACCGTCGGCGTCATCGCCACCCTCCGCCGCGACGGCATGCCGTATACCGTCCCCGTCTGGTGGCTCCACCGCGACGATGGCATCTGGATCACCGGCACCTACAACCGCGTCTGGTGCAAGCACCTCCTGCGCGACTCCCGCGCCTCCCTCTGCATCGAATCCGGTCCCCCGCTTACCGGCCATGTCGAATTCGACGGCCGCGTCACCCCGTTCGAACTCCCGGAGTTCGACATCTGGCCCATCTCCCGGCTCCTCGTTGAGAAGTACATCGGCCGCGGCGACCCCGCCAACGCCCCCGCAGTCGAAGCCTTCTTTGCCAACATGCAAACCGAGCCCCGGCTTCTCTTCCGCCTCCAGCCCGAAGTCACCCGCGCCATCGATATGCGTGTCTATCGCGGCAAACGCGCCGATCGCGAGTTCCAGCAGCAGCGCACCGCCGGTGCCTGAACACCGGACGCCCCCCGGTTCACTTCCTCCCGCCCCTCGGGTACGATCAGGGAACCCTGGAGTAACGCCGCAATCCCGGCACCGGAGAAGCATGGCCAACGACGTCGCCCGCCGCCTCGCCATCAGCGTTCAGCCCGTTCCGAAGCAGGACCCCGAAGAACGCAAGCGCAACTTCGAGGAAACCTACCTCGGGTTCGACCTGAACGCCGCACGCATCGAGGCCTCGCGCTGCATCCAGTGCCCCTCCGCGCCCTGCCAGGAAGCCTGCCCGGTCCACAACGACATCCCCGGCGCCCTCGCCCTCATCGAAGCCGGCGACATCCTCGGCGCTGCCGATAAATTCCGCGAAACCTCCAACCTCCCCGAGATGTGCGGGCGCCTCTGCCCGCAGGAAAAGCTCTGCGAGGGCGCCTGCGTCGTCGGCTTCGCCATCCGGCCCGATGGCCGCCAGGAGCCGCCGGTCACCATCGGCAAACTCGAAGCCTTCTGCACCGACTACCAGCGCCAGCAGCTCGGCGGTTACCCCATGCCCCGCTACATGCCCGAGCCCACCGGCTTCAAGGTCGCCGTCATCGGCTCCGGCCCCGCCGGCCTCGCCGTCGCCGAGCAGCTCGCCGATAAAGGCCACAGCGTCACTGTCTACGAATACTGGCCCGAGCCCGGCGGCGTCCTCGTCTACGGCATCCCCAACTTCAAAATGCGCAAGAACATCGTCGACGAGTACATCGCCCACCTCGAAGCCATGGGCGTCCGGTTCATCTGCAACACCTACGTCGGCCGCGATATCACCATCGACGAACTCTTCCAGCAGGGCTTCCACGCCGTCTTCATCGGCACCGGCGCCGGCGTCGGCAACGAAATGGGCATCGAAGGCGAAGACCTCGAGGGCGTCTACTCCGCAACCGAGTTCCTCGTCCGCGGCAACCTCGCCCCCGAAATGCTCCCCGAGCGCCTCCGCACCCCCCTGCCGAAGCTAAATGACGTCGTCGTCATCGGCGGCGGCGATACCTCCATGGACTGCGTCCGCACCGCCGTCCGCCTCGGCGCCCAGAACGTCACCTGCGTCTACCGCCGCACCGAAGCCGAAATGCTCGGCCGCGAGGAGGAGCGCAAGAACGCCCGCGAAGAAGGCGTCCGCTTCGAAATGCTCACCCTGCCTACCCGCATCCTCGGCGATGAACACGGCCGTGTCCGCGCCGTGGAATGCCAGCGCATGCAGCTCGGCGAACCGGACGAGACCGGCCGCCGCCGGCCCATCCCTGTCCCCGGCAGCGAATTCGTCATCCCCGCCGACGCCGTCGTCATCGCCATCGGCTACGGTGCCGACCCCGTCGTCCCGCAGACCACCTCCGGCATCCGGACCGACCGAAAGGCCCTTATCCAGGTCGACGAGAAAGGCCGCACCACCCGGCCCGGCGTCTTCGCCGGCGGCGACAACGTCAACGGCGCTGACCTCGTCGTCACCGCACTCGCCGACGGGCGCCGTGCCGCCGAAGCCATCCACGAATACCTGATGACCCTCCCGGCCCCCCGCCGCTAGCCCCTCCACGAATTACACACCGTTTACAAACGCTCCCTGTTTGGGATTGGCGCCCCGTTCGATCTCTCTCAATGAGACCCAACGGGGCCGCCCATGAATAAACCGCCCGTCCTCAACGCCTTCCTCCTGCCGCCAGCCGAGCAGTCCGCCCTCGGCTCCGTCGAAACCCCCCTCGCCGTCCGGCTGCTCCGCCCCGCCACGTTCGCAGTCTGGCTCCTCGTCTTCTGCGTCCAGGCACAAACCGTCATCGCCCGCGGCGGCGGCACGAACTGGTTCGTGCTCGGCTTCACCACCCTCCTCTTCATCGTCGTCCACCTCCAGTTCTGGTACGAAGAATCCGAACAGGGGCGCCGCTTCCACCGCGCAATCGACCGCCTCCGCGGCCGCATCTACGAAGACGAGGTCACCGGCCTGCCCAACAGCCGCCACTTCGTCTTCGAACTCCGCCGCCAGATGATGCGCTCCGTCCGCAACGGCCGCGGCTTCTCCCTCGCCCTCACCGATATCACCGGCTTCGAAACCCTGAAAAACCCCGAAGAGCGGTTCCTGCCCGCTGTCGCCCGGGCGCTCCGCCACGCCGTCGGCGAAGGCGACTTCGTCGCCCACCTCCAGGGCCCGATCTTCGCCGCTATCATCGCCGACGACCGCATCGCCACGACCGCCATGAAGGCCGATGCGCTCCTCCCGGCCCTCGCCGCCTGCATCCCCAACGACCACGCCACCCGGCTGACGCCCGTCGTCTCGCTCACCGGCTACGAAGGCGAGCTCGAAGTCCGCGACTTCCTCCGCCGTGCCCAGCGCGACCTCGTCGCGGCGCGCAACCACGAGCCCGGCGCCAGCCTCGCCGTCGCCGTGCGCGCCCGACCACAGCACCCCGCTCCCGCTGAGAACTCCCGCTCCGCCGTCGCCTGACCGACCCTTCGTACCCTGACGAAAAACGCCCCGCCGGGACTCCCGCGGGGCGCCGTCGTTCACCGTTCTGGAGCGGATGGCGGGAATCGAACCCGCGTCTCAACCTTGGGAAGGTCGCGTTCTGCCATTGAACCACACCCGCCCGCTTCGCCTGTAGGATAGCACCTCGCACCACTCCAGACGAGGCCCCTCCATGCCCATCCCGAAGGAACTCGCACTCACCCCCGAAGAGCTCGACGAGCTCATGCTCACCACCTGGAACATGCGCATCGCCACCATCGGCCCGGGCACCCGCATCAACCTCACCCCGCTCTGGTTCGGCTGGGCCGGCGGCAAAATCTACACCTACTGCCGCGGCCAGAAGGTCGAAAACCTCCGCCGCAACCCCACCTGCACCGTCCTCGTCGACCGCAACGAGCGGTTCCCCGAACTCCAGGGCGCCATGTTCCAGGGCACGGGCCGCGTCCTCGAAGACGCCGCCGCAGAGGCCGCCGACCCCCACCTTGAAGAGGTCCGCTGGCAAATGGGCAAAAAGTACGCCGGCGGCCACGGCGAACCCGCCGAGCCCCGCCGGAACGACGCCACCGCCCGCGGCCGCAACTGGCGCTGGGTCGTCGTCACCCCCGAGCGCGTGGTCACCTGGGACAACTTCAAACTGCCCAACCTCCGCCGCAGCCGCGAAACCGGCGCTTGACAGGCCCGTATACTGGGAATCATCCGGCAAGGAGGTCCCAATGTACGGCTTCGTCAGCAGTGTCCTCGCCGAGAAGGGCCGCCACGTCTACACCGTCGAACGGTCCGCCACCGTCGCCGAGGCCGTCCGCCAGATGAACGAAAAGGGCATCGGCGCCCTCCTCGTTGTCGAAGGCGAACGGCCCGTCGGCATCTTCACCGAACGCGACGTCCTCCGCAGGGTCGTCGACGCCGGCCGCGACCCTGCCCTCACCCGCGTCGCCGAGGTCATGACCCGCGACCCCGTAACCATCTCCCCTGAGTGGCACGTGGAGGAGGCCATGCAGCTCATGACGGGCCGCCGGTTCCGCCACCTGCCCGTCATCGAAGATGGCCGCCTCGTCGGCATGATCTCCATCGGCGACCTCCTCCGCTGGGTCACCATCCACCAGGAAGACCACATCCGGGCGATGACCGACTACATCACCGGCCGTCTCAGCTGATCGGCCGGCCCCCGGTCACCGCCCCTTGAAGACGGGCTCCCGCCGTTCGACAAAGCTCAGGGCGCCCTCCCGGTGGTCCTCCGTGGTGAAGAGGTAGGCGAGCGCGTTCCCGATGAACTCGCCCATCTCATCCATCGTGGCGTGGCGCGAGCGCCGCAGCCCTTCCTTCATGTAGCGCATCGCGATCGGCGGGTTCGCCGCAATTCTCCTCGCCAGGCCCATTGCCGCCGGCAGGAGCTCCTCGTGGGGAACCACCCGCGACACCAGCCCGATCGCCAGCGCCTCCTGCGCGCTGATTACGTCCCCGGTAAACAGCAGCTCCGCCGCCTTCGAGGGCCCGACAAGCTGCGGCAACCGCCACAGCCCGCCGAGGTCGGCCACGAGGCCCCGCTTGATGAACAGCTCCCCGAACTTCGCCTGCTCCGACGCAATCCGGATATCCGCGAACAGCGCCAGGTCCATCCCCCAGCCGACCGCCGGGCCGTTCACGGCCGCAATTACCGGCTTGTCGCACTCGAGGATGGCCGCGGCCGCCGGCGTCGGGCGGGGCTTCACTTCGCGCAACCGGGTCACCGTCTCCTCGCGCTGCTCGCCCAGCATGATCTGCTTCACATCGTCGCCCGAGCAGAACGCCCGCCCTGCGCCCGTCAGCACGATGCACCAGGCGTCCGGGTCGCGGTGCAGCTCTCGGAACGTCTGCTCCAGCTCGGCATACATCTGCCGGTTGAGCGCGTTCATCACCTCCGGCCGGTTCAGCGTCACCACCGCGACCCGCCCGTCCCGTTCCACCACGATGTGGTCCATACTGCCCACCTCCCTGCCGGTGCCCGGCAGGCTTACTTGAACTCGTATCCGCCCTTCACCCCCGCGGGCTCCGGGTCCATGATCACGTTCACGCACGCCGGCTTCCCGCTGGCGAATGCCCGCTCGATCGCGGCCTTGATCTGCTCCGGGTGTTCCACGAACTCCCCGTGGCCGCCGAGGCCCTCCACCACCTTGTCGTAGCGCGCATTGTCCCCCAGTACTGTCGCCGGGGTGCGGCCCTCCCCGTACTGCGCCTTCTGCCCGACATAAATCTGGTGCCAGCACCGGTCGTTCCCAACCACCGAAACGATCGGCATCTTAAACCGCACAAACGTGTCGAAATCGAACCCGTTCAGCCCAAAGGTGCCGTCGCCGTTCACCATCAGCACCTTCTTCTCCGGCGCCGCAACTGCCGCCGCCATGCAGAACCCGGTCCCGACCCCGAGCGTTCCGAACGGGCCCGGGTCCATCCACTGCCCCGGGTTGTTGATCGGCAGCACGCTCGCCGCAAGCGCCACAATGTCGCCCCCGTCCCCTACCACGATCGTGTCGTCATCCACGAACTCCGCAATCTCCTTGCACAGCCGGAGCGGGTGAATCGGCACCGCATCGGAGTTCATGAAGTACGACCGCTGCTCATCGGCCTGGTTCTCGAGCCCCCGCAGGTACGTCATCCACTCCTTGTGCTCCGCCTTCCCAATTTCCGACGTAAGCTGGAGGAGCGCCTGCCGGATGTTCGCTTCGATACCGATCGTGAAGTCCCGGTTCCGCCCGATATCCCGCGGATCGATGTCAATCTGGATGACCTTTGCCGCAGGGTTCCACGCCGGCGGCCGCCCGTACTTCAGCCGGAAGTCGATCGGCGTCCCGAGGATGACGATGACGTCCGCCTGTGCGAAGGCCGGCTTGCGCGACAGCGAAAAGAAGTTCGGGTTGTCCTGCCGCAGCGTGCCGCGCCCCATCGCGTTCGTGTAGACCGGCACATCCGCGGCCCGCGCGAACTCCGCCAGCTCACGGTGCGCCCGGTGCCAGAACACCCCTGAGCCGGCCATGACCATCGGCTTCTCCGCCTCCCGGATCAGCTGCGCCGCCTGCTTGATGAGCTCCGGGTCGCCCATGATCTCGCCGGTCACCCGGTAGTTCCGCGGCCACTCCAGCGAATCTTCATCCACCCGCCCGAACAGCACGTCCGAAGGCACCTGCAGGAACGTCGGCCCGTACCTGCCCGTCATCGCCTCACGGAACGCCATCGCCATGTAGTACGGGAGCCGCCGCGTCTCGTAGACCGTCTGCGCCCACTTCGTGATCGGCTTCATCACATCGAGCAGCTCAATGTCCTGCAGCGAACCCATGTCGTATTGCCGAAGCGGCGACCGCCCGCCGATCACCACCATCGGGCTCGACGCCTGGTAGGCGTTCGCTACTGCTGTCACAACGTCAGTGACACCAGGCCCGGCCGTCACCACCGCGACGCCCGGCTTGAACGTGATCCGCGAATAGCCGTCCGCCGCATGCCCGGCCGACTGCTCATGCCGCGTATCGATGATGCCGATGTCGTTGTTCAGGCAGCCCTCGTAGATGTTCTGGACGTGCCCCCCGGAGAGCGTGAAGATGTGGCTCACGCCCTCCTGCTTGATCATCCGGGCGATAATCTCGCCCCCATCGATCATGTTCCCCATGGCGAACTCCAGTGCCGGTATGCAGTGCTCGCGAGTATACGCATCGGCACCGCAGGCCGCTGCCGCCGCTCACAGCTTCGCAACCATCCACTCTTCCGCAAGCCGCACCACGTCGGGCCCAATCTCGAAGTGCCCGCCGGGGAGCCACTGCAGGTCCTTCTCCCCCGGCAGCGCCGCATAGAGCGCCTCGGTCCGCTCCCGCGGAATCAGCTCGTCGGCGGTCTTCCCAATGACTCGCACCGCGACGCCCCCGAGCCGCGCCACGTCGGAATCCGGCCCGGCCGCACTCCCCGCGAGCCCGCCCTCGCCCACCAGGCAGAACGCAGCCGCCCGAAAGCGACCGCTCCGCGCCACGGCCGCAATCCCGATCATGCTCCCCAGCGAGTAGCCCACATATCCCAGCCGCCCCGTATCAATCGGCAGCACGCCCGGCAGCAGCTCGAGCATCCGCCCAACTTCCGCAGCAAATTGCGCACGAAACGCCTCATACCGCTCCGGCTGGCGGAAGAGCGCCATCGGGTCGTGCGTCTGCCGCTCGCCGTGGAGCGGAGCATCCAGTCCCACGCACACCCACCCGCGCTTCGCCCACCGCATCCCGATTTCGCTCACCCAGTAATCCTCTTTGCTCCCCATTCCCGGGTGCTGAATCTGCACCATCGGCATCAGCTCCTCCGTGCCCGCCGGGAGGTAGGCCACCCCCGGCACCAGCTCCTCCCCGCACCTGAACCAGAAATTGACTTCCCGGATGTCGCCGATGAGCGATTCGCGAACCTGCAGCTCGTTTGCCATGCTCTCCTCCGTCCATCTGCTGCCGCCCGGGGGTCTTGACGCTTACGCGTACCGGGCGAACGATGCCTGAAGCGGGCTCGTCGCCCGCAGCGCCTAGTCTGCCCCTCCGGGCAGAACGGGGGAACCAGTTCTCGGGGCGAATCCGCCCGGCCGGCACCACAACCCGGCGACGGCGGAGCGGCTATCTCCGGCCGCAGCCCGGCAGCTAACCTCGGCGGCGTAGGAAGACCTTGTTCGAGGCCACCCCGCATATGGTCTCCAGGCCTTCCGTTTCCGCCGTTCCGGCGCAATCTCGCGGCGAAAAGCCGGTCCTTTCCGTCTACGCCAGCTCCCCGCTCTGGGAGCGCCTCGGCAACGCCATCCCCCTCGCCCTCTCCCTCCTCCTCATCAGCTTCATCTTCTGGGGGCCCTTCAAGGCGCCCCTCCTCTTCGCCGTCCTGAGCGTCGCCTTCTTCGTCTACTGGCTGTTCCGCAGCTACTCCGTCGCCATCGCCTGCGCCATCGGCCTCCGCCGCATCAAGCACTGGAAAGCGACCGACTGGCGCGCCAAATACGCCGCCCACATCGCCCGCTCGGGCCTCCCCAACCGCTGGACCTGGCCCCGCCACCTCGTCATCATCCCCAACTACAAAGAGTCCGAAGAGGGACTCGCCCGGACCATCGATTCCCTCGCCGCCCAGTCGGTCGCCAGCCAGCTGGTCGTCGTCCTCGCCATGGAGGACCGCGAACCCGGCGCCCGCGAAAAGGCCGCTCGGCTTATCGCCCGCTACCCCGGCGTCTTTGCCGACATCTTCGCCACCTTCCACCCGGCCGGCCTCCCCGGCGAAACGCCTGGCAAGGGCTCCAACGAAGCCTGGGCCGCCCGCGAAGCCCACATCCGCCTCATCGAAAACGGCGGCGACGACATCCGCCGCTACACTGTCACCAGCTGCGACGCCGACGCCGTCTTCCATCCCTCCCACTTCGCCGCCCTCAACTACCTTTTCCTGGCAGCGAAGAAGCCCTACCGCACCTTCTGGCAGCCCACCATCTTCAACTCGAACAACATCTGGGAAATCCCCGCCCCCCTCCGCATTCCCGATGGCCTCTCCGGCATCAACCGCACCTCCAACCTTCTCATCCCCGGCAGCGTCCGCTTCCCGACCAGCTGCTACTCCCTCTCCTGGCAGATGCTCCACGAAGTCGACTACTGGGACGAAGAGGTCATCCCCGAGGACTGGCACCTCTACCTCAAGTGCGCCTACACGCTGGGCGATGACGTCAACGTCGAGCCGCTCTTCCTCCCGCTCGGCAACGACTGCGTCCTCGCCGATGGCTACTGGAAGACGCTGAAAGCCCATTACGCCCAGTCGGTCCGCCACGCCTGGGGCGCCAGCGACATTCCCTACGCCTGGCGCGCCGCCATGCACCCGCGGTCCCCGCTCTCCTGGCGCCGCCGCCTTGTCCTCGCCGGGGCCGTCACGAAAGTCCACGTCCTCTGGGCTGCCCAGTGGTACATCGTCACTCTCGGCATCTTCCTGCCGTCCCGCTTCGCAGCTCAATTCGATGCCCCCCTCCCGGGCTGGTGGGTCCACCGGTACCCGGTCCCGGGCACCGGCTGGCACCCGGAGCACCTCCTCGAACCGTCCCGCTGGTTCCGCATCGGCCCCGAAGGCATCTTCGAGCCGACCATGTGGCTCAACCTCCCGGGCATCCTCGTCGGCCTCTGCCTCTTCCCGCTCCTGGTCATGATCGTCTTCGAGCTGCGGACTCGCGGCCCGCGCCCGGCCTATGTGTCCCGCTGGGTCTACCTCACCGGGCTCCTGATGTGGCCGCTCATGGCCGTCATCACCTTCTTCTTCGCAAGCCTGCCGGCCCTCCACGCCCAGTGGAAGCTCGCTTCCGGCAGGGGCCTCGTCTACCGCGTCGCCGAAAAAGGCAGCCGTGGCCTGCCCGTCCGCACGGCGGTGGTCCCCGAACCGGAGCCCGGCGAAGCCGTCGTTGTCGCCGGCGGCAAGTAGCCGACCGGACGTCGCGAAGCCCCGGCAAATCCCGTATCGTGCCATCCGCAGCAATCCGCGGAGGCCCCTGCCCGTGCCCGACGTCGAATACACCCTCGAAGGCTCCACCGCCGTCCTGCGCCTCAACCGCCCCGAAAAGATGAACGCCATCACCTACGAAATGCTCGGGGCCATCGAAGACGCTGTCCGCCAGGCCGGCTCCGACGATCGCGTCCGCGCCCTCATCCTCACCGGCACCGGCCGCGCCTTCAGCGCAGGCACCGACCTCCAGCAGCTCTCCGGCCAGCCGCCCACCGCCGGCCGCGCCGAAACCTATGGCCGCGCCTACAGCGAAAACCGTCCCGCCCCCTGGACCTTCGCCTCAATCCCCAAGCCCACCATTGCCGCCGTCAACGGCGTCGCCATCGGCGTCGGCGTCGAGTTCACGTCGCAGTGCGATTTCCGCATCGCCGCCGAATCCGCCCGCTTCGGCTGGGTCTTCGTTCACCGCGGCCTCATTCCGGATACCGCCGCAGGCACCTGGCTCCTCTCCCGCATCGTCGGCCTGCAAAACGCCGCCTACCTGCTTTATTCCGGGGAAATCATCTCCGCGACCCGCGCCCTCGACATCGGCTACGTTCATGAGGTCGTGCCCGACGCCGAGCTGATGGAGCGGACGCTCGCCTTCGCCCACGAGGTCTCCCGTGGTTCGCCGCTCGCCATCGCAGAGACGAAGCGGCTCCTCTACCAGTCCCTCACCCGTGACCCCATGGACCACCTGGCCGACAGCACGGCCACCATCACCCGCCTCTTCGCGAGTGAGGACTTCAAAGAAGGCGTCCGCGCCTTCCTCGAACATCGCGACCCGGAGTGGAAGGGGCGCTGACCCCTTCCCGTCACCAGATCCCGAGCGCCATCTTCACGTCCTCGCTCGCCATCGTCCGCGGATCCCACGGCGGGTTCCAGACGATCTGCACGTCGACGTCCTTCACGCCCGGGAGCTCCCGCAGCTTGGCATACGCCTCTCCCCGGATAATCGGGCCGAGCGGGCACCCCGGGCTCGTCAGCGTCATCGTCACCAGCACGTCACCGTTGTCGTACTGGATGTCATACACCAGCCCAAGGTCCACGATGCTCATGTTGATCTCCGGGTCCTTCACCTCCCGGAGCTTCTCCCGCAGCTGTTCGTAGGTCGGCACCTGCGGCGTTTCGGTCTCAGCCATGTCGTTCCTCCTGTGCGGCGGCCTTCGCCTGCCGCAGCGCTTCAAGCAAAACGTTCCACGCGAGGAGCGCGCACTTCACCCGTACCGGCAGCTTCGCAACCCCCTCGAGCGCCTCAAGGTCGCCGAGCGATGGGTCCGGCGGTGCGCCCTCCACCAGCATCGATCGTACCTTCCCGGCAACCTCCTCGGCTTCGGCCAGCGGGCGCCCCTTCAGCCGTTCCGTCAGCATCGAGGCGCTCGCCTGCGAAATCGAACACCCCTGCCCCCAGAAGCCGAGGTCCGCGAGCACCCCGTCATCGACCGCGAGGTCGAGATGAATCTCGTCGCCGCACACCGGGTTCACCCCTTCCGCCTGCGCGGTCGGCGCTGGCAGCGGCCCGTGGTTCCGGGGCCGCCGGTAATGGTCCAGGATCAGGTCCCGGTACAGGTCATCGAACGGCGGCTCGCTCACGTCCCTCTCCGAACACGCGATTCACCCCTTCGAGCGCCTCGACCAGCGCCTCGATGTCGTCGGCGCCGTTGTAGATACTGAAGCTCGCCCGGCTCGTCGCTGGCACGCCGAGCGCGCGCATCAGCAGCTGCGCGCAGTGGTGCCCAGCCCGGATCGCCACCCCGTACCCGTCGGCGATCGTCGCCACATCGTGCGGGTGCGCCGCCTCCATCGAGAAGCTCACCACACCGCCCCGTTCGGATGCCGCCGCCGGCCCAAACACCCGCAGGCCGGGCACGCGCCGCAGCCGCTCGAGGGCCAGCTCCGTCAGCTCCTCCTCGTGCCGCCGGACGTTCGCCATCCCGATATCCGCGAGGTAGTCGACCGCCGCTCCGAACGCAATGACGTCCGCGATGTTCGGCGTCCCGGCTTCGAACTTGTGCGGGAGCTCCGCCCACGTTGAACTCTCCGGGCGCACCACCGCAATCATGTCGCCCCCGCCCAGGAACGGCGGCATCGCTTCCAGCAGCTCCGCCCGCGCCCAAAGCACCCCCACCCCCGTCGGCCCCAGCATCTTGTGCGCCGAAAACGCGAGGAAGTCCGCCCCCAGCTCCTGGACGTCGACAGGCAGGTGGGGCACGCTCTGCGCGCCGTCAACGAGCAGCAGCGCCCCGGCCGCATGCGCCATCTCCGCGATGTCCGCGACCGGGTTGATCGTCCCCAGCACGTTCGACATGTGCGTCACGGCCACCAGCTTTGTCCGCGGCCCGATGAGTCGCCGAAGCTCGTCCAGGTCGAGGTTCCCGTCGCCCGTGATGCCCGCGTACCGCAGCGTCGCGCCCTTCCGCCGCGCCAGCAGCTGCCAGGGCACGATGTTCGAGTGGTGCTCCATCAGCGTGAGGACGATTTCGTCGCCCTCGCCGACATGCTCATCGCCCCACGCCCGCGCGACAAGGTTGATCGCCTCTGTCGCGTTCCGGGTAAACACCACTTCCTCCGGGCCGCGCGCCCCGATGAACCGCGCCACCTTCCGCCGCGCATCCTCGTACTGCTCGGTGGCCCGCGTCGCTAGCGTGTGGATGCCCCGGTGGATGTTGGCGTTCGATGTCTCGTAGTACCGTACGAGCGCCTCGATCACCTGCCGCGGCTTCTGCGTCGTCGCCGCATTATCGAGGTACACGAGCGGTCGCCCGTTGACCTGCTGCCGCAGGATCGGAAAGTCCTGCCGAATACGCCGTACGTCAAGCACCGGGCACCTCCTTCAGGTGGGCAGCTCGACTTCGATCACGCCGTCCGAGACGCGCACCGGGTAGGTGCGCACCGGCCGCACAGCAGGCAGACAGAGCGCCCGGCCGGTCGTCACGTCGAACCGCGCCCCGTGCCGTGGGCACTCTATCTCCTTGCCGCTCAGCTGCCCCTGGTCGAGCGGGCCGCCGTCATGGGTACAAACGTCGTCGATTGCGTAATACCCGTCGCCGGTGTTGCAGACGGCGATCCGCCGTCCCCCGGCTTCGAACACTTTCGCCGTGCCCGGCGCCACCGCGTCTGTTGCCATGGCGGCAGTCCAGCCCATCAGCTGCCCCTCACCTTCGCCTCGAGCATCCCAAGGAGCTCCTCCCGCAGGCCGCCCTCCGGCACCCGCCCAATCACCTCCTCGAGGAACGCCCACACGAGCATCCCCTCGGCGACAGGGCGCGGGATGCCGCGCGTCTGCAGGTAAAAAAGCTGCTCCTCGTCCACCGGCCCGGCCGTCGCCCCGTGCGACGCACGGATGACATTGCTCGTCAGGATCTCCAGCACCGGGTCGCTGTCCGCTCGGGCCGTCTTGCTCAGGAGCAGGTTCCGGTTCTCCTGGTTCGCATCGGCGTTCTTCGCCTCCACGCCGACTCTCGTCAGCCCGTAGTACACCGACCGCGCCGAATCGCGCAGCGCCGCCTTGTACAGCAGGTCGCTTCGCGTGTCCGGCCCGATGTGGTCCTGCAGCGTGTAGAAATCGACGTACTCCTCGCCGCGCCCGTACGCCAGGCCCAGCAGCTCGCTCGCGGTGCCCCGGCCGAGGAGCGACGACTCCATCTGCCCCTTCACCACCCGCCCGCTCAGCACGAGCTGCAGGTTCTGGAAGGCGGCATCCCGCTCCGCGCCCAGCATCCGCTGGTACCCGAATGACCGGGTCGCCGGCCCCCAGCGATGCACAACGTAGTAGCGAACCTCCGAGCCCGGGCCCGGGAAAATCTCCGCGACCGGAATCGCAAGGGTCTCCGCATCGTCCGAGGCGTACTCCTCGACCACCGTCACCCGGCTGTTCGGACCCGTCACAATCACCGTGTGCGGCGTCGTCAGCTGCGCGCCGCTCACCGACCGGCGGATACGCACCGGCGTCGCCGGCTCGGCATTCGCCGGCACATCGACGATAACCGCCTCGCGGAGGAACGCGTAGTGCAGTGCGGTGAAGCGGTCCGTCCCAGGCGATACCGCAGTCCCGAGCCGCTGTGACAGCCGCTCCGCCGTCGCCCCCTCGGCGAACCCGTGCGTCGTGACCGTGACGGCGTCGTCGGCCTCGACTGCAATCGATTCATCCTGTTCGACCGGGTAGCGCGCCAGGTCGATCGACCGCGCATCGTAGTACTTCCACGGCCGCGACTGGTAACTGTCCGGCCAGTCGAGTGCATCGGCCAGCGCCGCAGCCTCGGCGCGCAGGCGGGCCAGCCAGGCGGGGTCGCCCAGCTGTTCGCCCAGCGCCCGTGCCGCAGGCGCAACTCGGACCAGTTCCTCGGTTGTCGATGTCATAGAACTCCTCCGCCGGCACGCACCGTGCCGGGCTTCCATCGCGGGGGTCGGCGGGTGGGCCGGCCTCAGCCGACCGCACCCTCCATCTGCAGCTCGATGAGCCGGTTCAGCTCCACGGCGTACTCCATCGGGAGCTCCTTCACGATAGGCTCCACGAAGCCGTTCACGATCATCTTCGCCGCCGCCTCTTCCGAAAGCCCGCGGCTCATCAGGTAGAACAGCTGGTCTTCGCCAAGCTTCGAAACGTACGCCTCGTGCTGGATGTGCACGTCCGGCGCGTCGATCTCCATCGTCGGGTACGTGTCCGAGCGCGACTCCTCGTCCAGCAGCAGCGCGTCGCACCGCACCGTCGACTTCACGTTCTCGCACCCCTCGTAGACCTTCAGCAGGCCCCGGTAGCTCGTCCGGCCGCCGTCCTTGCTGAGCGACTTCGAGATGATCGTCGACGTCGTGTTCGAGGCCGCGTGCACAATCTTGCCGCCGGCGTCCTGGTGCTGGCCCTTCCCGGCAAACGCCAGCGAAAGAATCTCGCCGTGCGCGCCCGGCTCCATCAGGTACACGCTCGGGTACTTCATCGTGAGCTTCGAACCCAGGTTGCCGTCCACCCACTCCATCACCGCGTCCTGGTACGCCACCGCGCGCTTCGTCACCAGGTTGTACACGTTGTTCGACCAGTTCTGGATCGTCGTGTACCGGACCCGGGCGCCTCGCTTCACGATGATCTCAACCACCGCGCTATGCAGCGAGTCGCTCCGGTAGATAGGCGCCGTGCACCCCTCGACGTAGTGCACCTGGCTCCCCTCGTCCGCGATGATCAGCGTCCGCTCGAACTGCCCCATGTTCTGGGTGTTGATGCGGAAGTACGCCTGCAGCGGGATCTCCACCTTCACGCCCTTCGGGACGTAGATGAACGAGCCCCCGCTCCACACCGCGCTGTTCAGCGCTGCGTACCGGTTGTCGGCCGGCGGCACCACCGTCCCGAAGTACTCCTTGAAGATATCCTCGTGCTCCTTCAGCGCCTGGTCGGTGCCGAGGAAGATGACGCCCTGCTTCTCCAGGTCCTCGCGGATGTTGTGGTACACCACCTCGGAGTCGTATTGCGCGCCAACGCCCGCGAGGTACTTCCGCTCCGCCTCCGGAATACCGAGCCGGTCGAACGTCCGCCGGATGTACTCCGGCACGTCATCCCACGAGCGCTCGTCCCGGTCGGTCGCCTTCACGTAGTAGTGGATGTCGTCGAAGTTGATCTCTTTCAGCTGCGGGCTGCCCCAGGGCGGGTCCTGCTTCTGCCAGAAGATCTCGAGCGCCCGCAGCCGGAACTCGCGCATCCACTGCGGCTCGCCCTTCATGTCCGAGATGATGTTCACGATCTCCCGGCTCAGGCCCTTGTTCGCCTTGAACAGCGCCTCCTCCGGGTCGTAGAACCCCCACTTGTATTCGCCAACGATCGCTTCAGGTGCCGTCGTCATTTCCCCTCTTCTCCTCTCGATGACGCGCGGGGGGGCAGCTCCGCCCCGGCGAGGGTTATGCCTTCGCAAGCTCCGCGAGGAACTCGTCATACCCGCGGGCTTCCAGGTACTCCGCCAGCTCCGGGCCGCCTGAGCGTGCAATGCGGCCGTCGACTAGCACATGCACGAACTGCGGCCGGATGTAGTTCAGCAGCCGCTGATAGTGGGTAATCAGCAGCAGCCCCATGTTCGGGTTCATCAGCTTGTTGACCGCCTCGGCCACCGTCCGCAGCGCGTCGATATCCAGGCCCGAGTCCGTCTCGTCCAGGATCGCCATCGCCGGCTCGAGAACCGCCATCTGCAGCATCTCGGCGCGCTTCTTTTCACCGCCGCTGAAACCATCGTTCACGTACCGGCGGGCAAAGTCCTGGTCCACCTTCAGCAGCTCCATCTTGCTGAAGAGCTTCTCCCGGAATTCCCGGATGGGAACTTCCTCGCCGCGCACCGCGTTCACCGCCTGCCGCAGGAAGTTCACCAGCGTCACGCCCGGGATCGGCACCGGGTACTGGAAGGCCAGGAACAGCCCCTTCCGCGCCCGCTCATCGGGCGACATCTCCAGGATCGACTCGCCCTTGAACAGGATGTCACCCCCCGTCACCGTGTAGGCCGGGTTGCCCATCAGGACGTTCGCCAGCGTGCTCTTGCCGGAGCCGTTCGGGCCCATGATTGCGTGGATTTCGCCGGCGTTGATGACGAGGTTGAGCCCCTTCAGGATCTCCCTGTCACCGATCGAGGCCCGCAGGTCGCGGATCTCCAGGAGTGCGGTCATCAGCTTCTTCTCCTTTGTCGCCTATCGCAGGTCGACGGTTTCGATAATCTGCCGCTGGCCAGGCGTCGGCCGGACCAGGTACTCACAGCAGGGAGCTCCATCAACAATCCGATGGAGCTGTTCGACGTCGCGTCCGAGCAGCAGCTCGATCGCCTTCCGGTCCGCCTCGCAGGGCAGGTCCGAAATCTGCGCGGCAACGTGGTACGGGCACGAGGTGTTCACCAGGTGGATGCCGTCCGCCTCCAGCCGCCACTCCTCGAGAATCCCCTCGCGCCGCAGCACCTCGGTCACCCGCGCAACGATCTCCTCGACCGCCGCCCCGTCCGGGATCTCGTCCCGGTGGCGCGATGCGAGCGACTCCGCCACATCCGCCAGCACCTCGGCCACAACGTCCGGCCGCTGCTCCAGGCCCCGGAGCATCCGCGCCATCAGGTCCGCATAGGCCGGCGGAATCGTCCCGAATGCCTTCTCCGTCGGGAAGTAGGCGTAGTAGGGCCGGCCGGTCGCCTGCTTCACGGTCCGCGCTTCCACGAGCCCATCGGCCCGCAGGTTGTCGAGGTGCCGCCGCACGGCTGCCGCGCTAATGTCGAACACCTCGGCCAGCGTCTCCGCGCGGGCGCCGCGGTGCTCCACGATGTAGGCGAGAATGCGGTCGCGCGTCCCCTGCATGCTTCCACCCTAGCCGACTTCTGGGACTTTCGCAACTTCAATGTTGCGAAAGTTCCGAACCGGTATGCCCGCTCCACGCCGCCAGCAGCTCCGGCGCCGGCGCACCGGCTGCAGCCCGCGCCTCCCGCCGCCGGCGCAGCGCCCGCCCGAACTCCGCCCCGAACAGCAGGATCGACCCGTTCACATACATCCACAGCAAAAACGCCAGCGCCGTCCCAAAGCCGGCATAGATGGCCGTGTCGCGCGAAAAGCTCGACTGGGCGATCACCACGGCCACCAGGTTCTTGGCAAGCTCGAACAGCAACGTCGCAAGGGCCGCCCCCGCCAGCGCATCCCGCCACGCAGGCCGCGCCGCCGGCGTCACGCGGTACAGCACCAGGAACATCGTGAACGTCACGACCGGCGCCAGCACGAGCCCCACAATCTCAGTCATCAGCGCACGGTCCATGGGGAACGGTGCGGCCCCGTCCACCCGCGCCACCACCACCCGCGCCATCGCCGTCGCTGCCACCGAAAGCGCCACCAGCGCGCCAACCACCATGACCAGGAGAATGTCGATCAGCTTTCCCCGCCAGAACGGCCGGCTCACCTTCGCATGCGCCGTCGCGTTCAGCCCGTTCCGCACCGCCCCGAAAATCCCGCTCGATGCCCAGGTCAGGAACACCAGGCCGAACCCGAGGCTCGCCGGGCTGAACTGCTGCGCCCGCCGCACAATCTCCTCAACGTTTGCCCGCACGTCCTCCGTCTCCCGCAGCGGCACCTGCTCGAACACCCAGTCCACAATCGCCTGCCGGTCCGCAAACAGCCCGAAGACCGAAAGTGTGATCAGGCCCAGCGGGATAATCGAGAAGATTGCGTAGTACGCGATCGCGGCGGCGTAGGTCGTACATTCGTCCTCAACATACCCGCGCACCGCCGCGACCACCACCTCAGCGGACGCCCGGACCGGACCCGGCACCGCTCTCCACGAGCGCCCGAGGCGCGTTCTCATCGCCTCATCTTAGGCGCAGGGCTGCGCTCCCGGGAATCGCGCCAGCCGCCAGCGCCTCCAGCGCCTCCTGCCACATCGGCCCGACCCGCTCCCACGCGAACCGCCGTGCAGCCTCCATGAACGGCTCCCGCGGCGGCAGCGGGCCCGTGAGCAGCGCCCGGAGCCGCATCATCAGCCCTGCCTCATCCTCCCACAAAAGGTCGTGATACTCCGCCGGCACCAGCTCCGGGTAGGCATACCGCCGCGGCGCACACGGGATGCACCCGGCAGCCATCGCCTCGACCATCCCAATACCGAAGAACTCGTGCCGCGTCGTGCTCACCGCGATATCGGCCATCCGCAGCAGCCGCGCATACTCCTCCCGCGTGGCCGCGAACCCGAAGTGCAGCATGCGGTCGGCCAGCGTCTCACGGATGCGCCACATCGCCGGGCTCGGGTTTTCCCCCGGCTCGCCGGCGATGATCAGCCGGAACGGCACCCCCTCATCCGCCAGCCGCCGAACGGCCCGCTCGAACAGCTCCGGCGCTTTGTCGAACTCCCACCGGTGGTTCCACAGGAGCGTCCGCGGCTTCCCGCGCTCCTCCTGGCCCTCGAGCCAGCCGAGCTCCACCCCGACCGGCAGCACCAGGCTCTTCGCCGCGACCGCCGCGATCCCCTCCGCCGTGAGCCAGTTGTTCGGCTCCCGCTCAAGCTGCCTGAACGCCCCCAGCAGGTCCGCCCGGTGGAACTCAGAATTGAACGCCGCCGCATCGGCCGCCAGCGCGCTCCGGTAGTTAATCTGCCCGAACCACGAGTTGAACTTCGTCCCCCGCAGCCGCGGATACGTCACCTGGTTCTCGTGGAAGTACACCATCGCCGGCGTCCCGCCCAGCCGCCGCCGCGTCAGTGCGAGGAACTCCGCGAGGTCGACCATATCCGTCGCAACAACTACGTCGAACGCCCCGCGCAGCTGCTCGAACTGCCGCGCCAGCTCCTCCGCACCCCGCCGCATCCGTCGTCGCCACTCGCTGCCCGGCAGCGCCAGCACCTCCCAGTCGAGCCGGGTGTGGGCCAGCAGCCCTGACAGGAACGCCCGGTGGCTCCCGCCATCAAACGGCTGGAGGAACAGGCCGCGCATCGCCCACCCTACAGGTGGCCCAGCTCGGCCAGCCGCTGGAGCGCCGCCTCGAGTTCCCGGTCCTCCGGGTCCACCGAGCGGTACTGGCGCACGCAGTGGCCCCCGTACTTCTCCACCAGGAACCAGTCGTCGTCGATGATGAAATCCGGCCGCGGCTCAACCCGGGGGTCCTTGTCGAACATCCCGTCCACCCACTCCGAAAGCCCGTGGAGGTGCACCACCCGCTCGACATGCGCTAACCCGGCCGCGCTCCAGACGTACACCCGGTGCCCGGCCGCCTTCAGCCGCTGCATCGCCTCCCGCGCGCCCGGTCGAAGGGCGTTCGTGTGCTGGTCGATGTGCACCAGCGTCTGGTCGACATCGAAGAAGATGTTCACCCCGTGTTGCCCTCCCGCGGCGCCGGCGCCCGGCCCCGCCACGCCAGCATCCGCGCCGAGTTCCACATCGTGCGCCCGTACCCCAGCGCCAGCACCAGCCCGATACCAAACGCCAGGACTGCGGCGCTGACCACGGCCGACCCGACGCTCTTGTACCACGTGTGCGCCAGCAGCGCCGCCCCGCAGAACACCGCCGTCAGCGCGTAGACCGCCAGCGTCACCCGCAGCCCCGTGAACCCGAGCAGCCGCTCGATCCGGTCATGGAAGTGGTCGAAATCGGCATGCATCGGATGCCGCCCGTCCAGGAAGCGCCGAAGGAATGCCACTGCCGTATCCAGCACCGGCAGCCCCAGCGCGACGAGCGGGATATAGAGCGGCACCCGCCCCGTCTCGTCGAGCGACCCCGCAACGCTCAGCCCCGCCAGCGTGAAGCCCAGGAAGTACGCCCCTGAATCCCCGAGGAACCGCCGCGCCCTCCCGAGATTGAACGGGAGGAAGCCCAGGCATGCCCCGCACAGCGCTGCGAAGAGCATCGCAATCAGGTCGTGGCCGAGGTCCCACGCAATGTACGACATCGTCGCCGAGACCATCGCCGCCATCCCGGCAGCCACCCCGTCCCGCCCGTCGACAAGGTTCACGGCGTTCGTCACCAGCACAATCCATGCCACCGTCACGGCCGGGTCGAGCAGCCCCAGCGAGACGGCCTCTCCGCCCGGGAGCGTCATCTTCTCGACATGGAACCCCGAGAGGTAGAGCGCCAGCGCCGCCAGCACGTGCGTCCCGAGCTTGAACCGCCAGTCCAGGTCGCGGAAGTCATCCCGCGCGCCCATCGCACACACGATGCCGCCGCACACTCCGAGCATCAGGAACTGCCGCCGGTCCTCGCTCACGAACTCCCGCGCCTGGTCCGAAAACGCGGCCATGATGAACGGCGCCGCCAAAAACCCGGCGAGGATGCTGATGCCGCCGATCCGCGGCATCACCTCGCCCCGGCGGCCCCGCTTCGTCGGCAGGCGCAGCGCGCCTGTCAGCGGCAGCGCCACCGCAAACGCGGCCAGCGCCGTCCCGAGCTCAAGCCACACGCGTCATCACCCGCATCGCCCGCGGCATGCAGCGCATGGTACGCCGCCCGCGGCCGAAGGTCAGCCCCGGGCGCCCACCGTATGGGCAACCAGCTGACCGTCGTGCATCTCCAGCACCCGGTCGGCCAGCGCCGCCATCGCCATGTCGTGGGTCACCATCAGCCCCAGCTTGTCGCGCCCCTTCACCTCGGCAATCAGCGATTCCACCACCTGCCGGCCCCGCGCCGAGTCGAGGCTCGCCGTCGGCTCGTCCACCAGCACCAGCTCCGGGTCGTTCATCAGCGCCCGCGCGATCGCCACCCGTTGCCGTTCGCCGCCGCTCAGCTCCGTCGCCAGCGCGTTCCGCCGGGCCGCCAGCCCCAGCTCCTCCAGCAGCTGGTCCGCGCGCGCCCCGGCCGTTTTCAGGTCCGTGCCGTTGATCCGCGCCATCACCAGCAGGTTCTCCCGCGCTGTCAGGTACGGGAGCAGGTTGTTCGCCTGGAAGACGAACCCCACCTTCCGCCGCCGGTACTCGGCAAGCTCTTTCCCCTTCAGCCGCGCGATATCCTGCCCGTTCACCTCGATGCTCCCGCGCGTCGGCGTCAGCAGCCCGCCGATCATCGCCAGCATGGTCGTCTTCCCCGAGCCGCTCGGCCCCACAATCGCCACAAACTCGCCGGGCTCCGTCTCGAAGCTCACGCCCCGCACGGCATGCACCGCCCGCTCGCCCTCGCCGTACACCTTGTCCAAATCCTGCACCTTCAGCCGGATGCTCATGCGTTCCTCCCGTTCTTCCCTGGACCCTGCTCGCTACTGCTGCTGGCCGAGCGCAATAATCGGGTCGACCTTCGCGACCTGCCGGCCCGAGAACAGCACCCCCACGACTGCCATCACGAGCAGCAGCCCGCCCGTCACCGCGAACGTCTGTGTCGTGAATGCAATCGGCACTGCGTCCGGCGCCTGCTGCAGCGCCCGGTTCGTCAGCCACGCAAGCGGCACCGCAATCACGATCCCCCCGAGCGCCACCAGCAGCGCCTGGATGAGCAGCTGCCGGAAGATGAACCCGCTCGTCGCGCCCACCGCCTTCAGCACGCCGATCTGTGGCGTCTTCTGCAGCGTCAGCACGTAGAAGAACACCCCAATGACCAGCCCGCCGATCAGGTAGCCGAACACCTGCAGCGCCTGCACCGTCGATTGCTGTCCCGCCACGCCTTCGATATTTGCGAACGCGGTCGACTTCGAGACGGCCTCCCAGCCCTCTCCCCGCTTCCCCGGCAGGCCGTCACCCTTCAACAGGACAATCGAAGCCGCCGGTGCCGCCGCATTCATGCCGCCGTACTTCATCTCCTGCCACGTGCCGCGCAGGATGTAGACCGCGGGCTGGAAAAAGAACGAACCCTCGTTCAGCTCCCCAAGAATCGTGAATTCCCGCTCCTCCAGCCGAACAGACAGCCTGACGGTGTCCCCAACCTTCAGTCCGGACGCCTTCAGGAAAAGGCGGTCCGCCAGCAACCCCGTGCGGTCATCCGCTGTCAGCGCCCGCCCGGCCTTCACCGGAGGCTCCCCGATCGTGCCCGGGTCGTATCCCAGCACGGCCGCCGACTTCACCTTGCCGTCTTCGCGGCGGTAGTTCACGGCCATGTAGCCCAGTGGCGCAGCCTCGCGCGCACCCGATTCCGCCGTGATCCGCGCCACCGTCTCCGCGCTCAGCTCCGACCGGATCACGCTGAGGCCCGCCCGGTCCGAATAGGCGATGGCGTCCGCATCGAAATTCCGCAGCGCCCGGCCCGCCTGCTCGTTCAGCCCAATGCCCAGGCCGTTGATCATCAGCACCAGGTAGCTGATGAGCGTCACAATCACGCCCACCAGTGCGAACTGGAGCTTCCGACGCCGAATCTCAAGGAAACCAATCATCAACCACTCTCCTTTTCCGGGGGTCGAAGTGCTTCGAGGACCAGGTCAATGCACGCGTCCGCGCCTGCGCCCGGGCCCTGCGGAAAGTGCGCGGGCATGAGCGGGGGCAGCAGCCCGTGCATGAACAGCGTCGCCACCAGCAGGTGGGCCGCTGCCGCCGGGTCGGCGCCCGGCCGCACCAGCCCGCGGGCTGCCGCTGCCGCAAGGTACCGCTCGATATCGGCCATCACCCGCTCGCTCGGCCCGAGCAGCCAGGCATGGTACGCCGGCAGGTGCTCCCATTCCGCGAGAGCCGTCCGCACACCCCGGCCCGCAGCGCTGAAGGCCGCCAGCACGTGGCGCAGGTACGGCCGCAACTCCGCGTCGAGGTCTTCCGGCTGCTCCGGCAGCGCGACGGCGTCCAGCCGCGCCATCGCCGTGCGGTGGCCATGCTCCAGCGCCGCGCCAATCAGCTCCTCCTTACTGGCGAAATGCCGGAACAGCGTCACCTCGTTCACGCCGGCGCGCGCTGCAATCTTCCGGGTCGTCGCACCCCGGAAACCCTCCTCTTCGAACACCTCGCGCGCAGCAGTCAGCAGTCGCTCGGCCGTCGCATCCATCATCCTCGATGGTAGCAGATTCATGTAAGCGCTTGCTTGCAGCTGCCTTGGATCCCCCTCGTGCGTACCATGTGAGTGATGCTCGAAGACTCATCACTTGAACACCTCCCGCCCGTCCTCCGCCCGCGCGCCAGTCTCGTCCTGCCCGGCGGAGCCATCCCCTACATCCACACCTCCATCTGGATGGGCGGCGCCCACACCCTCCAGGGCGAGACCATTCACCCCGCCGCCATCAGCGCCTCCTGGCTCGTCGACTGCGCCGGGGAAATGCCCGGCACCTACCGGGCCGCCGCCGCAGCCCATCTCTCCTGCGTCTTTGCCGACCTCGAAGCCCGCTTCCTCCCCTCCCGGCACATCCTCCCCGTCGTCGACCGCCTCACCGAGGCCGTCATCGACCCCGGCGCTGCCCCTCCAGCCGTCTACATCATGTGCTCCCACGGCATGAACCGCAGCGGGCTCGTGACCGGCCTCCTCCTTCGCCGCCTCGGGTTCGCCGCCGACGAGGCAATCGCCCGCATCCGCGCAGCCCGGCGCGGCGCCCTTTCAAACGATTCCTTCGTCGACCTCATCCGCCGCGCCTGACCCCGGCCAGGGCGCCCGCTCCCCTTCCGCGCCCTCCAGCAGGTCCGGCCGCCGCTCCCGCGTCCGCGCCAGCCGCTGCTCACGCCGCCACGCTGCGATCTTCGCGTGGTGTCCGCTCAGCAGCACTTCCGGCACCCTCCAGCCCCGGTATTCCGCCGGCCGCGTGTACTGCGGGTGCTCCAGCAGCCCATCCGCAAACGACTCCTCCTCCGGCGACACCGCATCACCCAGCGCCCCCGGGATGTGGCGTGTCACGGCATCAATCAGCACCATCGCCGGGAGCTCGCCGCCCGTCAGCACGTAGTCCCCGATCGAAATCTCCCGGTCCACGCAGTGCTCCACGAACCGCTCATCGACCCCCTCGTACCTGCCGCAGACGAGGATCAGCCGCGGCTCTGCCGCCAGCTCGCGCACGATCCGGTCGTTCAGCCGCTCGCCCGCCGGCGTGAGGTACACCACCAGCCCGCGCTCCGGCGCCTGCGCCCGGACGTGCTCCAGCGCCCGGTCCAGCACATCCACCCGCATCACCATCCCCTGGCCCCCGCCGAACGGGTAGTCGTCAACCGTCCGGTGCCGGTCCGTCGCATGCTCCCGGATGTCGTGGATGTGGAGGTCGAGCAGCCCATCTTCCCGCGCCCGCTTCACAATCGAAACATCCAGCGGGCCGCGGAACGCCTCCGGGAACAGCGTCAGCACATCGATGCGCATCGAGTTCAACATTCCGCCAGCGCGGCCCGGCTGGCAAGCAGGACTCCGCCGCGCACCCTCAGCCGCCGTGCTCCACCGGCCCCTGCAGCAGCTCCGCCGCGTGCCCCAGCAGCGGAAGCAGCACATCCATCCCCTGCCGGACCGCCTTCGGGTTCCCGGGCAGATTCACAATCAGCGTCCTGCCCCGCGTCACCGCAACCCCCCGCGTCAGGGCCGCAAATGGCGTGTGCTGCAGCCCGTTCACCACCAGCGCCACGGCGATGCCCGGCACCTCCCGCTCCGCCACCGCCAGCGTCGCCTCCGGTGTCACATCCCGCGGCGTCAGCCCCGTCCCGCCCGTCGTAATGATGACGTCCGCCGCGCCCCCGTCCGCCCACGCCCGCAGCGTCGCCGCGATCTGCTCCTGCTCATCTGGCACGATCGCCCGCGCCACCACCTCGTGCCCCGCTGCCAGCGCCAGCTCCGCGATGAGCGGCCCGCCCGCATCCTCCCGCTCCCCGGCTGCTCCCCGGTCCGAAACCGTCAGCACCGCCACGCGCGCCATCTCCCCAATCCTACCCCGGCGGCTCCGCCGGGTGGACGGAAAAAACGTATTGACAGGCCATCGGGGGGAACCTACCATGCTCGCGGGGGTCAGGTGGGGAAAAATGGGGAGCTTGGAATGCTCCCGCCCTGCGAAGGGAACACCCGCCCATCAGCCCCCGGAAAGGCAATGAGGGCATGCTCACGCGCTTCTCAGGCGCCTACGACTACACGCTGGACGACCGGGGACGGGTGCCCATCCCCCCGGCCTTCCGCGATGCCCTCAAGGCCGGCGCATACATCGGCGCCGGCGCCGACCAGTGCATCCACGTCTACACCCTCGAAGAATTCGAACGGCAGGCCGCCATCTTCGACGCCCTCCCCGAGGGCGACCCCATCGCCGAAGATGCCCGCCGCGATTTCTACTCCACCTTCTGGCCCGTCCAGCTCGACGGACAGGGACGCGTCAACCTCCGTGACGACCTCGCCGCCCGCGCCGGCATCAGCCAGGGCTCCCGCGAGGTCAAGGTCGTCGGCGTCGGGCGCCGCATCGAAATCTGGAACGCGGCCGTCTACGAGGAACGGGAGGCAGCACGCAAGCGCGCTCGCGCCGAGATCGCAGCCTCCGGCTTCGCAGCAGCTGCCGCCAGCTCAGGGGGAGGAGCGTAACGTGGTCGTCATGACATCCTCGCTCCCCATCCACCAGCCGGTCCTCCTCGACGAAGCCCTCCACTGGCTCGACGTCCGGGAGGATGGCACCTATATCGACTGCACCACCGGGCTCGGCGGCCACGCCGAGGCCATCGCCCGCCGGCTCGGCCCCGGCGGAAGACTCCTCTGCATCGACCAGGACGCCGAGGCGCTGGAGTTCGCGCGCACGAGGCTGGCACCGTTTGGGAGGCGGGTCAGCTTCGTCCACGCGAACTTCCGCGAACTCGACAGGGTCGCCGCGGAAGCAGGTGTCACGGCCGCCGATGGCATCCTCCTCGACCTGGGCTTCTCATCCTTCCAGGTCGAAAGCGCCCGCCGGGGATTCGCCTTCTCCCTCGAAGGCCCCCTCGACATGCGCATGGATCCATCGGCCGGCGGCCCAACCGCCGCCGACATCGTGAACACCTGGGATGAAGCGTCGCTCGCAGCGCTCTTCTTCGAATACGGCGAAGAGCCCCGGGCGCGGCGCATCGCGCGGGCCATCGTGGCCGCGCGCGCCCGCCAGCCGCTGCGGACGACCACCCAGCTCGCCAGTGTCGTCGGGCAGGCCGTGGGGGGCCCGGGGAGACGCACCCCAAATCACCCCGCCACCAAAGTCTTCCAGGCGCTCCGGATCCAGGTGAACGGTGAACTCGACAGCCTTCGCCTGGTACTTCCGCTCGCCCACGGCCTGCTCGACCCTGGAAACGCCGACCGCCACCCCGGGAGGCTGGTGGTCATCAGTTTCCACTCCCTCGAAGACCGGATCGTCAAGCGCTACTTCCAGCGCGAGGCCACAGCCTGCATCTGCCCGCCCGGCCTCCCGGAATGCCGCTGCGGGCACCGCCCAACCCTCCGCATCCTCACCCGCCGGGCAGTTCGCCCCTCCCCCGCTGAGGTCGCTCGAAACCCGCGCGCCCGCAGCGCCGTCCTCCGCGCGGCCGAACGGAGCAGCTGACCATGGCCGCTATTCACCATCCCCTCGGCGGCATCGGCCGTCCGCTCGGCGTTCCAGTACGCGGCCTCCGTATCAACCTGGGCCTCATCGCCGCCCTTGCCTTCCTCCTCTTCGCAGCACTGCTCCCCGTCCTCCAGAACAGCTTCGTCACGTCCCAGGGCTTCGATATCCAGGCCTCGCAGCGCCAGCAGGCCAGGCTTCGCGCCGAAATCTCACTCCTCGAAGCCGATGTCGCCCGCCTCACCTCCCAGGCCCGAATCGAACGGCGCGCCCAGGAGATCGGCATGGTGCGCGCAGCCGACCCGGTCTTCATCACCGTCCAGGAACCCGGCCCCGCGCCGGCGAAACTTCCAGCAGAGTATCTCCCCGCCCCGGAGCCAAAACCCGCTCCGGCCGAACCCTGGTGGAAGTCCCTGCTGAGCTGGCGGCCCTGGTAGCCAGCACCACGCCGCCGTCGCAACCGGCGGCCGGAGGCGCGTTCGGATGAGCATCCAAAAAGCGCGGCCCACCCGCCGCGTGTGGCTCCCGGCGGTATTCCTCGGCCTCTTCGGGGCCCTCCTCGCCGCGCGCCTCGTCCAGCTCCAGGTCCTCGAGCACGACGCCTACGCCGCCCAGGCCCGCAGCGAACTCCTCGGCAGCTCCACCGTCTACGCCCGCCGCGGCGCCATCCTCGACCGCAACGGCGGCGTCCTCGCCGTCTCCGTCGATACCTGGGATGTCTATCTCAATACCCGGGCCTGGCGTCAGCCCGCCGACCGCGCCCGGGTCATCGAAAAAGTTGCCGCCATCACCCGAGTTCCCCGGGCCTCCATCGAATCCAGGCTGGCCAGCTCCGAGGCCGTCGAGGTCCGCATCGCCATCGACCTCGAGTACGAACTCGGCCTCCAGCTCATCGACGCCGGCCTCCCCGGCGTCGTCCTCCTCCCTAACACCGCCCGCATCCACCCCGAAGGCGACCTCGCTGCCGCCGTCCTCGGCTTCACCGGCCTCGATAACACCGGCCTCGCCGGCATCGAAGCCTACTACAACGACATCCTCCAGGGCCGCCCCGGCAGGGCCGTCTACGAACGTGACACCCTCGGCGACCCCATCCCTTACGGCCAGTACATCGCCACTGAGCCCGTCCCGGGCGACGACCTTATCCTCACCATCGACCGTTACCTCCAGCGCCTCGCCGAAGAGACCCTCGCCGCTGCCGTCAAAGAGAACCGCGCCTCTGGCGGCACCATCATCGTCATGGACCCCTACACCGGCGACATCTACGCCCTCGCTACACTCCCCTCCGTCCGCTACTCCACCCTCGAAGCCGACCTCGAGGCGTCGACGGAAGAGAAGAGCGCCTTCAAGAACATCGCCGTCACCGACACCTACGAACCCGGCTCGGTCATGAAGGTCGTGACCGCTGCAGCCGCCATCGATGCCGGCGTCGTCACCCCCGAAACCACCTACGTGGATAATGGGGTCGTGGATGTGGAGGGGGTGCGCCTCAAGAACTGGGACGACGGCGTCTACGGCACGCAGACGATGACCGGCGTGCTTCAGCACTCCATCAACTCCGGCGCTGTCTTCATGCAGCAAAAGCTCGGCACCCGGCTCTTCCAGTCCTACCTCGAATCCTTCGGCTTCGGAAAGCCAACCGGCATCGACCTCCCCGGCGAGGCGTCTGGCTTCTTCCGCCGCCCCGAAGACCCCGGATACTCTCCCGTCGACGTAGCCACCCAGTCCTTCGGGCAATCCATCAGCGTCACCCCAGTCCAGGTGATGCAGGCCGTCGCTGCCTGCATCAATGGCGGCAACCTCGTCACCCCGCGCGTGGTCAAGGGGCGCATCCTCCCCGACGGCACCCGCATCGACCTCCAGCCCACTGTCGTGCGCCGCGTCATTTCGCCCGCCGCCAGCGATGCCGTCCGCCAGATGATGGGAGAGGTCGTTGCCCAGGACCCCGACGGCTGGGGCCGCAACCCGGCGCGGTACTCCGCAGGCGGCAAGTCCGGCACAGCCAACATCCCCGTCTGGGGCACCTACACCGACGACCAGCAGATCGTCTCCTTCATCGGTTTCGCCCCCCTCGAGCAACCGCGCCTTCTTGTCCTCGTCCGCCTCGATCAGAACCGCAACCTCCTCACGGGCACCCAGGCAGCCGGTCCCATCTTCGCCCGCTATGTCGATGAAGCCCTCCGCTACCTCGGCGTGCCCCCGGAAAAAGGCGCACGGAGCCCGCAACGATGACAGCGCACCTCACCACCGACTTTATCGCCGAGCAGATGGCCCGCCTGGGCTACCGCGTCATCCCCGGCGTCACCGCCGAGGTAACCGGCGGCTCCGCCGACTCGCGCACCGTCCGCCCCGGCGAGCTCTTTTGCGCCTTCCCGGGCGAACGCACCCACGGCGACGCCTACGTCGATGCCGCCCTCGCCGCCGGGGCTGTCGCGGTCATCTGCTCGCGTCCGCCCACCTCGGTCCCCTATGGCCGCACCATCGTCGTCGCACCCGACACGACGAAGGCCGTCGGCGAGCTCGCCCGCGCCTGGCGGCTCGCCTGCAACCCCCGGGTCGTCGGCGTCACCGGCACGGTCGGCAAAACCACCGCCAAGGACCTCGCTGCCGCCGTCCTCGGCCAGCACCTCCGCGTCTACAGCCGCCGCGGCAACTACAACTCCCGCGAAGGCCTGCCCCTCGCCCTCCTCGGCCTCCGTCGCGACGACGAGGTCGCCGTCCTCGAAATCGCCATGGACTCCCGCGGCGAAATCGCCTACCTCGCCTCCATCGCCCTCCCCGAAGTCGGCGGTGTCCTGAATATCGGCCTCACCCATATCGAAAAACTCGGCTCCATCGAAGCCATCGCCGAGGAAAAGCTGTCGCTCGCCCGCGCCCTGCCGGCCTCCGGCACCGCCATCCTCAATATGGACGACCCGCGCATCGCCCCCGAGGCGCGGCGGCTCCCCTGCCGCGTCATCGGCTTCGGCAGCCCTGGCTCCGGAGCAGACCTCGTCGTCACCGATGTTGAAGCCCGCGGCCTCGAAGGCACCGCCTTTACCGTCAGCTGGCAGGGGCGCTCCGTCCGTGTCACCTCGCCGCTCCCCGGCCTCCACACCATCCCTGCCGCCCTCTTCACCATCGCCGCCGGCATCGCCCTCGGCCTCGACTTCGACGCCGTCGCCGAATCCGTCGCCACCGCTGAACTCCCCGACCGGCGCATCACCGTCCGCCGCAGCGACACCGGCGCCACCATCCTCGACGACCGCTACAACTCGAGCCCGGCCTCGCTCGCCGGCGCTCTCCGTCTGCTTCGTGATGCCACAGGTCGGCGCATCGCCCTCCTCGGCAAGATGGCCGAACTCGGCGACTTCGAGGCGCAGGAGCACCGCGCCGCCGGCGCCCTCGCCGCAGAGTGCGCCGACGTGCTGGTCGCCGTCGGCGAAACCTGCCGCGCCATGGCTGAGGCTGCCCGCGATGCCGGCATGGCCCAGGTCCACTGGTTCGCCGACAAAGCTGAGGCAGGGCGCTTCGTGCGCGGCATGCTCGGCCCGGGCGACACCGTCCTGCTCAAAGCCTCCCGTTCGCAGGAGTTCGAAACCCTCATCCCCCTGCTGGAAGGCGAGCCGTGATCCACGCCCTGTACTCGGGGTTCATCACCTTCCTCATGGCGCTGGCACTGGGCGAGCCCATCGTCCGCTACCTGCGCCGCCGCCGCATTGGCAAGCAGATCTCCGAGTACCTCCCCGAGCACCAAAAGAAGGCCGGCACGCCCACCTTCGGCGGCTTCATCATCTGGCTGCCCACGCTGATCGTTACCGCCGTCGCCGTCGACTGGTGGAACCACCAGTCGATCCTCCTCCCGCTCGGCATGATCGCCGTCACCGCCGCCGCCGGCTTCGTCGATGACCTCGGCACCCTCCAGGACCGGCGCCAGGGCGGCCTCTCCTGGCGGTTTAAGCTCGGCTTCACTGCCGTCTTTGCCCTCGGCGCAGCCATCGTCCTGTACCGGTACATCGAGGTCGAGTCCATCAACATCCCCTATGTCGGGAGCTACGCCCTCGGGCTCTTCTACATCCCGCTCGCCGCCGCCATCATCGTCGCCACCACCAGCGCGGTCGCCGTCAGCGATGGCCTGGACGGTCTCGTCGGCGGCACCACGCTCATCGCCTTCATCGCCTACGGCATCATCGGCTTCATCCAGGGCCAGGAATTCGTCGCCACGTTCGCCTTCATCATCGCCGGCGCCAACCTCGGCTACCTCTGGTACAACGCCCACCCCGCCCGCGTCATCATGGGCGATACCGGCGCCCTCGCCCTCGGCTCCTCCCTCGCCGTTGTCTCCCTCATGACCGGCCAGTGGCTCCTCCTCCCCCTCATCGGCATCATCTTCGTCCTCGAAGCCGGCTCCAACATCCTCCAGATCGGCTCCTACAAACTCACCGGCCGGCGCATCTTCCGCCGCGCCCCCTTCCACCACCACCTCGAACTCATCGGCTGGGCCGAGACCCAAATCGTCACCCGCTTCTGGATCATCGGTATCGCCGCCGCCATGCTCGGCGTCGCCCTCGCGCTGGAGGTGCCCGAACGATGACCGCGCCGGTACCCCGCAGCCCGGACCTCCCGCCCCTCGAAGGGCTCCCCGTCCTCGTCTACTCCCTCGGCATCGAGGGCCGCGACCTCGCCCGGTGGCTCGTCGCCCATGGCGCACGGGTCACCATCTCCGACACCCGCGACGAAGCAGCCCTCGCCGCTGCGGGCGCGGTCCCGCCCGAGGGCGTCGAGCGCGTCGTTATCGGGCAGCCGCTGCTCGACCCCGCCGGCTTCGGCCTCGTCGCGGTATCGCAGTCGATCCTCCGCTACAACCCCGCCCTCGCCCGCGCCCGCGAACTCGGCATCCCGATTACCTCGCAAATGCGGCTGTTCCTCCAGCTCTGCCCCGGCCGTACCATCGGGATCACCGGCTCCAGCGGCAAGTCGACCACGACCGCCCTCGTCGGCGCCATGGCCCGCGAAGCCGGCATCGAGTTCGTCCTCGGCGGCAACATCGGCGAGCCCCTCCTCGCACACCTCGACGAGATCCGGCCATCCACCACGGTCATCCTCGAGATCAGCCATACCCAGCTCCAGTACACCGACCGCTCCCCGCACATTGCGGCCGTTACCAATGTCACCCCCAACCATCTCGACCAGTTCTCTTGGGACGAGTACGTCGGCCTCAAGCGCAACCACATCGCCCACCAGTCCCGTGACGACGTTGCCGTGCTCAACCAGGACAACCCTGTGACCCGGGCGTTCATGGCCTCCGTCCGCGGCCGGCTCGTCGCTACCTCGATCGAGGCGCCCCTCCAGCTCGACGGGGCCTTCATCGACGGCGGCGAGATCGTTATCCGTCGCAGCTCCCGGGTTACGCCGGTCGTACCGGTCGCCGACGTCCGCATGCGGGGTCGGCATAACCTCGCAAATGCCGTGATGGCCTGCGCGATCGCCGCCGAAGCCGGCTGGCCCGTCACCGCTATGGCCCGCGCCATCCGCACCTTCACCGGCGTGCCCCATCGCCTCGAAGTCGTTGGCCGCGCTGGCGGCGCAACCTGGGTCAACGACTCCATCGCCACCAGCCCCGAACGGACCGTCGCCGGCCTCCGTGCCTTCGACGAGCCCGTCGTCCTCCTCCTCGGGGGCCGTGACAAGCACCTCCCGCTCGACGTGCTCCAGGAGGCCGCCGCGCAGCGCTGCCGGGCCGTCGTCTGCTTCGGTGAAGCAGGCCCCCTCTTCCATGGCGCCCTCGCCGACCGGGTCGACGTCGCCGTCCTGGTCGATGCGCTCGAAGATGCTGTCGCGGCTGCCGCTGGCCTCGCCCGCCCGGGCGACGTCGTGCTCTTCGCACCGGCCGGCACCAGCTTCGACCGCTACCCCAACTTCGAAGCCCGCGGCGAACACTTCCGCCAGCTGGTCCGCCAGCTCCCGGGCTTCACGGTGGAGGTGTCGCCATAGCTGCCCGAACTGGTGAATGGAACCCCGGCCGCCCGGACTACCTGCTGGTCGCTATCGTCGCTATCCTCACGGCATTCGGCCTCGTCGCCGTCTACAGCGCCTCCTTCGTCCGCAGCCTCGTCGATTTCGGCGACCCCTACTCCTATGTCCTCCGCCAGGGCGTCTGGGCTATCGGCGGTGCCGTCGGCATGTTCGTCATGGCGCGCATCGATTACCGCAGGCTCCGCCCGCTCGCTCTGCCGCTCATGGCGCTCACCATTCTCCTGCTGATTGCGGTCATCGCCGTCGGGGTTGAGGGCGGCGGCGCCCGCCGCTGGATCGGCGTCGGCGAACTCACCCTCCAGCCGGCCGAATTCGCCAAGCTCACCGTGACCATCTACCTCGCGGCCTGGCTCGCCTCCCGCGGAGGCAGCCTCCGCAGCTTCGAACACGGTCTCGTGCCGTTTGTCCTCATCATCGGCACCGTCAGCGCCCTCATCCTCCTCCAGCCCAACCTCGGCACCACGCTCATCATCCTCGCCATCACCGTCACCATGTTCTGGGTCGCCGGTGCCACCTTCCTCCAGATGCTCTCGCTCTTCGGCAGCGGCCTCGTCGCCATCACCGTGCTCGCACTCGGCGCCGGCTACCGGGCAGAGCGCATCACCGCATTCCTCCACGCCGAGAAGGACCCCGACGGCATCGGCTTCCAAACCCTCCAGGCGCTCATCGCCATCGGTAACGGCGGACTCACCGGGCTCGGTCTCGGCGCCAGCCGCGCCAAGTTCTTCTACCTCCCCGAAAGCCACACCGACGGCATCTTCGCCATTGTCGGCGAGGAGCTCGGCCTTCTTGCTGGTCTCGCGATGCTCGCGCTCTACATCCTGCTCATGATTCGCGGCTACCAGGTGGCTCGCCGCGCCCGCGATGAATTCGGCCAGCTCGTCGCGACCGGCATCACCACCTGGGTGGCGGTCCAGGCCTTCCTCAATATCGGCGGCATCCTGCGCGTCATCCCGCTCACAGGCGTTCCCCTCCCGTTCGTCAGCTACGGGAGCAACGCCCTCGCCGCCCTGCTCCTCGCTATGGGGGTGCTCGTCAGCATCTCCCGCTACGGCAACGACCGCGGCGGCTACCTCGACCAGCACCCCGTCGACCGCCGGCCGCGCGGCGCCATCATCCGCAGGGGGCAGGAGCCGTGACGACCATCGTCCTCACCGGCGGCGGCACCGGCGGCCACCTCTACCCCGCCATCGCGGTGGCCGGTGCGCTCCGGGCCATGGAGCCCCCGCCCCGCCTCGTCTTCCTCGGCCCGGCCAATCGCGGCGAACGCGCCACTGTCGAGGCATCCGGCCTCGAATTCCACGAGGTGCCCGCCGCGCCCATCCGCGGGCGGACTCCCGTCGGCCTCGTGCGCAGCTTCGCAACCCTTGCCCGCGGAACCCTCGCGGCGCTCCAGCGCCTCCGCCGCCTCCGTCCAGATGTCGTCTTCAGCACCGGCGGCTACGGGAGCTTCCCCGTCAGCCTCGCCGCATGGCTCCTCCGGCGGCCGCTGGTCGTCTTCCTCCCCGACGTCGCGCCCGGCCTTGCGGTCCGCGCGGAACGCCGCTTCGCGACCCGACTCGCGACCACCACGCCCGCCGCCCTGGCCCACCTGCCGGCCGGCAGGACCGTCGTGACCGGCTACCCGGTCCGGCCCGAGTTCTTCACCCTCGACCGGGCTGCCGCTCGCACCGCCGTCGACGTCCCCCTCGCCGAGCCCCTCGTGGTCGTCGCCGGCGCGTCGCAGGGCTCCCGCGTCCTGAACGATGCGGTTCTCGCCGCGCTCGAGGCGGTGCTGTACCGCGCCCACCTCATCCACGTCACCGGCCAGGCCGGCCTCGAAATGGCGGAGCGGGCCCGCGCCGCGCTCCCGCCCCACCTCGCCGAACGGTACCGTCCGGCTGCCTTCCGGGCCGATCTCCCGGCCGTCATGCTCGCCGCCGACCTCGGCGTTGTCCGCGCCGGCGCATCCATCCTCGGCGAGCTGCCCGCAGCCGGCCTCCCCTCCATCCTCGTGCCCGGCACGTTCGCCGGCGCCCACCAGCGCGACAACGCCCGCTGGCTTGCCGACCACGGCGCAGCCGTCATCCTCGACGAGTCCGACCTCGGCGCCCTCGGCACCCGCATCGCCGAACTCCTCGACGACCCTGCCCGCCTCGAGGCGATGCGTGCCGCGGCCCGCGCCCTCGCCCGGCCCTCGGCTGCCGCCGACATCGCCCGCCTTGTCATGGAGGTTGCCCGGTGACCGCACCCGGCCTCCTCGGCCCGGTCCACCTCGTTGGCATCGGCGGCATCCACATGTCCGCCATCGCCATCCTGCTTCTCGAACGCGGCGTCCCGGTCACCGGCAGCGACCTCCGCCGGTCGCACCTCACCGACGACCTCGAACGTCGAGGCGCACGCGTGTTCGAAGGCCACGCTGCCGCAAACGTGCCGCCCGAAACCGAGCTCGTTGTGACCACCGCCGCAGCCAGGCCCGACAACCCAGAGCTGGTCGAGGCGCACCGCCGCGGCATCCCGGTGCTCCTCCGCGCCGAGATGGTCGCTCGCCTGCTCGAAGGCAGGCGGCTCGTGGCAGTCGCAGGCTCCCACGGCAAGACCACAACCTCGTCGCTCATCGCCGTCATCCTCGCCCGCGCCGGCCGCCAGCCCATGTACCTCCTCGGCGGCGAATGCCCCGACCTCGGCGGCCACGCAGCCTGGGGCGCCGGCGATGTCGCCGTCGTGGAGGCCGACGAGTACCGCCGCGCCTTCCTCGAATACACACCCGACATCGCCGTCGTGACCACCGTCGAGCCCGACCACCTCGACGACTTCGGCACGCCCGAAGCCTACGTCGAGGCGTTCGTCGCCTTCGGCCGGCGGGTCAGGCCGGGCGGCCTCCTCCTCGCCTGCGCCGATGACCCCGGCGCCCGCTTCGTGAGCGACGTCCTCGGCGATGAACCGCTCCGCCACGAAACCTACGGCACCGAAGGGACCCGCTACTGGCGCGCGGACGCCATCGAACTCTCCCCGGCCGGCGGGCGCTTCACCCTCGAACGCGGCGGCACACCCCTCGGCACGCTCGAGGTCCGCGTCCCGGGCATCCACTTCGTCCGCAACGCCACCGCTGCCGCCGCCGTCGCCCTCCACCTCGGCGTCCCCTTCGACGCCGTCCGCGAGGCCGTGGCCGCCTTCCGCGGCGCCCGCCGCCGCTTCGAACACGTCGGCGAGGCCCGCGGCATCACCGTGATGGATGACTACGCCCACCACCCGACCGAGGTGCGCGCCCTGGTCGCCTCCGCGCGCGCCGCCTTCCCCGGCCGGCGCCTCATCGGCATCTACCAGCCGCACACCTACAGCCGCATCGCCTACCTCTGGGACGAGTGGCTGCCCTGCTTCGCCGGGCTCGATGCCCTGGTCGTGGTCGAAACCTACGCCGCACGCGAGGCCCCCGAGGCCGGCCGTTCCGCCGCCGACCTCGCCGCCGCCATCACCGAGCCGCCCGCGCGCTACGCCGCCGATTTCGATGCTGCCGTCCGCCTCGCCCTCGAAATCGCCCGGCCCGGCGATGTCGTCTTCACCATCGGCGCCGGCGATGTCAACGAGGTCGGCCCGCGGCTGCTGGAGGCCCTCCGATGAGCGCTATCGAACGGCTCGCAGCCGAGGTCTCCCGGTTCGGCGAGCTCCGCACGGCCGAGCCCCTCGCCCGCCACACCACCTTCGGCGTCGGCGGCCCGGCCGACCTCTTCCTCACGGTCCGCTCCGCCGATGCCCTGGCCGCGGCCTCCGCTGCCGCCGCCGATGCCGATGTGCCGGTCTTCATCCTCGGCTCAGGCAGCAACATCCTCGTCGCCGACGCCGGCATCCGCGGTCTCGTCATCGATAACCGCGCCCGCGCCGAGTCCCTCGATGGCACCACCGTCCGCATCGAAAGCGGGGCCAGCTTCGCCGCCTTCGCCCGGCGGATGTGCCGCCGTGGCCTCGATGGTCTCGCTTGGGCGGTCGGCATCCCCGGGACGCTCGGCGGGGCAGTCGTCTACAACGCCGGCGCCTACGGCGGCTGCCTCGCCGATGTCCTCCGCCGCGTCCGCCTCCAGCTTCCCGGCGGCCGCGCCGAGTGGGTCGACGCCGCCGACCTGCACCTCGTCTACCGGGGCAGCCGCTTCACCCGCGGCGAACTCCGCGGCCGCGCCGTGCTCGAATGCGAACTCGAACTCGCCCCTGGCGACCCGGCCGAACTCCTCCGCCGCGCCGCCGCCTATGACGCGAAGCGGCTGGCGGCCCAGCCCCGCGGGCGGAGCGCTGGCTCCACCTTCAAAAACCCGCCCGAGGCACCCGCCTGGAAGCTCATCGATGCCGTCGGCATGCGCGGAATGCGCCGCGGCGACGCCGCTATCTCCGAAAAGCACGCCAATTTCTTCGTCAACGAGGGGAATGCGACCGCCGCCGACCTCCGCTGGCTCATCGACGAGGCCCGCCGGCGCGTCTTCGAGGCCTTCGGCATCACCCTCGAACCCGAAGTCGAGTTCGTGGGGGCGTGGACATGACCCGCAAACGCGTCGCCGTCATCTTCGGTGGCCGCTCCGGCGAGCACGAAGTCAGCATCGTCTCGGCTCGCAGCGTCATGGCCGCCCTCGACCCCGCCCGCTGGGAGGCCGTCCCCATCGGCATCTCCCGCTCCGGCGACTGGCTCACCCCGGACGAAACGCGCGCTGCCCTCGAATCCGGCGCCCGGGCCTTCCACGGCCTCGGCCGACCCCTCCTCAGCGCTGCCGAGGCCCTTGCCGCCCTCGCCTCCTGCGACGTCGCCTTCCCGCTCGTTCACGGCACCTTCGGCGAAGACGGCACCCTCCAGGGCTTCCTCGAAATGGCCGGCATGCCCTATGCCGGCGCCGGTGTCGCCGCCTCCGCCATCGGCATGGACAAGGCGCTCATGAAGGCGCTCTTCCGCGAAGCCGGGATTCCCGTCGCCCGCTATTCCGTCATCCGATCATGGGAGTATACACTTCACCAAAATACGTCTATGGCCCTCATCGAAGACGCGATCGGCTACCCCTGCTTCGTCAAGCCGGCCAACGGCGGCTCCAGCGTCGGCATCACCAAAGTCCGCTCCCGCGAAGACCTCCCCCGCGCCTTCGCCGCCGCCTTCGCCTGCGACGACAAGGTCGTCGTCGAAGAGGCCATCACCGGCCGCGAACTCGAATGCTCGGTCCTCGGCAATGAGCAGCCCGAGGCCTCCGTCGTCGGCGAAATCGTCCCCGACCGCGAGTTCTACGACTACGACTCGAAGTACGACCCCGCCTCCAAAACCGAGCTCTATATCCCCGCCCCGGTCACCCGGGCCGTCGCCGAGGACGCCCGCGAACTCGCCCTCCGCATGTACCGCGTCATGGGCTGTGAAGGCTACGCCCGCGTCGACTTCTTCCTCACCCCCGGCGACCGCCTCATCGCCAACGAGGTCAACACCATCCCCGGGTTCACCAGCATCAGCATGTATCCTAAGCTCTGGGAAGCGTCCGGCCTGCCCTACCGCGAGCTGCTGACCCGCATCCTCGAGCTCGCCTTCGAACGCCACGCCCGGAGACCGCGGCCATGATCATCCGACGCAACCGCGGCCCCCAGCCCGGCGTCGTCCGCCGTATCGTCCGCCGCACCCGGCCGGCCGTCGGCGAAGCCCGACCCCGGACCATCGTCCGCAGGAGCCAGTTCGTCATCGGAGAAGGTGTCGTCGCGCCCCGGCCCCGCCGGCGCTGGCGCCCCGGGCGGCGGCTCCTCCTTACCGCGGGCAGCATCGTCGTCCTCGCCGGGCTCGTCGCAGGCGGCACATGGCTCTACCGGGCGCCGTACTTCCGCGTCTCGAACGTCGAGGTCGTCGGCACCCAGCGGATGTCGCCGGGGACGGTCATCAGCCGCACCGGCCTCCTCGGGGAGAGCATGTTCACCGCCGACCTCGCCGCCGTCCAGCGGTTGCTCTACGAGCTGCCCCTCGTCGCCGCCGTCCGTGTCGAGCGCGACTGGCCCTCCACCATCCGCATCATCATCGAGGAGCGCCGCCCCTGGGGCACCTGGGAGCAGGCCGGCGTCGATTACCTCATCGACCGCGAGGGCGTCGTCCTCGCTGTCGGCGAACGGCTCGGCCCCGGTGCGCCCGCCATCCGCAGCTCCGAACCTGGCACCCGCCTCGTCGGCGACCGCGTCGATTACCAGGCCGTCGATGCCGCCGCCGAAATCTACGAACGCCTGCCGCGCCAGCTCGGCACCACCGTCGCCGAAGTCGCCTTCATCAAGGGCAAAGGCGTCCAGGTCACCACCGCCGATGGGCAAATCGCCCTCTTCGGCGATTCCAGCTCCATCGCCTACAAGCTCGCCGTCTGGGCCGCGCTCGCCGCAGAAGCCCGCCAGCGGAACATCTCCTACACAACCGTCGACCTGCGCTACGGGAACCGCCCGGTGCTGCAGTAGAGGAAGCTGAGGAAAGGGGGAACCATGCGTCGACGCTCCACCGTAGCAGCCATCGATGTCGGCTCAACCAAGGTCGCCGTCGTCGTCGGCGACATCTCCGAAACCGGCGAAACGCGCATCCTCGGCGTCGGCGTCGCGCCGGCTGCCGGCCTCTCGCGCGGCGTCATCGATAACATCCAGAGCGCCCGCGAAGCCATCGCCATCGCCGTCGAAAAGGCCGAACAGGCCTGCGGCATGCGCATCCTCTCCGCCGTCGTCGGCATCTCCGGCGGCCACATCTCCAGCCAGAATAACCGCGGCATCGTCGCCATCCCCGACCGAACCCGGCCAATCTCTCCCGACGACCGCGCCCGCGTCCTTGAAGCCGCCGGGCAGGTCGCCATCCCCACCAACCGCCAGGTCATCCACGTCGTCCCGCGCACCTACTGGGTAGAAGGCACCGAGCCCGTCAGCGACCCCGTCGGCATGTACGGCTCCCGCCTTGACGCGGAGGTGCACATCGTCTCCGGCGCTGTCTCCGCCATCCAGAACCTCACCAAGTGCGTCGAAGGCGCCGGCGTCCAGGTCGATGACATCATCCTCGAGAGCCTGGCCTCCGCCGAAAGCGTCCTCACCGAGCAGGAGAAGCAGCAGGGCGTCGCCCTCGTCGATATCGGCGGCAGCACAACCTCCATCGCCGTCTTCGATGAAGGGTCCGTCGCCCACACCGCCTGCCTCCCCATCGCCGGCTCGCACCTCACTGCCGACCTCGCCCGCGTCCTCCGCTGCCCCTGGGAGAGCGCCGAAACCGTGAAGTGCACCGTCGGCGCCGCCTACGCCGACCCCTCCATGGCCGGCGAGAACGTTGAAATCCAGGCCTTCGGTACCCAGTCCACCAAACTTGTCTCCCTCGAACACGTCTGCGCCATCCTCCAGGCGCGCACCGAGGAAATCCTCGAGATGATTGGGGTCGAACTGAAGCGCGTCGGCTACCTCGATCGCATCGCCGCCGGCCTCGTCCTCACCGGCGGCAGCAGCCAGCTCCGCGGCCTCCCCGAGGTCGCCGAATCCCGGCTCGACCTCCCCGCCCGCCTCGGCCGTCCCCACGGCTACACCGGCCTCTCCGACCTCATCGGAACCCCCGCCTTCGCTACCTCCATCGGGCTCGTTCGCTACGCCCTCGCCCACCGCGAACGACCCGGTGAACTCCCCGGCCCCGCCTTCGATGGGAGAGGGCGCGGGCTCCTCGATCGCATCCTCAGCATCGGGAGGTCGCTCATTCCCCAGTAACCCGCAGCCGAACCACCACCCAGCGCCAGCCTCAGCCTCATTCGTCAGAAGGGAAGGACAACCGACATGAGCATGCGTTACGACACCGACCTGCTGCCCGATATCAAAGTCATCGGCGTTGGCGGAGGCGGCTGCAACGCCGTCAACCGGATGGTTCGCGCCAAGATCCCCGGCGTCCAGTTCATCGCCTGCAATACCGACGCCCAGGCCCTCGCCTCCTCCGAAGCGCCGACCCGCCTCCGCATCGGCGAAAAACTCACCAAAGGCCTCGGCGTCGGCGGCGACCCCACCCGCGGCGAGCGTGCCGCCGACGAAAGCCGCGACGAGATCTACGACCTCCTCCGCGGCACCGAAATGGTCTTCGTCACCGCCGGCATGGGCGGCGGCACCGGCACCGGCGCCGCCCCAATCGTCGCCGAGATCGCCAAGGACTGCGGCGCCCTCACCATCGGCGTCGTCACCAAACCCTTCCCCTGGGAAGGCGCCCGCCGCATGAAGCAGGCTGAAGAGGGCATCGCCCGGCTCCGCGACAAGGTCGATACCCTCATCGCCATCCCGAACGGCCGCCTCATCGAAATCTGCCCGCCGAACGCCACCGTCGAAGAGGCGTTCGAAACCGCTGATGACGTCCTCCGCCAGGCCATCCAGTCGATCTCGAACATCATCAGCCAGAACGGCTCCATCAACCTCGACTTCAACGACGTCCGCACCATCATGAGCGAGGCCGGCCCCGCCCTCCTCGCCGTCGGAAAGGGCTCCGGCGAAAACCGCGCCGTTGAGGCCGCCCGCGCCGCCACCCAAAGCCCCATCCTCGACCAGTCCATCGAAGGCGCCCATAACGTCCTCTTCAACGTCACCCACAGCGGCAGCCTCGGTCTCCGCGAGCTCGACGCCGCCGCCCGCACCATCGCCGAAGTCGTCGACCCGGCCGCCAACATCATCTTCGGCACCGTCGTCGACCCCCGCGTCGGCGACGAGGTGCACATCACCGTCATCGCGACCGGCTTCACCCCGCGCGTCGCCACCATCGGCGACCCGGTCGAGTCCTCCGCAACCCGCCTTCGCGAATTCAACCTGCCCGGGGTCAGCAGCATGGAGGATGCCGAACTCCCCGCCTTCCTCCGCCGCAACCTCCGCTCGCTCAACCTCGAACGCGACGAATTCGGCCGCGTCGCCCGGCTCAAGTAGCACGCAACAAAAGAGGCTGAAAGGAGGCAACTACCTAACCGAACGCGCAAAAAGCCCGGAAGGACACTCCCCTCTCGGGAAGCGGGGGCTCGGTGCAATGGGAGATGGCATCGAGCCCCTGGCTTTTTCCGCGACGGCTACCCCGCCGGTAGCTGCCCCGCTTTCAGCCGGACGCGTAACGTAACACACCCGTCAAGCAAAAGACCAGAGAGTTTCCGCAATTCTGCCTATCGCAGGTCGTCGACTTCCCCACCGGCAGCCGCCCCCTCTTCGAACCCCGGGCAGGCCAGCACCGGCAGCGGCGGATACTTCCGGAACCGCGGGTCAACCTTCGACCGCTCGCACATCCAGAACACCGACCCCTTGCCGCTCACCACGCGCCGGCTCCACCGGCACGCAGCACACAGCCCCACCCTCTTTACGTCGCTGCCTGCCATCGCCCGCCAATCATCGCACCGCCGACCCCCGCCCTCCAGCCTCCCCGCTCCCCGTTCCCCGCTCCCGGCTCCCCGCTCCCCGCTCCCCGTTCCCCGCTCCCGGCTCCCCGCTCCCCGTTCCCCGCTCCCGGCTCCCGGCTCCCCGCTCCCCGTTCCCCGCTCCCCGCTCCCCGTTCCCCGCTCCCGGCTCCCGGCTCCCCGCTCCTGTATCATCCGCGCACTGTATCCCACGCATGGAGCACATCTATGGCCGGAGCCCTCGAAGGCGTGCGCGTCCTCGATTGCACCCAGATCATCGCCGGGCCGCTCGCCGCCTCTCTCCTCTCCGAGATGGGCGCCGATGTCGTGAAAGTCGAGCCCATCGAAGGCGAACCCTGGCGCCTCCAGGCCGAAATCATCCCGAAAGAAAGCAAGAACTTCCTCGTCCAGAACCGCGGCAAGCGCGGCATCGCCCTCAACTTCAAAGACCCGCGGACCGGACCCATCCGCGACCGCCTCATCGCCTGGGCCGACGTCCTCATCACGAACTACCGGCCCGGCGTCCCCGAGGCGCTCGGCATCGACTACGATTCCGCCCGCCGCATCAACCCGGCCATCATCTATGCCGAAAACACCGCCTTCGGCAAACACGGCCCCGACGCCATGCGCCGCGGCTACGATATCGTCGCCCAGGCCATGAGCGGCCTCAGCACCTCCAACCCCAACCTCCAGAACGGGCTCCCCATGCCGGTCGCCTTCGCACCCGCCGATGTCGTCACCGGCTTCGCCCTCGCCTGGGCGATTACCGCCGCCCTCTACCACCGCCAGCGAACCGGCGAGGGCCAGGCTATCAACTCCAGCCTCCTCCTCTCGGCCCTCGCCCTCCAGGCCGGCTCCCGCGAAATCGTCGCCATCGATGAGCCGGTCCGCCACGAAAAGCTCGCCCACCTCGCCGAGGCGCGTGCCCGCGGGGCCTCCATGGCCGAGATCATCGCCGAACGCCGCCGCTTCGCGCCTGAGCTTTCCGGCAACATCTACTACCGTCCCTACAAGACGAAGGACTCCTACCTCGTCGTGGGCTGCCTCGGCCCGGCTCCCCGCGCGCGCTTCCGCGAGGCGCTTGGCATCACCGACCCGCGCTACGAGCCGGGCTTCGATACCTCCCGCCTCGCCGAAGTCGGCGCCGAACTCGTCCGCATCTGCGAGGCAAAGTTCCTCGATAAAACCAACGATGAGTGGCTCGCCTACCTCGACGCCTTCGACATCGCCTGCGGGCCGGTGCGGTTCATCGAAGAGCTGTTCGATGACGCCCAGGTTGTCGCCAACAGCTACATCCAGGAGTACGACCATTCCCTGCTCGGCCCGGTGCGCGGACCTGCACCCGTGGTCCAGATGAGCGCAACCCCCACCCGCATCCAGCGCGCCTCGCCGGCCCTCGGAGAACACACTGACGAAGTCCTCGCCGAAATTGGTTACTCGCCCGCCGAAATTGCAGCCTTCAGGGAAGACGGCCTCATCGGCTGAACCGGTCGCCGACGAATTCCGTTCACAGGATGAGCATCGCGTCGCCGAAGCTGTAAAACCGGTACCGCTCCCGCACCGCAGTCCGATACGCCTCCATGACGAGGTCGTACCCGGCAAACGCGCAGACGAGCATCAGCAGCGTGGACCGCGGCAGGTGGAAGTTCGTCATCAGCACGTCGACCGCCAGGAACGCGTCCCCCGGCAGGATCTTCAGCGAGGTCCAGCCCGCGTACGCCCGGATCTCCCCGCATTCCCGCGCCACGTGCTCCAGCGTCCGCACCACCGTCGTCCCGATTGCCACCACCCGCCGCCCTTCCGCGCGCGCCCGTTGGATGGCCGCAGCCGCCTCCTCCGGCACCGTCACATGCTCCGCGTGGAGGTCGAACTCCCGTGGGTCGTCCACGTTCACCGGCTTAAACGTCCCGGGCCCAACCTCAAGCGTAACCGCCGTCCGCTCAATCCCCCGCTCGCGCAGCCGCTCCAGCAGCTCCGGCGTGAAGTGCAGCCCCGCCGTCGGCGCCGCCGCGCTCTTCGCCTCGCGCGCATATACCGTCTGGTACCGTTCCGGGTCGCCCCGGAAGCTCCGGATATACGGCGGCAGGGGCACCTCGCCCACCCGCGCCGGGTCGAACGGCCGCTCGAACTCCAGCACGACTGCCTCACCCGAGCGCCCGGCGCACACCGCCGCCAAGGCCCCTTCATGCGAATCGAAGACGAACCGCCGCCCCTCCGCAGCCCGGCGGGCCGGCTTCATCAGCACCTCCCAGCGGGTGTCGGTCAACGGCCGCACCAGCAGGATCTCCACCTGCCCGCCCGTGTCCTCCCGCCGCCCGAAGAGCCGCGCAGCCATCACCCGCGTGTCGTTCACCACCAGCAGGTCGCCGGGGCGCAGCAGCTCTGGGAGGTCGCGAACCACCCGGTGGACAATCGTCCCGGCGGCCCGGTCAACCACCATCAGCCGCGCCGAGTCCCGGGGCTCCGCAGGCTCCTGCGCAATCAGCTCGTCCGGCAGGTCGTAGGCAAAGTCATCGGTCCGCATGAGCCTAGAATTGCGCCTTCACGCCCCGCGATCTACGGTGCCCCCAATGGCGCTCGAACCCGCCCGCGAAGATGACCGCGAATTCCCCCCTGTTGACGCCCCAGTGGCGCCCCTTGCCATAGACCGTAGCGCCATCCGCCGCGTCACAGCCGAACAGGTCGAGATCTCCCGCTCTGCCGTCGGTGTCGCTACGTTCGACCGCGGCACCATCCGCCAGTCCGACGCCGGCATAGTCGTCGGCCGCTCCGTCGCCGTCGACCAGGTCCGTGCCGGCGTGCTGATCTCCCCCGTCGTCCGCGGAGAAGTCCACACCCTGCTCGATATGCGTTCCGCGGTCGCTATCGGCTTCGGGATGGTGCTGGGGAAGCTGTTCGTTTCGGCAGTGCGGGCCCTCGCCCGGAAGCTGCTTCCCTGACCTCGTCCAGGGCGATCAGCGTGCCCTTCGCCGCGTCCGTCCGCAGCTGACCGCATGCCGCGGAGATCTCCGTTCCCTTCTCCACCCGCACCGTGCAGTTCACGCCCGCCTCGCGCAGAATCCGCTCGAACGCCAGCACCCGCTGCCGTGATGGACGTCGGTAGCCTCCTGCGGTCGGGTTGACCGGGATGAGGTTCACGTGCGCCCCCGTCCCGCGCACCAGCCGCGCCAGCTCCAGCGCGGTCGCGTCGCTGTCGTTCTCACCCGCGATGAGCGCGTATTCGAACGTCACGCGCCGTCCCGTGGCCGCGAAGTACCGTTTCGCCGCCGCCACAAGCTCGCCTACTGAATGCGGCCCGGCCGTGGGCACCAGCCGCCGGCGGAGCGCATCGTTCGGTGCGTGGAGCGAAATCGCCAGCCCGACCTGCAGCCCCTCGCCCGCCAGCCGGTCAATCCCGCGGATGACGCCGACCGTCGAAATCGTGATGTGCCGCTGCCCGATGCCGAAGCACCGGGGGTCGGTGAGCACCCGCACTGCCCGGATCGTCTCGCCATAGTTCGCCAGCGGCTCGCCCATCCCCATGAAGACGATGTTCGTCACGTGCTGGCCCCGCTCATCAAGCAGCCGTGCCACGTGGATGACCTGCGCGACAATCTCTGCCGCCTTCAGGTTCCGTTCGAACCCCATCTGCCCGGTCGCACAGAACACACACCCCATCGCGCACCCGGCCTGCGTCGATACGCACACCGTCGAGCGCGGGTGGGCGCCCGGTTTGGATGGCGGGTACTGCATCAGGACGGTCTCGATGAGCGTGCCGTCGCCCAGTTCGAGCAGCAGCTTCGTCGTCAGGCCGTCATCGCTCACAACCCTGCGCACCTCGCGCGCCGGCGAAAGCTCCAGCCGCTCCGCCAGCCAGTCCCGCAGCTCTGCGGGCAGCTGCCGAATCTCCGCGAACGCCTGCGCAAACCCGCGGTAGGCCGCACGGAGCACCTGGTCGGCCCGGTACCGCGGCGCCCCGCGTTCCGCAAGCAGCGCCTCCAGTTCCGCCGGGAGCATGCCGTACAGCGATTGCCGGCCTCCGCTCATGCCAGCACCGCCTCCGGCGCGAGTCTGCCGCGCTCCCCGGCCACAAAGGCCCGCCCGCTCGTCCGTCGGCCGCCCGGCCGCTGCACCTCCGTCAGCACCAGCCAGCCGTCCGTGAACCGCACCGCCGGCTCGCCGTCAAACACGGTCATCGACCCGGGCGCTGCCTCCGGCCCCGCAGCGACCCTCCCCCGCCAGCACTTCAGCGGCTGGCCCCGGTAGATAATGTACGCGCCCGGCCACGGGTCGTAGGCGCGCGTCGCCCGCTCAGCCTCGGCCGCTGTCATCGTCGCCCGCAGGTGCCCGTCCTCCTTCCGGATCAGCCCGCAGGTCGTCACCTGCGAGGGGTCCTGCGGCTGCACGGTCACCCGCCCGGCGAGCCAGTCTGGCAGCACCTGCACCAGCTCGCGCGCTCCCAGTTCCGCCAGCCGCGCCTCCAGAGAACCCGTCGTGTCCGTCGGGAGGATCGGCTCCTCCGCGCGTGAAATGACCGGCCCCGCGTCCATCTCCAGGACCATCTCCATGATGCTCACTCCGGTGATCGTATCACCCGCGAGAATGGCCGCCGCCACCGGCGATGCCCCACGCCACCGCGGCAGTAGCGACGCGTGCACGTTCACAAACCCCCGCCGGGCGGTATCGAGCACCCCCTGCGGCAAAATCTTCCCGTAGGCCGCCACCACCGCGGCATCCAGCCCGAGCGCCGCCAGCTCCTCCCGGAACGCCTCACCCCGGACCGATGTCGGCTGCACAATCCGGAGCCCGAGCTCCTCGGCAGCCGCCTTCACCGGCGGTGGTGTCAGCCGACCCCCGCGCCCCGCCGGGCGGTCCGGCTGTGTCACCACGAGGACCAGCTCGTACCCCGCCGAGGCCAGCGCCCGCAGCGAGGGCACCGCGAAGGCCGGCGAGCCGAAGAAGGCCAGCCGCGCACTCATCGCCGCCACCGGTGCACGTCGACGAATCGGCTCGCGCTCGTAAACAGCACACCCGGCTCCGCGTCGCGCAGCCAGTTCGGGTGAACCACCACCGCCCCGGTTGCCCCCAGCACTAGGCTCGGCTGGATCCCCTGCCACACGTCCTGCAGCTGCCGGTACGAATCGAGCCGGACCTCCGGGTCGGTCGAAGTCCGGCCCCGCGCAATCAGCTCGTCAACCACCGCGTCCTCGAAGTTCGCCAGGTTGAGCCCGGCCGCGCCCAGCTGCGAGCTGTGCCACCCGAAGTACAGGTCAGGGTCCGGCCCCTGGTCCCAGAAGACCACCGCGGCTTCATACTTCCGCTCCTGCAGAAAATCGCGCCGCAGCACGGAAAACGTCGTGCTCGCAACCGTCGCCCGGATGCCCAGCGGCTCGAGCTGACGCGCGACGGCGTTCGCAAGCGCCACCCGTTCCGGAGCGTTGTCCGTCCGGATGGTGAACCGGAACTCCTGCCCCTGCCGCACCAGGATCCCGGTCGTCGGGTGGGGCGTCCAGCCAGCCTCCTGCAGCAGGATCCGCGCGCGGCTCAGGTCCGGAGCGCTGGTATCCCTGTCCGCATCGTACGCCCACGTCCCCGGCACCACCGGGGACGCCGTCACCTTCCCCACTCCCTGGAAGACCTCGTCCACCAGCTGCTTCCGGTCCACCGCAAGCGAAAGCGCCTGCCGCACCCGCTCGTCCCGGAACAGCGAGTTTGAGTTGTTGAGGTACAGCATCGCCAGCACCGGCCTCGTTACTACGCGGACGCTCTTCCCTCCGACCCCGCGGACTTCGTCGAGTTCCGCCCGTGTCCGCGGCCCCCGCAGGTAGAGGCCGTCGGTCTCCCCGGCGGCAAACGCGCGGATGGCCTGCGGCTCGTCCGGGTAGAAGCGCAGCACAATCCGGTCAATGCCCGGACGCCCCAGGTGGTACGAGGTGTTCGCTGCCAGCGTCGCCGCCTGCGCGTCCAGCGATTCCAGCCGGTACGGCCCGCTGCCCACCGGCCGCGCGTTGAAGGGGTCGCTCTCCAGCGCCTGGACGCCTTTGCCGCCGAGAAGGTGCTCCGGCAGGATGCCGACCGTCGCGCTCCGCGCAAGGAACGGCGCCGAAGGCTGCCGCAGCCGGACCACGACCGTGCTCACATCCGGCGTCTCCACCGTCACCCCGTTCCATCCCTCGGCCATCGCCGGGTCATCGAAGTCCGGGTCCTGCAGCAGCCGTACCGTAAACGCGACATCCCGGCTCGTCACCGGGGCACCGTCGTGCCAGCGTGCATTTGCCCGGATGCGGAAGGTATACGTCGCGCCCCCGTCCGAAACTTCCGGCAGGTCCGCCGCAAGGTCCGGGATTACCTTCCCGTCCTTCGCCACCCGCACCAGGCCGGAGAACACCAGCGCCGAGAGGTCCGCGTCCACCTCGTTCGCCCCTGCGAACAGCGGGTTGACCCGCTGCCACGTGCCGGCCACTGCCTCGCTGTAGGTGACCGCCCCGGGCAGCACCACCGACTCGTTCCCCGAAACCCGCAGGCCAAGCGCGATTCCCGCCGCCAGCATCGCTGCTGCGATGCTGCCGATGACTACGAACGCAAGGCGCGAACGCGCCCGTCCGTCCGCTTCCATCAGCCCGCTACTGCCACTCCACGCTCAGGAACGAGACGAAGATAAAGACAATGACAAGCAGAATCGTCGCCTGGAAGAGGGTCCGCTCAAGGCCGCGCTTCGTCCGGTAGACCGACCCGCCCGACATCCCGCCGAGCGCAGCACCGAACCCGCTCCCCTTGACCTGCAGCAGCACCACGAGGATGAGGAGCGTCGAAACGAGAATTTGGAAGAGGTTCATCAGCATCGGTGCCTACCGTACCAGCACGACGGGCTCTTCCCGCGAAAGCGCCCGCCGCGATTCGATGTTCAACGTATCGCGCTGATCGTACAGCCGCATGATCGTAGCCGCGAGCTTGTGCGGGTCGTGCCGATATCGGTTCTCCTCCGCCACCACGTCAGCCTCGATCACCCGGATCCCCGGGTGCGCCTGGAGCTTCTCCATCGATACTCGCACCGCCTCCGCGTGCCACGCCTCGGGCAGTTCAGCTGCAATGTTGTTGTTCGCCAGCACCACCTGCACAATCCCCTGCCCGGCGTGCCGTTCCAGCGCCTCCACGTGCTCCGCAACGCCGAACCCGTCCGTCTCCCCGTGTTGCGTCGCCACGTTGCAGACGAACACCCGCAGCGCCGACGTCTGCTGAACCGCCTTCCGGATGCCCTCGACCAGCAGGTTCGGCAGCACGCTCGTATACAGGCTGCCCGGCCCAATAATGACCATGTCGGCCTCGAGGATGGCACGCACTGCGTCCGGGTGCGCCTCCGCGTCTGGCGGGTTCAGATACACCTCGCGGATGGCTGCCCCGCGCTCCGTGATGTTGTGCTCCCCGTGGACCACCTCGTCCTCATGCGTCCGCGCGCTCAATGTCACGTCTTCGAGCGTCGAAGGCAGGATCGTCCCCCGCACGTTCAGCACCCGGCTCGCCTCGTGAATCGCCGCCTCGAAGTTCCCCGTCACCTCCGACATCGCCACAATGAACAGGTTGCCGAAGGAGTGTCCCTCCAGCCCGGTTCCGTTCGTAAACCGGTACTGGAACAGCTTCGACATCAGCGGTTCCGCCTCCGCCAGCGCCGCAATGCACTGCCGCAGGTCGCCCGGCGCCACCACGCCGAACTCCTGCCGCAGCCGCCCCGTGCTCCCGCCGTCATCCGCCACCGTGACAATCGCCGTCAGGTTGCTGGTGTAGTTCTTCAATCCCCGCAACAGTGTCGAAAGCCCCGTGCCGCCCCCGATTGCGACAATCCTCGGCCCGCGGCTCAGGAACCGCTTGGCATAGATCGCCTCGGCAAGGTTCTGGTCCCGCCAGTCCGGCCGCACAAAGGCGTACAGGAGTGACTGGTTCAGCTTGTAGACCGCCAGCCCTACCGTCCCCAGCGACGCAGTGATGAACAGCAGGCCGCGCATCCACCGCGGGATAAACTGCAGCGTCAGGTAGTAGAAAATCCCAGGCAGCGGTGCCTGGAGGTACGCCTCCCGCAGGATGTAGGCAATGCCGAGGCCCATCAGGACCACGCCGAACAGCAGCAGCACCAGCCACCGCTTGATGTGCATCCCGGGATAGAGCCACTTCAGCGCAGAGTGGTCCCGGATGCGGCTCCAGCTCATGGCCGGCAAGTGTACCACCCGGTGCCGAAAGTGCGAGGTCGCCTGATCATTTCTCCAGCTCCCGTTCCAGCAGCTCCTGCACCACCTGGGCGTTCGCGCGTCCTTTGGTCTCCCGCATCACCTGCCCGACGAGGAACTTCATCGCCGTTGCCTTGCCAGCGCGGAAGTCGGCGACTGCCCGGGGGTTCGCCTCGATCGCCCTGCGAACCAGTCCTGCCAGTTCGTCCTCCCCGCTGATTTGCGCGAGCCCCTGCTGCTCGATGATCGCATCCGCAGATTGGCCCGTGGCCACCATCTGCTCGAACACGTCTTTCCCTACGAGCGCCGTGATGGTGCCGTTCGCCACCTGCTCGATGAGCCCGGCGAGCTGCTCCGGCGCAAGCGGAAACCGGTCAATCTCTGCCTGGTTCGCGTTCAGCCACCGCGCAACCTCGCCGAGCATCCAGTTCGCCGCCAGCTTCGCCCTGCGGGCGTCATCGCCGCTCAGGGCAGCCATCAGCCGCTCGAAGTACTCCGCTCGCGGGCGCTCCTCCGCCAGTGTCGTCGCCTCGTAGTCGCTCAGCCCCAGCGCCCGGTAGCGCGCAATCTTCGCCGCCGGCAGCTCCGGCAGCCGCGCCCGCACCCGCTCGACGAACGCCGCCCCCAGCTTCAGCGGCGGCAGGTCCGGCTCCGGAAAGTACCGGTAGTCGTGCGCGTGCTCTTTGCTCCGCTGGCTCAAGGTCATCTGCCGCTCATCCGACCAGCCCCGCGTCTCCTGCTCGACCTTCCCGCCGGCTTCCAGGATCGCGATTTGCCGCCGCTCCTCGTAGAGCAGCGCATCATGCACAGCCCTGAAGCTGTTCATGTTCTTGATTTCGACCTTCGTCCCGAAGGCGGTGTCGCCCCGGCGGCGGACCGAAATGTTCGCGTCGCAGCGGAAGTTCCCCTCCTCCATGTTCGCGTCGCTCACACCGATGTACCGGAGGACCTGCCGCAGCCGCACAAGATACTCCCGCGCTTCCGCCGCGCTCCGGATGTCCGGCTCGCTCACAATCTCCATCAGCGGCGTCCCGGAGCGGTTCACATCGATCAGGCTGTACGCCTCGCCCGTCACCGGGTCTACCCGGTGGAGCAGGCGGGCCGTGTCCTCCTCCATGTGCACCCGGGTGATGCCGATCCGGCGCCGAGCCCCGTCGACCTCGATCTCCAGCCACCCGTCACGGCAGATCGGCAGGTCGTACTGCGAAATCTGGTACCCCTTCATCAGGTCCGGGTACGGGTAATTCTTCCGGTCGAACTTGCTGAACGGCGCAATGGTGCAGTTGAGCGCCAGCCCCGTCAGCACAATCCCCTCAATCGCCTTTTCGTTGATCACCGGGAGCACACCGGGCATCCCCAGGCACACCGGGCACACGTGCGTGTTCGGCTCAGCGCCTGCGTAGTCCGCGCTGCACCCGCAGAACATCTTGCTCGCCGTCTTCAGCTGGCAGTGCACCTCGAGGCCGATGACGACCTCGTACTCAGTCGCGATGGCGGTCACGCGTTCTCCTCCGCCGTATCGGCACTCACCGAGTATAGGCACCCCCTCCCCAACGGGTAACCCGGCAAATTCCCGATTCGAACGGGTCGCATCACATACCTGCAGCCTTCAGCCCCAGCCGGACCGCAACCAGAAGCAGCGCGCCCGCCAGCGCACGGAGAATGGAGCTGCCCCGGAGCCGGTGCGCCAGCCGCGCCCCGACCTGCGCACCCGGGACCGCCCCGGCCGCCAGCAGCACAGCCTGCGCCAGCGACCGGTCCCACCCGATGACCCCCTGGAGCACGTGGACAGCCGACCCCTCAGCCGCCATGAACATCAGTACGAACTGGGATGTTGCGGTGGCAATATGAACCGGAAAGTGGAGCACCGTCGCCATAATCGGCACGTGCAGGATCCCGCCCCCGATGCCGAGCAGGCTGCTCAGGAACCCAACCCCCGCGCTAATCAGCACCCCCTTCCAGAGCTGGTACGAATACACGAACGTGTTCCCGCTGGCGTCCCGCACCATCCGTCGGACGACCCCGCGGCCCCGTACTGGCTCTGCGATCGCCTGCACCTGGGGCCGCGCCAGCAGGTAAACCCCCACGGCGCCAAGCACCGCGGCAAAAATCGCGTCGAAAAGCCGGCGGGGCACGAACCCCACAACGACCGCACCCGCTACCGCCCCCGGGAACGTCCCCAGCACGAACCACCACCCCGAGCGGTAGTCGATCCGCCGCTGAAGCCCGTACGCCACTGATCCGGAGGCGGCATTCACGCACACCACGAGCAGCGAGATAGCCGTGAGCAGCTCAGGGTCCTCGTCCGGGTAGATGAGCAGCAGAATCGGCACCAGCACAAACCCGCCGCCTGCTCCGACAAGCGTTCCGAACGCCCCGACAATAAACCCGAGAATCACCAGCAAGGGGTCAGTAGGTTCCAGGGCACTCCCTCGCAGCGCCGATTACGGGAGTTTCCCCCGTTCACCCCCACCGGTAAACCGGCGGCCGCGAAACGCTAGACCGGGATGCCCTCGTCCGGAAAATCTGCCCGCCGCCGGAAGGCCCGCCCCCGGAGCCGGTCCACCGCCCCGCCGATCCGGTCCTGCAGGTGTGCCCAGCGCCGCTCCAGCCGCCCGCGGATCCGGCTGTGGGTCGAGCCGGTCTCCCGGTAGCGCGCATATCGCGCCTCCAAACGCCGCTTTTGGCGCATCCGCCGCAGGCGCGCCAGCTCCCGGGTGATCGCCCGCCGGAGCAGCGCCGCGGCTTCGGCATGGTTCGTATGCGCCCCTTCCCCCGGCTCCGGGACCGTGTGGTCGACAATCCCGAGCCGCAGGCAGTCGTGCGACGTCAGCCGCAGCCGCTCTGCAACCTCCGCAGGCCCCCCATCGAGCACCGCCGCTGCATCCTCCGGGCGCACGACCTCGTACACCGCGTTGTCGAGCATCAGCACCCGGTCGGCCGTCGCCATTGCCATCGCGGCTTCGGAATTGCCTTCCCCGGTAATCACCGCAACTGTCGGCGATTGCACAGCCAGCATCGCCGCCATGCACCGCGCCACCGCATGTCCAAGCCCGGCCTCCTCCGCCGCCAGCGAGGGGTCCGCTCCAGCCGTATCGACCAGCGTCACCACCGGCAGCCTCAGCCGCGAGGCGAGCCGGAACGCACGCTCAGCCTTCCGAAAGCCGGCCGGCCCGATCAGCCCGTTCCCCTCGCTGCCATGCGGCCGCACCTGCCCCACGAACACCGCAGCCTCCCCGTCAATGGCGCCGATGCCAGCAACCACCGCGGGGTCGTCGGTCCCGCTCCGGTCGCCCCGCAGCTCAAAGAACGCCGTGGTCATCCGCTCGATAAATTCCCGTGCCGTCGGCCGGTCTTCATGGCGCGAAAGTTGCACCTGCTGCCAGGCAGGCCGCGGGGTGTGATGCAGGTGCCCTCCCTGTCCGCCTGGGCTTCCTTCCGCCAGCCGCCCCCGCGAAAGCAGGTCAAGCAGTCCCGCAACGGTCTCCCGGAGCTGCGGGCGCGCCACCACCGCGTCCAGCAGTCCATGCCGCAGGTGCGCCTCCGAGGTGTGCGCCCCCTCCGGGAGGCCGTTTTTCGTCGTCTCTTCCAGTGCCCGCAGCGCGGCGTAGCCAACCAGCGCATTCGGCTCGGCGATGAGGATGTCCGCCAGGTTAATGAAACCCGTGTAGGCCGATCCGGTCGTCGGGTCCGTGAGGATGCACACGTAGGGGAGCCCCTCGCGCGCGAACCGCTCAACCGCCACCGCAATCCGCGGGCCCTGCATCAGCGCCAAAAGCCCCTCCTGCATCCGCGTGCCCGAGGTCGAACACACCAGCACAACCGGGACCCGCCGCGCCCGCGCCCGCTCAAACGCCCGGGCCAGCCGTTCGCCGGCCGCTACACCGATGGAGCCACCCAGGAAAGCGAAATCGACAACCCCGATGACGACATCGTGACCCCCGATGGTGGCCCGGCCCGTGACCGCCGCCTCCGTCAGCCGGGTCCGTCGCTGCTCCTGGATAACCCGTGACCGGTAGGAGTGGCGCCCGCTGCCCGGGAAAGAGAGCGGGTCGATCGCCGAAATCCCCCGGTCGTCCTCGTGGAACGTCCCAAGGTCGGCGAGCGTCGCAATCCGCTCCAGCGCCGTGAGGTGGAAGTGAAACCCGCACGCGTGGCACACCCGGTACCGCTCATACAGCCGCGAGCCCTCCAGCAGCGCGCCGCACGCGAGGCACCGCTCCGGCTGGCGGCCTTCCCCGGCCTCCGGGTGCTCTTCCCCCCGGCGCAGAATGCTCCGAATCCCCTTCACGCTCGCTCCAGTCTATCAGCCATCGTCGTCCGTGCCCGCCCGGGCAAGTACCCGGCGCGAGTCGCCCTCCTCCCGCGGCCCGACAACGCCTTCCGCCTCGAGCAGCTCCAAAATCTTCGCGGCCTTCAGGTATCCCACCCGGAGACGCCGCTGCAGCAACGCCGGCGAGATGCGCTGGTGCTTCTCCGCAAGGGCGCGCGCCTGGATGACCAACGGGTCGTCCTCCTCGACCTCGATGTTCGCCTCGCCGCCGTTCTGGGCCGCGAGCGCCTCCTCCAGCAGCGCATCTGCCGTCTCCGGCGCCAGCGACCGGAAGCGGTCGTCCTTCCAGAACGTCACCAGCCGCTCGACCTCCGCGTCGGAGAGGTACACACCCTGGATCCGGATCGGCTTCCCGGCATCGCGCGGCAGGTAGAGCATGTCGCCCCGCCCCAGCAGCTTCTCCGCTCCGCCCATGTCGAGAATCGTCCGCGAGTCGGTCTGCGACGTGACCGCAAACGCAATCCGCGTCGGGAAATTCGCCTTGATGAGCCCCGTCACAACATCCACCGACGGCCGCTGCGTCGCGACGATCAAATGGATGCCTGTCGCCCGCGCGAGCTGCGCAAGCCGGCAAATCAGCTTCTCCACCTCGAATGGCGCGGCCATCATCAGGTCGGCCAGCTCGTCGATGATGACCACCCAGTACGGCAGCTTCTTCAGCGTCCGGGGATGCTTGTTGTACCCCTCGATGTTCCGCACGCCCAGCTCGGCGAACTTCTTGTACCGCGCCTCCATCTCCCCCACCACCGCCTGCAGCACGCCCACCACCTTGTCCATGTCCACGATCACTTCGCTGAACGCCATGTGCGGGATGCCGGAGTACCCCACCAGCTCCACCCGCTTCGGGTCCACCATCACAAACCGCACATCGTCCGGCGTCGCGTTCATCATGATGCAGGCGATGATCGCGTTCATGCAGACGCTCTTGCCCGAGCCCGTGGCCCCGGCAATCAGCAGATGCGGCATCGTCGCGAGGTCCGCCACCACTGGCGCGCCTGCCACGCCCTTCCCCAGCGCAATCGCCAGCTTCGACTTCCGCGCCAGCTCCGCAAACTCCTTCGTCTCCATCACCGAACGCAGTGTCACAACGGTCGCGCTGTCGTTCGGTACCTCGATCCCCACAATCGCCCGCCCCGGCACCGGCGCCTCGATCCGCAGGCTCGGCGCCGCCAGGGCCAGTGCGAGGTCGTTCTGCAGCGCCGTGATTTTGTTCACCCGCACCCGCGTCCGCGAAACCTCCACCCGCTCGGTCTTCGGCCGCCCGTCGGGCCCCACAATCGGCTTCCCGTTCTCGTCCCGCAGCGGAACCTCCTTGTAGCGGACCTCCCAGCCCGGCTCCACCCCGAACTGCGTCACCGTCGGCCCCTCGTTGATCTCCACCACCGTCGCGTCCACCCCGAAGCTCGCCAGCGTGTCGACGATCAGCTGCGCCCGGGCGGCATTGTCGTGACGCCGGCTGGCGCTCGGCTGCGGCGGATTCAGCAGCTCCATCGCCGGGAGGTGCCACCCGCTTCGCGTCTCCAGCGGCAGCCCGAGCTGCTCCGGTTCTTCCGGCTCCGGCTCGGCCGGGCTGCCCGCCGCATCCTGCGCGAAGGCGGAAGGCAATTCCTCGGCTTCCGGCTCAGGCTCCGGCGGCGCGGGCGCCTCGGCCGGCACCGTCGTAAACGCCGCAGCCGCGCCCGTGCCGACTGTCGAAGCCGGCGCCCCGGGCTCGATCCGCGGCCGGAAGACGACAGGCGGCGCCTCCAGCGGCGGACCGGCTGCCTGCGCTGGCACAAACTCCCCGGCGCCGATGACAATCTCCTCCTCGCGCTCCGGCCTCCGGAAAATGAATGCAATCCACCTCCCGACAGCGGCCGCAGCCCGGTGCGGCAGCCGCCGCTCCCACGCCTCCTGGAGCCAGAGCGGCACATGCACAGCCACCCAGCGGCTCGGGCCCGGCGCCAGCAGCACCGCAGCGATGACAAACAGGCTCACCCAGGCCACCTTGCCCAGCAGCCCGGCCACCAGCGCCTGCCCGAACCGGCCGCCGAGGCTGACCTCCGAGAAGTCCACCGTCCCTACCGCCCAGCGCGCCTCGTTCAGCCCGAGCAGCCCCCAAACGAACAGCCCGAGGGCGGCCGCCCCTGCGGTTCTCCGTGCAAAAAGCCGCCTGTCGAGATACCACCCCCGCCAGCTGGCAGCCGCACCGTACACCGCCCAGCCGGCGAGCACGAGCATGCCGAAGCCGATCACCCGGAGGACCTCATCGCGGGCGCGCTCCAGCGCCGCCGCGCCATCGAACAAGGCCACCCAAACCGCGAACCCGGCAGTGGCCGTGGCTCCCGCGGCGGCCTTCCACCAGCGGCGAATCAGTGCAATCGAACCGGTCCGTGTCCGCGCAGCACCGCGCCCGCTCCGCCGGGAGGGGGAGCGCACAGGGCGGGCCCGGCTCTTCGTCGTGCGTGCCGCCATCGACCTGCACTCCTCAGCTGCCGGCCGAAAACCCCCCGCTGGTCCCGGCCCTGGCGCCCGGGGTAGTGTGCCGACCTAGACCTCGACTGTCACAGTCAGCACCATGGGGCGCCTGCGCGTCTCATCATAGAGGAACTTGCTGACCGCGTCCCGGATCCGCGTATTGATGTCCCCGAACTCCGCGTAGTGCTCGGCACCCTGCAGCGCCTTTGCCACCACCTCCCGGGTGCGCTCGGCAAGGTCCTCCCGCTCCTCAAGGTCCAGGAATCCGCGGGCCAGAATCTCCGCCGGCCGATCCAGCGCCCCGGTCTGCTTCTCAACCGTCACAATCACCACCACCACGCCGTCGGTCGAAAGATGCGCACGGTCGCGCAGGATGTGCTGGTCGACATCGCCGATGCCGAGCCCGTCGACATACACGTAGCTTGCCGGCACCCGTTCGCCGAGCCATGCCGCCTCCTCGTCGATCTCAAGCACATCCCCGTCGGTCAGCACGAACGCGTTCCCCTGGGGCACACCAACCGACTCGGCCAGCCGCGCATGCACCACCAGGTGCCGGTACTCCCCATGAATCGGTACGAAGTACTCCGGCTGCAGCAGCCCCTGGATAATCTTCAGCTCCTCCCGGCTGGCATGCCCGCGGACATGGATATTCGAAACCCGGTTATAGAGCACGTCCGCGCCCAGTCTGAACAGGTTGTCCACGTTCCGGTAGACCGCCTGCTCGTTCCCCGGGATCGGCGAGGCCGAAAGCACCACCGTATCGCCCTTCACAATCTGGATGTGCCGGTGGTCGCCGTTCGCCATCTTCGTCAAAGCGCTCGTCGGCTCGCCCTGGCTCCCGGTCGTGATCACCACCAGCTTCGCGGGCGGGGTGTTGCGCATCTCCTCCACCCCGACAATGGTCCCCTCCGGCGCCTGCAGATACCCGAGCTGCCGCGCCATCGCCACGTTGTCGATCATCGAGCGGCCCGTCACGAACACCTTCCGCCCCGTGAAGACCGCCGCATCAATCACCTGCTGCACCCGCGAAATCAGCGACGCGAATGTCGCGACGATCACCCGGCCCGGCGCGTTCACCATGATCTGCTTCAGCGCCTCGCCGACCAGCTGTTCGCTCGGGGTGTACCCATCGACTTCCGCGTAGGTCGAGTCCGCCATCAGCAGCAGACAGCCCTCCGCGCCGACCTGGGCGAGGCGGATGAGGTCGGTGTGCTGGTCCATCACCGGCGTGTGGTCGAGCTTGAAGTCCCCCGTGTGCACTACCGGCCCGAGCGGCGTCTGGATAATCAGTCCGCAGGCATCGGGGATGGAGTGAGCCACCGTAAAGAACTCCACCCGGAAGACGCCGGCCTCGATCACCTGCCCCGGTTCGACCACGTGTGTCTTCGCCTTCTGGAGGAGCCGGTGCTCCTGCAGCTTCACCCGGATGAGCCCGTCGGTTAGCCGCGTGCTGTACACCGGCACGTCGAACTCCCGCAGGAAATAGGGCAGCGCGCCCACGTGGTCCTCGTGCCCGTGGGTGAGGAACACCGCCCGGACCTTCTCCCGCCGCTCCCGCAGGTAGGTGAAATCCGGGATGACGAGGTCGACGCCGAGCATCTCCTCTTCCGGGAACATCAGCCCGACGTCGATGACGATGATGTCGTCCCCGTACTCGAGCAGCATCATGTTGCGGCCAATCTCTCCGAGGCCGCCCAGCGGAATCACGCGAAGTGTCGTCTTGGAAGTCATAAGTCCTGATCGAAAAATGAGATTTGACGTGGCTCTTCGGGCGCGGGGGCTTCCCGGTCCGGCCGCCGTGCCTCAGCCGGTCGGCGTGCATCCGAAGTACGGCCCTGCTGTTCCGGCGCCGCAACGGCCGTTGGCGAAGCCGCTGGCCCGTCAGCCCGTGTACCGGGCCCGGGCCCCGGAGCCTCCCGTGGCTCCGGCGCCGCGGAAACGGCGGCGGGGGCACCCGCATCCTGGAATTCCCCGCGCCGCGCCCGCGCAATGACCCCGCGGAGGTTGCGGAAGTCCTCCACAAGCACCTGCCGCAGTGCCCCCTGGTGCAGCGCTGCCGCCGGGTGGTACATCGGCACGATATACCGGCCGTCCACCACCTTCGGTTTCCCGTGAATCCGCGAAATCGTCTGCTGCGGGAACCACCGCGCCATCGAAAAGCGCCCCAGCGTCACGATCACCAGCGGGTCCACCAGGTCAATCTGCAGGTCGAGGTACTCCGCGCACGCCGCAATCTCCCCCGGCAGAGGGTCGCGGTTCCCCGGCGGCCGGCATTTCAGCACGTTGCAGATGTACACCTCGTCGCGGCGGAGCCCCGCCTCAGCGAGCAGCTCGGTCAGGAACTGCCCGGCCGCCCCGACGAACGGACGGCCCTGCCGGTCCTCGTTCAGGCCCGGCGCCTCCCCGATGCACATCACCTCCGCATCGAGCGGCCCCTCCCCCGGCACCGCGTGCGTCCGCGTCTCCGCGAGCGCGCACAGGCGGCACGCCCGGATGACCTCGTACAGCTCCGCAGCGCGCTCCTCCTTTGAAATCACGGCCGCGCTCCCTCCGGCGCCACCCCCGCTGTGCCCCCGGCCGCCCGCAGGCGCCGCGTCGCCGTCGTCAGCATCTGCACGCCGATCGCCGAAAGCACCACCGCGAACACCACCTGCAGGCCGCGCCCGCTGAGCATGGTTGCGAGCCCCGCCCCTGCAACCGCCCCCGGGATCGCCGTGGGCAGGAGCCACCGCGCTGCCTCGGTGTCGACGGTCCCCTGCCGGTAATGCGTCAGCGCGGCCATCGTCGAGGCGACAACAATCACAACCAGAGAGATTCCCTGCGCCTCATGCTGTTCGGTACCCAGCACAAGCACCATCGCCGGCACGAAAATCGCGCCGCCGCCGACTCCCAGCGCACCGCTCGCGAGCCCGCCGCTCAGCCCAATCGCCCCCGCCAGGCCGAACTCGGCGAATGGCCCCGGCTCAAGCCACCCGCCCGCCGGCGCGAACAGCAGCATCCGCAGCGAAACCGCAAGCAGGAACACCCCGAACGCCTGCCGGAGCCGCAGCGCCGGGATACGCAGGGCCAGCCGCGCCCCGGCGACCGCCCCGGTCACCGCACCCGCCGTGAGCCCGGCAAAGAGCAGCCAGTCGAAGTGCCCCGCCAGCCCGTACAGCACCGCCGCCACAGCCGCCGTCACCGTGATCACCGCCAGCGATGTCCCATGGGCAACGTGCTGGCGCATCCGCAGCGGACCGGTCATCAGCGGCACCATCACCGCGCCGCCGCCGCCCCCGAGCAGCCCGCTCAGCACGCCGCCCGAAAACCCGGCCAGGGCCGACCACCGGGCGCGCCGGCTCATCGCGGCAGCCCTGCCGGCCTCTGTTTCGGCTGCACCGCCCATGCCAGGAGAATGCCGATGAAGTACAGCCCGAGCAGCGGGCCGGCCACGAACGTCTGCGTAATCGGGTCGGGAGTCGGCGTCACAATGGCAGCGATGATAAACACCACGATCACCGCGTACCGCCAGAACCCGAGCAGCTGACGCGCCCGCACCAGGCCCAGCTTCGCGGCAATCGCCAGCACCATCGGCAGCTCGAACGAGATCCCGACCCAGAACACGATGCGCGTCACAAAGTCCACGTACTGCCGAATGCCGATAACGTTCGCAATCTCGTCGCTCCCCAGCTCGAGCAGGAATCCCAGCGAAGCCGGCAGGATCACCCAGTACGCGAACGCCATCCCCGCGAGCAGGAACCCCGCCCCACCGATGATGCCCGGGAGCAGGATCCGCCGCTCCTTCGGAGTCAGGCCGGGGATGATGAACGCCAGCAGCTGGTAAATCACGACCGGGGAGGCGAGGATGACGCCCCCGTACAGCCCAATCTTCACGATGATGCCGATCCGGTCGGTGGGCGAGAAGCTCGAAACCTGGAAGTCCTCCACCCGCTCCCTCGCCGGGGCAACCAGCCACCCCAGGATCGTCTCCCAGAAGTAGAAGCAGATGATGACGCCGATCAGCACCGCCACCCCGCTGACCATTACCCGGTAGCGGAGCTCCCTCAGGTGCTCCAGCAGCGTCATCTCCGGGCCGCCGTGGAAGCCGCTCTCCTCCTGGGCTGTCGCCGCCGGTGTGCCAACGTCGCGAAGCGGTTCCGCTACCATGGCGCGTCAGAACACCAGCGGCGGCGATGCGGCCCCGCCTGGCCCTGCAGCAGCCGGCGGGTCCCCTGCCCCGTCCGGCTCTGGACGCGGCGCCGCCGCCAGCGCGCTCCCGGCTTCGGCCTCCGCGGCCCGCAGCGTCGCGTCGACCTCTGCCAGTCCCTCGTTCAGCTTCGCCTGCTCCTCGCGGAGGGTCTGTTGAGCCAGGGCAATCTCCCCCCGCATCGTCCGGTACTGTTCGTCAAGGTAGTCGATCTCGTCGCGAAACTCGTCCCGCACGGCCCGCGCGTACAGTTGCATCTGCCGCACCGCCCGCCCGATCTGGTACGCCATCTGCGGCAACCGCTCAGGCCCCACTACCACCAGCAGCAGGACCAGAATGAGCAATAACTCCTGGTAGCCGATGCCCAGGAACTCCACGCGTACCTCCCCGGGGGCGGCCCGCGCCCCGGCCGGCGCCGGCGTTGTTACTTGTCTTCGACCCCGTGGTCCTTCAAGTAGTCTACGGCGTCCTGCACGGTCACGATCTTTTCAGCGTCTTCATCGCTGATCTCGAGCCCGGCAACGTCGTTCGCGAACTCCTCCTCGAGCGACATAATCAGCTCGACAAGGTCCAGCGAGTCGGCGTTCAGGTCATCCACGAACGAAGCGCTCGGGACGACCTCGTCCTCCTCCACGCCGAGTTGCTCGACGACAATCTTGCGAACACGTTCGAATACGGTTGCCACGGTCCTGGTCTCTCCTGGGTTGACGTTTACTCGGTAGGGTCCGTAGGTTTCGCCGCGCGTTCCGGCTCCGGGTTCCCGGCGCTGCCAGCGCTCTCAGCGACCTGGCGCAGCCGTTCACTGACCGTCCGCAACACGCCGTTCACGAAGCTCGGCGAGGTGTCGCCTCCATACCGGTGCGCCAGTTCGACGGCCTCATTGATGACAGCCGCGACCGGCGCCGAATTGTCCGAGACGAGTTCCCATATTGCAAGCCGCAGGATGTTGCGGTCAACGATGGCCAGCGTGCTCACCGGGTACTTCGGTGCCGCCTCCTGGATGTACCGGTCCAGCTCCGGCAAGAGGCCCAGCACCCCCCGGATCGCTGCCAGCCCGCGCTTCTCCCACTCCTCGCCCCGCAGCGAGGGCGTCGATTCCCGCTCCTCGCGCAGCCGGCGCCGGAACGCAGCCTCGGCCGGGTGCCCCGACGTCTCAGCTTCGTAGAGCGCTTCAATGGCCAGCTGTCGAATCAGCCGGTAGGGGCTGGCGGTCACGCCATCACCATACCGCCATCAACGTGGATGCACTGCCCCGTGATGTAGCCAGCCCCGTCGCTTGCAAGGAACGCAACCAGCGGCGCGACCTCCTCCGGCCCCGCCAGCCGCCCAAGCGGAATCTGCGACTTCGCCCACGCGACCGCCTGCTCGCTCATGCCCTGGATGATGTCCGTCTCGATGAACCCCGGCGCGACGGCGTTCACGGTGATCCCCCGGGAAGCCACCTCCCGCGCCAGCGCTCGCGTAAAGCCGATCAGCCCCGCCTTCGCCGCCGCGTAATTCGCCTGGCCCGCGTTCCCCATCACCCCCACCACGCTCGTGATGTTGATGATCCGGCCGCCCCGTGCCCGCAGCATCGGCCGTAGCGCAGCCCGGGTGACAAGGAAGGCGCCCCGCAGGTTCACCTGGTGCACCGCATCCCAGTCCTCGTCGCTCATCCGCATCAGCAGCCCGTCGCGGGTGATGCCCGCGTTGTTCACAAGAATGTCCAGCCCGCCGAACCGCTCGACGGTCGCCTTGACCATCGCTGCCGCGTCGTCGCCGTTCGCGACATCGCCCCCCACGGCAAACGCCTCGCTGCCCATCGCCCGGATCTCGGCCGCCACCTCCTCTGCCAGCTCGGCGTTTGCGCGGTAGTTCACCGCGACCCGGGCGCCCCGGCGCCCCAGCTCCAGGCAGATTGCCCGGCCGATACCCCGGCTCCCGCCGGTCACCAGCGCCGCTTTGCCGTCCAGGTCACCCATCGGGGAGCTGCACCCGCACCGAAGTCGCGTCGTTCACGTTGATGCAGGTCGACTTCCTCAGCATCCGCTTGATAATCGCCGTCAGCACGCGCCCCGGTCCGAACTCGATGAACGTTTCGACCCCCTGCGCACCCAGGAACTCCACCGTCTTGCTCCACTGCACGGGTCGGCACACCTGGTCCACCAGCTCGTGCCGTATCGCAAGCTCGTCCTGCGTCGGCGTCGCCGTCACATTGAGCACGACCGGGATAGCCGGGTCCGCCAGCGAGGCCGTCGCCACCGGCTGCACCATCCCGTCGGCCGCCGGCCGCATCAGAGAGCTGTGGAACGCCCCGCTCACGCTGAGGGGGATGACCTTCACCGCACCGCGCGCCTTGGCGTAATCCAGCGCGCGCACCACCGCCTCGCGCCGTCCCCCGATGACGATCTGCCCCGGCGCATTCACGTTGCACACCTCGGCGCCCGCCTCCCGGCAGATCTCCTCGCAGTCGGTCAGGTCGAGGCCGAGCACCGCCGCCATGGTCCCCGGGTTCTTCTCGCCGGCGGCCTGCATCAGCTCACCCCGGATGCGCAGCAGCCGCACCGCCTCGTCGAACGGCAGCGCACCGGCCGCCACCAGCGCCGAGTACTCTCCGAGCGAGTGCCCCGCCACGAAGGCCGGCCGCTCCAGCAGCTGCGGCGTTACCTCGGTCGCCACCTTCAGGAGCGCGAGGCTCGTCACCGCAATCGCCGGCTGCGCGTTCTTGGTCTGCTGGAGCTCCTCTTCCGGGCCCTCGAAGCAGAGCCGGCTCAGCCGGAACCCGAGAATCTCGTCCGCGCGGTCATACAGCGCGCGCGCCGTGGGGAACTGTTCATACAGGTCCTTGCCCATCCCCACAGCCTGGGCGCCCTGCCCCGGGAACACAAACGCCCGGTCCTTGCGAACCGGGTCGCTGTAAATCAGGAACGGTTCCAGAGCCGGAGCTCCGAACGTCAGTCGAGATCCGGCTCGGGCAGCTGAATCACTTCCCGGCCCCGGTATGTCCCGCAGATCGGACAGGCGTGATGCGCCAGCCGGGGACTCTTGCACCGAGGACAGTCGATGATGTGCGGCATCTTCAGCTTCAGATGCGAGCGGCGCTTCCCCTGGCGCGAAGCTGCGTATTTCCGCTTGGGCAGCGGCGGCATAACGGCTCTCCTTCAGGTCGTTACCCATGCTTCCGGGTCTGCAGTGTGAGCAGCCTCGCCCATCGCGGGTCGATCGGTGCGCGCTCGCACTGGCAGGTCTCCATCCCCAGGTCCGTCCCGCACTCGGGGCACAGCCCCGGACAGTCCGGCCGACAGAGCGGCTGCATGGCTGCAGCCATCACCGTATATTGCCGGACCGCCTCGCTAATGTCGACCTCGTTGTTCAGTCCGATGACGAACGTGTCCTCGTCCTCCCCTTCGATCATCTCCATTCGGTGCCCGTCCACAAGGTCGACCTGCTGCCGGTAAAACTCCTCGAACCGCACTGTTTCCGGATACGCGAACGGCACCAGGCAGCGGCTGCACTGCGCCTCGATGAACACGTCCGCCTCGCACCGCACGAGCACCCCTCGCGGCACCCGGGTGATCAGCACCGTCCCGCGGTGAACCGGCTCCTCCGGCTCAATGTCATGCCGCCGGCTCGCCCCAACCTCGGATTTCAGCAGCCCCGCAACATTGAAACGCATCCCCCGCCCCTCCTGGTGGACTCTCATCCATTGAACCCCATTCCGCACCGCTCCGGTAGATGCCGCGCACTGGCCCTGCCCCCGATACGCCATAAGTTCGGTCCAAACGTGATGATTCGACCGCAAGCCCCGGATCACCATTGAGCCCGCCCGCCCCGGCCCCTAGGCTTTGCCGCTAGGGTTAGCCCTGCCCGGGGGACCGCCGCATGTCGCTCATCAACGACGTCTGCACGCTCCAGGAGATCGACGACGAGGTCGCCGGTCTCGAGGCTGCCATCGCAGATATCGACGTCCGCCTTGCCCATTCCGAAACCCTCGCCGCCGCTGAGGCCGCATTCGCAGAAGCCGACGCCCGTTACCAGGACCTCCGCCGCGCCCAGCGCGCGCTCGAAGCCGACGTCGCCGCCCTCGACGCCAAAATCGCCCCCGAGGAGAAGCGCCTCTACGACGGCTCCGTCCGCAACCCGAAGGAACTCACCGCCATCCAGCACGAGCTCGAACTCCTCAAGGCACAGCGGAGCCAGCTCGAAGACAGGCTGCTGGCCGTCATGGAGGAGTTTGAAGCCGCCGATGCTGCCCGCCGCGCGGCCGAAGCCGCCCTCGCCGCCGCCCGCCGCGAGCGTGAGCAGGAGGTCGCCGCCCTCGAATCCCGCCGCCGTCAGCTCACGTCTTCCCTCGAAGCCTCCGTCGCCCGCCGGTCCGAACAGGCTGCCCGCATCCACCCCGCCTCGCTCCGCCTCTACGACGAAATCCGCCGCCGTCGCGGCAGCGCCGTCGCCCGCATCCAGGGCGGTACCTGCTCCCGTTGCCGGGTTGCCATACCCGAAAGCGTTCGCCGCAAAGCGTTCGACCCGGCCACGCTCGCCCAGTGCCCCAACTGCGAGCGCATCCTCTTCATCGGCTGAGGCGCCCCATGCAGGCCATCGGCTACTTCTCCGCTACCGCCCGCCGCAACGGGCAGAAACGCAGCATCGGCGAGCAGAACCGCGCCTTCCTCGACTTCTGCCAGCGCTCCGGCTACGAGGTCATCGCCACCTTCGCCGACCCCGAGGAGGCTTCGACCGCGGGCTTCGACCAGCTCCTCGACTTCCTCGGCCGCCCCGATAAAGCCTTCACGGTGGTCGTCATCGATGCGCTCTCTGCCCTCGGCCCCGACCTCGGTGTCGCCGCCCTCCGCCTTCTCGAGCTCGAAAATGCCGGGGCTGCCGTACTCCTCTCCGCGAATGGCGCCGACGCCTTCAAGGCGCTCGTCGATACCTGGGCCGAGCGTGGCGAAGGCACGCCCATCTCCGAGCGGGTCCGTTCCGCCATGCGCCGCAAAGCCGTGCGCGGCGAGGTCCTGGGCCGCCCGCCCTACGGCTACCGCGTCGGGCCCCGGAGAAAGCTCGAACTCGTCCCGGAAGAAGCCGTGGTCGTCCGCTACATCTTCCGCCTCTACCTGCAGGAGAACCTCGGCATCCGGAAGATCGCCGGCCGCCTCAACGAGGAGAACATCCCAACCCGCCGCGGCGGCCGCTGGAGCATGGTCACCGTCCGCGACATCCTCCGCAACCGTGCCTACCTCGGCCACTACTCCCGCTTCGGAACCACCGTCACCGGCACCCACCCCGCGCTCGTCTCCCCCGAGGACTTCCGCCGCGTGCAGGACCGCCTCCAGTCCCGCCACGCCCCCGCACGCCAGCGCACCGTCACACCCTTCCTCCTCAGCGGGCTCGTCTTCTGCGCCCGCTGCGGCAACAAGATGATCGGCGTCAGCCGCCGCCAAACCTGGCTCACCCGCTCCGGAGATACCCGCAGCGCCACCTACCGCTATTACCAGTGCGAATCCCGCACGAACCAGAGCGCCTGCGGCTACAACACCCGCCGCGCCGCCGACCTCGAGGCCTGCGTTCGTGAAAAACTCGCCAGCGACGACCACCCCGGCCCCCGCGTCCGCGTCGCCGGCAACGTGGATTCCTACGCCCTCGAACTGATGTCACAGCTCGACCGCATCGAGTCGCGTATCAAACGCAACCGCCGGCAGGTCGAAGAACTCGTCGCCGATGCGGCCCACGGCCACATCTCCATCGAGCGAATGAAGGCCCTCGGCGTCGAGCTCGCCGAAGAGCACCGCCAGCTCACTGCCGAGCTCTCCGCTGCCCGGGAGCGCATCCACGCCCACGAGTCAGAAGCCGAGCGCCGTCGCCACCTCGAACTCCAGCGTGAACGCCTCCTCCGCGAATGGGACGCCCTCCCCTTCGATGACCTCCAGGCCGCCCTTCGCGATGTCGTCGACCGCATCGAGGTCGACGGCGACGACGTCCGGGTCTACCGCCGCGTCTGACGGGTGCGGGCCCGCCCCCGCGCCGTGCATACTGGAGCTGATGTCCGACAACCTCTTTACCATGCTCTCGGCCTACCGTGCGGGGTCCAGGGCCAGCCCCTTCGAGAACTACTGCACCAGCGCCCTCGCCTACTTTCTCCGGGGCGGCCACCGGATGCTGAACGCCCTGTTCGCCCAGGCCGCGGGGGTCGGCGGCGAGCCCCTGGCCCTCGTCGAAGTCCAGCCCCGCCTCGCCGATGCCGGCATCGCCGACCTCCTCCTCACCTACGAAGGCGGCCGCCGCGTCGTCGTCGAGGTGCAGGTCGAGCCCGGCGCCGACGAATCCCAGCTCCCGGCCATGGAAGCCGTCGCCCGCGAGTGGTCCGCGCCGCCTGCCTTTGTCATGCTCGGGCTCCCTCGCGATGACGTACCCCCGCCCTGGGCAGCCGTTACCTGGTACGAGGTCGTCGAAGCCCTCGAAGGCGACCCCGACCCCATCGCAGCCCAGTTCCGCCAGTTCATCCTCGAAGACATCCTGGGCCTCGGCGAAGTCCCCCTCGATGAGGCGCTCACCACGAATCGCCTCCACGCCCTCATCGGTGCCGCCCTCCGCATGCGCTTCGGCCCCGCCGTCCGCTACGTGGCGAGCGCCTCCCGGCCAGTCGGCGGCCACTACCGCTACTTCGGGACCACCTTCGCCCTCCCCGGCGGCGACATGACCTGCTGGGTTGGGCTGGTCAATGAAACGGTCCCCCTCGGCGAGCACTACCACCTCATGCTCGCCAGCAAAGACCGCCCCCTGCTCTTCCCGGTCCAGCAGCCCCGCGCCACCGGCGACTGGAAGTGGCCCTACTGGACCGGCGCAGGGCGAGTCGTCCGCCCCATCACCGGTGTCCAGGTCGAGGGCCTCCTCGAGCGGCTCGGCGCCCCCTGATCGGGCAGGCTACAGCAGGTCACCCCCGCAGGCCGGTGCCGTCGTCCCGTGCTCGCGGTACGCCTTGATCACGTTCCGCCCCGTCGTCCAGCGGTGCACCTCGTCCGGCCCGTCGACCAGCCGCTGCGAGCGGATCGACGTATACCAGCGTGCCAGCGGCGTATCGAGGCTGTACCCGAGCGCCCCATGCAGCTGGATCGCCGTGTCGACCACCTTGTGCACCATATTCGCCAGGAACACCTTGGCGATGCCGTTCTCGTGCCGGATGTCCAGCCCCTTCTCCGCCTTGTAGGCGATGTGGAGGAGCATCAGCCGCGCGATGTACAGCTCGCTCGCGCAATCCGCCAGCATCCACTGCACCCCCTGCCGGTCGGCCAGCAGCCGCCCAAACGTTTCGCGCTGGGTCACGTGCGCCACCGCCATGTCGAGCGCGCGCTGCGCCATCGCCACGTTGTGCATCCCGTGGCGGAGCCGCCCGTACGCCAGCCGGTGCTGCCCCATAGTAAAGCCGTTCCCTTGCCCGCCGAGCAGGTTCTCATGCGGCACCACGAGGTTTTCGATCTTCACTTCGGCGTGCCCGCCGCCGAGGATGTGCGTCAGTGGACCCTCGACCGCCATCGTCGGGATGTCGCGGATGATCCGGTAGCCCGGGTTCGGCAGCTCCACGATGAATGTGCTGAACTGCTGATGCCGCGGCGCATCCGGGTCCGTCTTCGCCATCACCACCGCGATGTCGGCCACGCTCGCCGCGCTCGAAAACCACTTTTCGCCGTTAAGAATCCAGTTGTCGCCGTCGCGGACGGCGGTCGTCTTCATCCCGGTCGCATCGGAACCGGCCGCCCGCTCCGTCATCGAATAACACACCCGCTTCTCACCGTTCAGCAGCGGCTTCAGGAACTTCTCCTTCTGGTAGTCCGTGCCGTAGGTGAGGATGGTCAGCATCGTCGCGTCATCGGGACCCTGCGTGTTCAGCGCCAGCGCGCCAAGGTAGCTCTCGCCAAGCTCCATCTGCACCAGCGCGTTCGCCAGCGGCCCCAGCCCCATCCCGCCCCACTCCTTCGGGATGAATGGGCACCACAACCCCTGAGCCCGCGCTTTCTGGCGCAGCTCCGCCAGCACCTCCTTATATGGCTCCCCATCGAGGAGCCGCTTCTCCGCAGGGATGCACTCGCTGTGCACGAACTCCCGCACCTTCTGGCGGATCGCCTTGGCGTCTTCTGGTATCTCGAAATCAACGGCCATCGCGCTGCACCTGCCCCCTTAGTCGTTCGGTCGCCGGGGAGCGGTCAGCCGCGGCCCGGCAAAGCCCGCCCATCATAACCGCTCCGCCACGCCGCCGCCGGGCAGCCCTAGATTCCGCTCCCGCCTGAAACGACCAGCAGCGACCCCGTCGTGTAGCTCGATGCGTCCGAAGCAAGGTAGAGCGCGGCCCCCACAATCTCGTGCGGCTCGCCCCCGCGCTGGAGCGGGATCGACGTCCGCGCCCGCTCCTTGAACGCCTCCATATCCCACGCCTTCGAAATATCCGTCAGGAACGGCCCCGGAACGATGCAGTTCACCCGCACCTTCGGCGCAAACGCCCGCGCGAACCCAACCGTCATCGCGTTCAGCCCGGCCTTCGCCGCTGCATACGGGATCACGTCCGCCGTCGGGTGGAGCGAGGCCGTGCTCGATACCATGATGATCGAGCCGCCGTTCCCCTCGGCCATCCGTGTCCCCACCAGCGCCGTCAGGCGGAACGGCCCCTTCAGGTTCACGTCGAGCACCTTGTCATAAAGCGCTTCGGTCACGTTCGCCACGTGGTCGTAAATCGGCGACATCCCCGCATTGTTGACCAGCACGTCCACCCGTCCGAACTCGTCATAGGCAACCTGCGCCAGCCGCTCCACCTGCTGCCATTCACCAACGTGGCAGGCCACGGGAAGCGCCCGCCGGCCCGTCTCCCGCGTGACCTCTTCCGCCAGCCGCTCGCAGGCCTCCAGCTTCCGGCTCGCGATGACCACATCCGCACCGGCATGCGCAAATGCCAGTACCATCTCCCGCCCGAGCCCCCGGCTCCCGCCGGTCACCAGCGCAACCTTTCCTTCCAGGCTGAACAGCTTCGCAATATCCACTGGCTCTGCTCCCTCCGCAGCAAAACGGTTTGCCGCGCAAGCCTACCGCATTCGCGCCCGGCCGCTCCCGTCGCAATCGCCACAAGACCGGCCAGTGGGTACCCTTAGCAGCGGAAGGGCCAACTCCTCCTCACACTCTCCCCGCGGAACGAAGACATGGCCAAAGTCGGCATCATGGAAACGGCCATCCGCGATGGCCACCAGTCGCTCCTCGCGACCCGCATGCGCACCGAGGACATGATCCCCGTCCTCGAGCTCATGGACTCCATCGGCTACCACTCCATCGAATGCTGGGGCGGCGCCACCTTCGATACCTGCCTCCGCTTCCTGAAAGAGGACCCGTGGGAGCGTCTCCGCGAAATCAAGAAGCGGCTCAAGAAAACGCCCACCCAGATGCTGCTCCGCGGCCAAAACGCCGTCGGCTACCGCCACTACGCCGATGACGTCATCTACGAGTTCTGCGACCGGGCCGTCCAGAACGGCATGGACATCTTCCGCATCTTCGACGCCCTGAACGACACCCGGAACCTCGAAACCGCCTTCCGCGCCGTCAAGAAGGCCGGCGGCCACGTCCAGGGCGCCATCTGCTACACCACCTCGCCCGTCCATACCGTCGAGTCCTTCGCAAAACTCGCCGACGAGATGATCGAAATGGGCGCCGACTCGATCGCCATCAAGGATATGGCCGGCCTCCTCACGCCCATGATGGCCAAAGCCCTCGTCGAGCGGATTCGGCAGAACCACCCCGACATCCTCATCCAGATGCACTGCCACGATACGGGCGGCTTCTCCGAAATGGCCTACCTCATGGGCGTACAGGCCGGGGCCAACGTCATCGACTGCGCCATCTCCCCACTCGCCGGCGGCACCAGCCAGCCCGCGACCGAAACGCTCGTCGCTGCCCTCGCCGAAGACCCGGAGCACGCCACCGGCCTCGATATGGAGAAGCTCCGCCAGCTCGCTGATTACTTCCGCGGCGTCCGCAAGAAGTACTGGAAGTTCGAGTCCGGCCTGCTTGGTGTCGACGCCGGCGTTATCTCCCACCAGGTCCCGGGCGGCATGATCTCCAACCTTGTCGGCCAGCTGCGCGAACAGGGCGCCGAGCACAAGCTCCCCGAAGTCCTCGAGGAAAACGCCCGCGTCCGCGCCGATCTCGGCTACCCGCCCCTGGTCACCCCCAGCTCGCAGATTGTCGGCACCCAGGCAGTCCTCAACGTCCTCACCGGCAAGCGCTACGCCACCGTCACCCGCGAGACCCGCAACCTCGCAAAGGGCATGTACGGCCGCACCACTGTGCCGATCGCGCCCGACGTCCTCAAGCAGATCCTTGGCGACGAGCAGCCCATCGACCACCGGCCGGCTGACGACCTTGAGCCCGAGATGGAAAAGGCGAAGGCCGAAATCGCCGACCTCGCCGAAAGCATCGAAGACGTGCTCAGCTACGTCATGTTCCCCCAGGTTGCACGCGAATTCTTCCAGTGGCGGAAAGAGGGCGGCGGCCCCGAGCGCGAACTCGTCGCTGCCGTCGTCGGCGCCATGACCATCTCCGAGAAGAAGCAGCAGGCCGCGTCCGCGTCCGCGCCTGTCATCGTCCCCAACGGCGACACCAGCAACTGGCGCTCCTTCGGGCGCCTCCGCCAGATGCGCTAAGGAGGAACCGCCAATGGCCAAGGTCACCATCGGAGGCCGCACCTACGAGGTTGAAGTCCGCGGCGACCGTGTCATCGTCGACGGCCATGAATACCCGGTGACGGTCCGCGAAGACGCCGGGTACCTCACCGTCACTGCCGGCACCGTCCCGTATCGCGTCCAGCTTCCCCCGCCCGACCAGCGCCAGAGCGGTATGGAGGTCCAGGTCGATTACCGGCCCTTCAAGGTTGAATGGGAAGGCCGCCTCGGCGGTGGCCCCGCGCCCCGCGAGCGGGCCGCAGCGTCGGCCGCCGCTGGCGGCGGTGCGAAAGCTGCAGTCAAAGGCGCCGTCACGGCCCAGATCAGCGGCAAGGTCGTCCGTATCAATGTGAAGCCCGGCCAGGTCGTCGCGAGGGGCGATGTCCTCCTTATCCTCGAAGCCATGAAGATGGAGAACGAAATCAAAGCGCCGGCCGACGGCACCGTCAAAGAGGTCCCCGTTTCCGAAGGCGCCCGCGTCACCGAGGGCGACGTCCTGGTCGTCATCGAGTAGCGCAATCCTGCACCGGCAAAACAGCACCGGAGGGGCCGCGCATCGTCGTGGCCCCTCCGGCGTTCCGGCCTGATAATGACTCTGGGCCCGTAGCTCAGCGGTAGAGCAGTGGACTTTTAATCCATTGGTCGAGAGTTCGAATCTCTCCGGGCCTACCAGTGAGCAGCTGCCCTCCGGCCTGCCTACACCTCCTTCCCCTGTCCCTTGAGCCAGCGCTCCGCGCTTGCCGCGGTCTCGAAGCCGGCGAACTGCTCCAGCAACGCCTGCAGGATTTCGTCCCGTGCATCCCCGGCCTCGGGCGCCGAACCCCGCTGCGAGAAGTCCAGCTGGTCCAGCACCGCTAGCTTCCGCTTCAGCACGAACCACACAACTTCGTCGAACGTCCCCGGCGCCGAGACGTAGTACACGTTCACCATCCGGTTCTGGCCGATCCGGTAGGCCCGGTCCTCCGCCTGCAGGTGGTTCGCCGGCACCCAGTCGAGGTCGTTGAAGAACACCTGCGTCGCCGCCGTCAGCGTAATGCCCGTCCCCGCCGCCAGGATGTTCCCGATGAACACCCGCACCTCCGGGTCGTTCTGGAACCGGTCAACCGCCTCCTGCCGCGCCTTCTGCGACGTGTCGCCCGTCAGCCGCACCGCAGCCGGCCCGAACTCGGCCTGCAGCGCGTCCGCTACCGCGTTGAACCCGGTGAAGACAATCGCCTTCTCGCCCTGCTCCAGGGCATCCCGGACGAGCCTGGCCGTATGCTTCGCCTTGTCCTTCGCCACGGCGTGCCGCAGCTTCGTCATCACCGGCAGCAGTTCGTTCCAGCGGACGTTCCCGTGGTACTTCTGGCGCTGCTGCTGCGCCAGCCCAACGAACTGCTGCTCCAGGTCGCGGTACTTGTTCGGGTCGAGCGGGACCGGCACCTCGCTCCGCAGCTTCGGCGGCAGGTCGAGCACATCCTCCTTCCGCCGCGCCAGGATCGAACCCTCCGTCCGCGCCTTCAGCTCATCCAGGTTCGAAGCCCCGCTGAAATCCCAGCCGTACCCGTCCCACTTCCCGTCGCAGTACCGCCTCCCGAACTCGATGTAGCTCACGCTGAGCGGGTGGTCGATCGCCCGCAGCAGGTTGAACAGCTCAATCGGCCGGTTCATCACCGGCGTGCCGGTCAACAGGTAGCAGTCCTCAATCCGCTCCGCGATCGCCAGCGCCGCCTTCGAGCGCGCCGCCGTCGCGTTCTTGATGTAGTGCGCCTCGTCGAAGATCACCCCCGACCACAGGTTCGCCACAATCTCCGGCCGCTTCCGCGCCAGGAGGTCGTAGTTGATGATTGTCCACCGCGCCGGGATCACCGGGTCGGGCCCGTTGATAATCCGCACCTCCGCATCCGGGTACACCATCTGGATCTCGCGGCGCCAGTTGAGCTTCAGCGAAGCCGGGCAGACGACCAGCAAGTTCCCGTCGGGCCGCCGCTCACCCAGTGCGATGATCGCCTGGCGCGTCTTCCCCAGGCCCATGTCGTCCGCGAGGATCGCCCCCCGCGACGAAGCAAGGAACCGAACCCCCTCCCGCTGGTGCGGGAAGAGCTCGGGGAACTTCACGATGATCTCCTCGGCATCCACCTGCCGGATCGCCGAGATGCCCACCAGCGACGCCAGCGCGCTCACGTCGGCCCCGGCCGCCTCCAGCGCCCGGTAGGCGTCTGGCGCCTTCCGCAGCGGGATCGTCCACTGCTGGTTCCGCCAGTCGTACCGCGCCACCTTCAGCGACCGCATCGCCTGGACCAGCGGCTTTACCTTCGGGACGAAAAGCGCAATGTCGTTCCGGCGAAGCCGGGCCCCCACCACCGGCCGCTCTGCCGGCGCGGCGGCCTCGCTGCCGGCAGCTTCATTGGTCGTCTGCTCATCTGCCATCTGCGAACACCTCCGCGAGGATCTGGCCGCCCGCGCCGCGGTGCCACCCACCGGCGAACGACCGCGACGAGTGTGCGACATTGCCGCGACATCTCATGTCGTATCCGCCCCGGGTGTACGAACTCCCGACTACCTGCCACCGTTCTGCGCCACCGCCGCCGCCAGCAGGTCATCCGCGAGCCGTTCGATGACGTCGCGCAACGCCAGCTGTTCTCTCCAGCGCCCCGGGATACTGTCCACGCCCCAGTACGCCCCAGCAAGCTGCCCCGTAATCGCCGCCGTCGTGTCAGCATCGTCGCCGAGGTTCACCGCCCGCAGGATCGCCTCCTCGAACGAATCCGCGCCGGCGAAGGCCCACAGCGCCGCCTCCAGGCTCTCGACCACGTAGCCGCTCCCCCGGACCTCGGCCTCTGACTTGCTCAGGTAGCCGCCCCGGGCGATGGCCGCAATCGCCGGCTCCCCGGCAAACTCCTCGGCATCGCCCAGCAGCACGGCATCCTTCGGCGCCCCGGAGAGGGCGCGGCAGAGCATCCGCGCGAAAAGCCGGCACGCATCGATGCACTCCGCAGCGCCGTGCGTCGTCCGCGAACTCTCCGCTGCCAGCCGCTCGGCCTCGCGCGCGTCCGGATACCCGAAGAGCACCGCCGGCGCCAGCCGCATGAGCGAGCCGTTCCCCGCCGTTTGCGGGTCCGCGCTCCCCGCGAACGGGTCGCCCGTCGCTTCGAACCGCCGCAGCGCCGCACGCACCGTCAACCCAATGTCGAAGCAGCGCCCGTTGCTCGCGAGGTAGCCGCTATCCCGCCAGCGGCAGTACCGCCGCATCTGGTCGGCCGCGTCGAAGCCGCGGCAGCTCACCAGGCTCTCGGCCAGGCAGAGCGCCATCGACGTGTCGTCGGTCCACTCCCCCGGCTTCAGCCCGAACGGCCCGCCGCCGACCATGTCGCGCACCGGCGCAAAGCTGCCGCGCGGCCGGAACTCCACCGTCGTCCCTACCGCATCGCCCGCTGCCAGCCCCAGCATCACCCCGCGGTAGCGGCTCTGTAGCTCCATCGTTGCGCCCTCCTGTTGCCACGCGTCGCCGGCCCGGCCGGCCTCACGCAGCTCCCAGCATAGCCGCCTCCGCCCCCCGCGCGGCTCCCCGGGTGCAGCGCCAAGCGTGACGATTTGCGACACTACGAGTGTCAGGCGCGGTCAGGCCCCCGTAGCTCAGCGGATAGAGCAGTGGTTTCCTAAACCATGTGCGCAGGTTCGATTCCTGCCGGGGGTACCACTACCTTCGCACCTCCTCCCCGCGCTACCATCCTCCCACCATCCCGGAGGTGGCGCCGTGACCTACCAGTACATCCTCGTCGACCGTAAAGGGCCCTACGTTACCATCACGATGAACCGCCCCGAGCGGCGCAATGCCCTCTCGCTCGGGCACCTCCGCGAACTCCGCGACGCCTTCCGGAACGTCGGCGAGTCCGATGCCCTCGGCGTCATCCTCGCCGGCAACGGGCCCGTCTTCTCAGCCGGCCACGACTTCTCCGAAATGGCGGGCGCCGGCCTCAAGGAGATGCGCGAACTCCTCTGGACCTGCACCGACCTGATGGAAACCATGCAGCGCATCCCCCAGGTTGTCATCGCCCGCGTCCACGGCCTCGCCACCGCTGCCGGCTGCCAGCTCGTTGCCACCTGCGACCTCGCCGTCGCCTCCGAAGAAGCCGCCTTCGCAACCCCCGGCGGCAAAGGCGGCTGGTTCTGCCATACCCCGCTCGTGGCCGTCAGCCGCAGCATCGCCCGCAAGCACGCGCTCGAACTCGCCCTCACCGGCGACACCATCGATGCTCACACCGCCCTCCAGTGGGGCCTCGTCAATCGCGTCGTCCCCGCCGAGCTCCTCGAATCCGCAACCCTCGAACTCCTCCAGCGCGCCACCCGCGGCTCCGCCTTCTCCAAGGGCGTGGGAAAGCTCGGCTTCTACACCCAGGTCGAAATGAACCAGCACGACGCCTACGCCTACGCCGTCGAGCTCATGGCCGCCGCCTCCCAGTCCGAAGATGCCCAGGAAGGCATGCGCTCCTTCCTCGAAAAGCGCCCGCCTTCCTGGCGCAACCGCTGACACCCGCCGCCCCGCTCGCCACCGGCGCCCCCGCCCCGTAGCATCATCCCCGGCCTGTGCGACTCTTCCTCCTCCTGCTCGGTTTCGCTGCGCTCATCGCGGGGGCGGCCTGCGGCGCCTCCGGCCTCGCCTCCTTCCGCTCCCTCGACGAGGGCGACTACCTCCTCAGCGGCCCCGCCCGCCTGACCACCTCGACCGCCGGCTTCGTCGGCTCGACCGCCGAGCTCGCCGGGCGCAGCAGCGGCATCCGCAACAACTCGATTACCGTCCGCATCCGCGTAAGCGAGGGCAGGGGCCTCTTCCTCGGCATCGCACCCGCCGCTGCCGCCAACCCATACCTCGCAACGGCGCGCCGCGAACTTGTCGACAGCATCCGCTACGACCCGCTCGAGCTTCGCCGCACTGCGGTCGGCGCCGGAGACGCACTTGCCCCGCCCGCCAATGCCCTCGCATGGACCGCCAGCGTCTCCGGCGACGCCCCGCTCGACCTCACCTGGTCGGCGCAGAACGGCGACTACGTCTTCGTCATCCTGCGGGCCGATGGTCAACCCGGCGTCGATGCGACCGTCGAGTTCGGCACAAAATTCCGCTACCAGCGAGGCTACGCCATCGCCGGGATCGCCCTCGGCGCGCTCCTCGTTATCGTCGGCCTGCTGCTCGCGGTGGGCGCCCTCCGGCGCCGCTCACCTGCGCCCCCGGCAGACGGCTAAACGAGCCGGACCCACCGCCGCTTCCCGACCTGCACCACCGTCCCCGGCCGCGCCGGCGTCGTTGGCTCAACCACCAGACCGTCCACTGTCACGGCCCGCTGCTCGAACAGCCGCCGCGCCTCCCGCTTCGACGGAGCCGAACCGCTCGCGACCACGACGTCGAGCAGCAGTTCGCCCTCCCGCACCCGGTACTCGGGAATGTCCTCGGGCACCTCCTTCCGCTGCACCGTCCGCTCGAAGTGCTCCTGCGCCCGCTTCGCCGCCTCCTCACCCCAGAACTCCGTCACGATCGTCCGGGCGAGCAGCTTCTTCGTCTCCATCGGACTCCGCTCGCCCGACCGCATCGCCGCCATGATCGCCTGCACCTCCGCCGGGTGGAGGTTCGTGCCCAGCGTAAAGTAGTGCTCAATCACCTCGTCCGGGATGGACATCACCTTGCCGAACTGGATCTCCGGCGGGTCGTCCACACCGATGTGGTTCCCCTTCGACTTCGACATCCGCTCTTTGCCGTCCAGCCCCACGAGGATCGGCAGCGTGACCGGCACGTGCGGCCGCTGCCCCGCATCCTCCTGGATCTTCCGCCCCGCCATCAGGTTGAACAGCTGCTCCGTCCCGCCAACCTGCACATCGCAGGCGAGCGCATAGGCGTCGTATCCCTGCATCAGTGCGTACAGGAACTCGTGCAGGTAGACCGGGTCGCCCGCTTCCCACCGCAGCCGGAAATTCTCCCGCCGCAGCATCTCCGCCACCGTGAACTTTGCCATTAGCTGGATGATGTCAGGCAACCTCAGCTGGCTCAGCCACTCCGAGTTGTGGCGCACCTCCGTCTTTTCGGGGTCGAGAATGCGGGCAGCCTGCTCGAAGTAGGTTGCCTCGTTCGCCTTGATCTGCTCAGGCGTTAGCATCGGACGCAGCTTGTTCTTGTCGCTCGGGTCGCCCACCAGTGCTGTGTAGTCGCCGATGAGGAAGATGCAGTGGTGCCCGAACTGCTGGAACTGCCGCAGCTTCCGCAGCGGAACGCAGTGCCCTAGCGTCAGCGAACTGGCCGTCGGGTCCACGCCGAGGTAAACCCGCAGCGGCCGGTCCTCCTCGAGCCGCTCCCGCAATTCTCGCTCCATCTGCTGTTTCAGCAGCGGGTCGCCGTAATCGACGCCGCTCATCAGGACTTCGAGCTGCTCGTCGACCGGGGCCATCGTCCTCGCCATGCGTGCGCGTCCAGTCTGCGTGGGAATGCTCAGGCGCCGGCAAGCAGCCGTCTCGCCTCCCGAACATCTTCCGCGATCTGCGCCTTGAGGGCATCGGCCGAGGCGAACTTCACTTCGCCCCGGATGCGCGCCACGATTTCGAGGTCCATCCGCTCCCCGTAGATGTCGCCCTCGAAGTCCAGCAGGTGCGTTTCGATCGACACATGCCCCGCGTCGAAGGTCGGCCGTCGCCCGATGTTCGTCGCGCCCATCAGCCGGTGCCCGGCCACGCTCGCCCGCGTCGCATACACGCCCAGCGCCGGCAGTGCACGGTCGGCTGCAACCGAGATGTTCGCCGTCGGGAACCCGATCGTCCGGCCCCGCTCGAATCCGCGCACAACCGGCCCCGAAAGCCGGTACGGCCGCCCCAGCAGCGCCGTCACCCGGTCCATATCGCCGGCCGCCAGCGCCGCCCGCACCGCCGTCGAACTGTACCGTTCGTGGTCGTGCATCAGCGGCTCCACCTGCACCACCTCGAAGCCCAGCTCTGCGCCCAGCCGCCGCATCCGCTCCACCGTGTCCTTCGGCGCACCCCGCCCGAACGCCGCATCCGGCCCCAGCACCATCAGCCGCATCCGGAGCAGCTCCACAAACGCCCCCGCCAGCTCCTCGGCAGTCACCTCCGAGACTTCGCTCGTGAAGGTCAAAGGGATGACCCAGTCGGCGCCCGCCGCCCGGATCAGCTCCATCCGCTCCTCGAGCGACGTCAGGTAGCACGGCGGGACCTCCGGCCGCAGCACGGTCACCGGGTGCGGGTGAAGGGTCACCACCCCCGGCGAAAGCGCCCGCCTCCGGGCCTCCTCGCGCAGCCGGCCGAGCAGCCACTGGTGCCCGCGGTGCACCCCGTCGAGCACGCCGATCGTCAGAGCAGTCTCAGGCCCGGGGGCGCCCGCCGCCAGCTGCGCGCGGGTGAAGGAAGGGACTACCATCGCCCACATCCTACTCCGCCGCCCCGTGACCGGCAGCCGGCGGCCCGCCTCCGTGGCTGCCGGCCGGTACTCCCGGGTCCCGGCTCCGTCGTGCATCCTTGCTGGCGCATCTGCCGCGCCCAGCAAGAGGAGGCTCCTCCATGTCCAGCGACCAGTCCGCCGTGCTCCAGCAGCGCATCCAGCCGTTCTTCCCCGGCGTCCTCGGCATCCGGCTCACGTCCGCGGAGCCCGACCGCGTGACCGCCGAGCTGACGGTCCGCGACGAGCTGTGCACCGTCCCGGGCATCTGCCACGGCGGCGTCCTCATGGCCTTCGCCGATACCCTCGGCGCCGTTGGCACGGTCCTCAACCTCCCGCCCGATGCCGGCACAACCACCATCGAGTCGAAGACCAACTTCTTCGCCCCCGCCCTCGCGGGCACTACCATCACCGCCGAGTGCATTCCGCTCCACCGCGGCCGCCGCACCCAGACCTGGCAGACGGCCATCCGGAACCCCGACGGCCGCCTCCTCGCGTTGGTCACCCAGACCCAGATGGTCCTCACGCCCTGACTGCCTGCGGTCGCCCGGCCGCGGCTTAGCCGAAATCGTGCGATTGCGGCCGCTCGATGAACCCCGGCAGCGGACACCGCCGGAACGACTCCGCCACGATGTTCGGGAACCCGCTCTGCTCGTTGTCGACCCGCCCGCGCACGATCACGAACGGCTCCATCCGCACCAGCTCCGCCTGCCGCTCCTGCAGCCCGCGGTGCACCACCACGTTCGCCAGCCCAAACTCGTCTTCGAGCAGCATGAACATCACCCCGCTCGCCGTCACCGGCCGCTGGCGCGTCACCACCATTCCCGCAATCTCCACCACCATCCCCTGCGGGAGCCGGTTCGGGTTCCGCACCCCGCCGAGGTGGCGGCTCGTGATCATGCCCTCGTGCAGCAGCGGCCGCACCAGCGCCATCGGGTGCCGCCCCGGGCTGAGCCCCAGCCGCTCGAAGTCCCATGCCAGCTCTTCCCAGCCCTCCAGCGGCGGCAGGCTCGCCATGTCCTGCTCCGTCGGCAGCGCCAGCGCAAGCTGCCTGGCGCGTGCTCCCGCGGCCGGGTGCGGCGGCTGCGGCATCCGCGCTTCCGTCAGCAGTCCCAGCTGCCAGAGCAGCTCCCGCCGCGCCAGCCCGAAGCACTCCAGCGCGCCCGCCTGGATCAGCATCTCTGCCTGCTCTCGCGTTATCCCCGTCCGCACCAGCAGGTCGCGGAGCGACCGGTACGGACCGTTCGCTTCCCGCTCCTCCACGATCCGTTCCGGCAGCGAACGGTAGTCCGGAAGACGCCGGTGCTGCCGCCGGTCCTGCCATCCCCCGCCGATGCCATTCACCTGCTGCAGCCCGAGCCGGATGTTCCCCTCCTCCGGCCATGCCCCGGCCCGCGAGCGGTTGACGCACGGCGGCAGCACCCGGATCCCGTGTCGCTCCGCATCCTGCGTCAGCACCTCGACCGGGTAGAAGCCCATCGGCTGCGCGTTGAAGAGCGCGCAGTAGTACTCCGCCGGGTAGTGCACCCGCAGCCACGCCGATTCGTATGCCAGCAGCGCGAACGCCACCGCATGGCTCTTCGGGAACCCGAACGCTGCGAACGCCGCCATCTTCTCGAACGCCACCTCCGCCGCCTCCCGGCTCACCCCCATCCGCGCCGCGCCGGCAAGGAACTCCTCCGCCAGCGCCTGCATCGCCTCCGATGAGCGCTTGCGGCTCATCGCCCGCCGCAGCCGGTCGGCCTGCCCCGGCGTGAAGCCCGCCACCGCGCAGGCAATCTGCAGCACCTGGTCCTGGTAGAGCACGTGCCCCAGCGTCTCGCCCAGGCAGTGCTCGAGCAGCGGCTTCAGCTCCGGGTGACCGTAATCCACCTCGATCGTCTCCCCCCGTGCGAGCCGCTCCCGGTACTCCATGTACGGCCGGAACGCCCCCGCCATAATCGGCCCCGGCCGGATGATCGCCACCTGCACCGCCAGGTCGTCCAGGTTCCGCGGCTGCGTGCGCGGCAGCGTCTGCACCTGCGCCCGGCTCTCGATCTGGAACACCCCCATCGTGTCCCCTTCCCGGATCGCCGCGTAAATCTCCGGGCTGTCGTGCGGGATCCGCCCCAGGTCCACCCGCACGCCGCGCTCCTCCTCGATGATGTCCAGGCACTCCCCCACTGCCGAGAGCATCCCCAGCGCAAGGAAGTCGATCTTCACGAACCGTGCGTCGTCGACCGAATCCTTGTCCCACTGGCACACATACCGCCCTTCCATCCGCGCCGGCTCCACCGGCACCACCGACGAAATCGGCTCCGCCGAGACCACCACACCCCCCACGTGTTGCCCGATGTGCCGCGGGAAGCCCGAAACCTGCCCCGCCAGCTCCACCAGGTCGCGCCAGATCGGCGCATCCACCAGGTGCCGCAGCTCCGGCACCTTCCGCAGCTGCTCTGCCAGCCCCCGAGCGTCCGCGAACGGCCCCGCCAGCCGGTTGATCTTCGCCAGCACCGGCTCCGGCAGCCCCAGCGCCTTCCCCACATCCAGCACCGCGCTCCGAAACCGGTAAGTCGGGAACGCCGCCACCAGCGCCGCGTGCTCCGGCCCGTACCGGTCATAGATCCGCTCCAGCAGCGCATCCCGGATGTCCCGCGGGAAGTCGAGGTCGATGTCCGGCAGCGAATGCAGCTCCTCGTTCAGGAACCGCTCCAGGTAGAGGTTGTTCCGCACCGGGTCGATGTGCGAAAGCCCGATCAGGTAGCACACGATCGAGCTCACCGACGACCCCCGTCCGCGCCCGACCGGCCGCTCATCCGGCGCCAGCCGCGGGTCGCGCCCGGGGAGCTCTGCCGCCACCTCGTTCACCAGCTGCAGGATGTCCCAGTACACGAGGAAGAACCCCGCAAGCCCGTGCCGCTCGATGAGCGCCAGCTCCCGCTCCAGCCGCTCCCGCGCCTCCGCCGCATACGGGTCCGAAGGCGGGTACTTCCGCCGGAACGCCCGCTCGCACACCCCGCGCAGGAAGCTGTCGAGCGTCGCACCCTCCGGCACCGGGTAATCCGGCAGCCGGTAGGGCAGGTCGCGCGTCAGGTCGAACGTGCACCGCTCCGCCGTCGCAACCGTGTTCAACAGCGCGTCCGGCCGCCAGGCGAACCGCCGGGCCAGCTCCTCCGGGTGCTTCAGGTAGAACTCCGAATTCGGCCGCCGCTCCGTATGCGAAGTGTCCAGCGTCAGCCGGTGCCGAATCGCCACCAGCACATCGTTCAGCCGGTGCCTGGTCCGCACGTGGTAGTGCGCGTTGTTCGTCGCAACCACCGGGATGCCGCACGCATCCGCTGTCCGCGCCAGCACCGCATTCCGCCGCCGGTCGCCGTATACATCGTGGTCCTGCAGCTCAATCAGGTACCGGTCGCCGAACACGTCGCGGTAGCGGCCGGCCAGCTCCCGCGCCGCCCGCTCCTCGCCGGCCGCAGCCAGCCGCGCCAGCGCCGAATCCCGGCAGCCTGAGAGCACAATCAGTCCCGCGCCCTGTTCGAACAGCCACGTCTCCTCCACCTGCGGCGTGTCCTTCCCGTACGTCCGGTATCCCCGGCTCAGCAGCCGGCAGAGATTCCGGTATCCCTCCACGCTCTCCGCAAGCACCGTCAGGTGCGACGTTTCCGCGGTCGCACCCCCGGGCCCCGCCCCCCGCACCGTCACCTCGCACCCGGTGATCGCCTTCAGCCCCCGCGCCCGGGCCGCCTGCGCAAACTCCATCGCCCCGTACAGGTTGTCGTGGTCCGTCAGCGCCAGCGCTGCGTACCCGAGGGCGAGCGCCCGGTCGATCAGCTCGTCCGTGGTGCTCGCCCCCTCCCGCAGCGACCAGCACGAATGCGCATGCAGCTCGGCGTACGCGGCCACGCCCGCCAGTATAGAACAAACGTTCTTGAGTCGCAGTCGCCCTTCCCAACCCCGCTGGCGCGATGCGCTAATTCCGCCCGTTCCCGAACAGCAGCGTGACCGTTTGCCCGCCCACCACGGTCGCCGTTTGCGGATTCGGCGTTGTCGGGAACCAGCCCGTCTGCACCACCTCGGTCACGGTGTACTGCCCGGCTGGCAGGTTTACGCACACCCCGGGCGTCCCGGCTCCCCCGGTCGTAACTGACCCGAGCACCGTGCTCCCTTGGGCGATGGTGAATGTCCATCCCTGCAGGAACGGCTCATTCGTACCTTGCACCCCGTTCTGGTCCATGTCATAAAACTTCAGCACGCAGAGCGTCCCGTCGAGCGGGGTCGGGGTTGGCGTCGGTGTCGGCGTTAGCGTTGGTGTCGCCGTCGGGGTCGGTGTCTTCGTTGGTGTCGCCGTCGGCGTCGGCGTCTTGGTCGGCGTCGCCGTGGGGGTCGGTGTCTTCGTTGGTGTCGCTGTCGGCGTCGGCGTCTTCGTCGGGGTGGGCGTCTGCTTCGGCCCTACCGTGCCGAATGCCGGGACCATCCCGGTCGGTGTCGGCGTCGCCGTTGGTGTCTGCTTCGGGCCGACCGTCGCAAACGCCGGCACCGTCCCCGCCGGCGTCGGCGTCCCGCCCGGCGGCACCACCGTAACCGGCAGCCCCCCGCCGATTCCTACCGTGCCCAGGGCCACTGGCGTCGGCGTGTTCGTTGGAGTGGGCGTGGGCGTCACCGAAGCCGGCTTGCATTTCCCGCTCGCGCCCGCCTGGAAAATCGTCTGGATCTCGTTCGCAGTCAGCGCCCGCTTGTAGAGCGAAAGCTCGTCCAGCTGGATGTCCGCACCGCCCGTGCTGACCTCGGCGGGAGCGTTCGTATCCAAATTCCCGGAAAACCACGTCGTGGCCGGTCCCGTCGCTACCTGCTGGCCGTCGACGTACCATCGCACGACGTTCGCTGTCCGGTCCACCGTCACGGCCAGGTGCCGCCATCCGCCGGTCGATATCGACCCGCTCGTTGGCGGCGGGCTGCTGTTGCTGCCGCTCTGCCGGAGGTACGCCTGGCCGTTCGCAGCGATAAGTCCGTACCCCGTCCCTGAGCTGTCCCGCTTTGCCAGGATCGTCGAAATCGACGACACGGTGTTCCAGCGCAGCACCCAGGTCTCGATCGTGAAGTTCCCGGAGCCGACCTGCAGGTCCGCCTGCGACGCCGCCCATGCAAGGGTCATCGCCGGCCCGAGCTGCCATCCGCCCCCAACCTTTCCCGCTACAGGCACGTACGAGCCGCTCATGAATGCCAGGTCGTTCGGGAACCCCGCAATGTCGTGCGCAACGTTCCCCGACGTCTCATCGAACGGCCACCAGGCAACCAGGTCCGCCGGTGGCGGAACGCAGAAGGAGACCGGCGGACTGCCCCCGCCCCAGCACGCGCCCGCGGCGACTCCCGCCGCCACCAGCACGGCAGTCGCGGCCCGTGCGACCCCGGTTCGAAGAACACGCAGCAGCATGCAACGTCTCCCACTCGTCGTAGTGCCGGACGCACCCAGGAACTACGACCTTCGGCAAGCAAAGTTCTTACATGCCCGGCTGGTTACAGCCCACATGCTCGCCGAGCCCGTGCCGGCCAGGGCTCAGCGTTCGGCCTGCTCCTCGTCGACCTCCTGTCCCGGCGTGCCCGCAGCACCCCCGGCCGAGCCCGGCCGCCGAAACTGCGAATAATCCGCGCCGATCAGCGACGACAGCCCCGACCCCGTCGGCGCCTCCCCCGGCGGCGCGGACCGCGCTGCCGCAAAGGGGCTCCGCTCCCGCGCCAGCGTCCGCTCCAGCACCTCCCGCCGCCCCTCCGTCACCAGCCGCCCGTCGGCGAGCTCCTCCACCCGGCCAGCCATCTCCATCACCAACCGGTCATGGGTGCAGGTGATAATCGTGATGCCCTCCATCCGCGCAAGGTCACGCAGCAGCCCGAACACCACTGAAGCCGTCGCCGAGTCCAGCTCGCCCGTCGGTTCATCCGCCAGGATCAGCCGCGGCCTCGCCGCCAGCGCCCGCGCGATCGCCACCCGCTGCTGCTCCCCGCCCGAAAGCTCGTACGGCCGGTGCTCCGCACGCTTCTTCAGTCCCACGAACGCCAGGGCCTCGTCCACCCGCTTCTGCCGCTCCCGGTAGCCGACACCCGCTATCCGCAGCGGAAGCTCCACGTTCTCCCGCGCCGACAGCAGCGGCAGCAGCCCGAACGACTGGAAAATGAACCCGATCGTCCCCCGGCGCAGCCGGTCCAGCTCCCGGTCGCTCATCTGGTCGACGCGCGCCCCGTCGACCAGCACTTCGCCGCTCGTCGGCCGGTCCAGCCCCGCAATCAGGTTCAGCAGCGTCGTCTTCCCCGAACCTGAGCGGCCGACCAGCGCGAGAAACTCGCCGGGCCGCACCGACAGCGAAACCTCCCGCACCGCCCACACGTCCTCGCCGCCCGCCCGGAACCGGCGCGACACCGACCGCAGCTCAACCGATGCTCCCTGGCTCACCACGCCGCCCCCCTCGGCCGCACCCTCCGCCTCCCGTCCGGCAGGACTTCAATGCGACCCTCCCCGAGAATGACCCGCACCCGGTCATGAATCTCCAGCTCATCGAGATACTCGCGCGGGATCTGGAGCCGTCCCGCCGCGTCGACCAGCACGTACTCCTCGTGCGAAACCTTTGCCTCCGTGCCTTCGAATCGCACCCGGCGATAAATCTCGCTGCTCGTCCGGCCGTCGCGGATGGCCACTACCCGGTCCACCCGCGCCGCAATGTCGGGGTCGTGCGTCACAATCACAATGGTCGTTCCCAGTTCCTTGTTGAGCGTCCGGAACACCTCGTACACCGTGTCCGCGCCTACGGAGTCCAGCTCCCCGGTCGGCTCGTCAGCCAGCAGCAGCGGCGGATTGTTCGCCAGCGCCACCGCGATCGATACCCGTTGCTGCTCACCCCCTGAGAGCATCTCCGGCCGGTGGTGCAGCCGGTGCCCCATGAGCACCATCTCGAGCAGCCGGACTGCCCGCTCCTGCGCCTCCCGCGGCGGCACCCCGTCCAGCACCATCGGCACCTCAACGTTCTGCACCGCGTCCAAATACGGCACGAGGTTCCTTCCCGTCTGCTGCCAAACGAAGCCAACCTGCCGCCGCCGGTACCGCACCATCTCCTTGCTCGACATGGTCAGGAGGTCCTGCCCGCCCACGTAACACCGCCCCGCCGAGGGCGTGTCCAGCCCGGCCAGGATGTTCAGCAGCGTGGACTTCCCCGAACCCGACGCGCCGACAATCGCCATGAACTCCCCGCGCCGTACCTTCAGGTCCAGCCCGCGCAGCGCTACCACCTCGAGGTTCGCCGTCTTGTATATCTTGAACAGGTCCTCACAGCGGATATACAGGTCGTCCCCTTCGGACCCCGGTTCAGTCGCGTACGTCGGCACCAGCTCCATCTACACCTCCCCGATCCGCAACGCTCGGTGGACTGCCAGCCGCGAGTAGACCGCAGCCAGCGCCGTTATCGTCGCCGCGAACACGGCCGCCAGCGAAACGTACACCGTGAGCACGGCTGGCCAGCTCACCTGCGAAACGAGCGGCGGCACCGGCTCGCTGCCCGATTCGGTCACGCCAAGATACCCGATCATCAGCCGGCCCAGCGGGAACCCAAGAACCGTGCCGACCGCTACCCCCGCCGCAATCACAAACAGCTGCTCGAAACTCACCAGCCCCAATACCTGTCGGCTTGAAAAGCCCATCGTCCGCAAAATGGCGAACTCCAGCGCCCGCGCCTGCGCCGCCATCGTCGCGTAGACCGCGAACCCCAGCCCGGTCAGCACCAGCACGGCCCCAAACGACAGGAACAGGATGCCTTCCCAGCTCGCGGCCACGAGCGGGTCGGCCTCCTGCGCTGCCCGCAGCGCGCGCCGGTCGAGCACCCCCTCCGCCTGCACCCCGCGCTCTGCCAGCGCCTCCCGCGTCATTGCCTTCGGGTCCGCACCCCGCAGCCACGCCTCGTTCGGGAAAATGGCATCGGCCAGCCCGGGCACGCCCGCGGCCAGCTCCTGCAGCGCTGGCAGCGCCGCCACCAGCAGGTAGTCGCTCTTCCCCGGGTCATGCCCGGGGAAGTAGTCGAACCGCCCGGCCACCCGCGCCCGCACATACTGCCGATTCACATAAATGGTCAGTTCGTCGCCTGTATCCAGCCCTGCCCGCTCGAGAAACCGGGATTCTGCCAGCACCGGCAGGGCGATGGCCGGCCGCGCCGCCCGGAAGCCGAACAGCGGCCCCTGTCCCTGCCCCCGCGTGAACGCAATGCGCGCGGCGTTGCCCCCGTCACGCCCGGCACCCGGTGCGAACGAGACCGCGCCCGGGTCCGCCTGCGCCTGCCCGGTAATCAGCTGCCACCGCTCGAACGAATCGAACGTCTCCACCGCTGTCCAGCCGTCCCCGTCCGGCACGCTCCACTGCACCCCGCCAAATACCATCACATCGTCGACAAGGATGATCGCCCGCTCCGCCACCGGCGGCGGCGAACCGGCCGTCCGGACGTACACCGCGTCGAGTTCCTTCGGCGCCGCCGTGCTGTACCGTGTCCCGGCCCCGAACCTCGCCTGCGACGGCTGTGCCAAATCCGCCACGAAAAACCGCCAGCTGTCGGTGGCCTCCCGGTCTGTCGGGACAAGCGTGTAGTCCCAGAACGTCCCGTTCGGGTCGCGCAGCCGCAGCCCGAGCCGCAGCTGGTTCTCCCCATACGGCACGCGCGCCCATACTCCGACCCACCGCGCACCAACCGGCACCTCCGGGCCCCGCGCCCGGCCAGAAACGTCGACTGCAAGCCGGCCGAGCAGTTCCCCAAGCCCTGCCTCCCCGAAGTCGTCCCTCCAGAACGCTACCTCCTCGAACTCGCCGGGAATGACGCCCAGCACTTCGAGGCTTACCCCCTGGAACGCCGAGAGCATGTACGAACCCGTCAGCCGGCTTGCCGGCGAAACCGTCTCCGCCCCCGTCGCCTGCCGGACTCGCTCGACGAACACCTCCTCCGGCACATTCGCCGGGTTCCGCACATCCGTCAGCCGCGACTCCGCCCCCGCCTCGTAGGCAGCCCGGTCGTCGTAGCCGCGCTCCAGCGTGGCCCGGTAGCCGGCGGCGAACATCCCCACTGCCGTCGCCAGCAGGAGCAGCAGGATCAGCCGGTTGTACTGCAGCGGGGCGCGGGTCATCCGCGTGAGGCCGAGTGCCACCGTTGCGCTCTCCCACCGCCGCCCGGCCCACGCGAATGCCCCCAGCGCAAGCGGAAACAGCCTCAGGAACACCAGCGCCACCATGACCATGAACAGCGTCGGCGAAAGGAGCAGCAGCGGGTCCGCCGAGAGCTCCCCGAACAGCCGCTCGGTGACCAGCGAGCCGCGCTCCCGCAGCTGGTAGAACACGAACGCCCCAGCGCCGATGAGCGCCAGGTCGAGGTAGTACTTCAGGAAGACCGGTTTGGTCTGTGGCCGCGCCAGGCTGTGCTTGTAATCGATCGTCGTTGAGCGCGAGGCCCGCCACGCCGGGACGAGCATTGCAGCAAACGCCAGCGCCGCGCCGGCCCCCGCCGCGAGGAATGCCGTCGCTGAGAGCGGCACCTCCAGCATGGCGTCGCCGCTCAGCGGCGCAAACGGCGGCGTGTAACCGAGCACCGCGATCGCCCCCGTCGCAAGGAAGGGCCCCGCCAGCGCACCGGCCCCGCAGATGAGCGCCGCCTCGATCCCGTACACCGCGACCACCTGCCCCGGGCTCCCGCCGCGCGAACGGAACAGCGCAATCTCGCCGTGCTGCCGCTCGACCAGCATCGATGACACCATCACGAGGTAGTACAGCGCGATGCCGACGATTTGCAGCATGAGCGCAAACAGCGGCAGCCGCGTGAAAAACAGCTTCGATTGGTAGCTCCCGATCACCTCCGCCAGGCGCGTCTCGAACACCACGTTTGGTATCGCCTCCCGCAACACCAGCCCCAGCGCCCGCGTCCTCCCCTCTACCGCCCTCGCGTTGCGGGCATCGATTGCGCCAATGTCGACGAACCCGTAGGTCTCCAGCGTGCTGTCCATGTCCGGCAGGTACGGCGCCACCGTCTCCGCGACCGCCGCTTCGTCGACCCAGAACGGATAGGTATCCCACGACGTCTCGAGCGCGAAGCGGTCCGTCCGCCCGAACCAGTACGGCTCGTCGAGGTCGCGCGGCGCGACGATCGCGGTCACGACAACGCGCACCGGAGCGACGTCCTCCCGCCAGAACGGATAGAGGTCGAACGCATCGCCGACCCGCACCCCGATGCGGTCCGCCGCTTCCTTCCCGATCGCTGCTTCCACCTCTGGTCGCGAATCTCCGGCGCCGGTCGGCAGGCGCGGCCACGCCCCCTCGACCACCTCCACGTGCTCGCGCAGGCCGTCGGCGAACTGGAAATGCCCGCGCGGGCGGTTCGCATCCTCCGGCACCGGGGCGCCGGGCTTCGCAATGTAGAACGTTGCGGTCCGCCCGAAGTGCACAACCCCCTCGAGCACGCCTCCCAGGTACTGCTCCAGCAACACGTCCACCTGCTCGCGCCGCCGACGGTAGTCCTCCAGCGCTGGCCGGCCAGAGGTCACGACGCGCACGTTCCGCTCCGTCGGCTCCGCGTTCCGCAGTGCGTACCGCAGGCCAAGGTCCCGGACCGCGTCAGAGTAGAGCACAACGCTCGCCATCAGCGCCGATGCCATCACGACGCCCACGAGCACCGTCGCCAGCAGCCGCCGGTTCGCCAGCGCGCGCCGCACCACCATCGCCAGGACGACGAATGCCGTTCGCATCTCGGCCCGAAACCTACCGGACTTGGTGCGCCCTCGCAAAGCGGCGCCGCCCGGCCCGCCGCTCGTGTACAGTTCCCGCGATGCGGAACGCACTCGCAACCTGGCGGCTCTTCTCACGGCGCTCCGGCCGAAACTGGCGCCTCCTTGCGGTGCTCGCCCTCGGCATGCTGATGGCCGCGTCCCTGCTCGCCGCCGCCCCCATCTACGCCCGCACCATGGCCGACCTCGGCCTTACGTTCACCGTCCGTGACCGCCTCGGCGAGGCGCCCGGCAACCGCGTCACCTTTCCCTGGGTGCCGCTCGGCACGCCCGAGGGCGCCGCCCTCCGCGAGGCCGTCGAACGCCGCATTGACCAGCGCATCGGCTGGTTCTCACCGTCGCAGTCACGGGTCCTGGTCGGCCCGCGCTTCTTCGTCGCCCTCCCCGGCGAATCGCTCAACCCCCAGGCGCCGATCGGTCAGCTCCAGTCGCTCACCGGCTACGAAGAGCACGTCACGGTCCTCGAAGGCGTCCTCCCGCGTCCCTCCGCGCCCGGCCGGGCCATCGAAGTCGCAATCTCGCGCGATGCTGCCCGCGCCGCCCGGCTCGCCGTCGGCCAGCGCATCGCCCTCGTCGAAGACTTCGACACCTGTGCCCGGGAAATCCCGCGAGAAGACCGACCTCCGCCCCCGCCTTGCACGCCAACCGCAGGCGTCACCTACACCCTGGAGGCCGTCATCACCGCCATCGTCGAGCCCCGTCTCGCCGATGACTCCTTCTGGGTCGTCCCGGTCGGCCAGTTCTTCACCCCGTATCGCCTGCTTCCCGGGAACGGCCCCGTCGTCCCCATGTTCGTCCCTGAGGAGACCCTCCTCGAGGGCTTTGGAGCCGTCTTCCCCGCCTACGGCGCCGCGACCGCCTGGCACACCTACGCCCGCCCGGAATCCCTCTCCCGCCTCACATTCGACCGCGCCCGCGATGACCTTTCCGCCCTCTATTACGACCTCGAACCGCTCGGCGGCGCCAGTTTCAGCCCGCTCGGCAATGTGCTCCGCGAGTACGGCCGCTCCCAAACCTACCAGCAGACGCCGCTCACCATCCTCCTGCTCGAAATCACGGCTGTTGCCATCTTCTACGTCATTCTCGTCTCGCTGGTCATCGTCGAGCACCTGTCCGATGAAGTCGCCCTCCTCCGCAGCCGCGGCGCAACCGTCCTGCAGATCGGCATCATCACCCTCGCCGAGGGGCTCATCATCGGCGCGCCCATCCTCCTCGCTGCCCCGCTGGTGGCCGCCGCAGGAACCGCCCTCCTGGGGCTCACGCCCACCTTCGAGCCCGTCAACGGCGGTGCGCTCCTGCCCGTCTCCGTGCCGCCGGTCGCCTTCGCCTACGCCGCTGCCGGCGTGGGTGTCTCCATCGCCGCCCTGCTCGCGCCGTCGCTGCTTGCTGCCCGCACGTCGGCTGTCGCCCGCCGGCGCGAAGAGGCCCGTCCCGGGCGCCCGCTCGCCCAGCGGTACTACCTCGATGTTGCGCTTGCGGCGGTGGCAGCACTCCTGCTCTGGGAACTTCGGGAGCGGGGGAGCGTCTTTCAGCCTTCGCCCACCGGAGGCGTCACCTCCGACCCCCTCCTGCTCGCCTCGCCCGCCCTCCTGGTGGCCGCCGCTGCCGCCCTGCTGCTCCGGCTCTACCCCATCGCGACCCGGCTCCTGGCCCGCCTGCTCGGCCGCGAAGCCTCCGCACCCGTCGTCCTCGGACTCTGGCAGGTCGCCCGAAACCCCGGCCACTCAGCCCGCCTCGCCCTCCTGCTCGCTCTCGCTATCGCCGTCGGTACCTTCGCCGCCAGTTACGCAACCACCGCCTCCGCCACCTTCGAGGAGCGCGCCCGCTTCCAGGCCGGCGCCGGCCTCCGCGCCGTCTCCACCGGCAGCGCCGACCTCGGCCAGGACGGCGCCGCCGCCGACGCACTCCTGCGCGAAAGGACTGGTGTCCCGCTGGCGTCAGCCGTCCTCCGCCTGCCTGCCGGGCCCGCGGCCGCCGGGCTGAGCGGCCGCACGTTCCAGGCACTCGGCGTCAACCCCGACGATGCCCCGCTCCTCCTCTGGTTCCGCGACGACTTCGCCGCACGCCCGCTCCGCGACCTCATGGCCGCCCTCGGCCCGCCCGAGCCGCTCCGCGGCATCCAGCTCCCGCCGGGCACCACGGCGATCTCGGTCGATGTTCGTGCCTCCTCCACCCCGAACCAGATGACCCTCTGGGCACGCGTCCGCGACGCCGCCGGGTACCACCAGCTCATCGAGTTCGGCACCATCGAACCCGGCGACTGGCGGACCCTCAGTGCACCCATTGCCCGCGCCTACGAGGGCCAGCTGCCCGAACCGCTCATCCTCGCCGGCCTCGTCATCACCGAACCGGGCAACCGCTTCAACACCCTCGAACTCACCATCCAGTTCGACAACCTGACCGCAACCACCACCGCCGGCGTCGCCACGGTCCTCGACACGTTCGATGGTCCCAATCCCGGCTGGACGCCGTTCCCGGCGCGCCTGAACGTGCCCGACGTCTTTGAGCTCGCAGCCGGTGATTCCCGCCCCGGCCAGGTCGGCCGTCTCCGCCGTGCGCCGGGCCAGAGTACCGAGATCTGGGGCCTCGTTCGCACCCAGTCGTACGTTCCCCTCCCGGTCATCGCGACACGCTCCTTCGTCGACGCAACCGGGCTCGCGGTCGGAGCCGCGGGGATGGTCGCAGTCGCCAACGTCACCGTGCCGATTCGCGTCGTCGGCGAGGTCGAAGCCTTCCCCACCCTCCCGTCCGCGGCCGGACCCGGCATCGTGTTCAACCGCGACCAGCTCATCAGCTGGCTCGGGCTGGCGGGCTCGTCGGCGCCCCGCGGCTTCAACGAGGCGTGGCTCGAGCCGCCCGGCGGCGCCGATGTCGCTGCGCTCGAGCAGGTCCTTCGCGGCGAGCCGTTCAGCTTTGGCCTCGTCACCAACCGCGACCGCGAACTCGCCCGCCTCCAGCGGAACCCGCTCATCTCCGCCGGCGGGGCCGGTATCCTCTACCTCTCCTTCGGCGCTGTCCTCCTGCTCGTCGCAGTTGCGCTCCTCGTCTCGCTCTGGCTCGTCGTCCGGCGGCGGCGAACCCAGTTCGCCGTCCTCCGCTCGCTCGGCCTTTCGCGGGGCGGCGTTGCCCGCGTCCTCGCCGTCGAATACGCGTTCGTCGCTGTCGTCGGCGTCCTCGCAGGGACGATGCTCGGCCGGCAGGTCGCTGCCCGCATGCTCTCCTTCCTCGACGTCGACGAAGCCGGGCGTCGCGCCGAGCCCTCCTACCTCCTCCGCACCGACTGGCTGCTCGTCTCCGGCAGCCTCGCCGCGGTCGGGCTCGCATTCCTCCTTGCGCTCGTCGTCGCCGTGCGCCTCATCGCCCGGACCTCCGACGCCCAGGCGCTCCGCACCGAATAGCCGCTACTCCCCGCGCATCACCAGCAGGCCCCGGCCCGGGTCGGGCCGCCCGTCGCGGTCCAACAGCACGCCCACCCGGTCGCCCGGCCGAATGTCGTCAACCTCCACCTCCCGAACGCGGAACACCGGTGCGCCTTCCCCAGGCCAGGCGGTTGCCTCGCCGGCCCCGGTCCGGATGACCGCGCGACCCTCCTCGACCCGTACCACCGTTCCCACGACCATCGGCAACGCGAACCGTTCCCCGAGCGCCTCGTGCCCGCCGAACGGCCCCGCCGGCCCGGGGCTGCCGGGGTCGCCCACGATGATCGCCCGGATTGCAGCGTTCCGCACCTCGTTCGGCACCCCGATGATGGCGATCGCCGCGCCGGTTTGCACAGCGTCCGCATCAGCGGGTTCGAGCCGCCACGCGCGCGTTTCCGCCCCGACCGGAAGCTCCGACACACTTCCGCCTGAGACGACCAGCCGTCCCGGCTCGACCCGCTCGACCGTGAAAGTCGCATAGGCCGCGATCCGCGGTAGCTGCATGGCCCCGGGCGTTGGCGGAGCGTCTCCGCTCCCGGTCTGCCGGGCCGCTGCAACGACCGCCGCGAGCGCAGCCAGCACAAACACCGCGGCCCCGACCGGCAGCACCAGCTGCCGCACTGCCGCGAAACTGGCCCGGGTGCTGCTCCGTTCCACCCCCGCTACCCTGGACGACCCGCGCCGCCTACGCTTCCTCGATCGTTACCCGGGTAATCGTCACCGGGTTTACGGGCCGGTCCTGCGGACCCCGCGGCGCCGTCGCAATAGCATCCAGCACCTCTTCACCGCCCGTCAGCTGCCCGAAGATGGTGTAGTTCGGCGGCAGCGGGTAGTCCGCATGCATGATGAAAAACTGGCTGCCGTTCGTGTTCGGCCCCGCGTTCGCCATCGCGATGGTGCCCCGCAGGTATGGCCGGGTCACCGGCTCATCCTCGAACCGGTAGCCCGGGCCGCCCCGTCCTGTTCCGGTCGGGTCGCCGCCCTGGATAACGAACCCCGGGATGACCCGGTGGAAAATGACCCCGTCGTAAAACCCCTGCCGCGCGAGGAAGACAAAGTTGTTCACCGTCTTCGGCGCCTCCGCCGGGAAGAACTCCGCCGTCATCGTCCCTGCCGTCGTCTCGATCGTCGCCCGGTACGTCTTCGCCGGGTCGATCACCATCGCCGGCGGCTGTGCCCACTGTTTCGCCATCGCCAAACCTCCTCAGCGTTTCCTCAAGCCTACGTCAGTCTCGCCCGTTCGGCTTCCTTCCCCAGGGTCGGGGCACGAAACTGGGCTCACCCACCCGTTCGAAACATCCGCGGCGGCCGCCAGCCTCTACGCCGCCTTCGATGTCCAGGCCGGCCGCGCGGCCGCGGACATCTACCGCTTCGTCTGCGGCTGAACAACAGACCTCGCCTCAGACCCGCTGCTCCCGGACCCCCTGGGGCACCAGCGCGTCGCTGACGCTCCCCAGCCACTCCTGGATCCAGGGCTCCTCCGCCCGGTGGGGCAGCGCCCGGAGGATGTCCCGGGTGTGGGTCGGGTCGTGGATCGCCACTCCCCAGAGCAGCCCGCCGAACCGCACCCTCGAGGGCGGAATGCCGAGTGCCTTCCGGTCGCCCCCGTAGAGGATCTCCTGGTCGAGATGGGCATCAGTGAACTCCGCCACCGCCCGCAGCAGCCGCTCCCGGTGCGTCGCCGCCTCGGCCAGCAGCTCCTCGATGCCGCGCTCCGCCCGCGACCGCACCGCCGCCTCGTTCCAGTCGTCGATATCGAACGGGTTCGGGATCGGCGTATCCGGCAGCGGCGCCTGCCGCCCAACCATCGCCGCAAACCGCGGCACAATCAGCCCATCGATCGTGCACAGGTGGGCGATGTAGTCCTTCACCGTCCAGTGGCTTCCCGGCACGGTACGCTGCAGCTCCTCCGGAGTGAGCTGGCGGCAAAGGTGCTCAAACTGCCGGCGATGCCGGTTGAACTCGTCGATGACGAGCTGGACGCGCATGTTCATTCGTCGTTCCTCCCGGCTCCGGACTCTACCGGCCCCCGCCAGCGGCCGCCAGTTCGCCTCCGCCCTCGGTCCGTGGAACAATTGCCGGCGTGGCCCCTCAGCCCGTCCTTCTCCGCAACGTCGCCGTCTTCGATGACGTCGCCCGCACGTTCCGGCGGGGCCTGTCCGTTTTCTGCCGTGAGGGCCGCATCGACCGCATCCTCGCCGAACCGCTGTCGGACGTCCCTGCTGGGGCGCTCGTCATCGACGGGCAGGGCCGCTTCCTCGTACCGGGCCTCATCGACTGCCATGTCCACCTCACCTCCGGTGGCGACCCCAACGAACTGGCCGCCATCCGCACCGAGCCCCTCGCCATCCGCGCCTGGAAGGCCGAGCGCAACGCCGCAGCAACCGTCCGCGCCGGCGTGACCACGGTCCGCGACCTCGGTGCAGCCGACCACCTCAACATCCACCTGGCGCGAGCCGTCGATGCCGGCCTGCTCGAAGGTCCGCGCATCCTCGCCGCTGGCTACGGCGTCACGATGACCGGCGGCCACGGCCACGGCTTCATCGCCGTCGAAGCCGACGGCCCCGACGACGTTCGCAAGAAGGTCCGCGAGCAGCTCCGCGCAGGTGCCGCGGCAATCAAGCTCTTCGCCAGCGGCGGCGTCATGACCCCAGGGGTCGACCCCCGCTCGCCGAGCTTCACCCTCGAAGAGCTCCGCGCCGGCGTCGAAGAGGCGCACAAGGCCTTCCGCGTCGTCGGCGCCCACGCCCAGGCCACCGATGGCATCAAGAACGCCATCCTCGCCGGGGTCGACTCCATCGAGCACGGTGTCTGGCTCGATGAAGAAGCCGTCGCCATGATGGTTGAGCGCGGGACGTACCTTGTTGCGACCCTCACCGCCCCCTGGCAGATCGCCCACCGCGGCGTCGAAGCCGGCGTCCCGGCCTACATGGTCGAAAAAGGATGGCAGGTCCTCGAATCCCACGAGCAGAGCTTCCGCGCGGCTGTCCGCGCCGGTGTCCGCATCGCCATGGGCACCGACCAGGGCACGCCGTTCAACCGCCCTGGCGAAAATGCCCAGGAGCTCCTGCGCATGGCTCGCCTCGGGCTCTCGAATGCCGCTGCCCTGCTCTCCGCAACCGCCTGGGCCGCCGACCTCCTCCGTCTCGCCGACCGCACCGGCCGCATCCGCGAAGGGCTCGATGCCGACCTCCTCCTGCTCGACCGCGACCCCCTCGTCGACCTCGCTGCGCTCGCCGAGCCCGATGCCATCCGTGTAATCCTCGCCCGCGGCACGATCATCCGTGCCGCCCTTCCCCTCACTACCCCCGAACCGGAGGCGCCATGAGCCAGTTCCAGAAGATCCTCGCACGCATCCAGCGCCGTGAAGGCCCGTCGATCGGCTTCGGCCGCGTCACGCGCGAGCAGCCCCGCGCCATGGCGCTTGTCGCTACCGTCCGCACTGCCGCCGAGGCCCGGGCCGCACTCGATGCCGGCGCCGATGCCGTCATCTTCCAGGCCGGCTCCGCCTCGCTCGCCGCCGCCCAGCTCCGCGAAATCGCCGGCCCGAAAGTCGCCGCCGGCGTCTCCCTGCCCGTCCTCTCTGTCGCCGAAGCCGAGGCGCTCCGCGAGGCCGGCTGCGATTTTGTCATCAGCCCGCTCGAAACCACCGACTCCGCCGCCGTCGACGTCGAGAAGATGGGCCATCTCGTCGCTGCCGGTGAATCCATCGAAGACAACACCCTCCGCGCCCTCGGCCCACTCGGCCTCGACGGCCTCTTCGTCCAGCGCGCCCACGGCCCCATGAAGCTCTCCGAGCAGCTCGGCCTCGTCCGCCTTTCCTCGTTCTCGAATACCGGCCTCGTCGTCACCGTCGACCTCGCCGCCTCGGCCGCCGACCTGCGCGTCCTCCGCGACTCCGGCGTCGTCGCCGTCGTCGCGCCCGAAGGCGCCAGCCCGGCCGACCTCGCTGCCCTCAACGAACGCCTCCGCTCCGTCCCGCCGCCCCGCAAGCCGCGCACCGATTCGACCCAGGTCGCCCTCGTCCCATCGCTCATCGGCGGGCACGGCCACGAGGAGGAAGAGGACGACGACGAGGAGGACTAGCGTGCCGCAGATTTCCGTCGAACGCTCCGGCAATGTCGCGACCATCACCATCACGAACCCGCCGCACGGGTTCATGGATGCCGCGACCGTCGCCGAACTCGATGCCGCCACCGCTGAACTCGACGCCGACCCGGCCGTCCGCGCCATCGTCATCACCGGCGGCGTCCCCGGCGTCTTCATCCGCCACTACTCCGTCCGCGAGCTGGAAACGCTCGCCCGCCAGCTCCGCGAACGGGGCGTCGCCGTCGACCCCGCCCGGCCGGTCCCCCCGCGCGACATCGACCGCGTCTTCGGATGGCTCGAAGCGACGTCCCGTCCGGTCATCGCGGCCATCAACGGCTTCGCTATGGGGGGCGGGTTTGAACTCGCACTCTCGTGCGACCTGCGCATCGCCGAAGAAGGCCAGTACGAGGTCGGCCTGCCCGAAGTGCGCCTCGGCATCCTCCCCGGCGCCGGCGGAACCCAGAAGCTTCCCGCGCTCGTCGGCACAGCCCGCGCCCTCGAAATGACCCTCCGCGGCCGCACCGTCGGTCCCGCCGAAGCGCATCGCCTCGGGCTGGTCCACGAGCTGGTCCCGGCGGGCCGCGCCCTCGAGCGGGCACACCAGCTCGCCGCCGAAATCGCTGCCCTGCCGGCGCGCGCCGTCGCCCATATCAAGCGGCTGGTGCGCACCGCCGGTGCCGTCCCCCGCGACGAAGGGCTCGCCCTCGAACGCACCCTCTTCCTCGACCTCCTCCTCTCCGACGAGGCGCTCGAACGCATGACGCGGATGAACGCCGATGACCGCGACATCCGCGACGTCTGACGCCCAGGCCGCCCGCGAAGCCCTCGCCGCGTGGTACGCCGCCAACGGCCGCCACGATCTGCCCTGGCGGCAAATCCGCGACCCCTACGCGGTCCTCGTTTCCGAGGTCATGCTCCAGCAAACCCAGGTCGAACGCGTGCTCCCGTACTACCACGCCTGGCTCGAGCGCTGGCCCACGTTCGATGCCCTGGCCGCTGCCGCCCCCGCCGACGTTATCACCGCCTGGCGCGGGCTCGGCTACAACCGCCGTGCGCTCGCCCTCCGCGCTGCCGCCCGGGCCGTCGTTGAAAGCCACGCCGGCGCCTTCCCCTGGGAGCCTCGCGAGCTGCTTGCCCTCCCCGGCGTGGGACCCTACACAGCAGCAGCCCTCCGCGCCTTCGTTCGCGATGAGCCCGTAGCCGTCCTCGATACCAACATCGCCCGTGTGGTAGCGCGCTTCGTCCTGGGCGCCCCATCCCAGCGCGAGATACCGGCCCACCGGCTCCGGGCTGCTGCCGAAGCCCTCCTTCCTCGCACCGGTGTCCGCGACCACAACCTCGCGCTCATGGACCTCGGCGCCCTGGTCTGCACCGCGCGCAATCCGGACTGCGGCGGGTGCCCGCTCGCACTGGCTTGCGCCTGGCGGGCTTCCGGCTGCCCGCCGCCCGAAGCCTCCGCACGCCGGCCTGCTGTCCGATTTGAAACGACTGCCCGCTTCGCCCGCGGCCGCCTCGTCGACCGCCTCCGCAGCGGCCCCGCAGACGAGGCGGAGCTCGCCGCCATCCTGCCCGAACCCCACCGCCCCCGGCTCGCCGAATATCTCGCCGCCCTCGAGGCGGAAGGGCTCGTAGCAGCGACCGGTGGCGGTCTCTGGGCCCTCCCGGTTTAGGTCCCTTCCTGCCAGCTCGAGAGGTAGCGCTGCTGCTCCTCGGTCAGGTAGTCGATCTGGACGCCCATCGCGTGCAGCTTCAGCCGCGCGATCTCTTCGTCCACTTCGTGCGGAATCTCATAGACCTTCTTCTCGAGCTTCTGCGCGTTCTGCGCGATCCACTCAGCACCCAGCGCCTGGTTCGCGAACGACATATCCATAACTGCCGCCGGGTGCCCCTCGGCCGCTGCCAGGTTCACCAGCCGCCCCTCGCCCAGCAGGTACAGCTTTCGCCCGTCCTGCAGCCGGTACTCGTCCACCGAGGGCCGCACCTGCCGCTTCCCCTCGCTCATCGCCTGGAGCGCCTTCAGATTGATTTCGCTGTCGAAGTGGCCGCTGTTGGCGAGGATGGCGCCGTCCTTCATCGCTTCGAGGTGCTGCCGGTCAATCACGTTGATGTCGCCCGTCAGCGTCACGAAGATGTCGCCAACCTTCGCCGCCTCGGCCATCGGCATCACCCGGTAGCCGTCCATCACCGCCTCCAGCGCCTTCACCGGGTCGACCTCCGTCACGATCACCTGTGCGCCCATGCCCCGCGCCCTCGATGCCACGCCCCGTCCGCACCAGCCATACCCGGCCACCACGAACACCTTCCCGGCGAGCAGAATGTTCGTCGCCCGGATGATGCCGTCGACGGTCGACTGGCCCGTCCCGTACCGGTTATCGAAGAGATGCTTCGTGTCCGCCTCGTTCACCGCCAGGATCGGGTAGCCGAGCGCCCCCGCGGCCGCCATCGCCCGCAGGCGGATGACGCCCGTCGTCGTCTCCTCCGTCCCGCCGACCACCCCTGCCAGCAGGTCGCGCCGCTCCTTGTGCAGCGTCGCCACCACGTCCGCGCCGTCGTCCATCGTCAGCTGCGGGCCGTGTTCCAGCGCCTGGTGGATGTGCCGGTAGTACGTCGCGTTGTCCTCGCCGCAGATCGCGAAGACCGGGATGCCGTACTCCTCCACCAGCGCCGCCGCCACGTCGTCCTGCGTCGAAAGCGGGTTGCTCGCGCACAGCCGCAGGTCGGCGCCGCCGTCGCGCAGCGTAATCGCCAGGTTCGCAGTCTCCGTCGTGACGTGCAGGCAGGCTGTCATCCGGATGCCGCGCAGCGGCTTCTCCCGCTGGAACCGTTCGCGGATGAGCCGCAATACCGGCATCTCGCGCGCGGCCCATTCGATACGCCGAACGCCCTCCGGCGCAAGGCGGGGATTGGCAATGTCACACGGGATCGACAAACCGGGGCTCCTCGGTGGTCTTGAACACCACGCTAATCGTGCAGGGTTACGAAGGCACCATCATACTTCCGGCCCCGGATAGCAGCACGGAGCCGTCGCAGGCTCGCCCCCAGCCCCGATGGGTCCCGCCGCGTCGCGCTCGCCTCCAGCAGCTGGCACGCCTCCCGGTAGCCCAGTCGTACGTACGCTGCGACCGCCGGCGTGTTCCTCGGGTCAACGGTCAAAACGACATAATCGCAGTGTTCCAGCAACGCCTCGGTCACGGCGCTGGTCGCCGCTGTCGCGTACCCCCTCCCCCGGTAGGCCGGGTGGGTGAAGACGTTGCCGACCACTGCTACGCCCTCCTGCCGCGACACGACATGTGTCCCCGCGATCGCCACGAGCCGCCCTCCCATCACGATCCCCCGGTACACCCCCGCATCAATATGCTCCGGAATGTAGTAGCTCGGCCCGTTCTCGCTCCCGTACAGGGCGTTGATCTTCCGGATGTCCACCCCGCTCAGCGGAACCGCTTCGGGCTCCCGCACAGGCCGGAAGCGCTCGCGCGTCACCACCATCCGCACCATCGGCTGTTGCGTCGCCAGCCGGTACACCCGCTTGAGCACCTCGAGGTGCTGCGGCTGACACGTGATATACGTCTGGGCCGTGCCCGGGTGGATCGACAGTGTCGCATGCACCGCGTCCGGGTCGCCCATCACGAAGGTGGCATCACCCAGCCCGCCTCTGCTGTGCAGCACCAGCCCCACCCCCGTCGTTCCCCGCGCCAGGTACCACTGCGTCCGCGCAAACAGCTCCGGCTCGAGTTGCCCGAGTGCGTACGCGGTGTACTCCACCCGCGCCCGTAGCAGCGGCCGGATTTCGTCGGGGTCGCGCAGCTGCCGCACCACGTAGTCCAGCCGCCGCGCCGGGACCCCCTGCAGCCGCAGCTCCCGCTCCGCCATTAGTCATCGACCTCGAAGTGCGTCAGCTCCCGGAACTGCCGGTACCGCTGCTCCACCTCGTCCCGTTCCAGCGTCAGCAGACGCGATGGCCCGAAGCCTTCAACGCAGAACGACGCCACCGTTGACCCGTAGATGATCGCCCGCCGAATCTCACGCTGGTTTACCGTGGCTACCGAATCGAGGTAGCCCAGGAACCCGCCGGCGAACGCATCTCCCGCCCCGGTCGGGTCAACAACCTCCTCAAGCGGGTAGCCGGGCGCCACGAAGTAGTCCTCCCCGCTGATGTACGCCGCCCCATATTCCCCCAGCTTGATAATCACCGCCTTCGTTCCCCCCTCAAGGAGCGCCCTTCCCGCCTTCGCGATGCTCGGCGTACCGGCCAGCTCCCGCGCCTCGCTCTCATTGATAGACACGAAGTCGGCTGCCCGGATCGCCTTCAATAGCTCATCCCGGGCTCCGTCAATGAAGAATTTGATCGTGTCGACCATGCGCGCCCGCGCCCCTGGCACCATCGCCATGAGCCGATGCTGCAGCACCGGGTCGCCCGCCGCCGCAAACAGCGCGCTCGAATCGTCCCACCCGGCCGGCAGCTTCGGAGCCCAGTTCGCGTTCACGCCCAGCACCGTGTACAGCGTGTCGCGGCTGTTCATGTCGTAGTGATACCGCCCGCCCCACCGGCTCGTCTCACCGCCAGGTACCACCTCCAGCCCGGCAAGGTCGATGCCAGGCCGCTCAAGCGCCTTTCGCATCTCCTCCGGGAAGTCCTCGCCGACCGCCGCCAGCAGCCGCACCTCGGTGAAGAGTGATGCCGCGAGCGCCGCGCACGTCGCCGATCCCCCGAGCGAGCCCTCCCGCCGCTCGAACGGCGTCTCGATCTCGTCGATCGCCACCCACCCGGCAACGAGCAGGCTCATGCCCCGCCTCCGAGCCACCGCGCAAGGATCGGAGCCAGGCGCTCACGAACGTCTGCCGGTACGGCCTCGCGCCGACCAACGATAGCCGCATCCAGCGCCGTCGCGCATGGGCACCCCTGCCGCTCAGGCAGCCGCTGCACCAGCAGGCGGACCGCCTCCTGGCTCACCGCCACGTTCCGTTGCAGTGTCGCGAACACCGTCGCAGCATCGACCGCCTCCTCGGCCTCATGCCAGCAATCGTAATCCGTCACACAGGCGAGCGTCGCGTAGCAAAGCTCAGCCTCGCGCGCCAGCTTCGCCTCGGGCAGCGCCGTCATGCCGATGAGATCTGCGCCCCATGCCCGGTGCAGCTCGCTTTCGGCCCGTGTCGAGAACGCCGGGCCCTGCATCACCACGTAGACGCCGCCGTCGTGCACCGTCGCCCCGGCCGCCCTCGCGGCCTCCAGCGCCGCCGCGCGCATCCGCCCGCAGAATGGCTCCGCGAAGCTGATGTGCGCCACCAGCCCGTCGCCGAAGAACGTCGAGGGCCGGCCCCAGGTCCGGTCGATGAGCTGCGACGGCACCACCAGGTGCCCTGGGACCATCGACTCCCGCAGGCTCCCGACTGCCGACACCGAAATCACCCGCTCGACACTGAGCGACTTCAGCGCCCAGAAGTTCGCCCGTTGCGGCAGCTCCGAAGGCAGGATCGTGTGCTGCCGCCCGTGCCGGGCAAGGAACGCGACCCGCGTTCCCTCCAGCGTACCGATGCGGATCCGGTCGCTCGGCGCACCGAACGGCGTCGCGACCTCCACCTCCTCGATGTCCGTCAGCCCGGGCATCTCGTAAAAGCCGGACCCGCCGATGACTGCCAGCGGAATTTTCTCTGTTGTCATGTGCCAAACCCCGAAGCTGCGTGCTCGAACAGCGCCCGGAGCCCCGGCCCGTACGGCGGCCTGGCGATGCCCCGCTCCGTGATGATCGCCGCGATCAACCCGCCAGGCGTCACGTCGAACGCAGGGTTCCACGCCTCGATGCCCCCCGGGCTCCAGCGCTGGCCGCGAAATCCCCCGACCTCCTCCGCGCTGCGGAACTCAATCGGGATCGCCGAGCCATCCGCGCACCCCGGGTCGACCGTGCTCACCGGCGCGGCGATGAAAAACGGAACCCCTGCGTGCGCAGCCGCCAGCGCCAGCCCGAGCGTGCCGACCTTGTTCGCTGTGTCACCGTTCAGCGCAATCCGGTCCGCTCCGGTCACTACCGCGGACACCCTCCCGGAGGTGATGAGTGCCGCAGCCGCCGTGTCCGGCAGCAGCACGGCCGGGATGCCGGACTTCACAAGCTCCCACGTCGTCAGGCGCGCCCCCTGGAGCAGCGGACGCGTCTCCGTCACGTAGCAGCGCGCCAGCCGCCCCGCAGCAAAGGCCGCCCTGATCACACCCAGCGCCGTCCCGATGCCTCCGGTGGCGAGCGTCCCGGTGTTGCAGTGGGTGAGCACGTCGCCCGGCGGAAGCACGGCCAGCCCGTTCCGCGCAATCGCCTCGTCTTCGGCCTGGCGCCGGGCCAGGTATTCCGCACAGAATGTCCACGCTGCCGCCGCGCGCTCCTCCGGTGCCCGGCCCAGCACCGCTGCTGCGCAGGCCGCCGCACCCGTTGCCAGCTCAACTGCGGTGGGCCTCACCCGCCCGATGCGCGCTGCCGCCTCCCGGATCGCCGCGTCGCCGGGGTCCCGCTCGGCCGCAATCGCTACCCCGGCCGCCCCGCACAGCCCCAGCAGGGGCGCTCCCCGCACACGCAGGCTCCGGATCGCCTCCTCCAGCGTCTCGAGGTCACCGATTTCCAGCCAGTGCTCCTCCTGCGGCAACAGCGTCTGGTCCAGCACCCGCAGCGTCGGCCGCTCGAACGCAACGACCGCGACCGGCGCACGCACCTCACGCTTCCTCGAAGGAAAGCAGCGCGTCGACCCGGTACGCCCCAAGCCGCTCGCGCCCGCCCAGCCCGCGGAGCTCGATGAGGAACCCGGCCCCGGCCACGTGCCCGCCAACCAGTTCGACCAGCTTCGCCGCTGCGAGTGCTGTCCCGCCGGTCGCCAGCACGTCATCCACAATGTACGCCGCCGTCCCGGCTTCCAGCGCGTCCTGGTGGATATCCAGCCGCGATTCGCCATACTCCAGCGCGTACTCGACCGTCAGCCGTGCGGCCGGCAGTTTCCCCTCCTTCCGAATCGGCACGAACGGCAGCCCCAGCCGGTCCGCGATCGGTGCGCCGAACAGAAAGCCTCGCGACTCAATCCCCACGATCGCCCCCGGCTGAACGGCTTCCGCAGCCGCAGCCATCGCATCGATGGCTGCGCGGAAGGCGGCGGCGTTCCCCAGCAGGGGCGTGATGTCGCGGAACAGGATCCCCGGCCGCGGAAAATCCGGGATGGTGCGGATGTAACCCTGCAGCTCCACGCCCGTGATTCTACGACACGCCGGCCGCGCCCCCCGCGAGCTTCGCGCCATCCCGCGGGCGCACCTCCTTCGCCCCGGTCTTTACCGAATGCCCGCGGGGCGCTGCTCCCCCGTCACCTCTGCCGCTCATTGCGCCATCCTCTTGGTGAAGGAATCTACGCGTGTCCGGCTCCCGCGCCCTGCACCACTGCATCGTCACCGCGCCCCGGAGGTTGACGCGGACACTGCTCCGTCGGCCTGGCGCCCGGAGATGCACCCGTGCCGCCATGCCTTGGCCGCGAGCGCCCGGGCTGGTGCCCCCGGGCCCGTGAAGGCCGCTAGCGCGCCCAGGAGCCCCGCAGGATCGCCCCGTTTGCCGCCCTGTGGCGCATTCCGGCGCCGACGGCGGCCAAAACATGAATTTTGCTGCAGTAGGATGTGACGCATGCCCCCTCGCCGCGCCAACCCCTTCGCCCGCGAACACCAGCACTGGCTGACCCTGGCAGCCTCCGCGGCCTCTGTCGCGGCGTTTGCCATCGGCTGGGCGGCGTACGGAAGCTGGACCGGCAACGCCGGCGGCAACGACGACCCGGGCCCTCCCCCGGCCGCGGTGCCACCATCACCGGTGGGCGCCGCGACCTCCGCGCCATCGCCGACGGCCGTCGCCGCAGGCGGTACGCCGCCGGGTGCCACAGAGACGGCTCCAGCTCCCGCACCAACCCGGAAGTCGAGGGCCAGCTGATGACACGCTGGCTCACGATTGCACTCTCGCTCGGCCTGATCGCCGCTGTTGGCGTCGCCCGCGAATGGGAGCTGGGAGGCGAAACCGCCACCTGGGACGCCGCAAGGGCCTCCGCATGGGCAGCCTACGTGCTCCTCTGGGCCGCTGTCTTCACCGGGGTCGGCGTCAGCCTCAAGTACCACCCCGGCATCGAGGCCCAGGTCCCTGTGCTCGAACTTCACCGCGTGACCGGGTCCCTCGCCCTCGCCTACACCATCGTCCACGCCGGCGCCCTGGTCCTCGACCGGTACATCGCGTTCGACCCCTGGGATGCCCTCGTTCCCCTTACAGCCCCGTACCGCCCGCTGGCCGTCGCCGCCGGCGTCGTCGCCGCCTGGCTGCTCGCTGCCGTTGTGCTCTCGACCTGGTTCGCCGGGTTCCTCCCGCGCAGAGCCTGGCACCTCATCCACCGTGCAGGCTATGCTGCGTTCGCGCTCGGGCTCGTGCACGGCATCGCGGCCGGAAGCGATACGGAACACTGGGTCACCCACGTGGTCTACACCGCGTCAGCGGGCTCCCTGCTCGGAGCAGCGTATCTTCGGTTCCTCGCCCGGGACTGGGTCGCGGCCCATCGCGCCCGCCCGGCTTCACGCCAGCACAGCGCATGAGCCCTGAAGAAACGCTCTTCTACATTGGTGTCGCGGCCTACCTCCTGCCGCCGGCGTTCATCCTTGGACTCGTCGCCCGGGCCCGGCACCGGTCAATCGCGTTCATCGGGTTCGCAGTTCTCGGCTGGATCGGGCTTGCGATTGGCCTCGCCCTCCTGCTTGCGCTCCCGGCTCGCACGCCTCCAGCCCGCCCGTTCAGGTGAGCCCAAGGCCCCGCAGGAACGCCTCGTTGCTCGGCTCCCGTCCGAGAAACTCCCGCACCAGCACCTGGCCGTCGACCGAACCGCCGCGCTCGAGGATCGTCCTCCGGTACCGCCTTCCGACCTCCGCGCTCAGCGGCCCGGCCGCCTCGAACAGCGTGTACATGTCGTCGCCGAACACATGCGACCAGAGATAGCCGTAGTACCCCGCGTCGTAGCCGAACAGGTGCCCGAACCCCGACTGGAAGTGCGTCCCCGGCGTGTACGGGAATCCTGTGATCGGGTGCAGCTCCTCCACCAGCCTCGTCGAGTCGCCATCGAACCCGGGCGAGTGGTACCGCAGGTCCAGCGTCGCGAAGAAAATCTGTCGGGCCGCCATAATCCCGCTGTTCAGGTTCTTGGCGGCCACCATCGCGTCGACCAGGTGCCGCGGCAGCGGCTCGCCCGTCTGCCAGTGCCGCGAAAACGAGGCCAGCACCTCCGGCTCCCAGCACCAGTGCTCCAGCATCTGGCTCGGGGCCTCGACGAAATCCCGCTCCGTTTGCGTCCCGCTAAATCGCGCCCGCTCGGCCCGCGTAAGCGTCTGGTGCATGATGTGCCCGAACTCGTGGAAGAACGTGACCACCTCGCTGTGCCGCAACAGCGACGGCTGCGTCGCCGATGGCTTCGTAAAGTTCGCCACAATCGCGCTGACCGGCTTCTGGTAGCTCCCGTCCCGCAGCCGCCGGCCCCGCCGCAGCGTGAATGCCGCCGCATGCCCGTACTTGTTCGGCCGCGGGAACAGGTCCATGTAGAACCGCGCGAACGGCGGCCCGCCCTCTGCGTCGCTGATGTCGAACGCCCGCACCTCCGGGTGCCAGCGCGGCGCCGTTGTGTTCTCCGCAAACCGCACGCCCAGCACCTGCTGGTACACCGCAAATAGCCCATCGACCACCGCGTCGAGCGGGAAGTACTGCGCGACCTCGAAGTCGTCGAATGCGTACCGGGACTTCAGCTGCTCGTTGTGCCAGTACCGCCAGTCCCAAATCTCGACCCGGTCCGAGCCCGTCCGCTCCTTCGCGAACGCCCGCATCTCCGCAAGGTCGCGCTCCGCCTTGACGGCGACCTTCGCACGGAGGTCCGCGAGGAACTCCTCCACCGCCTGCCGGGTGCCGGCCATCCGCGTCTCCGTCCGGTAGTCGGCCCACGAGGCATAGCCCAACAGCTCCGCCGCCTCCTGCCGAAGGCGGAGCGCCCGCTCCAGCAGCTCAACGTTCTGGCGCCCGCCCTTCCGCTGGTCCTTCTCGAAGAGCTGCCTCCGCAGTTCGCTGTCCGGGCAGTTCGCCATAAACGGCTGGATCTCCGGGTAGTCCAGCGACACGCGGTAGTAAACAACTCCGTCCCGCTCAACGGTCCGGAGCCGTTCGACCCACGCTTCCGGCATCCCCGCGAGCTGCTCCCGCGTCACTTCGATGCCGTCCTCGTAGTCGTCGATGTTGTTCCGGAACTGGATGCCGATGACCGCCAGCTCGTCCATGAGCTGCCGGACGCGCTCCCGCTGCTCCCGCGGCAGCCCAAAACCGTTTCGCCGGTAGTCGCGCAGCTCGAACGCGAGGTACCGTGCGTCCTCGCCCGTCAGCGCTTGCGCCTCGTCGCTCTCCGCGAACTGCCGCACCGCCTCGTACAGGTCCTCCCGGAACGCAAGCCCGACGAGATATCGGTCCAGCCGCTCATCCCATTCGCGCGCCGCCACCCGCAGGCTGTCGTCGGCCGAAACGTACGCGAGGAACGCATACGCACCGGACGCCAGCGCTACCGGCTCGGTCGCATCTTCGAGCGCGAGCATCGTGTTGGCATAGGTCCGCTCGCCCGGCGCCAGCCGCACGATCGCACCGACCCCCGCGTCGCAGGCGTCAATCGCCTGCTGGCAGGCCGCTCCCAGCTCCTCCGGCGTCAGCCGCTCCCAGTCCACGAGGTCGAGGTCGCTTCCCATCGCGGTCCTATCGGGTCAGCCACGCGAACTGCTGCGGCTTTCGCTGGCTCCGCGCGCTGATCATGATGTTCACAATTGCCGGCTTGTCGCAGGCGAGCGCGGCCTCCAGCGCAGGCCGGAGCTCCGAGGGCTGGGTCACGAAAAAGCCCTTCCCGCCGTAGATCTCGGCCATCTTTTCATAATGCGCGTTCGGGGTGTACGCGCTCGGCGGCACCCGCGTCGGGTCGAGCTCGTCCGGCCCGCCCCCGATGCCGTTGTTGTTGATGATGATGAACACAATGTTGTTCAGCCCGTATCGCGCCGCCGTCTCGACCTCCATCCCGCTGAAGCCGAACGCCGAGTCGCCTTCGATGCAGAACACCCGCTTGTCCGGGTGAACCGCAGCCGCCGCAATCGCCTGCCCGACGCCGACGCCCATCGTCCCGAATGAGCCGGCATCCAGCCGGTGCCGCGGGTAGAAGTTCGGCATCAGCGTCCGCCCGATGTCCATCGTGTTCGCACCTTCGTTGACGATGATTGCGTCGCGCGGGATGTACTCCCGGATATCGCGGTACACCCGGTAGTACCCCATCGGCACCGACTCGTCGGCCATCATCTCCGCCACGGTGGCTGCGTTCTCTTCGATCTTCTTCCGCAGGCCGGTCCACCACGTGGTCTCCGCCGGGTACTGCCAGGGCGCCCGGGTCAGCGCCTCGTTCATCTGACCGACAATCGCCTTCGCGTCGCCGACCAGCGCCACCTCAGCCGGCACGTTATTCCCGATCTCCTCTGCAGCGATATCCACCTGGATAACGCGCACCTTCGGGTCGAACCGTGGCGGCAGGCCAAAGTGCAGGATCCAGTTCAGCCGCGCACCGAGCAGGAGCACTACGTCCGCGTTCTGCAGCGCGAACGACCGCGCCGGCGAAATCGCCAGCGGGTGGTCGTCCGGCACGACCCCCTTGCCCATCGGCGTCGGCAGGAACGGCAGCTGCGTCGCATCGATGAACTTCCGCACCTCCTCCTCGGCCCGCGCGTACGCCGCTCCCTTGCCCACGATGACCAGCGGCCGCTCTGCGGACTTCAGCGCCTCGAGCGCCCGCTCGATGTTCTCCCATGGCGCCAGGGTCCGCGGCGGGTCCGGGCAGCGCGGCGGGAAATGGACCTCGCTCTCGTCGACACTCCCAGTAATCAGGTCCCCCGGCAGGTCGAGGTACGCCGCGCCCGGCCGCCCGTAGATGGTCGCCCGCACCGCCTGCTCGACGAAGAACGGAATTCGTCGCGTGCTGTCCGGCCGGGCCGCGTACTTCGCGTACGGCCGCGCCGTCTCGATCTGCGGCGCCTCCTGGAATGCGCCCTGCCCGTTCTGGTACGAATCGTTCGCTCCGCCGATAAGGATCATCGGCCAGCAGTTCGCCCAGGCATTCGCCATCCCCGCGATCCCGTGCACCATCCCCGGCCCCGACACCGCGAGGCAGACGCCTGGCCGCCCGGTCAGGTAGCCGATCGCCGCCGCCGCATAGCTCGCAGCCTGCTCGTTCCGGAACCCGAAGAACTTGATGCCTTCGCGCTGTGCATGGACCGCAATCGGCACCACCGGGATGCCGACCACTCCGAACATGTACTCCACGCCCTGCTGTTTCAGCGCCTTCGCCACGATCTGGGCCCCTGTCAGCTCGGCCATCGCAACGTCACCTCGTGTTCCAATCTCGTGCCGGCAACTCTACGGGAACCCGCTCCCACCGTACACGCCGCCGCGGTGTAGCCTCTGAACGTGGCCCGCGTCCGTGCCGACCTCCTCCTCGTCCAGCGCGGCCTCGCCGAATCCCGCGAGCAGGCCCGCCAGCTGATCATGGCCGGCCGGGTCCGCACCGGCACCCGCACGCTCGTAAAGCCCGCCGAACCGCTCGACCCTGCCGCGCCGCTCGAGGTGGTCGAACCGCTCCGCTACGTCTCCCGCGGCGGCCTCAAGCTCGAGGCCGCCCTCCGGGAATTCGGCATCGACCCCGCTGGCACCACCTGCCTCGACCTCGGTGCATCAACCGGCGGCTTCACCGACTGCCTCCTCCAGCACGGCGCCGCCCGCGTCATCGCCATCGATGTCGGGCGCGGCCAGCTCCACCGCCGGCTCCGCGAAGACCCGCGGGTCATCCTCCTCGAAGGCGTGAACGCGCGCGACCTCCCGCCGCTCCCGCCGGTCGACCTCGTCGTCGCCGACCTCTCCTTCATCTCCCTCCAAAAGGTCCTCCCCTCGGTGGCGGCGCGCGTTCCGCCGGGGACCCCCGTGATCGCCCTCCTCAAGCCCCAGTTCGAAGCTGGCCCCGCCGACGTCCCTCCAGGCGGCGTCATCCGCGACCCGGCCGTGCTCGACCGCGTCCGCGAGCGCTTCCTCGCCTGGGCGGCCGCCCACGGCTGGGCAACCTGTGGCATCATTCCATCGCCCATTCGCGGGGGCGACGGCAACACCGAATTCCTTGTACTGCTGCGCACCCCGCCCGCCGGAGTTGCCTGATGCTGCGCCGCGCCGTCATCTTCCATGCCCCCCGGAGCGAAGGCGCGCTCGCCTTTGCCCGCCAGGTCGCGCAGGAGTTCGGCCGTCGCGGCATCGATGCCGGCGTCTTCGATGCCTGGGGCCCGCCCCCGTGCGATGCCATCACCGCCTCCGACCTGATCGTCTGCGTCGGCGGCGACGGCACCGTCCTCCGCACTGCTCGCATTGTCATCCCGCACGCCACGCCGATCCTCGGCGTCAATATGGGCCGCCTCGGCTTCCTCACCGACATGAGCCCGCGCGACTTCTTCAACGCCATCGAGCGAATCATCGCCGCCGACTGGCGCCTCGAAGAGCGGATCATGGTCCACGCCGACGTCATGGCCGATGGCGCCGCCCTCCACTCCTTCGATGGCCTGAACGACATCGTTGTCAGCCGCCGCTCGCCCGGGCGTCCCGTCTACGTCGACGTCCACATCGATGGCGCCCGCCTCGCCATCTTTCGCTGCGACGGCATCATCGTCGCCACGCCAACGGGTTCCACCGGCTACTCGCTGAGCGCGGGCGGCCCCATCCTCGCCCCCACCGAGCACCACCTCGTCCTGACCCCGGTCTCGGCCCACCTCGCCCTCGGCCGGTCGCTCGTGCTCCAGCCGGATTCAACCATCGAAATGGCCGTCACCAGCGAACAGGGCGCCATCCTCAGCATCGACGGCCAGGAGGACGAGCCGGTCGCCGCAGGCGTGCGCATCGTCGTCCGTCAGAGCCCCCATGTCACCCGCTTCGTGCGCTTCCGTGAGCCGTCCAGCTTCTACGCCGAACTCGCCGAAAAGCTCGAAATGCAGCTCTCCAGCACCATGAACCCCAGTGCTTGAACAGCTCGAAATCACCTCCTTCGCCGTTGCCCGCAACGTCGCCATCGACCTCGGCCCCGGGCTGACCGTCTTCACCGGCGAAACCGGGGCCGGCAAGTCGCTGGTCGTCGATGCCATCGCCTTCGCCTTCGGCGCGCGAATGGGCCGCGAGGTCATCGCCGCCGGCGCCGACCGCGCGACCGTCCGCGCCGCGCTCCGCCTCGGATGGCCGACGGTCATCGAACGCACACTCACCCTCGGTGGGCGCTCGACCTACCGCATCGACGGCCAGCCTGCCCGCTACGAAGACGTCCGCGCCCTCGCCGAGGGCTTCCTCGATATCCACGGCCAGTCCGAGCAGCTCGCCATCCTCCGGCCGGCGGTCCAGCTTGCCGCGCTCGACGAGTTTGCCGGCCTCCAGGCCGACCGCACAGCGCTCGCCTCTACCGTCCGCGAGCTCCGCGAGGTCCGCCGAAAGCTCGCCTCCCTCCGCTCCGATGCCCGCGAGCGCGAGCGGCTCATCGAGCGCCTCTCTTTCGAAGTTGCCGAGATTGACGCCGCCGCGCCCGTCCCCGGTGAAGACGAATCGCTCCGCGCCGAGCAGGCGCGCCTCGGCAACGCCGCCCGCCTGCGCGAGGGAGCCGAACGCGCGCTCGCCGCCCTTGATGAACCGGCAATCGGCGAGGTGCTTTCCGCCGTGCGCGTCATCGCCGGCCGCGACCCCGGCGCTGCCGACCTTGCCGACCTCGCCGGCATCCTCGAAACCGCCAGCATGGACCTCCGCCGCGCCCTCCGCGCCTACCGCGATGCGCTCGATGAAGACCCGGAGCGGCTCGCCGCCGTCACCGAACGCCTCGACCTGCTCGCGCGGCTCCAGCGCAAATACGGCGACACCATCGCCGCCGTCCTCGCCTACCGAGACACTGCAGCCCGCCAGCTCGCCGACCTCACCGGGGCCGGCGCCTCGCTCGAGGAGCTCGAGGCCGCCGAATCCCGCCTCCTCGAGACGCTCGGCCGCCAGGCTGCCGACCTCTCGATACGCCGGAGAGCCGCCGCCGGTGCGCTTGTCGGTGCCATCGCTGCCGAGCTGGACCTCCTCGGCATGACCGGCGCCCGCCTGGCCGTCGCCTTCACCTGCGATGACGACCCGGCCGGGCCGCTCGTCGCCCTCCCTGACTACGAGGTCGTCGCCGGCGCCGCGGACGAAGCCGCCGCGCCCTCGCCGGAACCGGCCCCCCGCGCCTTCACCGAGGCCGGCGTCGACCGCGTCGAGTTCCTCGCCTCCTTCAACCCCGGCGAACCCCCGCGGCCCCTCGGCACCGTCGCCAGCGGCGGCGAAACCTCCCGCTTCCTCCTCGCCCTCACGGTTGCCCTCGGCCAGGCTACCGAGGGCCGGCTCGAAGTCCTCGACGAAGTCGACGAAGGCGTCGGCGGCCGGACCGGCGCGGTCGTCGGGCGCGCCCTGCGGCGCCTCGCCGCGCGGCACCAGGTCCTCTGTATCACCCACCTCCCGCAGGTAGCCGCCGCTGCCGACCGCCACTTCGTCGTCGAAAAGCGCACCGACGGGCGCCACACCTGGTCCGAGGTCCGCGAGGTTGCCGGGGAGGCCCGCCGGGCCGAGCTTGCTGCCATGCTCGGTGGCGTTACTCCCGCCAATCTTGCTGCCGCCGACGAACTCCTCGGCTCAGCCGCCGCGTCCTGAGCGCTCTCCCAGGCGCTGCCGCAGTGTAACCACCCGGCGCACCGCTTCGCGCATCGCGTAGCCGGGCTCGCCGGCCGCCCGCTCGGCCTGCAGCGCCACCACGATAGCCTCCAGCGCCGCCACAATCTCACGGAGGACCTCCCGCCCGTCCGGTCCCTCGAATACGCCGCTATCCATGGCCCCAGTCTCACCGCACCCGGCCGAACGGCACAGGGCCGAAGCCGTGACGGCCCGGTGGAGGTTTCGGCTCCCCGCTCAGGCGTCCTTCCGGAAGTGCGAGGTCGCCAGCTCGTCGGCGTAGGCATTCCAGCGCGACGTCGCATGCCCGCGCACCCACGCCACCCGCACCAGCGGAAGCTGCTGCTTCAGCGCCCACGCCCGCTGCACAAGGTCGAGGTTCATCACCGGCCCGTCCTTCCGCTTCCACCCGCGGGCCTCCCACCCCTTCGCCCACTCATTGAGCGTCCGCACCACCAGCTGGCTGTCCGAATAGACCGTGATCGGCTCGTCCCGCGGCGCCATCTCCAGCCCCGCAATCATCGCGGTCCACTCCATCCGGTTGTTCGTCGTCGCGGGTTCGAAACCGTGCCGCTCCTCGATGACCCGTCCGTCCCGGACGTAGACCGCGCCCCAGCCGCCGGGTCCCGGGTTCCCCTGGCAGGCGCCGTCGGTGAAGATGCCCGTCTGGGGGTCCTCCTCGGGTGCAGCTTCGGGAGGTCGGGAGGCCGCCGCGGCCGGTCTCGAACCGTCCCCGGCTGCCGCGGTTCCGCGCTTGGAGCGCCTGCGGCACGCGAGGCACAGCCGCGGCTGCCAGTTGGGGTACTTCGCCCGGACTGAGGCCGGGAGCGTGAACGGCTCGCCGCATGCCTCGCACCGGTACGTGGTCATCGCCACGACTCTAGAAGCCCGCGGGCTTCCGGACTACGCCTGCTGCAATCCGGCAGCTCATCCCCCGGGAGGTGTCCATGGCCGGCAGGCTTAACGGCAGGGTCGCCATTGTCACTGGCGCCGGCTCCCAGACCGAAGGCATCGGCAACGGACGCGCTACGGCCGTGCTCTTCGCCCGCGAAGGCGCCCGTGTCCTGCTGGTCGACCGCCGCCTCGAGGCTGCCGAGCTCACCGCTCGCCTCATCGCCGAGGAGCACGGCGAGGCCGAGCCCTTTGCCGCCGACGTCACCAGCGAAGCCGCCTGCCGGGCCATGGTCGAACGCGCCCTCGGGCGCTGGGGCCGCCTCGACATCCTCGTCAACAACGTCGGCATCGGCATCGCCAAGCGCATCACCGAGGTCACGCTCGAAGAGTGGGAGCTCCAGATGCGAGTCAATGTCACCAGCATGGCTCTTGCCAGCAAGCACGCCATCCCGGCAATGCTCGCCACCGCGGGCGGCGGCGCAATCGTCAACATCTCCTCGATTGCCTCGCAGCGCGGACGCGGTCTGGCCCCGTATGCCGCATCCAAGGGCGCCGTCGAGGCCTTGACCCGCGCCATGGCCGCCGACCACGGCCGCGACGGCATCCGCGTCAACGCCATCGCGCCCGGCCCCGCCTACACGCCCATGGTTTCCGCCCGCGGCATGCCGGAATCAGTCCGCGAGGCGCGCCGCAAGTCAACCGCGCTTGGCATCGAAGGCACCGCCTGGGATATCGCATGGGCCGCCGTCTACCTCGCCTCTGACGAGGCCCGGTGGGTCACCGGAGTCGTCCTCCCGGTCGATGGCGGCGTCCTCGTGAACTGACCCCTGCGCGTTGCCGTTCCGACGGTCGAACTTCCCGGTATGAAGACTCGCGTCCTCGCGCTGCTGGTCGCCGTGTGTGCTGCCGCGGCCGGGCTCGTTGGTGCTCCACCGGCCTCCGCGCAGCAGGCGCAGGGGCTCGTCTCCGCCTCCGAAACGGTCTATCGCCTCGATACGCCCGCCGGCACGGTCCGCGTCCACGTCCGCGTCGAGTTCCTCAACCAGTCGCAGAACGGCATCACCGCCGTTCCTCTCTACATCCTCCCCCACGCGAGCGACCTTGCCATTACCCGCGACGGCGCTCCCGTCCAGTTCACGCTTGACCCAGGCGACGAAGCGGCGAAACGCACCGCCATCGCCACCGTCGCACTCCCGGAACCCCTCCAGCCGAAACGGCGCCTCACCCTCGAAGCCGCCTACACCCTCCCCAATACCTCCGGTCCCCTCATGACGCTCGAGCCCGGCCTCATTGAAGTGCCGTTCATCGGACAGGGGCCGGGTTCGTGGGTCTTCGTCGATGTCCCGAAGTCCGGTGACAACGTCCTCGACCCCGGCTGCCTCGTCGGCAAAGACCAGCCGTCCGAGGTGAAGAACGCCGGCCTCCAGCGCTGGGTCTGCGGCAACGTCTTCCTCATCGCCCTTTCGGCCGACGACCCCGATATCCTCGAGCGCTGCGCCGCCCTCGACGAACGTTGCCGCCAGCGGTTCGACCCCGGCGTTTTTTCCGCCTTCGCCCTGTCGGTCACCGACGAGACCCGCCGCGGCGTCCTTTCCGAGCCGGTAACCATGCCCGAAGGCCGCCAGGTCACGATGACCCTGAAGTTCTTCCGCCGCGATGCCGACTGGGCGGCCCGGCAGTTCGCCGTCGCAAAGCAGGCCTTCCCCGTCCTCGAATCGCTCTTTGGCTTCAAGTACCCCTATACCGACGTCACGATGCGGCAGTCCTACCACATTGCCGCTTACGGCATCGCGGGTGTCGCCTTCTCCGGCGTCGGGCAGGTGCTCCTCTCGCACGAAACCGGCGGCATCGACGACGAGGTCACCATCCACGAGCTCGCCCACCAGTGGGCCGGCAACACCCAGCTCGCCCGCCCCTTCCTCTGGGAGGGACTCGCCGAATGGGCCACCCGGGTCGTCGCTCCGCAGCTCGGCGTGGCCGTCCGCCCCACGGACTGGAAGTCGTATGGCATCAACGAGCCGCTCGCAACCTGGGGTTCGACCGCCGTCGGCGGCCCGGCCGCCTACTGGTACGGCCGCTCCGGCGATTTCTGGTTCGCCTACGAAGAAGCAATCGGCGGCCGCCAGAATATGACCGCCGTCCTCTCCCGCATCGATGACGAGCCCGCCCTCTGGCGCCTCAAAGAGGGCTGGTTCATGGACCAGGGCGAATTCCTCTCCGACCGCAACCTCGACCAGCTCTTCCTCGACTGGGTCTTTGTTCCTGAAACGGCAAAGCCGCTGCTCGCCGAGCGCCGCGCCGCCCACGACCTTGTCCGCGGGCTCCGCGGCCGCGCAGCCGAGGCCGGGCTCGGTTCCGGCATCCCCTCCGACATCTACAACAACCTGATCGCCTGGGTCTTCGGTCCGATCGCCGCCCAGGTCGCCCAGGCCGACACCATCATCGCTGCCTACCGCTCCGCCACTGAACTCGCCGCCGGGGCAGGCCTGGCGACCCCCGACGCCGTCGCCATATCGTGGGGCCGCGCACGGCTCTCCGAAACCGCCCGCCTGGTCGAGGACCAGCGCCAGGCCGTTATCGCCATCCAGGCCGCCGAATCCCAGCTCGCCGGCGAACCCGCCGATTCGCCCTTCCGCCAGGCCATCACGAAGGCCCGCGAGCTGTACGAACAGGGCGACTTCACCGGCGCGCGCGCCGCGGCCTCCGCGGGTGTCACCGGCCGCGTCAACGCCGACGCCGCGGCGAAACTCATCGCCCTCGCGAAGGAGAAGCAGGCGTCCTTCAGCCCCGGTTTCTTTGGCCGCGTCGGCATGCTCTTCGCCGACCCGGGGGCGAAGCTGCGCGCCGCCGAGGACGCCCTCGCTGCCGGCGACGGCACCCGCGCCCTGGAGCTCGCCCGCCAGGCCTACGACACCTGGGATGGCGCCGAAGCGCGCGGCATGCAGCGGCTCGCGCTGCTCACGTCGGTCATGGCGGCCCTGAGTTTCGGCGTCTGGGTTCTCCTCAAGCGCCTCGAACAGCCGCCCCCCGTCAAACCGCTCGGCAAGGGCCACTACCTCGAAGCCGAAGGCCGCCGCGGCAGCTGGCGCGACTGGGAAAACACCCCCGAGTAAGCCCCACCCTTCTCGCCTGTTCGTGCTCCCGGTACAGTCCAAACTGTGCCAGCCCAGTTCGATGCCATCGTAGTCGGCGCCGGGCCTGCCGGGAGCACCGCCGCACGCGAACTCGCCGCCGCGGGCGCGCGGGTCCTCGTCCTCGATAAGGCCGAATTCCCCCGTTACAAGGCCTGCGGCGGCGGCATCCCCCGCCGCACTTCCCGGCTCCTTCCGTTCCCCATCGACCCCGTCGTCGAAGACGAGGTGGCCCTCCTCGACATCTCCCTCCACGGCCGCTGCCGGTTCGTCCGCGACTCCGGCGAGCCGTTCGCCGCAATGGTTATGCGCGAGCGATTTGACACCCTCCTTCTCGACTACGCGCGCCGGGCCGGCGCCGAATTCCGCCCCCGCGCGGCCATCCGCGCGCTCGAACCGGACCCCACAGGCGTGACCGCCCGCGCCGAAGACGGCTTTTCCGCCCGCGCTGAAATACTCATCGCCGCCGACGGCGCCCACTCGCCGGTCGGCCGGATGGCCGGCCTCGGGACCGATCTGGCCGAGTGCGCCGCCTACGAGGTCGAAGTGCGTGCACCTGCAGCCCGGGTCCGCGCCAACCGCGCCACAGCGTTCATCGACCTGGGCTACCGCCCCTGGGGCTACGCGTGGCTCTTCCCAAAGGCCGAAGTCCTCTCCATCGGCATCGTCCTGCCCCCCGGACAGGCCGGTGAGATGAAGTCTCACGTCGCCGCCTACCTCCGCCGCCTCGGGCTCGACGGCGCGCCTGTCGACATCGCCCGCGGCCACAAAATTCGCTTCCGTCGCGGCCGCGAGCGCATCGCGTCCGAACGGGTACTCCTCGCCGGCGACGCCGCCGGCCTCGCCGACGAGTTCACTCAGGAGGGCATCTCCTACGCCATCGAGTCCGGGCGCATCGCTGCCCGCGCCGTCCTGCGGTCGCTCTCCTCGGGAGTACCGCTCCAGCGCTACCAGGACGACATTGACCGCGAGATCATGCCCGAGCTCCGCGCCGCCCGGGTGATTGCCCACATGTTCTACGGCATGCTCGGCCGATACCCCGGCCCCTGGATGCGCGCCACCCGCGCCATCCCGTACCTCTGGAGCGCCTTCTTCGCCGTCCAGCGCGGCGAATCCACCTACGCCCGCGAAGCTGCCCGCGTCCCGCTCCTTCCCGGCATCGCGGCCCGCCGCCTCGCCCGCCAGGACCGCGCCCGCTGATGGACCCCCGCGGCATCATCGCGCGCCTCGCGCCGGTCTACGGCATGCCCGTCCTCCAGCCGAGCGGCGACCCCCTCGCCGAGCTGGTCCTCACCATCCTCAGCCAGAACACCTCCGATACCAACAGCGGGCGCGCGTTCATCGCCCTGATGCGCAGCTTCCCGTCCTGGAAAGCCATCGCTGAGGCGCCGCTCGAGGAGGTGGTGCACGCGATCCAGCCCGGCGGGCTCGCCCGCCAGAAGGCCCCCCGCATCCAGGCCGCTCTGCGCGCCGTCGAGGCACGCTCGCCCGATTTCGACCTCGGCTTCCTCCGGGACCTCCCGCTCGAAGAGGCCCGCGCCTGGCTTCGTGCCCTCCCGGGGGTCGGACCCAAGACGGCCGCGTGCGTCCTCCTGTTCGCGCTCGGCCGCCCGGCGTTGCCCGTCGATACCCACGTCGAACGCGTCGCCAAGCGCCTCGGCCTCGTCCCTCCGTCTGCGACCGCCGACCGTGCCCACGACCTCCTCGAAGCGCTCGTCGATCCCGCTGACTACTACCCGTTCCACATGCTCCTCATCAAGCATGGGCGCCGCACCTGCTCGGCCCGCCGGCCTGCCTGCGAGCGCTGCCCGCTCATCGAGTGTCCCGCGCGCACGGCCGCCGTTGAGGACCCGGCTGCGCCCGCGTAGAGTCCGACCCGTGGAGTACCGCTGGCGCGTCCTGGCTGCCGTTGCCTTCGGCACCTACATGGCCACGATGGACTTCTCCATCGTCAACGTTGCGCTCCCCACCCTCGCCCGCGAGTTTGACCGCTCCCCCGATACCGTCGTCTGGGCCGCCCTCGTGTCCAGCCTTGTTGTCACCGGACTCACGCTCACCGCCGGCCGCGCCGGCGACCTCTACGGCCGGAAACGGGTCTACATCGTCGGCTGGGCCATCTTCACCATCGGCATGGCCCTCGCCAGCATCGCCCAGACCTTCGAACAGCTCGTGGCAATGCGGTTCATCCAGTCTGTCGGGGTGGCCCTCGCCATCGCCAACGGCAACGCCATCGTCAGCGAAGCCTTTCCCCCGGAGCAGCGGGGCCAGGCGCTCGGCACCACGGGAGCCGTCGTCGGCGCCGGCCTCATGTCCGGCCCGATCCTCGGCGGCCTCATCCTCGAAGCCTTCTCCTGGCACGCCATCTTCGCCCTCCGCGTGCCGATTGGCATCGTCGCGCTCCTGCTCGCATGGCTGGTCATCCGCCCCTCCGCGCCCGCAGCCGCCGTCAGCGGTCGCCGCATGGACGTGCCCGGCGCCCTCGCCCTGTTCATCACCCTCAGCGCCTTCCTCGTCGCGGTCAACCGCGGACAGGCCTGGGGCTGGACCTCCGCCCCAATTCTCGGCCTCGGAGCTGCCGGGGTGGTCGCTTTCGTTGCCTTCCTCCGGGTCGAGGCGCGCACGCCCAGCCCCGTCGTTGCGCTTTCCCTTTTTCGCATACGGGCCTACTCGGTCGGTGTCAGCAGCCTGGCCCTCAACTTCGCCGGCCAGTCCGCCGTCACCTTCCTCCTGCCGTTCTACCTCCAGGAGGTCAAAGGCTACTCCACCGGGCGGGTCGGGCTCATCGTTGCCACCGTTCCCCTCATGATGCTGCTCCTTTCGCCGCTCAGCGGCCGAATCAGCGACCGCCACCGCGTCACGCACCAGGCCACGCTCGGCATCGCCCTCGTGTCGCTCGGGCTCCTCTCGCTCGCCACCATCACCGCCGAAACCTCCGCGCTCGGCATCGTCGCGCGGCTCGCCATCGTCGGCATCGGCACCTCGATCTTCATGTCGCCGAACAGCGCCACCATCATGAACAGCGTGCCGCCTGACCGGCTCGGCACCGCCTCGGCGAGCGTCGCGACGGCCCGCAACATCGGCAACGCGGTCGGCCTCGCGCTCGCCAGCGCGGTCCTTGTCGCGGTCGCCACGGCCTCCGCAGGCTACCGCCCTGAGCGCATTGCCGACCTGCCCGAAGCAGCCATCGTCGCCGGCGTCCGTGCGGCCTTCCTCGTCGCCGGGTTCGCCGCAGCGGCCGCCATCGTCGCATCCCTCTTCCGCGGCGAGCGCCGCGCACCGCTCGCATCATCGCCCGTCGCCCTCCGCGACCCGCTCGAGAAATCCGCACCCTGAAGCACTGGAGGTCCCATGGAACGCCGTTTTGAAGGGAAAGTCGCCGTGATCACTGGCGCAGCCGGTGGGATCGGCCGCGCCGCCGTCGAGCGCTTCGCGCAGGAGGGCGCCAGCATCGTCGCGGTGGACCTGCCCGGCACCGCGCTCGACGAAGTCGCCGCCGCTGCCGAAGCCATGGGTGCGCGCGCCGTCGCCGTCCCCGCCGATGTCACCCGCTCGGCCGATGTCGAACGGTACGTCGCCGCCGCCCGCGACCGCTTCGGACGCATCGATGCCTTCTTCAACAACGCCGGCATCGAGGGCTGGATTGGGCCCATGCTGAACTACCCCGAGGACCAGTTCGACCGCGTGCTCGCGGTCAACGTCAAAGGCGTCTGGCTCGGCATGAAGTACGTCGCCCCGGTCATGGCCGCGAACGGCGGCGGGGTCATTGTCAACACCGCCTCGGTCGCCGGCCTGAGCGGCACGCCGGGCATCATCGCTTACGGTGCGAGCAAGCACGCCGTCGTCGGGATGACGAAAACTGCTGCTCTTGAGCTTGCCCCCATGCGCATCCGGGTCTGCGCCGTCTGTCCGTCGCCGATTGAAACGCGCATGATGCGCGCCCTCGAACGCGGCATCAACCCCGACGAGCCCGAAGCGGTCCACCAGCAGCTCGCAGCCACCAACCCGCTCGGGCGCTACGGCGAACCCTCAGAAGTTGCTGCCCTCGTCGCCTTCCTCTGCAGCAGCGACGCCAGCTACCTCACCGGGACGATTATCCCCGTTGACGGCGGCCGCATGGCCCGCTGACTGGAGAACTGGCCCTCCGCCGCCGATTCTCCCGGTGTGAAGGGCGCGGGACCGGCCATCGAGTGCGAGGCAGTCTCCCGTCGTTTCGGGGAGCGCCTCGCCCTCGATCGCCTCACCCTCTCCGTCGAACGCGGCGAAGTCCTCGGCCTGCTCGGCCCGAACGGCTCGGGCAAAACAACCACCCTCCGCATCCTCGCCACCCTCCTCCAGCCCCACGCCGGCACCGCTCGCATCCTCTCGTGGGATGTCGCCCGCCAGCCGATGGAGGTGCGCCGCAGCATCGGCGTCATGCCCGAGCGTCCCAGCCTCTACGACCGCCAGACCGTCGAGGCCAACGTCCGTTTCTGGGCCGAAGCCCACCAGCTGCCCGACGCCGCAATTGCCGTCGCGCGCGCCCTCGCCTTCGCCGGCGTCGCCGACCGTCGCGAGGACCTCGTCGGCAGTCTCTCGAAAGGGCTGAAGCAGCGCGTCGCCCTCGCCCGCGCGATTGTCCACCGGCCTCCCGTGCTGTTGCTGGATGAGCCCTCGAGCGGTCTCGACCCCTCTGCGGCCGCGGCCATGGAGGGGCTCATCCGCGACCTCGCCCGCGAGGGGACCGCAGTCCTGCTGAACACGCACCGGCTCGCCGAAGCCGAGCGCCTCTGCGACCGCGTCGCCATCCTCCGCGAAGGCCGCCTCCTCCAGCTGGGGACGCCCCTGCAGGTCCGCGCTGCCCTCCTCGGCCACATCGTCGAAGTCGAACTCGCCGGCGTCGTGGATGCGCCCGTCCGTCGCGCCGTAGAGTCCTTCCCCGCAGTCCGTGAAGTCTGGTGGGGTGCCTCGGCCCTCCGCTGCCGCCTGCTCAACGCCGAGCGCGACACCCCCGACCTCGTTGCCCGGCTCGTCAGCGCCGGCGCCCGGATCGTCGCCGTCCGCCCCGCCGGCGACCTCGAACGGGCCTACCTCGAACTGATGAGCCAGCCGCTCCCCGGGAGCCTCGCCGCATGAGCCTGCTGACCATCCAGCCGCCCGTCCGCGCCCTCGCCCGCAAAGAGCTCCGCGAACTCCGCCGCCACCGCATGATCGTCCTGACCGCCACCATCCTGCCGGTCGCCTTCCTGGTGCTCCCCGTGCTCAACCTGCTCTTCTACGACCCAGCGCGGGCGATCGGCGGCCCCGACTTCGCCGTCGGACAGGCGATGTTCTGCTTCTTCCTGGCACCGGTCATCATGCCTGCAACCATGGCCGCCTACAGCATCATCGGCGAGCGCGACCAGGGCACGCTCGAACCGCTCCTCACCCTCCCCCTCTCCGACCGGCAGCTCCTCGCCGGCAAGGTTATCGCCATCCTCCTCCCGACCCTCGCCGCCTCCTTCGGCATCTTCATCCTGTACATGGCCATTGTGGCCGCAATCGTCGAACCGCCCGTTCGCGGGCCGGCGCTCGACCCGGCCTGGCCGCTCGGCATGCTCCTTGCGGCCCCGCTCCTCGCGCTCTTCTCGACCATGACCGGGCTCTTCTTCTCCGCCCGCTCGAAGGACGTGCGCATCGCCGAGCACCTGAGTGGGCTCATCCTCCTCCCGTCGATGCTCCCGGTTCTTCTCGTCGTCACGCGGACCATCGAACCATCGCTCCTCACGTGGCTGACCATGGCGGTGGTACTCGCTGCCATCGACGCTGGACTCTGGCGGTTGGTTGTGCGCGCCTTCGACCGGGAGCGCGCCATCAGCACCATCTGACCCCCGGCTCCCGTCCGCCGGCGGCCTTTCCGGCACGACGGCTCCCCGCCATGTTGGCTGAGGTCGCCTATCTCCCCCGCACCACCAGGACCGGCCGCCCGCTGTCGCGGATCACCTCCTCGGCAACACTCCCTGCCAGAAGGTGAGAGAGCCCGGAACGCCCGTGGGTGGCCATCGCGATCACGTCGACGTCCAGCTCGTTCGCCAGCTCGATGATCGCCTTCGCCGTGTGGTGCGACCACTCGATGTGGACGTGGGTGTCCGTCCCGGGCAGCTCCCGCCTGGCAACCTCCTCGAGCTTCTCACGCCATTCGATCGACTTCCGGGCGATCGCTTCCCCGTGGCTCTCAATGAGCCGCGGGGCCGGGATCCGGATGGTTGCGGTCCCAACCGCCGCCCCGAGCGGCTCCGTGACCGGCCGCTCCATGCGTCCCCGCACGGCCTGGGGGTCCAGCACCGTGACCAGGTGCAGTGCGATCCCGGGCGCCATCTCCGCCAGGCGGCGCACCGCCGGCATGATCGCCAGGGCCGTCTCGCTGCCGTCGAGGGGAACCAGTGCACGCATCGTCCTTCCTCCGTGTGCCGACTGCCGGGATTCTGCCCCCCAGGGGCAGGCCTGCCGATGGCCATTCGGCCCCATCGCCGCGGTCCAGCGGCACCAAATGTCAACATTTCGTTATTTCGGCAAATTTCGTGCCTCACCCGCTTGCGCCAGGGGCTTAGCAGGTGCTAAACAACAGGTGGGTCGCGCTGGATGTCGTGTCCGCTCCACACATCCACCGGCCCTATTTTTATGCCTCCGCGCGCTGGCCCACACGGCCCCCGCTGCTACACTCCACACCGATGAAGACGCGCGTCATCTCCGCCACCCTCGTCGCCCTCCTCCTCGCCACTGCGCTCGTCGTCCCGGCAGCCGCGGATGATGGCCACGGTTCGCCCGACCCAATGGTCCAGTCTGGCGGCGCCGGCGTTGACGTCCTCCCGGTCGTCCTGTGGTCCCTGGCCGGTGTCGCGGTCTTCTCCGTGGTCCTCGGTGTCCTCTACCTGCTGAAAAGGCAGGTGGGCGGCTTCCCCGAGAATCCCGAATGGGTCGCCCCGATCTCCATCATGCGTTCACGCGACCTGCCGGCCGATGACGACGCCCACGGTCACGGCGACGCCCACGGCGGCCACGCCGCCCCGGCGCACTGACGAGCCGCCCGGAAGCACACGGTACAGGCCCCGGCCAACATGGCCGGGGCCTCGTCTTTGAAGGCGCTCCCGCCCGGGGTTCCCCTCCGGTCTACGTCAGCTTCAGCGACAACGTCTGCGCAAGGTCGAGGTGAATTCCCGGCCCCATCGTCGTCGTCAGCGTCGCACTCCGGATGTACTGCCCCTTCGCCTCCTTCGGCTTGGCAGCATTCACCGCCTCGATCACGGCAGCCATATTCTCCTTCAGCTTCTCGTCCTCAAAGCTCACCTTGCCGAGCGGCACGTGGATGTTCGCGAGGCGGTCAAGCCGGAATTCGACACGGCCCTGCTTCGCTTCCTGGACCGACTTGGCGATGTCCTCCGCGCCGACAACCGTCCCCGAGCGCGGGTTCGGCATCAGGCCGCGCGGGCCGAGGATGCGGCCGAGCCGCCCCACCTTGCCCATCATCTCGCGGGTCGCAATCGCGACGTCGAAGTCGAGGAATCCGCCCTCGATCTGCTTGATGAGGTCATCGCTCCCGACATAATCCGCACCCGCCTCGCGCGCTGCCGCCGCGGCTTCCCCTTCGGCAAACACCAGCACGCGCATCACCTTGCCGAGCCCATGCGGCAGCACCGTCGAGCCGCGGATCTGCTGCTCAGCATGGCGCGGGTCCAGGCCCGTCTTGATGTGGAGCTCCACCGTCTCGTCGAAGCGTGCCGGGTGGATCTCCTTCGCCAGGGCAATCGCTTCGTCAACACCGTAAAACCGCGACTTGTCGACCTTGGCGGCGGCTTCGCGGTACCGCTTCCCGTGCTTCGGCATTAGTCGACCACCTCGATGCCCATGCTCCGCGCCGTCCCTTCGATGATGCGCATCGCCTCTTCGATGGAGTTCGCATTCAGGTCCGGCAGCTTGGTCTCCGCAATCTTGCGGATGTCCTCCACGGTCACCCGGCCCACTTTGTTGAGCCGCGGATTGCCGCTCCCTTTCTCAATGCCCGCGGCCCGCCGGAGCAAATCGGCCGCCGGCGGCGTCTTCAGCACGAAGGTGAACGAGCGGTCCTCGTAGACCGTCAGCTGGGCCGGGATGATCAGCCCGATCTTGTCCTGCGTCCGAGCGTTGTACTCTTTGCAGAACTCCATGATGTTCACGCCGTGCTGGCCCAGCGCAGGGCCGACCGGCGGCGCCGGGTTCGCCTTCCCGGCGGGCAGCTGCAGTGTCAACACTGCCCGGACTTTCTTCGCCAACGGAGTCTCCTTGTGTTCAAGCGGCGCAGGTCGCGCCTCCACGAGTCCCGCCCCTGCAGAGCGGGCCAACTACCAAGTATCGCGCCGTCCCGCCTCTCGAACAATCACCCGTCCCGTGCCCCGACCGTCCTTCGCGCGCGGCAAACCGTTTGCCGTCGGTAAACCTCGATTTACCGGAAAGACAGCTTCCCCGAATCGCCCTCGTGCGTATACTCCCCGAATCGCCCATCCGTGTTCGATAGGCCCGATGAGCGCTATCGACGCGGGGCGACACCAGCAAGGGGGGATTCTTCATCTCAATGTCCGACAACTACTGGACCAGAAAGCTGGCCCGCCAGGGCATCAGCCGGCGCCGTGTCCTCGGCGGCGCCGCAACCGCAGGCATCGGAGCGGCAGCCCTCGGCCTCGTCGGCTGCGGCGACGATGACGACGATACCGGCAGCGGCTCCTCGACCGCGCCCGCCGGTACCGGGTCGCCCGCCGCAAGCCCGACCTCGGCGGCGCAGACCCCGCAGAAGGGCGGCGTCGCCCGCTTCGTCTCCGCCAACAACACGTGGGACACCTTCGACGTCGATCGCAGCCGCTTCTCGCCGGTCGCCTGGCTCATGGGCATGACCAACCTTGGGGTCACCCAGTGGAAGAGCTTCACCAAAGCCGAGCTCGAAGGCGGCCTCGCTGAGAAGTGGGAGCAGCCCGACCCCAACACCATCGTCTTCACCATCCGCTCCAACGTCTTCTGGCACGATAAGCCGCCCGTGAACGGCCGCCAGGCGAACGCCGAAGACGTCGCCTTCTTCATCAACCGCAACAAGAACGGCAAGCTCCTCGACGGCACCGACGACCCCAACTTCTACCGCAAGTCGGCCTTCCAAAATGTCGATAAGGTCGAAGTCGTCGACAGCAAGACCGTCCGCGTGACCTTCTCGAAGCCCGACCCCTTCTTCCTCACAACCCTCGCCGGCTCCTACGCCAAGGTCCAGGCCCCTGAAGCCGTCCGCGCCTTCGAAAAGGACTACGCCAACATGAAGGCCGACCTCGTCATCGGGACCGGCGCATTTGTGCTGAAGAAGTGGTCCGCCGAGGGCGACTCCGAATGGGTCCGCCATGAGAAGTTCCACACCCAGGTCAACTGGGATGGCGTCAAGTGGCTCCCGCTCTTCACCGACCAGTCGGCCCAGCAGGCTGCCTTCGAGCAGAAGCAGCTCGATGCCTTCACCCCAACCCAGAACCAGGTCATCCACGACCTCCTCAAGCGGTACGAAGGCCAAATCCACGAGGTCAAAATCTTCAGCGGCAACCCCCAGGCCGGCACCTACTACGGCGGCGCCGCCCCGTGGAACAACCCGAACCTCATCGGCGCCATCTTCCGCGCCTTCGACCGCCGCGCCATCATCCAATCGCTCCTCCAGGGCAAGGCCGTCCTCTCGGGGAACGTCCCGCCGACCCAGGCGGCCTTCGCCATCACCGAGAAAGAGCTCATCACCTACCCCGGCTACCTTGAGGACCGCGCGAAGGAAGAGGCCGAGGCGAAGAAGATGTGGGAAGCCGGCGGCGGTCCCGCCCTTGGGGACATCATCGTCGACATCCCCGACATCTGGGAGGGCCTCTACTCCGGCGGCGCCGCCCTCATCACCAACCAGCTCAAGAAGGTGCTGGGCAACAACTTCGTTGCCAAGATCGAGCCCTACGCAACCATCACCGGCAAGATCGTCAAGCAGGAGTACGGCAACGGGAAGAACAACATCTGGTTCGGCTGGATCACCGAGGTGTCCGATCCCGAGCCCACGCTCCTGAACTACCTCCAGTACAACTCGAGCCAGCCGCAGTTCCAGCAGTTCGGCGTCAAGATCGACAAGGTCGACCAGCTCACCGCCCAGGCCGTGGTCGAGTTCGACATCGCCAAGCGCCAGGAGCTCTCCAAAGAGGTCATGCGCGAGCTCATCAAGAACTACGGCGCCGGCATCCCGTACACCCTGGTCGCCGTCAACTCGTCCCTCCGCTGGAACTACCTCAAGTACCCTGAGGCCGTGGCCTTCGTCCAGCAGCACCAGTACGGCACTCAGTGGTGGTTCGACCAGACCGACCCGACCTGGCAGGGCCGGCCGGCCTAGCAACAACTCGCTCCGCTGCGGGCCGAGACGCGGTACAATCCGCGCTCGGCCCGCAGTGCACGTTCACAGGGAGAAGGGGGACACCGAGAGTGAGGACGTACATTCTCCGCCGGGTAGTGGTGAATATCCCGGTCATCTGGCTCGTCGCCACGCTCGTCTTTTTCGCCACAAGCGTTCTGCCCGGCGATTTCGTGGCCCAGCGCATCGCTGCCCAGGACCCGACCTCGACCGACCCGGCGCTCCGCCAGGCGCAGATCGACGCCGTCCGCAAAGACCTCGGCCTCGATAAGCCGGTTGTCCAGCGCTACTTCATCTACCTCGGGAACCTCCTCCGCGGCGACTTCGGCATCTCCTACCAGACGCGCGAGTCCGCCCTCCAGGGCATGAAAGAGGGATTGCCGTACTCCCTCCAGCTGGCGCTCATGTCGCTCGCAATCTCCATCCTCACCTCCATCCCTATCGGCATCATCTCGGCCATCCGCCAGGACTCCATCGTCGATTACGTCCTGCGCGTCTTTGCCATCCTCGTCCTCGCCATGCCCAACTTCTGGATTGCAACCATGGCGCTCCTCTACGTCATACGGTGGAGCCTCTGGGAGGTGCCCATCAGCACCGCCCCCTTGCTCTGGGAAGACCCCGCTGCCAGTCTGCGCCTCTTCATCATCCCCGCCGTCGTCGGCGGGCTCGCCTCCGGCGCGGGCGTCATGCGCCTCCTCCGCTCCCAAATGCTCGAAGTGCTCCGCCAGGACTACATCCGCACCGCCTGGGCCAAAGGCCTCCGCGAACGCGTCGTCATCATCCGCCACGCGCTCAAAAACGCCCTGGTTCCCGTCGTGACCGTGCTCGGTCTCTCTTTTGCGGGGCTCCTCTCCGGCAACGTCGTCTTTGAGAACCTGTTTGCCATCCCTGGGGTCGGCAGGCGCATTCTCGCAGCCATCGTCGCCCGCGACGTGCCCGTTGTGCAGGCCTTCGTCCTCGTCATCGCCACCTTCGTCGTCTTCGTCAACCTCGCGATCGACCTCCTCTACGGTGTCCTCGATCCGCGCATCCGGTACTCCTAGGAGAAGCTGCCATGGCCCAGGAACAGGCAATCCTCGATCGCCCCGGCACCCTCGGTATGCCGCGCAGCCTCAGCGACCGCCCGATGCTCGTTCGGGCGCTCGTCCATATCGGCCGCTTCTTCCGCTATAAGCCCCTCGGCGGCGTGGGGGTCTTCATCATTGCCCTCTGTGTCTTCGCCGCCCTCTTTGCCGACGTCGTCGACCGCTACGACCCGGAGGCGATCTTCAAAGCTCCCAACCCGGAGTACGATCCCGAGCTCGCCGAAAAGGCGCTCATTGACCCCACCGTCCGCCTGCAGTACCCGCCCGAAAAACTCGAAAAAAACGACATCCCCATCAAGTTCGGCGGCCCCACCGCCGACCACTGGCTCGGTACCGATGGACTTGGCCGCGACCTCTACTCGCGTATCGTCCATGGTTCGCGCACGGCCCTCTACGTCGGCCTCGGCGCTGCCCTCATCGCCACGATTAGCGGAACCATCGTCGGTCTCGCCAGTGCCTACTTCGGCGGCTTCGTCGATTTCTTCATCCAGCGCATCGTCGATACGCTCCAGGCCTTCCCGCCGCTCGTCCTGCTCCTGCTGTTTGGCCAGGTCGTCGCAAACCCCACACTCACCGTGAACACCATTGCGCTCGGCATCTTAGGCACCGCCAGTTCCGCCCGTGTTGTGCGAAGTGCCGTGCTTGCCGTGCGCGAAGAGGTCTACGTGCTTGCCGCCCGCACCATCGGCGCCAGCGACCTCCGCGTGATGATGCGGCACATCTTCCCCAACATCACGGCGCCGATCATCGTCACGTTCACCAGCTCGATCGGCATCTACATCCTCGTCGAAGCCACGCTCGCCTTCCTCGGGCTGGGCGACCCAACGCGCATCTCCTGGGGCAAGATGGTCGAGGAAGGCCGTCGGAACGGTCCGTCCGACCCCTGGATGGCCTTCATCGTCGGCATGGCCCTGACAATGGTCGTTCTCGGCTTCAACCTGGCGGGAGACGCACTTCGCGACGTCCTCGACCCGCGCCTCCGGGGCCGCGGAGGCCGCGCCGGCTTCTAACAGGCCGGTCGCGATCTCCCGGCGGTGGCGCCCGCGCAGTGGATGCCGCAACGCCCTCCCGGGGCCTCACCCGGCGCCCTTCCGGCGCAAACCCCCTCCTGGCGCAGAGTCGCACACATCAAAAAAGCAACCGCCCCGGCCGATTCCGGCCGGGGCGGTCTGGCGTGCTACAGACGGCGGCCCACAAGGGGCACCGTGCGCTCTCGCTTAGACCCGTTCCACCTGGAGGAAGTCCAGCTCCACCGGGGTCTCCCTCCCGAACATGTTGACGATGACCTTCACGCGGCCCTTTTCCGTGTTGATCTCGTCCACAACGCCAACGAAATCCTCGAACGGGCCGTCAACGATGCGCACCGACTGTCCCGGCTGGAAGGCCACCCGGACGCGCGGCTGCTCCATGCGCATCGCGCGGAGGATATGGTTCACCTCCTCCTGCGACAGCGGCACCGGCCGCGTGCCCGAGCTGACGAACCCCGTCACGCCGGTCGTATTGCGAATGAGGTGCCACGCTGCATCCGAAGCGGGGTCGCCCTCTTTTAGCTCAATGGTCTGCACCAGCACATAGCCGGGGTAGAGCTTCCGCTTCACGGTCCGCCGCTGGCCGTCGCGGATTTCAATTTCATCCTCCGTAGGGACAACCACATGGAAGATCTTGTCGCCGGCGTCCATGCGCTCCACCGTCGCTTTGATGGCGTTGCGCACCTTGTTCTCGTGCCCGCTGTACGTGTGCACGAAGTACCACTTCCGCCCGGGCGCGTTGATCTCCTCGTCGGTGAGCTGCTCCTGCTCGAGTTCGTCCTCAGTCTTGCGGCGCCGCGCCGGCCGCTTCGCGGGCTGGCTGGGACTGATGCCGGAGAGCGCAGTAATCGGCTTCTGTTCGTCGGTCATCGTTAGAAGAACAGCCTCTCGATGATCCAGCCGAAGAGCAGGTCCACCGCTCCCAGGAACAGCCCCATCACCACCGCAACGATGGCGACCACAATCGTCAGGTAGCGCGTCTCCTGGAACGACGGCCAGGTCACCTTCCGCAGCTCGGCAATAATATCGGCGACGAAGCGCGGCTGGAGCCGCTTCAAAAACCCAAACGGGCTGCGCTTCGGCGTCTCAGGCCGCGCGATAGGCCCTGGCGCCGCCGGGGGCCGCGGAAGCGACGGCCGGGTAGCCGGGCGCGGGCTTTCGGCTGGCTGGGAATCGCCCGGCGCTGCGGTCGCCGCGCGCCGGCGTTGTGCTCGTGCCATGGACGTTACCGCGTCTCCCTGAAGAGGACGTGCTTCCGCAGCCCTGGGTGGTACTTCTTGAGCTCAAGCCGGCCCGAATCGTTCCGGCGGTTCTTCTGGGTCGTGTACCGGTACACCGGCCCCTCCGTGCTCTGGAGGTGGATGATAATCCGGTCCCCCTTGTTCTTCGCCATATGGCTTCTCCCTCCTGCCCAAAGGCCCGCCCTCAGGCGAGGATCTTGGTGACGACGCCGGCGCCGACGGTGCGGCCGCCCTCGCGGATAGCGAAGCGGAGGCCGTCTTCGATGGCGACGGGCTGGATGAGTTCGACGGTCATGGTGATGTTGTCGCCGGGCATGACCATCTCGACGCCCTCGGGCAGGTGGATGGTGCCGGTGACGTCGGTGGTGCGGACGTAGAACTGCGGCCGGTAGCCGTTGAAGAACGGGGTGTGGCGCCCGCCCTCTTCCTTGGAAAGGACGTACACCTGGGCCTCGAACTTCGTGTGCGGCTTGATGCTCCCTGGCTTGCAGAGCACCTGCCCGCGCTCCACTTCATCCCGCTCGATGCCGCGCAGGAGGCAGCCGACGTTATCGCCCGCCTGGCCCTCGTCCAGCATCTTCTTGAACATCTCGACGCCCGTGACGGTCGTCTTCTTCGTCTCCCGCAGGCCGACGATCTCCACTTCGTCGCCGACCTTCACCACCCCGCGCTCGATCCGGCCGGTCACCACCGTGCCGCGCCCCTTGATGCCGAAGACGTCCTCGATCGGCATCAAAAACGGCTTGTCGAGCGGCCGCACCGGCGTCGGGATGTAGTTGTCGACCGCATCCATCAGCTCCCAGATGCACTTGTACTCGGGCGCGTTCGGGTCGGTCGAGGTCGACTCCAGCGCCTTCAGCGCCGAGCCGCGGATGATCGGCACTTCATCGCCCGGGAAGCCCTGCGAGGTCAGCAGCTCCCGCAGCTCCAGCTCGACCAGCTCGAGGAGCTCCGGGTCCTCCATCATGTCCACCTTGTTCAGGAAGACGACCAGCGCCGGCACTTCCACCTGCCGCGCCAGGAGGATGTGCTCCCGCGTCTGCGGCATCGGCCCCTCGGGCGCCGCCACCACCAGGATCGCCCCGTCCATCTGGGCCGCGCCCGTGATCATGTTCTTGATGTAGTCCGCATGGCCCGGGCAGTCGACGTGCGCGTAGTGGCGCTTGTCCGTCTCGTACTCCACGTGCGCAATCGCAATCGTGATCCCGCGCGCACGCTCCTCCGGCGCATTGTCAATCGAATCGAACGGCCGGAACTCCGCCTCCCCCTTCAGGGAGAGCACCTTCGTAATCGCCGCCGTCAACGTCGTCTTCCCGTGGTCAACGTGCCCGATCGTCCCAACGTTGACGTGCGGTTTCGTCCTCTCAAATTTCGCCTTCGCCATGGGTTCCTTCTGCCCTCCGGGCCTGGTTTGGAACGGCGGCGGCGCCGCCGGGAGTCCACACTGGAGCCCTCATCCGGGTTCGAACCGGAGACCTCGTTCTTACCAAGAACGCGCTCTGCCTGCTGAGCTATGAGGGCCAGATACCCGGCGGTTGCGCCGCCGGTCGCAGATTGCTGATTGGTGGAGAGAGTAGGATTCGAACCTACGAAGCGCGAAGCGCGGCAGATTTACAGTCTGCTGCCATTAACCACTCGGCCATCTCTCCATGGCATCCCCGGCCGCTTGCGCTGCCGGGCCGTTTGTGTTGGAGCCCGAGAGGGGATTCGAACCCCTAACCGTCCGATTACAAATCGGATGCGCTGCCGTTGCGCCACCCGGGCGAGACCTCCCGGGAACCCCAGCGGATTCCAACACAAAAACGATCCGCCGCGGCGGATCAAGCTCTAAGTATGAAGCTGCCGCTGTACTTTGGCAAGCCTCCTGTCGCCTCCCGCGCGGCCTTGCAACTAGAGTATACCCGGTGTACAAACTCGATGCTGACAGCTCCTCTCGCAGGGTGCTCGTTGTTGTCGCTCCTCCCCGCAATCCGGTTCTTTCACCACCGCTGGTCCGTCCCAACCGTCGCGCGCCTCTACCGCGATGGCCCCCAGCGGGTTGCCCAGCTCCAGCAAGCCTTCAACGCCGCCCGCGACACCCTCGCCGAAACCCTCCGCCGACTCGAAGAAGCCGGCGTCATCCAGCGCGAACCGGCCCCACGCAGTGCCCGCTGCTCCCTCACGCCCGCCGGAGTGGCCGTCGGCGCGGCCTGCGTTGAGGCCGTCGAAGCCGTCCTCGCCATGGACCTCGTCGACCTTGCCCTCAGGAAATGGCCGATGCTCGTCCTCGTCGCCGTCGGCCGCGGGGCCACCCGGTTCAACCAGCTCCGCGCCGAACTCCCCGGCATCACGCCCCGGGCGCTCACCCTCGCGCTCAAGGATCTACAGGCAGCCGGGCTTGTCCAGCGCACCGTCGAACACACCTACCCCCCTTCGACGCTCTACGACCTCACACCTCGCGGCCAGCAGCTCTTCTCCGTAATGGACCGGCTCTGCCGCGCTGCTGAGGCTGCCGCACCGTAGCATCGGTACCGTCGTGGCTGGTACATTCCTCCGCCCATGAAGCGGCCGCTCCTGCTCACTGTTGCCGCCTGGGCGATTGGGGCCGTGGCCCTCCGCATCACCCTCCTTGCCCCGCAACACTGCCCTGCAGTCACGCCCTCCGAAGCGTTCGACGCAGCCCGCCTCGCCGCCGCATGGATCGAGGCGAACCAGTACCCCGATGGCTCCTACGTGTACGAGTACTCCATCGAACGCGACATCGACCTTCCCGGCTACAACGTTGTCCGCCACGCCGGCGTCACCATGGCCCTCTACCAGCTCGCCGCCGCAGGCGACCCGTCGGTGCTGCCCACCGCCGATCGTGGCCTCGACTGGATGTCCCGGAACCTCTATCGCCACGCCGACTGGGCAGCGCTCCGGGACCCCGGCAACGGCAGTGTGCGCCTCGGTGCCACCGCGCTCATGCTTGCCAGCCTCCTCCAGCGGCGAATCGCCACTGAAGACCCGCGCTACGACGGCCTCATGCGCGAGCTCGCCCGTGGAATGCTCGTCCTCCAGCTCCCCGACGGCGCCTTCCTGAATCGCTGGGACCCCGTCGCGCTCCAGCCGGTGCCGGGCGAGCGCTCAAAATACGCGACCGGGGAAGCGTTCTGGGCGCTGACCCTCATGCACCGCATCTTCCCCGGCGAAGGATGGGATGCCCCTGCCCGCCGAACTGCCCGCTACCTCGCCGACGATCGCGACCGCGTCGAAAATCTCCAATACCCCCCGTGGGCAGACCAGTGGGCCGCCTATGGCTTCGGCGAAATGGCTTCCTGGGGACTCACCGAATCCGACGTTCGCTACCTCGAAGCCCTTGCCGCCCGGTTCGGCCTGCTGGTGCGCACAGAATCCGCCCGGCGGGATACCGTACTCTCCCGACTCTTCCGCGGGCGCCAGGCCCGCGCTGCCGGCATGGGCACCTGGGGCGAAGGCCTTGCCGGCCTCCGCCAGGCCGCCGACGCCGACCCGCGCCTCGCCCATCTCCGTCCCGCCATCGACGAACGCCTCGCCTGCGTTGCCGGGATGCTCCGCGACCGCCAGGTCTCCGGCACTCGAGCTGCGGCAGCGCCCTCCCCCGTCCGCGCGACGGGCGCCTGGTTCACCGAAGGCGTCACCCGCATGGACGACCAGCAGCACGCGCTCTCGGCCCTGCTTCTCGCCTCGCTCATCCTCTCCGGCAAGGACCCGCCATGACCCCCTTTCTCGCTGTCATCGCCATCATTGCCGCCGTCAACCCCTTTGCCGCGGCGGCCCGCCTCGACGGAAAACGACCCCCGCCCCGGCACATCATCACCGCCGGCACCCTCTCCCTCGCGATTTACGCCCTTGCTGCTGCATTCGCAGGGGACATCCTCGAGGCGCTTTCGGTCGAACCGGAGTCCTTCCTTGTTGCCGCCGCCGTGATCATCGCCGCCTCGGGCGCGGCGACCCTCGCCCTCGGGCCGCTCCGCCTCCACTACGACCCGGCTTCGCGCTACGCCGACCTCGTCCCCCTTGCGGTGCCGGTGCTCCTCGGCCCGGCCGGGCTCAGCGCCGTCATCGTCGTTGCTTCGCGCGAGAGTGCGGGCTTGGCGATCGTCGGGTCGCTCGCTGCCGTCGTCCTTTGCCTTGGTCTTGCCGTCGCCCGCTTCGGAGCCGCAGCGCCACTGGCCGATGGGCTCCCACGCCTCCTTGCCGGCCTCGCGGTGGTCGTCGCGGCCGGCTTTGCAGTCGACGGCATTCGCGCCATTTGAGACCGCTGCTGCCCCGGCAACTCCCCCACAGGTCCGGTTTCGCTGCAAGGTGCTCCCCTCGGTACACTCGGAGGCACACCACGTCACCCCACCACCGGAGCACGACCGATGGCAGGCCATTCGAAGTGGGCGCAAATTAAGCGCCAGAAGGGCGCCAACGACCAGAAGCGAGGCGCCCTCTTCACCAAGCTCACCCGCGAAATCATGCAGGCGGCCAAGCAGGGCGGCCCCGACCCGGCCGGCAACTTCAAGCTCCGCCTCGCTATCCAGCGCGCCCGCGCCGCCAACATGCCCAACGACAACATTGAACGCGCCATCGCGAAGGCCACCGGCGGCGCCAGCGAAGACCAGCTCGAAGAGATCACCTACGAGGGCTACGGACCCGGCGGCATCGCGATCCTCATCTCCGCCCTGACGGACAACCGCAACCGGACTGTCTCCGAAGTTCGCCACCAGTTCAGCCGCGCAGGCGGGAGCCTCGGCGAAACCGGTTCCGTAGCCTGGCAATTCGAACCCCGGGGCATCATCACCATCCCGCTCGAAGGCCGCGACCCCGATGAAGTCGCACTCCAGGCAATCGACGCCGGCGCCGAAGATGTCGACGTCCAGGGCGACGTCATCGAAGTCCGCACCGACCCTGCCTCCCTCGAATCCGTCCGGAAGCAGCTCGAGGCTGCCGGCTTCCAGGTCGAAAACGCCGACTTCGCCATGGTCCCGAAGACGACCATCGAACTCGACGAGAAAACGGCCCACCAGGCGCTCCGCCTCATCGAAGCCCTCGAGGACCTTGAGGACGTCCAGCGCGTCTACTCCAACGCCGAGTTCAGTGACGAAGCCGTCGCCTCTTACGCCGGCTGAGCGCGGTCTCGCTCAGCCCGCAACCCGCATGAGGATGACCGCTGCGTAGAGCGTTGCAAACAGTGCGAGCGCGTTGACGATGCCTGCCATCGGGGTGATGCCTTCCTGCATGAAGTAAACGCGGCTCCACGCGTTGAGGTTCCAATCCTCACGAAAAGATCAGAGGCCGCCCCTATCGGAGCTCTGGAGCACGGGCATCACCTGCCCCGCTGCGCCCTCTCCCGTCCCGGGATCGGCTGGAGCTTCGCCGCACAGTCGAACACCCGCCCGAAGTGAAACACGAACGCCTCTGCCACCTCGTCGAGCGCAACCTGGCGGCCGACCTCTGCCGCCATCGTCGTGACCTCGACGTCAGCCATCCCGCAGGGGTTGATCAGCTCGAAGTGCTCCAAATCGGTGTCAACGTTCAGGGCAATGCCGTGCATGGTCACCCAACCGCGCACATGTAGCCCGACCGACGCGATCTTCCGGCCCTCCACCCAGACCCCCCGGCCGCGGACCGATCGCTCGCCGCGGAGGCCCCAGTCCGCCAGCACGCCGATCACCGTCTCCTCGAGCCCGCTGACGTACTCCGTCACGCCAATGCCCCAGCCCTTCAGCGCGATGATGCCGTATGCCACCAGCTGGCCCGGTCCGTGGTAGGTGATGTCACCGCCCCGCTCGGTGGGGACGATCTCGATGCCGTACTGTCGGACCACGTCTTCCGCGACCCGCAGATTCGGGACCGGATGGCTTCGCCCGAGGGTAAAGACCGGCCGATGCTCTGTGAGCAGCAGCGTGTCCACCCCGGAGCCGGCCCGGCGGGCAGCCTGCAGCCGCTGCTGCAACCGGTGCACTTCCCCGTAGCTCGTCGTGCCCAGGTGATACACCGCCACCGCACGTCCTGCTGCCTCTGCAGTCTCCACGGTTCTCCTACCCCCAGAGCCGGAACGGGTTTTCCACCAACGAGCGTACCCGAGCAAGGACACGTCCAGCGTCCCCTTCCCCGAACAGCATGCTGTCGTAGCGCATCGTGATCGTGCCCTGGCCGTCCGGGCCCGCCCCAGCCCGAATGCCAGCCGCAGGCCCGAAAGCCGGGGCTCCAGCCGCTCCACCCCGAGCGGCATCAGCGAAACGACCACCCATTCCGCCCGCTCAAAGGAGCCCCCGCCGTCGGCCCGCGCCTGCACCATCGCCCGAAATTCCGAATCGAGCGGGTGTTCGATCGCGTACGAACGGTCCGTCTCGGGCTCGACGACCACGACCCCGGCCGGGCCCGCCTCCAGCCCCGCCTCGGCAAGCGCGCGGGCAATCGCGCGGACGGCCAGGTCCTCGACCGTCGGCTTCGGCCCGAACGGCTGCCACTCGTCGCCGAGTGCCGCCACAGCCTCCTTCGCACGCGTCCACGAAACACACACATGCGCGCTCAGGACCTCCGCGCTTGCCGCTGCAGTTTCGGCAATCTGTTCGAACCGGTCGGCCCGGTCCTCGACCGTGCCGGCTGCCCCGGGCCCGGACCCCGCCTCGGCGTCCGCGCGTGCGGCCTCGGCCTCTTCGTCCCAGAGCGGCAGCCCCGGGATGGCTCCCCCCGGTTCTGCAAGCGGGTCGATGCGGCCGGCCGCGGTCCTCGCTCCCCGTCCCGGGAAGGGGAGCACCACCGGCGCCTGCTCAGGCCCCTCTTTCGACTCGACTGCCGGTTCCGCGCTCGCAACCGCCCGATGGCCCGCACCCGGCCCGGGTTCCGGTTCCGGATCACCTGCCGGCCGGCTGCCGCCTGCCAGGGCGCCGACTTCGAAGGCGCGCAGCTCTTCCTCCGGTGGCAGCCCTTCCCCCCGGCCCACAATGACCCCGAGGATTGCGCCTTTCCGTTCGATGCTCCCCGCTGGCCGGCGGTGCCGAAGGACCCCCCCGCCTTCCGCTTCAATCTCAAACGCGATGAATTCACACTCCAGCCGGCAGACCGGCTCGCCGGGCGCAACCTCCGCGCCGTCCGGCCGATACCACTCCGCGACCAGCCCGCCGACCATCTCCCGTCCAAGGTCTGGAACAGCCACGAGCGCGACCACAGGGAACTCCCCGGGGGCTCACCTTCCGCATACTGCGGACCCCCTGTGTTCAGGATCGGCCCCTGGCCCATCGCCCCATACGTTAGCCGGCCGCAGTGCTCCTGCCGGTGTCGTGACGATGTCGTTGCCGTCCGGTTGCGCACCCTCTACCGGCCGGGGTCGCCAGCTCTGCCCTCATCTTCCCGTTCAGCCCGGCGCCCCAGCGTCCCGGGCCCGCCGGCGACCGCCACGCCGGCCAGCGCCACCACGCCGATGATGACCAGCCCCTCCCGTCCGGCCAGGACACCGGCGCCGACCGACACCGCGCCCAGCACCCCGAGCACCACCGGCCCCAGCCTTCCGAACCGTGGCCCCCTGATCACCCGCTAGCGGCTCCGCCGTCACCCGGGCTATCCGGCTGCAGCTCCGCGGCTGACTCGATCGTGCGGAAATCCTCATCCCTGAGCGGCTGCAGTTCGCCCCGCCGGTACGACTCATAGACCTTGAACAGCAACTCTTTGTGCGGGCGGACCCGCCCAATCGGGCATGCTTCCCACGCCTCGTAGTCTTCGTCGCAGTAGCCGAGCCGCCGCTCCCCGCACTTCGGCTGCAGCATCCGCCCCAGCACCGGCTCAACCTTCATCACCTCAGCCCGCATCAGGGCTGCAACCTTTCGAAACTCCCATTGCGCCCGCGTGCACAGCCGCAGGTCGCAGATGTGCAGCAGAGACTGCAGATTCACTGTCACCTTGAAGTTCGTGTTCGTCGCGTTTGGCAGCAAGAACCGCGCATCCTCGGCGGGCACCCCGGCGGCCACCATCCGCTCGTACAGGGCCCCCGCTTCCTCAAACAGCCGCTCCATTTCCCCGGCCAGCCCTGCCCTCTCGACCGTCTCCGGCACGGTGTAGGGGAACCGGCCGCCCTTGTAGGTCACATACCGCTGCGATTGCTGCTCGAAGCTGATGCCGACCCGGTGCCGGACAAACTGGTGAGAGAACGCCCGGCTCACGCCTGAGATGGCGAATTCGAACCACACCTGCTCGAGCGGCGAGGTGTGCCCGGTCTTCAGCCGCTCCTCCACAAACGCAAGCATCGTTTCCCGCGAGATCCGCTCGTCTCCGATGCGCGCGGCGACCTGCTGCGGCGTCAGCGACGAGTAGCACGTCCGGTACGCCATGTACAGCGACCGGATCGGGTCGGGGCTGTGCGAGAGGAGCGTGACGGCAATCGCCATGGCTGCACTCGCATCGTGCGGCACGCCGCGCCCCGGCGGAAGCGCTTATCGTCGGCTCCAACGATTTGTCGGACAAGGAACGACGAAAAGATATGATGTGCCGCAAGCCGGGGCCCGCCGAGAGGAACGTCAGATGGCGAAGTTCAGCTTCAGCCCCTTCGTCGGCCATGTGTCGAACACGCCGAGGCGCCCGGTCGAGCTGAGGGTCACGTACAGCGACGTCAGGTTCGGCGCGAAGCACGCATTCGTCGTGAGCAGGTCGGGGCACGGGAAATGCCGCACCGTTGACCCATCGGGCGAAAACATCGTCAGCCCGCCGTTCAGGATCGTCGCCACGATTACATTGCCCTCCGCGTCGACGCACATCGAGTCGCAGAAGGCGTAGCCGAACGGCGGCGCGCCCGGCACCGTCCCAATAACCCGGCCGTTCGCCACCTGCCCCGGCGCCTGCACGTCGTACGCCCACACCCGCCCCGTCGGCGTCTCGGCAACGTACAGCGTCTTTTCGTCGGGGCTCAGCCCAATGCCGTTCGGCCCTTCCATCGGGAAGATGATTTCCCGGATGAACTTCCCGTCCGGCGAGGCGTAGTACACCCCCGTCCGGTCCTTCTCGCGGGGCCGGTTCTTCCCAAGGTCGGTGAAGTAGAAGTTCCCCTCGCGGTCGAAGACCAGGTCGTTCGGCCCCTTCAGCGGGATGCCATTGCACTCGGTGTACAGGGTGCTCACCTCGCCGGCGAGCGTCACCCGCTGGATCGCCCCGCCCGTGTAGTCCGCGGGCTGCTCCCCGGGGAAGAGCCCCATCGAGCCGTCCGGCAGCGGCCGGCGGTGCCACTGGAAACCGCCGTTTTGCGTGACGTACAGCGCGCCGTCTGGGCCGAGTGCGGCGCCATTCGGCCCGCCGCCGGTCACCGCCAGCAGCTCAACGGTCCCGTCAGGCTTGACACGGCTGAGCCGCCCCGCCGCAATCTCCGTCACGATGACATCGCCGTTCGACAGCGCCACCGGCCCCTCGGGAAACTCCAGGCCGGTCGCAACAATCCGAGGCTCCACGCGTGAACCCTCCGTCAAGATGGGCGCATCCTACGCCGCCTTCGATGAACCCTTCCAGCCCGCACCTCCGCTCGAAGGCTGCCGCGCCTGCCGCCGCTGCCCCGGCGTCGTCCCGGGCTCGGCCGTCCTCGATCTCCCCGCCGGGCCGCGACCCGTCCTCTTCGTCGGCGAGGCCCCCGGGCGGCTCGGTGCGGCCCGCAGCGGGCGGCCCTTCGTCGGAGATGTGGCTGGCGCCCGCTTCGCTGCCCTCCTCGCAACATCCGGCCTCGACCCATCCAGTGTCGCAGTTACGAACGCGGTCCTTTGCCTCCCCCTGGATTCGCGCGGCCGCAACCGCCGCCCTTCAGGCGCCGAAGTCCGCGCCTGCGCATCCTGGCTGGCGGCAGCCGTCGACCACGTCCGCCCCGCGGTGATTGTCCCGCTCGGGACCACCGCCCTCGCCGCGCTCGAACAGCTCCGGCCCCACGGTGCGCGGCTCGGCGACGCTGCGGCCCGCCCCCGCGACTGGGGCGGCCTGGCGCTGTTCCCGCTGTATCACCCGGGCGCCCGTGCGGCCATCCATCGCCCCCTTGAGCGACAGCTCGACGACTGGCGTCGCCTTGGCGACTTTGTCCGCTCGCTTGCCGCTGCCGATATCGGAAATTTCCGTTGACAGCACCGACATCGGAAAATTACGATTGCACCATCCTTCCCTGGAGGCACTCAGTGTCCACACCCGGCCCCGACGAAATCCGCGAACAGGTCGCACGCGCCTACGCCACCCGCGTGCTGCCCGTCCTCCAGCGCGCCGAGACGGTCGAGGAGCTCCCGCTCGTCGATTCCGCCTCCTGCTGCTCCCCTGCTGCCCCCGCCGAGAATTCCTGCTGCGGCGAGGAAAGCCCCGCCCGGGATGACGCCGTCATCTCCCGCATCGCCGACCTCTACCGGGACGCGGATATCTCGGACCTGCCGGCGACGGTCACCGACGTTGCCTTCGGCTGCGGCAATCCGACCGCTATCGCCGCCCTCGAACCGGGCCAGGTCGTGCTCGACCTCGGGTCTGGCGGCGGCATCGACTGCTTCCTCGCGGCGAAGATGGTGGGCCCCACCGGCCGCGTTATCGGCGTTGACATGACGCCCGAGATGATTCGCCTCGCCCGCAAGAACGCCGAAAAGGTCGGCGCGTCCAACGTCGAATTCCGCCTCGGCGAAATCGAAAACCTCCCGGTCGCCGACGAGTCGGTCGATGTCATCATCTCCAACTGCGTCATCAACCTCTCGCCCGATAAACCCCGCGTCTTCCGCGAAGCCTTCCGCGTGCTGAAGCCCGGCGGCCGGCTACAGGTCTCCGACATCGTCTGGACCCGCCCCGTCCCGCAGGAGATCCGCTCAGATATGGAAAAGTGGGCCGGCTGCATCGCCGGGGCGCTGCTCGAAGCGGAGTACCTCGACCACATCCGGGCAGCCGGCTTCGTCGACGTCGCCTCCGTGGCCACCGAATACCCCGGCGGCAAGGGCATCGCTTCTGCGGCGGTTACCGCACGCAAGCCCGCAGCATCAGAGGACGGGTGCGGCTGCGGCGTCTGCTGACCTGCCGGCACGCGCCCGCGATGGCACGCGGCCGCTCCCCCACGGAGCGGCCGCGCTGTCTGTCCCGGAGCCCGGAGGGATACCTACCCCACCACCCCGCGGCTGCGGAGGTCGGCGATCTGCTCGGCCGTGAAACCGAGCCCGCCGAGGATTTCGTCCGTGTGCTGCCCGATGAGCGGCGCCGTCGAACGCGGCATCCCGGGCGTATCGCTCAGCTTCGGCGCAACCCCGATCTGTTTCACCTTCCCGATGGGCGAGTCCAGCTCGATCACCATCCCCCGGGCCAGGTTGTGCTCATTCGTCACCACGTTCTCCATCTCGAGCACCGGCGCCGCGCAGATGTCGTATTGCGACATAACCGCCATCCACTCGTCCGCCGTCTTCGTCGCAAAGATCCCGGCGAACCGCTCGATCATCTCCGGCCACTTCGCCTGGTCGAACTGGTGGGGCAACAGGTCCTCGGTCCCGAGCACGCGGCAAAGGTTCTCCCAGAAGTGCGGCTCGATGCTCCCGATCGAGAACCACCGCCCGTCGCTGCACCGGTACGTGTTGTAGAAAGGCGCCGCGCCGTTCAGGAGGTACTCGCCCGGCCGAATCGGCTGCCCGGTCGAGAAGTAATGGCTGAATGCGCTCGTCATCAGTGAGAGCACCCCGTCGCTCATGCCCACGTCGATGTACTGGCCGCGCCCGGTCTTCTCCCGCGCGATAATCGCCAGGCAGATGGCGAACGCGGCCGTCAGGCCGCCGCCTGCGAAGTCGGCCAGCAGGTTTACCGGGATCGCCGGGGGTTGCCCCGGCCGCCCCGTCACCCCCAGGGCGCCGCCGATCGCGATGTAGTTGATGTCGTGCCCGACCAGGTTCGCGTACGGCCCCGTCTGGCCGAACCCCGAAATCGAGCAGAAGATGATCCGTGGATTGATGGTTGACAGCTTGTCGTAATCGACCCCGAGCCGCTTCACCACCCCGGGCCGGAACCCCTCGATGACCACATCCGCGCCCTCGGCCATGCGGTAAAAAATTTTTCGCGCCTCCTCTTCCTTCAGGTTCAGTGCGATCGACTTCTTCCCGCGCCCGAGGGCATTGAACGCAGCAGCGCGCTCGGCAGCCTCACTCCGCCGAACTCCCGTCGTGCCGAGCTTGGCTGAAGCGCCGGGCACGGCCTCCACCAGCGTCACGTCCGCGCCAAAATCCGCCAGCAGCATCGAACAATGCGGGCCCGGCGCCAGCCGGGAAAGGTCCAGCACCTTGATGCCGTCGAGTGCCATCACCATGGGTCTTCTGTCTCCTGCAGGGGCGTAAGCTGTGCCGGTAGCATGCTGGCGCAAGCCCGCCCGCGCAACCGCTTGCAACCGCGCCCCGGTGCGGGTAGACCTCGCGTAAGTCCGCCCCGGAGGCTGTCATGCCGCGTCTCAGCCAGCTCAGCCGCTCGATCGAAGGCAAAGTCGCCATAGTGACCGGCGCCGGCAGCGGCATGGGCCGCGCCACCGCAATCCTCTTCGCCGACGAAGGCGCACGCGTCGCCGCCGTCGACATCAGCAAGGCCCCCGTCGAGGCCGTCGCCGCAGAAATCAGCGCCGCAGGCGGCACCGCCCGGGCCTGGGCCTGCGCCGTCGCGGACCGGGCCGCCGTCCAGCGCCTCATCGACGAGGTCGTCGGCGAATTTGGCGGCCTCGACATTCTCGTCAACAACGCCGGCGTCTCCGCCGCCGTCCCGCTCGAGGCAGAAAACTACGACGAGGTCTGGGCCCGCACCCTCGCCGTCGACCTTACCTCGATGACGTACACAATCCGCGCCGCCCTGCCGTACCTCCGTCGCTCGTCCAGCCCGCGCATCATCAACATCGCCAGCACCGAAGGGCTCGGCGCCACGCCCGGCCACAGCGCCTACACGGCCGCCAAGCACGGCGTCGTCGGGCTCACCCGCTCGCTCGCCCTCGAGTTCGGCAAAGAGGGCATCACGGTCAACTGCATCTGCCCCGGCCCCATCCGCACCGGCATGACGGAGGCCATCCCCGAAGAGGACAAACAAAAGTACGCCCGCCAGCGCACCGCTCTCCGCCGCTACGGCCTGCCTGAGGAGGTCGCCCACATGACCCTCTCGCTGGCGCTGCCGGCGGCCTCCTTCGTTACCGGCGTCGCCCTTCCGGTCGATGGGGGCCTGACCATTCGTCGCGCCTGACCCATCTCCACGCCATTACCTGTCCGCCGGTATCATGGCCCGGTGACGTCCTCGTCCCTCGAAGTCGAATGGCAGTTTGCCGCCCTCGATACCCGGCCGGTGCTCCGCTGGCTCCAGTCGGAACCCGTGCCCGGCTACACCGTCGAGCCCCGCAGCACCCAGTCCCTCGACGACACCTATCTCGATACCCCGGACTGGCGCATCCACCGCGCAGGGTATACCTGCCGCGTACGCTCAATGGGCGATGGCGCTGAGCTGACGCTCAAGTCGATGGCCGCCGCCAGCGACGGCATCCGCACCCGGCGCGAGATTACCGCGGTGCTGCCTGCGGCAGACACGGACCCGAAGTCGGCCCCGGGTGAGGCCGGCGAGGCGCTCCGCGCCCTGTGTGGCCGCCAGCCGCTCGTTCCCCTCTTCCGCCTGCTCACCTCCCGCCAGCGGTTCGGCCTTTCCGATGCCGACGGCCCCCTTGGCGAAATCGCCCTCGATGACACCACTATCCCCGTGACGGACGACGAGCCCGTGCGGCTTTCCCGCGTCGAGGTCGAAGTCGATGCCGACGCCCTCGAGCGCGCTCGCCCGTTCGTCGATGCGCTCGTGGCCGCCTGCAGCCTCGCTCCCGCGTCCACCTCCAAGTTCGAAGCCGCGCTCGTCGCTACCGGCCGGCGCCCGCCCGAGCCGCCGTCCTTCGGCCCGGAGACGGTCGAACCGTCCATGACCGTCGGGCAGGTCGCCTACGCCGTGCTGCGCCGCCAGTTCCGGGTGTTCCTGCTTAACGAGCCCGGCACCCGACTCGGCGAGGACATCGAGGCGCTCCATGACATGCGTGTCGCAACCCGCCGCCTGCGCGCTGCGATGGCCACCTTCCGCCCCTTCCTCACACCCCGCATGCTCGCCTTCCGCGACGAATTCGGGCAGGTCGCCCGCGCCCTCGGCGAGGTCCGCGACCTCGATGTCCAGCTCGAACGGATGGCGGAGTGGCGCGCCAGCTTCCCGCCCGACCGCGTGCACCTGCTCGACGGCATCGAAGCGCTCCTCCGCAAGCGGCGTGCCGCCGCCCGCCGCCGGATGCTGCAGGTGCTCGATTCGCGCCGTTACGAACGGCTTTGCGCCCGGTTTGCGGCCGCCCTCCGCGCGGGGCCGCCGAAGTCGTTCGCCCCGGGCCGCACCCCGGTCCTTGCCGTCGCGCCCGACCTCGTCGAGCGCCGTTACCGGAAGGTCCGCAAACTCGGCGACCGCATTAAGAAGACCTCCCCGCCGGAGGCTTACCACCTCCTCCGCATCGAAGCCAAGAAGCTCCGTTACGCCCTCGAGTTCGTCGGCAACGGCATCTACGGCAAGCCGGCGCTTGAATTCAGCGCCCGCGTGACCGCGCTCCAGGACCTGCTTGGCCTCCACCAGGATGCGTACGTGGCCATCGAGATGCTGGAAGAACTTGCCGCCAGTGCAGGTCGCCGCCTCGAACCCGGCACCCTCATGGCCATGGGCATGCTCGCCGAGCGCTATCGCGCCCACGCCGAGGAGCTCCGCGCAAAGTTCCCGTCGGTCTACCGCCAGCTCGCCGGCCCGGAATGGAAGAAGCTGCTCCGCCTCATGGAGGCCCAGCGCCCGCCCGCACACCACGCCCCGGCACCGGTCGGCGCCGGTCGCTCCTAGCAGCACCAGCCGGTATGCTTTCCCGGGCATCCGAACCCACCCTGAGCCGGCATCGCGTCGCGCGGACGGAAATCGGAAATCGCGTTACCCGGGAATTCGCCACATGGCAGTGCTCGTCGACCAGAACACCCGCCTGCTGGTGCAGGGCATCGGCACCGAAGGCGCCAACCACATGCGCCGCTCCATCGCCTACGGCACCAATGTCGTCGCCGCCATCCACCCGAAACGCGGAGGCGAACAGCAGGACGGCGTTCCTATCTTCACCACGGTCGACCAGGCCGTCCGCGAAACGGGGGCCAACGTCAGCATCATCTTCGTCCCCGCGCCCGGCGCCGCCGATGCCATCCTCGAGGCTGCCGCCGCGAAAATCCCGCTCATCGTCTGCATCACCGAGGGCATCCCGGTCCTCGATATGGTCCGCGTCAAGGCAGCGCTCCAGTCGACCGGCAGCATCCTCATCGGCCCCAACTGCCCCGGCGTCATCACGCCCGGCACAAAGACCCGCGTCGGCATCATGCCCGGCGATGTCTTCATGCCCGGCCGCGTCGGCGTCGTGAGCCGCTCCGGCACCCTCGTCTATGAAGTCGTTGCGCAGCTCACCGCCGAGGGCATCGGCCAGAGCACCTGTATCGGCGTCGGCGGCGATCCCATCATCGGCACCCGCCAGGCAGAGGCCGTCCGCATGCTCAACGAAGACCCGGATACCGACGCCATCGTGCTCGTCGGCGAAATCGGCGGCTCCGCCGAGCAGGAGGCCGCCGCCTACATCAAGGAGCACGTCAGGAAGCCCGTCGTCGCCTTCATCGCCGGCGCGACCGCGCCTCCCGGCCGCCGCATGGGCCATGCCGGCGCCATCATCTCCGGCGAGGACGGCAAGGCCGAGAACAAGAAGGCCGCCCTCCGCGCCGCCGGCGCCGTCGTCTCGGATTCCCCGGCCGATATCGGCGCTACCATGAAGCGCATCCTCGCCGAGCGCGGCCTGCTCCGCTGACGCCACCGTCGCCCTCCGTCGGCCAGCGGCGCCCGCGGCAAGGGCCGTTTGTTCCAGTTGTGTTACGTTTTCGCCGCTGGCCGCCTGCCGATGACGCGCTGGCCATCCCGGTCGGCTAGCATCGTGCCATCCCGCCGTACCGGCCCGCTCCGGCCTATTCGGCGCCGGAACCGGGTCTTCCGGTCTTCGAGGAGGCACCATGGCTGCGTCCGAATCTGCCGCCCCGCGCATCGTCGACTCCCTGCTGGGCGCCGTGCGCCGGCTCGAATCGGCCCGCGACCCCCGGGCCGTCCGCGAAGCCATCCGCGATTGCGCCCTCGCCATTGAGTTCCGCCTCGACACACTCGCCCGCGAGCTCGAGCCTGGCGGTGGACTGGAGCCCGAACTCCTTCCTGCCGGCCGCGCCATTGACCAGGCACTCCGTGGCATCCTCGTGGAGGCGTGGCAGTTGCTCGGCGCGGGCGATGACGCCCTCATGGACCGATCGCGCCTCGCCCGGTTCACCCGCGACATTGCACGCGCCGCCCGCCAGGAAGCGGAACTCGCCTTCGCCCGGCTCTCGCTCCCCGAGGCGATTGATTAGTCGCGGGCGTCAGCCGCCGCCCAGGGATTGCCAGAAGGTCAGCCAGTTCCCGGCCGGATCCTCCACGGTGAACTCCCGCTGTCCCCACGGCCGTTCAGCCAGCGGGTCAAGTATCCGCGCCCCTGCCGAGGCTGCCCGTTGCGCGAGCGTGTCTATCCGCTCCGCTTCGATGTAGAGGGCGTTCGGGCCTGCGGTTCCTGCCCGCTCGCGGATCGCCTGGTTGTACGCCGTGCCGTAGAACGCTGCAGCTGCCGATTCCAGCATCAGCTGCGCGTCGCCGTAGCGTACTGAGATATTGCCCTCCGCCAGGTCTCCGCGCTGGAGCTCGAAGCCGAGCACATCGACGTAGAACCGGACCGCTTCCTCGAGGTCGCGAAACCGGAGCGCGGGAATCACACCATATCCAGGCATGGAAACCTCCGGCCCACGGGGGCGTCCGGGCAGGCTAGCCCCGGGCGCTCACGAGCGTCAACGGGCCGAGGGCATCCGCCAGGAGCCGCCCCCCGGTCCTGCGATGGCGACCCAGTATGCCTTCCCCGGCTCGAGCGACGTGAGGGTGTTCGCCCCGGGCACATTCGCACCCGCCGGGAAGTACGCCAGCCACGCCTGGCTCGCCGCCTCCCATCCGTAGATGGCGGTCACCTGCGCGCCGCTTACGCCCTCGAGCGCCTGCGCGGGCGTCGTCGCCGGGCCGGTCCAGGTCACCAGGGTCCAGCGGAACTGGAGCGGAACGGTCGTGGAGGCGTCCCGGCCTGCCTCGACCACCCACCCGACCTGTCCGCCGCCGTCACCCGGCGCCAGCACCAGCACACGGAGCGGTCCGGGAATGCTCTGCGAAATCCGCACCCACGCCTGGCACTCGTCGGTGACCCCGTCGCGCAGCGGCGGGAAGCTCCGTACCGGGCTCCCGGCCGCGGCATTCGCCGCGGTCGAGAATGTGCGGACGCCGGTTGCCTGGCGTCCCGGGGCAATCCCGCCCGAGCTCGTCTCGATGATAATCCCGTCCCCCGCCTCGATGATGAAATCCACCGGCATGTTGAGCACCGGGTGCAGGCTGACCGCGCCCGGCGGTGGCTGGCAAAAGCCGTCGCGGTCGAGCGCGTGGAACACGACCGTCACAAACTGGCTGCCATCGAGCTGCGGCTCGATCACCATCGAAACAGGGCCGTCCTCGGCCCGTACAGTCCGCAACGGCGCGCCGGGCGCCGCAGCTAGCGCGCCAATGACAGCAGCGAGCATCAGAAGAACAACAAACCGGTGCATGTCCCCGAGTCTACCGCGCCGCTCCGTCAGGCGCCCCGCGGCACGCCTCGCCATACCTCGAACCCCCTCCGATGGTGCCCGGGCCCCCGGGGCGGCCGCCGCCGCTCAGCAAAACGCCGGCGCGTCGGGCGCCGGCGGAGCGATGAGTGCGTGGGCTGGTGGGCGATACTGGATTCGAACCAGTGACCTCTGCGATGTCAACGCAGCGCTCTAACCATCTGAGCTAACCGCCCACGCAGCTGTTAGCATACGCCGGCAGCGGCCACGGCGCCACTCCGGCGCCGCCCCGTCCCGCCCCTCGCGCGTGTCCCCGGCGGCCCCTACCCTGACCCTATGCCCCGTCGCGGTCACCGCTGGAAGACACCACCCGAGCAGCTCACGCTCACCCTCCGGGCCGAAAGCCTCGTCTTCGGCGGCGCCGCCCTCGCCCGCGCGCCCGATGGCCGGGTCGTCTTTACCTGGTTTGCGGCCCCGGGTGAACTCGTCGAAGCCGTTGTCGAACGCGAGTACCCCGACTACCTCGAGGCCGTCACGACCCGCGTGCTGGAGCCCTCGCCCGACCGGGTCGAACCCCGCTGCCCGCTGTTCGGCGAATGCGGCGGCTGCCAGCTCCAGCACATGGCCTACCCCGCCCAGCTCCGCGCGAAGGAGGCCGTCGTCCGCGAACAGCTCAAGCGCATCGGCGGCCTCGGCGACGACGTCGTGCGGCCCATCGTCGGCGCCCGGGAGCCCTGGGGGTACCGCAACCACGTCCGCTTCTCGACCGGCAGGAAATTCGGCGACGTCGGATTCATCTCCCGCCGCGGTCACGGGCTCCTGAAGGTCGAGCACTGCCCAATCGCCGACCCCTGGGTCAACGAAATCCTCCCCCAGCTCCAGGGGCACGGCGCCGGTCTCCATCAAATCCAGGTCCGTCACTCAGCAGCCACCGGCTCGTTCCTGGTCAACCCCGCGGTCCCGGGAGTCCCGTTCCCGACAGGGCAAACCAGCTACCTCGAGCGGCTGGCCGGTCACGACTTCGTCGTCAGCGCCTCGGCGTTCTTCCAGGTCAACACTGCCCAGGCCGAAGAGATGGTCCGCCTGGTCGGCGAGGCCCTCCCCTCCCGGGGCCGTCTGCTGGTCGATGCGTTCGCTGGCGTCGGTACCTTTGCGCGCATCTTCGCCGACCGCTTCGATTCGGTCGTCGCCATCGAGGAGTCCAACAGCGCTGCCCGCGACGCGAAGGTCAACCTCGCGCCCGTGAAAAACGCCCGCATCCGCATCGGCAAGGTCGAAGACATCCTCCCGGCGTTTGAGGACCACCCCGACGCCATCGTCCTCGACCCGCCCCGGCCGGGGTGCGCGCCGCCCGTCCTCGCCGCTATCACCGCCTTCCGGCCGAGAGTCGTCGTCTACGTCTCGTGCAACCCGGCCACCCTCGCCCGCGACCTCCGTGTCCTCGTCGACGGCGGGTACCGCCTGACCGACGTAACACCGCTCGACATGTTCCCCCAGACCGGCCACATCGAATGCGTCAGCCGGCTGGAGTGGCCCGCCGCATGAGCCGGAACGTCGTCCTTGCGTCCGCCTCGCCGCGTCGCCGGGAGCTGCTGGCCGCCCTGCTTGATGACTTTACCGTCGATGCCGCCGACATCGCCGAGGACCTGGCCGGCGATGCCGTCGATTGCGCCCGCCAGCTCGCCTACGCCAAGGCCGAGGCCGTCGCCCGCCGCTACCGCGATGCGGTCGTCATCGGCTGCGACACCGTCGTCTTTCGCGGCCTGCACCTCTACGCCAAGCCAGCCGATACCGCCGAGGCCGCCGCCATGCTCCGCGAACTCCGGGGCCGGCCCCACCAGGTCGTCACCGCCGTCGCCCTTGTCGCCCCGGAAGGGACGGCAATCGATCACGAAATCTCGACCGTCTTCATGGCCGACCTCCCCGACGACGTCGTCGAGGCCTACGCGGCATCCGGCCGCACCCTCGACAAGGCCGGCGGCTACGCCATCCAGCACGAGAACGTCGGGCCCGTTGCCCGCCTCGAAGGCTGCTACTGCGGTGTCATGGGCCTCCCCCTCTGGACCCTGTACCGCCTCCTCGACCTCTTCGGCTGCGAACCCGCACCGCCGAGCCGCCGCTTCAACCGCTGCGCCGACTGTCCGGCGCGGCCCGCTGGTGTGCCCCCTTGGCAGGCAACACAGACGGAGTAGACTGGCGCTCTGCACCCGGGGCGTCTTCCCGCCCTGAAGGAGTCGCCCGCATGAGCACCAACCGCTCGACCGGGAAGGGGAGCCCCGCCAGCGGTTCGCGGCCCGTCCGTGTGCTCGTCGTCGACGACCACGCTGTCATCCGGCAGGGCCTCCGCATGCTGCTCGAATCCCATCCTGGTATCGAAGTCGTCGCCGATTGCGAAAACGGCCGCGAAGCCCTCCTCGCCGTTGAGCGGCTTCGCCCCGACGTCGTCCTGATGGACGTGGTCATGCCCGGGCTGAACGGCATCGAAGCCACCCGCCAGGTCAAGCGCGCATCGGCGTCAACGAAGGTGGTTATCCTCTCCGGCTTCGTGGACGAAGAGCAGATCACCGGCGCCATCCGCGCCGGCGCCTCCGGCTACCTCGTCAAGAACTCCGACGTCTCCGAGCTTATCCTTGCGATCCAGACCGTCCACCGCGGCAACCAGTACTACTCCGCAGCCCTCTCCGAGGCGTTCGATATTGCTGACCTCCAGCTCCAGGCCCGCCGGCCCGAGCGGAAGAGCTCGCTCGACACCCTGACGCCCCGCGAGCGCGAGGTGCTCCAGCTCATCGCTGAGGGGCGCACCAACCAGCAGATCGCCGATGAGCTGGTCGTTAGCGTCAAGACGGTCGAGGCGCACAAAGCCCACATCATGGAAAAGCTGAAGGCGCGGTCCCGCACCGACCTGATCCGCTACGCCCTCAAGCGCGGAATCGTGAAGCTCGAAAGCGTCGACGAAGCCGAGCGGAGCCTCTCAAACCTCGGCGGAGCCGGCGATAGCTGACGGCCCCCGCCTCCGCGCGAAGTCGAGCGCCCGGCGGTATGCGGCCGCAGCCCGCTCGAAGCTCTGGAAGACGGGCACGCCCGCCTCGTTGAACTTGGGCATGATGCTTGCCACGTACTCCGCCTCGTGGGCCGGGTGGAGCACTGCCACGAACGGCTTCTCAGAGCGCGCCATGTGGTCCGCCAGCGTCGCGATCGTGCGGTCCAGTGTCTCCGGCTTCGCCTTCCACTGCCGGGCGGCAAACAGCGCCGAGAGCTCCATCGCCATGCCGTCGACGTTCGGGTCGGCATCCACAATCCGCAGGATCCGGTCGAGCGTCTCCATGTTCCCCTGGATCGTCCCGGCCATATCCAGCGGGTTCTGGTAGCTCCCCCCGACGATGTTGAAGAACTCCCCGAGCGCGGTGTACGTGGCGTCGGTGAACCGCGGCACCCGAAGGCCCGCCTTCGCGAACGCGTCGGTCATCGAAACGGACTGGCCGCCGGTCTGCGCCAGCAGCGCCATGCCGTCGCCGCGCGGCGTCTTCGCCCGCAGAAGCATCTTCATCGCATCGATCGTCTCGTCGAGGTTGTTCGTGGTGATGGCCCCGCACTGGCGCATCATCCCGTCCCACACGGCCTGCGGCGCTGCCAGCGACCCCGTGTGCGACATCGTCGCCCGGGCCCCCGCCTCCGTCTGGCCGCCCTTCCAGACCACCACCGGCTTCCGCCGGCACGCTTCCTTCAGCGTGGCGAAGAACCGCCGGCCGTCTTTGACCCCCTCGACGTACATCCCGATGACCTTCGTCTCGTCGTCGAGCATCAGGTACTCGAGGTAGTCCGAGACATCGAGCACGATGGCGTTCCCGAACGAGGCGCACTTGCTGATGTACATCCCGTTCGCAGCCGCGACCAGGCTGAACATAATGCCGTGTGTCCCCGACTGGCTCAGGAAGCCGATTTCGCCCGCGTCGGTGACTGGGGCGTCGACGTTGAACCGCACCCCGGCCTTCGGCAGGTACAGCCCCATGCAGTTCGGACCCACGAGATTGAAGCCTGCCTCTCGCGCCATGCTCGCCAGCTGCTCCTGCAGCCGGATGCCGAGTTCCTCGCCCGTCTCCGCGAACCCCGAGGTGAAAAACCCGGCTCCGCCCGCCCCTGCCGCGATGAGATCCTTCAAAACGTACGGCGAAACCTGCCGTGGTACCGCAACGAGTGCGTAGTCAATCGGCTCCGGGACCTCCAGCACCGATTTGAAGTTCTGGACCCCGAGCGCTTCGATCCCGGGGATCTCCTTCTCATCCAGCTGGACCGAATACAGGCGGCCCCCGCGTTCCTTCAGCGGCAGATTGTTGTGGAGCCACATATAGCCCGGCCCCTTATCGCCGATAACGGCCACCACCTTCGGGTTGAACATCCGGTCGAGTCGGTGCCCAGGAACCGCCATGCTGCTGCCCTCCCGGCAGGCCCCTGCCTGCCTATGCCTCGCCGATGATGATGCGGGCGTCCACTGCGAGCGCCCCGTCCGGGTAGGCGAACACCGGGTTGAGGTCCAGCTCCTTCACCTCCGGGTGCTGCTCTACAAAATCGGATACTTTCAGGATCGTTCGCGTTAGCGCATCGATGTCAGCCGGCGGCTGCCCGCGTACCCCGGAAAGCACCGGCCGCCCCTTGATTTCGTCGATCATCTCGCGGGCGTCCTTCTCCTCGAGCGGCACAAGCCGGAAGGAGACATCCTTCAGCACCTCGACCATGATGCCGCCCAGCCCGAACATCATCACCGGGCCGAATTGCGGGTCAGTGGTCATGCCGATGATCACCTCGGTGCCCTGGGGCGCCATGTGCTGCACCGCCACCCCGGTGATGCGGGCGCCCGGGATAGCGCGGCTTGCGCTCGCCACGATGTCGTCGAAGGCCTGCCCCACCGCCTCGCGGTCCGCCAGGTTCAGCTTCACGCCCCCGACGTCCGACTTGTGCGCAATATCCGGCGAGACGATTTTCAGAACGACCGGGTAGCCGAGCCGCTCGGCCTGCTCCTGGGCCTCCTCACGGGTGCGGGCCAGTGTCGTGGTGGCTACCGGAACGCCCGCCTCCTGCAGCAGCGATTTCGCCTCAACTTCGGTCAGCAGGGTGCGTCCCTCGGCGCGCGCCTGCGCCAGTACAGATTCGAACGACATGAACGCCTCGCGGAAACGGATGGTGTGCGGATTGTACGGGAACCCGTCCGTGCATCCCACCGGCCCGGCCGGTACAGTCCCACGCCGAGGAGGCAGCCATGGATGAACCCTTCGATGTCATTGTCGTCGGAGCCGGCTCGGCCGGGGCCGCAATCGCCGCCCGCGCATCCGAAGATCCCCGCCGCTCCGTGCTGCTGGTCGAGGCCGGTCCCGATTACCCGGACCTCTCCCGGCTCCCGTTCGACCTCGTCAACAGCCACAACAACTCCTATACCGCCCACGACTGGGGCCTCGCTTACCAGCCGACTGCCGCCGGGCGCAGACACCCCTTCCCGCGCGGCCGCGTCACCGGCGGCTCGAGCGCCGTCAACACCACAATCGCCCTCCGCGGAGTCCCCGAGGACTACGATGGTTGGGCCGCCGCCGGCAACCCCGAATGGGCGTGGGAGAAGGTTCTGCCCGCGTTCCGGCGCCTCGAGCGCGACCTCGATTTCGGCGACCGACCCTACCACGGCGACGCTGGCCCCATCACCATCCGCCGCTACCGCTGGGACGAACTCACGAAGGTCCACCAGGCGTGGCTCGAAACTGCTGCCGAACTCGGCTACCCCCACTGCGACGATGCCAATGCGCCCGATTCCTGGGGCGCCGGCCCCCACCCGATGAACAAGATCGGCAGGCTGCGCATCTCCACCGCAATCGGCTACCTGGCGTCCGCCCGGGCCCGTCCGAACTTCCGCATCCTCCCGCTGACGCTCACCCGCCGGGTCCTCTTCGAGGGCCGCCGGGCGGAGGGAATCGAGGTCGAACGCAACGGCACGGTGGAGACCCTGCGCGGCCGGCTCATCGTCCTCAGCGCCGGCGCGATTCATTCGCCGGCCATCCTGCTGCGCTCCGGCATCGGCCCGGCCGCGGAGCTCGCCCGCCTCAGCATCGAACCCGTCCGCGTCGCCCCCGGCGTCGGCACCCGCCTCAGCGACCACCCGGCGCTCGCTGTCGTGGCGACCGTCCGCGACCCTGCGATCCTCGACCCCGACCAGCCGCTCGTGCAGACCATCCTCCGGTACACCGCCCCCGGCAGCCCGTTCCGCAACGACCTCCAGGTCGAGGCGTTTTCGTTCTCCCCGCGCGGCGGCGGCCCCCTTCAGTCATTCGCCGTCGCTGCGGTCCTCGAGCAGGTCAACGGCACCGGCACCCTCCGCCTGGCGTCGGCCGATCCCCACGCTGCCCCGGTTATCGAAAACCGCTTCTGCGAGGACGCGGAGGACCGTCGCAGGCTTATTGCCTGCTTCCGCGATGCCCTGCGCTTCGTCACGACCGGCCCGCTCGGCGCGCTGGTCGACCGCATCGTATTTCCGGACGTGACCCGCGACCTCTCCGATGAGGTCATCGGTCAGCTGCTGCTCCGGTTCGCAGCCAGCGGGTACCACCCCTGCGCGACTGCCCCCATGGGCCCCGCGGACGACCCCGGCGCCGTCGTCGACCAGTACGGCCGCGTCCACGGCGCCGAAGGTCTCGTTGTCGCCGATGCCAGCATCATGCCCACGGTGCCGCGCGCCAACACCAATCTCACCAGCATCATGATTGGCGAGATGGTCGGCGAATGGCTTCGCACCCGGCCAGACCGCTACGGGCTCTGAACCGCGCCGCGCACCGGCCGTTCCCGCCTGCCGCTATTCGACCACAATACGCCCCGTCGTCGGCCCGCACTGGTACGGGAAGCTCAGACCCCCCTGGTCGAAATCGCGCTGGTATTCGCCCGACGTTTGCTCCGGAGACTTCTGGCCGGCCAGCAGGATAGCGATCGGCGTCGACGTGTTCTGCCACTTCCAGATAACCCGTGTCCGCGCCTTGATGGTCACGTTCGCCGGGTCGCAGCCCTGGTCGGTGACCTTGATCTCCTGCACCGGCCGCTCTTCCGCGGCCGCCGGTGTCGAAACATTCGGGTTCACGTTTTCGAGTTTGACTTCGGGCCTGTCTTCGCCCCCGCCGCCGCAACCTGCCGCTGCCAGCATCACTGTTGCCGCCACCGCGACCCCTGTCTGGCGCAACCATCGAGCAGCCATCCTCCAGCCTCCTTCTCGGGTCTATCGATGGAGCCGAATCCTACCATCAGCCCGGTGTATGCGTGGGAGGTCGTTCGACTGGGGCTCGCTATTCCCTTTCTGCGCGGCAATCAGCAGGGCAGGGAAAACGTTATTCCGCCCGGTGCCGCTGGACAAAGCGGCCGATCCGCTCGAGTGCGCGCTCAATCTGCTCAAAGCTGCTGGCGTAACACGCACGCACGTGCCCTTCGCCGCAGGCCCCGAATGCACTGCCCGGCACCACGGCGACCCGCTCCTCGGTCAGCAGCAGCTCACTGAATTCGAGACTCGTCAGCCCGGTCACCCGGATGTCCGGGAACGCGTAGAAGGCGCCCCGCGGCTCGAACGTCGGGAGCCCGACCGCCCGAAACCCGTCGACGATCAGCCTGCGCCGCCGGTTGTACTCCGCCACCATCTCGGCCACGAACGCCTCACCCTCGTCCAGGGCTGCAATGGCCGCGTACTGCGACGCCGTCGGCGCCGACATCATCACGTACTGGTGCACCTTCATCAGCGCTTCGGCAATCGGCGCTGGCGCCGCCACCCAGCCGAGTCGCCACCCCGTCATCGCATACGCCTTGCTGAACCCCCCGAGGAGCACGGTCCGCTCGCGCATTCCCGGCAGCGAGGCGAAGCACGTGTGCTCGCCCTCGTAGGTCATCCGGTCGTACAGCTCGTCGCTAATCACCGCAAGGTCGTACCGTTCCGCAATGTCGGCGACCGCGGCGAGGTCTTCCCGCGACATTGTTGCCCCGGTGGGGTTCGCCGGGTAGCCGAGCAGCAGCACGCGCGAGCGCGGCGTGACCGCCGCTTCGAGCGGGCCCGGCAGCAGCCGGAAGTCGTCCTCCTGCCGCGTCGGCACCGGAACGAAGACTCCCCCGGCCATCACCGTGACCGGCATGTACGCCACGTAGCTCGGGTCCGCGCAGAGGACCTCGTCGCCGGGGTCGATCAGGGCCCGCATTGCGATGTCGAGTCCCTCGCTCGAACCTGAGGTGACCACAATCTCGCTCCGCGGGTCATACCGGACGCCGTACAGCCGCTCGATATGGGTAGCGAGCCGCTCCCGCAGCTCCAGCAACCCGTAATTCGACGTGTAGTGCGTGTCGCCCCGCTCAATGCTCGCAATTGCGGCCCGCCGGAACGGCTCCGGGGTGACGTAATCGGGCTCGCCCACGCCCAGCGAAATCACATCCTCGATCGTGCTCAGCAGGTCGAAAAACCGCCGGATCCCGCTTGGAGGGACGGCCTGCATGCGGCGCGAGATGTACCGGTCGGGGGATGTTCGGGTGCCGGTCTCAGCGGTCATAGTCGACTGCTCCTCCTTGCCCCCGCCAGCCTTCCATATCGGAGAAGGCCGCCCGGGGGCGGCCTTCCTGCGGTTGTTCTCGACGTGCTGGCCTGACCGCCACCCGTTACCGGCGCGCACGCGCAGCCGCAGCGGCGGCAGCAGCAAGGAGCGCGGCGAGCGTCGTGGCGTGAACCATGCCCCCTAACTCTCCCGGCTCCCGTTCATAACGTCAATACCGGGCGTTCCCCGATTCTTGCCCGTCTCGCGTCCCGGTTCCCGGCCTGCGTACACTGGTCGTCGAGGTGCCAGTCATCAGCTACGACGCCATCCCCTACGAGGGTACCGCCGTCGAAGCCTCCCACCCCCGGCGTCTCGCCGCGATTGGCCGGCTCTTCGGCCTCGATACCCCGCCCGTCGCCTCTGCCCGCATCCTCGAGTTCGGTTCCGCCATCGGCGAAAACCTCAACGCCATCGCCGCCGGTCTCCCGGGCGCTGCCTGCATCGGCATCGATAACGCGCCCCGCCAGGTCGAGTTCGCCCGCCAGGTCGCCGCCGACCTCGGCCTCCAAGACGTGCGGTTCGACCTCCGCGACATCCTGGAGGTCGGCCCGGAGCTGGGAACGTTCGACTACATCATCGCCCACGGTGTCTACTCGTGGGTCGAAGCCCCGGTCCGCGACCGCCTCCTCACACTTTGCCGGGAACTCCTCGCGCCGAACGGCATCGCCTTCGTCAGCTACAACTGCTACCCGGGGTGGTTCCTGCGCCAGCCCCTCCGCGAGTTGATGGTTTTCGCAACCCGCAACCTCGATGCCCCGCCCGACCGTCTCGTCGCTCATGCCCGGGCGATGGCCGAGATTGTGGTCCGCACCTCGCTCGACCTCGAAGCGCGACTGCCCGGCGGCCCCCTCTATGCCCGCGTACTTGCCCGTGAGCTCGACTTCATCGCCGACCGCCCCGATGACTATGTCGCCCACGAGCACCTCGAGCCGACAAACACCCCGGTGTTCTTCGCCGACTTCGTCGGCCACGCTGCCGCTGCCGGGCTCCAGTACCTCGGCGACGCATGGCCCCTCCGGATGGCCCTGCCCGACCTCGCTCCCGGCATCGCCCGGGAGTTCGCATCCCTCGCACGGGGGCACATCGAGCGGGAGCAGCTCCTCGACTTCGTCCACGGCCGCACCTTCCGGGAGTCCCTGCTGTGCAGCGAGGGCATCCAGCTCGTCCGGCCTCCGCGTCCGGATGCCCTACGCGGGCTGAGTCTCCGCCTGCTCGGCGACTTCATCGGCCCCGGCGAGGAGCGGTTCGACCCTGCGTTGCCCAAGCTTGCCCACCCCGGTGGCATCCTCGCCCTGCGCGACCCCGACCTCCTTGAAGCCGTTCGCTACCTCGCCGACCGCCGCCCGGCTGCCGTCCCCGCCGAAGAGCTCGCCGCAGCGGTCGACCCGCGCCGCTTCTGGGAGCGCACAGCCCCGAAGCTGCTGAGGCTGTTCTTCCACGGCGGCCTCCAGCTCGAAGTCGAACCGGCCAGCCCGGTTTCCCGCCCTGGTCCGCGGCCCCGGGCATTCGCCATGGCCCGCCACCAGGCCGCCCGCGAAGGCACCATGCCCGTGGCCCTCACCCACGCCGTCCACGAGGTGCCGCCCCTTCCGCTCGCGCTGCTTCCCTACCTGGACGGCACCCGCGACCACGACCAGCTCGCCCGCCTCATTGTCGAAGAACTGGCACCCGCCGCACGGGATGACGCCGTTCGCGCCGCCGGCGTATCCTTCGCCACCGCAAGGGTCGCCCTTGCCGCCGCCCTCCAGTGGCTCGCCCGCCACGGCTACCTCGAAGCCTGATTGACAGGCCCCATTCCCCAACTGCAGGTTTGCGCCGATGACCGACCCAGCCAGCCTGACCATCGCCGAGGCCGCCCGCGCTATCCAGCGCCGCGAACTCTCCCCCACCGAGCTCACCCGTGCCTGCCTCGAACGTATCGAGCGGCTCAATCCCCGGCTCAACGCCTTCGTCCTGGTGACAGCCGAGCGGGCCCAGGCCGACGCTGCCCGCGCGGAGGAAGAGCTGCAGGCCGGCATCTACCGCGGCCCGCTCCATGGCATCCCCGTCGGACTCAAAGACCTCTACGACACCGCCGGCATCGAAACGGCTGCCGGCTCGGCCGTCCTCCGCGGCCGTATCCCGGAACGCGATGCAGCCGCGGCCGCTATGCTGCGCGAGGCTGGCGCGGTCCTGCTCGGGAAGACCAACACCCACGAATTCGCCTGGGGCACCACCACCAACAACCCCCACACCGGCCCGACCCGCAACCCGTGGGATCCGGAACGCATACCCGGCGGCTCGAGCGGCGGCTCCGGGGCCGCCATCGCTGCCCGCCTTGCGCTCGGCACCCTTGGGACCGACACCGGCGGGAGCATCCGCATTCCTGCCGCCCTCTGCGGGTGTGTCGGGCTCAAACCGACATTCGGCCGGGTAAGCCGGGCCGGTATCATCCCCATGTCCTGGCAGTTCGACCACGCCGGTCCCATCGCCCGCACGGTGGAAGACGCCGCTCTCCTCCTCCGGGCGATCGCCGGCTACGACCCCGACGACTTCGCCACCGTGCCCGTGCCGGTGCCCGACTACCGCGCGGCGCTCGTTCCCGACGTCCGCGGCCTGCGGATCGGCGTCCCGCGCGACCAGTTCTTCGGCCTGCTCGACCCCGAAGTCCTGGTCGCCGTCGAAGAGGCCCTGGAAACCTTCCGCTCGCTCGGCGCCGTCGTTGAGGACGTCGACTCCGGCTTCACCCGCGAGCAGGTCATCTCTGCCTGGCGCCTGGTGAACGTCGAAGGCCGCCTCTACCACGCGCCATATCTCGAACAGCATCCGGAGGCATACAGCGAAGAGCTCCGGAACATCCTCCTTCAGCCGCTGCCGGAGCCCCTCGACCTTGCGACCGCCTACCTCGACAGCTACCGCATCAAAGAAGGGGTGCGGCGCGTGCTCCAGTCGGTCGACCTCCTCGCCGCGCCGACGACCATGCGCCCGGCCTCACGCATCGGCGAGGACCCGGTCGAGGTGGAGGGCGTCCAGCTCAGCACCGGCGCGGCCTTCGCCTCCCTGACGATGCCGTTCAACCTCGCAGGCGTGCCCGCCATCAGCATCCCCTGCGGCTTCTCCAGCGAAGGCCTTCCCATCGGCCTCCAGCTCGCCGCCCGCCCGTTCGACGAACCCACGCTTATCCGGGCCGCATTTTCCTACGAGTGCGCCACCGACTGGCATCGCCGGGAGCCGCCCCTCTAGCCATGCCTCAAAGCCGCAGCCTGCCGGTCCGGGCCGCTGCTGCGGCAGCCTCGCCATCGATCAGCACCAGCCGCGGTTCGCCGTCTCGCTCGGCAGCCCACTGCCGCGCGGCCGGTGAGACCCGGCCGGTCGTGACCAGTACCGCCAGGGTGGCTCTCGCGGCGACAGCTGCCCCATAGAGCTCGCGCACCACGCCTGCGCTCACCGCTGCGTCGCCCGCCAGCCGCTTGCACTGTACGGCGGCTACGGAGGACCCCTTCCGGGCCAGGAGGTCCACACCGCCGTCGCCCGGGCCGCCAACCACCTCGACCTCCCACCGGCCACGGCGCAGCCAGGCCGCGACCCGTTCTTCAAACGCCCCGGGTGGCAGTGCCCGCAGGCTCTCCAGGGTTCGGGAAAAGGACCGCCTCTGCGCCCGGCGGGCGAGACCGTAGAGCGCCACGACCAATCCCAGCCCCGCAGCCGTCCACCCCAGCCACCCGAGGCCGGCAGGGTCCAGCGCGCCTGCAGCTGCGCCGGCCGCGGTCATTGCCATCCCCGCCCGCAGCATCAGCGGCCCTCGCACGCGGCCCGTATCGGGGCCCGCAGCCAGCACCGCGGCCCCGCAGCCGCTTCACCCGGGGTCGCGGGTCCGTCGCGTTCAGTCCACCGGCGCCAGCAGGTTCCGGTAGCCCGATGCCTGCTCATATGCATGGGCCACCTGCAGGATGCGGCCTTCATCGAAGAAATTCCCGATGATTTGCATGCCGACCGGCAGGCCGTCGCTGAACCCGCACGGCACGCTGATTGCCGGCAGTCCCGCTACCGAGGCCGGAAGGGTGTAGATGTCGTTGAGGTACATCGCAAACGGGTCGTCCACCTTGGCGCCGAGCCGAAAGGCGACGGTCGGAGACGTCGGCGTCACCAGCACGTCGAACTTCTGGAACGCCTCTGCAAACTCCCGGCTGATGATCGTCCGGACCTTCTGCGCCTTCAGGTAGTACGCGTCGTAGTACCCCGCGCTGAGCGCGTAGGTGCCGAGCATGATCCGCCGCTTCACCTCGTTGCCGAAGCCCTTCGCGCGGGTCTGCTCCATGTTCTCCCACATCGTCGGTGCCGAGCGGTCGCTGAACCCGTACTTCACCCCGTCGTACCGCGCCAGGTTCGCCGACGCCTCGCTCGGGGCGATGAGGTAGTACACAGCAAGGGCATGCTCGGTGCTCGGCAGCGAAACCTCCCGGTCCACAACCGCGCCGAGCGATTCAAAGAGCGCCAGCGCCTCCTCGATCCGCGCAGCGACCCCGGGCTCCATCCCGCTGATGAAGTACTCCTTCGGCACCCCGATGCGGATGCCCCGGATATCCCGGCCGAGATAGTGGCGGAGGTCCGGCATCGGCTCCGGGTTGGTCGTGCTGTCGCGCGGGTCGTGGCCCCCGATGCAGTCGAGCATCGTCGCCACGTCCTCTACGTCCCGCCCGATAGGCCCGACCTGGTCCAGCGAACTCCCGAACGCGATAATCCCGTACCGACTGACGCGGCCGTAGGTTGGGTCCAGCCCCACCTGTCCGCAGAGCGCCGCCGGCTGCCGAATCGACCCGCCGGTATCGCTGCCGAGCGCGACGAGGCATTCGCCGGCCGCCACCGCGGCTGCCGACCCCCCGGACGAGCCGCCCGGCACCAGCTCCGGGTTCCAGGGGTTGCGCGTGGGCCCGAAGGCGGAGTGCTCGGTCGACGAGCCCATGGCGAACTCGTCCATGTTGCACTTGCCGATCATCACCGCGCCGGCCCGGCGTAAGTTCTCGTAGACGTGGCTGTCATATGGCGGGATGAAGTTTTCGAGCATCTTCGAACCCGCCGTCGTCCGCACCCCTTTCGTGACGATCAGGTCCTTCACCCCGACCGGGATGCCCGTGAGCGGCGTGGCGGTCCCCGCTGCCAGCTTTGCGTCCGCTTCCCGCGCCTGCTCGAGCGCCAGCTCAGCGGTGAGCGTGATGTACGCGTTGATGGTCGGCTCGACCCGGGCCACCCGCTCCAGCACCGACTCTGTGAGCTCCACGCTCGTGAACTCCCGTCGGCGCAGCCCCTCGTGTGCTTCGTGGGCGGTCAGCCTCCACAGCTCGCTCATTCCAGCACCGCCCGAACACGGATGTAACCATCTTCGGTCAGGGGCGCGTTGGCCAGCACGTCGTCGCGCGGGAGGGAGGGCTCGATGACGTCCTCGCGCATCACATTCGCCAGCGGCAACGGGTGGGCGGTCGGCTCCACTCCATCGGTGTCGACCGCGGCCAGCGCCGCGAAATGGTCGAGAATGCCGGAGAGCTGTGCCCGGAACCGCTCAACCTCGTCATCGCTGAGCGCGATGCGGGCGAGCCGGGCGATATGCAGCACGTCGTCACGGGTGAGCGCCATGCCGTCAAGGATAGGGGAAGCGGTCCTTACCCGCGCCCGTGTTGTCAGCCCCGGCCGTCTGTTACCCTCGGGTGCGATGCAGGGCATCTGCCTCCTCCCCGCAGGGGGTGCCTCGCGATGAACAGCATCGTTGTGCGCCGCCGCCTCCGTGAGCGCCGCCGGGGCGACGGGAGCCGCGCGCGCCCCATCATCATCGCGCTCCTCGCGCTCATCGGCTTCGGCGCTGTCTGCGCCGCGGCCGGGCTCGGCGCGCTCTTCACCATCTACAACTCCTACGCGAAAGACTACGTTCCCATCGAGCAGAAGCTGCTCGAAGTTTCATCAGTCCCAACGGAAATCTATGACCGCGGCGGCCCCGAAAACGGCGTCCTGCTGGCCACGCTTTCCAACCCAAATGCCCAGCTCCTCAACCCGGTCACGCTCGACCAGATTTCGCCCTGGATGATCGAGGCCACCGTCTCCACCGAAGACAATGCGTTCTGGACACACCCCGGAGTCAATCTCCGCGGCCTCATCCGGGCAGCCTATGAGAACTACATCCTCAACGACTTTGGCGCCGGCACGGGTGGCTCCTCCATCACCCAGCAGCTCATCAAAAACGTCTATATCTGCCCCTCGGTCGCCGAGGACGGCGACAACCGGAACGCGTGCGTGACCGCCGAACGCACCCTCGACCGTAAGCTCCGCGAAATCGCCTACGCCATCGAACTCGAACGGGACTACACGAAGGAGCAGATCCTCACCTGGTACCTCAACCAGATCAGCTACGCCGACCGCTACATCGGCGTCGAAGCTGCCGCCCAGGGCTACTTCCGCAAGCCCGCCAAAGAGCTCACCCTCGCCGAAGCCGCCCTCCTTGCCGGCATTCCGCAGGCCCCCACCGCCTACCATCCGCGGCTCAACTGCGTCAAGGACGACCGTGGCGAGTGCATCACCGACGAACTGGGGCGCGCAATCGTCGGCGGAGAAGCAAAGGCGCGCCAGGAGGACGTGCTCGACCTGATGGTCCGCCACGGCCGTATCACCCCTGAGCAGGCCGCCGCCGCGAAGGCTGAGGAGGTGCGCGTCTATCTCGGCTCCAATCCCCAGCGGGCCGAGGCCTTCGTCGATAACCAGGTCGAGCCCCGGCTCGTCCGCATGTGCGAGGCCGGCATTCTGCCCAAACTCCCGCCCGCTTCCGATTGCAAGTCCAGTGTCCACATGGCCGGCTACAGGGTCACGACGACGCTTGACTGGGAGCTCACGGCGAAGGCGATGGAAATGGCACGCGGGTTCATCGCCGCCGGTCTCGAAGCCGGCTGCGAGTGCCATAACGCCGCCATCGTCACCATCGAACCCTCGACCGGCCAGGTCATCGTCTACGCCCCGAACCGCGATCCCTCCTACCGCTCCGACCGGCGCGTCGCCGGCGAAATCGACCAGCTCAACGAAATCAACCAGCCGGGTTCGTCCTTCAAGCCCGCCGTCTATCTCGCCTGGTTCGACGTCCTGAACAAAGCCCCGATGAGCATCTTTTGGGACACCAGCCCGCTCACGGTCGAGGGCACCGCTATCGAAAACCCCCGCCGCGATGCCGAAAAGAGCGAGGGCCTCATCTCAGCACGGGCCGCCCTCGGCGGCTCACAGAACGTCCCCGCCTTCCGTGCCGCCCAGGAGGCCGGCGTCGACAATGTCATCAAAATCGCAAAAGCGCTCGGCATCACCACCCTGGAACAGCGCTTCGACCCGACCTTCCGTTCGCACCCAGATGTCACCTACGGCGCCTCCATCGCCACGGGCGGCGCGAACATCCGCGCCATCGACATGGCCTACATGGATGCCACCATCGCCAACATGGGAAAGATGGTCGGCGTCCCGACCCTCGCCCGCTACGTCAAGGTCAGCGACCTGAAGAGCACCGCCCTCGACACCGGTGCGAACTACGAACTGGCGCTCGAGCAGAAGCTGCAGTTCGAGAAGGGCTACCTCCGTATCGAGGGTACCCGCGAACTCGATCCCGTCGTCATCCTCGAAGTCCGTGACAAGGACGGCAACGTCATCTTCCGCCAGGGCGAACCCGAAACCCGCCAGGTCGTCGATGCCGGCTCCGTCTGGCTCCTTCACACCATCATGTCCGACTGCACCGCCCGCTTCATCATCTGGGGGTGCGGCGGAAGCAATAACGACCTCGGCCTCGACTTCTTCGCCAATGGCCAGCGCATCCCCTCCGGCGTCAAGACCGGTACCCAGCAGGGCCCGGCCTCTGCCGCTGATACCCTCGAAACCTGGATGACCGGCTACTCCCGCCACGCGGCCACGGCCGTCTGGGTCGGCAACGCCACGAACGAGCTCGTCAACGACCGCCAGTTTGCGGCAGCAAACACCACCGTCCGCCTCTGGAAGAACTGGATGGGCTACTACCACGAGGCCCTCGCTGCCCGCGGCGTGCCCGACATCGGCAAAGGCTTTTCCGACCTCCAGCCGCGGAACGTCGCCCAGCGCGATTTCCCGACCCCGGCCACCGACCGCAACCTGGGCCCCGACTTCAAGTATTGCGACCAGGTGGTCGTGGCCTGGGTCCGCACCGACGTTACCTACGAATCCCAGTGCGAAGAGAAGGAGATAGACAGCCGGAACGGGCTCCTCGCCACTGAACAGACACCCGCCGAGTTCCGCAAGGTGCAGAAGTTCGTCAAACTGCCTGCGTTCAAGCCCGAACTCGCCGAGGAACTCGCTCAGAAGCGCAACATCCCGATTGCACCGAAGGAAAAGAGCACCGGCCTGGCCGCCATCGCCATCAACAACATCACCACCGGCCGAACCATTTCCGCTGACACCGAGGTTCTTGGCACCGTCAATCCCCCGAACCTCAAGAACTGGAAGCTCGAGCTCGGCAAATCCTCGACCCCGACCGAGTGGACAACCATCGGGGAAGGTACGACCAAAGTGGAGAACGGCCCCCTCGGCACCATCCGCATCGCGGACCTCGAAGATGGGGTCTACACCCTCCGTCTCTCAACCAACGACGGCAAGGGCCTCTCGCTCGTCGTGTACATCAACGTTCGAAAGTCCGGGCTTCCCTTCCCCGGGGCGACGCCGACCCCCTTCGGCGGCGCTCCGAACAACCAGGTCACGCCCACGCCGACGCCCACGCCGCCCTGACGAACGGCGCACCGCCAGCGTAGACTCCGGGGCATCGCCACCGGAGGACTGCCATGGGATACGCCCGTCCCGAGCTCCTTGTTGAGCCCGACTGGCTCATCGACCACCTCGACGACCCCGGCGTGCGCGTCATCGACTGCGCCGTTTTCGAAGCCTACCGCCGCGCCCACATACCCGGAGCGGTCCACCTCCCGGTCCACTATTACCTGAAGGAGTCCGGCCCGCCGGGCACGGACCACGGCACCTTTGTCATGCCCCCGGCAGAATTCGAAGCGCTCATGGGCCGCCTCGGCGTCTCCAACGACACCCTCGTCGTGCCCTACGACGACAACAACGCCCTCCTCGCTGCGCGGATGTGGTGGGTCCTCAACTACTATGGCCATACGAAGGTGCGGGTGCTGAACGGCGGCTGGCACCGTTGGCTGACCGAAGGCCGTCCAATCACCTTCCACGCCGCCCGCCCTGCGCCTGCGACGTTCGTGGCCCGCCCCAATCCCGACCTCATCGCTGATGCTGAGTACCTGAAGGCCCACATCGGCGACCCTTCCTGCCAAATCCTCGACGCCCGGACCGACGAGGAATGGAACGGCACCAATGACCGCGGCAACCGCCGCGTCGGACGCGTCCCCGGCGCAAAGCACCTCGAGTGGCTCAACTTCGTCGAGAAAGGCGACCTCCGCCGCTTCCTCCCGGCCGAGGAGATTGACCGGCTCCTCGCCGAGGCCGGCTTCTCCCGCGACCGCACCACCATCACCTACTGCCAGGGCGGCATCCGCGCCGCCCACGCTGCCTTCGCGATGTCACTGGTCGGCTTCGACAACATCCGGGTGTACGACGGCTCGATGCGCGACTGGGCCAATCGTGACGACACGCCGCTCACGCTCGAATAGCCAGCTCGCAGCGCCTCCCCGGACGACAACGGGCCCGGCGAAAGCGCCGGGTCCGCGTGCTGCTTCCAACCTGCCGACGGTCACTCCCCGGCGGGCGCCACCGGCTCCTTTTCCGTCGGCTCGCGCTCCCAGCGGATGAGCGCCTCGACCGTGAAGCCGAGGTCCGCCTTTTCACAGAGCGACGAGCAGTACGTCATCTTCATGCCGCTCGGCGACTTCCGCCAGTCATAGCGGAGGCCGCACCGTGCGCAAACGCGGATGTTGTTCAGGTTCATCCCGGTCGGGCCGGGTCCGATGGGCGTATCCATTGGTGTGCCTCCTCTGCTGGCTTCGCCGCCTCGCTGGTCGGCTGCCTTCCGAGATCCAGCGTAGGGGCCCCGAGTCCGTTTCGTAAAGCGACCCGGTGGCCTCGCTTACCTCCCTCCTCCCGGGGATGCCGCCGGGCTCGTTGGCCGGTTACGCGGCGAGGAGCGCCCGCCACTCTCCTCGTACGTACTCGAAATCGCGGAGCAGCGTCTCAATCGTGAAGCCGAGGTCCGCCTTCTCGCACAGGCTGCCGCAATAGGTCATCTTCAGAAACGCACTCGGCGAGCGGCGCCAGTCGTACGGCGTCCCGCAGTGCTGACAGATGCGGATGTGCTGCTGCATCGCCACGTCCCCCGGCCCTGCCGTGCACCTTTGCGGAGTCGGCCGCCTGTTGTGATAGTCGGCAGACCCGGACCTCCTGTGCACTCCAGAGAAACCCGGATATCGCCATGGCTCCGCCCCCGGCGTTTCCCCGGTGGAGCAGCCCCCGGCCTGTCACCGCTCCGTCCCGTGCCTGTCACCGCTCGGCCCGAGTTTTCTCTCCGGACCTGTCGTAACGTGCTCATGGAATGTACGCATCGGCCGAGCCGCTCCCCTACCGGAAGCCGCGTCCGCTGCCGCACCGTCTGCCGCCGCGTACCGGTGTCGTTCCCCGCGAGCGCGCCGTTGTGGCTGGCGAGCAGGTCATCCTGCCCATCGCGCGCCCTGCCCGTTCATCTCGCCTCCGCTATCGTTAGGGAGCACCACCTCCCCGGAGGCGTTATGCTCCCGGCCCCACTGGAATCGGCCGTCAACGCCCGCCTTGGCGTACTCGCACGCGACCGCATCATCGACCGCATCTGGGCGCGCGACCACACCGTCTGGCAGCCGGAACCCGCCGAGTGCGCCGACCGGCTCGGATGGCTGACGGTCCACCAGCAGATGTTCGCCCGCCTCCCGGCCATCACCGCCCTCCGGGAAACGCTGCGGGCCGAAGGAGCCACCACCCTGCTCCTCCTCGGCATGGGCGGCTCCAGCCTCGCCCCCGAGGTCATGGCAACAGCCTTCGGACCCTCGCCCGATGCACTCCGCTTCGAGCTCCTCGATTCGACCGACCCGCGGCAGCTTGACGCGCTCCTGGCACGCCTCGACCTCGCCGCCACGGTCATCGCTGTCTCCAGCAAGTCCGGCACGACGATTGAGACCCGCAGCCAGTTCGCCTTCTTCCGGGAACGCCTCCCCGACCCGCACCGCTACATCGTCATTACCGACCCCGGCACGCCCCTCGAGGCCGAGGCCCACCGGCTCGGTATCGAACGGCTCTTCCTCAACCCGCCCGACATCGGCGGACGCTTCTCCGCGCTGTCGTATTTCGGCCTGGTCCCGGCCATCCTCTGCGGCGTCGATATCCCCGGCATGTTCGGGCGCCTCGGCCCGGTCGCCCGCGCCTGCCAGGACCCGGACCCAGCCGCGAACCCCGGCGCCTGGCTCGGGGCCGTCGTGACGGAAGCTGCGCTCGCCGGCCGCGACAAGCTCACCCTCTTCCTGCCCCAGCAGGTCGAAGGTCTCGGCCACTGGATCGAGCAGCTTGTCGCCGAGTCGACCGGCAAGCACGGCCGCGGCGTCCTCCCCGTCGAAGGCGAGCGGATCGGTCCCCCGTCGGTCTACGGCAACGACCGCCTCTTCGTCGCGTATGGCCCGCTCGATGGGCTCGACGAACTCGAAGCCTCCGGCCACCCTGTGGTCAGGCTCCCTGCCATCGGCCCCCTCGACCTTGCAGCCGAGTTCTTCCGCTGGGAGTTCGCCACCGCCGTCGCCGGGCACATCCTCGGCATCAACCCCTTCGACCAGCCGAACGTTGAGGAAGCGAAGCGGCTTGCCCGCCGGCTCCTTGAAGGCGCTGCTCCAGAACCCGTGACGCCGGCACCCGCCGACGTCCTCGCGAGCATCCGCCCCGGCGACTATCTCGCAATCCTCGCCTATCTTCCGCGCGACCGGACGACCGCGGGCCGCCTCGAGCGCGCCCGCCACGCCTTTCGCGACCGCCTCCGCGTGGCGACGACCGTCGGCTTCGGCCCCCGGTATCTCCACTCGACCGGCCAGCTCCACAAGGGCGGCCCCAACACCGGCGTGTTCCTTGTGGTCGAGGACCAGCCCGGCGTCGACTTCCCCGTGCCCGGGGAGCCCTTCACCTTCGCGCAGCTGGAAGCGGCGCAGGCCCGCGGCGATGTGACGGCACTCCTTGAGCACGGCCGCCGCGTCGCCCGGCTCTCCCTGGCCGAACTCGAGCGCCTGGCGTTCCCGGAATGATGGGCCAGCGTCTCGCAGGCATCCTGCTCCACGCCACCTCCCTCCCCCACCCCGGCACCCTCGGCGCACCGGCTCATCGCTTCCTTGACCTGCTCAGCCGGGCCGGCGCGCGCGCCTGGCAGATGCTGCCCGTCTGCCCCCCGGGCCCCTACGATTCGCCCTACGCCGGCCGCTCTGCGTTCGCCGGCGACGACCGCCTGATCGACCTCGAATGGCTCGGCCGCCGCGGCTGGCTCACACCCGAAGACGCGCAACTTCCGAATTTCGGGACCCCGAACCGGGTCGACTTCGCGGGTCTTCGGGCGGCGCGGCTCCCCCGTCTCCGGCGAGCGTTCGAACGCTTCGTCGCCGAGGGGTGCAGGCCGCGCCTCGCCGAGTTTGCCGCGGCCCACCCGTGGCTTGATGACTACGCCCTGTTCGAAGCCCTGCGTGAACTCACCGGCCAGCCCTGGTGGGAGTGGCCGGCCGAGTACCGAAATTACCCGCCCTCGCGGCCGACGCCCGGCACCACCCTCGCCGACGAGGTCGAGTTCCACCGCTTCCTGCAGTACGTCTTCGACCTCCAGTGGCAGGAACTCCGGTCTGCTGCCCGGCAGCGGGGCATCCTGCTCATTGGCGATATGCCAATCTTCGTCGACCGCGACAGCGCCGACCACTGGGCCCACCGCCCCCTCTTCCTCCTCGATGCCGACGGCAACCCCGCCGTCGTCGCTGGAGTCCCGCCCGATGCCTTCAGCGACACCGGGCAGCGCTGGGGCAACCCGCTCTACGACTGGGATGCCATGCGCGCCGATGGCTACGCCTGGTGGATTTCCCGCTTCCGCCGTGCCCTGGACCTCTTCGATGCGCTCAGGGTCGACCACTTCCGCGGCTTCGTCGCAGCCTGGCACATCCCCGCGGACGAACCGACCGCCGTCAACGGCCGCTGGGTGCCCGGCCCGGGCCGTGCCCTCTTCGACGCCCTTGAGGGTGCCCTCGGTCGCCCCCCCATCATCGTTGAAGATCTGGGCATCATCACCGACGACGTCCGCGCGCTCCGCGACGCGCTTGGCTACCCCGGGATGGCTGTCCTCCAGTTCGCTTTCGGCGGCGACCCCGACAACCCGTACCTGCCCCGGAACCACCGTGAGAACCAGGTCGTTTACACCGGCACCCACGACAACGACACCACCCTCGGCTGGTGGACCAACCTCCCCGAATGGGAGCGGGACAACGTCCGCCGCGAACTCGGCATCGACGGCTCCCGCATCGTCGACGACCTCGTCCGCACGGCCCTCGAAAGCGTCGCCGAAACCGCCATCATCCCGATGCAGGACCTCCTTGCCCTTGATGGCAGCCACCGCATGAACCATCCCGGCCGCGCGGAAGGCAACTGGACGTGGCGGTTCGCGCCGGAGCAGGTGACGCCCGAACGCCTCGAATTCTTCCGCGCCCTCGTCGAACGCACGGGCAGAGACCGGCCCGGACGCTGACCTGCCGGTCCGCCCCCGACTGCACCTCCCCCGGACCCCGGGTGCTGCCGGTCAGATGCGCTTCGCGTACGCTGCCCCCACAGCACTCCCCGGAGGTGTTCCAGGTGGACTACCGACCGCTCGGCCGGACCGGCATTCGCGTCAGCCCCCTCTGCCTTGGCGCCATGATGTTCGGCGGCAAAACCTCACCCGCCGATTCGGCAGCCATCATCGACCGCGCCCTCGATGCCGGCATCAACTTCATCGATACCGCCAACGTCTACAACCAGGGGCGCAGCGAAGAAGCCGTTGGCGAAGCGCTCCAGCGCAACGGCCGCCGCAGCCAGGTCATCCTCGCAACCAAGGTCCACGGCCGCATGGGCGAAGACCCGAACGCCATGGGGAATACCCGGCGCCACATCATCGAGCAGTGCGAAGCCAGCCTCCGCCGCCTGAAGACCGACTGGATCGACCTCTACCAGGTCCATCGACCCCAGCCCGATGTCCCGATTGATGAAACCCTGCGCGCGCTCGATGACCTCGTCCGCTCCGGCAAGGTGCGGTACATCGGCAGCAGCACCTTCGCCGCCTGGCAGCTGGTCGAAAGCCTCTGGGTTGCCAAGGAGTACCGGCTCGAGCGGTTCGTCTGCGAGCAGCCCCCATACAACCTTCTCGACCGCCGCATCGAACGCGAACTCCTGCCGATGGCCCAGGCGTACGGCTTCGGCATCATCCCCTGGAGCCCGCTCGCCGGAGGGCTCCTGACGGGCAAATACCGCCGTGACGCGCCCCCACCCGAGGACAGCCGCTACGCCAACCTCGATGCCAACCCCCTCTACCGCCGGCGAATGAACGATGCGGTCTGGGATGTGATCGAGCCGCTCGAAACGCTCGCTCGTGAGAAGGGCACAACGCTCTCCCGGCTGGCGCTCGCCTGGTGCATGCACCAGCCCGGCGTCACCAGCCCGATCATCGGCCCGCGGACCATGGAGCAGCTCGAGGACAACCTCGGCGCCCTTGAGGTCACCATCACCGATGAGGACCGGAAGGCCATCGACCGCATCATTCCCCCCGGCACGCATGTGGCTCCGTACTATGAGGCCGACTGGCGCGCCGGCGCCTTCCGCTGGTGATACTGCTGCGTTGACACCCCCGCCCGGGCGCCGGTAGCGTCCGGGCCACTACCTGTGCCCCGGAGGCAGCCGTGCGCGAAATGACCGGCGGCGAAGCCGTTTACGAAGCCCTGCGCGCCCTTGGCGTCGAGCACGTCTTCGGTATCGTCAGCGTCCACAACATTCCCATCTACGATGCCATCCACCGCCTTGGCGGCATCACCCCGGTCGCCGTCCGCCACGAACAGGGCGCAGTCCACGCCGCCGATGGCTACGCCCGCGCAACCGGGAAGCTTGGCGTGGCCATCGCCAGCACCGGCCCCGGCACCACCAACGCCATGACCGGCCTTTACGAAGCACAGTTCGCTTCGAGCCGTGTGCTCCTGATCACCGGCCAGGTCGAGTCGCTCTACTACGGCAAGGGCAAGGGGTTCCTCCACGAAGCAGAAGCCCAGCTGCCCATGCTCCGGACCGTCACCCGGCGCGCGGAAAGCGTGCGCCGCACCGAGGAGATCGCTGAGACGATTATCGCCGTGGCCCGCGACATCCAAACCGGCCGCCCCGCTCCCGGTGCCGTCGAAATCCCGATCGACCTGCAGTATGGCCGCGCCGAGGTTGATATCCCCCACATCGAGGGCTGGCCGCGGGTCCGCCCCGGCCGCGACGCCCTCGCCCGGGCTGCCGACATCCTCCGCAGCGCCCGGCGGGTCCTCATCTGGGCAGGCGGCGGCGTTCTCGCGTCCGGGGCAGAAGGCGAACTCCAGACGCTCGCCGAGTCGCTCGGCGCGCCGGTCGTCACTTCCGCGAACGGGCGCGGGGCAATCCCGGAGGACCACCCCCTCGCGCTCGGCCCGCTCTCAGCCCACCCGGCGCTCCAGGAGCTGTTCGATACGGCCGACGTCATCCTTGCCGTCGGCACCCGCTTCCAGGCCGGCGCGACGCGCAACTGGTCGCTGCGCTGGCCAGGACGGCTCATCCACATCGACGCCGACCCGGGCGTCATCGGCCGAAACTACACTGCCGACGTCGCCGTCGTCGGCGATGCGCGCCTCGCGCTGGCCGCACTGGTCCGCGACCTCGCTGGTGTCCGCGTAGAGCCTGCCTTTGCTGCCAGGGCTGCCGAGCTGAAGGAGGCGGCTCGGGCCCAAATCCGACGCGAAATCGGCCCCGACTACGCAGCCATCATGGACGCCATCCGCGAGGTTACCCCCCGCGACGCCCTCATCGTGCGCGACGCCACCGTCCCGGCCTACCTCTGGGGCAACCGCCTGCTCCCGATCCTTGCGCCGCGAACGTCCATCTACCCGACGTCTGCCGCTATCGGGCCCGCCATGCCGCTCGCAATCGGCGCCGCCATCGGAGCCGGCCGGCCCGCAGTCGTTATCCAGGGCGACGGGGGATTCATGCTGAACATCGGCGAGCTCGCGACCGCCGCGCAGTACCGCGTGCCCGTCGTAGTGTGCGTCTTCAACGACCACGGCTACGGCGTCCTCCGCACGATCGAGGCCCGCACATTCGAGGGCCGCCAGTTCGGGGTCGACCTCGCAACGCCGGACTTTGTTCAGGTCGCCCGGGGCATGGGGGTTCCTGCCGAGGCGGTCGATTCGCCAGCCGCCTTCCGCGCCGCTCTCGAACGCGGGCTTGCCTCCGATGGCCCATACCTGCTCGACATCGATATGTCGAAGCTCACGCCGATGGGCGGTCTCGGGTCGCCCCCGCCAAAGCGGACCCCCGATATCGCTGACTGAGCCGGCCCTCGTTGAGGCAATTCCGGAAAGCGCGGTGGCCCTCCCGGGGCGGGAAGGGCCACCAGCCTTCCATTCGCGGCGCTGCCTCTAGACCTTCGCGAGCACCTCGCGCATCTTCTTCCAGCGCTCCGCGCGGATCCGCGCCGCGCCTTCGAGGTTCGAGGTATCGACCTCGGCAATCATGGCGCCGTACGCCGCGTACGTTGGGATCTCGTCATCGGTCAGCTCGCGCATCCACTGCTTGCGCTGCATCGCCTTCTCGATGTACGGGGCAAGCTCGTCCATCTTCTGCTTCTGCCGGCGCTCCTCTTCTTCCTTGAACTCCGGCATCACTTCAGCGGCGAACAGTTCGAGGGCCTCGCAGATGTGCTCGTGCCGGTTCTTCCCGCCCTGCTGGATGAAGACCGTCTGGTCGACCCCCGCATCGGCGAACTTTCGCAGGTGCTGGCGCAGGTCCTCCGGCGTCCCGATGCCGTCCGTGCCGCCGCCGAGGAAGTCGAGCTGCTCGGCGCCCATCGCAGCCTTCACCTTCTCGTAGTTCGCCCAGATGTTGGTCCGGCCCGGCTTGTGGTGCCCGAAGACATAATGATGGCCGAGCCCGAACTGGAAGAACTTGAAGCCGTCGAAGCCGCGGCGGAACGCCTCCTCGCGGTCATGGTGAATCGAAAAGCTTGTCACCATGGCGATGTTCGGGTTCACGGTGTGGCCGATCGGCACGCACTCCCGCTTGAACGTCTCGTAGTAGTCGTCCACCCACTTCTTTGCCTCTGCCGCGTCGACAAAGGCGAACGTCAGCGCACCGATCCCAAGCTGCGCAGCAAGGTGGATGGTGTCCCGGTTCGAGCACGCCACCCAGAGCGGCGGGTGCGGCTTCTGGACCGGCTTCGGCACCACGTTCCGCACCGGCATCGAGAAGTACTTCCCCTGGTAGCCCGGGTACGGGTCCATCGCCATCATGTTGCAGACCTGTTCGGTCGTCTCGAGCCACATCGCCCGCCGCTCGGCCGGGTTGATGTTGAACCCCTCCAGCTCCGCCCGCGAGGCCGACTCGCCGGTCCCAAACTCCACCCGACCGTTCGAGACGAGGTCGAGCGTCGCAATCTCCTCAGCGATCCTGGCCGGCGGATTGTAGTTCGGCGGCATCAGCTTAATCCCGTGCCCGAGCCGGATATTTTTGGTCCGCTGGCTGGCCGCCGCCAGGAACACCTCCGGGCAGGACGAGTGCGAGTACTCCTCCAGGAAGTGGTGCTCCACCTCCCAGGCGAAATCAATCCCCAGCCGGTCCGCCAGCTCCACCTGGTCGAGCGCATCCTGGAACAGCTTCAGTTCCGCGCCGTCGTCCCACGGCCGGGGCAGCTGGTGCTCGTAGAAAATCCCGAACTTCATTCGAAACCTCCCTGTGTCGCGCGAGTCTAGCAGAATCCTTAGCGCCGTGCGAACTTCCCCGGTACCGCTCCATCGCATCCAGGCATTTGCACGTCCTCGCGGCTCCCTCCAGAATCCTGCCGGGGACACGGGCGGAATTCGCGAAAACCGGAGGAGCCACGTGAAACGACAGCCCCGCCCCCCGGAACTTGAACGCGCCATCTCCGCGCTCTTCCGGGCGAGTGCACTGCTCGACCCCATCCGCCTTACCCTCTGGGACCGTGAAAACCTCACGGTGACCCAGCTCCGCCTGCTCGGTCACCTCTCCGAGCAGGAGGGCCTCAGCAATGCCGAGCTGGCAGAACGGCTCTATGTCACGCGCCCATCGGTGTCCGCGCTGCTCGAACGCCTCGAACGCGGCGGGTTCATCCGCCGCGAGGTCGCCCCGAACGACCGCCGCAGCATCTGTATCTGGCTCGAGCCCCGCGGCCGCGCCGTGGTTGAGTCCCTGCGCGAAGAACTGCGCGAATACGCCGCTGGGCTGATGGAGAGCATGTCCACCTCCGACCTCATTGAATTCGCCCGAGCGGTCGAACGATTTGTCGAATCCGGCAGCCAGCGCCGCAAGCGCGACCTCCAGCTCGAGGACACCGACAACTGACCTGCCGTGACCCCCGAGCCGCCCTCCATCCGTCTCGCCGACCTCCTCTCTACCGCGTCGTCCCTTGCCGCTTTTCGGCTGGATGCAGCCATCACCCGGCAGCACCTCCGGGATGCGCTTGCCGTCCTGCTTGAGGAGACCACCTTCGAAGCGCTCGGCGGCGGCGCCTCTCCGCTCATTCCCCGCCGCACAGTCCCCGCGCCCGATGCCGATGTCCTCGCCTTTGCAGCACGCTGGAACGACCGGCTCGGTGGCCCCTACGTCGAGGTGTCGCCCGAGCTCCTCGCCGAACTCCGCGCCGACCTCGAGTCGCCCCCGTCCTGATACCTGCTGGCAATTGCCGCTAGGTGACGGAGCCCCCATAGTCCGCCCGTGGACTGGCTCCCACAGCTCGCTGCAGGGCTCGCCGGTGCGGTCGCCGGCTTCTGGTTTCCGGCCGTCCAGCATCGCTGCTACCGCGAGCCCCGGTTCCGCAAGGACCCTGCGGTCGGCGGCCGCCTCCTCGCGCTCCGTGCCTTCACGATTCCGGCCGGGGCTCTCGTCGCGGCCCTCGCGTTTCGCCCGGGAAGTCCAGGCGGCTTCCAGCAGTTCCTCACCGCCGGTTTTTGCCTGCTCTTGGTCGCCGTCAGCTCCACCGACTTCGACCGGCGCCGCATCCCAAACCTCCTGGTCTACCCGGGCATCCTGGCGGCGCTCGCTGCCGCCCCGCTCTGGCAGGACCGCTCGACCTGGGACGTGCTTCTCGGGGGAGCAGCCGGTCTCGGTGCCGCGGCGCTGCTCCTCCTTCTCGGCGGGCTCGCTGGGGCCGCTGCCCGCTCCCGCGAGACGGCCTTCGGCATCGGCGATGCCAAGCTCATCCTCCTCATCGGGCTGCTGACCGCCTGGCCCGCGGTCATGACGGCGCTGCTGATCGGCATCCTCCTCGCCGGCGTCGTCGCAGCGGTGCTCATCCTGCTCCGGGGCAGGGGCGCAACATACAGCTACGGCCCCTACCTCGCAGCAGGGGCCGTTATTGTCCTGCTCTGGTTCGACCGCTTCGGCTGACTACAGGTTCTTCAGCTGAATAATGGCTGGCCCGCCGATGACGATCATGATTGCCGGGAAAATGAAGAAGACGAGCGGGAAGACCATCTTGATCGGCGCCTTGAAGGCAGCCTCCTCAGCTCGCTGCCGCCGCTTCGTGCGGATGACGCCGGTCTGAACCCGGATGACGCTGCCGATGGAGATGCCCATCGCCTCGGCCTGGACGATCGCGTTGACCAGCTGACGCAGTTCGTCGACGCCGGTGCGGTCGGCCATATCGAGGAAGGCGTCCCGCCGGGCGCGCCCCATCTGCACCTCGCGCATCGTCCTGGTCAGCTCCTCCGCGAACGGCCCCTTCACCTTCTCGATCACCCTGGTGAACGCCGCGTCGATACCCAGGCCGGCCTCCACCGATGCCGTAATCAGGTCGAAGGCGTCCGGGAGCGACTTCCAGATCTCCTTTTGGCGGCGCCGAATACGGCCGAGGAGGAAGATCCGCGGCGCGTACAGCCCCAGTCCGCTCAATACGACGAACACCAGCAGCGTCCGCTGTGCATCGAGCCCGGCGCTCATCGCGTACACCAGCCCGAGCAGCGGCAGCAACCCTGCAAAGATGGCGACCAGCACGATGAACTGCCCGGGTTTGATGCGAAGGCCCGCCTGCACGAGCGCCATCTCGACCCGCTCTTCGATGGACGACGGCAGAATCGCGTTGATCTGCCGGTTGACGCTGGCGACCAGCGGTTTGATGACGCGCTGGGTAAAGGCTGCTTCGGGATCAGGCAGCGCCTCCTTGGCCGGCCGGGTATACCGAAGGCCCCCGAGCCGGACGTCCATCGCTGAGTTCCCACTCGAGCGATAGAGCAGCCCATACGTCATGAGCGTGATGAACAGAAACGTGCTGAAGGCAATGAGCAGCTCCATCGCGCTACACCTCGATGTTCACAATCTTCTGAATGATGAGGTAGCCGATGACCTCGCTGATAAACGCTCCCATCAGCATCAGCCGTCCAAGCGGGTCAGTGAACAGCAGCCCCGTGAAATCCGGGCTGATAATGTAAAAGATGACCAGGAGCGCGATCGGAATCCCGCCGATCACGTATCCCGTGAGGCGCTGCTGCGACGTCAGCGTGCGAATTTCCCCCTTTATCCGCTCCCGCTCACGCATCGTGTGCGCCACGTTGTCGAGAATCTCCGCCAGGTTCCCGCCGACGCTCCGCTGGATCAGGATTGCCGTAATCACGATGTCGAAGTCAGGACTGCCGATCCGGTCATTCAACGCCTGGAGCGCCTGCTCCACACTGGCGCCCATCGCCGTGTCGCGAAGGGTCCGCCGGATTTCTACCGACAGTGGCGCCGGGATCTGCTCCGCGGCTGCCTCCATCGCCTGCAGCAGGCCGAACCCTGCCCGCAAGCCGCTCGAGAGCATCTGGAGGAGCTCCACCAGCTGCCCCTCCATCTTGTGAAGGCGGCTGGAAATCCGGCGCTTCAACCAGAACCCGACGAGGAACCAGCCAATGGGCGCCAGCATCAGGCCGAGAATCGGCAGCGGAAGGAGCACCACGCCCATGAAGGCGAACAGGACGGACACGACCACCCGGAGGGTGAAGTACTCCTTCGCGTTCAGCGTCAGCCCCGCCCGCTCCAGGTCGCGCGACCAGTTCGCAGCGATGTTCCCCGAGATGAGGGTAATGCCCGCGAAATTGACCGCAGTCCGACGCCGCAGCCGTGCCCGGGTCTCCGCCGGGAGCTGGGCTTCGACCTCCCGCAGCTTCTTCAGCCGCGCCGACGCTTCGACGCTCGAGGCGCCGAACCCGAAGAGCCAGAGAACCAGGAGCGTCGCGAACGCCCCGGTGGAAAGCGCCACGAGAATCAGCATGCCGCCTACCATCCTTCCCCGGTGCCGAACAGGTTGTTCGGCAGTTCGATGCCGGCAATGGCGAACTTGTGCGCGAACCCCGGCCGGATCCCGGTGGGCCGCATCGACCCGTGTACTTTCCCGTCCTCGTCCACGCGGTCCAGCTTGAACAGGAAGATGTCCTGCAGCGTGATCGTGTCGCCCTCCATGCCGCTGACCTCGGTCACGTGGGTAACCTTGCGGGAACCGTCCTGGAGGCGGCTCAGCTGGACAAAGATGTGAATAGCTGAGGCAATCTGCTCGCGAATCGCCCGCGAAGGCAAATCCATCCCCGCCATCAACACCATGTTTTCGAGACGGGAAAGGGCTTCGCGCGGGTTGTTCGCGTGAATCGTCGAAATCGACCCGTCGTGACCCGTGTTCATCGCCTGCAGCATGTCGAAGGCCTCTTCGCCGCGCACCTCGCCGACGATGATCCGGTCCGGCCGCATGCGCAGGCAGTTGCGCACCAGGTCGCGCTGCTTGATCTGGTTCTTCCCTTCGATGCTCGCTGGCCGCGCCTCGAGCGTAATGACGTGGTCCTGCTGCAGCCGGAGTTCGGCCGGGTCTTCGATGGTGATGATGCGCTCCGTGTTCGGGATGAATGCCGAGAGCGCGTTCAGGAACGTCGTTTTGCCGGTGCCCGTCCCGCCGCTGATGACGATGTTCAGGTGCGCCCGGACGCACATGGCCAGGAACTCCGCGGTCTGCTCGCTCAGCGCCCCGACCGCGATCAGGTCCGCCATCCGCATCTTGTCGGCGCGGAACTTCCGGATCGTAATCGTCGGAGCCTTCGGCGAGGCCGGCGGGATGGTGATGTTGACGCGCGAACCGTCAGGCAGGCGGGCGTCCACCATCGGGCTCGATTCATCGATCCGCCGGCCCAATGGCGCCACAATCCGCTCGATGATGCGCATCACGTGCGCCTTATCCCGGAACCGCACCGGGCTTCTGAAGATCCGGCCCTCCCGCTCGAAGTACACCTTGTCGATGTCGTTCACCATGATTTCCGAGATGGAGGGGTCACGCAGCAGGGGCTCCAGGGGGCCCAGCCCGAGCGCTTCGTCAGCTACCGCCTCGAGCAGCTCGTCGCGCGGCATCCCCCCGAGCTGCAGTCCCTCCTGAACGAGCAGCTCCCGCGCAGCCTTGATGACCGCTTCCCGCTGCTGCTCCGGCGCCAGTCCCTCCAGCGCACCGTGCTCGAGCTCTTCGATAAGCAGCTCATGCAGCCGGATTTTCGTCGCCTCGGCGACCGCATTGGCGCCCGCCGCGCGGCCGGCTGGCGCATCCACCTGCACGGGCCGGACCGGCCGCAGCGCACCGCCGGGCCCTGCCGCGGCATCCTGCGGCGGCGGAGCCGGGGCCGCGGGACGCAGCATGGCGCCCCCGCGCTGCTGCCCCGGGATACCCGGGGGCGGCGGTGGCGGTGCCGCCGGTTCAATGTGTCCCCACGGCTTACCGGTGGTCGGCCGTCCCAGCTGCCCCGAGGGTCGGAGTTTCAGAGCCTCGGGGTTTCCTGGAGGTGGCGCGCCCGGGCCGGCAGGCCCCTTCGCCTCCGGCGCCGGTGCCCCGAACTGGCCCGGCGGGAGGATTCGCCGGCGGGCGCCCCAGCCGAATGCCGGGCGTTCGCCATCTCCAGCTGCTCGTCGGTCGCGAATGTCATCCGGCATGGCTCATCCTCTCGCTGTGCGTGGTCTCCTACGCGCTCTTCTTGAACAGGCCCCCGAACAGGCTCCCGAGGCCGCCGCTCTTCTTCGCCTTCGAGCGCGCCCGGATCCCTGCGAGCGCCCGTGCAATCTCGCGAATCTCCACAGCAACCCGGCTGTTGGGCCGGCTCAGCACAATCGGCCGACCGAGCTGCGCCGCCTTCACCACCTCGTTGTCCTGCGGAATCTTCCACCACAGGGCTGTGTCCAGCGTTCGTTCAACATCCTTCTCCCGGACCCCCGTGTCGACACCGGCCCGGTTCAGCACCACCTTGATCCGCTCATCGTCATTTCCGAATCGCTCGTGCAGCATCTCGAGCGCCAGGACGGTGTCCTTGATGCTGGCCATGTCGAGTGTCGTGATGAGCAGGATCATCGTCCCCACCTCGATCGCCGCCGCCACAATCTCGTTGAATGTCCCGGGCGTATCCAGGATCACGAAGTCGTGCGTTTGCGAAAGAACATCGACGACGTCGCGGATGTGCGCCGACGTCAGGTTCCGCCAGTCCGCCGGCCGGGTCGGCGCCGGCAGAATCCGGACGCCCGACTCATGCTCGACGAGATATTCCCGCAGCGTGTTCCGGTCGACGTTGTCGAGGTTCCGGGCCAGGTCGGCGATTGACCGCTCAACCGGGATATCCATCGTGATGGCGACATCCCCGAACCGGGTGTCCATGTCCACCAGGGCCACCGTCTGGTGCGCCTCCGTTGCCAGCGCTACCGCCAGGTTCGAGGCAATCGTCGTCTTACCGATGCCGCCCTTGGCCCCGAAGACGGTGATGATAGTTCCCTGCGCGACCGGGTCGGCCAGCTCGCCGCGGCGGCGCATCATTTCCCGCTCCTTCTTCTCGAGCACCTTCATGATCGAGCTTTCGAGCTCTTCTGGGTCCAGCGGCTCAACCAGGTAGTCCGAGGCCCCGCCCACCATCGATTGCCGCATCAGGCGGATGTTCGCTTCGGTGGAGAACACGATGATCGGCAGGTCGGGCAGCCCATCGTTGATTCGCGAAAGCGTTTGTACCGGGCGCACCAGCGGCTCCTCGATCCGCATGAGCACCAGGTCGGGCCGCATCTGGAAGCAGAGCGTGAACGCCTCCACACCGTACCCGGCGGTCCCGAGAATCCCGAAGCCCAGCATCTGCAGCGTTTTCGCCAGCTCTGCCGAGCTCTCCCGGTCGGGGTCAACCACGAGAAGCTGCGGTACTCGTGCCATCGTCGTCGTTTCCTCCACCGTCTGCACCCCGGCGACCACCAGGGGCCTTCGTCATCTGATACTGGCGCGGGCGCGGCGGCCAGGCCGCGCCCGCAGAGCACTCACCCCAGCCGCGTCACCGCACCGGGAACAGGTCGTCGTACGTCCACACTTGCTTTCCCGTAATTGGGTCCGCATCACCCTTCTGTCGCGGCAGAATCCGGTACTGGCCCACGTCGTCTCGCATCGCGTCGATAAGCGCCACCTTGGCTGCCAGGTCCGGCGGCAGGGCCAGCGTGATGGAGATCGCCTTCTCGTACGTCGCGTTTTCCTGCTTCACCGCGCCGGACGTCGTTGCAGACGCCTCTGTGGCTGCCGGGTCGCCCGCGCCGCTTCCTCCGGCATCTACCTTCGGCACGGTCTTGACGACCGCCTGCGCAATGGCCAGGACTTCGACGTCCTGGGCGATGTACCCCGCGACAACGTTCGGCTTCTCTTCGCCGGTCAGGGGGTCCACTTTGCTCAGCGTAGTGATGCCGAGGATGTCCACACGGTCGCCCGGCTGCGGCAGTCCGGCTGCAATCCACGCCTCGTGCGGCACCTGGAGCGAAATTGCCCGCATCCCCTGCGGCACCTTGTACGCCAGCGTGTCCTGCCCGACGTACGTGGTGACCTTCGCGTCGATGACCTGCTCGCCAGCGTACATCGGCGCCGTTGCCACCTTGCCGACCAGCGATGACAGCTCGCTGTCCTTCACCCGACCCGGCAGGAGCGCCGCGGCAGGGATGGTGCGCGTGGTCAGCATGTCGGAGGTGATTTTTTCCCCGACGGCGACGTTCCGGGTAAGGACGACGACGGTTTCAGCCCCCTCGCCTGCGAAAATCCGGCTGTCCAGGTCCTGCCCGTCCCCGCGTCCATTCAGGAAGGCAAAGACGAGCAGTGCGCTCAGGAGCCCGAAGGCGCAGGCGAGCAAGAGCACGCCGCGATTCCGGCTCGAACTGCTGGTGGCTGCTGCAATCGATCTGTTCACGTGAGCACTCCTCCCCTTGCTATATCGGCGGCCTTACGGTTCACCTACAGACCGCCGCACGAATCCGCCGGGAAAGCGACATCCCCGCCGATGGAGGCGGGGATGTCGCTCGAGCATCCGGCGTTGGCTCTACCGGACCAGCGCGATGTGTGTCTGCTCGGCGACCGCCTGGAACGCCTCGTCGAGCTGAGCGGTTGTCGGGGCGTGGTAGAACTTGCCGCCGCCGATGGCGGCGATGTCTTGCAGGAACGTCGTGTTCAGGTCGTTCCCGAGGCCGATCGTGAAGATGATGATGTCGCCGTTCCGGGCCCGTTGCGCTTCCCGGCGCGCGTGCTCCTCGGCCGCGGGAATCCCGCTGCCTGTCGTACACGACGTCGAGTTGTAGTTTGCCGGGTTGTACGTCGCGCTTCCGCAGTACGTGTTCGCGATGCCGTCGGTCACCAGCACGAGCACGCGGACAGCGTTGGCGCGTTTCCCCGGGCCGTCCAGGACCTGCCTCCCGACAGCAATGCCGTGCGGGATGTTCGTTGCCCCGGCCGGCCAGAGGATGGCATCCAGGCTGTCACGCACCGCGCTGAAGTTTGACGTCAGGTTCTGGCTGATCGCTGCTCTCGTCGAATACCGCACCGAGCCGATCTTGTCGTACTGCTCGTCGAACAGCGTCGTGAAGTACTTTGCTGCATCGATCGCGGCATCGAACGGCTGGTGCGGCCCGTTCTGCGTTGTCGTCGGCGTGTAGTAGCTCGCGAGCTGGCAGTAATCGCTTGTGCTGCTGTACCCGGTGCGGTTGGCCCACACCTCCGCGTTTGCCGCGTGCGAGGTCGCAACGGTGTTGGTGTCGGTCGCCTCGTTCCGGTAGCCGCGGATAACCGTTAGCGTGTTGTTGCTGGTGTTGACGCCCGTAATCCGCATCAGCTCGTTATCGATCATGATGATCCCCGGCCGCAGGCTTGCGGATGTGGGCACGGAGGTCGCGTTCGAGCCGACTGAAACCTTCCAGTACGGCGTCGTCGTGTTGAACGTCGTTCCGAAGTTGCTTCGGTTCGTGGCCGCGTTCGTGCTCGCGAAAATCCGGACGTCGTTCAGCGGGATCGTCGTCTGCGTCGAGTTGATGTTCGCCGCAAGCCGCGGGAACGCGAACCCTCCTGCCGGCGTCAGCCGGCCCGGGCTCATCATGTACGACCCCGAATTCTCGACCTGGCGGAAGCTGTCGAAGCACATCGAACCGGAGATGTCGAAGACCACGGCAATGTCGAGCACCTGCGATTCCGCATCGCCCGATGCCGAAACGGTCCAGTGGTCGACCCCGAAGAGACGAGCGAACCACGTCGGGATATCTGCACGCGCCTGGACCCGGACCGCCTTGTTGCCCTCCGGGTACGTCACCGCAAATTGGACATTCGTGCCCTGGCTCCGGATGAACCCGCTGTTGTCCAGCCAGTACTCAGTTGCCTTAGCCGCGGCATCAGTCTCGCTCGGCATGCTCTGCGCGGCGGCCAGCGCCGCCGCATCCACCGCCGCCTGCATCTGCGTCCGCGCCCAGACGTACCGCCCGACATCAATGCTCATCGCCACGAAACCGAGGAATACGAGCAGGAAGAGCGCGAACAGCGGCAATGCCTGCCCGCGCTCCTCCCCGAAAACTCTGCGAATCAGCGAACGCATCATGGCTCGCCTCCTCCCTTCTGCTGCGCAGCGGTCATTACTCGAGCCGCATGGAGGCATGCGACCGGATTGTCAGGTCCGAAAGCGTGCCGCCGGAAACCAGGTTCACGATGTCGCCGATCGGGGTGACCCACTCGAAGTCGTAGGCCACATCAACCTGCACCATCGATCCGCGCGAACCCTGGACATTCGTTGTCGTGATCGTCACCCGTGTGGGGTCGATGTTGCACTGGCTGGGATAGTTCGCGCAGAAGCTGTCATAAATCCGGTTCTGCACCGTCGAAAGATCTGACTGCACGGCGGCAATCCGCGCACCCTCGCGCGCTGCGTTGGTAATCAGCAGCCACGTATGGAACGCCCGCCCGAACTCCACCATGCTCATGAACAGGAGCACGAACAGTGGCAGGATCATGGTGAACTCCACCAGCGCCTGCCCGGTCTCTGTCTCGCGGAGCCGCCGCAGTAGCCGCCGCACAGCCGAACGCCGGGGCGCGCCCGGCTCTACCGTTCCCTGGTCCCTGGTTTCTTCTGCCGCATTCAGCATTCCGCGGACTCCTGCCTGATGGCAGAAGGGGTGGGGTACCGTCGTGCCCCACCCCTTCCCTTGTGCTGGTCGCCGGCCGGCGTCACCGGCCCTGCGAACTAGATGCTGCCAGCGACGTTGTTGAGCGCGTTGGCGATGTTGCCGCCGAGGAGCGTGAGGGCGCCGATGCAGACGATGGCGATGAGGGCGAGGATCAGGCCGTATTCGGCGAGACCCTGGCCTTCCTCGTCGCGCGCCTGCCACGCGGCGACCTTGCTGACGGCCCAATTGCGAAGCTTCGACATGTCGGTTCTCCTACCTCTCGTTGTGGGGTCCCTGCCCCGGGTGTGTTCGCCCTCGATAGTCGGCGTCCGTCCTGCGGGCCGCCCGGCCCGGAGCCTTCCGTCGAACCTCCGCGAACCCCTTGCGGGTTTGGCCGTCGCGTCGGTCGCCTTCCGGCGGGGCGCCACCATCGGTGGAGCTACTCGCAACTTCGACGGGTCTCCGCGCCGCCATAAGCCCCGTCACCCACGTGCAACTGCTTCGCCCCCCTCGCGCCATTTGAGGCCGGAGCCTGCACCCCGGGAGACTCCCTGCCGACCTTAGGAAATGACGGCCCTCCAAACGCGGACCGACAGGGAGATGAACGATGGACCAGCCGCTCGCGGCCTCTGCGCCCCGGCGACCAGAACCGTGGAAACGTCGCGCTTCAATGGCACAGGATGCAGCGCTGGTCGTGGTAAGCGCCCTCTTCTTCTACGCGCACGGCCGCTCCGCCCTCGAAGGCCACTCAGCTGCCAGCGCGTTCTTCGCGATTGAGCAGGCCCTGCTCATCGGCATCTTCCTCACCCGCCGCCGGCCCATCTACACCTCTCCGAGGGTGTACGACTGGGTCATCGCCACCATTGGCGGCTGGTTCGCACTCGCTTCCCGTCCCCACCCGAGCGGGGGTCTGCTCGAAGGCTACGGCATCGCGATGCAGGTGGTCGGGCTCACCTGGGTGATTGTCAGCTTCGCGACGCTCGGCCGAAGCTTCGGCATCGTCGCCGCAAACCGCGGGCTCAAGACCGTCGGGCCCTACCGGCTTGTCCGCCACCCCATCTATCTCGGCCACAACATCACCCTCGCGGGCTTCCTCCTGGCCAACTTCTGGTGGTGGAACGCCGTCGTCTTCGCAACAGTGGTCGTCTTCCAGGTGCTCCGGATCCAGGCCGAAGAGCGCGTGCTCCGCGCGACCAGCGACTACGACGCCTATGCCGCACGCGTCCGCTGGCGCCTCGTCCCCGGCGTGTACTGAACACCGCCCCGGGCAATTGCCCCCTCATCCCCCGCTATCGCGCAGCGCCCGCAGCGCCCGCGCAATGCTGGCGCGCGAACTGAGCGTCGCCATCGCCAGCTGCTCGCGAGTGAGCGACCTCAGTAAGGGGAGGCCCAGCCCGGGGGTGCTTCCCAACAGCTGTCGCAACGCGCGCAGGCGCTCCGCCACACCGTGGCGGGCAAGCATCGACAGCCACGCCTCCGAAGCGTGGAGCCGCGCGGCAAGCGCCGCCTGCACGCGGTCACCTGCGGCGATTGGCACAAGCTCGAGCATCACGTCGTCGTGGGCAACCGGGTGCACATGGCAGAAGCGGTCAACGTGGTGCACCAGCCCTTCGCCAGGGCCCGCGAAACCGATGATGGCGCTGCTCCCGTCGTCATGGATGACTTCCAGCCGGACAACGCCCTGCTCGACGATCGCTACAAACCCCGGCGGTACCCGAACGGGTCGGCCAGCGCTGATGAACCGCCGCTCACCCGGAAGCTGGTCGACGTCGGACTGCCGGGCAGGTGAATTCAACGGAGCGCTCACGCCGAAATGATACCAAATCTCAGCTGGCGCGCGCCTTCTGGACCCCTCGCCTGACCGTCTCGACTCGCACGCGGGCAGCGGCTGTCTCCAGCACGCGGAGCGCCCTGCGGGCATCTTCCGCCGGGTCGCCGCCCGGCTCCAGCGGCACGTTTGGTCGGCCATCGGTAAACACCAGCACCTCGACTGCCGCCGGCTCGGCCCGGCGGGCCAGCCGCCACGCCAGCAGATATGCCGACGCGAGTGGCGTTCCCCCACCGGCCGGCAGGCGCCGAAGGCTTGCCGCCACCCGCCCGGTAGAGCGCGTCGGGGGCACGTCGAGGTACGCCGAGCGTCCGCGGGCAACAACGACGGCGACAGTTCGCCGGTCGACATAAGCTCCGCGCAGCGTGGCAATTGCTGCTCCTTTTGCTCGCCGAATCGCCTCGTGTGCCATGCTGCCCGAGGCATCGATCACGATCATCTGCAGAACCCCGGCACGTCGCCGCCGTTCACGCTGCCGAAGGTCGCTGGGCCAAAGCCGCGGCGGTTCGCCGGGTCGCCACCCCCGGAGCGCCATCCGCGGCAGCGCGAACGCGAGCGTCGCCGGCACGTCAGGCCGGGCTCCCCTGTTCCACGGGCGCGTCCGGCCAGGACGCCCGCGCGCCCGGTCAGGTGCCGGAGGCCCGTGCCGCCCCGGAAGCTGGCGGCGTGCTCGGCGCCGCGGCCAGGCGGCGCGTTCCGGCGGCGGCGCATCGACGGGCGGCAGGACGGTCTCGCCGGCGTCCCCGGCGCCCTCGGGGGCCCCGTCCCCTTCGCTCGATTCCTGCGGACGGTCCGCAGCTGGCGGCGGACTCGGCGGTTCGACGGGCACGGCACGCGGGCCGAAGACCCACCGGGCGAGAACCGAGGCCGGGTCCAGGCCCAGCCTCGATGCGGCCAGGGCAGCCCGGGCTGCCCGGTACTCCAGCTCATGGTCGGCAAGCCCGAAATCCCGGGCCATGGCGGTCGCCAGCCTGGCTGCCTCTTCCGCGGAAAGCAACGCCCCTGCCGCGGTCCCGGCGGGGCCGTCCGACAGCCGGAGGTTCTCGCCGTCCAGATTGGCCGCGGCGGCCCCCTGCGGAACCTGGACAGCAACGACCAGGGCACACCGCGACGCCAGGGCCGGAGGCACCGAGCCGACCACCGCTAGCGCCGGGGCGCGCCGCAGCAGCGCCGCGCTGGCCGGGTCAAGCTCTCCCCAGGCTGCAGCGCGAACGAGGCGGTCGCTGCCGGTCACCTCAACCGCAGCGAGGGATTCGGGAGTGTCGGCCGGCCCCACGCGCACAATCCGCCTCCGGCCCTGCAGGCGGCGACCAATCGCGGCGAACGCCTGCTCGCACCCCCAGGCATCCCCGGCCAAAACCAGCCCAACTTCAGGGTCGGCCGCGAATACCGCCAGGGCCTCGTCGACTCCGCCGTCCCAATCGGCGGGATTCACTCCGCCAGCCCCAGCGCAGCGAGGGTCTCTCGGAGCCGATTGTCGACACTTTCGGGGGTGTCGAACGGTTCACGCCGCATCCGGTGGCGCAGCGCCATTGCCGCCACGGCTGCGACGTCTGCAGGCGCCGCCTCCTCCCTGCCCTCCAGGGCTGCCCGGGCCCGGGCCGCGCGGGCGAGCACAATTTCGCCACGGTGCCCCGTCGCACCCGAACTGACGACGACATTGACCACCGCCTCCAGCGCCGGCGGTGGAAGCGCAACCGTACTGACGCGTTCCCGCGCGAGACGCACCCGTTCTGCCAGTTCGCGCTCCGCCTCTCGGAACCGCTGAGCGAAGCCCACGGGGTCGTCGGTAAACGCAAGCCGGCGAAGGACGATCTCCCTCCGGGTCTCCAGGTCGGTGATGGTGCGCACCCATGTGGCCAGGCCGAAGCGGTCCTCCAGCTGCGGGCGAAGGTCGCCCTCCTCCGGGTTTCCAGAGCCCACCAGCACAAACCTCGCCGGGTGCGTCACGCTCAGCCCGTCCCGCTCCACGTGGTTCACCCCGCTGGCCGCAACGTCAAGCAGCAGGTCCACCAGGTAGTCGTCGAGCAGGTTGACCTCGTCGATGTACAGGAAGCCCTGGTCCGCCTCGGCCAGCAGCCCTGGCGCGAACCGCTTCTCGCCCCGCACCAGCGCGGCTTCCAGGTCGAGTCCTCCAAGCACACGGTCGTCACTCGCCCCCAGCGGCAGCGTAACGACCGGTGCGGCGATATTCGCCAGCCTCAACATCTCGCCCAGGGCACGCACCGTCGTCGATTTCCCGGTGCCCCGGTCGCCGAGTGCGAGCAATCCGCCGATTTGCGGGTCGACTGCATTCAGCAGCAGGCCCAGCTTCAGCTCCTCCTGCCCGAGAATCGCCGAAAAGGGAAAATAAACTCCCTCCGCTCCGCCGCTAGCCTGCATGGAGAGCAACCCCTTCGATGGCGTCGTCGAGAGCTGCGACAGCCGTTTCGAGACGCTCGAGCACCTCTGCTGGGGCATCCCAGGTACCGCGCCGCGCCGCCTCGATCAGCCGCTCGCCCATGCGGCGGACAGCCAGGGGATTCTCCCGGGCCATCCGCTCCCGGAGTTCGTCGTCGAGCAAATATGTCTCCGCAACCTCGGTAAAGAGCCTCCCGTCAAGCGCTGAAGTCGTCGCCGACCAGCCGAACGTGTTGTCCAGGCGGGTGGCGACCTGTGCGACTCCGCTGTAGCCATGCTCGAGCAGCGCCTCCCGCCACTTCGGATTCAGGAGACGCGTCTTCGTTTCCAGCCAGAGCGCCTCGCGCAGCGTGCGAACCCGCCCGTCTCGCCGGAACGTGTCCGCAACCAGCGCCACGGGCTCCCTCCCGCTCGCTGCCCGCGCTGCGTTGGTCAGGCCGCCGAGGTACTCGAAATAATGGTCCACGTCCGAAAGCGAGACCTCCGTCGAATCAACGTTCTGGAAGGTCGTTTCCACCGTACCGAGCAGCTCGCGGAATACCGCCGGTAGAGTTCGCGAAGCATGGCGCTCCCCATAGGCGAACGCCATCGAGTCGGAGAACACCTCGGCCAGCTGGTCGGCATCTTCCCACTGCGACGAGAGCACCACGTCGTTTACGCCGGTCCCGTACCGCCCTGCCCGCTGCGAGAACACCCGGGCCGATGCCTCCGCAAAGCTCACGCCAAGCCGCTCCGCCGTCTCCAGGACGTGCTTTCGGACGTAGTTCAGTTCCGGCGGCTCCGGCAGCTCGGCGACCGCCCGGAAGGCCCGGTCGAGCAGTCCGGTCGAAGGCAGGAACAGGTCGCGGAAGATGCCAGAGACAGTGAGCAGCACATCGATGCGCGGCCGCCCCAGCTCATCCAGCGGGACGATCTCGAATCGTGTCATCCGGCCAAAGGAGTCCGCGGCGGGCCGGACACCGATCAGCCGCAAAACCTGCGCGATCGCTTCACCCCGGGCTTTGATGGTTTCGAGCCCCCACAGCACGACCCCGATGGTTTCCGGGTAGCTGCCCGTTTCCCGCAGAGCTGCCTGCACCAGCTCGTCAGCCAGTCGGGTCCCTGCGTCGATCGCCGGCAGCGTCGGGACCCGGTACGGGTCGAGCGCAACCAGTCCGCGGCCCGTCGGGAGCGCATCTGGCTCCCGCACCGGGTCGCCCCCTGGCGACGGCGGGATGTAGCGGCCCGAGAGCGCCCGCACCAGTCCGTCAAGTTCGTTCCCGGCATCCAGCAGGCCGAGTCGGTCCGAAAGATAACGGTGCCACCGGGCGAGAAATCCGGGCTCGAGTTCCGTCCAGGGGCTGCCGGTCGGGGGCGGCTCGCCGCGGGCAATTGCACCGGCCAGCTGGGCCACGGCCTCGCGGGCAGCCCGTTCATCCCCTGTCACCGCCGTAACCGCATCGAGCAGGCTCTGCCCACTCTCGCCGTTGAGCGGGTACTCGCAGGCGGCGCTCAAGATGTCAATCGCTTCAGACGGCGCGATGCCCCGCCCGAGGACGTGCAGCCCGAGCGGAATGAGGGTTTGCTCCAGTTCATCGAGCGCGCGCGACACCTGCTCCAGGTATCTCCCCGGTTCCTCGCTGTCCGTCGCAGGCACGACCGTATCGAGTCCAGCCGCCTCGACAGCCGCCCGGAGGGCGGCGAGCCGCTGCGCATCCGCCGGCTCCTCCCGAGCTGCCAGGAGAGCGTCACGAGCGGCCTCGAGCGCACCGTACAGGCCTGCCCGGGCCACGGGCGGGCTTAGATAACTCACTATCTCGGACGCTGAACGCCTCCGCGCGATAGCGGCCTCTGCCGGGTTGTTCATGCAGTAGTAGTAGATGTGCGGCGTATCCCCGATGAGCGCGTCGGGGAAGTCGCTCGCGAGAAGCCCCGCCTGTTTCCCGGGCATGAATTCCAGCGCGCCGTGCGTCCCAAAATGCAGGATGACGTCTGCCCGGAACTTGCGGGCGACCCAGTCATACAGGGCCGTGAAGCTGTGGCTCGGACTCGCGTCGGCACTGTACAGGAGCCCGATGGGGTCGCTGTATCCCCCGTTGTCCGGCTGCACGAGGATCGCCACGTTGCCGAGGACCGCCCCGCGGATCGCGAGCGCTACCCCGTCAGTATCCACGTCCCCGGGGGCCGGGCCCCATTGCCGGCTCACCCGCTCCAGCTCCGGCGCCGCCCGGACGTACTCCGCTGCCGGGTACCAGTCGGCGATGGCCACGCCCGTCCGCTTCGCGCCTGCCTCGTCATTCACGAGCGTCTCAAGAAGCGCTTCCGCCGAGGCCGGAACCTCTACCGTGTAGCCTTCGTCCCGCAACCGCTCCAGCAAGGCGTACAGTGACGCGAAAACGTCGAGGTACGCAGCAGTACCGACCGCTCCGCCGTCGGGTGGAACACAAAAGATGATGATCGCCACCCGCTTCTCGGCGTTCGGGCGCTTCCGGAGTTCAACCAGCCGCCGTGCGTGCCGCGCGATCCGCTGCAGGTTCCCGTCAACCGCCTCCATGCGGTCGTCCTCCTCCGTGCGCCCGGCCAACACCCTCGGTGCCAGCGCTGCCTCGAGCTCCGGAACCGCGACCTGCATCGCCATCGCCATTGGCGCCAGGCCCATCGGGTTCTCGCGCCAGCTCTCCACCGTCTGGAAAAGCAGCGGCACCGCGTTGACCTGGGGGACATCCCAGGCGTTCAGGAGCTGGACGTCACCGGCGACGTTTGGCTGCCCGTGCGTACCGGTCAGCGTGAACCCCGAGGCGTTGACAACGAGGTCGATGCCCGGGACCTGGAGCACCTCATCCACGCGCCCGGCAGCATCGAGCGCGCCGAACCACGGCACGACGTCCAGCCCTTCCCGTTCGAGCGCCGCGATGAGCGCATCGAGATGGGCGTGGTTGCCCGATGTCACCTGCGTCGAGAAGACAACGAGCAGCACCCGGCCAGCAGCGGCCGGCGGCGCGGTGACGGCGGCGCGGCGCGCCTCGAACTCGGCCCAGGTGGCGGCGAGCCCAACCCGGGGGTGCCAGAACCCGCAGGCCGGGAAAACCTCCGGCCACCCGGGGTCCGCTATACCGTCGAATCCCTGCTCCGCAGCTATCGCGGCGAATGCCAGCGCCACGTTCTCCGGCGAAAGGTTCAGCATCGCCTGCAGCACCCGTCCCAGCGACCGGACCGCGGTCAGCTCCGCAGGGAGCAGGTGGGCAACCTGGGGCAGCACTGTCGCAATGAGCCCCGGGAATGGGGGGACGGGCTTCCCCGCGGCGGCCATGGCGCCCGCTGCTTGCGCCAGCACGCCCATGGCGGCCGGGTCATCGAGCCGGAGACCGGGAACCCGGGCCATTCCCGCGATGTCGAGGGTGTTCGGCGCGCTCGGATAAAACCGTTCGCAGTTCGCAGCGAGCACCCGCGCGTGCTCCAGGTAGGCATCGTCCGCCAGGCTCGCCACGAACACGGCATCGGCGGCTTGCGCCAGTGCAGCGGCTTCCTCGAGAGATCGCTCCAGGAGCGCCTCCCGGTCGTAGCAGGCCGCCTCGACCGTCAGGCCGTACAGCTCCCGGGCCTTCTCCACACCCGCCCGCACGGGCAGCGCCCGGTGCGAATCGAACCCGAAAAACACGCAGCGCAGATGCCTGCTCACGACCTGAACGCCTCCGGGTGGAGCGCCTTCGCCAGCGCCTCCAGCCCCACCCACACCTGGTCCGTGGGCAGGAAGGCCTGCCACGCGGGCAGAACGATGATCCGGTTGTTCTTCACCGCCGGCAGCGCCTGCATGGCGGGTGCGTCAAGAATGCTCCGGTAGTTTTCCAGCCCCTTGCCCCAGACGTCGATGATGACGATGACGTCCGGGTTCAGCGCCACGACCCGCTCGGTTTGGGCCGGGCCTCCCTGGTCGGCCACCAGCTCACCCCCGGCCATCGCAATCAGCGTCGGTGTAATGCCGCCGCCCGACTTTCCGATGAGGAACGGACGGTTCGCCTGGTCGGAGAAGGCGACCACGCGGGGCTTCGTCTGCACGCCGGAGACGGCCTTCTTGACCCGCTCCATGCCCGCCTCCATCTCCTTGACGAGCTGCTCTGCCTTCTCAACTTCGCCGACGGCCTTCCCAATGACCCGGACGTTCTCCGCAATCTCCTCCGGCTTCCCCCAGTGGGCAAAGATGAGGAGCGGCACGTTCACCTGTTCGAGGAGCTTGGCAGCATCCTGCTCGCCGCCATGCCGCGTCGTGATGAGCACGAGGTCCGGCTTCAGCGAAAGGATCTGCTCCGGCTCCGGATTCGTTCCCGGCGGCAACTTCGTCGCGACACTCCCGGCCATCGCCGCGCCGGCCGCGAGCGAAGGAGTTCCGTTCGAGGCGGGCAACGCCGCGACCCGTTCCGGGCCGGCCAGCCGCAGCGCGATGTCGGCCACGTCGTTCGAAAGGGCGACGATCCGCTTCGGCCGATCCTTAATCGTTACCGAGCGGCCTTCATGCTCAATCGTTACCGGGAACGCCGATGCGGGAGTCGCCGTTGGCGAAGGAGCGGCACCGGCCAGGGGCGCTGTCGCGGTTGGGTTCGGCCGGCTGCCTGATTCGGCGCTCCCTGTGTCATCGTCGTCGCCGCCGCATGCGGCCACGAGCAGCATGGCAGCGGCGATCAAACCCGGCATGAGGATAAACCTGCGAAATCGCGTCATCGTGTCACCTCTGAATGGTCGAGTTTTGGATGCAGAATGGCCCGCCCGAAGTCAGACGCCGCCCCAGTCGAGGCATCGACGCTCGACTCGGCCGGGCGGTTGTGAACGGTGTCGAGAAGCTCCAGGAGCGCGTCCGGCCCGTCGACCCGCATGACCGGTCCCGCCCCGGCAGGCAGGTGCATGGCCTGTTCGCCGACCGCAATGACGGTCAGGCCGGCAAGGTCCGGCGGGAGCGCGCTGCTCGGGTCGTGCACCCGCAGCCCGAGCTCCCCGGCAAAAAGCGCCGCCGCCGAGCCTGCCGGTGCGAGCACGACGACGTCGATACAGCCGGTCCGGAAGAGCGCACCGAGTGCGCGAGGCAGCGTGGCCTCGGTTCCCGTTACCGCTACCGGCTTGCTGTGACGATGGCGCACCGCCACGACTGACGGCCGGCCGATGAGATCATCGTGCCGCACCGCCACGCCGACGCCGTACGCCTCCCTCAGGAGCGACGGTCGGAGCACCTCCGATGGCGACCCGGCCGCCTTGATCTGGCCCTGGTGCATCACCAGCACCCGGTCGCAGAACCGCGACGCCAGGTTCAGGTCGTGCAGGACAACAACACCGGCTGCTCCCTCGTCCACCGTCTCCCGTACGATTGCCAGCGCCAGGAGCTGGTGCTTCAGGTCGAGCGCCGAGACCGGCTCGTCGAGGAGCAGCACCCGCGGCTCGCCGCACAGCGCACGGGCCAGCATGACCAGCTGGCGCTCGCCGCCCGAGAGCGTCGAAACCTTCCGGTCACGGTAGGCCGCCATCCCCACCCGCTCGAGCGCGAGCGCTGCCAGCGCGTAGTCGTGGGCGGAATCCGTCGAGAGTCGACGGGAGTGCGGGTGCCGGCCGAGCAGCACGACCTGCTCCGCCGTCAGCGGGAAGTCGATTCGGACATCCTGCGGCACGTAACCGATGAGCCGTGAACGCTCCCGGCGCGATAGCTCCGCCATCGGCCGCCCATCCAGGAACACCGACCCGTCAGAAGGCCAGAGCAGCCCTGCAAGCACCCGCAGCAGCGTGGATTTCCCCGCGCCGTTCGGCCCGACCAGGCCAATCAGCTCGCCCTCAGCGGCCTGGAGCGACGGCCGCTTCAGGATTTCGCGCGCGTCGTAGGCCACGCGAACTTCCCGCGCCTCGAGCAGAACGGGTTCGCTCACAGGGCAAACTCCTTGCGGGTCCGGATGACCAGCGCCAGGAAGAGCGGACCACCGATGAGCGATGTCACGACCCCTACCTGGAGCGTGACCGGCTGGAAGGCCATCCGCGCAATCGTGTCGCAGATGACGAGGAATGAAGCCCCCGCCAGCGCGCTTGCCGGCAGAAGGACACGGCTATCGGTCCCGATGACGAGACGAAGGGCGTGCGGAATCACCAGGCCGACGAACGAGATGACCCCGGTTACGGCCACCGCCGCACCGGTCACCAGCGCGCACAGCCCCAGGATGAGCCACCGAACCGGTCGCACAGCTACCCCGGCGCTCGTCGCAAGGTCATCGCCGAGGAGCAACAGGTTCAGGTCGCGCCCAACCGCGATGAGGCCGGCGACGCCGACCAGCACCGGGGCCAGCGCAAGCCGGACATGTTCCCACGTCCGTGCCTCGAGCCCGCCCTGGAGCCAGAAGATGATGCTCCGGATCTCCTGCTCGTTCCGGGCATTCGCCACAAAGGCACTGACAATGCCGCTCAGGAACGCGTTGATCGCGAGCCCTACCAGGACCAGCGTCGCCACTGATGAACGGTTCGTCCCCGCGGCGATGCCATACACCACGGCAACGGTCGCAGCTGCAGCGAAGAAGGCGCCGAGCGGCAGCACCAGCGGGTGCCAGGCATCGAGGTTCCAGTAGAGCACCGCCACCGCCCCAAGCGACGCCCCCGACGACACGCCGGTAACCCCCGGCTCGGCCAGCGGATTTCGGAACACGGCCTGGAGGGCCGCACCGGCAACGGCCAGCGCCGCGCCGCAGATGGCGGCCAGGAGGATGCGCGGGAGCCGTAGCTGCATCACAACCGCGACGTCGCGTTGGCTGTCAACCGAGCCGATCGGGAGCCCGAGCTCCGCAGCGATGATGTTCCAGACGCGCAGCGGGGCAATGGAGACAGGCCCCAGTGCAGTCGCCACGATGGTCACGATAAACAGGACGATGGCGAGCACGCCCATGCTGGCGAGGAACCTGCCCCGGGCGGCCAGGGCGCGCGCCCTCGCATCCGTCACGGCAGCCGATGCAGGCGAAAGCGGAAGCGTTGACATGGCCCTCGAGCATGCCAACGCCTGAATTGAGAGACGGTCTCAAATGAGCCGGGTTCCGCAGCTCAGATGGGTGCAGTCAGGAGTTGCCCCGCAATCCGGCTGCTGTGCAGCCGGTGTCACCTGGGGCTGTTCGCGGCTTTGTGTCGCAGCCCTACCAGGCGTCGATGTTCGGGCGCTTCTTGGCGGTCCGGGGTGGGCCGGGCCGAATCGAGCGGAGGAGTCCCGTCAGCCAGTCCCGCGTCTCGGCCGGGTCGATCGCGTCGTCCACTTCAAACAGCGATGCCTGGTTGAGCGCCTTCCCCCGCTCGTAGGCGCGGGCCACCATCGCTTCGAAGAATTCCCGCCGCTTCTCCGGGTCCGCAATTGCGGCCAGTTCATTCCGGTAGCCCAGCTTCACCGAGCCTTCGAGCCCCATACCGCCGAACTCGGCCGTGGGCCACGCCACCGTGAAGAGAGGCCGGTGATACGTCCCGCCCGCCATGGCGATTGCACCGAGCCCGTACGCCTTGCGCAGGATGACCGTGAACGTCGGCACGCTGATGTTTGCCCCGGTGAGGAACAGCCGCGCCGCGTGCCGAACCAGCGCCGTCTTCTCCACTTCCGGCCCGACCATGATGCCCGGCGTGTCGCAGAAGTAGACCACCGGCAGGTCGAACGCGTCGCACAGCTGCAGGAAGCGTGCTGCCTTGTCCGCCCCATCCGAGTCGATGGCTCCGCCGAGGTGCGCCGGGTTGTTCGCCACCACACCCACCGGCCGCCCCTCCAGCCTGGCCAGCGCTGTGATGATCCCGACCCCGAACCGCGGCCGGAGCTCCAGCACCGACCCCGTATCGAATACGAGACGAATCGCCTTGCGTACGTCGTACACCCTGAGCCGGTTCTCGGGCACCACCGTCCGAAGCAGGCGCTGGTCGGCGGCCTCCCAGGTCGGCAGGTTGCCCTGGAAGTATGAGAGGTACTGCTTTGCAACCTCGACCGCTTCGGCCTCGTCGCGCACGAGGATGTCGATGACCCCGTTCGGCACCTGGACCGACGTCGGTCCTATCTCCTCGGGCGCATAGATGCCGAGGCCGCCGCCTTCAATCATTGCAGGGCCGCCCATCCCGATGTTCGCATCTTCAGTCGCGATCACCACGTCGCAGCAGCCGAGCAGCGCTGCGTTGCCGGCAAAGCACCGCCCCGTCGTGATGCCGATCATCGGCACAAGCCCCGAAAGCTGGGCGAATCGGGTGAAGGTTGGCGGCGACAGCGCGCTCGCGACAATGTCCGTGTCCCCGGGCCGGCCCCCGCCCCCCTCGGCGAAGAGAATGAACGGCATGCGGCCCTGCTCGGCCACGTCGATGATCCGGTCCGTCTTGCGGTGGTTCTGGCCGCCCTGCGTGCCCGCGAGCACGGTGTAGTCGTATGCCATGATCGCGCACCGGCTCGCAGGGTCCCCGAACAGCTCGCCGTTGACGCTCCCCACGCCGGTGACCAGGCCGTCGGCAGGCGTCTTTTCGATAAGCTCCTCAAGCGAGCGGCGCGCCCGCTGTGCGGCGAGGACCAGCGGCCCGTATTCGATGAACGTCCCCGGGTCGCACAGGTGGGCGATATTCTCCCGCGCCGTGCGATGCCCCGTCGCATGCCGCTTCGCCACCGCCTCCGGCCGCCGTTCATCGCGCGTTCGTGCCCGCCGCTCCAGCACCTCGGCGAGGTCCGGCCGGATCCGGTCGAGGTCGACCTCCTCGGTTCCCGTGTCGGCCGCGCCATCGGCCTCACCGGGCGCAATCGTCAGCAGGATTGCGCCCTCGACGACCGGCACCCCTTCCCCAACCTCGACCCGCACCACCGTCCCCGCGCACGGCGCCGTCACCTCGTGCTCCATTTTCATCGCTTCCATCACCGCCACCACCTGCCCGGCCCGCACCGTCTGCCCCGGCTCTGCCTGGACCGCGACGACGGTGCCCTGGAGCGGCGCGCGGACTGCTTCTTCGCCTTCGGCGACCGGCTGCGGCTCAGGCCGCGACGCAGCGGTCTGCCGCTTCCCGTAGTCAAGCACCGCCAGTGGGTCGCTCGTGTCGATGCGGGCTCCCGCAACCTGGCCACCGGCCTGGGAAGCCTCCGGCGCCTCTGGCGCGAGCTGCGCAGCGCGCTCGACCAGCTCCGCGGCGTGGTCATCGATGAACCGGGTGTACAGGTCGGCCGCGGCCAGCTCCGGCCGCTCAGCAAGCGCACGCAGGAAACCGAGGTTGCTCTCCACGCCGGCCACCTCGAATTCGCCCAGCGTCCGGCGGAGGCGGGCGACGGCCGTTCCGAACTCTGGTGCCGGCGAGCGGACGACCACCTTCGCCAGCAGCGAATCAAACGCCGGGCTGATGCTGGCGCCCGCCGCCGCGGCCGTGTCCACGCGCACGAATGGTCCCGCCGGCGGTGCGAACGCAGTGAGCGTCCCCGCGGCTGGATAGGCCAGCCCGGTCGCGGTCATCCGCTCCGCGTTCACGCGGGCCTGGATGGCAAAGCCGCGCGGTGCCGGGGGCCCATCCCCGAGGCCCAGCTCGGCCAGGGTCGCGCCCCCGGCGATAGCGAGCTGCAGCGCGACCAGGTCCAGGCCGGTCACTTCCTCAGTCACCGTATGCTCCACCTGGAGCCGGGCGTTCGCCTCGATGAAGTACCAGGGTGACCCGCTGTCGAGCGGGCGCGTGGCATCGACGAGGAACTCGAACGTCCCAAGGCCGCGGTAGCGGAGCTGGCGCGCCATGGAGACGCTCGCGGCGACCAGCTGCTCCCGCAGTCCCTCCGGGAGCCCCGGCGCCGGCGCGATTTCCACTACCTTCTGGTGCCGGCGCTGCAGGCTGCACTCCCGCTCCCAGGCATGGGTGACCCCGCCCGCTCCATCGCCGACGACCTGCACCTCGATGTGCCGCGCACGTTCGATGAACCGCTCGGCATACAGCGAGCCGTCGCCGAACGCAGCCGCCGCCTCCGAGCTGGCCCGGGCGAATGCCGCCTCGAGCTCCTCCGGCGCGCGGACCACCCGCACACCCCGCCCACCCCCGCCGGACACAGCCTTGAGCAGCATCGGCGCCCCATCGAGGCTGGCCAGGAATTCCCGTGCCTGCATGACGTCGACGGCACCGCCAGTCCCCGGGACGACCGGCACGCGGCAGGCCATCGCCAGCCGCCGGGCGGCCACCTTGTCGCCCAGTGCCCCCAGCGTCTCCGGCCGCGGCCCAACGAAGATGAGCCCGGCTCCCTCGCACGCCGCGGCAAAATCCGCGCGCTCGCTCAGGAAACCGTACCCGGGGTGGACCGCATCACAGCCCGACTCCGCGGCAGCCTGCACGATGGCCGCGATGTCCAGGTAGGCGGAGACCCCCGCGCCCGGCAGCAGAACGTGCCGGTCCGCCCGGCGCAGGTGAAGACTTGCTGCGTCGTCCGCAGGGGCGACGGCGACCGTCTCAATGCCGAGCTCGGCGGCGGCCCGCAAGATTCGCAGGGCAATCTCCCCGCGGTTCGCGATCAGGAGGCGGCGAATCGGCATGGTCCGTCGGGAGCCCCGTCGTGGTGGTCGAAGCATACCGGCCCGCGCTCATTCGCGCTCCGGCCCTTTCCCCCCGAACGCCATTCGCGTACCCTCCCCCGCGAGGAGTGGAACGATGCACTACCGAACGTTATGGCTCGGCGCAATCTCCGGCCTGGCACTCCATCTCGCAGGGCTCGGCTGGGACGTCTACCGCCACTCGCGCGACGCTACCCTCGCCCAGCGCGAGGATGTCCTCTCCCTCGCCAACCCGTCTCACCTCATGATTGTCGCCGGCACGGCCATCATGGCCGCCTGCCTTTTGGGGGTCGCGGTCGCCTGGCTGAACGAACGGAACATCGGCGGCGACGGCCCCTGGGGCTCGCTCCTCCGGGGGACCGGCCTCCCGGTGGTCGGCGTGGCCGCTGCCGGGTCAATCTGGCTCGCTTCCCGCGCCGACAGCGGCGGGCACATTCACGACGGAAGCCATCTTCACGACCCCGCGCAGGTGGTCGTCCTCGATCCAGCGCTCGCCCGGGCAGTTGGCCCGGCCATAGCGGCAAAATTTGTCGCCTCCGCCGATGGCCATACCCACGCCGCTGATGGCCCCGGTGACTCGAATCCCATGGGTGAAGGTTCGGCTCACCATCACCACGAAGAGGTCCCGGTAACCGCTGAACAGCTCGCGGCCGCAGCCGCATTCGTCGTTGAACTCCGCGCGAACATCACACCCTACGAAGACATCCGGAGGGCCATGGCCGACGGTTACATACAAATCACCCAGGACCTGCCCGGCATCGCGGCCCATTTCATCAAGCTCGACTACCAGCGCGACGGACACGAAATGGACCCCGCTCGCCCCGAGGTGCTGTTGTACACGAAGCGTCTCGATGGGACGTGGCGCCTCGTCGGCGCAATGTTCCTTGCCGAAGGGGTCACGGAAGAGTCGCCCTCGTACTTCGGCCCGCTCGATGCCTGGCACTACCACGAAAACCTCTGCTTTGTGGGCAATGGCGTCCGCACGGTCGCCAGCCGCCAGCAGTGCCCGGGCATATTCACTGCCCGGACTCCGTGGCAGCTCCACGTGTGGACCGTGCCGACCCGAGGCGGGGTCTTCGCCCACGACATGCCGGAGATTGACCCGGGCGCCTACCCCGGTGCGATGGTGCCAGCTGCCGCCGAGCTCCGCGTGCAGGGCCGATAGCGCAGTCGCTCGGCCAGCGTCAGGACGTTACCGCGCCTTTGGAGGCGCTCGAAACCTGGGCCGCGTACTTGGCGAACACCCCGCGCGTGTACTTCGGCGGGCGCGGCTTCCACTCCGCCCGGCGCCGTTCGAGCTCCGCCGCATCCACATGGAGCGTCAGCTTCCGCCCCTTAACGTCGAAGCTGATGATGTCCCCTTCCCGCACCAGCGCGATCGGCCCGCCGACTGCCGCCTCGGGTGCCACGTGCCCCGCCATCAGCCCGCGCGTCGCGCCGCTGAAGCGCCCGTCCGTCAGCAGCGCAACCGACTCGCCGAGGCCCTCGCCCACCAGTGCAGCGGTCACGCCGAGCATCTCACGCATGCCCGGCCCGCCCTTCGGCCCCTCGTTCCGGATAACCACCACATCGCCGGGCCGGATCTGGCGCGCCGTCACTGCGTGGAACGCATCCTCCTCGCACTCGAACACCCGGGCAGGACCTTCGTGGTACATCCGCTCGTGTCCCGCGACCTTGATGACGCAGCCCTCCGGCGCGAGGTTGCCTTTGAGGATGACCAGCCCTCCGGTCGGCTTGAGCGCCTTCTCAACGGGGAGGATGACATCCTGGCCCGGGGTTTCGACCGCCTCGGCTGCCTCTTCCGCGATCGTTCGCCCCGTCACGGTCATCACGTTGCCGTGGAGCTTGCCGGCCTCGAGCAGCCGCTTCGCCAGCAATCGCGTGCCGCCGGCCCGGTCCATGTCGAGCGCAACGTAGCGGCCGCCTGGGCGAAGGTCCCCGATGAGCGGCGTCTGCTCCGAGATGCGGTCGAAGTCGTCGATGTCGAGCGGCACGCCGGCTTCGTGCGCGATGGCGAGGAGGTGCAGCACCGCGTTGGTCGACCCGCCCGTCGAAGCCGCGCAGATGATGCCGTTCTCGAACGCCTGCCGGGTCAGGATATCGCGCGGCAGGAGGCCGTCGTTTAGGACCTTCATCACGAGCTCGCCCGCCTGGAACGCCACCTTCCGCTTCCGCCTGTCGGTCGCGCCCACGGTCGCACTGCCCATCGGCGAAAGCCCCATAAACTCCATGACAGTAGCCATGGTGTTTGCGGTGTACTGGGCACCGCAGGCCCCCGCTCCGGGGCAGGCGGCGTCCACAATTTCTTCAAGCTCCTCTTCGGAAAGCTTGCCCGCAGCGTGCTGCCCCACCCCTTCAAAGACGTCCTGGATGGTGATGTCGCGCCCGCGGTACCTGCCGGGTGCAATCGAACCCCCGTACAGGACCAGCCCCGGGATGTTCAGGCGGGCCAGCGCCATCGCCGCCGCGGGAATCGTCTTGTCGCAGCCCACGATGATGACCGCCGCGTCGAACGAGTACCCGACCGCCGCGAGCTCGATCGAGTCCGCAATCAGTTCGCGCGAGACCAGCGAGGCCTTCATCCCTTCCGTGCCCATCGAGATGCCGTCGGAGATCGCAACCGTGTTGACCTCCATCGGCGTGCCGCCGGCCGCCCAGATGCCCGACATCACCTCCGACGCCAGCTCGCGGTGGTTGAAATTGCACGGCATCGTGCCGATCCACGAATGCGCGACCATCACGAGCGGCCGCTTCAGGTCCTCTGTCGTATACCCGACCGATTTCAGGTACGAACGCGCCGGGGCCCGGTCGGGGCCATCGACGAGGATGCGGCTGTGGGCTCGCGGGTCGTAGCTCATGCTCTGCTCCGAATATGGGGTTGCGTTGCGCAAAGCTTACTCCGGGCTCTCCTGCCGGACGAATCGCAGGGTCGGTTGCTGGCAGCAACTTTGCCATGCCGGTGTGGTATGCTCCCGCCATGCGCCGCACCAGCTTCGCCGAGATGCCCTGCTCTGTCGCTCGCACCCTTGAGGTGATCGGCGAATGGTGGACCATGCTCGTCATCCGCGAGGCCTTCAACGGCGTCCGCCGCTTCGACGACTTCCAGCAGCGGCTTGGTATTGCGCGCAACGTCCTGGCGGCCCGCCTCCAGCGCCTCGTCGAACATGGCGTCCTCGAGCGCCGCCAGTACCAGGACCGGCCGCCCCGTTGCGAGTACCGCCTGACTGAAAAGGGGCGCGACCTCTACCCCGTGCTCGTCGCCATGCTCTCGTGGGGCGACCGCTGGATGGCCGGGCCGGAAGGGCCGCCGCTGACCCTCACCCACCAGTGCGGCCATGTCCTCGGAGCCCGGCTCGTCTGTGGCGGCTGCGGGGAGCCGCTCGACCCGCGCCACGTCCGGGCCGAGCGGTCCCACCGCGGGGCTGCCCCGGCCGAGTAGGCTAGATCCCAGGGCGCGGGTCTGCTCCGTCTGCTTCCCTCGCTGCCGCACGCGGGCGCGGCCGGGTGCGGGGGGCACCTGCACTTCGTGCCGATACGGGATCTCGATGCCCTCCCGGTCGAATCGGTCTTTCACCCGGCGCCGCAGCTCGCCCATCAGCTCCCACTGCTTGAACGGCTTCACGTCGCCAACGACTTTCAGCTCCACTCCGTCCTCCGCCAGCCGGTCGACGCGCACCACCGCCGGTGTGCTCAGGAAGTCGTCGGGCCGGTCCGCAACCAGCCGCTCGCACTCCTCATTGATAACCGGGACTACACGACTCAGGTCCTCTTCGTACGCGACGAGGATGTTGAGATTGATGCGGCTGAACCCGGACGTCATGTTCGTGGCCACGGTGATGGCGCTATTGGGAATGATGTGCACGTTTCCGTCCAGATCCCGGAGCACCGTCCGCCTCGGCGTAATCTCAACGACCTGCCCGCTGACCCCCGCCACCCGCACCACATCGCCGACCGCATACTGTCCTTCGACGAGGATGAAGAGCCCGTTGATGACGTCCTTGATCAGCGTTTGCGCGCCGAGGCCGATAGCGATCCCGGCGACACCAACACCGGCAATCAGCGCCGAGACCTGGACGCCGAGCTGGTCGAGCACGATTGCCGCGCCGAGAAACGCCAGGAAGATGTTGAACAGCCAGCCCAGCGTCGAGAGCAGAGTATCGACCCGCCGCTCGACAACCTCCGGGTCCTCAGCGCGGGCCTTCGCCGCCCGCAGGGAGGCCGACCTGATCACACGGCTCACAACACGTTGAACCACCAGCCGAATGACCAGGAGCCCGCCGATGACCGCGGCGATGGTCAGTCCGTTCTCCCGGAACCAGTCGCCCCACTCGTCCGCTGTGGTCGGTACAAGAAAGAGCAGTCCGTTGCTCACAATGCCCTCAGCTTTGCGTAGCTTTGCAGCAGCCGCCGCGTCCCGGCGGTATCAAACTCAACCACATACTCGGTATCGCCGCCGTTTACCCGCGCATCGGCCACCACGCCCTCGCCGAACTTCGGATGCACCACTCGGGTTCCGATCGCGAACACCGGCGTCTCCGCGGGCTCGAGGTCGTCGGCCGGGGCGGGCGATGCAGCCGCCTCGGCGTATTCCCGCGTGCCGGTTCCGTACGGCCTCCGCACCTCAGCCGGGATATCCGCAAGGAAGCGCGACGGAGGATTCGCCGCGGTCGCCCCGAACGTCATCCGGCGGTAAGCCCGCGTCACATATAGCACGTCCATTGCGCGGGTCATCCCTACATAACAGAGGCGCCGCTCCTCGGCCATCTGCTGCGGGTCCTCGAAGGAACGGATGTGCGGCAACAGGCCCTCCTCCATACCGACAAGAAAGACCACCGGGAATTCGAGCCCCTTCGCCGCATGCAGCGTGATCAGCGTCACGCCCTGGCCGCGCCCGTCGAGCATGTCCTGGTCGGTCACCAGCGCCACGTCCTGCAGGAAGGTCGCAAGGTCGTTCCCCTCGCCGGCCGCTTCCTCATACTCCGCCAGCAGGGCCTGCAGCTCGAGCACATTCTCCAGCCGCTCTTCCGCATTATCGCCTTCCTGGAGGTAGCGCACGTACCCCACGGCGTTGAGCAGCCGCTCGAACAGCCGACCCAGCGGCTCGTTCCGGTGCTCCCTGAGCTCCTCCATGGTGGCGACGAACCCGCGCAGGGCCGCCGCGGCGCGGCCCCCGATACCCTCGGCCCGGCCCTCGGCTGCCGGGCGGCACGCTTCCCAAAGGCTCGTGCCCTGCGCCGCAGCCAGCTCGCGGAGCCGATCCACCGTGCGCTCGCCGATGCCGCGGCCGGGCACGTTGATGATTCGGCCCAGGCTCGCCTCATCTGCGGGGTTGTGAATGACCCGGAAGTACGCGAGCAGGTCGCGAATCTCCCGCCGCTCGTAGAACCGCACACCGCCCACCAGCCGATACGGAATCCGGTGCCGCACGAGGGCCTCCTCGAACGGTCGGGACTGGGCGTTCGTCCGGTAGAGCACTGCAATGTCCCGGTAGCTCCGCCCGGCCGCGACGAGCCTGCCGACCTCCCGCGCGACGAACTCGCCCTCCTCTTCGTCGTTGTACGCCTCGTAGGTCACGATCGGCTCGCCGCCGGTCCGCTCGGTCCAGAGCCGCCGGGGATGCCGGCCGGGATTGCGCGCAATGACGGCTTCCGCGGCGCGGAGAATGGGCGCTGTCGACCGGTAGTTCTGCTCAAGGAGAACCACCGTGGCCTCGGGGAAGTCGCGGCGGAAGTGCTCGACGTTCCGGATATCCGCGCTTCGCCAGGAGTAGATCCCCTGGTCGGGGTCGCCCACCACCGTAATGTTCCGGTGCACCGACGCCAGCTCGCGCGCCAGCACATACTGCGCCGGGTTGGTGTCCTGGAACTCGTCGACCAGCACGTGCCGGTACCGCCCCGCCCACTTCTCCCGCATTGCCGGCACCCGGAGAAGGTCCACAGCTCGCAGCAGCAGGTCGTCAAAGTCCAGCGCCCCGGCCCGCCGCAGCGCAGCCTCATAGCGCTCGTAGACGCGCGCCGTCACTTCCTCCTGGTACGTCCGAACGCGCGCGAGCAGCGCCTCCGGCGTCAACATCTCGCTCTTCGCCGCAGATATCCGCGAGAGGACCCAGCGGGGCGCGAATTGCCGGGGGTCGATGCGCAGCTCCTCAAGCACCTGCTTCACCACCCCGAGCTGGTCCGAATCGTCGTAAATGGCAAACTCGCGCGGTACCCCGATTGCCTCACCATCGACCCGCAGCCACCGCGCGCACATCGCGTGGAACGTGCCCATGTGGACCGCCTCCGCGTCCTCTCCAATCAGCCGCGCGGCCCGCTCGCGCATTTCCCGGGCGGCCTTGTTCGTAAAGGTGACCGCCAGGATGTGCCACGGCGGAATCCTCCGCTCCCTGGTTAGCCACCCGATTCGGTGGGTGATGACCCGTGTCTTGCCGCTCCCGGGGCCGGCCAGGATCAGCAGTGCACCGTCACCGTGCGTCACAGCCGCCCGCTGCGCGTCGTTCAGCCCCGCGAGGATATCGGCCGTCCCGGTCGGTGCACTCACTCCCGCATCCTAGCATTCGATCACCCGGCTGAGCGATTCGGGCGCTGCGTCTTGCTGCCGCCTGCGGTAAGGTGTTGCCGGGCTGGTGCCCGAGCCGGAGCTGAACATGTTCGATTCGTGGCCCGGGGGCTCCTGGGAAGCTACCGTCCGCTACGTGCTGGCCCTGCTGGTCATTTACCTCGCAGCCATCTGGGTCGCACTCGTCTTCTGGACCTACCGCGACATCCGCCAGCGCACCCGCGACCCCGTCCTCCAGACCGTCGCAGTGCTCCTCGTCCTCCTCTTCTTCCTCCCGGGCCACTGGGTCTACCTGATCGTCAGGCCCCGCTACACCCTCGCGGAGCTGTACGAACGCTCCCTCGAAGAGGAAGCGCTCCTCCAGGAACTCGAGGACCAAAAAGCCTGCCCCACCTGCAAGCGCCGCGTCCAGGACGACTTCCTCGTCTGTCCGTCCTGCCGAACGCAGCTGAAAGAGCCGTGCCGCCAGTGCGGCAGGCCGCTGAGCTACGCGTGGGTCGCCTGTCCCTACTGCGGCCTCGAAAAGCCCCCGCGCGAGGGCTTCGGCGCGCGCCCCGTGCGCCCGCCGCAGCCGCGCCAGTACAGCGGCCAGGCCGCGCCTGCTCCCCGCGCTCCCGCGCCGCGCGGTCCTGCGCCCCAGCCGGCCCGCCCGGCCGCTCCTCCACCGGCTCCTGCGCCGCAGCCGCGGCCGAACCGCGACCCCTTCGGGGCCCGCGGAACCGCAGCGCCGCAGCCGGGCCAGGCCCCCGATGACGGTCCAGTCATCGGCGGTTAGATCGCTCCCGTTTTGCCCCCGCGTCGTCCTTGTTTCCCGTGCAGCCGGAATGCATCCCCTGCGCAAAGCGCCAGCGTTGACGACAGCTAGGCCGTCGCTGGTATCGGCTGGAGCAGCGCCTCGAACAGTCCCGTTCCTGCCAGCAGTTCGCTCATCCGGTCCAGCTTCCGCTCCCCGCGGAATCGAGTCCCCTCGAAAACGCGCTCCAGCGCAATGACCGTGTTTTCCGTGTCGGTCCGCGAAAGTACGATCGGTACGCCGCTGGCACTCGCTGCGTCGAGCGTGTAGCCGCTTGGGTTTCGGCCTCCCGTGAGGATCAGTGCATTGGGCGAAGCCCGCAGCGCCGCCAGGTGCATATCCGTCCTGTCGAACCGCGCTACAACCGTCATCGAAGGGAACCGGAGAAAGTACGGCTGCCCAGCGTCCGAGCCGATCGGCGCGATGACCAGGTGGTCTGAGGTTGTGTCCTCGGGCAGCTCACCCGGCAGGAGCACCTCCGCGTGGAGCCACCGGAGCGCTTCGTCGAGCGCAAATCCCGCCAGCGTGCGGTCTTCGCCTACCTGGATGTGCAGTGGCCGGCCGCTTTGGGCCTGGACGCCGCGCACACCTGGCACGGCGAGCTGAACGACCGCCGCGGCATTCGCCGGCGGAGCAGCGGCCCCCGCGCCGCGGGTCACAGCGACCACGACTGCCCCGGCCGGGGCCGCGCCGGCCCCGCACTCGACGACCAGCGTTTCGCCAGCGGCGACCTCCGGAACGTCGGCAAGCGGCTCAGCAGGGCTGCCCGGCGCGAACTCCAGCCCGCTGTACCACCGCGCATCCTCGGCCGCGCGGCTGCCAGGCTCCGCCAGCCGGACAAGCCGGGTCGGCCTTCCGCTGTAGGCGAGCGCGCGGGCGATTGCGGCAGCAACGCCGGTCTTTCCCGCACCGGGCTGGGCAGCAGTCACAGCGATGATTGTCACGCGGCAGGCTCCTGCGCCGGTTGGCGCCTCGTCTGGATTGTGACGAACGGGACGGATTGCGGCAATGCGCCCCGTTCACCCCAGGGCAGGTACCATGGGGGGCATGCACACGTCACGCAAGGTCACGGTCGAACGGAACCGCCTGCGGTTCGCCGCAGCACACATGGCCACCTTCTCGGGCGATTGCGAGCCCCTCCACGGCCACAACTACGACGTCTTCATCGAACTTGAGGGCCCGCTGACCGAAGACGCCTGGGTCTGGGACTTCAGCGCCGTGAAGCGCGCCGCCCGAGAACTCACCGAACTCCTCGACCACAAATTCCTCCTCCAGCGCGCCAGCCGCCACCTCGAAATCCGCGAAGAGCCGGACGCGTGGGAAGTGAGCTACCGCGGCCGCACCTACCGCTTCCCCGCCAGCGACGTCCTCCCGCTTCCGATACCCAACTCCACCGCTGAGTGCATCGCCGAGTGGTTCGCCGCCCGTCTCCTCGAGGCGCTCCAGCTGCAGGGCGCGACGCACATCCGGCGCCTCACCGTCGGCATCGAAGAAATGCCGGGGCAGGCGGGCTGGTATACACTGGAACTGTGAGCGGGCTCTGCCGCTCCATTCCCGGAGGAATCCCATGCAGCTCGACTGGGACAAGACCATCAACGAGATTCTCTCTGAGAAGCTCGCCTGCCAGGCCTGCGGTGCGCTCGGCGACGAGATGGTCGTTGGCTACACCCGCGAGCCTTCGGCCGCCGAATTCGCCGCCCGCTGCCGCGACTGCACCGATAAGACGGACTGCGACGCTCGCAAGCTCGTCGTCGTGTGCGAGTCCTGCGCCCGCATCCATCGCGTCAACGGCGAACTGATGGATGAGACCGGCATGATGACCATGATGCTCGAGGAGTGCCGCCGGAACCTCGAGGACTCCATCGACTACCTTTCCACATACTGGAAAGAAGAGACCGACGTCAGCTACGACGATATGAAGAAGGGGCTCCACGAGGTCGACCCCGAACTCTTCCGCGAAGAGGACGCGTGGCGGATGCGCCTCGAAGAAGAGTACCTCCAGCTCCACCGCTGGTTCCGCGAGCACGGCGTGCCGATCCCCGACCCGGGCTGGCGCAGCCAGTACGTCGAAGAAGTTATCGGCCTTGGCTATACCACGCTCCTCGGCGACTGAGAGCCCGCCCGCGGCCTTGGCGGAGCCCGGACGCATGCTATAATCCAAACCGTCAGGCGGAAGTAGCTCAGTGGTAGAGCGCCTCCTTGCCAAGGAGGAGGTCGCGAGTTCGAACCTCGTCTTCCGCTCCAGCGAAGACCCGACGCCCGCCCGCACGGCGGGCGTTTCTGTTGTCCTCCCGGGTACCGGGTATCATGGGCAACGGCAGCCGAAGTGGCGGAATGGCAGACGCGGCGGTCTCAAAAACCGCTGAGTGCAAGCTCGTGTGGGTTCGAATCCCACCTTCGGCACCAGCCGCCCCCGCCTTGCCGAGTGGTGTAACGGTAGCACACGGGCCTTTGGAGCCTATGGTCGGGGTTCGAATCCCTGCTCGGCAACCACCATCCCCGGTCTTCAGAATCTTGCCGCACAGGCCACGCCCCTCAGCTGCCCGCTCTCCGCAGCTGCTCGTCCTCGCCTGCGATAAGCCACACGTCCCCATCCTCAACCACCACATCCCGGTCCGGCCTGAACGTCACCAGGTCGTTCCGGACCATCGCCAGCAGCACCACGTTGTGGCGCGTGAACGCTTCAAGCGACCCGATTGTCCGCCCAACCGCGTTGATTGGTGCCTTGAGTTTCGCCACTCCATACGTAGGCCCCAGCGACATGTACTCCTCGAGGTGGCTTGAGGGCCCGAGGGTGTGCGCCAGCCGGATTGCCGCCTCCTGCTCCGGCGAAATCACCAGGTCGGCCCCCGCCAGCCGCAGCGCCTCCGCGTGGTCGTTGGTGCTCGCCTTCGCCACCACGTGCTTCAGCTTCAACCGCCGCTTCAGCGTCAGGGTCAGCAGCACCGACGTCGCAACTTCCGACCCAATCGCGACGACCACCGAGTCGTAGTCGCCGAGCGCCAGGCTCTGCAGAAACTCGAAGTCCGAAAGGTCTCCCGCAGCTGCCAGCGTCGCCGTCTCGGACAGCTCGTTGACGCGGGCATCGTCTCGGTCGACCGCCAGCACCTCCACGCCGATGGCGACCAGCTCCTCCGCCAACTGCGAACCGAACCGTCCAAGACCGAGGATCGCGACGTTCATGGTCAGCTCAACCTCACGCTATCGATGGGATGGTGATACGGCACCTTGCGATGCGGCCGTGTCATGTACAGCACGAGCATCACCGGGCTGAACCGGCCGGCCAGCATCGCCAGGATCAGGACCAGGTGCCCATCCGCGCCGAAGTTCACGGTCCCGGCAGTCGAGAGGCCCACCGTCGAAATCGCCGACTGTGCCTCGAACAGCACGTCGATGAACGGACGGTCAACCGTAAACGTCAGCGCCAGCCCAAACACGAACAAGAGCGCCACGTGGTAGAGCGCCAGCGTGGTCGCCTGCTGGATGACGGCCTGGGGCACCCGTTTCCGAAAAGCCGAAACCTCGTCGTTGCCGCGGATGGTCGCAACCATCACCGCGAACAGGAGGGAAAACGCGCCCACCTTCAGTCCGCCGCCCGTGGAGCCGGCGGCAGCGCCAATGAACATCAGGCCGATCGTCGCGAACTTCGTCTGGTCGTGGAGCTGCGACATGTCGATGGCGCTGAACCCGGCAGTTCGGGCACTGGTGCTCTGGAAGAGCGCGACCACCGGCCGTTCCACCGGGCTGAGCTCCCCGAGCGTCTCCTCATTCCGCCACTCAACGGCCGCCGTGAAGAGCATCCCGAAAATCAGCAGCGCCGCGCTCGTCAGGTAGATCAGCTTGTTGTCGAGCGGAAGCCTGTTGAACGACCGCCGGCGCAGCAGGTTGACCACCGGGAGAAACCCGATGCCGCCGAGAATGATGAGCACCATCAGCGTGCCGAGGATTGCCGGGTTATCCGTATAGGGCGTCATATCGTGCCCGGTGAGGCTGAACCCCGCGTTATTGAACGCCGAGACCGAATGGAACAGTCCCCACCACGCAGCCTGGTTCGGCGGTACCCCTTCGGCCCGGAACGCACCCCAGAGCACAAGTGCCCCCGCGCCCTCGGCGATGAGCGTAAACAGGGCGACGCTCCGCGCGAACGAGAAGGTCTCATGCAGACTCGGCGCACCGTAATAGAGGCGCAGCATGTTCCGGTCGCGGATGCCAATTTGGCGCCCCAGCGCCCACATCACCACCGTGGTGCCCACCATGTACCCCAGGCCGCCAATCTGAATGAGCACGAGGATGACGACCTCACCCAGCGTGCTCCAGTGGGTCGGCGTATCGACGACCGTGAGGCCGGTCACGCAAATCGCTGAGACCGCTGTGAAAAGGGCATCCTTGAAGTTGACCCAGTCGCGTTCTTCCGATGCGAGCGGCGTTGTCAGGATAAGCGTGCCGATAAGCAGCACCGCCCCAAACCCGAGGGCAAGCCGCGCAACACCGCTGCTGACAGCAGGCCGGCGTCGCTTTCCCACCATCCGGGTGGTAAGGACGCCGCGTGGTGCTGCTGCCTGCACCTCACCCACGCGGACGCCTCACGGTGCAGGCGTCCCCGGGAGCTGGCTCCGCTCCTGCCAGGTGCTCCTCGCCGGCCTGGGCCATCTCAGGCGGTGGCCGACGCCGACCAGCGCTTCGCGACGTCGGCCAGCTGGTCGCGAAGCTGGTTCTTGGCGAATTTGCCGACGCTCGTGCGGGGCAGTGCATCGAGGAACACCACTTCATCCGGGAGCCACCACTTCGCGACCTTGTCGGCGAGGTACTCCCGGATCTCGTCGGCGGTCAGTTGCCCCCGGTACTCTGGCTTGGGGACGACGGCGGCCACCGGCCGCTCCTGCCAGCGCGGGTGCGGGAGCCCCACGACGGCCGCTTCCAGGACCTTCGGGTGCGCCATGATCAGGTTCTCCAGCTCCACCGACGAGATCCATTCGCCGCCCGACTTCACCAGGTCCTTCGTCCGGTCAACGAGCTGGACGTAGCCGAGCGGGTCGATGGTCGCCACGTCGCCGGTCCGCAGCCAGCCGTCCATGAACTTCTCGCTCGCCGTCGGGTCGTTGTAGTACGTCCCGGTAATGTACGGCCCACGGATCTGCAGCTCGCCAATCGACTTCCCATCCCACGGCTGTTCATTGCCGGTCTCGAGGTCGACGATCCGCCACTCCAGCGTCGGGACAATCACTCCCTGCTTCGCCGCAACCTCGAGCTGCTTCTCCTCTGGCCAGTCCAGCATGGTCGAACGGATCCGCGTCAACGACGCCAGCGGCGACGTCTCCGTCATGCCCCAGGCATGGACCAGCCGGATGCCGTGGCGGCGCAGCCCGGCGATGAGCGCCGGCGGCGCAGCCGACCCGCCGCAGAGCACCCGCTGCAGCTTCGGAAGCTTCCTGCCCGTCTGGTCGAGCAGGTTAAGCACCGGCAGCCAAACCGTCGGTACCCCGGCCGAAATTGTCACGCCTTCGCGGTCGAGCAGGTTCACGACCCGCTCAGCGTCGAGGAAACGGTCCGAGAACACCTGCGAGGCGCCAGCATTCGCAGCCGCATACGGCAGGCCCCACGCGTTCGCATGGAACATCGGCACCGCGTACATCAGGGTGTCGACCTCGGAGATGTTGACCGAGTCCGGCAGCGCCGCCACGAGCGAGTGGATCATCGTCGAACGATGCGAATAGACGACGCCCTTCGGGTTGCCGGTCGTCCCCGAGGTGTAGCACATGGCCGCTGCCGCCCGCTCGTCCAGCGTCGGCCAGGCAAAGTGGTCGTCCCCCGATGCGAGAAACTCGTGGTAATCCACGGTCCGCGGCAGCTTGCCGGTCGGCTCCGGGCCGTCGTTCATCAGCACCACCAGGCGGACGGTCGGGATTTTGCCGGCCAGGCCTTCGAGTATCGGCAGCACCGACCGGTCACAGAAGATCACCTCGTCTTCTGCGTGGGCGATGATGTACTCCAGCTGGTCGGCGAACAGCCGAACATTGATCGTGTGCAGCACCGCCCCCATGCACGGGATCGCGAAGTAGCATTCAAGGTGCCGCTGGGTGTTCCACCCAAAGGTGCCCACCCGCGTGCCCTCCCGGACGCCCTCCTTCGCCAGCGCGCTGGCCAGCCGGTGCACATTGCGTGCCAGCTCACCGTACGTTGAGCGGATGGCCTCGCCGGATTCCGTGTACGTCGCCAGCGGCTTGTCGTAGAAGAGCCGCTCGACCCTCCAGAAAATGTTCTGCACCGTCAGCGGGATGTCCATCATGGTGCTGGGGAACATCGCAAAGCCTCCTGAACGCGTCTGACCCTCCGGGGCGCGCTACACATTACGAACGCCGGCGGAGCCCGCGCAAGCCTTGGCTACCGCCCGGTCAAACGAGCGGCCACGGGTAGTGCCGGGTTGGCCCGGGGAGCGGAAACACACCGGCGCGGACCAGTTGCTCCGCCCGCCGGATGGTCTGCTCGAACTCCCGCTCGCTCAGCAGGCCGCGCAGCGCTGCCGATTCGGCCGAATCCCCCCGCAGCCGCTCCAGGCCGGCCTCCAGTTCCGCAAGCAGCTCCCCCGGGATCGGCTCCCCGGCCCAGTCCCAGATCACCGACCGCAGCTTGTACTGCTCGTTGAAACAGAGGCCGTTGTCGATCGCCCACACGTGCCCCGATGCATCGAGCAGGCAGTGGCCGCCTTTCCGGTCGGCGTTGTTCGCAATGGCGTCAAACAAGCAGAGCCGCTGCAGCTGTGGCCAGAGCGACGGGTCCTCCCGCTGCACGAAATAGTGCTTCTCCGCGTCGTGCCGGATGAACAGCTGGACCGAGCCGATGCCCGCGGGCCCCTCCCGGATGACCGTCGGCGGCACCAGCGGCCATCCAAGGAGGCGGGCCAGTCGGTAGGCCGCCGCCTCGCGGCGGTACAGAGTCCCTTCCGGAAAGTCCCACAGCGGGGTCTCCCCGGATCGCGGCTTGTAGATCACGAGCAGGCTGGCATCGCCGCAGTCCAGCCGGCCCAGGAACACCGAGTTCGACGAATACCAGACCGGCCGGCACTCGAGAAACTGGCCGCGGCTCAGCCGGGCTTCGACCGCATCCATCTCTGCCGGCTCCATTGCCTTCGAGCCTAGCAGACGCGATGGCGGGCGCGAACGACGCCGGCTCACACCGTCATCGACCCGCGCAGCACCGTCACCGCGGTCCCGGCGATGCGGATACCGACCGGCTCCTCGCCCTCGGCGTCGACTTCGACCTCGACCAGCCCCGGCCGGCCCATGATGTGCCCCTGCTCGACCGTGTACCGCGGTTCGCGCACCAGCCCGTATTTCCAGAGATACGCGGCCATCGCCCCCGTGGCGCTCCCGGTCACCGGGTCTTCGGGAATGCCCGCGCTTGCCGCGAAGTGCCGTGCATGCGCCCGGTGGCCCGGCTCGAAGGTCTCCAGGCAAAACACGTGCACGCTGAAGTAGTGTCCAACCGCCTCGAGGTCGCTCAGGTGCTGCATGTTCGGCCGCAGCGCCCGCAGCACCTCCAGCGACCGGACCGGTACCATCGCCTGCGGCGTCCCCGTCGAAACTACCTGGACCGGCACGTCCGAAAGGATGTCGGAAGGCCGGATGCCCAGCGCGTCCGCAAAGACGTTCCGGTCGAGCCGCCGCCCAAACTCCGGGCGCGCCTGCGTCATCACGACGCGGACGTTCCGCTCGTCATCGAGCCCGATGTCCACCGGCAGCAGCCCAATGTTCAGCTCCTGCGTCACCCGGACGGGCCCGCCGGAAAGGTCGATACGCCCCTCCTCGACCAGCGCATGCATCGTCGCAATCGTCGGGTGGCCCGCCAGCGGAATCTCCCGGAGCGGCGTGAAGAACCGCACCCGGAACGTTGCCCGCTGCGATGGGAAGACGAACGCGGTTTCGCTCGCGTTCAGCTCGCGGGCAATCGCCTGCATCTGGGCGTCCGTCAGTCCCTCCGCGCGCGTGATGACCCCGCAGGGGTTCCCCGAGTAGCGCCGCGTCGTGAAGGCGTCGACAATCTTGACCTGGTACTCCGGCATGCCCGGAAGGATACAGGACGCCGCACCTGCGGCCGAAAGGAGCTGCTGTGGCCGGATATCCCCTCGAAGACGATCCGCTCGCGGCCGCCATCGGGGAGCTCCTGGTCGCCCGCGGCGAAAAGGTCGCCGTTTCTGAGACGACCGCCGGCGGGCTCGTGAGCGCCCGCCTGCTCAGCGTTCCGGGCGCCTCGCGCTGGTACGACGGCGGCCTCATCCCCTATGCCGGCGCCCACCGCTGGACCCAGCTGGGCCTGGAAGTCGAAATCGCTCGCCAGCACGGCGCCGTCAGCGCTCCGTGGGTGACCGCGACGGCCGAAGCCCTGCGCCGCGCGCTCGGCTGCGCGTGGGCGGTCGCCGAAAGCGGCATCGCCGGCCCACAGGGCAGCCGCCGCTCGCCGAAGCCGGTGGGCACGGTGGTCATCGCCGTCGCCGGGCCCGTCGGCACCACGGTGCAGGAATACCTGTTCCCGGGCTCGCGGGTCGCGGTCATGATGCAGATCGCCGAGCAGGCCCTCCGCGACCTGCAGGCAGCGCTCCAGGCCGCGCCGGTTTCCTAGAACACGTCGAACAGATTGAAGCGTGGGCCGTCTTTGCAGCAGAGCCGGACGCCCCGTTTTGTAAAGATGGCGCAGCCGTAGCACATCCCCCACCCGCAGGGCATGTTCTCCTCCATCAGAATTTCCGGGGATTGCCTGCGGCCGTTGCCCCGCAGCACGTCTGCAAGCGCCTGGAACATCGGGTTCGGGCCGCACGCGTAGATCCGGTTTGCCCACTCCTGGTACTTCCCCAGGTGCTCCGTCACGTAGCCCTTCGGCCCGGCTGAGCCGTCTTCCGTGACGACGACGTACTCAACCTCGCGCGGCCACTCAGAGGCTGGCAGCAGGTGCGCGGCCGAACGGGCGCCCATCATGGCCACCACGTGATGTCCCGCAGCCACGGCACGGTAGGCCGTGTCCACCAGGGGCGCAATGCCTGCGCCCCCGCCGATCAGCAGCAGGTTCGATGACGCCCCCGGGAGCCGCAGACCGTTCCCGAGCGGCCCGTACGCCCGCACCACGGTCCCCGGCGGGCGTTCGCTCAGCCAGCGGGTGCCCCGCCCGACCACCGCGTAGCAAAGCGCGAACCGGTCGCCATCGACCCGGTAATAGCTGAACGCCCGCGCAAACATCGGGTCAGTCCGCTCGGCACTGCAGTGCACCATGACGAACTGGCCGGGTTGCACGCTGCGCGCGAGCGCGGGCGAGTGAAACCAGGTGATCCACGCGCCTTCCCAGGCCGGGCGCGTTTCCAGGATGACGGCATCATCAATCTGCACCGAGGTACTCCCGCACGGTCGCCACGCTGTACGCGGTCGGCCGGGCAAGCGCCTGGATCGCCGCCCTCGCCGTGTCGATCGACGTGAAGCACGGGATCCGCCGCTCGGCCGCTGCCCTGCGGATGTGGAAACCATCGCGCAGCGAGCCAGTCATCCGGCCCTCGGGCGTATTGATCACGCACTGCACCGTGCCGTCCATGATGACGTCCACCACGTTCGGGTGCCCCCCGCTCAACACCTTGGTCACGGTTGTCACCGGCAGGCCCAGCGCCTCGATCATCCGGCTCGTGCCCTCGGTCGCATACAGCCGGTAGCCGGCCTCCGCGAGCTGGTGGATGAGCGGCAGGGCGTCGGCTTTCGTGCGGTCCGAAATGCTCAGCAGGATCGACGCCTGCTGCGGCAGAGCCAGGTCCGCCGCGATGAGCGCCTTCGCCAGCGCAGCCTCGAACGTCCGGTCGACCCCCATCACCTCGCCAGTGCTCTTCATCTCCGGTCCGAGGTACGTGTCGACCCCGGTAAGCTTCGACATCGAGAACACCGGCGCCTTGATGGCATAGAGCTGCCGCTCCGGCCAGAGTCCGTCCGGGTACCCTTGCTCTGCGAGCCTGCGGCCGAGCATCGCGCCCACGGCGAGCTGCACCATCGGCACGCCGGTCACCTTGGAAAGGAACGGCACCGTCCGGCTCGCGCGCGGGTTGACTTCGAGCACGAACACCCGCGGCGGCTCGCCCCTCCGCCGGGGGAGCACCACGTACTGGATGTTCGTCAGGCCGATCGCCCCAAGCCCGAGCACGATCCGGCGCGTGTAGTCAACGATGACCGCCTTCTCCTCCTCATCGAGGTGCACGGGCGGGTACACGGCCATCGAATCACCGGAATGCACGCCGGCTCGCTCGATGTGCTCCATAATGCCCGGCACCAGCACCCGCTCGCCATCGCAGATGGCGTCGACCTCCACCTCTGCGCCCTCGAGGAACTTGTCGATCAGAATCGGCTTCCCGGCCGCAACCTCAGCTGCGGCGCCCACAAAGGTCACCAGCTCCGTCGCGTTCTGGACGATCTCCATCGCCCGCCCGCCGAGCACATAGGACGGCCGAACCAGCACCGGATAACCGATCTGCTGAGCGGTCTTCATCGCCTCTTCGAGCGTCGTAATCGCAGCCCCCGGTGGCTGGGGGATGCCGAGGTCCTGCAGGAACCGCTCGAACCGCCGCCGGTCCTCCGCGATGTCGATCGCCTCTGCGTCCGAGCCGATAATCGGCAGCCCCGCCCGCCGCAGTGGCCCGGCGATATTGATCGCGGTCTGCCCGCCGAACTGCACGATGCTCGGCGGCGTCCCCGCCGGCCCGGCGCCCTCGTTCTCGATGATGTCGCGGATAGACTCCTCATCGAGCGGCTCGAAGTACAGCCGGTCCGAGGTGTCGAAGTCGGTTGAGACGGTTTCGGGGTTCGAATTGACCATGATCGCCCGCAGTCCGGCGCCCTGGAGCGCCCACGCCGCGTGTACGCTCGCGTAGTCGAACTCAATGCCCTGCCCAATCCGGATCGGGCCGCTGCCCACCACGAGCGCGCCCTTCCCTGCCTCCGGCGTCGCCTCGTTCTCAACCTCATATGTGCTGTAGAAATAGGGCGTCTCGGCGTCGAACTCGGCCGCGCACGTGTCGACCATCTTGTACACCGGCCGGATCCCCCACTCGTGCCGCAGCGCCCGGATCTGCTCCGGCAGCCGGTCCGCCAGCTGCGCGACCATCTCGTCGCTGAAGCCCATCTGCTTCGCCGCGCGCAGCAGGTCCGGGTGGAGCGGCTCTTCGAGCAGCCGGCGCTCCATCTGCACGATGTTCTGCAGCCGCTCGAGGAACCACGGGTCCACCCCGCGTGACCGCCGCGCCAGCGAGAGCACGTCCTCGCCCCGCCGAAGCGCCGCCATCAGTGCCCAGAGCCGCTCATCCGTCGCGTGCACCGGGATTTCCGCCATCTCCCGCCACTCCGGCCGCTCCCAGAGCAGGCTCCGGCCGCCAACCTCGAGCGAACGCACCGCTTTGTTCAGCGCCGCCTCGAACGTTCGGTCGATGGCCATCACCTCGCCGGTCGCCTTCATCTGCGTCCCGAGCGTCCGGTCGCCCAGCGCAAACTTATCGAACGGCCACCGCGGGATCTTCACCACCACGTAATCGAGCGCAGGCTCGAACGCGGCAGTTGTCTTCTTTGTGACCGCGTTCGGAATCTCATCGAGCGTCCGCCCGCAGGCGATCTTCGCCGCAACGCGGGCGATCGGGTAGCCCGTCGCCTTCGAAGCCAGCGCTGAGGAGCGGCTCACACGGGGATTGACCTCGATCACGTAGTACGGCAACGGGTTATCGGGGTCACCGCTCCAGTCGCACACGTCCTTGCGCGGCGCCAGCGAAAACTGCACGTTGCATCCGCCCTCGATGCCCAGCTCGGAGATGATCCGCAGTGCGGCCGAGCGGAGCATCTGGTAGTCCTTGTCGCTCAGCGTTTGCGAAGGGGCGACCACGATGGAGTCGCCCGTGTGGACGCCCATCGGGTCCATGTTCTCCATGTTGCAAATGGTGATGCAGTTGCCTGCGCTGTCCCGCATCACCTCGTACTCGATCTCTTTCCAGCCCAGCAGGTTCTTTTCGACGAGCACCTGCGTGATTGGGCTCGCCGCAAGCCCCGACGCGGCCACGGCCCGCAACTGGTCCATCGTGAAGGCCATGCCGCCGCCGGTCCCGCCCAGCGTGTACGCCGGCCGCACCACGACCGGCAGCCCAATCTTCTCCGCCGCTGCGACGCACTCCTCAACGGTGTGGCAGATTTCGCTCTCCAGCACCGGCTCGCCCAGCTTGGCAAGCATCTCGCGGAAGAGCTCGCGGTCCTCTGCCCGGCGGATCGCATCCAGCGGCGTCCCCAGCAGGCGGACGTTGTACTTCTCGAGAATGCCGGCCTTCGAGAGCTCGACTGCCAGGTTCAGGCCGGTCTGGCCCCCAAGCGTGGGCAGGAGCCCCTCCGGGCGTTCGCGGGCGATGATCCGCTCGAGCACGGGGACCGTCAGCGGCTCGATATACACGGCGTCGGCGATGTCCAGGTCGGTCATGATGGTGGCCGGGTTCGAGTTCACGAGGATGCTGCGCACGCCTTCCTCGCGCATCGCTTTGCACGCCTGCGTCCCGGCGTAGTCAAACTCCGCGGCCTGCCCGATGACGATCGGGCCGGAGCCGATGATCAGCACGCTCGAAGGTTTCAACCGTTCTCTCCCTCGGGAAGTTGCAGTAGCCGCATGCGGCCATCGAGAACCCGTGCCGCTGCGCGGGCATGCAGTGCAGACCCGGTCATCCTCATCGCCCCCGACGGCCGAAGAGAATGCCCCGGACTTGGGGCGGGACGAATAGCAGCAGCGCAAGCGGCAGCGGCAGCAGCTCGGGCGCCGGCCGAAGCAAGACCAGCGCCTCCAATACTCCGATGGCCCCGCCGATGACCACCGGGGCCAGCACATGGTCCCGTGCGTCCGGCGCGCCCGAGACCAGCAGCGTCCCGATGAGCATCGCGCAGACGGAAGCAATCGCGAGCGATGCGGCGAAGAACCGCGCCAGATCTGCGCCCGCATCGCCTCCCGCGAAGCCCGGACCGGTGAAGCTCGCCACCGCGAAGATGCCGGCGATGACCAGCGTCGCGCTCGCGAAGGCGAACGCGAAATCTGCGGCAGCCGGAGCTCGCTTCCGGGGCCGGATCGGCGCGGTATTTCGCCGGCGAACGGTCATGGCGCTGGTCCCTGCCATCGGCTGCCCCTTAGAGCGGCAGCTCGAAGCGCATGTTCGGATTCCGGAGCGGCACCATGGCGCCGATACTCGAAAGGAAACTGAGGGCTGGTTCGTTGCCCTCCGGCAGTCGTCCGCGAATCCGCCGATACCCGCGCTGCCGGGCGAACTCGAGAATCGCCTCTGCGAGGTCGGTCGCGATGCCGCGCCGCCGATGGTCCGGCAGCACCCAGACGCCGAGAAGCCCCGTGCCCGGGTCGGCGGTGTCGAAGTCGAGCGCCCCGAACGCGACGGGGATGCTCCCGTCATAGGCCACAAACAGCGCCCCGTCGTCGCCGAGGCGGCGCAGCCAGGCCTCCACACGTGCCGCATCGAACGGCCCCTCCAGCCCCACGTTCTCGGAGCCCATGCCGCGCAGAATGGCGGCGATTCCTTCCGCGTCGGCGGAAGTCGCCCGCCGAATTTCCGTGGCCCGGGTCATCGTACCCCTCCTTTGGCAGTGGCCATCAATTCGACGAATCGGTCGAAGATATAGTCATTGTCGAGCGGCCCCGGGCAGGCCTCGCTGTGGTACTGGATGGTCATCAGCGGGTCCCTCCTCGACGCAATGCCCTCGACCGTCCCATCGTTCAGGTTGATGTGGCTGACGAACGCGCTCGAATCCAGCCCATCCGGGTCAACCGCATAACCGTGGTTTTGAGCGGTGATGGTTACCCGCCCTGAGATGAGGTCCTTCACCGGGTGGTTGCCGCCGCGATGCCCGAACGGCAGCTTGTACGTCCCAGCGCCCAGCGCCCGGGCCGCCACCTGGTGGCCCAGGCAGATACCGAACACCGGCACCCGCCCGATGAGCCGCCCTACTTCACGCACCATGCCGTCGAGCAGGCGCGGGTCACCCGGTCCCGGCGATAGGCAGACCCCGTCCGGGTGGAGCGCGAGAATCTCGTCCGCCGGCGTGTCCGCCGGGAACACCCGGATCGAACAGCCACGCTTCTCCAGCATCCGCATGATGTTCCGCTTGACGCCGCCATCGAGCAGCGCCACCCGGTACTTCCCTTCGCCGAGCGGGATGGACCAGTCGTAAACCCGCTGCGTCGTGACGGAAGCCACCCAGTTGATGTCGTCGTACCCGGGCAGGTCGCGGACCCGGGCGAGCGCCTGCTCAGGCGTCTCGTGAGTGGTGATCGTGCCAAGCATCACGCCGTGCCGGCGTATCCGCCGCGTAACCGCCCGGGTGTCCACGCCGTCGATGGCCACCACGCCGCGCGCCTCCAGGTACTCCCGCAGCGTACGATGCGACCGCAGGTGGCTCGGCTGGGCGGTCGCCTGGCGGACGATCAGGCCCGCCGGCTGGATCCGTGCCGACTCCTCCACCCGCTCGTCGATGCCGTAGTTGCCGATGAGCGGGTACGTCAGCACGAGGAGCTGCCCGGCGTAGGAGGGGTCGGTCAGCATCTCCTGGTACCCCGTCATCGAGGTGTTAAATACCACCTCGCCGTCGGCGTGCCCTTCGATGCCGGCGGCGCGGCCCGGGTAGGCCGTCCCGTCCGCGAGCACGAGCCACGCGTTAGACACTGGCAACCTCCCGCTCCCACCTGAGCGTTCCGTCGATGATGACTGCCCGGACCGCACCGGTAAGCCGGCGACCGCCGAGCGGAGTATTCTTGCCTTTCGAAGCCCAGGCGCCCGGGTCGACAACCCACTCTGCCGCCGGGTCGATCACCACCACGTCCCGCGAGACGCCCGGCTCGAGCCGGCCGATGCCCGGTGCGCGCCGGGTCAGCTCAAAGCACGCCGCCGGACCGCTCGTCAGCGCCGCGATGGCGCGCTCGATGCGCAGCTCCCCGCGGACCGCCAGTGTGAACACCGTCCCGGCCGCCGATTCGAAGCAGCTGATGCCGAACGCCGCGTCCTCGAATTCGACGAGCTTGTCCTCCACCGCGTGCGGCGCGTGGTCGGTTGCGATGGCGTCGATTACGCCGGCCTCGAGCCCGCGCAGCAGCGCCCGCCGGTCCGCCTCGGTCCGCAGCGGCGGGTTGATCTTGGCATTCGTGTCGTAGGCCGGCTCCGGGCCGTCACCGGCGACCGCTGCCTCGGTCAGGAACAGGTGGCTCGGCGTCACCTCACACGTGACGGGCAGCCCCCGGGCCTTCGCCTCGGCGACCAGCTCAACAGCACGCGCCGTTGTTACGTGAGCGATGTGGAGCCGGGCGCCTGTCGCGGCGGCGAGTTCGATGTTCCGCGCGACTGCCGTCGCCTCCGCTGCAGCCGGCTGGCCTGGCAGCCCCAGCCGCTCGCTGACTGCGCCTTCGTTCATCGCGCCGTTCGTGTGCATCTCCGGGGTGTCGCAGTGTTCCGAAAGCGGCAGGCCGAGTGTCCCTGCCAGTGCCAGCGCGTTGCGCATCAGGCGCGGGTCGGCAACCGGGCTCCCGTCGTCGCTGAGCGCCACAACTCCGCCCGCAGCAAGCTCCGCCAGCTCGGCGAGCTCCCTGCCGGCCCGCTCCCGCGTCACGCAGCCGATGGGGAAGACCCGCACGCGCGCATGGCGGCGCACCAGGTCGAGAATGCTCTCCAGCACCGGCCCGCAATCGGGCGCCGGGCGGGTATTCGGCATCGCGCACACCGTAGTGAACCCCCCGCGCAGCGCCGCCTCAGTCTCCGTCGCGATGGTGCCCTTCTGCTCGAAGCCGGGCTCGCGCAAGTGCGCGTGAAGGTCGACGAAGCCCGGTGCAACGATGCAGCCGCCGGCGTCCAGCACCCGAGCCCCGGCTGCTTCCAGCGCCGGCCCGATCGCCGAAACGACGCCGTCCGCCACGAGCACATCGAGGACGGCATCCAGCCCCCGAGCCGGGTCGAGCACGCGTCCGCCGCGGATCAGCAGGATGTCGTTCATGAGCGGCTCCTCGCGGCGATGAGGTAGAGCAGCGCCATCCGGACGGCCACCCCATTAGCAACCTGCTCTTCGATGCGGGATTGGGCGCCGTGGGCCACGTCAGGCGAAAGCTCAATCCCCTCGTTCATCGGTCCCGGGTGCATCAGCAGCGCGCCCGGCGCGGCGCGCTCCAGCCGTCGCGCGTTCACCTGGTACCCCGCGATGTACTCCCGGAGGGACGGGATCAGCCCGCGTTGCTGCCGCTCCTTCTGCATCCGCAGCGCCATCACCACGTCGGCCCCTTCGATCGCCCGGTCGAAGTCGGTGGTTACCGTGCACCGCCCGCCGCCGGGGACCTCCGGCACGAACCACCGCGGAAGCAGGGTGGCCGGACCGCAGAGTGTCACTTCCGCTCCGAGGCGAAGCAGCGTCCATGCATTCGACCGTGCGACGCGCGAGTGCAGGATGTCCCCGACGATGACGACTCGCCGGCCTTCCACCGAGCCGAGGTGGTTCACCATCGTGAACAGGTCGAGCAGCGCCTGCGTCGGGTGCGCGTGGGTCCCGTCGCCGCCGTTGATGATGCTGGCGCCGGTGTGCCGGGCCGCGAGGTAGGGCGCCCCCGACCGGAAATGGCGCATGACGATGACGTCCGTGCCAATAGCCTCGAGTGTCCGCACGGTGTCGATGAGCGACTCTCCCTTTTCGACCGATGACCCTGATGCCGTGAGGTTCACCACGTCCGCGCCGAGCGACTTTGCCGCGACCTCGAAGGTGGCCCGCGTCCTCGTGCTCTGCTCGTAAAAGAGGGTCGCGACGGTCACGCCACGCAGCGTTGAGACCTTCGCCACGGGCCGGGAGCGCACCTCTTTCATGCCACGCGCGGTCTGAAGGACAAGGTCAATCTCTTCCCGCGAGAGCGAGTCCGTATCCAGCAGATCCTTCCGCGTCCAGGTGGTACCGCTGCCGGTGCCTGTCTCGCGCGCGGGCGTGTCAAGCATCGCCGTCCTCCCCGCCGTACACGTAAACCGCGTCCTCGCCGTCGGTTTCGCTCAGCCGCACCCGTACCCGCTGCACCAGCGCAGTGGGGATGTTCTTCCCGACGAAGTCGGGGCGGATCGGCAGCTCCCGGTGCCCGCGGTCAACGAGCACACACAGGCGAACCCGCGCCGGCCGGCCGAAATCAAGCAGCGCGTCCAGCGCCGCCCGAGCAGAGCGGCCGGTAAACAGCACGTCGTCGACCAGCACCACGGTTTTGCCGTCGATGGATACCGGGATATCCGACGGCCGCACCGGCGGCGGCGTCCCGCGCTGTGCAACATCGTCCCGGTACAGCCCGATGTCCAGGGCGCCTACCGGCACTTCCACGCCTTCGAAATCACGAATCGCGGCCGCAAGCCGCCGGGCCAACGGGTACCCGCGCGAGAGCAGCCCAACCAGCACCAGCCCTTCAGTGCCGCGGTTGCTCTCGATGATCTCGTGTCCCAGCCGCCGCACCGTCCGCGCAACTTCGTCCGGACCAAGGTATCGGACGCCGCTCACGAAAAACGCCTCCCCCGGTCCACGGAGCAGGCGCAATGCATCACAGGCAGCTTTAGGCCGGCCATGCCGGCACCTCCTCCCTTAGTGGCCTCACGGGACCACCTTAAAGGGTTTCCGTGAGCATACACCGGGCGCGACCACGGCGCCAGTCGCCGGGCATGACCCATCGCAGGCCCCAGCGTATACTCAGCCTGCCCGCGCGTCCCCGCAGATCACGGCTGGAGCCTGCACGTGTCGTCGCATCCTGGCCAGGACCAGGCGAGAGAATCCGACGTTCGCGACCGTATATTCGCGAGTGCGTTGCGCCACTTTTCCCAGAAAGGCTTCGCTGCCACCTCGCTGCGCGAAGTTGCAGAAGATGCTGGCACGACGAAGCCTATGATTTATTACTACTTCGGGTCGAAAGAAGGGCTCTACGCCAGCATCGTTCGCCAGATTCTCGAAGAGATGGCGGAAACCATTCGAAACCAGCTCCCGGCCGAAGCGCCGGTCGCGGAGCAGGTGCTCGCCTACTGCGAGCGGTATCTCGACTACTTCCTCCAGCAGGAGGAGATCATCGCGCTCGTCCTGCGAGAAGTTTTCGGACTCGGCGGCGTGCCCATGGCCGAGTTCTCCCATGCGCTTGGGGAACGGGTGCGCCTCCCGCTCGACGAAATCCTCTCCCGGGGCATGGCCGCCGGCGAACTCCGCTCCGACGCGGTTCCTGTTTGCGCGACCGCGATTACCGGCATCCTCAACATGTTTATCCTCGCGCACGTCTTCGGCGGCGCGCCCATCGACCGGGAGACGCCGCTCCGCCAGGTGCGCTACTACATCGCCGGGCTCGCCCGTACCCCCTGAACTCTTTTTCCCCGGCCGCTCGAGGCCTTCATCTTTGCCTGCGCCCTGCCGTCTTATTTCCGTAGGGAGGGCATGCAATGGCCGAGCCCCGGCTGGTCGACTACTACTCGATCCTCAACCTGCCCCCAAAGGCTGACCTTGCGGGCATCGAGGCCGCCTACGCGCGCCTCTCGGACGACTTGATGCGCCAGGCCCAGTACGACGATTCCGCCCGGGAGGCGATGCAGCGCCTCAACGAGGCCTACGCGGTGCTTTCGAAGCCTGAACTCCGCCGCGAATACGACCGCGCGTTCTTCCGCGCAGAACTCGAGCGGCTCGAGCGGGAAGCCCGGGCCGCTCAGCGGCGCCGCAACCTGGCCGGGAACATCCTCGTCGCAGCGCTCGGGCTCGTGGTTGCCGTCCAGGCCGCCGCGCTGCTCTACCTCGGCTGGGATAGCGCGACGGCGCTCTTCCGCGCCATCGCCGGCTGGCTCATGTGACCACTCAGCCTGCCGCTTCTCCCGCCCCGCGCGTTTCGAGCAGCCTTGCCTGCTCCTCGGCGTACGGCGTAATCGTCTCGAACATGTTCACCCGGCTGTCCAGCCGCTTCTGCAGCCCGCTCATCAGCCCGAGCACGCGGAAAATCAGCAAAATTTCCCCAGGGATCTCAGTGACCGGGTTGGCGTTCAGGATGCGCGCCAGCCGCTCGTTGACCTCGGGCATCACATCCGCGTCGATGTAGGGCTTCTGCTCAGGCCCTGCTGCCTCAAAGAATGACCGCCCCAGCGCGATGAGCGTCTCCGGGTCGTCCGACTTCGTCCGGAAGCCAATGGCCCGGAACGCCTCCACCATCTCCCGCTCATCCTGCCGCATCATCGCCACCACCAGCCGCGCATAGTTGAGCCGGAAGTCCTCCGGGAGCTCCTTCGAGAGCCCGAAGTCGATGAACACGACTACCGGCCCCGGCAGCACCAGCAGATTGCCCGGGTGCGGATCCGCGTGGAAGTAGCCGTGCACGAGAATCTGCTCGCAGTACGCCTCCGTCATGATGAGCGCCACATCATTCGGGTCGATGCCCTGGGCGATGAGCGCCGGAATGTCCGAAATCTTCGTGGCCTCAATGAACTCGGTCGTCAGTACGCGCCGGGCGGTGTACTGCCAGTACACCTTCGGAATCCGGATGTCGCGCCGGTGCGAGAGGTTGCGGGCCACTCGCTCCGCACTCCGCCCCTCGAGGATGAAATCGAGCTCCCGCGGCACCTGCCGGTTCAGCTCATCCATAATCACCCGGAAATCGAAGTTCGGCTCAATCCGGGCCAGGATTCGCACGAGGATTGAAATGTTGCGCAGGTCAGTCTCAAGGATGCGGTCGATGCCCGGGTACTGCACTTTGACGGCAACATCGTGGCCGTCTTTCGTCCGCGCCCGGTGCACCTGGGCCAGCGACGCCGACGCGATGGGTGTCCGCGAGAACTCAGCGAAGATGGCATCCGGGTGTGCGCCCAGTTCACGTCGTACCTGCTCGGCAACCTCGCGAAACGGGCGCGCTGGCACCCGGTCCTGCAGGCGGCTGAGCACGCTGATGTACTCCGGTGGTGCGACGTCGGCCCGGCTCGAGATGAACTGGCACGTTTTGATCAGCAGTCCCTCCATCCGCGTCGCGAGCGCATAAATCCGCCGGGCATTCGCCAGGTGCGCGTTAGAAAGCCGCCGGGCGCGTTCCTCGGGGTCCCGCGCCGGGAATTTCTGCAGCCGCTTGTACGTGAGGTAGATGACGAGGAACGTCCAGCCGACGTCGATGAACCGCCGAACACGCTGCGGCCAGGGCAGCGGCCGCGCTCCAGTCAGAGTCTCCGCCATGCCACCTAGGGTAGCAGGCCGACCCTGCAGGCATGCGAAAGGCCGCCCACGCGGGCGGCCCGGTGACACAACCGCGCGCCGGCCGGTCAGGCCTTCAGCGCGATGCCGTCAACCTTCCACGAGCCCGCCACGTCTTTCCAGCGGGTCGCGATGGTGCGGGTCCCGGCATCCGACGACATCACGATGTCCACCAGGTGGTCGTCGCCTTCCTGGCCCTGCAGCTCCACCGTAACGGTCGGGGTTCCGGTCGGCTGTGGGCCGCCCGCAGCCTGCATCTGCGACTGAAGAGCCATCGCCTGCCCCATCCCGTTTGGGGTGAAGGCCATCATGAGGCCCGCGATGTTCTGGTTCACGAGGTCCTTCGCGAACTGCTCTGCCGCTTCTTTGAGATCCGCCATTCCTGTGCACTCCTTGTTTCCCGGCCGGTAGGTGTAGGGCTGCCGGGCAGGCTTAGCGTAGGGCCGGCCGCGGGCGTGTCAAGCCCGGCCCGGAGCCGGGCTGCCGGCGACGCCTTCGAACAGCGGCCGGAACTGGTGGAGCAGGTCGGGCCCTTGGCGGAGGTGGTGGCCTCCGTCGGCTGCCACGACCATTCCGGTAATCCAGCTCGCCTCCTCGCTCAGGAGGAAGGCAATGGCATTCGCAATGTCCTCAGTCGTGCCAAGCCGGGCCAGCGGCATCCTCCGGAGGTATTCCGCTACCGTCTCCTCGTTCGCGATGAGCCCCGCCGCCAGGTCGGTCGGCACCAGCCCTGGAGCGACCGCATTCACCCGGATACCCAGCTCACCGAGGTCGTCCGCGGCGCAGCGCGTGAGCATGTTGAGCCCCGCCTTGGCCACGCAGTATGCCGTCATCCACCGGTGCGTGTGCGTCCCGGCAATCGAGCTGATGTTCACGATGCTCCCGCCCCCGGAGCGGGCCATCAGCCGCGCCTCGTGCTGCATCGCCCGGTAGGCGCCAGTCAGGTTTGTCTCCAGCACACGCGTGAATTCGCTGACCGGCCCATTCAGGACGCTCCCGACCGTTCCAGTGCCCGCTGCGTTGACGGCCAGGTGGAGTGCCCCGGCGGCTTCCTCGAGCCTCGCGAACGCGGCAGCGACTGACGCGTCGTCGGTGACGTCGCACACGACGTAACCTGCAGCCGGTCCGAGCTGCTCGGCCGCCGCCCGGAGGACCGCCTCGCGCCGGCCCGCAAGGAACACCCTCCCGCCGCCTTCGACGATTGCCCGGGCGCATGCCAGTCCGATGCCGGTGCCGCCCCCGGTCACAACGCCGACCTTTCCCTCGAATGGCCCCATCGTCGCCGCCTCCTCAGTACTTCCGGCTGTCCCAGAGGATGTCGCCCACACCGGCGAGCTTTGCCTGGTACCGGGCCGCGACGAAGAGGAAGTCTGAGAGGCGGTTCAGGAACGGGATCACCTCCGCGCCGATCGGCTCCTCCCGCGAGAGCGCCACCACCGCCCGCTCGGCACGGCGGCAAACCGTCCGCGCGACGTGGAGCTGGGCCGCCGCGAGGTCCCCTCCAGGCAGGATGAAGCTCGTGAGCGGCTCCAGCGCATCGTTCCACTCGTCGATCCAGCCCTCCAGCTGTTCGACGTGCCGCGGCTCGACCCGCGGCACCGGCAGCCGCTCCTTATCCTCCTCGAGGATGCAGAGATCGGACCCGAGGTTGAACAGCACCTGCTGGATGATGTGGAACCGCTCCCGCATCGATGGATCGAGCCCGGAGGCGATTGCCACCCCAAGCACGCTGTTGAGCTCGTCGACTGTCCCGTACGCCTCGATGCGGAGGCTCTCCTTCGGAACGCGCTGGCCGCCCCCCAGGGCGGTGGTGCCGGTGTCCCCGGCTCGGGTGTAAACGCGGTTGATGCGAACCATTGGTACCTGCGCGATTGATCAACTTTCGCGGAGTGCCGTGCCTGCGCAGAATGTGAGCGAATCGACATCCCGGGGAGCCCGATGACGAACGCCGAGCCTCAGCGCTGCATCCGCTGCCATGCAGTCTACACGTCTCCGCCGCACATTATGGCCGGCCGGAAGTACTGCTGCGCCAGCTGCTCAGTCGGGTCAGCTTGCGAACACCAGGGCATTCGGCGTCCGGCCGAGGTGCGCCGTTTCGATACCATGTTCGAGCCCTTCCGCCAGGTCGCGCACTCGGCCACGCCTTACGAGGGCGACGTCGCTCCCCATGCGGGCACCCCGTAGCGGCCGCCGGTCGCCATAATTCGCGACGCGAACATTCACCCCTGGGATTTGCCATAAGCGCCTTATCCAATTCCTGCATGGGAGTAAAGTGCGCGCCTGAAGGGCCGGCGCCGGGCCCGGACCGGTGCTCGACCCGCCAGCCCGCTGGTTCAGCCGGGCAGAGCGCGCCCGCCCGTGCCTGCCCTGCGGCCGGCGCCGGCCCTCACCATCGAGATATCGCGTCAAGCCCGGGATGGGGTTCTGCCGGGGGAGGGATTCGAACCCACATGCCTCGCGGCCGCCGGGTTTAAGCCGGCTGCGTCTGCCATTCCGCCACCCCGGCCTATGCGCCCTGCCCGCGGCACTCGCGGCACAGACCGTACAGCTCGACGGCGTGCCCTTCGAGAATAAAGTCATGCGCCCGCGCCTGTTCCTGGATCCGGGCGTCGAGTTCGAGGTCTGTGAACTCGGTGAACCGCCCGCAGCCGCGGCAGACGAGGTGATGATGATGTCCGCCCTCGCTCAGCTGGTAGCGGACGCTTCCGTCTTCGAGCGGCACACGGCAGAGCAGGTCCAGCTCGTGCAGGAGCTTGATCGTGCGGAACACCGTCGCCCGCCCGACATCAGGGAGGCTTGCCAAAAGGTCCTCCACCGTAAACGGGGCGCCCGCCGCTTCGATTGCCCGCAGCACGGCCCTCCTTGGCGCCGTCGACCGGAAGCCGATCGTCTCAAGCCGTGCGTTGGCGAGTTCGGTAAACCCCACGTGACAATCCTAGCAAACGGCCGTCCGGAGCCTCCATCGGCGCCTGCGGCCATCCGATAACCGCGGCGGGAGGTCGGATGTCATGGCACAAGCAGCTCTTCCTTCGGCGCCGGTCCAGTGCGTCATCTTTCGCGTTGGGCGGACGCTCCAGGCGCTTCCCATCGACGATGTCCGCGAAATCCTCGTGCCAGGCTCGCTGACGCCCTCTCCCGGGGCGCCTCCGCACGTCCTCGGTCTCACGCAGGTCCGCGGCAACGCGGTCCCGGTCATCGACCTCGCCGCGCGCCTCGGCCTCGGCCACGCGGAGACCTCGCCCGACCGGCGGCTCATCGTCGTCTCAGCTGGCAAAGGTGCGGCTGCGCTCCTCGTCGATGCGGTCGAAGAGGTCACGACGGCCCGGCCCGAGGAGTTCGAACTGGTGCGCATCCCCGGCGCTGCCCGGCGGGTTGTGCTCAAGCACCGGGATGAGCTGGTCGGCTGGCTCATGAGCGCCGAACTTGTCGAACCGGGTCAGGAGCGCGAAGCGCTCGCTGCCTGAGCCGCTTCCCAGCGAACGCCGTCGTTGACCGCCTGTCCCCGGGCTTCGAGCAGGTCGAGCAGCCCCTGGACCGTCGCCACAATCTGCCAGAAGCGCCGCCGGACCGCCCGAGGGTAGAGCGCCTCGGCGAGCTGGTAAACCGTGCAGGGCCCGGCCGCCCGCAGGATGTCGAGCGCCCGTTCGGCGCGCTGCTTGGTCTGCGCGAGGTTCGTGTCCACCACGGCGGTCACGTCGCCGAACGGCTCGCCGTGCCCGGGAAAGCACCGCACCGGCGCCAGCTCCCGGATCCGCCGGAGACCGTCGAGAAAGAGCGGCAGGCTCCGCAGCCGCCAGTCCGGCCCGCCGGCTCCGTGATGTCCCTGGAGTGCCGGCGTCGGCGTCAGCCCTGGCAGGAGCTGATCGCCCGAGAACAGCCACCCTTCCGATTGCACCCAGGCCACAGCGTTGCCAGGCGTGTGCCCCGGCAGGTGAATCAGCTCGAGCCCGGGCACCACGGCCGCCTCAAGACCTCTAGACGGAGTGAAAGGAACGTACCGCAGTCCTGTCGGCCAACGCCGGTCTCTCCCGGCGGGGCCGTAGTCGCCGCTCCGCGCCTCAGCCGACCACCGCCGCCGCGCCTCGATGCCGGCCAGCGCCTCCAGCGCAACGTCGGCAGGCGCTCCGCAGTCCTGCACGAACCGTTCGAGGGCGGCGAACTCCTCGGCTGACGGCTCCTCGCCCGTTGCAAGCGGCCAGTCCAGCCGGTGCATCGCCACCGGCACGCCGCGCGCCTGCCACCACGCCCCGAGACCGGCGTGGTCGAGGTGGCCGTGCGTCGCGACAACAACGTCAGGCAGCCTGCGCCCGAGTACCTCCTCGATCGCTGCTGCAGCACCGCGGAAGTCCGGCCCGGTGTCGATGAGTACGCGCGCGCCATCGAGGGTGACCAGGTAGACGCTATTGTCGCCGAGGGACACCGCCGTAACGTCTCGCACGGCAGCAGTCTACGGGGCCGCCCGGCGACGGGCATTCGCGGCCCTCCGCCGAACCGGGTACCATCCCGCCACCGATGGCCGAATCTCCCGAACCGGACCGCCTGTCTCCCGCCGAGGTCGCACAGGTGCGCGACACCGCCGAGCGCCTCCGCGCCAACATCGAACGGGTCATCGTCGGCAACCACCGCGTCGTTGACCTCGCGCTCGTGGCGCTCCTCTGCGAGGGCCACATCCTCCTCGAGGATGTGCCCGGGACCGGGAAGACAACGCTCGCCAAGGCGCTCGCACGGTCGCTTGATTGCTCCTTTCGGCGCATCCAGTTCACGCCCGACCTGATGCCGTCGGATATCACCGGTATCACGTACTACAACCAGAAGCTCGGCGAATTCGTCTTCCGCGAAGGGCCACTCGTCGCCCAGATCGTGCTCGCCGACGAAATCAACCGCGCGACTCCGCGGACCCAGGCCGCTCTCCTCGAGGCGATGGAGGAGCGCCAGCTTACCGTCGAGGGCACCACTGTCCGCATGCCCTCGCCCTTCCTGGTCATTGCCACCCAGAACCCGGTCGAACTCGAAGGCACGTTCCCGCTGCCCGAAGCCCAGCTCGACCGCTTTCTCCTGCGCCTCCGCCTCGGCTACCCCAGCGAAGAGGACGAGGACCGGATCCTCCAGCGCTTCGAAGCTGCAAGCCCGCTCGAGGCGCTCGCCCCAGTCATCGATGCCCCGGCGCTCGTCACGCTCGCGCGCCGGCTCCAGCGGCTCTACGTCGCGCCGCCGGTCCGCCGCTACATCGTCCGGTTGGTTCAGGCCACCCGCGCTGAACCTGCATTCGAGCTCGGCGCCAGTCCCCGCGCAGCCCTGGCGCTCTTCCGCGCCGCGCGGGCCCATGCTGCGCTCGAAGGGCGCGACTACGTGCTCCCCGATGACGTGAAAACCCTGGCCGGGCCGGTCTTGGCCCATCGCCTCATCCTCTCGACCCAGGCCCGGCTCCGCGGCCGCGATGTCGAGCAGCTGCTCGCCGACGTCGTCGAGCGTGTCCCGGTCCCGCTGGAGGGCTGACCATGCCCTTCCGCGATTCGTGGCCCCTGCTTGGTGGGCTGCTCTTCATCATCGGCTTCGGCGCGGGGCTGCCGCTCGTCGCCATGGTCGGGCTCGGAACGATGGCGCTCGGGGTGACCTCCCGCTGGTGGTCGAACCACCTCTTCGACCGCCTCGAACTCCGGCGCTCGCTCGCGGAGCGGCGCGTGTTCATCGACGAGCCGGTCGAGCTCGAGGTCAGGCTCGTCAACCGTAAGCCCCTGCCACTGCCCTGGTTCGAGTGGCGCCTCGCACTGGGCGAGCATCTCCGCGCTGCCGGGGAACGGCTTGCCGCGTCCGCGGTGCCGGGCCTCCACTACCTCGTCCGCCGGGGCGCCATCGGCTGGTATGCCGTCGAACGGTGGACCTTCACGCTCACCGCGGCCCGCCGCGGCTACCACCAGCTCGGGCCGGCATCCATCCGCTCTTCCGACATCCTCGGGGCCTGGCCCGCCCGGACCGAAGACACCGAACTGGACCACCTGGTGGTCTATCCGCGGGTGTACCGCCTGCCCGACCTGGGCCTGCCCGCGGAGCGGCCATTCGGCGATGCGCGCGGCGGCGAGCGGATCTTCGAAGACCCGCTGCGCATCGCCGGTCTTCGCGAGTTCCGCCCCGGCGACCCCCTCCGGCGTATCGATTGGAAGGCCACGGCCCGGGCCGGCGACCTCCGCTCTCGGGTCTATGAGCCTTCCGCTACCCGGCAGCTCTACGTGCTCCTCAACATCGATACCCTCGAGCACGCTTGGGAGGGCTACCTTTCCGATGAGCTCGAACGGCTCGTCTCCGTCGCTGCCTCCGTCATCGCCTGGGCTGCCGGCGCGCGCTACGCGGTGGGCCTGCTCGCTAACGGTGCCTACCCCGACGCCGATCGCCCTATCCGCCTGCCGCCGTCCCGTTCGCGCGACCAGCTCGTTCGTCTCCTCGAAGCCCTAGCCGTCGTGCAGCCGCTCACCATGGGCGATCTCGCCGGCGCCATCCGCCGCGAGATGGGTCGCATCGAAGCAGGTTCGACGCTCATCGCCGTGGCCGCGCTCGTCCCGGCGCCGCTCGCAGAGGCGCTGGCACGGCTGGCGGCCGAGGGGCACCGCGTCCATCTCCTGGCAACGACCGACCGCGCTGCCCGCGCGGACATCCCCGGCGTGACGGTGGAGCGGGTCGCTGCCGCGTTTCAGCCGGCCGAGGCCCTCGCATGATCGGCGCGGCGGCGATCGCACTGGCGCTCCTCGCCGATGCCCTGGCCCTCGCCGTGCTCGGGCTGCTCGTCAGCCTCATGTTCGGCCCTGACGCACCGGCTGCCGGGCTCGCCGCAGTGCTCGCCGTGCTGGGGGCCGGGTTCGTCCTGCCGCGGGTGGTCGGTGCCACCCTCGACGAGGGCCGCGCGACGGCTGCGCTGCTCGGGCTGGGTCTGGCTGTCGTCTACACGGCTGCGGGCCTCGCAACAACGGGCGACTTCTCGGCCTGGACGTTCCGCTGGCTCCCCGACTTTTACCGCGAGCCGGAGTCGACGATGCGTTCGGGCGCACCGGCCATCGCCGCCACGCTCGTCCTTGCGGCGGCCTGGGCCCGCGGCGCCATCCGGAGCGACCAGGATTTCGACCTCGAAGGGCACCCCCGGACGCTCTTCATTCCCTTTGCCATCGTCATCGCCGCCGCGGTCCTGGGCGCCGGCTCCTCCCGCGCCGGCGACCTCGCAACGCTCACGGCCGCGTTCTTCGCGGTTGCCGTCCTCTCCCTGGCATGTGCGCAGCTCGCGCTCGGGGGTGCGACCCTCGGCACCCTTCGGTCAGGAGGACTCGCCGGCGCCCTGCTCGGCGGCGTGGGCGCGATCGCGGTCGTGGGCTTTCTGATCTTCGGTGTCGCGGCCAGGCTCCTGGGCCCGACCGTCCTGCCGGCCCTCGGCGCTGCCGTGGAGGCGGTGCTGATCGTCGTCCTGACGCCCGTCGCCTGGGTGCTCACGGCCATCTTCGAGCGCCTGTTCGGCGGCATCGACCCCTTCGAAGGACTGAACCGCGCCATCGAACAGGCGGGCCAGCAGTCTCGGGACGAGCCCGCCGGCGACACCTCGGTCGCCGAGCAGATCGGGCTGTTCGGCCTCCGCACGCTGGCGCTCCTGGCCTTTGTCGGCCTGGTCGCCGGCATCGTCCTCGCCTGGACACGGGCGCGGCGCCGCTACGCCCGGCTCCGCGAAGCGTCTGCCCCTGCTGGCGCCGCCGGGAGCCTTCGCGACGATCTCCGGTCGATGCTTGGTGCGCTGTTCCGCGGCCGCGCGGGAGGGCGGCCGTCCCCCGGCGACTCAGCCGCTGCGCGCCTCTACCTGGAGGTGCTCGATGATGCCGAACACCGGGGACGTCCCCGCCAGCCGTCGCAAACCCCGCACGAGTTTGCCCCGGTCCTCCACCAGACCTTCATGACTGAGGTGACCGACGACATCACCCGGGCCTTCGAATCGGCGCGCTACGGCGGCCGCGAGCCCGGACCCGCCGAGCTGGCCGAGCTCGAGCGGCGCTGGAGGGATGTCAGGCGCGGACCGGTTCCAGGCGGACCCACCCGGCGCCCAGGGCCGTGACGACCGGCACGAGCTGTACCGTGTCGACCGCCTGCGCTGCAGCGATGTCTTCCCCGAGGCCCAGTGCCCGGAGCGCGTCCGCGTGCGCGCTCGCTCCGATGGCCGTCACGGGGTCCGGGAGCATCAGCGCCAGCCGTGCCCCATCCCCGAGTTCGAGGTCGGGCCGCGCAGCGACCAGCGCCCGGACGATGCAGGCGGCGGCCGCCAGGTCCTCCAGGGCGAAGACCGTCCCGTGTTCTTCCCCCGCGCAGACGATGGCAACCCGATGCCGCTCCGCCAGCCATCGTGCAGCGGCCGCCGCGTTGAGCGCGCACGCGGCTGCAGCCGGGCCCCTCGCCGCAGCGGCGCAGAGGGCAAGCGTGCCGTTCGTGGTGAAGAGCACGACCTCCCGGCCGGCGACCGCATGGCTCCCGACCTCGGCCGGGCTGTTCCCCATGTCAAACCCGGGCGGCGGCAGCCCACCAACCTCTCCGGCCAGCAGCGCGCCCCGTTCCTGCGCGACTGCCCTCGCCCCGGCTTCGCTCTCGGCCGCGATAACGGCCCTGGCCCCATGATGAAGCAGCAGAACCGCCGTCGTCGTCGCTCTGAGTGCATCGACCACTGCGTACGCATCGGCGGCCGGCCACTGGTGCGCCGGCGGCAGAAGCAGGACGTCAAGCTCCGAAACCATCAGGCCAACTATCGTGCATGGATTTGGACGAGGGCCAGCAACCTGCCCGTGGTACCCTTGCCACCGATGGACGAAAGGCCCGTGGGAATGTTCGATTCCGGCGTTGGGGGGCTCGCCGTTCTCCGCGCCTTCCGTGAGCTCGCCCCTGCCGAGCGCGTCCTCTACTTCGCCGATACGGCCTGGTTTCCGTACGGCCCACGGCCGGCCCCTGAGGTCCGAAAGCGGGCATTCGCCATCACCCATCGCCTGCTGGAGAGCGACGTCAAACTGATCGTCGTCGCCTGCAACACGGCCTCCGCTGCCGCCCTGGCAGACCTCCGGGAGGCTTTCCCCGGCGTGCTGTTTGTCGGTATGGTCCCCGGCGTAAAGCCCGCTGCCCGGCGGTCGCAAAGCCGCCGGGTGGTCGTCCTTGCGACCCCGGGGACGCTCGACGGCGAACTCCTGCGGCGCGTCGTTGACGAATATGGGCGCGGAACGCAGGTGGCCAGGGTCGCCGGTCACGGGCTCGCCGAGGCGGTCGAACAGGGAGTCCACACCTCCCCTGCCGTCCGCGCACGCCTTCGGGAACTCCTCGGGCCCGAAATTGCGGCCGGCGCCGACACCGTTGTCCTCGGGTGCACCCACTACGCCTTCCTCGCCCCGGTCATCGCGGAGGAGTTCCCCGGTGTCACCCTCGTCGACACCTCCGAGCCTGTCGCCCGCCGGGCGGTCGACCTGCTGCGGGAGATGGATGCGCTTGGCCCCGGGCCGGGCGGTATCGACCTCATCGTGAGCCAGGACCCGGAGGACTTTCGGCAACGCATGGCCCGGCTCGGCTTTCCGCCGGCGACAGAGGAGGCCGTGCCATGACATTTTTTGAACGGCTGGAAAAACGGTCAGGCGCGCTCGACTCGCTCGTCTGCGTCGGCCTGGACCCCGACTTTCGCCGTCACCGCGTTGAGGAGGTCGCCCCCTTTCTCCGCGACATCATCGCCGCCACGCTGCCTTATGCCGCCTGCTACAAGCCCAATGTCGCCTTCTTCGAGCAATGGGGCGTCCCTGGCCTTCGAGCGCTGGAAATGACCCTCGAAGCCATCCCGGGCGAGGTGCCGGTCATCGGCGACGCAAAGCGCGGGGATATCGGTTCGACGGCCGAAGCCTATGCCCGTGCCCTGTTCGAGGCCTGGGGTTTTGACGCGGTGACGGTCAATCCCTACCTCGGGCGTGATTCGGTCGAGCCCTTCCTCGCCTACGGCGACCGGGGTGTCTATCTGCTTTGCCGCACGTCGAACCCTGGCGCCAGGGACTTCCAGTCGCTCCAGCTCGCCGATGGCACGCCGCTCTTCGAGTACGTCGCCGCAACCGTCGCCGGGTGGGGCGCGAACACCGGGCTCGTGGTCGGCGCGACTGCCCCCGCTGAGCTGGCGCGCGTGCGGGAACTCGTCCCCGGACTCCCGCTGCTCATCCCGGGCGTCGGCTCCCAGGGCGGGACGCCCGAAGACGTCATCCGCGCCGCCGGCTACCGCCACGGTCATGTCCTGGTCAATGCCTCGCGGAGCATCCTCTACGCAGGCTCAAGCCCGGGGGCAGCCGCTGACGCAGCCTGCGCTCTGCGCGACGCGCTTCGTGCCGCTCGAGATGGACGTTGACCTCGCCGAGGGCGACGTTGTCCGGATGAAGCGCCAGCATCCCTGCGGCGGCTGGGAATGGCGAATATACCGTGTCGGCGCCGATATCGGCATCGAGTGCCTCACCTGCGGACGTCGCGTCCTCCTCGAGCGGAGAAAGTTCGAGAGCAGGGTCAAGGGGCGTGCCCGCCATGCGGACTGAGACCGTCGGACACCCGGCAGTCCCGCTGTGGCAGCAGCGTCCGTTCCGGATGCTCAGCTACACCCGGTTCTCATCCCGGGTCGCCCAAAACGCCCTGAACTTCGGTCTCGTGCTCCTCATCACCGAGGAGACCGGGCGAGCGGTGTACACCTCGCTCCTCGTGCTCGCCCTGGTTGTCCCCTCGACAGTCGCCGGGATCGTGGCCGGCACAGCAGCCGATATCCTCCCCAAACGGCTCATCGTCGTCCTTGCCGATGTCGCCCGCGTGCTCATCTGCCTGGCCTTCCTGCGCGAGGGCGGCAGCACGCTCAGCTACTACGCCTTCGCCGTCCTGCTCGCCACGACGTCGCAATTCGCGGGCACAGCCGAAAGCGCGATCCTCCCGGCTATTGTCCGCAAAGACGACCTCGCCCGCGCCAATGCCATTAGCCAGGCCGTCGGTGGTGCTGCCCAGGCAATCGGCCTCGGGGTCGTGACACCGGTGGTGCTTCGCCTGATTGAATCGCGCGATGCCCTCTTCGCTCTCGGTGCAGGCCTCTTCGCCATTGCCGCCGTCCAGGCGCTGCTGATCGGAAGCACGGCCGCGCCTGCGCGTCGCGAGGTCGGTGGGGAGCCCGGCGGCCGCTGGTGGACTGCAGGCTGGCGCGCGATGCGTAGCGACCGCGCCGTACTGCACGCCGCCGTTGAGCTGACGCTCATCTCCGCGACCGTCATCATCCTGAGCGGCCTTATCCCGACGTATATCACCGACGTCCTCGGCGTCCGCATTGACTTTGGCGCCATCGTCCTGCTGCCCGCAGTAATCGGTGTTGCCGCCGGGTTGCGGATTGCGGGCCTGCTCGCCCGGCGCGTGCCGCACTCGCTGCTCAGCAGCTCCGGATTCATCGTCTTCGTCACCTGCCTTGGCCTGCTGGCCATTGTCAACCAGCTCGCCGCATTCCTCGGCGGCTTCGGTCTCTTCGCCTGGCTGAATAACGTCTCCATCGGCCGGTTCGATGGTGGCGGCGTATTAGCCATGGCAGTCATGCTGCCGCTCGGATTCGCCTACGCAGTCGTGTCGGTCGCCGCCCAGACCGTCATTGATGACCGGGTCCCCCTGACCCTTCGGGGTCGGGTCGGCGCAACACAGGCGGCCATGGCCGCGGTCGCCTCATCGATTCCCGTTGTAGCGGCCGGCGCCTTAAGCGACGTCATCGGCGTCGGGCCCGTCTTCGCCATCGTGGCGCTCGCGATCGGCGCCGTCGCCGTAGCGAACCTCCGCAGCGGCAGGGGAGCCGACAGCGGGCCGCGGCTGGCCGCCCTTTCGCATCGTTGACTGCCCGATCCGCGCGAACCTATCATCGAGGCTGGGAGGATATCACCCGCAGCCTCCCGGGAGGGCTCACATGAGAGAGCTGAGCATCGAAAGCATCAGGCTGAGCCTCATGAACTACCAGCGCGTCGTCATCCTTCGCGAGAAGGACTCAGACCGCTACCTCCCTATCTGGATTGGGCCCGCCGAAGCCGACGCCATCGCCGTCCGCCTCCAGGATGTCGCAGTGGCCCGGCCCCTCACGCATGACCTGCTCCGGAATATGATCGAGCAGCTCGGCGCCCGCGTTGCCTATATCGTCGTCAACGACCTCGAGAACGACACCTTCTACGCGCGGATCGTCCTCGACGTGAACGGCCGAACGCTCGAAGTCGACAGCCGACCCTCAGATGCGATCGCGCTTGCCGTCCGGGTGGATGCGCCGATATTCGCTGAAGAGTCCGTGCTCGACCGCGCCGGAGTGATCCTCGAGGAGAATGACGAGAGCGAAGAGCGGTCAGCGCCGTCCCGCCCGCTCGAAGAGACGAAACCGGCCGACCCCGAGGAGCTCGAAAAGCTGGGCGTCTTCAAGGAGTTCATCGAGGGGCTTGACCTCGATGACCTCGGCAAGCGCTAGTAACGTGGCCCGCCTCCCTGGCGGGCCAGTTATTTCCCGGGTCCGCTTGCGCATTGCTTCACAATCACTCTATGATGCGCGGGGTCTTGAGACCGGACGCTCCCGGGATGGTGCATGAACAGGTGGCTCGTTCCTGCAGCCAGCCTGCTCGGAGCCGGGTGGTTCTTCGCGACCGCCGTTATCCTCGGGGTGGTCATCGGCCGGTGGGCCGATGACCGGACCGGCCTCGAGCCCACATTCACGCTCATCGGGATTGTCATCGGCTTAGCTGTTGCACTCATCGGCGGCTACCGTATGCTCCAGCCCCTGATGGGCCGGCTCGGCGACGAGCCACCGGAGTGAGGTCGGCTTGAAGATCATCCTCATCGCTGTCGTCGTCCTTGCGGTCCTTGCGACCGGCTTTTTCGTCGCGGCGGGGCCCGAACCCCACATCGTCATCCCTGGCGAGGTGGTGTGGAAGGTCGGCTTCATGCCAATAACCTCCACCCTAATGGCGTCGTGGCTGGCGATGGCCGTCCTCATCCTCGGCACCTTCCTCATGACGCGGAGCATGAAGCTCATCCCCTCCGGTGCCCAGAACTTTATCGAATCCATCATCGAATTCCTCTACGGTCAGGTTGAAGAAATCGCCGGTGAGAAGAACACCCGGCGCTTTTTCCCCGTCGTCGGCACCTTTTTCCTGTTCATTCTCGTAGCCAACTGGATCGCTCTGACGCCGATTTTTAAATCCATCGGCTGGACCAAGGATTACGGTCACGAAATCTTCCACGAAATTCAGGAGAAAGCCGAGAAGGGAAAGGTTTTCGACAAGAATAAGCATTTCCTCGCCTGGCAGATGGAGGATGCCGGTGGTGTCGGAGTCGCCGCGCCCGGCGCCAGGACCTTCAAGTTCGAAATTCACGAAGGCGACGACCCAGCTGACGTCGTGGACCGGTACATCGTGGCCCTCGCCGAGTTCTACACGGACTTCGAGGCGCAGTCCGATGCTGCGCATGGCGAGGGGCACGCCTCCAGGGAGGATGTGGAGGCGGCATTCGCCGCGCTCCAGGCGGACCCGAAGGCTCCCAAGTTCATCGCCGCGGACAAGGACGCGCACGCGAAGGACGGCGAGAAACACCACGGCGTAACCAGCCATGCGCTGGGCGTCACCTTCACCGCCCTCGAATTCCCGGGCGACAAAATTGCGCTAGTGTACCCGTTCTTCCGCGCAGCTTTCAGTGAGCTGAACAATACCCTTGCTCTTGCAATCTTCGCTTTCCTTGCAATCGAATTCTGGGGGTTCCAGTCGCTCGGCATCGGCTACCTCGGCAAGTTCTTCATCAGCCCGTTGAAGAACCCGGTTCTCACATTTGTCGGACTCCTTGAGCTGATCTCAGAGTTCATCCGCATTATCAGCTTCTCATTCCGTCTTTTCGGCAACATCTTCGCCGGCGGTGTTCTGTTGCTGATCCTGACATTCCTGGCGCCGTTCGTCGCTCCGCTCGGCATTTATGGGCTCGAGCTGTTCGTCGGCCTCATCCAGGCGATCGTCTTCTCCCTCCTGCTCCTCGTCTTCGCTGTCGGCGCTGTGGAGCATCACGGTGATGAGGAGCACCACGACGGCGACCACCACGGAGGAGAGGGGCATGAGACCGCGCACCACCTTGAACCGGGGGCAGTCCAGGCGCACTAACGCCTGTTCGCGAGTATCCCAGATCATGGCACCTCAGGAAGGTGCAACGGAGGCATATCAGTCATGAACCTTCTCAGCTACCTGCCGTTCCTCGTCATCCTTGAGACCGACGCGGCGAAGGCCATCGGCGCAGCGCTCGCCATGGCGGTCGGTGGCATCGCCCCCGCGCTCGCAATCGGCAATTTGGCTGGCAAGGCCATGGAAGCCCTTGGCCGCAATCCAGAGGCCCGCGCGGCAATCCAGACGAATATGATCCTGGCGGTCGCGTTCGCCGAAGCCATCGGCATCTACGCGCTCCTCTCCGCGCTCATCATCGCGTTCGTCATCTAGTCCGGCCTCCCCGGCTGCAAACGCGGCCGGGCGCACGAAAGGGGTTTCGCCATGGGCGAGGCATTTTCCGCCCTCGGTATCAGCGTCCCGCTCCTCGTAGCCCAGCTGGTCAATTTCTCCATCCTGCTGGTCATCCTGCGGTTTACCCTCTACCGGCCTGTCCTGCGGATGCTCGACGAGCGGAAGCAGCGAATTGCCGAGGGGCTCAACGCCGCTGAGATCGCGAGGCGCGAGGCAGCGTCTGCGCAGGCCAACATCCAGGCGCAGCTCGAGGCCGCCCGGAAGGAGGGCCAGGAGATCGTTGCGAACGCTCAGGCGATCGCGACGCGCATCGAGACCGAGGCAAAGGAGCAGGCCGCACGCGAGCGCGAGGCCGCCCTTGAGAAGGCCCGCAACGAAATCCAGCTCGAACGGGACCGGGCTATTGCCGAGCTCCGCCGGGAATTCGCCGCCATCACCGTCGCCGCGGCGGAAAAGGTCATCAACCAGTCGCTCGACCCCCAGGCTCACCAGCGTGTCATCGAAGAAACGCTGGCCGAGTCCCGGTTCAGCGGGAACTGACGATGGCGAACGTCGCTGCGGCACGGCGTTACGCACAGGCTGCCTTCGAACTCGCCCGCGACCGCGGCGAAGTTTCGGCCTGGCGGTCGGAGGTCAACGATGTCGCCACGGTGCTGAGTGAATCCCAGCTCGCACCCATGCTCGCCGACCCGAAAATCCCGCTAGAGCAAAAGTTTGCGGCCCTCGAGCGTGTCCTGGTCGTCTCGCCGCTGGTCATGAACCTGGCGAAACTACTGGTGCAGAAGGGGAGGTCACTCGACGCCCGCGCCGTGGCCGATGCCTTCAACCGGCTCGCCGACGACTACGAGGGCATCGCCCATGCCGAAGTCACCACGGCTGTCGAGCTGCCGGCCGAACGCGTCGCCTCGATCGAGCGCCAGCTCAGCGAACGGTTCGGGAAAAAGGTCATCGCGACGACAAAGGTGGACCCGACCATCATCGGGGGCGCCATCATCCGTGTCGGCGACCGCCTTATCGATGGAAGCATCCGGACGCGGCTCAAGCTGCTGCGTCGTGAACTGGAGGGTGCCCGGTGACGGGCACGGCAGTCAGGAAGGGGTAGTGCCGTATGGCAGTTCGCGCTGAAGAAATCGCGTCCATCCTTCGCGAGCAAATCGAACACTTTGGTTCGAAGGTCACCGCCACCGACGTCGGCACCGTCATCGAAGCCGGCGACGGCGTCGTTCGGATCCACGGGCTCTCAGGAGCGATGTACTCCGAGCTGCTCGAGTTCGCGAACGGGACGATGGGTATCGCGCTGAACCTGGAAGAGGAATCGGTCAGCGCCGTAATTCTTGGCGACTACTCGGGCATCAAAGAAGGCGATGAAGTTCGCTCCACCGGCCGCGTCATCGAGGTGCCGGTCGGCGATGCGCTCATCGGGCGAGTAGTCGACCCGCTCGGCAACCCGATCGACGGCAAGGGGCCCATCAATACGACGAAGACACGCCCCGTTGAGCGCATCGCGCCTGGTGTAACCCTCCGGAAGAGCGTCTCGGTCCCGGTGCAGACAGGCATTAAGGCGATCGACGCGATGTTCCCAATCGGCCGCGGCCAGCGTGAGCTCATTATCGGCGACCGCTCCACCGGTAAGACCGCGATCGCGCTGGATACGATCATCAACCAAAAGGGCGGCGACCTCATTTGCATCTACGTTGCGATTGGGCAGAAAGCGGCCAAGGTCGCCCAGGTCGTCGGCATGCTCGAAGAGTACGGCGCGATGGAGCACACCATCGTCGTCGCCGCCAATGCCTCCGAGTCGGCCGCGCTCCAGTACCTCGCCCCGTATGCCGGGTGTGCCATGGGCGAGGAGTTCATGGAATCGGGCCGCGACGCGCTGATCGTCTATGACGACCTGAGCAAGCACGCCTGGGCGTACCGCCAGATGTCCCTTCTCCTGCGCCGGCCGCCTGGCCGCGAGGCGTACCCGGGCGACGTCTTTTACCTCCACAGCCGCCTCCTCGAGCGGGCGGCTCGTCTTGAGAAGGGTGGTTCGCTCAGCGCACTGCCAATCATCGAGACGCAGGCAAACGACGTCTCGGCCTACATCCCGACAAACGTCATTTCCATCACGGACGGCCAGATTTACCTCGAAACGGACCTCTTCAACGCCGGCATCCGGCCCGCGATCAACACCGGTCTTTCGGTGAGCCGCGTCGGTTCGGCGGCCCAGACGAAGGCGATGAAGGCGGTCTCCGCAGGCCTCAAGGCCGAGATGTCGCAGTACCGGGAGCTCGCCGCTTTCGCCCAGTTCGGCACCAGCGATCTCGACGCCGCCACCCGCCGCCAGCTCGAGCGCGGCCAGCGCGCCACCGAGATCCTCAAGCAGGACCAGTTCCAGCCGCTGAGCCTCGCTGAGGAAGTCTTCGTGATTTACGCCCTCACGAGCGGCATGTTGGACGATGTGCCGGTCCCGAAAATCCGCTCCTTCGAGAACGAGCTTCGCAAGTACCTTGCGAGCAACGAGAAGGCGCTCATGGACGAAATCCAGGCGAACCCGGTGATGACGCCCGAACTGCAGGAGCGCATCACGAACGTCATCAAGACCTTCAAGGAGACGGTGCCGTACTAGGCGAACCTCACGCCCGGCAGACGGTCACCGCGAAGGGAACGTAGGGAACTATGGCCACCATCCGGCAGCTCCGACGACGCATCCAGAGCGTCAAGAACACGGCGAAGATCACGAACGCGCTGCAGCTCGTCGCTGCCTCTAAGATGCGTCGCGCCCAGGACCGCGCGCTCCAGGCCAGGCCGTACGCCGAGAAGCTGCGGACCGTCATTGCCGGCCTCGCGGCCGCGACCGTCGACCCGGAAAAACCGGCACATCCGCTCCTCGTCACCCGCGAAGTCAAGAACATCGCGCTCCTGCACATCACGCCCGACCGCGGCCTCTGCGGTGGCCTGAATTCAAACCTCAACCGGAGCGCGGGTACCTTCGTTGCGACTCAGCGCGAGCCTGTCGAAGTCATCGCCGTCGGCAAGAAGGGCCGCGACTTCTTCATCCGCGCCCGCGTCAACGTCATCGCAGAGTTCACGGACCTCGGCGACTATCCCGGCCAGGCGCAGGTCGCGCCCATCGCACGGCTCGTGATCGACGACTACCTCGCCGGCCTGTTCGACCGCGTCTACGTGAGCTACCCCGAGTTTGTCTCGACGGCCACGCAGCGGCCGGTCATCCGTCAGCTGCTGCCAATCGAGCCGCCGCGCATGGAGGAGGACGAGGCGGGCGCGTCGACGTTCGCCCAGGATTTCATCTTCGAGCCGTCGCCTGACCGGGTGCTTGCCCAGCTGCTGCCGCGCTACGTCGAGATGCAAATTTACGAAGCGGTGCTCCAGAACGCCGCCAGCTTCCAGAGCGCGCAGATGGTTGCGATGAAGAACGCGACGGACAACGCAAATGAAATCACCCGTGACCTGACGCTCACCTACAACAAGGCACGCCAGGAGCAGATCACCAAGGAGCTGCTCGACATCGTCGGCGGCGCCGCCGCGCTGGAGGGTTGACACTGGCCGGGTTTGCAGCGGTCATCTTCGATATGGACGGCGTCCTCGTGGACGGCGAGCCGCTGCATTTCCGCGCTGTCAACGAGCTCCTCGCCGAAGAGGGCCTCTCCATCTCCCTCGAAGCGTACAAGCCGTACATGGGAACCAAGACAGGCTGGCGGGATATGGCGCGCGACCTCGGGCTGCGCCGGCCGCTCGATGGATACTCGGCTCTCTACCGCGAGATCATGCTGGAGAAGTACCGCTCAGAAGCGGAACCGCTGCCGGGCGCCGTCGAATTGGTCCGCGCGCTGCAGCGGGCTGGCGTGCCGCTCGCAGTTGCCTCGTCTTCGATTCAGCCCTGGGTCGAAGCCTGCCTCGCGCGAATTGGCCTGCTCGACGCCTTCTCGGTAGTGGTGACCGGCAGCGATGTCGCGGAAGGGAAGCCCGACCCGGCGATTTATGCGCTCACTGCCCGACGACTCGAGGTCCCACCGGCACGCTGCCTGGCGTTCGAAGATGCGCCCGCAGGCATCCTCTCGGCACGCGCTGCCGGCATGACGGTCTGGGCCGTTCGCACCCCGTACACCCGAGGGCTGCCGCTCCCCGACCCCGACCGGGAATTCGAATCGCTGACCCAGGTCGACCTGGGACTTCTCACGGGGGCTGCCGCATGAACACGGCGCACCCCACGCCCGTTCCTACATTCGCGGAGGTCTACGCATGGTCATGACTGCTACCGAAGGTCGCGTTGTCCAAATCATCGGTACCGTTATCGACGTCGAGTTCCCGCCTGACCGTCTCCCGGCGCTCTTCAACGCGGTGAATATCATCCGCGAGGATGGCTCGGTCCTCGTTACTGAGGTCCAGCAGCACCTCGGCAACAACTGGGTGCGCTGCCTCGCAATGGACTCGACCGACGGCCTTCGCCGTGGTGTCCGCGCGGTCGATACCGGCGCGCCGATCTCGGTGCCCGTCGGTCCGAAGGCGCTCGGCCGCATGTTCAACGTCCTTGGCCAGCCGATCGACGACCTCCCCGCGCCCGACGACGCACCCCGCTGGCCCATCCATCGCGACCCGCCGACCTTCGAGGAGCAGGAGACCGCGCCCTCCGTCCTCGAGACCGGCATCAAGGTCATCGACCTGATCGCCCCGCTCGTCCGCGGCGGGAAGGTTGGCCTGTACGGAGGCGCAGGCGTCGGGAAGACCGTCGTTATCCAGGAGCTCATCTCCAACATTGCCCGCGAGCACGGCGGCTACTCCGTCTTCGCCGGCGTGGGTGAGCGCTCCCGTGAGGGTAACGACCTCTGGCATGAAATGAAGGAATCCGGCGTGCTCGCCAAGATGGCCATGGTCTTCGGCCAGATGAATGAGCCGCCCGGCGTGCGCCTGCGCGTCGCCCTCACCGGCCTCACCATGGCGGAATATTTCCGTGACGAAGAGGGGCGCGACGTCCTCTTCTTCGTCGACAACATCTACCGCTACACCCTCGCGGGCATGGAGGTCTCCGCCCTCCTCGGCCGCATGCCCTCGGCTGTGGGGTACCAGCCGACCCTCGCCACCGAGATGGGCGAACTCGAGGAGCGCATCACCTCCACGAAGAAAGGTTCGATCACGTCGTTCCAGGCAATCTACGTACCCGCCGACGACTACACCGACCCTGGTGTGGCCACGACCTTCGGCCACCTCGACGCCGTCGTCGCACTGGAGCGTTCCCTCGCCGAGCAGGCGCTCTTCCCGGCCATGGACCCGCTGGCCTCGTTCTCCCGCGCCCTCGAGCCTCGCGTGGTCGGCCAGGAGCACTACGAGGTTGCACGCGGTGTCCAGCGCGTTCTCCAGCGCTACAAGGACCTGCAGGACATCATCGCCATCCTCGGCATCGACGAACTTTCCGACGAAGACAAGCTGACGGTTGCCCGCGCGCGCAAGATCCAGCGCTTCCTGACTCAGCCCTTCTTCGTCGCCGAGCAGTTCACTGGCAACCCGGGCCAGTATGTGCCGGTCCGCGAAACCGTGCGCGGCTTTAAAGAGATTCTCGAAGGAAAGCACGACGGCCTGCCCGAGCAGGCGTTCTACATGGTCGGGAACATCGATAGCGCGGTCGAAAAAGGCCGGCGCCTGGCTCAGGAGTAACCGATGCCGCTCACGGTCGAACTCATTACGGCCGAGCGCGTGGTCCGCGTCGAACAGGGCGTCGATGCCCTCATCGTCCCGGGTGCCGAAGGGCAGCTCGCCATCTATCCCAAGCATGCTGCCCTGATGACGACGCTCGAGCCCGGCGAAATGATCATCCGCCGGGCCGGTCAGGAAGAAGCGTTCGTCGTGACCGGCGGATTCCTCGAAGTCCGGAACGACCACGTCACCATCCTGGCCGACGCCTCGGAAGCTGCCGAGGAGATCGATATCGCCCGCGCCGAAGAAGCCCGTCGGCGCGCCGAAGAGCGCATCAGGCGCTACCGCGAGCAGGCTGACCGCGATGTCGACCTCGCCCGCGCCCAGGCTGCCCTCCAGCGCGCCCTCCTCCGCCTCCGCGTCGCCGAGCAGCGCCGCCGCCGGACCACTGGCCGCCCACAGGTGTAGCCCCCGGCGCGACGGCGGGGCCTGCCTAGCTGCGCGTTCCGGTGCGGCGTCCTGTTCGCCTCATGCGACCGGGCGCCCTAGACTGGCCATCGACATGACCACACGAGTCCGCGGCGGACGGTACATCGTGCAGGGTGAGGCAGTCCTGCACGGTCGCGTCCGCATCTCCGGCGCCAAGAACCACGCCCTCGCCGCGATGTGCGCCGCCCTTCTGACCGACGAGGACGTCATCCTCGAGAACGTCCCCTACATCTCCGATGTCGACTCGCTCGCGGACCTCCTGCGGGCGCTCGGCGCCGTAGTCAAGCGGCTGCCCGACGGGTCCCTCCTCCTGAACGCTGCGCGGGTCGCCACCTTCGAAGCGCCGACTGAGCTCATCAGCGAAAATCGGGCCTCATTCCAGGTGATGGGCCCCCTGCTCGGCCGTTACGGGTTCGCTGCGTCAGCCCCTCCCGGCGGCGACGTCATCGGCCAGCGGCCGATCGATGTGCACCTGTCCGGGTTCGAGGCGATGGGTGCTGCCGTCACCCGCGAAGGCGAACGGTTCGTTGCGCGCGCTCCGGCCGGGCTGACCGGTACCCGCGTCTTCATGGACTACCCGTCGGTTTCGGGCACCCAAAACGTCATGATGGCGGCCGTCGTCGCACGCGGGAAGACGACCATCGTCAACGCCGCGACCGAACCTGAGGTGCAGGAGCTCTGCCACCTCCTCAATGCCATGGGCGCCCGCATCACCGGCGTCGGCACCCAGATGCTTGAAATTGATGGCGTTGAGCGGCTGCACGGTGTCCGGGCGCGCATCATGCCCGACCGGATCGAAGCCGGGACCTGGGCCATCGCCGCGGTGATGACCGGCGGCGAGCTCTTTCTCGATGAGGCGCCATGGGAGGTGATGGATGCCCTCCTCCATAAGCTCCGCGCGGCAGGCGCCGAAATCACCACGGAACCCGGCGGCATGCACGTCCGGGGCGGGCGGCCGATCCGCGCCGTCAGTTTCCAGGCTCTGCCATACCCCGGGCTCGCCACCGACCTCCACGCGCCGTTCGGCGCGCTCCTCACACAGGCAAACGGCGTGTCGATCATCCACGAGCGCGTGTTCGACAACCGCATGCTCTACGTAAGCGAACTGCGCAAAATGGGCGCCGAAATCGTGTCCACCGGCTCGTCGGCCATCGTCTCCGGTCCGACCCAGCTCCATGGCACCCGCGTGCGCGCGCTCGATGTCCGCGCCGGCGCTGCCGTCCTGCTGGCAGCGCTCGTCGCCCAGGGCACCACGATCATCGATGACATCTACCACCTCGACCGGGGATATGAGCGGCTCGACGAAAAGTTGCGTACCATGGGGGTCGAGGTGGAACGAGCCTGATGGCCTTCGAGTTCCTCGCCCCGAAAAAAGTTGGCATCGACCTCGGCACCGCAAACATCCTGGTCTACGTCAAAGGCCAGGGGATCGTCGTCAATGAACCGAGCGTTGTCGCGCGCCATAACCGCGACAATGCCATTGTCGCCGTCGGCAACGAAGCGCGCGCGATGCAGGGGCGCACCCCCGGCTCCATCAGCGTCATCCGGCCGATGCGCGACGGAGTCATCGCCGACTACCTCACCACCGAGGCGATGCTCCGCTACTTCATCGGCCTCATCACCGGGCGGTTCAATCTCATCCGCCCCGAGGTCATGGTAACCGTCCCCGCTGGCGTCACCAGCGTCGAGCAGCGCGCGGTCCGCGATGCCGCAGAGCAGGCAGGTGCCCGCAAGCCGGCCCACCTCGTCCCCGAGCCGCTCGCCGCCGCGATCGGCGCACGGATTCCCATCGGCACGGCCCGCGGCAACATGGTCGTCAACATCGGCGGCGGCCGCACCGAGGCGGCGGTCATCTCGCTGTATGGCATCGTCGTCTCGGAGTCGGTCCGCATGGCCGGCGACCGCATCGACGAGGCCATCATGGCCTACGTGCGCCGGCGACATAACCTGATCATCGGCGAGAAGACCGCCGAGGAGATCAAAATCGCCATCGGCAGCGCCCTCCCGCTCGATGAAGGGCTCGCCACGCAAGTCCGCGGCCGCGACCAGCTCAGCGGCCTTCCGAAGACAATCTCGCTCACCTCGACGGAGATCGCTCAGGCGATCCAGGACTGCCTCGGGACGATCGTCCAGACGGTCCGGGCGGTCCTCGAAAAGACTCCGCCCGAGCTCGCCGCCGACGTCATCGACCGCGGGATCGTGCTCACCGGCGGCGGCGCCCTCCTGCGTCACCTCGATGAACTGCTGACCCAGGAGACCGGCGTCCCGTGTTACGTGGCTGATAACCCACTGGAGTGCGTCGCCATCGGCGCCGGAATCGCGCTCGACCACCTCGACGTCATCAAGCGCAGCCTGCCGACCGAGGAGGAGAACCTCGTCGGGATGTTCCCCCAGGCCGACCAGCGCTGACCGGGGGCGGCCCCGCCCTTCGGCTGCGCAGGGGCGCGCTCCCGGTTGCGCCTCGAGCCTCGATGGTCAGGGCTCCAGTTTGAGGCGCCAGTCTCCCCGGATGATCGGCGCGGCGGCCCCGCGATAGGTAATCGTCACCGGACCCAGCAGGTCGTTGAAATCGTCATAAGTGAGGGTAATCTCGGTGCGGGGGCAGCAGATAGTGCCGGTTGCATCCTTCGAGTAGCCCGTTCCCCACCCTCCGGCCTGCATGGGTTTGCCCGCTGCCGTTACCGCGGTCCATTCCGCCCTCGGGCCGACCGGGTCCTCGAGGATGCCCTCGAACGCCAGTACCAGGTACCTGTAATGGGTCCGTGTCGGACCGCCGGGCCCACTGTTCTCAGTCATCCCCCAGGAGAAGCCCACCCAGCGCGGCGTCAGGTCGCGTCCGTCCCGCCGCAGCACGTCGGTCGGCGGGATCGGGATGGTTTCGCGCGGCGAGAGGGGCGCCGTCACGTTTGCCCGCCGCAGCACCGCCCCGAGGTCGATGGTTACTGAGCCGCTCGCCAGCTCGGCCGTTCCATGCGCCTCGAACGGCCCGAACCGCACTTCCACGCCGCCCCCAAACGGCGTTGGTGGGAACGTGTACGTCAGCAGGGTTCCCTCTTCGCGAGTAGCCGCGAGAGCTCCGTACAGGACCTTCCCGTCGACGACCATGGTCGGCTCGCCGACATGGCTCACCGGGCCCGCTGCCTGAATGCGGACGGTAATGAGCGTTCCAGAGGTAGAGCGCACTGCCCCTTCGAGCGTGACGGTAACACCCCCGTCGGTGACGGAAGCTCCCCGCAGGTATTCAGTGCGCACCCGCTTCGGGAGGTCGGCCGGGAGGTCCAGCGCCAGCTTCCAGGTGCCGTTGCGCACCTCCGGCGTACTGGCTTCCGCCGAGAACACCGTAATGCGGCGGATCTCGAGCGAGGCCTCCTGGCCGGGCACCGCCGGCGTGAGCCGGAGGATGCCCGGCGAGCCGGCCGGGGCGCTCCACCAGCCGTACCCGTCCGGGAGCGGCCCGCCGCTCCAGCTGATGCCGGTCGGTTCGATCGCCAGGCGCGCCGCGGTCTCGGTGCCCTCCAGCCGGGCCTCCAGCTCGAGGACGGTTGCGGTACCGCTGAAATGCGACCGCCGCGCCGCGATTGTGACCCCTGCATCCTCCGCGACCGCCGACTGCCGGACATCCAGCTCGGGCAGCACGCCGCCGGCCGGCTCTTCTCCGCCCCCGCTCACGGCCACGAGGAGGGCGATGGCGGCGGCTGCCGCGGTCCCGAGGAGGAACATGGTCCGGCGCTCGCGGAGCACTCTCGCGATATCCATCGCCCGCCACGGTAGGCGCGGCCCGTGCTGGCGGGAAGTCCGATCGTTGTCGTATTCCTGTCCGGGCAGCACCCCGTCGTCCTGCTTCGCCAGCCAGTTCGCGAGTTCGACGTTGGACCGCACGCCCAGCCGGGAGTAGGTCCGCTGGAGGTGTGTGCGAACCGTGTGCGGCGAAATCCCGAGCTCCCTGGCGGTCTCTTTCCGCGTCTTCCCTGCGGCGATCAGCCGCACGATCTGCTCTTCGCGGGCGGTGAGCTTCCGCTCCATAGCTCCACTCCGCGCCGGGGCGGCGCTCCCGCTACTGTTGCGCCTGTCCCGGAACGGTGTCAATACAGATGGGAATCGCCCGCCGCTCGCCGTCAACCGGCACGTGGGTGCCGCCTACTTCGCCCCGCTGCTCTCGCTCCGCTTGATGTAGAAGGTCATGCTCTGCATCGCCAGCACCGGGTCGATATGCCGGATGGTGACATCGCGCGGCACGTGCGCCGTAATCGGTGCGTAGTTCAGGATTGCCTTGATGCCGGCATTGACGAGCCGATCGACTACCGACTGCGCCTCCGACGCCGGCACCGCCACAATGCCGATATCGACCCGGTTCGCACGAAGGTAGGCGTCCAGGTCGTCGATGTGCCGGACAGTGACCCCGCCGACCTGCTTGCCCACGACGTCCGGGTTCGCATCGAAGGCTGCCACGATTTGGAATCCCTGCGGTCCGAACCCGCCGTACTCGGCAATCGCCTGGCCAAGCCGGCCCACGCCAACAAGGCAGACCCGCCACTGCCGGTCAATGCCGAGAATCTCCCGCAGCTTGGCGAGCAGCCCCTGCACGTTGTACCCGCGACCCTGTTTCCCGAACCGGCCGAAGTAGCTCAGGTCCTTCCTGATCTGCGCCGGCGTCACGTCGAGCATCTCGCCCAGCGCCTGCGAACTCACGACCGTTTCCCCGCGCGCTGCGAGGTCGGCCAGTGCGCGCGCATACACCGGCAGGCGGTTGATGACGACTTCGGGAATTTCGAGCGTCATAGCGGGGGTTGTGAAATCCGTAACTTTCGGCGGACTATATGCCTGAGTTCGTCTGCCGGTCAACTCAGACATTCGCGAGGGTCGTACAAGCGACTGCACAGCGCGATGCAGACAGCGAGTTCGAATATGCCGATGGAATGCCCGTCCATCTTCGATTGACCCATCGCCGATGACCGCTGACGATGAACGCACCACTTCTCCGGAGTTGACTGTGAACCTGCGGATCCCCGGCCCAACGCCCTGCCCAGAGGAGGTTCTCGCGGCGGGTGCGCGGCAGATGATGAACCACCGCGGCCCCGAGTTCGCGCAGATCCTTCGCCGTGTCACCGATGGCCTGAACTGGGTCTTCGGCAGTTCGACCGATGTCCTTTCGTTCACGACCTCCGGAACCGGCGGCCTCGAAGCCGCCATCGTCAACACCCTCAGCCCGGGCGACCGCGTGCTCTCGGTCTCCATCGGCTCCTTCGGCGACCGTTTCAAGTCGATTGCCAAGGCGTACGGCGCCGATGTGGTCAGCTACGCCACCGAATGGGGCGAAGCGGCCGACCCCGCCGTCATCGCGCGGATGCTCGACGACGATCCGTCGATCAAGGCCGTCCTGGTCACTCACAACGAAACCTCGACCGGCGTGACGAACCCGCTCGAAGCCATCGCCCGCGAAGTCCGCGCCCGGGACCGGCTCATCCTCGTCGATGCCGTCAGCAGCATGAGCTCAATCCCGTGCCCGGTGGAGCGCTGGGGGCTCGATGTCGTCGTCTCCGGGTCGCAAAAGGGCTGGATGGTGCCGCCGGGCCTTGCCTTCGTGTACATGAGCGAGCGCGCCTGGGCCGCCAACGCCGAGGCGAAGATGCCACGCTTCTACTTCGATGCAGCAAAAACGCGTGACTCGCTTGCGAAACTCCAGAATCCGTGGACCCCGGCCATGTCGGTCTACTACGCACTCGACAAGGCGTTCGAGCTGATGCGCGCCGAGGGGCTCGAGGGGATCTTCACCCGCCACGAGGCGGTCGCGAACTATACCCGCGAACGCGTGAAAGCCATGGGCCTGAAGCTCGTCCCAGTCGATGAGCGGTACGCATCGAACACCGTGACCGCCGTCTGGTGGCCGGAGGGTGTGGACGGCAAGGCGATCAGCCGCCGCGCCCGCGAGGAGTTCGGGGTCGTTCTCGGCGGCGGCCAGGGCAAACTCGAGGGCAAGATCTTCCGCGTCGGGCATCTCGGCTGGGTGCATCAGGCCGATGTCGCTGAGGCGCTCGACGTCGTCGAAAAGCTTCTCGCTGAGGCTCGCGCCCGGGTCTAGCTGCACCCGCGCGGCCCTGCCTCCGGGCCCGGTCATGCAGTTTGCATGACCGGGCCTTCGTCATGCATACTGCATAGCGCCATGACCCCCGAACAGTTCATCGCCGAGCGTAACGCGCTTGGCCTCTCGCAAAGCGCTCTCGCCGAGGCCCTCGGCGTCGACCAGGGCACTATCAGCCGCTGGGAAGCCGGCAAGACCCGCATTCCGCCCGCCATCGAACTCGCCCTTGCCACCCTAAAGGAGAAGCTGCACCCAATGACCGCCCCTCGCCGTCCCCGCGTCCTCGTCGCTGACCCTGTCGCACCGGAGGGTATCGAACTGCTGCGCCGGGTGGCCGACGTTGACGTGCGCACCGGCCTCCAGCAGGACGCACTCATCGCTGCCATCCCTGACTACGAGGCCCTCGTTGTGCGCAGCGAGACGAAGGTCACCCGGCCGGTCATTGAGGCCGCATCGAAGCTCCAGGTCGTCGGCCGCGCAGGTGTCGGCGTTGACAACATCGACCTCGACGCCGCCACCGAGCGGGGCGTCATCGTCGTCAACGCCCCCCAGGGCAACACCATCGCGGCGGCTGAGCACACCATCGCCCTCCTCCTGGCGCTCGCCCGCCACATCCCCCAGGCAGATGCATCGATGCGCGCCGGCAAGTGGGACCGGAAGAGCTACATCGGCACCGAAGTGCGCGGCAAGACCCTCGGCATTGTCGGCCTCGGGAAAATCGGCTCCGAAGTTGCGCGGCGGGCCGTTGCCATGGAGATGCGCGTCCTCGCCGTCGATCCCTTCGTGCCGGTCGAGCGGGCGCGCGCGCTTGGCGTTGAATCAGTCGATTTCGAGCAGCTCCTCATGCTTTCCGACTTCATCTCGGTTCACCCGCCGCTCACCGCCGCCACCCAGGGGATGATCGGCGCTGCCGAGATCGCCCGGATGAAGGACGGCGTACGCATCATCAACGTGGCCCGTGGCGGCATCATCGATGAGGCGGCGCTCGCCGAGGCGGTCCGCAACGGTAAGGTTGCCGGCGCCGCGGTCGATGTGTTCACTGCCGAGCCGCCGCCACCCGATAACCCCCTGCTCGGGGACCCGCGCATTATCACAACTCCGCACCTCGGCGCCTCGACCGCCGAAGCGCAGGAGCGCGTTGCCATCGATGTGGCCGAGCAGATTATCGACGTGCTCGAAGGGCGCCCTGCCCGGTACGCCGTCAACGCCCCGCTCCTCGCCCCCGAGACGCTGCAGGTGGTCGGCCCGTACATGGGCGTCGCCGAGCAGCTGGGCATGGTCGCTACCCAGCTCGTGACCGGCAAGCTGGAGGCGATCGAAATCGAGTACTACGGCGAGATCACGGAGCATGACACCACGCCCCTCCGCGCGGCCGTCATCCGCGGCCTGCTCCGGCCCATCAGCGAAGAGAACGTCAACATCGTCAACGCCCACCTCGTTGCGGCCGGGCGCGGCTGGGATATCCGTGAGACGACGCGCGCGTCCCACGAGGTCTTCCACAACCTCGTCAGCGTCAGGGTTCGCACCACCCAGGCCGAGGTCGCCGTCTCCGGCACGGTCGAGCGCGGCCAGCCGCGCATCGTTCTCATCAACGGGCTTGATGTCGACATTGCCCCCGAGCGCGGGATGTGCATCATCGTCTGCGACAACGAGGACCGGCCCGGGATGATTGGCCGCGTCGGTACGCTCCTCGGGCAGTTCGACATCAACATCCAGTCCATGCAGGTCGGCCGCCGGGCGCGCCGGGGGAGGGCACTCATGCTCATCGCTGTCGATGAAGAGCCCACGCCGGACCAGCTGGCCCAGGTCGAGGCGATCGACGGCATCTACAACGTCCGCCTTGTGCGCCTTTAAGGGGCAGGCGAAACCGATTCTGCCCTGGCGGTGTGCGAAAGTCCCAGAAGCAGCCCGACCAGGCCGAGGTTAACCACGAGGCTCGACCCGCCGTAGCTGACGAACGGCAGCGTGATGCCTGTCGTTGGGATCAGCCGCAGGTTGCCGCCAATGATGACGGCCGCCTGGATTCCGACGAGCAGCGCAACCGCCGCCGCGAGCAGCCGGCAATAGCTATCGCGTGCCTCGGCAGCCACCCGCAGCCCGGCGTGCAGCAGCGCCAGGTAGACCAGGGCGACGCCGGCCGCGCCGGCCATCCCCAGCTCCTCGGCAACTGCAACATAGACATAATCAGTCGATGATGCCGGGACCACGTCCGGCATCCCCCGGCCGAGGCCGATGCCCAGGATCCCCCCGGCGTTGATGGCATACGTCGCCTGGAGCGACTGGTAGCCGGACCCCGCGGGGTCAGCCATGGGGTCAAGCCAGGCGTCGATGCGCGCCTGGACGTGCCCGAACGCCGCATATCCGATCACCCCGGTTGCGACGACCAGCCCGGCGCCGGCGGCGGCGAACGCCACCCTCCCGGTAGCAAGGTACACCAGCGCCACGGCCAGCAAGAGCAGCAGCGCAATCGACCCGAGGTCGCGGAGCAGCGCCAGCGCCAGGATGGCCCCCGCCAGGACGAGCGCCAGCGGCAGCACGTAAACCGCACCCGGCACGGCCGCACTGCGAACCCTGGGCAGCGGCCGGCTGAGCGCACCGCCGGCGTCCGCGAGGTAGCCGGCAAGGAACAGGACGAGGAACGCCTTGATGAACTCGGTGGTCTGCACCGACTGCCCCGCAACCCGCACCCACAGGCGGGCACCGTTGATGGTCTCCCCGAAGAGGCCGGTCGCAACAAGCACCAGCACTGCCAGCAGGCCGCTCGTGTACGTCAGCGAGCGGAGACGGTTGGGCATGCGGCCGGCTGCCAGCCCCATCGTGAAGGCGGCAAACCCGACAGTGAGCCAGTTCGCCTGCTGCGATGCCGAAGCCGGCGCCAGCCGGCTTACCATCACGATGCCCAGCAGAGCGACCAGCGCGACGAGGGGCAACGGCTCGGGCCGGGCCCGCGGCGCAACCAGGCGCGACGCAGCGTGCATCCCGATCACGCAAAGCGCTGCCTGCGTTACGATGCGAGCCATGCTCCCGGGCAGCTCAAACCCGGCGGCCGCGAGCGACCGCCATCCGATCCCGAGCAGCAGCAGCGGTCCGGTGAGGAGCGCGAGCTCGACCGCCCGTTCCCGGGAGAACGCGTGCCGGAGGATCACCTGACGCTCTCAGCAGCGGACATCATTGAGGGACGATACCGCCTCGAGCGGCTGCTCGGAACCGGCGGCATGGCCGAGGTCTGGCTCGCAGAGGACCTCCGTCTCGGCCGCTGGGTCGCGGTCAAGGCGCTCCACTCCGCGCTCACCGAGGCAATCGACCCCGAGGCCGTGGCTGCCTTTGAGCGCGAAGCCCGCGTGGTCGCCCGGCTCCAGCACCCGAACATCGTCGCAGTGTACGACGCGGGTGAGTTCGCCGGGCGCCGCTACATCGTGACCGAATACGTCCACGGCTACACGCTGCGCCAGCTCATCGCCACCCAGGGCCGGCTGACTGAGCGCGAGGTTGTGCGGCTTGGCCGCCAGGTGGCATCTGCGCTCGCCTACGCCCACGCACAGGGCGTCGTCCACGGCGACGTCAAGCCGGAGAACATCCTGCTCAATGAGCAGGGCGTCGCCAAGCTCGCCGATTTCGGCGTGGCCGAAACGCTCGGGCGCACCCTTTCGCCGGCGATGGCGAACGACATCCTGGGTACCATCGCCTACCTCGCCCCGGAGGTGATCCAGGGCGAGCGGCCCTCGCCCGCAGCCGACCAGTACGCCCTCGCGCTCACCCTTTACGAGGCTGCCGCGGGTCGCCTCCCGTGGTCGGGGGTCAGCCCGGCCGCCGTCGCCGGGCAGCGGCTCGCTGCGCCCGCCCCTCCGCTCCGGCGGTTCGCGCCCGGTGCGTCCGCCGCTCTCGAAGCCGTCCTGGCCCGCGGGTTGGCGATCGAACCGGCTGCCCGCTTTCCGGGTATGGAGACCTTTGGAGCAGCACTCGCCGGGGTCAACCCTCCTGCTGCCGCAGGGAGCGCGCCTCCTTCCGTGCCGCCGGGCCGGCCACCGCGGCTGCGGGGGCATCCGACCGCCAGGGTTCCGCGAGGGTCCGCCTCGCCGCACCGCGGGCGCAGCGGCCCGGCCTGGTACACCGTTCTGGCAGTGACCGGCGTGGTCCTGTTCGCAATCGGCCTGGGTGTTCTCGGAGCCGCCCTGATTACCGGAGATGAACGCCCCTCCGGGCCGACCCCGGTCCCCACCCCGGTCCCGACGAGTGTGCCGGAGCCGACGGCGACCCCGACGCCGCGACCCGAGCCGACAGCCACGCCCACCCGGGAGCCGTCCCCTGTCCCCTCTCCCTCGCCGGCTCCCTCGCCGAGCCCGACGCGCACACCAGCGACAGGCACCCCGCCGCCGACGTCCACCCCGACCGGTCCTGCGGGGACCGTGACCCCAGTGGCGACCCCCACGCCAACACCTTGACGTCTGTCAAAAATTCGCATCACCAGTATTGAACACGGCTATCGTGTGCTAGGCTCGCCGGCGGAGGTGACCATGCAACTCGGACTCTTCATGATGCCTACCCATCCGCCGGAGCGCTCTCCATACGACGGCGCCCAATGGGACCTGCAGATGATCCGGTGGGCCGACGAGCTGGGCTTCGACGAGGCCTGGATCGGCGAGCACTTCACGGCCATCTGGGAGCCTGTCCCCGCACCGGACCTGCTCATCGCGCAGGCCCTCCTCCAGACCAGCCGCATCAAGCTGGCGCCGGGCGCGCACCTGCTCCCCTACCACCACCCGGCGGAGCTCGCCGCGCGCGTCGCCTACCTGGACCACCTCGCCCGGGGGCGATTCATGTTCGGGATCGGGTCGAGCGGCCTGCCCTCCGACTGGCACCTCTTCAACGTGGACGGTGCGGCCGGTGAAAACCGCAGGATGACCGCCGAGGCCCTCGAGATCATCCTCCGCATCTGGGAGGCCGAGGGCGAGATGCGCTACGAAGGCCAGTACTGGACCGTGCACGTTCCCCCGCCAATGGTTGATGGCCTGCTCTACCACCACCTCAAGCCGTTCCAGAAACCCCACCCGCCGATCGGCATCGCAGGGTTGAGCCCCCGCTCAGATACCCTCAGGCTGGCCGGCGAGCGAGGCTTTATCCCCATGAGCCTCAATCTCAGCCCTCACTACATCTCCACCCACTGGGAGGTGTACGAAGAAGCCGCGCGAGCGGCCGGGCGCGACCCCAACCGTGCCAGCTGGCGCATCGTTCGCGAGGTGTTCGTCGCTGAGACGGATGCCGAAGCCCGGCGCTGGTGCCTCGAAGGGAACATGGGGCGGCAGGAGCGCGAATACCTGCTGCCCCTCTTCCGCGCGTTCGATTTCGCGCAATGGATGACGTCCGACCCGAACGTCTCCCCTGCTGACCTCACGCCCGAGTATTTCGTCGACCACGGCTGGCTGGTCGGTTCGGTCGAAACGGTTACCGAAAAGCTGCTGGAAATGGACCGCCAGGTGGGCGGCTTTGGGACGCTGCTCGTCCTCGGGTTCGACTACGCCGACCAGCCCGGGCCGTGGCGCCAGTCGATGGAGGTCCTCGCCCGCGAGGTCATGCCGCGTGTGAACCGGGCGCTCCAGCCTGCGCCCGCCTGATACTGCCTCGTCCTGCCGGTCGCCGGGCAACCAGAAAGGGGGCTCCACCATGGAGCCCCCTTACGGTGAGGTCAGCTCCGCACAATCTTCCGACGCTACACCCGGTGACACCAGACCCAGTGCTCGCGATCGGCCGTGCCCACGTTCCGCCACTCCGGGCGCCGGGCGCGGCACTCGTCGATAGCGATCGGACAGCGCGTGTGGAAGACGCAGCCGGGCGGTGGCCGCAGCGGGCTCGGAACGTCGCCGAGGAGGATGATCCGCTCGCGCTTCCGCTCGACGTCCGGGTCCGGGATCGGGACCGCGGAGAGGAGTGCCTTGGTGTACGGGTGAAGCGGGTTTTCAAAAATCGAGTCCCGGTCCGTCAGCTCCATCATGTGACCGAGATACATGACGCCGACCCGGTCCGAGATGTGCCGGACGACCGAAAGGTCGTGGGCGATGAACAGGTAGGTCAGCCCGAATTGGTCCTGCAGGTCCTGCAGCAGGTTGATGATCTGGGCCTGGATCGACACGTCGAGCGCCGAGACAGGCTCGTCGCACACGATGAAGTCCGGCTGCACGGCAAGCGCGCGGGCGATACCGATACGCTGGCGCTGGCCGCCCGAGAACTCGTGCGGGAACCGGTTCGCAAAATACGGGTTCAGGCCAACCGTCTGAAGCAGCTGCTGCACCCGCTCCTTCTTTTCCTTGCCGCTCGCCAGCTTATGGATGGTCAGTGGCTCGCTGATGATGCTCCCCACGGACATGCGCGGGTTCAGGCTCGCGTAAGGGTCCTGGAAGATCATCTGCATCCGCCGGCGGAAGCGGCGCAGCTCCCCGCCCTTCACCTTCGTCAGGTCGGTTCCGTCGAAAATCACCGACCCTTCCGTCGGCCGGATCAGCTGGAGAATGGCTTTGCCGGTCGTGCTCTTGCCGCAGCCCGACTCACCCACGAGCCCGAGCGTCTCGCCGCGTCGAATTTCAAACGAGATATCGTCCACAGCGCGGACGTCGGCAACCTTCCGCTGGAAGATGATGCCCGAAGTCACAGGGAAGTAGACCTTCAGGCCATCGACCTTGACGAGGGTATCGCCGATGGCGGCGCGACCCTGCCGTGCGGTGGAGCTAGTTTGCTGCGCCAACGGGCACCTCCCGGCGGACACGTTCAGATTCCCAGCAGGCGGCGTAGTGCTTCTCGCCTACGAGGTTGAAGGGCGGATACTCTTCGCGGCAGCGGTCCACCCGCCACGCGCAGCGCGGGTAGAACGGGCAGCCCGGCGGGAGATGCGCGAGGTCCGGCGGAAGGCCTTCGATCGGAATGAGCTTCTCTTTGCGCCGCTCATCGAGGCGCGGCACGGAGTTGAGCAGCCCGACCGTGTACGGGTGCTTCGGATTCCGGTACAGCTCCACCGCGGAGGCGGTCTCGATGACCCGGCCCGCGTACATCACATTCACCCGGTCGGCGTAGCGTGCCACCACGCCGAGGTTGTGGGTGATGATGATGACCGCCGTCCCGAACTCCCGGCTCAGCCGGTTCATGACTTCGAGGATCTGCGCCTGGATCGTCACGTCAAGCGCCGTCGTCGGCTCGTCGGCGAGGAGCAGCTTGGGGTTGCAGCTCATCGCCATGGCGATCATGACGCGCTGGCGCATCCCACCCGAGAACTGGTGCGGGTAATCGTCCAGGCGGCGTTTCGCCTCAGGGATGCCGACCATTTCCAGCAGTTCCGCGGCGCGGTCGCGAGCCGCCTGGCCGTGGAGGTTCATGTGAAGCTCGAGCGTCTCCGTCAGCTGGCGCCCGATGGTGAGGACCGGGTTGAGCGAGGTCATCGGCTCCTGGAAGACCATCCCGATCTCATTGCCGCGGACCTTCCGGATTTCGTCCTCGTCGAGCTTCAGGAGGTCGCGCCCTTTGAAGATGATCTCGCCGGAGACGATTTTGCCGGGCGGCTGCGGAATAAGCCGAAGGATCGAGAGCGCCGAAACGCTCTTTCCGCACCCGGATTCCCCGACGAGCCCGAGGGTCTCCCCCTCTTCGACCACGTACGAGGTGCCGTCGACCGCCTTGACGACGCCCTCCTGCGTGTAGAAATACGTGCGCAGGTCTTTGACCTCGAGTAGCGGCATCCCTTCTCCTTTCGCGCCCGGCATTGCCGGCAGTGACCGGTACTCGCCGCCCGGCTGAGCTCGAGTGGTGGGGAAGAGGAGACTCGAACTCCTACGCCTTGCGGCACATGATCCTAAGTCATGCTCGTCTGCCGATTCCGACACTTCCCCACGAAGTGCCCGGGCGGCCCCGTGGCTGCCCGGCGGTCGTACAGGGAGCTGGTGAGCCGCGGAGGACTCGAACCTCCAACCGGCTGATTAAGAGTCAGCTGCTCTGCCAGTTGAGCTAGCGGCCCCCTCAGGACGCGCGGGAGTATATCACGGGCCTTTCGCGTCGCGGCAACTCGCGACGTGCCGATACCGCTGCCTTTACGTTACCTCGCCCCGCTATCCGGGTCCAGCATCCCGCCCGGGTGGGTGCGGCATTATCCTCGTTCGTTAACCCCCGCCGGCGTAGGCTGCTACCGTGGACGGCGACGACGAAGGGTTGCGGCGCGCATTGCTCCCCGGGGTCGCGGGCCGGCAGCGCACCATCTGCTGCCATTCCGCCACGCTCTCCGGAGACCACGCCCCCAACTCGCTCGAAGCTGTCCAGGAGTGTGTTGCCGCCGGCGTTCCACGCCTCGAGGTCGATGTCCGCTTCGCAGCGGACGACGGCCTCGTCTGTTTCCACGACGCGTCGCTCGATGCGCAGACCACCGGCGCTGGCCGTATCGCCGACCACACCACCCTGGAACTTCGCGCGCTCACCTATCGCTCCGCCGGAGAAAGTCTTGCGCTCCTCGAAGAGGTCGTCGATGCAATCCGGGGCTCGTCGACCATGCTGCAGGTCGACCTCAAGCTGAGCCGCCCAATCTCGCCGGACCGCGTCAAGCGGCTCGAGCAGGCCCTCGCCCCCGTTGCGTCGCAGGTGGTCGTCGGCTCCCAGTCACCCTGGAACCTGCGCAAGTTCTCGCGTGTCCCGGTTGCCTTCGACCCGACCCTTTTCCTCAACTACACCCCCGGCCGGCGCCAGGCGCCGTATCCGCGCCAGCGCGGAATTCATGGCTTCTGGGACGATTCGCCTCTCGCCCGCAACCCATACACAACACCTCAGGATTACCTCGAAGCCCGCTTAGAAGAGCTGCGCGGTCTCGTACCGGCGGCCATCGAGTGGATGGTCGACATCGGGACGGTGCTCCGTATCGCCGACCTGGGCATTGCGCTCGGCGACGAATTGGCCCGGCACGGCATCGAACTCGCTGCATGGACGCTGCAGGAGCGCGATCCGGTGCAGCCGACGCTCGAGCGGCTGTGGGCCGCCGGCGTGGCCACGGTTATCACCGATGTCCCGATTGCGGTGGCGGCAGCGCTCCGGGCTTACTCCGCCCCGGTTGATGTAAACCCCAGGTAAACCGGGTTCACGGCTGCGTTACGCAATCTCTCCCGGCCCCGCCCGGCTCCAACCGTCGGGAAGGGCCGAACTTCTTTGCAGGGAGAGACTACCCGGGGGGTTGCCTGCATGAAACGACTCGCTACCTGGCTCGCTGCCCGCTCCGCTGCGCACGCCCGCGAAGAAGGGCAGGGACTGGCCGAGTACGCCCTCATCCTCGCTCTCATCGCCCTCGTGTGTGTCGCTGCCCTGGCGACGCTCGGCCAGGCCATCGCGAACTCCCCCGGGTTTACGGTGCTCCCCGGCTCCCTGTAGCTCATCCCCGAGTCAGAGCAGGATCAGTCCGCAGTTGGCCATGGTGCCGGCGACCCAGGCCGGCCCGCCGTCAAGTACACGCAGCGAATTGACGTACCCCGGCGCCCCCGGGATGTACCTCCGCCACTGCTCCCCGTCGAACCGGTACACCGCCGCGTAACACCCCGAAGCCCTGGCGAGCACCTGCTCGACCGGCCCGGCTGGAAGCATCACCAGGTTCCACCCCTGCCAGATCGTGACTGACGCGCCGTCGCCCCGCGGGCCCGGTGTGGGCGTGGGTGATGGTGTCGCGGTGGGCGTTGATGTCGGCGTCCGGGTCGGAGTCGGCGTCGAGGTGACGCTCGGCGAAGCCGGGGGCAGGGTCACTGCTCCCGGGCACGGCTGGTTTGCGGGGTACTGCGCGATCACGATGACCCAGGCAACCCGCCGGCCGTCCGCGCTGGATGCCCTGGCTGCCCCAACGCATTTGAACGGGAGCGACGACGATGGCGTTGACGCCCAGGCTCCGCTCCCCGGATAGGTAATGTCCGCTGCCGCCTGGGCCGCGCTGATGACCAGCGGCTGGCTCGCCGCGTACGCGCGGATGCCTTCGCCGCTCCCGTACGCGTAAGGCGTACCTGACGAGGTCGTGCCCGAATAGCCGCAGTCGAGGGCCCGCTGCGGCCAGGAGCGCCCGAAACCATCGGTGTGGCCGCCCGGCGCGCCGTTGTCGACCTGCCACTGCGCGAACCATGCCGCGGCGGCGTTCAGGGCGCCCGAAACCTGGAGCGGCGTCGACGGCGAGACGCGCTGGTCCCGCCAAGCCTGCACGAGCTGGATGAACTGCGTCTCCTCGGCGTCGAGGGCGTCGTGACTTGTGCCGCAGGGGCCCGCCGCCCTGGCCGGTGCGTGGAGGGCGGCAGCGGCAGCGAGCAGGGCCGTCCCGGCAGCGAGCGCAGGCAGAAACAACCATCGCATGGGCATCACCAACAGCGGGGGCGCTGGCGCTCTCACCATAACACCCGGTTGACGATCAACGTCAACGGAAACCGTCTGGCGACCCGCCGTTTGCCGGCGTACCATTGCGCAGGAACATGACGGCAACGCTCACGACCTCGACGCGGCCCCGCGCAAACCCCGGTGGGCGGATTGCCGTTCCTCGCCTCCCGCGTCGTCTCGTCCCAAGGCCGCGCCTTGTTGGCCGCATCCAGGAAGCGATAGGCAATGGCGTCATTGGGGTCATTGCCCCGGCGGGCTACGGCAAGTCGACGGCCGTGGCCCTCGCGCTGGAGGAAGTCGACTACGAACCGCGATGGGTGTCGCTCGACAGCACCGCCCACGCGCCCGAGGCGCTCGCCCACCAGCTCGGCTGCGCGCTCTACCGCAACCGGCTTGCTCCCCCTCCGCCGACCGCCCTCCGGCTGAGCGACCTGCAGGCATATATCGGAGCCGCTGTGCACGACGTCGCCGCATCGACGCCGCGCCCGATCCTTCTCGTCATCGATAACGTGCACGAACTCGCCGACTCGCACGAGTCCCTCCATCTCCTCGGCTGGCTCATCGAGGCGATGAGCGATGGACATGAGGTCGTGCTGGTCGGCCGCGAACTCCCGTTCCTCCCGTCGATAAACGAACGGGTCGCGACCGGCGAGGTAACGGTCATCGATGCCACCGTGCTCGCCTTCTCGGCCGATGAGGTCCGGGCCGCCATCGATGTCACCGGCGCCAGGGCGGACCCGCGGCACGTGCTCGAGCAGACCGGGGGCTGGCCGGTTGGCGTGATGGCGACCCTTGCCGGTGATGCCGTCCCAGGGGTTTCCCCCGCTGATTTCCATCGGTACCTCGCCAGCGAAGTCTGGTCCCGCGTCCCGGCCAACCTCCGCCAGATGCTTCACCGCCTGGCGCTTCAACCCTCGATTGAACGCTCCTTCGTCGAAATCGAGTTCGGCCTCCGCGCCTGGCGGGACCTCGTCGCGTGGCTGAACCGGCGCGACTTCCTCTGCGAACACCTCTCGGCCCGGGAGTTCCGCCTGAACCCGCTCCTGCGCCAGTTCATCGCCGACGACTTTGCTGCCACCGACCCCGAAGGATTCCAATCGGCCATGGAGGGCGTGCTCTCCTCCCTCACCAGGATGGCGCGGTACGCCGAGGCGGTGGAGATGGCCCGGGTCCAGGGCACGGAGCTGCAGCTCGCCGACCTGCTGACCCGCTACGGGCACCACCTGATCATTCGCGGCTCCTTCTCCCTCCTGAAGGAAGCGTTTGCCTCGCTCGGACATGCCACGCTTGAACGGTCTCCTCTCCTGCATGCCCTGAAAGCGCGGGTCGAAGCCCACATCGGCGACCCCGATGAGGCGCTTCGTCTCGCGGCGCAGCTGATTGCCGCACCGGGGGCGTGTGGCCCGGCCCGCATCCATGCACACCTTGCCCGCCTGCGTGCTCTCCGCCTCCTCGGCCGACACGAGGAACTGCTTGCCGAGGCCGAACATCTCCGTGCCATCGACTGGTCCGGCGATGCGGCACTCCGCGCCGAAGTCGTTTTCCAGCGCGCCGAGATAGAGCTCAGTGTTACCCGGAACTTCCAGCGCGCCGAAGAGCTCCTCCGCCTGGCTATCGATGAGGCCGAGCGTCACCAGGTCTCACCCCTCGACCTGCTCGCCCGTTCAACGCTCGGCCAGGCCCTCGCCATGCACGGCGACGCGCCCGCAGCGGTAACGATGCTGACTCGTGCGGCCCAGGGCTGGCGTGCCCTTGGGCGCTCGTCCAATCTCGGCTGGACCCTGAACAACCTCGGGATGGCGCATCTCGACGCCGGTGATTTCCGGAGCGCCGTCGCCGTCCTCGAAGAGGCCGTGGCCGAAGGCATCGCCTGCGGCAACCGCCGGAACGTCGCGTATGCTACCGGGTCCCTCGGGGATGCCGAACTCGCCCTCGGACATTTCCGCAAGGCGCAGGAGCACTTCGAGGAGGCTATTCGCATCTGCGCCAACGAGGCCCTCGACGAGACACTTGCAGCGCTCGCCATTGCTGGCCTGTCTGCTGCGTACCTTGGCCAGGGCGACCTCCAGCAGGCCGACTTCTTCGCGCGCCGGGCAATGCTCGTGGCGCTCGCCTCTGGCAACCCCTACGAAATCGCGTACTGCCGGCTTCGCCAGGCCGCCGTCGATCTCGCGGCCGGGAACGCCGCCTCAGCTGTCTCCCTGGCCCGTGAAGCCGCCGAGGCGTTCGAGCAGATGGACGTCGCGCCGATGGCGGCCGCCGGCTGGTATCGGGTGGCCATGGCCCAGTTCCGCGCGAACCGGCGCGCCGAAGCCCAGGATTCACTCGCGAAGTGCGCTGAAGCGATCCGCCAGCCGTGGATGACGCAATCCCTCATCCCGCTCGTCCGCGAGAACCCGATGTTCGCCCAGTGGGCTGCTTCCCGCCCTGCTGCAGGTCGCTGGTTCCGCGACATCCTCGAGCGACAGAGCTTCCTCGTCAGCGGCGATGCCGCCGAACCCGAGCCCGAGCCCGGCACTGGCCGGTTCCCACGCGTGGTGGCGCGGAGTCTTGGGCGCGTGGCGGTCACCGTTGGCGGGCGGCAGGTAAGCGACGAGCAGTGGGCCAGCATCCGTGCGAAGGAGCTGTTCTTCCTTCTCCTCGCGCACCGCGATGGCATCCGCAAGGAGCAGGCGGTTGAAATGCTCTACCCCGAGCTGCCGCGGGAGAAGTGCAACTCTGCCTTCCACTCCAACCTCTACCGGGTCCGGCGTGCTCTCTACCAGGATTGCGTCATCAAGCAGGACGGTGCATATCTCCTGAACCCTGAGGGCCAGTTCGAGTGGGACGTCGAGAAGTTCGAGGCTGCCGTCGAGCGGGCCCACCGGGCGCAGCCGGGCAGCAAGGAGCGGGCCCTCGCCTTCCAGGAGGCGCTCGAGCTCTACGAGGGTCCGTTCGCGGAGGTGTTCGAGTCCGAATGGGCGGCGGGGGTGCGCGCGCGCCTGCACGAAGCGGCGCACGCGTCCCTTGCTGCGCTCGCCGGGTACTTCGCCGCGCGGAACGATTTCGAGTCGGCCGTTCTCTGCCTCGAACGCATCCTCCGCAACGATCGCTTCAACGAAGAGGCCGCCTACGAGCTTGCCCGCTACCGGAGCCGCGCCGGGCAGGCGGTCCAGGCGCTGCATTTCATCGACCAGTATGCCGAGCTGTACGAGCAGGAGCTGGGCGAGCCCCTGCCCGAGCGCTTCTTCGAGCTGCGCGCTGCCATCGCGGCCGGCGTAGCGGTGTAATCCCGGGCCGGCTGTGCAGCTCGCGAGAATTTCGCGATAACCGGGTGCTTACCTTCGGGCCCGACAACACGGTCCTGGAGGAACCCGCTCGTGACTCGCCGCCTCGTTTCCCTCGCCATCTCCGTTTCGGCGCTCGCCATCATCGCCCTCGCTGGCGCGGCCCCCTATCAGTCCTGGTAGTCCGCGGGGGTAACGGGGCCCCTGCAGCCGGTCAGGAAATTCGCGACAATCGCCCGCATGAAACGCCATGCGGGCGATTTGGCTGTCCTCGGGGTCGCTGCCGCCATCTTCCTCGCCCAGCAGCTCGCCATCTCGTACATGCCGCTCGACGGCGCCGCCGGAGCCGCCCGGCGGCTGCTCTTCCTCGTCACCACCATCGCCCTTGCTGGCCTTGCGCTTCATTTCCGCCGCTTCATCGGTGCCTGGCTCGTTGCCGCCGGCATCCTGTTCAACCTCATTCCGATGATGGCTCACGGGGGAGCGATGCCAATCGATTACGCCATCATCGAGCGCTCCGGCGCCTTCCCGGAAGTCACCGAAGCTGACATCGGGCGCCAGACCAACCACGGGAAAGACATCGTCCTTCGGCGCGACGAAATCCGCTTCTTCTGGCTCTCCGACCGATACATCGTCGACCTGCCGCTCTACGGGACCAACATCTACTCCCTGGGCGACTTTGTTCTTTTCGCCGGGCTGGGCCTCATCGTGCTGCAGGCGGCCTTCGAGGCGCTCCGGCCGGCCCCGGTTCCCCGGCCCGCGGCCGATCTGCCCCCCGACCACGCCGGGGGAAGCGAGCGGTGACCCGCTTCGTCGTCTATGGTGCCGGCGCCGTCGGAGGGACCATCGGCGCCCGCCTGTTCGAAGCCGGGCACGAGGTGGTCCTCATTTGCCGCGGCAGTCACCTCGATGTCATCCGCTCGGAAGGCCTGCTGTTCCGCACGCCGGAGGGCGAACGGCGGCTGCGCATCCCTGCTGCGGGAAGCCCCGCAGAGGTGGCGTGGCGCGCTGGCGACGTTGTCCTCCTGTGCATGAAGACCCAGGACACCGCGGCCGCACTCGTCGAGCTGGAACGATGGGTCGGCTGCCGGGTTCCGGTAATATGCGCCCAAAACGGCGTCGAGAACGAGCGCCTCGCAGCACGCCGGTTTACCGATGTCTACGCAATGCTCGTCGCGCTCCCGGCCGTGCACCTCGAGCCGGGAGTCGTTGTCGCCTCTGGAGCGCCGCTCAGCGGCTGCCTCCACGCTGGGCGCTACCCCCGGGGCACCGACCCGCTGATTCGCGCTGTTTGCGGCGCGCTCGACGGTGCCGGCTTCCGCAGCGAGGCCGTCGACGATGCCCTGGCCCTCAAGTACCGCAAACTGCTGCTGAACCTTGGCAATGGGCTCGACGTCATCCTCGGGACCAGCTCCTGGGGTGCAGGGGGCGAGGTCGGCGAATTCCTTGCCCTGCTGCGCGCCGAAGGCGAGGCCTGCTACCAGGCTGCCGGCATCCGCGCGGTTTCCCCCGCCGAATACGCCGAGCGTGTCACCCGCCATTACCGCTCGGTAACGGTCACGGGCGAAGGCCGGGCCGGGAGTTCGACCCTTCAGAGCGTGCTCCGAGGGCACACCGTCACCGAAGTCGACTACCTCAACGGCGAGATCGTCCTGCTCGGTGCGCTCCATGGCGTCCCGACCCCGGCGAACCGCCTCGTCCGGGAACTCGCGACCCGGATTGCCGCCGCCGGGGGCGACGGCCCGCACGCCGCCATCGGCGACCTTCGGCGGATGCTCGCCGGAGGCTAGCCGCCAAATCCACGCGGCGCCCATGCCTCGTACAGGTGCACAGCGCCGCCGAAGACCGTGTACGATGCCGACGGCGCCCGTCGCCCGGTCTCCACGCAAGACTGTCAACGACCGACGGCAAGTACGGGCTTTGGCCCGGGCTGGGTCGTGGGCCTCAAAGCGAAACTCCATGCGCTGTGGGTAAGTACCGGGATGAGCATCGCCGACCTCCCTGGGTTCGAAGACTGGCTCGAGGGGCTTCTCGGACCCGACCACGGCCGGCGCCTCGCAGCAGTCGGTGGCGAACGTATCGTCCTCTCGAAAGTTCCGCCCGGGCTGCCCGGGTCCGTGCTGGATGCGGTCGAACGGGTCCCCGCGCTTTCGTCTCCCGGAGCGCTCCAGCTCCTCGCGCCGGAGGGCGTCGGCGGCGTTCGTGCGTGGCGTGCCGCCGCTGACCGCGCGCTCGAAGACGCCCGGCACTCCGGTGCGATCGATGATGACGGGTTCGCCGCCATCCGCATTGGCATCGATGCGGTCGAGGCGCTCCTCGCGTCCTGCTGCTGGACGGATGACGGCAGCCCCGGCTGGGCGCCGGGCCCCGCCGAGCGGGCGGCCCTCGCCGAAGTGTCTGCGCGGCTTGCTCCTGGCCGCGATAGCCTGTTCACGCGCTACTACGGCGAGTTCGAGGGGCGCCCGGTTGAGTCCCACTGCCCCGGTGCACCCGTCGCCCGGCGCATCTTCGACGCGGCCCGTGAGGTCCTCGAAGCCAGCGTTCCCGGGGCAAACTCGGCTTGCCCGGGAGCCGGCGCGACCGTAACATGAGCGAGTCTGGCCCCGTGGTGTAGTGGTCTAACATGCCACCCTGTCAAGGTGGAGATCGGCGGTTCGAATCCGCTCGGGGTCGCCAGGTCAGCCGCACAGGAGCCCGGGAAAGCCCGGGCTTCTTCGTGCTCACCAGCAACGCTGCCCATTGCTCTGGCGCGAGTGCTACCCCAGCCGCTGGTGGCCCGGCTCGGTCTCCCACGGCGGGGCGATCTGATGGTAGCCGCCGCCTGCAGTCCAGCCGCCGTCCACGTACAGGATGTGCCCGGTCACGAACTTCGAGGCATCCGAAGCCAGGTAGATAATCGCTCCCTCAAGGTCCTCCGGCTGGCCGAGCCGCCCCATCGGCGTTCGGGAAATCGCGTGGTCCCGCGTGCCCGGGGTCGATTCAAAAACCTTGCCCATCAGCTCCGTGCCGTCAAAGTACGACGGCGCGATGGCGTTCACCCTGATGCCTTCCCGTGCATACTCCAGCGCCAGCACCCGGGTGAGCGCGTCGACGCCGCCCTTGGCCGCGTGGTAGGACGCTGCCCGGAACTCGCTTCCAACCCGCCCAAGGATGGAGCTGATATTGATGATGACCCCGCCAGTGCCCTGCGCCAGCATCTGCCGGGCAGCGAGGCGGCAGCCGTTGATGGTCGCAAGCAGGTCCAGCTCGACCACGGACCGCATCCGCTTGAAGCTGCCGAGGTCGTGCCGCAGGCCGGAGCGGTCGGTGTAGCCGGCATTGTTGACCATAATGTCGATCCGCCCGAACCGCTCGACGGTCCGTTCGAACAGCCGCTCGAACTGCTCCTCGTCGGTGATGTCCGCCGGGTACGCCTCGGCCTCAACGCCGTATCGCCGCAGCATCGCAGCGGTTTGCTCGATGAGCTCCTGTCGCCGCGCCGTGACGACGACATTCGCCCCGGCCCGGGCGAGCCCCCGCGCGAAGGCTACCCCAAGCCCGCTCGACGCCCCCGTCACCAGGGCGACTTTGCCGTCAAGGCTGAACAGCTGGGCGAGCGCAGGGTCCATCGGTGCGTCTCCGGGTGCAGGGGTTGCGCGGATCTTACGTGCCTTCCCGAGGCGGGGTCACCCGATGAGCCGCGCGGGCGGCCGATTCGGATTCGCCTTCTCCCGCCGGATGATTTCTGCAATCTCGTTCACCGTGTCCTGGAGCCGCCCGTGCCGGTTAATGACGACGTAATCATTGTTCTCGATGTCGTCGAGCTCGTCTTCGAGGGCCGCGATGCGCCTGGCCAGGCTCTCCGCATCCTCACTGCCGCGCCCGAGGAGCTGCGCCCGAAGCGCCTCCCTGTCCTCCGCCATCAGGAAGATGAACACGGCGCCTTCGAGCTTCTTCCGCCACGTCCGCGCCCCCTGGACGTCGGTGCGGATAATGACGTCCCGGCCCTCGGCGAGCGGACCTTCGATTTCCGACCGCTCCAGCCCCTTTAGATCGCCGTACACCTCCGCCCATTCTGCGAACTCGCCGTTCGCAATCTTCTGGCGAAACTCGGCGTCGCTGATGAAGTAGTAGTCGACGCCGTGGCGTTCGTCGTCCCGGGGTGCGCGATTGGTCGAACTTGTGGCCCGGTGGATGCCGAGACGCTTTTTCAGCTCGGCAATCACGGTGTCTTTGCCAGCACCGGAAGGACCATGCAAAACAACGACGAGCGGCTTGTCGCTCATCCCGAGACTGCCTCGCTTGAAGTGGCCGTCCGGAGGTCGTCCCAGAACGTCCGGTAGGAGACGCCCACCGCATCGTCGAGCACTTCCGTCTCGCCCTCGGCGAGGCAGCCGGCGATTGCGCCCAGCATGCCGATGCGGTGGTCGCCGTGCGCATGGACGCGCGCTCCACGGAGCCGGACCGGGCCATCGACTTCGAAGCCGTCCTCGCGTTCCCGGATTTCGGCGCCGAGCCGCCCGAGCGCATCGACGACGGCCTTCACGCGATCAGACTCCTTGACCCGGAGCTCAGAGGCATCTCGTACAACGGTTGTCCCTTCAGCGAAACACGCCGCCAGCGCCACGAGCGGAAGCTCGTCGATTGCCCGCGGGACGAGCTCACCGCTGACCGACGTCGCCCGGAGCTGGCTCGACCGCACGACGATGTCGGCGACCGGCTCGCCCCCGGAGGTCCGCTCCTCGACCAGTTCGAGGTCGGCCCCCATCGCCCGCAGGATGTCGAGGATGCCGGTCCGCGTCGGGTTGACGTTGACGCCTTCGAGCACGATCTCTGCATCCGGATGGCACACGCCGAGCACCAGCCACGGCGCAGCGCTGGAGATGTCCCCGGGCACCCGGACCGATACAGCGCTCAGCCGCTCTGCCGGCCGCACCCGGACCGTCAGCCCGTCGATCGCCAGGGGCGCGCCCATCGCGGTGAGCAGTCGTTCGGTGTGGTCACGCGAGCGGCTGGGCTCGGTGATTGCGGTCTCCCCCTCGGCGTAGAGCCCCGCGAGCAAAACGGCCGACTTCACCTGTGCGCTTGCGACCGGCGAGTGGTAGGCGATTCCGCGGAGACTGCCCCCCTTGACGACGACCGGTGCGAGAGTATCGCCCCGGCGAGCCGCCAGGCTCGCTCCCATCGCCCGGAGCGGCGCAATGACCCGTCCCATGGGCCGAGACCGGAGCGAGCTGTCTCCCGTGAGGACTGAAAGGATCGGATGCCCGGCGAGCAGGCCGAGCAGCAGGCGCATCGTCGTCCCGCTGTTGCCGCAGTCGAGGACGTCCTCGGCCTCGAACAGCCCGTGAAGCCCCTGCCCGGTCACGTGCGCAACCTGGGAGCCTTCCGGCCACTCGATCGGCACGCCGAGGGCCGCGAGGCACTGCGCTGTCGACCGGACGTCATCGGAATCGAGAATCCGCTCAATGGTTGCCCGCCCGGTTGCGACCGCGTTGAAGATGAGCGCCCGGTGCGAGACCGACTTATCGGGCGGGACGTGAATGGTGGCCCGCACGCGGGCCGGCCGGCTCACTCTCACAGCCGGTCGTCCTCAATGCCAAGCTTGCGCTTGAGGTCAGCATCATCGCGCGGTGTGGCCGGTAGCCGCTCGGTGGTCTCCTTGATCTTGTCGTAGAGACCGCCCACGAACATCCGCCCGATGGCGTCGCGGGCCGAGGGCGGCTCGATCCCCTCGGGGCGCCGCCGCTGCGGCGGGTTCTGGATGAACGTATCCCGATCAAGCTGCGTGGACTTGAAAAGGTCGAAGACTGGTTCCGGCCCGGCTTCGAGCGCCGCCCTGATCGTGGAGAGTTCCTGCTGGAGCCGCCCGATCCAGTGGAGAACCGCCTCACGATTCGTGAGCATGATGTCCCGGGCCATGGTCGGGTCGCCGCTCGCGAGCCGGGTGACATCCCGGAAGCCCGGGCCTGCCAGGAGTGCGGCATCTTCCCAGCCCTGGCTGTCGCGCACCATGCGGAAGAGCGCGACCGATGCGAGGAGCGGCACATGACTGACGGCGGCTGCGTACTGGTCATGTTCTGCCGGGTCGATGTACAGCGGGACTGCCCCGAGCGCTTCGACCAGCCCGAGGACGGCCTGCACCGCGCGCTCGTCGGCACGCGGTGACGGGGTCACGGCCCACGTGGCCCCTTGAAAGAGCGTCGCAGAGGCCGCCTCCGGTCCGCTTTTCTCCCGCCCGGCCATCGGATGGCCGCCAACAAAGTGCACGTTCTCCGGGAGATATTCGGCCGCCCAGCGCATCACCTCCGCCTTGGTGCTGCACACGTCAGTCACGACGGCTCCCGGCACCAGGTAACGCCCGACGTCTTCGAGGATGCGTCGCGCTGCCATCACCGGCGTGGCAACGATGACCATCCCTGCCCGGTCGACGGCCTCCTCCAGTGACCCGACCTCGCGGTCGAGTGCTCCGAGCTTCTTCGCCGTCCGGGCGTGGCTGCGGTCGCGGTCGACGCCCACAATTTCGTAGTTCCGGTTCGGCCGCGCTGCGAGGCCAAGCCCGATCGAGGCGCCGATGAGGCCGGTGCCGATAATGGCGATGCGATTCTCAGCCATGGAACCCACCCGCGAACGCGCAGGCCGTGCCTCCTGCCGCTCCCTGTAGGCTACCACAACGGCGGTTCTCGACGGTTCCCCTGGTCGCGCCGTCAGCTGCCGACGATGACCCGGAGCACGTCGTCATATACCAGCCCAATCAGCCAGCCGAGCGGGCTGAACCCGGTCAGAAAGCCGAACGCGATGAGTGTCATCAGGATGCCCGGGCCCCAAGGTGCGAGCTGCTCGAGCGCCTGCGCGACCTCGCGGGGAGCGATGCCGGTGACCACTTTGAACCCATCGAGCGGCGGGATAGGAATGAGGTTGAAAATCCCCAGCAGCACGTTCAGTGTGATGATGAACGACAGGAACAGCCAGAGGTAATCCTCGCCGGAGCCCCGCCGGATGACGGCTTCGATGCTTGGAAAGGCGGTCTCGACGAGCCCGAAACGAATCGGAATCGCCGCCAGCGCCGCGAAGAAGAAGTTCGAGGCCGGCCCCGCAAGCGCAACCAGCGCGAACCCCTGCCGGGGCCCGGTCCGCAGCCGCCAGGGGTTCACCGGGGTCGGCTTGGCCCACCCGAACCCGAAGAGGAGCAGGAGCGTCGATCCGACCGGGTCAAGGTGGGCGAGCGGATTGAGCGTCAGTCGGCCGTTCCGCTGCGCCGTGTCATCACCCAGCTGGTAGGCGGTCCAGGCGTGGCAAAACTCATGGAACGCGAGGCCGGTGAGAATCGCGACCAGCCACGCCGCAACGTAGACGAAGAAAACTGCAGGGTTGTCCTGGAGCGCGTTGAGATACCAAATCATCAGGCGAACGCTAGCATACGGCAGGGCTACACTGGCCGCCGTCAGGAAAACGTTGTGGGAAATCCGCATTGACGGGACCGGGGGCCCTTGTTACGTTCGCCCCACGGCCCTTCCGTACGAGGGGTGCTGGCACGCCTCTCGGGGCGTACCCGGCGGTACTGCGGGGTGTACCGACCGCCTTGCCAGGTGGCCGAGCGCCGGGGTGTCGAGACCCGGTGTAAGACCAGGGCGGACTATCCGCCCGCAAGCGCGAGGTTGCCGCGTGCTCGCTCCCGGGTTGCGTCGAATTCCCGGCTCGTCCCGAACGCTCGTTCCCTTCGTGCTCACCGTCCTCGCGGTGGTCGCGGGGATCGGCGCATGGGTGGCGTCGTCCTCCCGGCCTGTCTCAACCGACGGGCCAGCACTCCCGGCCATCCCCGCATCGGAGATCCGCGCCGTCGCCTACCTTGAGCCGGACCCCGCCCTGCGTGCCGACCATCTCCGCGTCCGCGCCCTGGCGCAGGGCGCCCCCGCCCGCATCATCGCCACCTTTCCGTACACCTTCACCGGGCTCCACGCGCGCGGCGCAGCCTCGCCAGCCGGTGACCGCATAGCCGTTCTCGCCGTCGACGGCACGCGGGGGAGCGCGGCGACGCTCTCGCTGGTCGAGCTCGATGGCACCGTACGCGTGGCGGACGGCGGGTTCGACTACCTTTCCTCGCTTGCCTGGGCGCGCGATGGCTCGAAATTCGCTGTCACCGCGACCGCCGAACCGGGAGCGGTGCGTGTCATTGAGGTCGACCCCAGCACGCTGCGCCTGTCCGAGCTTGCCCGCTTTACTGGTGCGTTCCAGGTTGTCCCGCTGGGCTACAGCCTCGATGGCGGCCGGCTCTACATCGTCGTCGTCGACCAGTCCGGTTCGAGCCTTTGGATGGCCAGAGGCGGCGTCACCGAGCGAGTCGCAGAACTCTCGCCCGGCCGAACCCGCGACTGGGCGCTCAGCCCCGACGGCTCGCGCGTCGCCTTTGTGGACATCCTGAGCGCTTCCTCGCGGACCTATATCGGCAAGACGCTGACCATCGCCACCGGCGCGGTGACGGCGCTCCCATCCGGCAGGAACCAGGTCGGCGCCGCGTGGCAGCCGGGCAACCCGCTCCCGGTTTTCGGTGGGCCCGGGGGTTCCCTCCAGCTCGAAGACCCGAACCCTTCTGCAGCTTGGGTCATTCCCCACGCCTATGCCCCGCTCGGCGATTACGTTGTCATCTCCACCGTCGGCGCCGGCACCGACCCTTCCTCCCGCCCGGAGGCGGCCCTCTGGATAGCCTCGCCTGAATCCCGGGAGTTGCTTACCGACGTCCCGGCCGCGTCGTTCGTTGGCTGGGTGAGGGGAGAGTAATGGCATCGACACCCGTCTCCCCCGTCCGTTACCGAACCCGGCACCAACCCGGCACGGGTCGCCTGGCACGGCTCGTCCTTGTTCTGACGGGGCTCGTCGCTGTGCTCGCCATCGGCCCTATCCTCTGGGGCATAATCGCCGGCGATGCGAAACAGGGGCCCGGCTCGGCCTTTGCAGCCGCGCCGCCCGGCACCTACGCCCTCGTCACGCGGACCGAAGGCTCGGTCGATGTCATCGCGGCCGTACGGGTCGATCAGCCGGCCAGTCCCATCGAAATCGCCCGCGTCCCCCACCTCGAGGGTTTTCGGACCCGGGGGGCCGTCGACCCCTCCGGGCGTTTCGCAGCCCTCGTTGTAGTCGACGGCGGCTCGCCGGTTCAGCCCCACGCGTCGCTTATTGTCGTCGATCTCCAGCGCGGGGTCGCGGAACGCCTCGTCTCCGGTATCGACCCTCTACAAATGCCGCTGTGGACCACCACCGGGGACGCCGTCATCGTGACCCGCCCAAGTGCTGCCCCCTCGAGCGGCGGCGCAGCAGTCGACCTGCTCGAAGTGCGCCTCGACGGCGCGGTCCGCCTCCGCTGGTCACAGGCCGCCCTGGCGCTGGCGCCGGTCGGCTGGAAGGACGGGCGGTTGCTGGCGGTGGCAGTTGACGCGCGCGGCTCCACGCTCCAGGCCGACGGACAGGACCTGCTCCACCTGTCGACGTCGATTACCCGCGACTGGGCGCTTGCCCCGGATGGTTCAGCCATCGCCTTCGTCGAGGTCTCGACCGACTCGGGTGTCAGGTACAGCGCGCGGGTGGCAGTGCTCGATGGCGCGGTCGCGGCGCGGGCACAGGCGCTTTCCGCTCCCGGCATCGAAGCTCTTGGAGCTGCCTGGGCGCCCGGCGGAAGCCCGACATTCGGCGCTGTGCCACGCCACGACGTCGTTATGGGCGATGCCTCTGCCCAGTCACTTCGAGACGCTCCCGGTTTCGACGTGCCCCTCGGCTACAGCCCCGACGGCTCGCACCTGGTTGTGATGCACTGGAACGGCTCGAGTTTCGCGTCGCCCGGGCGGCCGGAGCTGCAGGTCATCGGGCCCGCCGGCCGGGCCGCCATCCCTGGGTTCGAAGGATTCCTCGGATGGGCGCGGCGTTGAGGTCCGTATTGCTGGGCGGACTGCTCGGCCTCCTGGCGCTGGCTGCGACGGTTCCACGCCAGTCCGCCCATGCCGACCACTATCCGTGTCACGTGCCGAACTACGGTTTCGGATTTGATACCTACGAGTACGAAGACTACGTCACGGTGTACAACCACATGATTGAGCTGGCCGCCGCCGGCCTGGCTGTTCCCCCGCCATACCGGCTGCCCTCGGGCGAGTGGGTCGACGTCAGCTATCCCGGGCTCGAAACTGGCCCGCGCAATGCTCGTCAGCCTCGAAGTCACGAAGCCACTGTCCCGCCGAGCCTCTACAAGGCGATGGTCTGGGTCGAGTCCGGCTGGGCACACGCCGGTGGCTCCGTCCCGTACGGCGGAGTGGGCCCGGTCCTCGTGGCCATCGACTGCGGATACGGGCTCGGCCAGATCACGACGGGAATGGGCCACCTCGCCTCGCCGCCGGCCCTCGACATCCGGGTTCCGTCGGCCCGCCAGGCGATGATCGGCACGCACCCGCTCTTCAACCTCGCCGAAGGGGTGCGCATCTTCGCCGACAAATGGAACTCCGCGCCGGAATTCCGGCCCGTGGCCGGCAATGGCGACCCCGCTGCACTCGAGGACTGGTACTACGCAGTCTGGAGTTACAACGGTTTCGCATTCATCAACCACCCGCTCAATCCAAACCGTAACCCCCTCCGGGGTGAGGTCTGGCACTGCAACGATCCCAACGCGCCCGGCTTCGGCACCTTCACCTGGGGCGATTACACCTACCAGGAGAAAGTCTACGGCTGCGTCCGCTACCCTCCGGTGCCGAAAGGCCAGAGCTACCCGCCGCCGCTCGCCCCGGGGGGGCCGGACCAGCCCCCGTCCTCCCCGTCCCTGGCTGTTGGAGACACCGCCGTCGTCCGCGCCGATGGCCAGTGTCTCAACGTCCGTCCGGCCCCGGCCGCAAACCCGCCGCTCACCTGCCTCCCCGAGGAGACCCGAGTCACCATCGTCGGCGGACCGCAGGAACTGGACGGCATCACCTGGTGGCAGGTGACGAACGGGCAGGTCACCGGTTGGTCGGCGGGGCAATACCTGGTCAAGGTGCAGCCGCCCCCGGCCGCCGATGCACCCGTCAACCCCGCCGGCCGCATGTGGCCGCCACTCGAGGTTGCGATGCCCTCCCTCTCGGTGCCCGCGGTCGCAGCGGCGTTCGCGCCCGCCGCCTACAGCGAGTGCGCTGACCGAGGTTTCGCCGGCGGCTGTGCCGCCATGGATTTCCCCACCACGATTCCTGAACTGGGCATCACGCCGCACACGGACCCGACCCCGGCGCCTGCCCCACCGCTGGCCGGTGCCTTCCTCGGCGCACCGAAGCTCCAGGTCATCGGCGAGCGAGCGGTGACGCTCCAGGTGACGGCGAGCAGCTCCACGGCGGCGTCACTGACTGTTCGTAATCTCGGGACGGGCATCGGCCCATTCCGGGTGCGCACGTCAGCGGCCTGGCTCGTGGTCCGCCACCCGAACGATCCGCCAGGCCGCGTCGTCGATGGCGGAGTCGCTATCGGAAAAGACCTCCCGGTCGTCGTGTCAACGAGCCCGCGGTCTGTCCAGGCCGGTCTGGACTCCGTGCTCGAAATCCGCATTAATCCGGCTCTCCTCCCACAGGGGGCGACGGGCGGGACGGTCCTCATCGAACCGCTCCTCGGCACGCTTCAGCCGGTCACCATCACGGTGACAGTACAGCGCTCCGGCTCCGCCAGCGGCCCGCCGCAGTTCCCGTTCAGGCGCATCCTGCCGAACGTTACTGCCGAAGGCAGTCCCTGACGCCCGACGGACTCCGGGCAGTCAGTGGGCGTGGGCCTCCTCAAGCGCTTTCTTGTGCTCGGAAATGACACGCTGGGCGATGTTCGCCGGCACCTCGCCGTAGTGGTCGAAGGTAAGCTCAAACACCCCGCGGCCCTGGGTGAGCGACCGGAGGTCGGACGCATACCGCTGCACCTCCGCCAGCGGGACCTCTGCCTCGATCACGCTCATGCCGCCGTCCGGGTTGATGCCATGAATGCGGGCGCGCTTCGTGTTCAGGTCGCCCACGATGTCGCCGGCAAATTCGTCCGGGACATACACCCGAATCAGCATAATCGGCTCGAGGAGAATCGGCCCCGCACCCTGCACGGCCTCCTTCAGTGCCTGGGACGCGGCGAGCTTGAATGACATCTCGTTGGAGTCCACCGGATGGTGCTTGCCGTCGACCAGGGTGACCTGGCAGTCCGTCAGTTCGTAGCCGGCGATGATGCCGCCGGCAGCTGTCTCCATGACGCCCTTTTCGACTGCCGGAATGAACTCCTTCGGCACCGCGCCGCCCACGACCCGTTCGGCAAACCTGATGCCGGAGCCACGCGGCAGCGGCTCAACTTCGAGCAGCACACGGCCGTACTGGCCATGGCCGCCAGTCTGTTTCTTGTGGGTATACTCCGCCGAGGCCTTCTTCGTGACGGTCTCCCGGTAGGGGACGCGCGGCAGCGCCAGTTCAACTTCGACATTGAACTTCCGTTTCAGCCGTTCAACGGTGACTTCGAGGTGGGCGTCGCCCAGGCCTGAGAGGATGAGCTCACCGGTCGCGGGGTCGCGGTCGAGGCGGAGACCGGGGTCCTCTTCGACCATCCGCTGCAGGCTCGGTCCGAGCTTATCGACCGCGGCCTTGCCGACCGGCCGGACGGCCATGCTGAATACCGGTGCGGGGAACTGCATCGGGGGAAGCGTGACCGGCCGCTCCCGGCTGCCGAGCGTGTCGCCGGTCCCCGTATGCGCAAGCTTGGCGACGACGCCAATATCGCCGGCGACAATCTCTTGCACCGGGACCTGTTCCTTGCCGCGCTGCATGTACAGCGTTCCGAGCCGCTCATCGGCCTGCCGATTCGCGTTCCACAGGTGGGAATCGGCGGTCACCCGCCCCGAAAAGACGCGCAGGTAGCTCAGCCGGCCCACGAACGGATCCGCCGCTGTCTTGAATACCAGCGCGACCGGCGGCGCCGAGGGGTCGGCCGTGACCTTGATGCCGCCGGCCTCGATCGGGTCACGGTCGGCGGGCGATGGGCCGCTGAATGCGATGGTGTGGAGCAGCTGCCGCACACCGATGAGTTTCGTTGCCGAGACACAGACCACCGGAAAGATCAGGTTGTGGTCCAGGCCGCCGTGGAGCACCCGGCGAAGTTCGTCCTCCGAGAGCTCCTCATCGGCAAAGTACTTGGTCATCAGCTCTTCGTCGGTTTCGACGATGCCCTCGATCAGCTGCGCCCGGAGCCGCTCCGCTTCCTCGCGCAGCTCATCCGGCACGTCAACTTCGTCGGCCTGCTCGTTCACGTAGCCCTTCATGTGGAGGAGGTCCACGACGCCCCTGAACGAATCGTGCGCCCCGATGGGGAGCTGGAGCGGCATCACACGGTGCCCCCATCGCTGCTGGAGTGCCGCGAGGACGTGTGCAAAGTTTGCGTTCTCCCGGTCCATCCGGTTGATGACAATGAGGCGCGGCAGCCCCAGCTTCTCGGCGATGCTCCACACCCTGTCGGTTCCAACCTCCGGGCCCGCCACCGCGTCAACTACCACCACCGCCAGGTCCGCGGCATGTGCCCCGCAAATGACCTCCGTCACGAAATCGGCGTACCCGGGGGTATCGATGATGTTGATTTTGCGGCCCTCCCACTCGAGCGGCGCCAGCGCAAGGTTCAGGCTGAACTTCCGTCGGTGCTCATCGTCGTCGTAGTCGGTGACCGTATTCTGGTCCTGGACGGAGCCGAGCCGGGTGATGGCGCCGCTCTCATAGAGCGCTGCTTCGGCAAGGCTCGTCTTGCCGACGCTCCCGTGGCCCACCAGGACCACATTACGGATGGCTTCGGTGGGATACACCTTCATCGACGTGAACCTCCTCCGGCCCGCGAAGTGGCCCGTAGTCTACGCACCGCCGATCCGCCCCTCAATGCGCGATGCGGCAGCAGGTGTCGTCCGCGGGGAAGAAGCTGGTTAACGTCGCGCCTCTCAATTCCGCCCGGTAGACTGGGCGATGCCATCAGTACGGATGTTCGAACCATGACAACCTATGTGGCGCTCGACCTCGAAACCACCGGCCTCGAGCCCGAGCGCGACCGCATCATCGAGGTGGGCGCCGTGCGGTTCACGGCCGGCGGCGTCGAAGCCGAGTTCAGCACCCTCGTCAATCCCGGCCGGCGGCTCACGCCGTTCATCGAGCGCCTGACCGGCATCTCGAACGCCCTCGTCGCGTCCGCGCCGCCGCTCGACCAGGTCCGCGACGACCTCGTGCGGTTCCTCGATGGCGCCGTGATTATTGGACATAATATTGAATTTGACCTCGAGTTCCTTCGCAACTCGGGCGTGCTGCAGCACGCTGATGCCATCGACACCGCGGAGTTTGCCCGCCTCCTCCTGCCCGACCTGAAGAACTTTACCCTTGGCGAGGTAGCTGCAGCCCTGGGCCTTCCGGTGACCGACCAGCACCGCGCGCTGGCCGATGCCCGCCTGGCGGCCAGGGTCTTCCTCGAGCTCAGCAAGCTCGCCGAACGCCTCGACCCGGCCCGGCGCGCGCAGCTTGGCCGGCTGGTGCTCACCGATGCGCCGGCGCTCGGGCGCACCCTTGGCGGCGCCGAGGCATCGCCGGCACCCCGCAGTGGGCTGCCGGCGCCTCCGCCATTCCGTCCCGTCCCCGTGCTTACCTCGCGGAATCCGCCGCAACCGATCCGGCGGCAGGACCTGGAGGCGGCCTTCGGCGGCCTTGCGCGCGTGGTGCAGGGGTTCGAGCACCGCGATGAGCAGCTCGCCATGGCCGAGGCGGTCCGCGAAACATTCGTGGAGGGCGGACACCTCCTCGTGGAGGCCGGGACAGGCGTCGGGAAGTCCCTCGCCTACCTCGTGCCAGCCGCGCTGGATGCCATCCGGAACGGCCGCCGGGTCGTGGTCAGTACCAACACCATTGCGCTCCAGGAGCAGCTCATCCAGAAGGACATCCCCGTGCTCCGCCGGGCGCTGGCTGCAGCAGGCTTCATCAATGCACCAGAGGACCTCCGGGTCGCTCTCCTGAAGGGACGCGGGAACTACCTGTGCTACGCCCGCTGGGCGGCAAGTTACGTGGCCGGCACGCGCGACCCGGACGTCGCCCGGCTCAGCGCCAGCATCCTCCTCTGGCTGGAACAGACGGAAACGGGCGACCGGTCTGAACTCCGGCTCGGTCCTGAGGAGTCGGCCGCCTGGGCTCGCCTCTCCGCATCCGAGGCTGATTGCCTTTCACGCCAGCATCGCCACGTCCGCGAAGGCAACTGCTTCCTCTGGCGGGCACGAAAGCTCGCGGAATCGGCGCACTTGGTTATCGTCAACCACGCGCTGCTGCTCGCCGACCTCGCATCGGAAGGCAGCGCGATTCCCGAATTCGACCACCTGGTTGTTGATGAGGCGCACAACCTCGAGGACGTCGCGACCCAGCAGTTCGGCGGAACGCTCACGCTTCGGAAATTGACCGAGTCCCTCGACGCTATCCATCGGCCCGGCACTCGCGACCACCGGGAGGGCGGCGCCGTCATGCTCCTGCGCTCTTTCGATGGCGAGCCGTACGCATCCTCTGCCAGGGCGCTGGCCGGGCTCGTCGCTGCGGCCCGCGAGGCAGCCCGCCCGTTTTTCCGGGCGGTGGGAGCCCTCCCTGCCCGTGACGGCGACGGCGACCGCCTTCTGCTGACACCCCTCGTCAGGCGCGAGCCCGCCTGGGAAGAGGCCGAAGAGCGCTGGCAGGCGCTCCATGCCCAGCTCGAGCGCATCGAACGCGCCGGCGAAGAGGCTGCGAAGCTGCTTGCCAAGGCGCCGGTTGAACTGTCCGACGAGCTCGCCGCCGAGTTCCGGGCAGCCTTCCGGAAGATCGGCGATGTTCGCGCGCTCGGTGAGGTGCTCGTCAACCCGGCCGGCCCGGAGACGATCACCTGGGCCGCCCGTGAGCCCGAAGGGATCGGCTCGCTTCATATGGCGCCTCTGGATGTCGGACCGCTCCTCCGCGAACAGCTTTTCGAACCCCGCCGCGTCGTGGTCGCAACCAGCGCAACCCTGAGCGCCAATCACGACATGTCGTTCGCGGCCGGCCGCCTCGGCCTTGACTCGCCGCGCATGCTCGAACTCGGGTCCCCGTTCGACTACGAGCGCGCCGCCCTGCTCGCTGCAGTCGACGACCTTCCCGAGCCGAACCATCCTGACTTCCCCGGCAGGCTCGCCCGCGCGATCGGGACGCTCGCCCTCGCCTCCCGCGGCCGCGCGATTGCGCTCTTCACCTCAAATGTGCTCCTGCGGCATGTCTCCGGGCTCGTCCGCCCGATGCTCGAGCCGTCCGGCATCGTGGTCCTCGCCCAGGGCATCGATGGCACCCCCAGGTGGATTACCGAACAGCTCCGCGAAAATCCCGAAACCCTCGTCCTCGGAAGCGCCAGCTTCTGGGAGGGTGTCGATATCCGCGGCGATGCGCTCTCGCTTGTGATGATCACCCGCCTGCCCTTCGATGTGCCGACCGACCCCGTCGGCCGCGCCCGCGCCGAGCAGTACGACGACCCGTTCAACCAGTACCAGGTCCCGGCGGCCATCCTCCGTTTCCGCCAGGGGTTCGGCCGGCTCATCCGCGACCGGCGCGACCGCGGCGTTGTCGCAGTATTCGACCGCCGTCTCTGGGAGAAGCGGTACGGGCGCCAGTTTATCGATTCGCTCCCGCGGTGCACCCGCTTCCGTGGCTCGACCGATGAAGTCGCCTCCGCCATTGAGGAGTGGCTCTCACGTGGCTGAGCTTGCACAGCAGCTTGCCATCCGAGGTGAACGGGTTGCACTCGAGCCGGCCGGTCTCGGCAGCCTGGCAATTGTCCGGCTGCAGGATGGTTGCCGTGTCGGCCGCCTGGACGTGCTGCCTGGCGGACCGGGCGAACTGATCGCCTGGGAGCTTTGTATCGACGAAGCGGAGCGCGGCTATGGCGCCGGCTCGGAGGCAGCCCGGCTCTTTGCCCTCGCCGCCGGGCAGGCGGGCTGGACCCGTCTCCGGGCGCGCGCGCACCCGCGGTTCGGACTCTCCGTCTACTTCTGGATGCGAATGGGCTTCCGGCCCCTCCATGGTGAGGGGCCGGAAGGGGGAATCTGGTTCGTCCGCCAGCTGGCAGGAGGACCAGCTTAGGCGTTCGTCCAGGCTGCCATTTTCGCCCGGAGGCCACGGTCGAGTTCGTCGAGGAACTCTTCGGTGGTGAGCCACGGTGTGTCCGGCGAGATGAGCATGGCGAGGTCTTTCGTCATCTTGCCGCTCTCGACCGTCTCGACGCAGACTCGTTCGAGCGTCTCCGCGAACCGCGCGACCTCTGGCGTGCCGTCCAGCTTCGCCCGGAAGGCAAGGCCGCGGGTCCATGCAAAGATCGACGCAATGGGGTTGGTCGAGGTTTTCTCACCCCGCTGATAGGCCCGGTAATGCCGGGTCACCGTCCCGTGGGCGGCTTCCGCCTCGCAGGTCTTTCCGTCCGGCGTGAGCAGCACCGACGTCATCAGTCCGAGTGACCCGAACCCCTGGGCCACGGTGTCGGACTGGACGTCACCGTCGTAGTTCTTGCACGCCCACACGTAGCCGCCCTCCCATTTCAGCGCTGAGGCGACCATATCGTCGATTAGCCGGTGCTCGTAGGTCAGACCGCGCGCCTTGAACTTTTCCGCAAACTCGGTGTCGAACACCTCCTGGAAGATGTCCTTGAAGCGGCCGTCGTATGCCTTCAGGATCGTGTTCTTCGTAGAAAGGTAGACCGGGTAGTTTCGCTCCAGGCCGTAGCGGAACGAGGCGCGGGCGAAGTCGCGAATCGAGTCATCAAAGTTGTACATGCCCATCGCCACGCCTGGGCCGTCGAACGTTGCGACCTCGAACTGCATCGGTTCGCCGCCGTCCGCCGGCGTCCAGCTGATCGTGACCGTACCCGGCCCTGGCACCCGGAAATCGGTCGCGCGGTACTGGTCGCCATGCGCGTGGCGCCCGATCACAATCGGTTTCGTCCAACCCGGTACGAGCCGCGGGATATTCCGGCAGATGATCGGCTCACGGAAGACCACACCGCCGAGGATGTTGCGGATCGTCCCGTTCGGAGACTTCCACATCTGCTTCAGGTTGAACTCTTTGACCCGTGCTTCGTCCGGCGTGATCGTGGCGCACTTCACCCCGACGCCGTACTTCTTGATGGCGTACGCAGCTTCGACGGTGACCTGGTCGTTGGTCGCGTCCCGGTTCTCGATGCCGAGGTCGTAGTACTCGAGCTTGATGTCGAGGTACGGCAGGATGAGCTTTTCTTTAATGAAGCGCCAGATGATGCGCGTCATCTCGTCGCCGTCGAGCTCGACGACCGGACTGAGGACTTTGATCTTCTCCATGGTGCTGCTCCCGGGTTAGCTGGCGGGCTGGGCCGCGATCTGGCGCAGGACGTACGGCAGGATGCCGTCGTGCCGGTAGTAGTCGAGCTCCACCGGCGTATCGATTCGGCACACGACCTTAAAGGTCCGTTCGCTGCCGTCGTCCCCGCGGGCAACGACATCGAGCAGCGCGCGCGGCGCAAGCCCCTGCGCGATGCCGCGGATGGTGTACACCTCGGTTCCGCTCAGACCAAGCGTCTCCCGGTTCTCCCCGGGCAGGAACTGAAGCGGAAGGACGCCCATGCCGACCAGGTTGCTTCGGTGGATGCGTTCGTACGATTCGGCGATGACGGCTCGAACCCCGAGTAGCTTCACGCCTTTCGCCGCCCAGTCGCGGGAAGAGCCGGCCCCGTACTCCTTCCCTGCGAGCACGATGAGCGGCACCCCCTCCGCCCGGTATTTCAACGACGCATCGAAGATGGTCATCTCCTCGCCGTCCGGCAGATGGCGGGTCACGCCACCTTCACTGCCGGGAACGAGCAGGTTGCGCAGGCGGATGTTCGCGAAGGTGCCGCGCACCATCACCTCGTCGTGGCCCCGGCGCGCGCCGTACTGGTTGAAGTCCTCCCTGGCCACGCCCATCTCCCGGAGCCAGACCCCCGCCGGACTGTTCGGGCTGATGTTGCCGGCCGGCGAGATGTGGTCCGTCGTGACCGAGTCGCCCACCATAACCAGCACGCGGGCGCCTTCGATGTCGGTCAGCGGCGTCGGCTCGAGCGACAGGTTGTCGAAGTAGGGCGCCCGCTTGATGTACGTCGACTTCGGGTCCCACGCGAAGAGGTCGCCCGAGGGCGTCGGAAGATTTCGCCACCGCTCATCGCCTTTGAATACATCGGCGTACTTCCTGCGGAACATCTCGGAGCGGACCGATGTGCGAATCGCCTCCTCGACCTCAGCCTGCGATGGCCAGATATCAGCGAGGAAGACCGGCGTGCCGTCGCTGCCGGTTCCGATAGGCTCGGTGGCGAAGTCGATATCTATCCGCCCCGCCAGCGCATACGCGACCACCAGCGGCGGCGAAGCGAGGTAGTTCGCCCGCGTGTCCGGGTTGACGCGTCCTTCGAAGTTCCGGTTCCCCGAGAGAACCGCCACGGCCACAAGGTCGTTCTCCCGGATCGCGTCGCTGATACGCGGGTCGAGCGGACCGGAGTTGCCGATGCAGGTCGTGCACCCGTAGCCGACAAGTTGGAAGCCGAGCCGGTCGAGGTAGGGCGTGAGCCCGGCCTCAGCGAGGTACTCGGTGACCACCTGGGAACCCGGCGCCAGGCTCGTCTTCACCCAGGGAGGGGTCGAAAGCCCGCGTTCGACCGCCTTTCGTGCGAGCAGCCCCGCGCCAAGCATCACCTCGGGATTGGAGGTGTTTGTGCAGCTCGTAATCGCTGCGATGACCACTGACCCGTGCCGGAGCTCGAATGACGTCCCGTTCCCGACCACCGCCGTGGCGGCCCGCTTCTCGGGCGGGACCATTGCCGAGAGGTTCTTCTCCCAGTCGGCTTTCGCGAGCCGCAGGGGAACGCGGTCCTGCGGCCGTCGCGGCCCGGCGATCGACGGCTCGACATCGCCGAGGTCCAGCTCGAGCGTCTCCGAAAATACCGGGTCTGGGGTCTCATCGGTCCTGAAGAGCCCCTGGGCCTTGCAGTACGCCTCCACCAGCTGAACGAGATGCTCGTCCCGGCCGGTGAAGCGAAGGTAGGCCAGCGTCTCCTCGTCAACGGGGAAGAAGCCCATGGTGGCGCCGTACTCAGGCGCCATGTTGGCGATGGTGGCCCGGGCCGCGAGCGGCAGGCCCGTCAGGCCGGTCCCGTAGAACTCCACGAACTTCCCGACAACACCCCGCTCGCGCAGCATCTGCGTCACCCGGAGGACGAGGTCGGTGCCCGTTGCCCCCTCGCGGAGGCGGCCCGTCAGCCGGAAGCCGACCACCTCGGGGATTAGCATCGCTACCGGCTGGCCCAGCATCGCCGCCTCGGCCTCGATGCCGCCGACGCCCCAGCCGAGCACCCCCAGGCCGTTCACCATCGTCGTGTGCGAGTCCGTGCCGACGAGGGTATCGGGGTACGCCTGCAGCTCTCCGTCAACCTCGTTCTGGAAGACGACCGAGGCGAGGTATTCCAGGTTCACCTGGTGCACAATGCCGGTCCCCGGGGGCACCACGCGGAAGTTCCGGAACGCCTGCTGACCCCAGCGCAGGAACTGGTAGCGTTCCCGGTTCCGCTCGAATTCGAGCTCGACGTTCTTTTCGAACGCATCGGGGCGGCCGTAGTAGTCGACCTGGACTGAGTGATCGATGACGAGGTCGACCCGCTGCAGCGGGTTGATGCGCGCGGGATCGCCGCCGAGTGCGACTATCGCGTCGCGCATCGAGGCGAGGTCGACCACCACCGGGACCCCGGTGAAATCCTGGAGCAGGACGCGGGCCGGCGTGAAGGCGATCTCGCGGTCGGCACCGGAATTCGGCTGCCAGCCGGCAAGTGCGGCGATGTCCTCGGCGGTGACCGCGCGCCCGTCCTCCAGCCGGAGCAGGTTTTCGAGCAGGATCTTCAGAGAGAACGGGAGTCGGTCGACGCCGGGAAATCCCCGGTCGCGCAGGGCGTCGAGCGCGAAGATGGTGTAGCTCGTGCCGCCGACTTCAAGGCGGCGTTTTGCACCAAACGAATCAGGGTGAGCCACTGTGACCTCCAGGGTGAGTCGCGGCGAATTGAGGACGGAATCGGCCGGCAGGTTGAGCGGCCGGCGGGCTGCGAATCACCGGGTATTGCGTGGCGGACCGGTGCCCATGTCCCAAGCCTCCTTCCACGTTGCGTGTGGCGGTACTTGGGCCCTTTCCCGCGCTGCCTCCGCGGGGGGCCATCCGGCCGGAGTCCGCGACTTCTCCCCAGGAGGAGACCGTTGGGCCCGGAGCGGCACTGAACGAGATGGCCAATCGCAAGTATACGCCCGGAGCAGCGTTCCGGCCGAATTGCCGGTCCTCGCGGGCTGCTGGCGGCTCGCGCTAATGACACGCTCCGCCTGAACCTGTTACCCTCCAAGCGGTAACCAGGTTCCATCGGCCTCACGGAGAGGTCATTCTCGCCAGTCCCGGAAACGCTCGATGACCGCAGGTTCCACCACATCTTGGAGGGTCATCGAGTGTCGTTTGCCGACAAGTCGCTCGCCTGCATCGATTGCGGAGCGTCCTTCACCTTTACTGCTGGCGAGCAGGAGTTCCACGCATCCAAGGGGTTCACGCAGGAACCGCGGCGCTGCCCGTCCTGCCGTCGAGCCCGCAAGGCCCAGCAGGGCGGAAGCTCAGCTGCTGCCGACTCCCGGCCGCCGCGTCAGCTCTACGACGCCGTCTGCGCCTCCTGCGGCAAGGTCGCGAAGGTCCCCTTCGAGCCGACCACCGGGCGTCCCGTCTATTGCAGCGACTGCTTCCAGCCCCAGCCCCGCGGCCTCGCATCTTCCGGGGGCCGCAGTGCTCCCCGGGAGCCTCGCTCGAGCGGCTTCGGGAGCTGGGGCGATTTCGAGCCGATGGACCGTGGCGGCGGCCGCGGTGGACGCGGCTGGAACGACCGCAAAGGCGGCAAGGGCCGTCGCTGGTAGCCCGCCCGGCCAGCTCCGGCCAGGCGCTGCTGCTATCATGCCCGGCGGAGGGCCCGTAGCTCAGCGGTGAGAGCAGTCGGCTCATAACCGATCGGTCCCGGGTTCGAATCCTGGCGGGCCCACCACTCGACGTTTCGCTGCGGTCAGGAGCGAAATGCCGCCCGGCGCGCGAAACTGTGCCGGCCCGGACACGCGTCACGAGCAAAATCCTTCGGGAGACGCTAACCTTTCCGCGGAAGCACCGCGGCCCCGGCCGCCGTGAGAAGGAGACAGCACCGATGCCTATCAGCCGCCCCATTGAACCGCTCGTCGCCACCGATGATGAACTGCGCGCCGCCCTCGAGGACGCCTTCCTCCCGGCGCTGCTGCCTGCCCTTGCACAGGCTACCGGTGACTTTTCCATCCTGCGTGAATCCCTCCGGCCGCCGGGCGTTGCACCGGGAGTCCAGCAGGGCGGCATGACGCCCGCCCAGCAGGCCGAGGCGAAGGAGGTCGCCTTCGAAGCGCTCAAGCGGCTCCGGGACGGCCAGGTCTCCGGCGAGGTCCCGGTCGAGGAGGCGCTGCTCCGGATTACGGCGTGGATGACCGGCTCTCCGGTTTCCGAGGACTACGTCCCGCTCCTGCTCGAAGAACTCGCGCCCGAGGGCCAGGACCCCCGCGCTCCCGCCTGGCGGAAGGACCCCTCGGTTCCGTTCAGCGTCATCATCATCGGTGCAGGGATGTCCGGCATCCTCGCCGGCATCCGTCTCAAGCAGGCGGGCATCCCCTTCACCATCCTCGAAAAGAACCACGACATCGGCGGCACCTGGCTGGAGAACACCTACCCGGGCGCGCGTGTCGACGTTTCGAACGCGTTTTACAGCTACAGCTTCGCCCAGAAGAACGACTGGCCGACCCACTACTCCACGCAGCCCGTGCTCCTCGAGTACTTCCAGGAATGCGCCCGCGAGTTTGGCGTTCGCGAGCACGTCCAGTTCAACACCGAGGTCACCCTCCTGCAGTGGGACGAGGACCGCGCCGAGTGGGTCGTCCATGTCCGCCGGGCTGATGGCACCGAAGAAGAGCTCCGCGCCAACGCGGTCATCAGCGCCGTCGGCCAGCTGAATCGCCCCAAGATACCCGATATCCCGGGCCTCGAGCGGTTCCGCGGTCCACAGTTCCACTCTGCCCGCTGGGACCACTCCGTCGACCTCGCCGGCAAGCGGGTCGCCGTCATCGGGACCGGGGCGAGCGCCGCCCAGTTCATCCCAGAAGTGGCAAAGGTCGCCGGCGAAGTCACGATCTTCCAGCGAACGCCCAACTGGTACGTGCCGGTGCCGCACTATCACGATGAGGTCCCGGCTGGCCTCCGGTGGCTCTTCACGCACGTGCCCCATTACGCCCACTGGTACCGGTTCTGGCTGTTCTGGAACACCACCGACGGCCTCCTCGCTGCCGCAAAGGTCGACCCTAACTGGCCCGACAAGTCCCGCTCGGTCGGCCCTGAGAACGAGAATCTCCGCCAGCTGCTGACCGCCTACCTGCAGATGCAGTTCGCGGACCGGCCCGACCTGCTGCCCAAGGTGATGCCGGACTACCCGCCCGCCGCCAAGCGCCTGATCCTGGATAACGGCATCTGGGCGGCGACGCTCAAGCGTCCCAATGTCCGCCTCATCACCGACAAGATCCGCGAGGTGACCGAGGCCGGCGTCGTAACCGCGGACGGAACCCTCTACGAGGCCGACGTGCTCATCTACGGCACCGGATTCCAGGCCTCGAAGTTTCTTACGCCCATGCGCGTGCTCGGCCGCGGCGGGAAGGACCTCCACCGCGAATGGGACGGCGACGCCCGCGCCTACCTCGGCATCACCGTGCCGGGCTTCCCGAATTTCTTCATGCTCTACGGCCCGAACACCAACATCGTCGTCAACGGCAGCATCATCTACTTCTCCGAGTGCGAAGTGCAGTACGTCATGGGCTGCCTCAAGATGCTCTTCGACCGCGGCGAGCGCGCCCTGGACGTCCGCAAGGATGTCCACGATGCCTATAACGAGCGAATCGACCGCGGCAACCTCGAGCGCGTCTGGGGCGTGGCCACGGTCAACAGCTGGTACCGCAACGAGAAGGGGCGGTCGGCCCAGAACTGGCCGTTCAACCTCATCGAGTACTGGCAGCAGACGCGCGAGCCGAACCCCGACGATTACGAGTTCATCCGTCAGCCTGCGCTCGCCGGCGGCGACTAACCCCGGCCTACCCCGGACGATTCAGCGGCCCGCTTCGATCGCCTTGGAGCGGGCCGCGGCGATCGCGGCTGCCGCATCGGCAGGGCTGAGCACCCGGGTTTCGCCCGTCGCGCGGTCGCGTACTTCGACGCCGCCGCGCTCCAGGGCCCGCGGGCTCACCGTCACCCGCATCGGCATGCCGAGGAGGTCCGCGTCCTTGAACTTGATGCCGGGCGACTCGTCGCGGTCGTCGATGAGCGGCTCGAGGCCCGATCTCTGGAGCGCCTGTTCAAGCTCAGAAAGCGCGGCATCGACCGCCGCCTCCCCGGCGCCGATAACAACGACATGGACGTCGAACGGGCTGACCTCCCACGGCCAGCGGATGCCGTCGGCGTCATGGTTGGCTTCGATGATCGCCGCAAGCAGGCGCTCCACGCCGATGCCGTAGCAGCCCATCACGCACGGCCGGCGCTCCCCGTGCTCGTCGAGGTAGTACACCCCCATCTTCTCGGCGTAGAGCGTGCCGAGCTTGAAGACGTGGCCCATTTCGATCCCCCGGCGGGTCTCGAGGGCCTGGCCGCACGTGCGGCACGCGTCGCCCGTCCGCGCCAGCGCGATCTCGGCGACCAGCGTCGCCTGCCAGTCGCGGCCGTGGTTCACGTTCCGGAGGTGGTAATCCGGCTCATTCGCCCCGCCGACCAGGTTCGGGGAATCGACGGCGCTCCGGTCGGCGATAACCGGGATGCCTGAAACGCCGACCGGCGAAGCGCTCCCGGCGACCAGCCCGAGCTCCCGGACAGTTGCCTCGTCCATCGGCTCAACCTCGCGCGCACCGAGGGCGTTCTTCAGCTTGACCTCGTTCACCTCGAGGTCGCCGCGAATTGCCACGAAGACCGGCTTTCCGTCGGCTTTGTAGAACACCGCCTTCAATGTCTGCCGGGGCTCCACACCGAGGAACTCCGCGACCTCGGCAATGGTCCGCCTGCCCGGGGTGTGCACGCGCTCCATCGGCGCCGGCTCGCCGGGGACGGCAGGGGCCGGGACAAACTCAGCCTTCTCGGCGTTCGCGGCATACCCGCAGCCCGGGCAGAGCAGGATCGTGTCCTCGCCGCTTTCGGTCAGGAAGACGAACTCCTGCGAGTCCTTACCCCCGATGGCGCCCGAGTCGGCAGCAACCGGGATGACCGGCACCCCGGCCCGGCGGAAGATGCGCTGGTAGGCTGCGAAGGCGGCATCGTACGAGGCGTCGAGGGTGTCCCAGCCGGTATCGAAGCTGTAGGCGTCCTTCATGGTGAACTCGCGCAGCCGGATCAGCCCGCCGCGCGGCCGCGGTTCGTCGCGGAACTTTGTCTGAATCTGGTAGAGCGTGACCGGCAGGTCGCGGTAGCTCTGGATAGCGCGCGACGCGAGGTATGAAATGACCTCCTCGTGAGTCGGTCCGAGGGCGAACTCTCGCTCCTTCCGGTCGAAGAGACGGAACAGCGTCTGGCCCATGAGCGCCGCCCGGCCGCTCTGCTCCCAGAGCTCGATTGGGTGGAGCGCAGGGAGGTGGACTTCCAGCGCGCCGGAACGGTTCATCTCTTCCCGGATAATCCGCTCGATGCTCCGGACCACGCGCCAGCCGAGCGGTGTGAAGCAGTACAGCCCGGCCGCGAGCGGCACCACCAGCCCCGCCCGCAGCAGCAGGCGGTGACTGGGCAGCTCAGCCTCTGCCGGCGCCTCGCGCAAGGTCTTCACGAGCAGCTGGCGTATGCGCATGGAACTCCTCCGGGCAGCAGGTGCGAAGTGAATGAAGTGAACGTTGGGCGCCGGGCTGCGTTCCGGTCAAGCCCGGCGCGGCCGCTCGAGGTCGGCGGAGTCGACAATGAGGGTCACCGGGCCGTCGTTGACCAGCTCGACCTGCATCTCCGCACCGAAGACGCCCGTCTCACAAGGGATGCCGGCCGCGCGAATGGCAGCGACGAACGCCTCATAGAGTGGCCTGGCCTGCTCCGCAGGCGCAGCAGCCTCGAATGATGGACGGCGCCCCCGGCGCACATCGCCGTAGAGGGTGAACTGGCTGATGCAGAGTACGGCCCCGCCGATACTGGCCAGGTCGAGGTTCATGTGCCCGGCACCATCATCGAAGATTCGGAGCCCTGTAACTCGCCCGGCCAGTCGCGCGGCCGTCGCCGCGTCGTCATGGCGGGCGATGCCGAGCAGCACGACCATCCCCGGTCCGATACTGGCAACCTGCTCCCCGGCGACCGACACCGCTGCCCGCCGGACGCGCTGGATCACCGCCCGCATCAGCCGGCAGCCGCGGGTTCGCCGGGTGCTACCGGGAGGAGCCGCTGGACCGCGCGGATGACCCGTCCCTGGAACCGCTCATCGCGCACGGCCTCCGGGAACGCGTCGCCCGTTTCGATTTCCAGCCGCAACAGGTACCCGGTGACTGCAGCTGCGAACGTTTCGACGAGTTCTGCGGCGTGCGGCCCCGCTGCCTGGAAATGCTTCATGAGCGCCGTCCGCCACCGAGCGCGCGACGCGTTGCGGAGCGCAATCGCCGTTTCATCGGAGCTCAGCGCCTGCCGTGCAACCAGCCGGAGGTACGTAAAGTTTTCGGCCGAGATGTGAATCGTCGCGCGCACCAGCTCCGCCAGCCGTTCGGCGGTCAGCGGAGCCCCGGGCTCGCCAACCGGGAACGACCCTGCCGGAGCCTCGTTCCAGAGCGCCTCGAGGAGGTGACGCTTTGTCGGGAAGTAGTAGAACACGCCGGCGTCCGATATGCCGCAGCGCCGCGCGATCGAGCGCACGGACGTCCCGTCGAAGCCGTCCCGGGCGAAGGCCTCCATCGCTGCCGCCAGGATGCGGGCACGCGTGTCGTCCCGCGGTGTATCGTTTGCGTGGGCCTCGAACCCGCGTGCCTCGCGTTCACCCGCCACAGCAGCCCTCCATCCCGAGGGCGCAGCGGATGGCGAACCGGATACGGTCCTTGAACACGGGCTGGGCCAGCACCTCCCTTGCGGCGTTGCCGTACGTCATGACCGCATCCCACATGAACCCCGAGAGGGTATGAAAAAGGAGGTCCGCCGCTGTCTCGCAATCCCCCTCGTACCCGGCCGAGCCTAGGATGGATGCCACCTCGGCCCGGTAACGGGCCTCGCCGTCGTGAAAGTACTCGATGGCTTCCGGGTCGCCCCGGAGCTGCTGCTGGGTGAGGATGCGGACAAGCGGAGCGTTCTCCGCCCACCAGTCGAACATCGCGGAGAGCACGTCGACCGCCTCATCCAGCGAGCGTGCCACCGGCGGGGTGCGGTAGTCGGGCTGAACCATCAGCGCCCGGAAGAGGTCGTACTTGCTGGGGAAATAGTAGTGAACGGCCGGGTCGCTCACGCCCGCCCGGTTCGCGATCATCCGCACTGACGTACCATCGAAGCCGCGTTCGCTGAACAGTTCGCGCGCCGCCTTGAGGATTCGGTCGCGGGTAGCGATGGCCTCGGGGGTCCTGGGAGTGCGGACCGGCTGGACCTCACGCGCCATGGGCGGAGTATATCCGCCGCCGGGGGCATGACAGAAGCGTCGACCTCCGCAACCAGCTTAGGACGCTGCCGCCGCCTCTCCGGTCGACTCCGATGCCGAGCCGACTGTTGCCTCGCTGCCCGAGGACTCGCTGTCGTTCACCGCCGATAACTTGTTCCGGCTATCAGTGATGTACCAGCCGCTACCCTTGAACACGATCGGGGGGGCGTGAAGCACGCGCTTGGCCGTGCCCTTGCCGCATTCTTCGCACGGGTGCGTGGTAGGCGCATCGAAACCCTGGCGCAGCTCATACGTCGCATCGCAGGCCGGGCAGTGGTACTCGTAGGTCGGCAACGGCGCACCTCGAGATGGGGATCAACGTGATCCAATGTTCGGCCGGTTAGCACTCACGTGTCAAGAGTGCTAACCGGGCGCCTCGGGCCGCCCATCGGTACAATGGTGGATGGAGAGGTGCCCGAGTGGTTGAAGGGAACCGTCTTGAAAACGGTCGTGGGGCAACCCACCGTGGGTTCGAATCCCACCCTCTCCGCCACCACGCCGACACGGTTTCGCGCGGAACCCGCTGCCAGCGTACCCTTGTCGGCAGCGGGGTGTAGCTCAGCTTGGCAGAGCGCCTGGTTTGGGGCCAGGAGGTCCCGCGTTCGAATCGCGGCACCCCGACCACTGGATATGCGGCCGGGCCGCCGACAACGGGCGTCCCTGGGCCGCCCGCGGGGCTTGAAGATGAGTGACGAGTACGGCGTCGACCTCGACGAAGTTTTCCGGGTCATCGACACGGCCGATGTCCTCGTCGTTCGCTTCCACTTCATTGATCGTCGCCTGCTCGTCGATTTCCGCACTCGCCCAGGCATCGAACCGCTTATTAGGGTCGTGCCCCGCGCCGAGTCGGTCGAAGAGCGGTTCCGTTCCATCAAGCGCCTGCGCCCGGAGTTCCCGCTTCCTGAACGTGTTATGACGTTCCACTGGCCGAGGTCGGTCCCCGTCCTGCTAGCGAGCGGAGCCTGGCAGCGCCTCGTCGACCGCGCCTCCTCGCTCGGCTCCGATGAAACGACGGACGCCTGCGCGCGTGCACTCGAAGAGCTCATGGCACTCGAGCGTAAGGAAGTCATCGCCGCCATCACCGGGGCGTCACACTATCAGACCCTCTGGGAGCGCCGCTCCCGGTGACCAGGGTCATCGACCTGCGCAGCGACACGGTCACACGGCCGACGCCGCCCATGCGTGCGGCGATGGCTGCTGCCGAAGTCGGCGACGATGTTTTCGGCGATGACCCGACGGTCAACCGCCTCGAGGCCCGCGCCGCAGCACTGGTTGGCAAGGACGCCGCGCTCTTCGTTCCCAGCGGTACTATGGCGAACCTGGTCGCCCTCCTCGCGCACACCACCCCGGGCGATGAAGTTATCCTGGGCGACCAGTCCCACATCTTTCAGTACGAGGTCGGGGGCGTTGCACGCGTCGCCGGGCTCGTGACCCGTACCCTGCCCAATCTTGCGGACGGAAGTCTCGCGCCCGATGAGGTCGAGCGGGCCATCCGCCCGCAGACGATCCATTCCCCCGGAACCCGCCTGCTCTGCCTCGAGAACACCCACAACCGCTGCGGCGGCGCGGCGCTCTCCGCTGCCGCCACGGCCGAACTGGCCGGGGTCGCCCGTGCCCGCGGCGTGGCCGTGCACCTTGATGGCGCCCGCATGTTCAATGCCTCGGTTGCGCTGGGGACGCCTGTCGAGCTTCTCGCGGCGCCATGCGATTCAGTCTCCTTCTGCTTCTCCAAAGGACTCGGGGCGCCCGTCGGGTCCGTCCTTTGCGGGAGCCGCGAGTTCATCGCCCGTGCCCGGCGGTTCCGCAAGCTGCTGGGCGGTGGCATGCGGCAGGCAGGCGTGCTTGCTGCGGCCGCATTGTATGCGCTGGACCATCACATTGGCCGGCTCGCTGATGACCACGCTAACGCCCGACACCTCGCCAGCGGACTCGCAGCCATCGGGCCGTTCCGCCCTGTTCCTCCGCAGACCAACATCGTGGTTGTCGAGGTCCTCCAGGGCGACGTCGACGACTGGCTGCGGAAGTTCGAACAGGCGGGCGTTCTCGCCGTCAGCTTCGGTCCGGGCCGCTTCCGCATGGTGACGCACCTCGACGTCAGCCGCACAGACATCGACGAGGCGCTCGCCAGAATTTCACGTGTCGCTGGAGCAACGGTACATTGAATCGTCTTCCCTCTCTTGCCCTGCCCCTCGCCCTGGCCGGCGCCCTGCTCGCTGCCTGCACCGCCTCCGAAGACCCGCCGGCCGAGCGGGTCTTCCTCGGCCCGCCATGGACCGCCGACGAGCGGTTTGTCTACGACCTGCTCGCCAGCGGGCGCGAACCGTACGGGACCTGTGTCCTCGAGACCGACGTCGAGTTCGAGCCGGGCGTGACCAGGCTCAGCCGGCTTTGCTCCGATGAGCCTGGGCCCCATCGCGATGACGGCATCGCCACCGTCGAGGCCCAGACCCTTGAACCAATCTCGTCAACGCGCGTGCAGACCGACGCCGAAAAAAATCGCCGCATCTCGTTCACAGCGACGTACGCATACCCTGTAGTGAAGTTTGAAGCGAACGACAACGGCAAGGTCCGCCAAACTGAGCGCGACCTGCCCCGGGCGACGGAGAAGAACCCCGACCCGGCCTATTACGACGATGAATCCATGCTCTGGCTGGTTCGCGGGATCGACCTCCAGACCGGCTACGAGGGCACCTACCGAAACGTTTCGGCCGCGACCGGTGCGGTCTTCGATGTCAGGCTGCGTGTCGAGGGCGAAGAAGAAGTCACCGTACCTGCGGGCACCTTCCGTACCTGGAAGGTGCGCATCAGCACCTCCACCATAACCCAGTTCGCCTGGGTCGAACGAGATGCGCCGCACCGCATCATCAAGGCCCGTGTGCACGGGCTCCAGGACGTTGACTACGTGCTGAGCGGAGCCAGCGCACCCTAATGAAAGCATGCAGGACCCGGCAAACGCCGGGGCGATATGCTCTCACCCGCAGTTGGCCCGGCCCCCGGCCGACACGCCTGTGACCTCGCGGTGCTGCCGTCGGGAGGAGTCGTTGATGATGTTCTGGCTTGGGGCTTCCGTTAGCTTGACACCGGCCTGCCCGGTCACGAAGATGCGTCAACTCCTTTACCAGCCGGTCGGCCAGGTCGGCGAATAACAGCTATGCCATCGGTATTTGTCATAAGTCGTGAGCCGCGCACCCGGTCTGCTATCGCCGACTACGTGCGGGCTCGGGGGTATGATGCGGCGACGGCCGACAGCTACGACCGTGCCATGGAGACGTTGGGCAGTTCCGTTTTCGATGCGCTCATCGTCGATGTGCAGGGGGTACCGCGGGGCGAGAACGGGGCCAGCTTCGCGCAGTTCAACCAGTGGCTCGCCCAGGTCCTCCAAAAGCAACCGCCGGCGATGATCTACCTGCTCCACAAGGGGGCACGCCGTCCCCATTTCCGCATCGAAGGCGCAGTCGTAAAGAAACCTTTTCCCCTCGAGGCCATCGGCGAGGCATTGCGCGAGCGGATCGGTCTGCCGCGCCACCGCGGCAACGAGCGTGGCCTCGACCTGGACCTCGCCTCCAACACCCTGCGCTGTGGCGAACGGCAGGTGCACCTCACGAACATCGAGGCGACGCTCCTCGCCTACCTCATGGAACACGAAGGCGAGACGCTTCATCCGCGCGACCTCCTGGTCGATGTATGGCAGTATCACGACGCTGCAGGCGCCAGCACGCTCGTCCGTGCCCACGTCAGCAACCTCCGGCGCAAGCTCCGCGAGGTGCTCGGCACCTCCGACGCGATTCAGACCATCCGGGGCAAGGGCTACCGGTTCATCGCCTGATCGGTCAGGATTACCAGCCGATTTCTTGGATAGCTGACCGAAGTGTGAAAAGATTGACGCCATGAAACTTGGCATCAACATCGGCTACTCCGGCTCCCGCATCGACCTGCCCATCGACCTCATCCGTTACGCCGAATCGCTCGGCTATGACTCTGTCTGGACGGCTGAGGCGTACGGCTCCGACGCCGTCACGCCGCTGGCATATATCGCCGCCCTGACGACGCGCATCCGCCTCGGCACCGCTGTCATGCAAATCCCGGCCCGTACCCCGGCGATGACAGCAATGACCATGTCGACCCTCGACGCCCTTTCCGGCGGGCGCGTGATGGTCGGCCTCGGGCTGAGCGGTCCCCAGGTCGTCGAAGGCTGGCACGGAGTGCCGTACGGCAAACCGGCTGTTCGGATGCGCGAATACGTCCAGATTCTGCGAAAAATCTGGGCTCGCGACGAACCGGTCACCTTCGACGGCGAGGAGTACCAGCTGCCCTATCGCGGTCCCGGCGCCACCGGGCTCGGCAAGCCGCTGAAGAGCATCCTCCACGGCCGGCAGCTCCCCATTTACCTGGCGACGATGGGGCCCGTGAACATCCGTGCCACCGCGGAACTTGCCGATGGCTGGCTCCCCATCTGGTTCTCGCCGCGCCGCATGCCGATGTTCCGGCCGCATCTTGAAGAAGGATTCCGCCGCGCCGGCAATGGGAAGAGCTGGAAGGACTTTGACATCGCAGCCGGCTGCACGGTCGCCATCGGCGACGACGTCGGCGCCCTGCTCGCCGCGCAGAAGCCGTTCCTTGCCCTCTACATCGGCGGCATGGGCGCCCGCGAGAAGAACTTCCACAATGAGATGGCCGTGAAATACGGCTACGGTGACGCCGCGAAGCGCATTCAGGAGCTATACCTCGCCGGCCGAAAGCGCGAGGCTGAGGAGGCGGTGCCCGACGAGCTCGCCGACGAGATGTCGCTCGTTGGACCGGTGGCCCGCATTCGGGAGCGCTTCCGCGACTGGGAAGATGCCGGCGTCACCACGCTGCTCGTCCAGTCGCGCGACCCCGAGGCGCTGAAGCTCATGGCCGAGCTGACCGGCGCCAGCCGAGGCGCAACGGTTTAATCGCCCGCTCCGGCTGCTGCCGGCTTTCGTTCGTACTTCTTGACCGGGGTGAGCACGATGGGGGCCAGCGGCGGTGCCCCGAACGACGCGATCACCCGCTCCTCGGGCGCACTCCCGTAGGTCGTCGTGCGCTGCCGGGGTGTCCGGCCCATCTCCCGGATGGTGCGCTCCATCTCCTCCGGCGGCAGCTCCTGCCCGAACCCGGCGCCGGCGGCGCGCGAGATGCTTTCGTTCATCAGCGTCCCGCCCATGTCGTTCACGCCCGCATTCAGGCAGGCGCGGACGCCCTCCACGCCCATCTTCACCCAGGAGACCTGGATATTCGTGATGTACGGGTGGAGGGCGAGCCGGGCGACAGCGTGCATCAGCACCGCCTCACGGAACGTAGGACCCCGGCGTGCCCGCCCCTTCAGGTAAATGGGCGCCTCCATGTGGACGAACGGCAGCGGCACGAACTCCGTGAACCCCCCGGTGCGTTTCTGCAGCTCCCGGAGCCGCACAAGATGGCGCGCCCAGTTCCGCGGCCGGTCGATGTGCCCATACATGATGGTCGATGTCGTCTTGAACCCGACCCGGTGGGCCTCCTCCACGACGCGGAGCCACTGCTCGGTCGAAAGCTTGTCCGGGCAGAGGGTCACGCGAACTTCATCATCGAGGATTTCGGCCGCGGTACCGGGGAGCGTCCCCAGCCCCGCCTCACGCAGGCGGAGCAGGAACTCGCGAACGGAGATGCCCAGCGTCTCCGCACCCTGCGCAACCTCGAGCGGGGAAAACGCGTGGATGTGCATCTCCGGGACGGCCGATTTTGCCGCCCGCACCAGATCCAGGTAGGTCTCGCCGGTGTACTCCGGGTGGATGCCGCCCTGCATACACACCTCGGTGGCGCCGCGTTCCCAGGCCTCTCGCACCCGGCGGGCGACCTCCGCCGTGTCCAGGTCGTACGGGACGCCCCGCAGGCTTTCGCTCAGCTTTCCCTTCGCAAAGGCGCAGAACTGACAGCGGAAGTAACAGATGTTCGTATAGTTGATGTTCCGGTTTACGACATAACTCACAACGTCGCCGTTGACTGCACGCCGCAGCTCGTCGGCCGCTTCGCAAACGAGGTGGTAGTCATCTCCGCGGGCGCGGAACAGGCGCTCGATTTGTGCTTCGGTCAGGTCATGGCCCGCCGCCCGCCACGCGAGAATCTCGCCCACCTCCGCCGTCGACGTATCGATCTGCCGGGCCGGGTCGAGCCGGCGCGGGATGTCGGCTTCAGGCGGGCGCGTTGTGGCATCGCCCGGTGACCAGGACTCCGTGCGTGCAAACCCGTCGGCGTCAATGGCGCGGATGACGGACGTCCGCAGCGCGGGGTCCAGCCACCGGTCGGCGTCTAGCGCATAGGCCGGGTAGACCGGCAGGCGCTCGACGAGGACCTTGCCGCATTCCGCCGTCCGCCGGCGGAGCTGCTCGAGGTGGGGCCACGGTGCCTCGGGATTGACGTGGTCAGGAGTTACTGGCGAGACCCCGCCCCAGTCGTTCAGTCCTGCTGCGACCAGCCGCGGGTAGTCGTCGTAGCTCAGATTCGGCGGAGCCTGGATGTTCATCTCCCCGCCAAACACGATCCGGGCCACGGCGATCGTCCAGAGCAGGTCGTCAAGGTCCGGCTCCGGCGCGTTCGCCATCCTGGTGTCCGGCTTGGCGCGGAAGTTCTGGATAATCACCTCCTGGAGGTGCCCGTACTCCTCGTGGAGCCGGCGCAGCGCGAGCAACGACTCGATCCGCTCCCGGCGGGTCTCGCCGATACCGATGAGGATGCCCGAGGTAAACGGCACCTGCTGGCGTCCGGCCTCGGCAATCGTGGCCAGCCGGACCGACGGGCGCTTGTCGGGCGAGCCGTAGTGAACTGCGCCCTTCTCCGTGAACAACCGCTCCGCCACGCTCTCGAGCATGATGCCCTGGGAGACGGACACGCGGCGGAGCATCGCAATCTCGTCCGGCGTCATGACGCCCGGGTTCGCGTGGGGGAGCAGGCCCGTCTCGCGCTGGACCAGCTCAGCCATGGCGGCAAGGTAGGAGATGGTCGACGGGTAGCCCATCTCGTCGAGCTCCCGGCGCGCGACCCGGTACCGCAGCTCGGGCTTGTCGCCGAGCGTGAAGAGCGCCTCGTGGCAGCCGGCGGCTGCCCCGGCACGGGCGATCTCCAGCACCTCCTCCGGGGTCATGTAGGCCCGCTGGCCGGGCCGCGGCGGCTTCGCGAACGTGCAGTAGTGGCAGACATCCCGGCAGAGCTGGGTCAGCGGGATGAACACCTTCCTCGAGTAGGAAATCACGTTCAGGTGAGCGCGGTCGCGGAGCGCTGCGGCCGTCTCGAGCAGCGGCCCGAGGTCGGTCTCATCGGCGAGGGCGAGCGCCTCGGGCTCTGTCGGGAGAAGCCCGTCGAGCGCACGGTCGAGGATGGTGCGGGTGGATGGCAGCATGGGGCGGTCTCTGCGCCGGGATTGGGGGTCACTTCATTATTTGAACTTACCCCTGCGCGCGCGTAGCATAACGCAACCAACCCCGGGAGGCTACCATGGCCGACGCCGTCCGCTGCCCTGTTGCTGCCACGCTCGAGCTCGTCGGCGACCGCTGGACGCTCCTCATCGTCCGTGACCTCCTCCGCGGGCGCCGGCGATTCAATGAACTGCGCGAATCGGTGGAGGGCATCCCTCCAGCAGTGCTGACCGCCCGCCTCCGCGCGCTTGAGGCTGCCAGAGTCCTCGAACGCCGACCGTACAGCGACCACCCGCCCCGCTACGAATACCGCCTGACCGCCAAAGGCCACGCTCTCGGTGTCGTGGTCGGGGCGCTCGCTGACTGGGGCCAGCGCTACGCGGACGCCGACCTCGCCCTGGTCGACGGCGAATGCGGCCACGGCATCAGCGTCGTCTACCACTGCCCAACCTGCGAACGGCAGGCACCGCGACGGCGGGTCCGGATTGTGGAGCGTCCTGGGGCGCGGTTGCCAGCCGCCGATCATTAGGGCTACGCTGCCCCGGTGACCCAGCCATCTCGCATCATTTACCTGCCCCCGGGCGTGGCCGCCATCCCTGCCGCCGCGCCAGTCGCCGCAAATGGCGCACCGTTCGATCGAAATTTCTTCGAGAAGGTTCTCCCGCCGGCCATTGCCGCCTTTTGCACGCAGGTCAACTGCGAAGTCCCTGTCGTTGAACTCACAACCATTGACGGTGTCACCCACTACGTCAACGGCATCAGCGGTGTCGGCGACCAGTGGGTCGCCCTGCAGACCTCCAGCCCCGACCACGACCATCCGACCCAGGTCTTCATCCCGTACCAGACCATCTTCCGCGTCGAAATCCACCCTGAGCACGATGTCCGGCGCCACCGCCTCGGCTTCATCACCGACGCCATAACGTCCAAATCGGCAAAATCCGCGCCCGACCGCGCCAGGCCAAGACCCGCGGCCGAACAGCAGTAGGGTTTCCGCCCTCGCCGCATGGCGAACATCTGTTCGGTACCGGGTAGTTCTGGCACAATCGTCCCATGGTCAGGTCCCCGGCCGCCGACCCCCTCGCAATCTTCAGCCCGGCCACCCGGTCCTGGTTTACCTCAGCCTTTGCCCGGCCGACGCGCGCACAGGAGCTTGGCTGGCAGGCAATCGCGACCGGCGAACATACGCTCCTTCTCGCGCCGACTGGGTCGGGGAAGACGCTCGCCGCGTTCCTTGCCTGCCTCGACCGCCTCGTCCAGCGCGAACCCCTCCCGCGCGGCCGCGACGGGCGCCCGGTGCGACCCGGTGTGAGCGTCGTCTACGTCTCGCCGCTCCGGGCGCTTTCCTACGACATCGAGCGGAACCTCCGCGCGCCGCTCGCCGGCCTGCGCCTCGCAGCCCTGCGCGATGGACGACCCGACCCGGAAATCGACGTCGCAGTGCGGACCGGCGACACGCCTGCCCGTGAACGCGAAGACCTCCGCCGCCATCCGCCTGACATCCTGATCACGACGCCCGAATCGCTCTATCTGATGCTCACCTCGGCCGCCCGCGAGGTCTTGGCTACGGCGGAAACGGTCATCATCGACGAAATCCACACCCTGGCAGCCACGAAGCGCGGGGCGCATCTTGCGCTGACCCTTGAGCGCCTCGAACGGCTCACCGGGCGGGAGTTTCAGCGCATCGGCCTCTCTGCGACGCAGCGCCCGCTCGACGAAATTGCCCGGTTTCTCGGCGGCGACCGCCCGGTCCGCATCGTCGACGCTGGCAGCGGCCGCCCGCTCGACCTGCAGGTCGTGGTTCCGCTCGAGGACCTGAGCCGGCCGGCGGAATTCGCCGGTCCGGTCCCGGAAAGCGAACTGTCCCCGGAGCAGCGAAGCTCAGTCTGGCCCGCCTTCTACCAGGAGATCCTCGAACAGGTCCGGGCACACCGATCGACGCTCATCTTCGTCAACAACCGCCGGCTTGCGGAGCGCATCGCAGCCCGGGTCAACGAACTCGCCGGGGCGGAGCTCCTCCGCGCCCACCACGGCTCCGTCGCGCGCGAACAGCGGCTGGCCATCGAAGAGGAGCTGAAGGCCGGCCGCCTGCCGGGTATCGTCTGCACAAGCTCGATGGAGCTGGGCATCGATATGGGTGCGGTCGACCTCGTCATCCAGGTCGAATCGCCGAAATCGGTCGCCAGCGGTCTCCAGCGCGTCGGGCGGGCAGGCCACCAGGTGGGCGCAGTCAGCCGGGGCAGGTTCCTGCCGAAACACCGCGGCGACCTCCTCGAATGTGCGGTGGTGACCCGGCGCATGCGCGAGGGCCTGATCGAGGAAACCCGGGTCCCGAAAAATCCACTCGATGTCCTCGCCCAGCAGATTGTCGCGGCGTGCGCCGTCGAGGAGTTCAGCATCGAAGATCTGCTCGGGATGGTCCGCCGGGCGTACCCCTTCGCTTCGCTGAGCCGTGAGCAGCTCGAAGGCGTCCTCGCGATGCTGGCCGGCCAGTACCCGTCGGATGAGTTCGCCGAGCTTCGCCCGCGCATCACCTGGGACCGCGAGACCGGCACCATCAGCGCCCGCCGTGACGCCCGGACCCTTGCCATCGTCAACGCAGGGACCATCCCCGACCGCGGCCTGTACGGCGTGTTCCTCGGAGATGGGGGACCGCGTGTCGGCGAACTCGACGAGGAGATGGTCTACGAAAGCCGCCCGGGCGAAACGTTCGTCCTCGGCGCGAGCACGTGGCGGATTGAACAGATCACCCGCGACCGCGTGATCGTTTCACCGGCCCCTGGGCAGCCGGGCAAGATGCCGTTCTGGCGGGGCGATGGTATCGGGCGGTCCGCAGAGCTCGGCGAGGCGGTCGGCGCCTTTACCCGTCAACTCGAGCGGTTCCGAAGCCCGGACGAGGCCATTGGCTGGCTCACCACAGAGGCCGACCTCGACGAGCGCGCCGCCCGGAACCTCGTCGACTACCTCGTCGAAGAGCGCGAGGCCACCGGCTGTCTTCCGACCGACCGCCGCATCGTGGTCGAACGGTACCTTGACGAACTCGGCGACTGGCGGGTCGTTATCCTCTCGCCGTACGGCGGCCGCGTCCACGCGCCGTGGGCGATGACGATCGAGGCCAGGCTTGCGGAGGCCGGCTTCCCGGAGTCGCAGGTCATCTGGGGTGACGATGGCATCGCCATCCGGCTCGGCGGCGGCGAGGACGTCCCGCCACTCGATGTGTTCTTCCCGGCCCCCGACGAGCTCGAGGACCTCCTCCTCTCGCGCCTTGGTTCGACCGCGCTGTTCGCCGCCCGCTTTCGCGAGAACGCCGCGCGCGCGCTCCTGCTCCCGCGCCGCAGGCCCGGCGCGCGCTCGCCCCTCTGGCTCCAGCGGCTCCGCGCAGCCAACCTCCTTGCGGTTGCCAGCCGGTACGGCTCCTTCCCCATCATCCTCGAGACCTACCGCGAGTGCCTCCAGGATGTCTTTGACCTCCCCGCGCTCCATCGCCTGCTCCAGCGGGTGCAGCAGCGCGAGGTTGAGGTGCGCGAAGTGGCCGTTCGCGATGCCTCGCCCTTCGCCCGCTCGCTCGTCTTCGAATACGTCGCCGCTTTTATGTACGAGGGCGATGCCCCACTGGCCGAGCGGCGGGCCCAGGCGCTGACACTCGACCGGTCGCTCCTCCGCGACCTCCTCGGCGAGGCCGACCTGCGCGACCTCCTCGACGCGCGCCTCATCGACGAGGTCGAACTCGAGCTCCAGGCCCTGGCGGCGACCCGGAAACCAGCCGATGCCGACACCCTCCACGACCTCCTCCGCCGCCTCGGCGACCTTACGGCCGACGAGGTTGCGGCCCGCATCGCCGAGCCCGGGCTTGCCGGTGCGCTGCTTGCCGAACTCGCTCGCTCCGGCCGGGTCTGCGCCGTCCGCATCGCCGGCGAAGATCGCTGGATTCCCGCAGAAGATGCGGCGCGCTACCGGGATGCACTCGGGGTTGCGCTGCCGCAGGGTGTGCCGGGCGCGTTCGCGCCCCCTGCCGAGGGCGCACTGGCGTCGCTCCTGGCGCGGTACGCCCGCACCCACGGACCCTTCGACACCGGGCAGCCCGCCTCCCGCTGGAATCTGCCCGTCGCCCTCGTTGCCGATACCCTTCGGCAGCTCGAACGGGAGGGCCGCGTGGTCGCCGGGACGTTCAGGCCGGGGACCGGCGGCTCCGAGTGGTGCGACGTGGGGGTGCTGCGGACCATCAAACGGCGCGCCATCGCCCGCCTGCGCGAGGAAGTTGAGCCGGTCGACGCTGCGACGTACGCGCGCTTCGTCGTCGGCTGGCACGGCCTGCTTCGGCCCCGCCGCGGATTGGATGCGCTCCGGGATGCCATTGCCCAGCTCGAGGGGTACCCGCTCCCCGCATCGATGCTCGAGCGCGTGATACTGCCCGCGCGGGTCGAGGACTACACACCAGCGATGCTGGATACGCTCTGCGCCACCGGCGAAGTCGCATGGTTCGGGGCCGGGCGGCTACGGTCCGAGGACGGGAAGGTTGTGCTGGCGGCCCGTGAGCGCTTACCAGCCTTCGTCCCGCCCGCTCCCGAACCGCCGGACGACCCGCTTGCCCGGGCAGTCCTCGACCTCCTGCGTCAACGCGGCGCCCTCTTCTTCACGGACATCGTCGCCGCTACCGGCGCCCCGCTGCGGGACGTCCTCGGAGTGCTCTGGGACCTCGTCTGGGGCGGGTTCATCACCAACGACACGCTCGCTCCACTCCGCGCGTGGGCGCGGCGCGGCCGGGATGGCGCAGCCCCCGGCGGCCGCCTGCGCGGCCTTCCCCCGGAGGCCGCCGGTCGGTGGTCTGTCCTCCCGCCCCCGCTCGGCCGGACCCGGGCGCTCCACGCCTGGGCCTCCGCCGTGCTCGAACGCCGCGGCGTTGCGGCCCGCGAGGCGGTGAACGCTGAGGCACTCCGCGGCGGGTTCTCGGCGCTCTACCCGGTCTTCCGCGAGATGGAAGAGCGCGGCCGCGTCCGGCGCGGATATTTCGTCGAAGGACTTGGCGGCGCCCAGTTCGCACTGCCCGGCACCGTCGACCGCATCCGTGCGGAGCGGGAGCCCGCGGACCGGCTGCAGGCCGTTATCCTTGCCGCGGTCGACCCGGCCCAGCCCTACGGCGAGCTGCTGCCCTGGCCCGCGGCTGGCGATGCCGCCGCCCGCGGACCTGCCCGCACTGCCGGGAACTTCGTGATCCTGGTGGATGGCCGGCCCGTGCTCGCCCTCGAGCGGTGGGGAAAGTCGCTCCTGCAGCTGCCGGCTGATGACCCCGACGGCGAGGAGCGGCTGGATGCCGCGCTCGACTGCCTCTGCCGGGCCGCCCCATGGCTCGCCCCGCGCGGCCTGGCCATCGAACGCATCGACGGGGCGCCCGCCGCCGAATCCCCGCTGGCGGAGCACCTCGCCCGGCGCGGCTTCGCAGCAGGCTACCGGGGCCTCACGCTCCGCCCAGCTGCTCTGGGGACCATGACCTATGCCCGAGGGTGACGCCCTCTACCGGTTCGCTGGCCGGGTCCACGGCGCCCTGGCCGGGAAGGTGATCCGAGCCGCGCGATCGCACGGCCCCGGGCCGGTTCCGCAGGTGGAGCGGCTGATCGGTGCGACCTGCCTGGGTGCCCGGTCCGTTGGGAAGAACCTCGTGATCGAGTTCGATAACGGGCTCTCGCTCCGCGGCCACCTGCGGATGTACGGCACCTGGCACGTCTACCGGCCGGGCCAAAGGTGGTCCCGCCCTGAGCGGGAGGCCCGCCTCGTCCTCGAAGTCGACGACGCCGTCGTCGTCAACTTCAGCGCGCCCGTGGTCGAGCTGCTCGAAACACGCGCGCTTCCAGTCTACCGGCCGCTTGCCGGTCTCGGTCCCGACCTCCTCGCCGAGGAGTTCGATGCGGCCGAGGCGCTTGCGCGGTTCCGCGACCCGCTCCGTGCCGACCTCACCATCGGCGACGCGCTCATGGACCAGCGGGTGATGGCCGGGGTCGGCAACATCTGGAAGCACGAAACGCTCTTCCGCTGCCGCCAGTACCCGTGGGCCCGCGTCCGGGACCTGAGCGACGAGCAGCTGCTGAAGCTCATCGAGACGGCCCGCAACCTGCTGCTGGCCAGCGTCGGCCGGCCGAACGCCTTCGGCCTTCAGCGCAGGCCGGCGATGTACGTCTACATGCGCGCAGGCCAGCCGTGCCGTCGCTGCGGCACCCGGCTCCGCTCCGCGCGGCAGGGGGTTGATATCCGCTACACCACCTGGTGTCCGACCTGCCAGGCGCCTGCTGCCGGTTCGGTCAGCGCACCGCCGCCGCCGGAGGCTCCGCACCGGCCGGGGTGATATGGGACTCGAGCGCTGCAGCGAGCCTGAGCGCCCGGTCATACGCGCGCTCCCGGCGCAGCTGCTCGGTGAGGTCATGAAACTGCCGATTGACCGCCGAGCGCAGGGTCCGGTCGAGGGCATCACGGTCGGCCGTGGGCTGTTCCGCCAGGGCGGCGGCAAGCGCTGCCTGGCGCACGCGCTCGAGGGCCAGGCGGAATCGCCCAATCGGGTGCTGGGAGTCCTCAGTAACCCGTGCCAGCCGCCGGTCGACTGCTGCCCGGACTGCCTGCGCCAGGCGGGACCGCAAGGCGACCGCGTGAGGCCTGCGGGATTCGTCTGCCAGGAGGTCGGCGAGCCGGATAACCATCCCGGCGGGTTCTCCGGTGAAATTCCGCGGAGTTCCCAGGTCGATCGCGAGACGCGCCGGGGGCAGCGCCTCGAGCCGGACCGCGCCGGCGCCGGACCCGAGACAGCCGGCGAGGACGTCGACCGGTCCCAGCCCGGAAACGTTTGCCAGCGGCAGGAAGGGGACGCCAATCTCCGGGTCGCGCCGGCCTGCGAGCAGGACCTCGAATCCGAGTTCGCGCCCGCGCGCGGCGATGAGCCGACCCATCGCGCCCGTGCCGAGCACCAGCAGCCGTCCGCCGGGCTGAGCCTGTGCCGTGGCCAGGGCCCGGTCGAGCAGGTGGCCGGCATGGCTCCGCTTGGGAAACGCCCGGCGGGCGTCGCGGGCTGCGGCCAGCGCCACATCTGCGGCAGCCCGGAGCGGCCCGCGCGTCCCGCGGAAGGCAGCACGAACCTGCCCCGCGATCTGCGCCTCGCCGATGACCACCGAATCAAGCCCGGCCGCAACACCCGCGAGCCGCTCGAGCGCCGCCAACCCTTCGAGCCGTACCGGAGCGCCGCATTCGCACGGTTCGAACCCGTACACCTCCAGCCGCTGGCAGCTGGTCACGATGGCGGCGCCGGGGTGCGCGGTCCGTACATCGCCCTCGAGGGCAGCCATGGTGACAGCGTCGAGCGAGACGACTCGCCAGGCGCAGACGCGGAACCCCAGGAGCCAGGAGGGGCCTTCCATTTGTCGAGCAAGTCTATCAACTTCAGGGAGTTGGCGGAATGTCGCCCCGCATTCGCTGCCAGCGCAGCAGGTGCCCGAGGGCAACCCCCGCCCGCGCGATCGACGGGTAGGTGGCCAGGCCTGCCCGCCAGCACAGCTCCTGGAAGTCGAGCGACTGCTGGAATCCCTCGACGTTCGTGGCCGGGCGGATCGCCACCACGACCGGCTTGCCAGATTCGCGCTGGACCCGCCCGAGCGTTTCCGCCTGGCGCGCCATCCGGGTGCGCACGTCGCCCACGCGTGCCATCGGGCCGGTGCCGAAGCCGGTGTGGTAGAGGATGACGTCGACGTTCGGGGCCTCGGCCACCGGCCGGAAGGTGGCCTCAAACCCCTCGTCCTCCCAGACCGAGGTCGTGTCGATCGGGTTCCGGATGCTCGTGCCAGCCTCGTCGGTGACCTTTGCCAGCGCTTCCTGCGTCTCGGGCAGGAGCTGAGGGAGCACCAGCCCGGCGGCAGCGAGGTCATCGGCGGCCAGCACACTCGCGCCGCCGCCTCCGCCGACGACGACGATATTCGGCCCGCTGAGCCGCTTCACGAACTGGAAGGTCACGGCCATGTCGGTCAGCTCTTCGAGGCTCTCGACCCGGATGGCTCCCGCCTGCCGGCACAGGGCGTCGAACACCTGGAGCGAACCGGCGAGCGAGGCGGTGTGGGAGTTCGCGGCCCGGGAGCCCGCCTCAGTCCGCCCGCTCTTGAGGATGACCAGCGGCTTCAGGGCCGCCGTCCTCCGGATCACGCGCGCCAGCCGGGGCCCGTCCTGGATACCTTCGAGGTAGGAAACGATGATGCCCGTCTCCGGGTCGTCGGCGAGGTACTCGAGGAAGTCGGCAGCCTTGAGGTCAGCGCCGTTGCCGAAGCTGATGACCTTGGAGCAGCGCACGCCCCGCGGCGTGGCGTACCGCACGAACTCGCCGGCGTTCATCCCGGATTGCGAGACCATGCCCACCGGTCCCGGCTCGGGCGGCTGGCCCGGCATCATCGCCAGCCGCGAAGCCGGCACGTAGAGCCCCATGCAGTTCGGCCCGATGATGCGAATCCCGGCCTCGCGCGCCCGGGCGACGATGGCCTGTTCCATCTTGGCCCGCTCCGCATCGCCGGTCTCGGTGAACCCGGCCGTGAACAGGTGGAGCACCCGCACGCCCTTCGCGATGCAGTCCTCGAGGAGCTGCGGCACAAACCGGGCCGGGACCGAGGAAATGACGTAGTCCACATCGTCGGGGATATCACGGAGCGACGGGTAGCACTTCAGGCCGCGTATCGCCGGCGCCGTCGGGTGGATGAGGTAAATCGGCCCGCGAAAGCCGATTTCCTGCAGCGAAGCCACAAACCCCCCGCCGCCAAACCCGGCGCCCTCCTTCGCCGAGACGCCGGCGATGGCGATGGACTTCGGGTGGAAGATGAAATCGAGGGCGGGGGCGTCTGGCACGTCGCTTCTCCGGGTGGTTCTTGGCGCACGAAAGCCCGGCTCGGGCCGGGCGGGCAAAGTCTACCAGAGGTCCGTCCTTGCTGCCCCCGTAGCTCCGGGCCGCGGTACACTGGCGAGCGGCGCGCAGCGACCTACCCTTGGAGCCCTGGAGACGTGGCCATCATTCCCATCCGCCGTGCGGGCGACCCGGTCCTCCGCGAGCCGGCCCGGCGCGTCCGCACCATCGACCGCTCGATTCACAAGCTCATCGAGGACATGTGGGAAACGATGTACGACGCCCCCGGCGTAGGGCTGGCTGCGCCGCAGATCGGTGTTCCGCTACGCGTGATCGTGATCGACGTGCACGACGAGCGGTACCAGCCCATCGCGCTGGTCAACCCCGAGATCGTACGGCGGGCCGGGCAGCGGACCTGCGATGAAGGTTGCCTCTCGGTCCCCGGTTTTCGCGGCCAGATCCCTCGCTCTGTGCGCGTCGTCGCCCAGGGTACCGACCCCTACACCGGCAAACTCGTCCGCATCAAGGCCGAGAACGACCTGATGGCCGAGGCGCTCGAGCACGAAATCGACCACATCAACGGAATCCTCTACATCGACTACCTCCCGAGCCCGGATGCGCTTATCCCACTGGGCGACGCGCCCGAGGTCCGGGGGTAAGGAGAACGCCATGCACATCGAACACATCGAAGCCTCGGAAGTCCTCGACTCCCGGGGCAATCCCACCCTTCGCGTGCTCGTTGCCCTGGATGACGGCACGGTCGGCGTCGCCATGGTGCCCTCGGGAGCCTCCACGGGTGCGCACGAAGCTGTCGAACTGCGCGACGGCGGCACCCGTTACGGCGGAAAGGGAGTGCTCAAGGCCGTCCGCAATGTCAACGAGCCGATCGCTGAGACGCTCGCTGACGTCGACGCGAGTGACCAGGTGATGGTCGACCGCATCCTCTGCGAACTCGACGGCACGCCGAACAAATCGCGTCTCGGGGCGAACGCCATCCTCGGGGTCTCACTGGCAGTTGCGCGGGCGGCGGCCGAATCGTGGGGTGTCCCGCTCTATCGCTACCTTGGCGGCCCAACTGCCCGCCTGCTCCCGGTCCCGATGTTCAACATTCTGAACGGCGGCAAGCACGCTCCCGACAGCACGGATTTCCAGGAGTTCATGGTGATGCCGGTCGGAGCGCCGACTTTCGCCGAAGGGCTGCGCATGGGCGTCGAAATCTATCACGCGCTGAAAGCGGTCCTTCACGATGCAGGCCACATCGTCTCGGTTGGTGACGAGGGTGGCTTTGCGCCGTCGCTGCCGGGGAACGAGGCCGCGGTCGCTGTCGTCATGCAGGCAATTGAGCGTGCAGGCTACCGCCCCGGCCAGGACGTCGTTCTTGCCCTCGACCCGGCGACTACCGAGCTCTTTGCCGATGGCACGTACACGCTCGCCAAGGAAGGCCGCACCCTGACCTCGGCCGAAATGGTCGAGCACTGGGCCGCCTGGGTAGAGAAGTACCCTATCCGCTCAATTGAGGACGGCCTTGCCGAGGACGATTGGGACGGCTGGAAGCTGCTCACGGAGCGGCTCGGCCAGCGCTGCCAGCTGGTGGGCGACGACCTGTTCGTGACCAACCCGGCGCGCATCCGGCGCGGCATCACGGGGCGGGCCGCCAACAGCGTCCTGGTCAAGCTCAACCAAATCGGCACGCTGACCGAAACCCTCGAGGCTGTCGGGGCCGCCCACCGCGCCGGCTGGACAACCGTCATCAGCCACCGCTCGGGTGAGACGGAGGATACCTTCATCGCCGACCTGGCCGTCGCCACTGGGTCGGGGCAGATAAAGACCGGCGCCCCGGCGCGCAGCGAGCGCACCGCCAAGTACAACCGCCTCCTCGAAATTGAGCGCGAGCTCGGCCGGAAGGCGGAATATGCCGGCTGGAACGCCATTCCCCAGCTCGGGCCGGCGCCTGCTCGTGAACCGGCCGCTGCCCCGCGGCCCCGGGCCCGCGCCGAGCGCCGGCGGTCGCGCCACTGACATGCACGTCATCGTCCGTTCGGCCGTCGACCGCCTGATGTACGAGCAGGCCGTCACCATCCGCCTGCTCAGCCTGGCCCCGCCCGATGCCTGGCAGCGGCCGGTACCGGCCCGCGGTACGACGGTAGCCGGGCTGGTGGGGCAGCTGGCCGCGGATGAGGAGGCGCTGGCCGGGTGGCTCGGGGATGGTATGCCTGCCGAACTCCCGTGCGCCCCCGCGGAGTCCGGGGGTTCGGCCACCCTCGATTCCGCGCTCGAACGGCTCCGCGCTGCGCTCCGTGCCGCCGCTGCCGCGGCCGGCCAGCTCCCGGAGACGCTCCCGGCCGGTCCGCTCGCAGAGCTGTGGAAGCGCGCTGCCCTCTTCACCCGCGAGCGCGATGCCCTGCTTGAGGCCCTGCCCGAGGCGGCCGACGACGCCATCGTTGCGAGGTGGAAGAAGGCCCCTGAGCCGCCTTCCGAGCCCCGGCTCGCGAATGCCCAATCCGATGCCGTTGCGCCGGGCGGGTAGAGTACGCGGAAACGACAGAACCGGAGGCTGCGCAATGAGCCAGCTGGACGCCATCGTGGCTGAACTGGATGCCCATCGCACACGGTTCGAGCACTTCTGCCTCTCGCTGACCGCGGAAGAGCTTGAGCGGCCCGTTCCGGGTTCAACCTGGCTCATCCGCGACTTTATCGCCCACCTTGCCACCATTGACGCGCCGGTTGCCGAGATGTTCCGCGCCGTCCGGCGGGGCGAAGACGCCGGCCTCCGCACTGCCGATGGCAACCGGTTCGATGTTGACGCGTGGAACGAGCACCGCGTCCGGGAGCGTCGGGAACATTCGGTCGCAGCGCTCCTGGAAGAGGCCCGGCGGGAGCGCGACCTGCTCAAGCGGGACCTCCTTGCACTAACCGACGATGACCTGGGGCGACCGATCCGGTTCGCCGGCGACACGAAACGTCCCCCGGCCACAGTATCCCTTGGCGCCTACCTCCGCGGCTGGTGCAAACACGACCCGATGCATGTGGTCGACATGTGCCGGGCGCTGCCGGGCCGGGCCGAACAGCTCGGCGCGTGGCTGGAGGACCCCGTAGTGGCCCGCTACCAGGCGGCGATGAACCCGGGACCATGAGCGCCCGCAGGATTTCGCCGCCGCGCGTCAACGGCCGGGCCGCCCGCGCTCCGCGGCCGCCCGCTGACCTGCCCGGGAGTAGCGATGCGTACCGCCAGACGTCCTTCGTCCTCGGGGAGGACGTCGCTCTCGTCCTCGAAGGTCTGGAGATCGAAGGGCAGCACGCCGAGGCCTGCGCCGGCGCGAAGTACCGAAACCGCGTAATGGCAGCGTCCTTGGGCCCGTGGTCACGCGGCTGGCTCGCACGCCTCCAGGCTCTCCATGCCCTCGAATGGGGCGACTACTCCTCGGCGGCCGTGCTGGTGCGGGCAGCAGCCGACTTCGAGGCTGCCGCGCTGTCGCACCTCCAGTCGGCGGCCGAAGAGTGGTCCGGCTGGCTGGACGGGGACGGGATCGGCGAAGCGCCCGACCTCCACGCGGCAGAATTTCGGCTTCACCCCTTCCGCTCCGCCGAGTCGCTGGCGCGCGTCCCGCCGCTGGGCGAGGTCTACCGGGAAGCTTCTGATTTCGCACTTCCACACCTTGGTGCGACTGCCCTGCTGACTGCCTCCGATTCGAACCGCGAGCGCTACCTTGCGACCTTCGGTGACCGTGACTTCCATCTCGGGCTGGCCGAGCTCATCCTCGGCTGGTTGCTCCGGCTCGGCGTGGCGCACTGGGAAGGCTTCCCGGGCGATGCGCCGCTTCCAGCGGCCCCTGAGGGTGCCGCGGCATGGTGCGGGCGCGCAGCAACGGCGCTGGCGCGCCGGGACCGCTGCCGCATCGAGCGGGTCGAGCGGGACGGTGTCGAACGGGCGCTCATCGTCAACTGGCGCCGGGAGCCGCGCTCGGCCATGAAACGCATCCTGCTGTGACAAGGTCTCGCGGGCGTCAACGGGCCTGAACGCCCGCATCCGGTGGACGGTGTACCATGCCTCCGTGCGTTCGCAATTCGTTGCCGCCGTCCTCCTCCTGGTGCTCCTGGTTGCCGCTGCGTGCGGCGGCGACGACGAGGGCAGCGAGCCCCGCGGAACCGGCAACGACACCGACTACCTCCGGGCGGTTTGCATTGGCATTGACCGCGTCACCGATGCACTCATCAGCGCGACCACGCCCGAGGCCATCGCCGCGGTCATTGAAGAATTCGCGGCGACCATGCGGCAAATCGACCCGCCGCCGGACCTCACCGAGTACAACCGGCAGTTTGTCGCCTATCTCGAGGCAGCGTTGAAAGACCCGACGTCGGTCGTTACTACACCGCCGCCGCTGCCGCCCGACGACGTCCGGCGGCGGCTGGCACAGCTCGAGCCGCAAATCCCGGAGTGCCGGGAGCCCACCTTCTTCAGCCGCGGGCTCGAGTAGGGCGCCCCGAAACGGAACGCAGGCGTATACTTTCGGAAACCCCGGGCCGCCGGGACGAGGAGACCCATGCCGACACCGTACGCGTACTTCCAGGGAAAAATCGTGCCGCTGAGCGAAGCCAAGATCGGCGTCATGACCCACGCCTTCAACTACGGTACGGCGGTATTTGAAGGGATCCGGGGAAACTGGAACGAAGAGGACCAGACGGTTTACCTCTTCCGCATGCGCGAACACTTCGAGCGGCTCCAGCAGAGCGCCAAGATCCTCATGCTCCAGATGCATGACTCGGTCGACCGCCTGTGCGAAATCGCGGTCGAGCTCGTCGAACGGAGCGGCTTCACTGAGGACGTCTACCTGCGGCCGATGGTCTACCTGTCGAGTGAGCAGCTCGGCGTGCGCCTGCATAACCTTGAAAGCGACACCCTCATCTTCCTCACGCCGTTCCCGGCCTACCTCCCCGAGGTCGCGCGCTGCCATACCAGCACGTGGCGCCGCGTCCAGGATACCGGCATCCCGCCCCGCGCCAAGGTGACGGGCATCTATGTCAACAGCGCCCTCGCCAAGACCGAAGCCAACGCCAATGGCTTCGACGAGGCCATCATGCTCAACGAAAACGGCCATGTGTCCGAGGGCAGCGGCGAGAACATCTTCATCGTGCGCAACGGTCGGCTGATTACGCCCACCCCGGCCGATAACGTGCTCGAAGGCATCACCGCGAAGAGTGTGATCGAACTCGCCCGGAACGAACTCGGCATCGAGCTGGTTGAGCGGGAGATTGACCGCACGGAGCTCTACATCGCCGATGAGGTCTTTATGACCGGCACGGCCGCGCACCTCACCCCCGTCGTCGAAATCGACCGCCGTCTCATTGGGGACGGCCGGCCCGGCCCTATCACCCAGAAGCTCAGCCAGCTCTACTACGACTGCATCCGGGGCAAGAACGAAAAGTACCGCGCATGGTGCACGCCGGCACGCATCCGCGTCGCGAACTGACTGCGACCGTTTTTCGGCCGCCCCGCGCAATGGGCGTCATCATTGGTGGCGCCTTCGCAGCCTGGGCGGCAGCCGTCGCGGTGATTGCCGGCAATATCGCGTGGGGCGCCTCGCCAGAGTTCAAGACATTTCTCGCCTGGCTCGTGGCGGCAGGCGCCTTCCTGCTGGCGTTGTTGTTCGCCGCCTGGGCCTATGCGGTAGGTTCGCTGGCCTACACCATCCGTCCAGACGCCCTCGAGATCCGCTGGGGGTGGCGCCGGGTCGTCGTACCCATCGCCTCCATCCAGCGGCTGGTCCCCGGCCGGACCCTTGAGCCGCCGGAGGTACAGGGGCTCAACTGGTGGGGCTGCCACGTCGGCGCTGGCGACGTGAAGCGTGTCGGCTACACGCTGTTCTACTCGACGCACGCTGAGCCGGAGGAGCTGCTGTACGTCGTCACCGACGGCGAGGCATACGGGCTCACGGTGCAGGACCAGGCGGCATTTGCCGAAGCGATCCAGGCTCGCGCCGCGCTCGCGCCCGTTGAAGAGCGGGGCGAACAGCGGTCGCTGCGCGTTGGGCCGGCTGCCCTTCCCCTCTGGCAGGACCGGGTTGCGCTCTGGGCTGTCGGGCTTGGCGGCGCACTCTGTGCAGTGGTCTGCGGGTACGTGTTCGCTTCCTACCCCGGGCTGCCGGAGGTCGTCGAACTCTCCTTCCCCGCCCTTGGCGGCATCGTCCGGGTGGGTGACCGGTCGGAACTCCTGGGCATCGCCTACCTCGCCGCCGCCATCTACGCCGGCAACGTCCTTGCCGGGGCGGCGCTGCACGCCTTCGAGCGCGCAGCCGGGCTCTGGCTCTTCACAAGCGGAGCGCTCCTGCAGGCCGTGCTCTTCGGAGCGGCACTTATCGCATTTGCTAATGCCTGAGGCGCCCCCTTGAGCCGTGCGCGGAGCCGCCCCACGCGATAACATGAACGGCAGGCCCCCGTAGCTCAGCGGATAGAGTGTCGGCCTCCGGAGCCGAAGGCGCAGGTTCGATTCCTGCCGGGGGTACCAGCTGCATCGCAGCATCGCCGTCCCGCGGCTGACTGCCCTTACCTGCTCCCTGCGAGGAGCGCCCCGAGCGCCCTGGGGTCCACGTTCCCGCCCGAAATGACCACGCCGACCCGGCTGCCGCGCGGAATGGCCAGCCGGCCTGCCATGAGGGCGGCCACGCCGAGCGCGCCGGTCGGCTCCACGACCATCTTTGCGCGCAGGGCGAGGAACCGCACCGCCGACCGGATTTCATCGTCCGTCGCGGTCACGACCCCCGAGACCAGCTTCGAGACAACGGCGAAAGTGAGCTCCCCGGGCTGCCGGGTCCGCGCCCCGTCCGCGATGGTCGATGGCGGGTCGATGAGCACCGGCCGGCCGGCGGCTAGGCTCTGCACCCAGTCGTCGCCGTCCGCCGGCTCTACGCCGAAGACGTTCGCTGAAGGGATGAGCGTACGAACGACCGTCGCGATGCCGGAGAGAAGGCCGCCGCCGCCCAGCGGTGCCACAACTGCCTCGAGCGGGCCGGTTTCTGCCAGCAGTTCGAGCGCCAGCGTGCCCTGTCCCGCCATGACCGCCACATCATCGAACGCCGGTACCGGTACCGCGCCGGTTTCGGCTGTGTAGTGCGCCACGAGGTCCGCGGGGAGCGCCGAGCGCCGGTCGTACAGCTCAACCGATGCGCCGTATGCCCGGGCCGCATCCAGCTTTGCCGCCGGGGCGTCGTCCGGCATGAAGATGGTCGCCCGCACGCCGAGCAGGCGGGCAGCCAGCGCCACTCCCTGGGCGTGGTTTCCGCTTGAGGCAGCCACGACCCCGCGGGCGCGCTCGCTGGCCGAGAGCTGGGCGAGCCGGTTGTAGGCTCCGCGAATCTTGAACGAACCGGTCCGCTGCTCGTTCTCACACTTCAGGAACACCCGCAGCCCTGTCAGTTCGTCCAGGTGGCGGCTCGTCGCGAACCGGGTGCGGTGCACCACGGGCGCGACCCGGTCGTACGCGCGCAGGATGTCGGCGAACTGGAGCGGCAGCGGTTCCACGGCCCCGAAGGCTACGGCCGCCTCCGCTCGATCGCCAGCGTTCCTGCGCTCGGCGCGGTATGATCGCGACGGCGGGGGCATTCCTGGGGGCAACCAATGGCCCTGCCGGTGAACCGTACCTCCCCTCCGGGCGGTCCAGCTGAACGGACACCATGGGAATTCCTGCTGGCCGTGGCCGCCGCGACCGGAGCCTTCGTCTACCTGCTCGCCGTCGTCGCCGGGCACATGGTGCCCGACTCCACCGGCGCCGGAACACGCGCCGCCGGGACGGGCGGGTCCGCCGGGCATTTGGTTGACGCTTCCCGTGCCGCCGGCCCGTCCGGCGGCGACCAGGCCGCTGCCCTTGAAGCGGCCATCCGGGCCGTCCTCACGACAGACGAAGCGGCATCCACTGGCGTCGCGGTGATGACCCCAGGAGGCGAATGGCTCGGCGGGCTCAACCCCGACCTCCCGGGATACGCCGCCAGCACCTTCAAGCTCGCCATCCTGCTGGAAGCCGAGCGACGCGTCAGCGCCGGCGTCCTCAGCTACACCGACCGCATACCGGTCACCGATGAGGCCCGCGCCGAAGACCTCGGCACCATTGACCGGTTGCCCGTCGCACCCGATGGGACAGTCTCCCTTGGCGAGGCGCTGGAGGCCATGATCACGTTCTCCGACAACGCCTCCGCGGTCGCTCTGTTGCGGTTCCTTGGCCCGGGAGAGATCGACGCTTCACTCCGCGCGCTCGGGGCTGAGCGGTTCTCAGTCAACGACCCTGGCCTCCCCACGACTGCTCGCGACCTGGCGTTCGTCCTTGCGGCCATCGCCCGCGGTGACGGGATGTCGGCGGCGCAGCGCGACCACGCCCTGGAGCTCCTTACCGCTCAGGAGGTGCGGGCCGGAATCCCCGCTGCGCTCGACGGCATGCCGGGCGTGCTCCGCGTCGGAAATAAGACCGGCACCTGGCCCGGCGCCACCCGTGATGTCGCGTTCGTGCAGACCGAGCGCGGCGCATACGTGATTGCGGTCATGGCCGAGGGCGACTGGAACTGGGAACTCGTAAGGCGGGTTGCCCGCGCGGTCCACGACCAGCTGACCGTGCGCTGACTTCCAGGTGATGGCCGCTTCGCAGCGCCTTTCCGGCATGGGGGATGGTATTTTGAACTGTGACGTATCCTCGATTGCGAGACCGGTGGAGGCGGCACCACGGCGCAGAGCCGGGCTTGAACCGCTCGGCGGCCGGTGCGGCCGCGCCCCGTGCAACAGACGCCGCCACCCCGGTTGGCCCCGTCGGGTGTTCGAAGCTTGTCTGGCCCGGCTGTCACCCTGCGGCCTGTGCTCCGGCCGCGGGTCCTCCGTCGCGGTTTCGGCGGCAGGTGAGGCTTGCGCTCCGTTCTCCGCTCCTTGGGATACACTGGCGGCAGTGCGGCACTCGGAGGTGCGTTGTGTTCATTGCGATGAATCAGTTCAAGGTGAATCCCGGGCGCGAGGCCGACTTCGAAGCCGGCTGGCGGACCCGTGAGAGCTATCTTTCCGAAGTCCCGGGCTTCATCCACTTCGCCCTGCTGAAGGGCGACGAGCCCGGCGACTACATCTCCCACACCATTTGGGAGTCGCGGCAGGCGTTCGTCAACTGGACCCAGTCCGACGCCTTCCGCAGGGCGCACGCCGGCGGCATGCCGGACGGCATCCTCGCTACCCACCCGCGCGCCCGCTTCTACGAGGCCGTGCTGGAGCAGGGTGCCCCGCTGGCGGCTTCCCGTGCCTGACGCCGCCGAAGAACTTCCCGAACTGCGCCCCGAGTACTTCGCGCGCGAGGACGAGTCCGACGACGCCCTCTTCTACCGCGAGCCCCGGCTGGTCACCCATCTCGACGACGCGGCCACGGCAGCGCTGACCGACTTTTACGGCCGCATCATCCCGCCCGGCAGCCAGGTGCTCGACCTGATGTCGAGCTGGGTCTCCCACCTCCCGGAGGAGCTCCAGCTCGGTCCGGTGGCCGGGCTCGGCATGAACCGCGTCGAGCTGGAAGAGAACCCCCGCCTGACCGAGCGGGTCGTCCAGGACCTGAACCGCGAGCCGGCGCTCCCGTGGCCGGATGCCACCTTCCACGCTGTCATCTGTTCCCTTTCAGTCCAGTACCTCACCAGGCCGGCGGAGGTCTTCGCTGAGGTTGCCCGGGTCCTGGTCCCGGGCGGCATTGTTGCCGTGGCCTATTCGAACCGATGCTTCCCTACCAAGGCGGTAGCGGTCTGGCGCGCTCTCGACGACCGCGACCATGCTGAGCTGATAGCGCTCTACCTTGCCCATGCCAGGGGATTTGGACAGCCCAGGGCATTTAACCTCAGCCCCGGACCGGGTGCGGACCCGCTCTATTGCGTCATCGCGCAGCGGGAGCCGGTGCCGGCATAACGTGCAGGTCCTCCGGCGGAAGCTCGAGTGTCCAGCTCTTCCGCGACCGGACATCGAGCACGTCGTACGGCCGCGAGGCAAGTTCGACTACTAGGCGCGGGCCTGCACCGTCTGGTTCGAAGTGAAGGATGCGGCTGTTCCCGTAGTCAAACTCCCGAACGATGCGCGCCGGCAGCGCGTTGACGGTCGGAGTGCCGCGGCGCATCACCACACGCTCCGGCCGAATCATCACGTCCACCGCCTGGCCCGGTGCCGGGTCGCCGCTCCAGCTGGCTGCCAGGCCTTCCCAGCCGGCGGCAGTGAAGACCAGCGTCGACTCGTTTCGGCGGATGACGGTGGCCGGGAACACATTCACCGCCCCCAGCAGCTCGGCTACCCGCCGGTTTGAGGGCGCCCGGAAGACCGCGTCGCGGGGCCCGGCCTGGAGCACCCGGCCGCCATCGAGGACCGCCAGCCGATCGGCGAGCAGGTGCGCCTCCCGCAGATCGTGCGTCACGAAGATGATGACGAGCTCGCGCTCCCGGGCCAGGTCGTTCAGGAGCACTCGCAAGTCCTGCCGGAGCGCCTCGTCCAGGGCCGAGAACGGCTCATCCAGGAGCAGCACCCGGTGACCGGGGGCAAGCGCCCGGGCCAGCGCAACACGCTGCGCCTGGCCTCCGCTCAGCGACCCGATCCGCCGCTGTTCGAACCCGGCCAGGCCGAATCGCGCAAGCAGCGCTGAGGTCACCGCATCCTTGTCCGCCCGGCTGTGGTCTCGCAGCCCAAAAGCAACGTTCTGGCGAACCGTCAGGTGGGGGAAAAGTGCGGGACGCTGGCCCGCGTACCCAAATCCTCGCCGGTGCGGCGGAACGGAAATGCCTGCCGCGCGGTCGAACACTGCGGCCCCCTCAACGGCAATGCGCCCCGCGTCGGGCTCGACAATCCCGGCGATGGCCCGCAGAGTGAGCGATTTCCCCGACCCTGACGGTCCGAACAGGACTGTGACACCCGGAGGCGCTTCGAGCTGGATTTCGAGCTCGAAAGCTCCGCGCTCCAGGCGAAACCGTGCCTCAAGCATCCTGGCCGTGGCTCCGCCGGACTGCGGCGTGGAGGGCGACCGTCAGGAGCGTGACCAGCACGAACCCGATGATGAGCGCAATGAGCGAAAGTTCGTTCGCAAGCCGATTGTCCCCGGCGAGGTGCGCGTCGTAGATCGCGGCCGGAAGCGTCCGCGTCCGGCCGGGGATGCTGGACGCAACAACCACGGTGGCGCCGAATTCGCCCAGGGCGCGGGCGAATGCGATGAGCGATGCCGCCACCAGCGCCGGCCAGGCCAGCGGAACGACGACGAACAGGAAAAGCCGCCACGGAGCGACAAGCGTCCGGCCCGCAAACAGGATCTCCTCGTCGAGCTGTTCAAACCCGGCCGTCGCGGTCCGTACGTAGAGCGGCAGCGAGACCACGGCTGCCGCCAGCGCTGCGCCCGGCCACGTGAAAACAAGCTGCACACCGAGGTCGTCAAGCAGGAACCGGCCCACCGGGCTTTCGCGACCCAGGAGCCAGAGCAGGTAGTAGCCAACGGCTGTCGGCGGCAGCACCAGTGGCAGAAGACTTGCCGCCGAAAGCACTTGGGCTACAGGCGGCCGCGCCCGGGCAATCAGCCATGCGAGCGGCGTGCCCACCGCGACACACGCCGCTGTGGCCGAGGCTGCGACAAGCAGGGAGATCCGGAGCGGGTCGCCCCAGGTGTCCAAACGACCTACTCCCTGGCTGGCTCGAAGCCGTAGGTTGCCAGCACCCGCTGGCCGCCGGGGTCGAGCAGGTACTGCAGCGCGCAGCGGGCGGTACGCTCGGCCTCTGTTCCCCGAATGACGACGCCCGCCTGGGTAATCGGCTCATGGAGAGCCTGAGGGACCAGCAGGTAACCGTCCGCACCGCGGCCAATCACCAGCGCAAGCGCGACGATTCCGGCATCGGCGTTCCCGTTGTCGACATATTCCACCGCCTGGCGGACGTTTTCGCCCAGGACGAGGCGGCCCTCCACCCGGTCGAGGATGCCGGCGCTGCGAAGCGCATCATAGGCGGCCCGGCCGTACGGGGCGTGGTCGGGATTCGCGATGGCGATGGTCCGATACCGGGCATCGGAGAGGTCCTCCAGTGATGACGGCAACGGCACGCCGGCCCGGGTAACGACTGCCAGGCGGCCGCGCCCATAGATCGCCGCGGAAGCCGGGGCAGCCCGACCCGAACGAACAACTTCCGCGACGTAGGACGTGTCGGCTGAAAGGAACAGGGCAAACGGTGCCCCGGAGGAAATCTGCCGCGCCAGCTGGCCCGAGGAGCCGTACGTCGTCGTCATAGCCGTCGCGCAGTGGGCCTCGATGGCGGGGCGAAGCGCCTCGAGCGCGAGCCGCAGGTCTGCCGCTGCTGCGACTGCCAGGCGCGGGGAGGACCGCTCATCGGCGGCCGCACCAGCTGCGACGTCGGTGACATACGCAACCGGCGGCCCGGCTCTGTCGCCGCCGGTGCCGCACCCGGCAATCGTAGCGAGGAAGACCAGCAACGGGATCCTGGTGACGGGAAACAGCCGCCTCACGCCACCACCCCGGCTGGCCCGGCCTGAAGTCTCCTCCCGGTTTCCGCCGCGGCAGCGCTCGCGGGCGGCACCCGGCGGCACTCCAGTGTGCCCCTGAGCGGTGCCATCCGTCCGGGCCTGCCAGCGGGAGCTGCCGTTCGACCAGGCCAGTTGCCTGGACCCGAAGCAGGGTGAACCGCCTCCTTGCCGGGTTGAGGCCTCCCCCGGGACAAGGGCTGCGTTGGAGCCGAACTCGGCAGCGCTTCGCCCTCCCACGCAACTCGAGGCAGGCCCGCAGGTCGACTGCCGCGCCCCGGGTTGGGTTTCTGAGCAGGCGAGTCTGAAAACCGGTAAGCGGTGAACGAGTGGCCCGGCCAGCTCAACACAGCCACAGCATAACCGGCGCCCCGCAATTCGCTAGAGAATCATCGGCTTGCGGCTGGTGAACTCATACAGCATCGCGGGGCGGTGCGCTCCCTGCTTCTCGAACCGCCCGGTGGGCCGCACGATGCCGAGCCCCACGACTCGTCGCCGGAAGTTCCGCTTGTCCAGCCGTTCGCCGAGGATCGCCTCGTACGTTTGCTGCATCCGAGTCAGCGTAAACCGCTCCGGGAGCAGGCTGTACACGACATTCGTGTACTCCAGCTTGTTGCGCAGCCGCTCTTCGGCATAGGCGATGACCCGGTCGTTCTCGAAGGCGGTCGGCGGCGTCGGGTGGACCGGATGCCACGCCGGGCGCCATTCGCTCTCGCTGCGCAGCCGTGTCCGCCCGATGTCGACCAGCGCGAAATACGAAACGACCACCTCTGCCTTCCCTTCGCCCAGGCGATCGAAGGTGTACAGCTGCTCCAGGAAGACATCCGAAACGCCCGTTTCGTCCTCCAGCTTCCGGCGGGCTGCCGCGTCGAGCGTCTCGCCGGGCAGGAGCAGGCCGCCGGGGAGCGCCCATTCTCCTTTGCACGGCTCCGCCGCCCGTTCGATGAGCAGAACGTTGAGGCGGTCCTGTCGGACTGTGAAGATAACGACCACAACGGCGACGGCCACGGATGGAGTGTATCCCGGCCTGCGCAACGGTCTGCCCTGCTGCTGGTGACGGTACTCCCCGGCCGGCCATACAATGAGGCTGAGGCGGCACTGGAGGGGTCGCATAGTGGTCTAGTGCGCCCGCCTGCTAAGCGGGTTCCGGGGTAACTCGGTCGAGGGTTCGAATCCCTCCCCCTCCGCCACGCTTCACCTGGTTCCCATGACCCAACGCTTCTATCTCTGGACGGTCGGTTGTCAGATGAACAAGGCGGACAGCGAAAAGCTGGCCGCCGGCTTCCTGCGCCTCGGGCTCAGGCAGGTCGACCGCATGGAACGGGCCGACATCATTGTCCTGAACACCTGCAGCGTCCGCCAGCACGCCGAAGACCGCGCCTACTCCAAGCTCGGCCGCATCCGGCAATTGAAGGCGGAGCGGCCCGGCATCAAGGTCGCTGTCATGGGCTGCATGGTCGGACTCAAGACCGACGAACTCGAAAAACGGTTCCCGCAGGTCGATGTCTTCGCCCGGCCCCAGCAGTTCGACCCGATTATGGCGCTCGTCGAAGAACCCGCCGAGGACCTCGGCGGAGAGTTCTGGCCGCGCACCTACGCCGTGCCCGAGGGGCCAACGGCGTACGTTCCCGTGGTGCACGGCTGCAACAAGTTCTGCACGTACTGCATCGTCCCGTACCGGCGCGGCCGGGAACGGAGCCGGCCGATCGATGAGATCGTGCGCGAGGTGGCCTACCTCACGGCCCACGGTGTACGCGAAGTCACCCTGCTGGGGCAAACTGTCGAGGCGTACGGACACGACCTGCCCGACCAGCCGGACCTCGGCGACCTCATGCGGGAACTGTCGAAGCTCGAACGGCTCGACCGCATTCGATTCCTCACGTCCTACCCGAAGGATATGACCCGGCCGATCCTCGAGGCGGTCGCAGAGCTGCCGAAGGTCATGGAGTGCTTCTCGCTCCCGGTCCAGGCGGGCAGCAACGCGGTCCTCGAATCGATGCGCCGCGGGTACACGCGGGAGGAGTACCTCGAGAAGATTCGCGAGGTGCGCGAGCTGATGCCTGGCGCCGGTATCACCACCGACGTCATCGTCGGCTACCCCGGCGAAACCGAAGCCGATTTCGAGCAGACGCTTTCGCTTCTCGAAGAGGTGCGGTTCGACAAAGTGCATGTGGCGGCCTACTCCCCGCGGCCAGGAACGATCGCGTGGCGCAAGCTCCCTGATGATGTGCCCGCCGATGTCAAGTCGGAGCGCCTGCACCGCGTCGAAGCACTCGAAGCCCGCATCTCGGAGGAGCTGAACCGCGCGTACGTCGGCACGGAACAGGAGATCCTTGTCGAGGGCATCCGGAACGGGCAGCCGTTCGGCCGGACCCGGACGGGCAAGCTGACGCATCTCGACGCACCGGCCCGCATCGGCGAGCTCGTCAGGGTGCGGATAGACCATGCCGGGCCGTTCTCGCTGCGTGGCACACCGGTCGACGCCCTCGCCCTCGTCTGAGGATCGCAAGCCAAATATTCCGAGAAGCGGTGGCAAACTCAGGGCACTCTGGAGCCTTGGGAGGTTCCCCGGCAACGCAGGCAGGGCCGTGGCCGTCGCACAGCAGATGGCTGTATCCCGGCTCTGTCTACCCGGTTGGGAAGTGTTCGATTCGGGGAAACTGGAGCGGGCGGCGGGAATCGAACCCGCACCTCAACCTTGGAAGGGTCGCGCGCTGCCACTACGCCACGCCCGCATCGGCCCGATGTGCTCGGGTCGCTCGGTATGATGCTACCAGACCTGCGCCCTGGGCACGCGTCCCGCACCGATCGTACGATTCAACGCCGTGCGCGTCCTGATCCTTGAGCCGTACCCGGGATGGCGGTGGGTCAGCATTCACCGCTTCGCGGAGACCACGGCGACAATCCTCAGAGACTTCGGCGTGGACGTGACCCGGGCCAGGGCGCCGTGGTGGGGGTGGTATGTTTTGCGCCATCCGTCCGCCGCGGGATGGCGGAGAGCGTCGGCTGTTCGGGCAGCCATGGCCGGCGGCATCGACAGCGTCCTCATCGCCGACGTGGCGCTGGCGCACCATGCGCCGCTCTTCCGCCGCACCCGCGTGGTGGTGGCAGTGCACGGGCTCCTCGCTCTTGACCCCGAGCGGTACTGGGCTGGCCGGCTCGAGCGGGTGACGAAACCACTCGCCCTGAAGGTGCCGTTTTCCCGGCTGCGGGCCGCCGATGCCCTGCTGGCGGTCTCCGGCTCCGTCGCCCGGGATGTCCGGGACCGACTCTCTGTACCCCCGGCCCGGACCCGCATTGTGCCGAACGCTCTGCCAGGAGGTCTCATACGAATGCCTCGGGAGGTGGCTGAGGAGACCCTGGCTCGCAATGGGCATCCGCTCCCGGGCGGTGCCCGTGTGCTCTCAGTGGGACACACCGTCGGCTACAAGAATCTTCCGCTGCTGATCGACGCAATGTCCGAGCCCCGGATGCGCGGCGCCGTCCTCGTGCGGGTTGGCGAGCGGTTCAACCGTCAGCTCAGACAAAAAGCCCGAGCGCTCATTGCTGAAGGCCGCCTGGTTGAGCTGGGTCCCCTCTCGGGTGAGTGCCTGTCGGCCGCCTACTCCGCGTGCGACGTCCTGGCCCAGCCGAGCGTGGCGGAAGGCTTCGGCTATCCCGTCATTGAAGCTCAAGCCTGTGGCCTGCCGGTGGTGTGCAGCGATGGTGGGGCGCTCCCCGAAATCGCAGGAGATGGTGCCATCGTCATCTCTCTTGCTTCCGCCGACCCGGCGGCAGAATTTGCCCGGGCGCTGGCGCGAGTACTGGGTGAGTCCGGATTGGCGGAACGGCTGCGGCTCGCGGGCTGCCGCAACGTCGAGCGATTCGCCCCGTCGTCGGTCGGTCCACAGCTCATCGAGGCTCTCTCCCCCGTGGCGTAAGGCCGGCCGGCGCTACCATGCCGGCGTGGGCATCGCCGCCGGCAGCCTGGTCGCGCTCATCTTTCGCTTCGGGTCCACCTTTCTCTGGGCGGTCATCGGGGTCCTGACGGCCCGCACGCTTACGGTCGAGGACCGCGGCGCCTATGCCTCGGCCGTCGTCTTCACCTCGGCTGTCGGCGGAATTACAAGCCTCGGCGCGGCCACGGGCTATTTCGTCGCCAACCGGAAGCGCGACCCGGCCGAGGTCGCGGGCAACGCGCTCCTGCTGGCCCTGCTGGCTTCGGCCGTCTCTGCGCTATGCGGCGTGGCCGTGTGGCTGCTCGTGCCGGGGGAAATCGGGCGGCTCGCGCTGCTCGCCGGGCTGCTCCTGCCGCCGAACATCGTCCGCAATAGCCTGAACGGCGTCGTCCTCGGGGAGGGGCGACTCCTGCGGTTCAACCTCCTGGCGAACCTGCCAGTGGCTGCCGGGTTTGTCCTGCTCACGCTGGTGCTCCTTGTGTGGTCAAACCGCACCGCCGAGGCCGCGCTCGCAGCATGGACACTGGCCCAGTACGTTGGGCTGGCTCCGTTTGTGCTCCAGGGCAGGGACTGGCTGACCTGGCCGCTGCACCGTCGTCCGCGGCGCGACCTCATCGTTGGCATGCTGCGATTTACGGCAGTGAGCGGTCTCGCGGGGGTAGTGGGCCTGCTCAACTACCGTATCGACCTGCTCCTCGTTGTCTCACTCGATAGCCGCGAAGCGGCCGGTATCTACGCCTCCGCCATCGCCGGCGCTGAGGCGCTTTGGCTGTTCTCTTCGTCGATCGCGATGGCCTCATTTGCGCGGGTGGGGGCGGAATCCCGCGAGGAGGCAGCACGGATTACCGCGGCCGGGGTGCGTCACACGGGCCTCATCGTGACAGCCGGGGCGGCCGCGCTCGCGCTGGTGGCGCCCTGGGCCGTGGTGTTCCTCTTTGGGCCCGACTACCGAGCAGCTGCGCTCCCGCTGCGCATCCTGTGCATCGGCACGCTGCTTTACGCTCCCCAGTCGCTGCTGAACAACTACTTCGCCAACCAGCTCGGACGCCCGGGCATTGCCCTTTTGCTCGGACTCATTGCGCTCGCCATCAGCGTCGGGGCTGGCCTGATCCTCATCCCCGCATATGGATTCGTCGGGGCCGCGTGGGCGACAACACTGAGCTACCTCGTCTCCGGCTTCGCAGCAATCGGTCTCTTCATTTGGCTGGCGCCGGTCCGCTGGTCCGACCTCTGGCGGCTGCGGCGCGACGACCTTGCCCGGTATCCCCGGCTCGCGCGTGACCTTGCCATTCGCGCCCGGCGCGTCGGCAGTTAGCGGCTGGATGCCCGGGCGGCCCGCCGGCGGGCGGTGCGGTCGGTTCGCTTGCGCGGGCTGAAGCGGGGTCCCGGCCTCGTACGGGCGTCCGAAGCTTGCGTCGTGCCCCCGCCCAGGCGTGTGCCGAGCCAGGTTGCGACGATCGTCAGGGTCCAGGCCAGCACGACCGACCAGCGGACCGGCTCCGGAACGTTCCACGCCCGGTTGATGGAGATCTGCCAGTTCAGCGCCAGGATGGGGAGGAAGGCGGCTGCGCTCCAGCTCGCGGCCCACCAGAGCTGCCAGCGGCTCGCGCCGATCGCCGCGAACGGCAGAAACCAGACCAGGTACCACGGCAGATACCCCGGCGACGCAGCGAAGAGGAACAGTCCCACGACAAGCGCGACCGCGCAGGCAAGGTCCCGGCCCGTCTGCAGGGGGTGTACCGCTGCTACGGCAGCAAGGATGGCCAGGGCGATGACGTAGCCGAACAAGACCAGGCGGTCGTTCCCGAGCTCCCCGAGTGAGAACAACCCCGAGACCACGCCCCACGGATTCGTCGGGGCCACCGCAGTGGCCGGACCGAGTGTCCCATTGCGCACTGGTGCAAAATCAAATGCGTAGGCCGCCAGCAGCAGCAGCCCCAGCCCGGCGGCGGCCGCGACGACCGCCTTCCGCCAGCGGGGAAACCAGTACGCCGCGAGCAGCGGAGCGACCAGCAGCAGGGCGTATTTGCAGAGCACCGATGCGATGCCGGCAGCAACTGCTCCGGCCCGGTGGCGCCAGCCGGGTTCGATCGCAAGGCCGAGTGCCACGACGCCGAAGAATGCCATCAGCGTGTCGTTATGGCCGTCGCCAGGGTATTGCCAGAGCATCATCGGGTTGAGCCCGATGAACCCGGCGGTGAAAGCGGCGTTCCCTCCCAGCCGTCGTGCAACCATGGCCGCGGTGATGGCCGTCGCCAGGAGAAACACGCCGGCGACGACCTTTTGGCCGAGGAGATTGGCCCGGAATCCATCGCCGACGAACGGGAGCGGCGCACCTCCGATGACGTACGCGAGCGGGCCGTAGCCGCTTGGGCTGTCGCGGTAGACCCGCACTTCGTTCGCGACCGGGTCATCGACCTTCGAAGGGGTGCCGCCGAAGTCGGCCGGCCACTTGCCGTGCAGCCAGAACGTCCGCACGTCCGCAGCGAGGTGCACGGCGTCCGGGGAGGTGAGCGGCATCGCCGGGAGCATCGCCGCGCTGCACAGGACGATCCCGCCGATGGTGGCCGGGAGCGCATAGCGGAACCCCTGCGCCAGCGCCCAGAGCGCCGCGGCGTACCCGACGAACATCAGGACGATCAGCACGAACGTGTCGATCAGGTCCGGGATGCCGCCGCGCAGGACCCGCGAGATACCGGCCCGCGCCACGACGTCGATGTCGTTTGCCAGGCTCACCCGCGTCGCGATACCGAAAAACAGCACAGTCGCCAGCAGCAGAACGCCCCCGGCGAACACGCCGGCTGTCCAGCTGAGCCCCAGCAGGTTATCGTCCGGGCGCGCGTTGGCCATCGGAAACCTCCGCCGGGGTCCGCCGGGTTGGATCCCACGCCTGCACCCGGGCGGTTGCCAGGGCCCAGATGCCGATGGGGAACCAGAGCAGGCTGAGCACGCCGTGCCGCAACGCGAGTTCGACGCCGCGGCGGTTTAGTGTGAGCAGGCGCTCCCGGACGGCGATGATGCCGGGCACCAGCCATTCCGCAGCCGTTACCGGGAGGGCGATGGCCATCGGCAGTGCGCCTGCCCGGCGCGTAAGCGCATGGAGAGCCACCATGCTTGCGCCGAGCCGGGTGAGCATCCGGGTCGGGACGAGCAGGTAGGCCGCCAGGTCGAGCGCGCGCAGGTCGCCCCGCGCCGCGCGCAGGGCAAGGGCCGGCCAGTACCGCGCAACCACGAGGAGGTGGCCGCGAACCCACCGCAGCCGTTGCCGGACGGAGGTACGGAGGTCGCGTGCCTCTCCGACGGCGACGCGGGCATCGGAGACATACGTGACGGGAACGCCGCGCAGCGCCAGCCGGGCCGTCAGCTCGAGGTCCTCAGTCAGGGTCGTCACCTTCGGAAGCTCTTCCCGCAGGAGCTCGGGCCGGATGAACCAACCGCAGCCGCTGATTGTGGTTCCGAGGCCAAGGGCCTCACGCGGCTGCCACCAGAAGAGGTTGCGGGCTTTGCGGCCGAACCCGTACCCCTCCGCCGTCCACTCCGGGTCGCCGATGGGAACGGTTTCGACCTGGAGGCAATCGGTCCCGGGCCCGCGCCCGGCGATCGCGCGCAGGAGGCCCGGTTCAGCCCGCGCATCCGCGTCGAAGATGCCGATGAAGTCGTAGCCGTCACCGATACGCTCCAGCGCGGCCCGGATGGCCAGCGCCTTCCCGGGGACCGCCGAGTGCACGTCAATCACCTCCGCGCCACTGGCCCGCGCGATCTCAGCCGTCCGATCGGTGCAATTGTGCGCCGCAACAAAGACGTCGCGCAGTTCGGAGGGATACTCCTGTCCGAGCAGGTCCCCCACGACGCGTCCTACGACGCGTTCCTCGTCGCGGGCGCACACGACCAGGGCGAAACGCGGACGCCAGCCGGGCGGCGGCTCGGCCGGCGCCGCTGCCGTTTTCCGCTTCAGGTACCCGGCCAGGGTCACAGCCGACTGGTATGCCGATACCGCGAGGGCCAGGGATTCGGCCGTCCTCCACGCGACGGTTGCCAGCGTACGCAGCCTGCCCACCACCCGCCATTATGCGTATTCGTCCAGTCCCGTCGACCGTCAGCACAGTGTGCCGCCCAATGAGCACGGCCCCGGGGAAGCCTTTCCCCGGCGCCGTGGGATGGCTCGAACAGCGCCGAAATTAGCCGCGCGGCAGGCCGAGACCCCGAGTGGCGATGATATTCTTCTGCACCTCCGTGGTGCCGCCGGCAATCGTCGCGGAAACCGCCTGCATGTAGCCCATCGATGCGCGGTTTCGGATGTTGCCGTACATCCCGTAAAGGTGCATGGAGAGGTTCGCGATGCGCTGGCTGAGCTCGCTGGTGAAGAGCTTGCACATGCTCGCCTCGTAGTTCGGGATCTTCCCCGCGGCCTGCATCGAGACAACGCGGTAGCTCAGCATCTTCGCGACCTCAGCCTCAATCCAGCGGTCGGCGAACTCGCGCCGCACGCTGTCGCTGTGGAACTTCGCCTCCTTGCCCTGCTTCGCCTGGCGCATCAGCCCCTCGAGCTGCTTGCGGATACCCACAGCAGACCCGATGGACGAGCGTTCGAAGTCCAGCGTGGTGGTGCCGACGTACCAGCCGCGGTTCTCTTCGCCGACACGGTTCTTGACGGGCACGCGCACGTCTTCGAAGAACACCTCGTTGAACGTCTGGGTGCCGGCAAGGGTCGTCAGGGGCCGCACGGTGATGCCGGGCGACTTCATGTCCACCAGCAGGTAGGTGATGCCGCGGTGCTTGGGCGCGTCCGGGTCGGTGCGCACCAGCATGTACATCCAGTCCGCGAACTGGGCGCCCGTCGTCCAGATTTTCTGGCCATTAATGACATAATCATCGCCATCGCGGACGGCGCGGGTTTGCAGGCTGGCGAGGTCGGAGCCGGCCCCGGGTTCGCTGTAGCCCTGGCACCAGATCACCTCGCCCCGCAGGATTTTGCCGAGGTGCTCTTCCTTCTGCTCCTCGGTGCCATGCTCGATGAGGGTCGGCCCGATCATCATCACGCCGAAGCCGCCGACGTTGGCGGGCAGCCCGGCCTCGGCGAACTCCTCGTTCATGATGAACTGCTCGACGACACTCATGTCAGCACCGCCGTACTTCTTCGGCCAGGCGGGTGCGATCCAGCCCTTGGCTGCCAGCTTGTCGCGCCATTCCTTAATGGCGCCCATCCGCGCGAAGAGGCCGCCTTCTCCGCCACCCTCGCTGCCGGCGCGGAGGGCAGCAGGCGCCTCCTTCTCGATGAACTCGCGGACTTCCTTGCGCCATGCCGCTTCGCGTTCGTTATCGCCGAGATTGATGGCCATACGTCTTCCTTTGCTGCTGTCGTGTCTCCCGGAAGGGGAGTTCCGTTTCCCGATTGTGGATGACAGGTCCCCGGCCCGCAAGCGAACGCCGTTCGAATTCTGTGAGCGCGCTCTCGATAGCTTCCTCGAGAAACTTCAATGGACGCCCGCTTCCCGGCTCGCGACGCTCGTGATAACCTTCACATTGTCCCACCCGGGTGCGGTGGCCGGAATTGGTTCTGTCCCTTCTCCTACTGCTCTGCTTCCATCTGCCCTCCGGCCGGCCACCGCACCGCCCCTCCCTCTGCTATCCTTCCGGCGCATGACCAAACCAGCCCTCAATCGTCGTCCCGCGTGGCAGGAGCTCAGGCCTCTGCCCTTTCGCCCCTGCATAGAGGTCGTTCCCGGGCTTTACCAGGTTCGGACCCGGGCATCCCGCGCGTACCTGGTCGTCGATGCGGGCATCACCGTCATTGATACCGGCGCCCCGGGGTCGGGGGAGCGTATTCTCGAAGCCGTCCGCGACATCGGCCGTTCGCCCGAAGACATCCGCGACATCATCATCACCCACGCGCACATCGACCATGTCGGCGGCCTCCCTGAACTCCAGCGGTGGGTGCCGGCGCGCACCGGGATTCACCTGGCTGAGGCGCGCGACGTCGAAAGCGACGAACCCCTGCCAAATCCGTTCGCGCACGCCCTGCTTGCGCGGATTTGTGAACCGTATCTGTTGCGGGTCGATCCGGGCCCCGCGCGCATCGACGTCTACCTCCGTGATGGCGACGAATTCCCGGCGCTTGGCGGGATGCGCATCATCCACGTCCCCGGTCACACGCCGGGCTCCATCGCCCTTCACTTCCCCGAGCGCGGTGTGCTGATTGTTGGCGATGCTATGCAGTATCGATTCGGCAGGCTCATGCCCCCGCACCGCCTGTTCACCCGTGATATGGCCCAGGCTACCGCCTCCATCCGCAGGCTGGCGGAGCTGGATTTCGACACCCTCTGTTTCAGCCATTTCCGGCCCATCGTCCGTGACGCCGACCTGAAGGTGCGCGAGTTCGCGCGCTCCTTGCCTGCATGAACACGCTCGTCGAGCTGCTCGAAGCTTCGGCAGCGCGCTACCCCGACCGCGTGGCGCTGACGATGCGGGCCGGCGTGCGCGCCACGCGGTACACCTACGCCGAGCTGCTGCGACGCTCGCACGCCTGGGCCCGCCTGCTGGCCAGCCGCGGAGTGAGCAAGGGGGACCGGGTCATCGCCTGGGCCCCGAACCAGCCCGAGTGGGTCGCCGCGATGTTCGGCACGTTCATCGCCGGCGGCGTGCTGGTGCCGCTCGATGTGCGCAGCTCGCCGGAGTTCGTTGCCCGCGTTGTGGCAAGGGTTGAGCCGAAGGCAGCTTTCGCCGGACGAAGCCAGGCCGAGGAACTTGCCCGGCTCGAGGTGCCGGCCCTCGTTCTCGAGGGCGTGCGCCCGCCGCTCGATGGGCCGTTCCTTGGCCCTCCGCTGTCGGGAGCCGACCTGGCAGAAGTCATCTTCACCTCCGGCACCACCGGCGACCCGAAGGGCGTGATGCTGACCCACCGGAACATTGTCGCCAATGTCGAATCCGGCCTGTCGGTCATCGATATCGGCCCGGGGACGCGCATGCTGTCGCTGCTTCCGCTGAGCCATATGTTCGAACAGACTGCCGGCTGCTTCGCGCCCATCGCAGCCGGCGCCGCCGTCTGTTACCCGGCGAGCCGGCAGCCCGCATCCCTGAGCCGCGTCATGCAGGAAGGGAAGCCGACCGTGATTATCGGCGTGCCGCAGGTGCTCAGCCTGCTGATGGCCGGCATCGAGCGGGAGGCGGCGGCCCACGGCCGCCTGGGCCTCCTCCGGATGATGCGCCGCATTTCCCAGCCGCTCCCTGCGCGCGGGCGGAGGCTCGTCTTCCACCCTGTTCTTTCGCGGTTCGGTGGTGCGCTGGACTTCGTCGCCAGCGGGGGCGCCCCCCTCGACCCCGAGGTCCAGCTCAAGTGGGAAGCGATGGGCATCGCCGTCGTGGAGGGGTACGGAACGACCGAGTGCGCACCCATCGTCACCATCAACCCGCGCGAAGACCGGCGCGTGGGGAGCGTCGGGCGACCGCTGCCGGGCCAGCAGGTGCGTATCGCCGATGACGGCGAGGTCCTGACGCGCGGGGAGAATGTCTTCATCGGCTACTGGCAGGCGCCCGAGGCGACCGCAGCGGCGTTCGATGGCGACTGGTACCGCACCGGTGACCTTGGCTACCTGCAGGATGGCTACCTCTACCTCAAGGGCCGGAAGAAGGACCTCATCGTCCTCGCCGACGGACAAAATGTGTACCCGGAGGATATCGAAGCGGTCCTCCGGCGGCAGCCAGGCGTAACCGACGCAGTCGTCCTCGGGCTCGCCGTCGATGGGCAGGTTCGTCTTCACGCCGTCATTGCGGAGGCCGCGCCAGGGTCAGCTGCGGAAGCAGTCCGGCGCGCGAACCAGCAGCTCGATGCGCGCCAGCAGATCCTCGGCTGGAGCACCTGGCCGGAGCCGGATTTCCCGCGGACACACACGCTGAAGGTGCGCCGGCCGCTGGTCGAGGCGTACCTCCGCGAACACCAGCCGCCGCCGGCACCCCCGCAGCAGGAGGTTGCCGACCCGCTTCTCCGCATCATCGCGGCGCTCCGCCGCACCGACGCACCGCTCGACGATGCGACGAACCTTGGGGCAGACCTCGGGCTCGATTCACTGGCCCGGGTCGAGCTGCTCTCTGCTGTTGAAGACGAGCTGGGCGTCTACGTGGACGATGCCGACGTCGGCCCGCAGACTACCATCGGTGAGCTTCGGCGCATGGTAGCCAAAGGCGAACGGAAGGTGCGCATCCGAAAGTTCCCCACCTGGCCGCGCTGGCGCACGGTCCAGTGGCTTCGGCACGCCCTCCTCTCCTTTTTTGTGTTCCCGCTCCTCCGTATTGGCTACAGCGTGGAGGTGCGCGGCCGGGAGCGGTTCGCGACCGTTCAGCAGCCCTGTCTCATCATCGCCAACCACAACATGCACCTCGACCAGGCGATGCTCCTGCGGAGCATGCCCCCCGGCTTCCGGCGCCGGGTGGCGATCGCAGCCGCGGCCAGCGACATCTTCGGAAACCGGTTGCGCGGCTTTTTCGCCAGTCTGCTGGGGAACGCCTTCCCGTTCGCCAAAGAGGGGTCCGGCGTCCGCGAGAGCCTGGAATACGTCGCGAAGATGCTTGGCGAGGGGTGGAACGTGCTGATCTTCCCCGAGGGGAAGCTGACCGTCATCGGTCCAATGCAGCCCTTCAAGTCGGGCACGGGCTTGCTCGCGGTCGAGACCGGCGTCCCGGTTTTGCCGATGCGGATCGATGTGCTCCGGCCGGGCTTCTACGAAGGGAAGTGGCTGCCCCACCCGCGGGCGCGGGTGCGCGTCAGCATCGGCGAGCCGATCCGGTTCGAACCCGGGACCTCGTACCAGGAGGCAACGCGGCGGCTGGAAGAAGCGGTCCGGAACGCCTGAGGCGCTGGCCTCAGGACGCGCCGCCGGCGACCGCGGGCACGATGCTCACCTCGTCCCCGTCCTTGAGGGCCGTCTGGAGCCCGTCCAGGAACCGGACGTCGTCGCCGTTAACATAAATGTTGACGAACCGCCGAATCTGCCCGGCTTCGTCGACCATCCGCTCCTTGATGCCCGGGTAGGCACTCTCGAGGTTGTCGACGAGCAGCGCGAGGGTCGCTCCTTCCGCCGTCACCGTCGGCTGATTCCCGGTGAGCGGTCGGAGCGGCTGGGGAATGCGGACATGAATCGGCACGGTCTGTTCCTTCCTTGCGTCTTCGGAAATTGATCACATGCGGCATAGTGATTGCAACGCGGAGGGGCCTGCTTAACCCTCGACCACATCGCCCGTCACCGGGTCGACCCGGACCCCGCGCTCCTGGGCCCAGGCGATGCTGCGTTCGATCTCATCCGGTTCACCCTCGAGCTCGAGCACAACCCACCCCGTTTTCTCGTCAACGTCGGCCATCCGGACGTTGGTGATGACCTGGAACTCGTGGCCGAGGCGGTAGATGATCGGCTCCCGGATGAGGTTTTCGGGAAAGGTAAACCGGACACGTTTGACGGCCATCAGGCGACTCCCTGTGCCAAACGGGCACCGTAGGCAGCTTCGAAGCTCTCAATCGTGGCGTCAATCTCGAGCGGCGGGTTGAGCGCCTCGGCCACTGCTTCGACCGTCTTGAACCCGGCGCCCGTGATGAACGCCACGGTGAGCTCGTCAGGGTGAATTCTGCCCTGTTCGGCCAGCTGCTTCAGCGAGGCGATGGTGACGCCGCCTGCCGTCTCGGCGAAGATCCCTTCCGTTTCGGCCAGCAGCTTCATCCCGGCAACGATCTCGTCGTCGGTCACGCTCCCGCAGGCGCCGCCCGTCTCCTTGAGCTGCACGAGGCTGTAATAGCCGTCGGCCGGGTTGCCGATTGCGAGCGATTTGGCGATCGTGTTCGGCCGCTGCGGACGGAAGTTCATCGAACCTTCCTGCCACGCGGTCGCGACCGGCGAGCAGCCGGCAGCCTGTGCCCCGCTCATCCGCGTCTTCGGCTCATCGATGAGTCCGGTCTTCCAGAGCTCCTGGAGCCCCTTACGAATCTTCACGAAGAGCGAACCGCTCGCAATCGGTACGACGCAATGGTCGGGGGCCCGCCAGCCGAGCTGTTCGGCAACCTCGAAGCCGAGCGTCTTCGAGCCTTCCGAGTAGTACGGGCGGACATTCACATTGACGAACGCCCAGTTGTACGAGCCGGCCAGCTCGGCGCAGAGGCGGTTCACCGCATCGTAGTTGCCGCGCACCTTCACCAGCGTCGGCCCGTAGATGCTCGAACCGAGCACCTTCCCCAGTTCGAGGTCGTGCGGAATGAACACGACAGCCTCCATCCCGGCTGCAGCGGCGTGCGCGCTCACGCTGTTCGCAAGGTTGCCCGTGCTGGCGCAGGCCAGCTTGTCGTACCCCAGCTCCCTGGCGCGGCTGGCTGCGACCGCCACCACGCGGTCCTTGAACGACCAGGTCGGGTTGACCGTGTCGTTCTTGATGTACAGGTGGTTCAATCCCAGCGCCTTGCCCAGGTTCTTCGCCCGAATGAGCGGAGTAAATCCGGCCCCGATATCGATGGCAGCATCCGGGTCGCACGGCAGGTAGTCCCGGTAGCGCCACAGTGAGGCCGGCCCGCGCTCGATCCGGTCCCGGGAAACCGACTTCCGAATGGCGTCGTAGTCGTACGTAACCTCAACCGGCCCGAAGCAGAAGTCGCACACGTGTCGCGCTTCGAGCGCGTACTCACGGTGACACTCGCGACAACGGAGATTTTTGGCAAAGCTCATGCTCTTCCTCCCTGAGCGGTGGGCCCGCAGCAGCCCCGGCGCGGCTGCGCAGTGCTCGGCGGGCAACGGCGTCGACGGTACGGGAGGCCCCTCCTCGTGAGGGGCTAGAGCATGACCATTCGGCCCAGGAACTCAACCATCTCGGCATCTCCTCGTTCCGCGTGGGCCGTGTTTCGGAGCGAAGTCGCTCTCATCTTTCCCCCAGGGAGAACCCGGGAGGCCGGACTTGGCACCTTACCCATCCGGGCAGGTTGCCGGGGTTTCATCGGGCCGGTCCCTCAACCCCATCTCGATACGAGCGGCCACGTTCGCGGGATTTCTACCAATGCTAGCACGACGGCGTGCTAACGCGACAACCAGTTATGCCTCAGGTTACCGGCTCCAGGCCCAAAGCGCGGATGACCTCGACCAGGTCAGCGATGTCAAACACCCGGCCGAGCAGGTCATCGAGCTGGCGCAGGTCGAATGGGTCTCCCGCGCCAATCCCCGCTGCGGTTGCGAGCACGGTCATGTATGCAGCCGCCAGCGGTTCCGTCGGCGACTCGAGGGTCGTGACCGTCGGGTACGCCTGCGCGACAAATTCCGCGAATGAGCGCTGCGGGGCGTTCGTGTCGGGGAGAACTTTCATGACTCCCGGAGAGCGGAGCACGCCGATCGACTCGGGCCACACACCTCCACTGTTGATGAAGGCGAGAGCATCAATCCGCAGCTCTCTGGCGAGCCGGGTACGCTCCCTGACCAGTGATGGGTCGGCCGCGAGGAGCTGTAGATACAGGAGGGTGTCGAAGGCCGTCGCAGCCACTTCTTCGACTTTGCTGTCGAAACGGTCGCAGTGCACGGCCTCATGCGCGAGGAGCGGCATGAGGAGCTCGATCCGCTCGTCACGCAGGCCCGGGTCGACCGATAGAACCCGGGCGCCGTTGCCCGCGTAGGTCACCCGGGCGAGCAGCCGCTCGCTCCCCGGCGGAGGGCGAAAGTCGATCGACGCTGCCGGGAGCCCGGTACAGTTCTGTGCTGTCAGGAGATCGGCGAGGGCAGGTTCGGCGAATGTGCCGACAAGCCCGGCGAGCGCAGCCCGGAGTTTCGGGGACGGCACGACCGCAGCCGGGATTGCGTCATAGATCGCGAGGGCTTCGACGATACTCGCCGCAGCCATCCCCCGCTGCCGGAGGTGGCGCTCGAGCTCGAGCCGCATCATGGCGGGGTCATCGGCGGCCGGGTCCGGCGGGCGCGGTGATGGCGGGTCGAAGAACGCTGGGTCCGCCGGCGTGAGCGCGGCGGATGCCAGCAGCGCGATGACTGGCTCGAGTCCACCGGTCACCTCAGCATCAATGGTCCCGGCGGCGCCCGGAGCGAACGCCCGCCGCGAAATCCGCAGCGTGCTCCCCCTCGTCACAAGTGCGTCGACCTCGAGCACTACCTGTCGCCGGTCGGCCGGGCTCCGTTCGGCATGCCTGACCAGCACACGCTTCGTGCTGCCGTCGGCCTGCAGCACATCAACCTCGAAATGGGATGCGAGCGGGATCCGGGACTCGGCGGGGACCGCCGGGCCATCGAATGTGACGGTCACGGCGGTTCGTGTGGTTGCCAGGCCATCCTCTCGCACGCGCTCAGCGGTTACGGAGACAACCCCGGGGATGGTAGGCGCCGCACGTTCCTCCCTGCACCCCGACAACAGGACAAGCAGGACCCATCCGCTCAACCCGAGAAGCAGGCGAGCGCGAGTCCCGCCCATATCAGCGGCCCCGGTAGTTCGGTTTTCGCTTCTCGGCGAAGGCGCGCGGCCCTTCCTTTGCATCCTCGGTGGCCATGAGGCGTGTCAACAGCAGCTCTTCGAACGCGAGACCGTGGTCGAGCGGCATATCGAGCCCCCGCCGGATTGCCTCCTTCGCCGCCCGGACGGCGAGCGGGCCGCGCTCGCAGATGACGCCCGCGATCTGAAGGGCGCGGTCCATCAGCTCGTCCTTCGGCACGATGTGGGAAACGAGACCGATGCGGAGCGCGGTTTCGGCGTCGATCTGTTCTCCCGTCAGGATCATGTAGTTTGCCCACGCCGCCGGGATCGCCCGCGGCAGTCGCTGTGTGCCTCCAGCGCCCGGCATAATCGCCCACCGCACTTCCGGGAGGCCGAACCGGGCATCCGGTGTGCAGATGCGGATATCGCAGGCGAGGGCGAGTTCGAGGCCGCCCGCAAGGCAGTAGCCGTGAATGGCGGCGATGATCGGCTTGTCAATCGTCATCCGCCGGGTGAAGCCCCCGAAGGGCACCGGTTTCCCGCCCTCAAACTGGTTCTCTCCGCGTGCAGTCGCGACGAGGTCCATCCCCGTGGAAAACGCCTTCTCCCCGGCACCGGTCAGGATTGCTACCCGGAGCGCATCGTCATCCCGGAAGTCGCACCAGGCGCGGTACATCTCGCTCGAGGTCTGCGCATCGATGGCGTTCAGGGCCTGCTCGCGATTGATGGTGATGAGCGCAATCGCATCACGTTTTTCATAACGGATGTTCGAGAAGCCGGGCTCAGACATCATCGGGCTCCTGCAGGTCTTCGGCGGCAGAATACTCCGCGGGAGTCGCCCTTGCGATGGATGTCTACCTCGAAGTAAAGCTGAAGCCCGGCGGTGAGCGCCGCGAATACCCGACCCGGCTCGTGCACCTCGGCCGCGGCTTCGTCATCGTGCGATTCGAGATGCAACGCGGAGGCGGTCCGCCCGATATCCCGGTTTCCGTGCCGCCCGGCTCCGTCTCTCTCGGCTATTTCTGGGCGCGCCGGCCCTACAACCTCTACCGCTGGCGCGACCCGAGCGGCCGGCTGATCGCGCACCGCTTCGACGCTGTGGCCGACGTCGCCATCGCACCGGAAAGCGTCACCTACCGCGACCTCGTGCTCGACTGGTGGGTGCTCCCCGGAGACGTGCTCCTGGAGGAGGACCGGGAGGAGTTCGAAGCGCTCGCCGGTGCCGGCCTGCTTTCGGCGAAGGACCTGGCTGCCGCGCGCGCCGCCGACCGCGAGGTCCACGCCCGCTATCGCCACATCATCGACGAGGCTGCCCGGCTCGAGGCCCGCTACGCCCGCGCCCGCAAGGCGTAGAATGCACCCATGCCCCGCCTGCTCCGGCCCTACGTCAACGCCTTCCTCCTTGGCTTCATCGCGACCTTCATCGCCTTCCTCTTTGTGCGATTCAACGCGTCCGATGTGATGCTCGGCGTGGTCATCGGGGCCGTGGGCGGCGCCCTGGCGCTTGTGGGGTACGGGTACCTGAACCGGAAGTTCGGGACCCCTGAGGTGCTATACGACAAAGACGGGAACCCGGTCCGCCGATAACGTTTCGTTTGTGAGCCCCTTACCGTCGCGGTAGACTGGTAGTTCAGACATCGCAGCCGGAGTCCCTCGTGCACGTAATCGGGCTGACGGGCGGCATCGCCAGCGGCAAGTCAACCGTGACCAGTTTCTTCCGTGAACGCGGCATCCCTGTCATCGATGCCGACATCCTCGGTCACCGCACCTATGACCCGGGCACCGAAACCTACCAGAAGGTTGTCGAAACGTTCGGCCAGGACGTGGTTGCCGCCGACGGGACGATCGACCGGAAGGTGCTGGGGAGCAAGGTATTCGGCCGGCCCGAGGAGCTGAAAAAGCTCACCGATATCGTCTGGCCCGGCATCCGACGGCTTGCCAGCGAGCAGCTCGCCGAGTTCGAGGCCGCGGGAAACGAACTTGTTGTCCTCGAGGCGGCGGTGCTCCTGGAGGCGGGCTGGGAAGACCTGGTCGACGAGATTTGGGTCGTCGTGGTCGACCCGGAAATCGCGGTCCAGCGCTTGGCCGCCCGCAACGGACTTGACCCTGATGCCGCGCGCGCCCGCATCGCCTCGCAGCTTACGAACGAAGAGCGCATTGCCCGGGGTGACGTCATCATCGAAAACAACGGCACGCTGGACGAGCTGAACGCGCGCATCCAGCAGGCTTGGGATTCACTTCAGGAACGGCTGCGGGCAGCAGCCGGGAGGAATTAGCCAGTGGCTGACAACGGGTCTGTCCAGGGAGCAACCATCTACGCCGTCGAGGAGTACACCGTACAGGAGGAACCCTACTACCTCCCGATCGGCGACGAAGTCCAGCTGTTCGAAACCGCCTACCGGCAGCGCATCCCGGTACTGTTGAAGGGCCCGACCGGTGCCGGCAAGACCCGCTTCGTTGAATACATGGCCTACCGGCTGGGTCGCCCCATGATGAAAATCTCTTCCCGTACCGGCGAGGAAGTTGAGCACCGGATGCCCCTTATTACCGTCGCCTGCCACGAAGACCTCACCGCCAGCGACCTGGTGGGACGGTATCTTCTCGACACCGACGGCACCCGCTGGGTCGACGGTCCGCTCACCCGAGCGGTCAAGGTCGGCGCAATCTGCTACCTCGACGAGGTGGTCGAAGCGCGCAAGGACACCACCGTCCTCATCCATCCGCTCACCGACTACCGCCGCCTCCTCCCGATCGAGAAGCTCGGCCAGGTGATCGAGGCGGCCGAGGGCTTCCTGCTGGTGATCAGCTACAACCCCGGCTACCAGAGCGCGCTCAAGGACTTGAAGCACTCGACGCGGCAGCGCTTCATCGCGATCGAATTCAACTACCCGCCGCGCGACGCCGAAGCAAAAATCATCGCGCGCGAGTCAGGCTGCGATGAGCGCACCGCGATGGACCTCGCCCGCCTTGGCGAAAAGGTGCGAAACCTGAAGGAGCACGGGCTCGGCGAGGGTGTGAGCACCCGTCTGCTGGTCTACGCAGGCCGCCTCATTGCGCAGGGCATCGCCCCTCGGCGCGCCTGCCAGGTCGCCATCACCTGGGCCCTCACCGACGACTCCGAAGTGCAGCGCTCCATCGAAGAGGTGGTGACGAGCATCTTCGAGTAGGGGCAGCTGTGCGCCTCGGCATCGTCTCCGATATCCACTGCAACATCCAGGGCCTCGAACGGGCGCTTGAGCTGATGGCACCGTTCGACCAGCTCTGGTGTGCCGGGGACAGCGTTTTCCAGTTCCGCTGGTCGAACGAAGTGGTCGCCCGGCTCCGTGAGCTGGATGCCGTGGTCGTGCTCGGCAATCACGAAGAGACCCTGCTCGGCCCCGATGGCCAGCGCGCGCTCTCCAGCCCAAAGGTCGACCAGGACCTGGTGGCCTGGCTCCGGCAGCAGCCGTACCGGGTCGAGCGGATGGTCGACGGCAAGAAGGTCATGATGACCCACGGTTCCCCGTGGGAGCCCTGGAAGGACTACCACTACCCGCACGAACCGATCTGGGCGCGAGCAGCCGAGCTGCCTTGTGACGTGCTCATCGTGGGCCACACCCATTACAAGATGGCACTCCGCGTGGGGGACGTTCTGGTGATTAACCCCGGCTCGGCCGGGGACCCGCGGGACCACCGCAACGACTTCCAGCTCTCCTGCGCGACCTGGGACACGACAACCGGGGAAGTCGTCTTCTACGATTACCCTGACCCGACCCGCAATTTCGTCCGGCATTCGGGGGAGCAGTGACCCGCACCTTCTCCGCATTTGCTCCATCCCCCGCCGACTCAGCGCATCGCCACGGCAAGGAGGTCGTCGCCGAAGCCAGCCTATGTCCATCGTGACCGAACTCCTCGCCCGCCACCAGGAACGCCTTTCCGGCTTCCCCGCGCCGCTCCAGCAGCAGTTCGAAGCCGGCCTCCGTGCCTTGGCCGGCCGGCTTAGCCCCTCACAGCTCCAGGCCTGGGCCGAGACCGGCATGGAGCTCACCGCCCTCAGCCTCCGCAGCTGGGAAGCCGCTGTCGAGTACTTCAAGGCCGGCACGGCCTATCCCGAGTTGGCGACCTGGGATGCGATCGAGACCGTCGGCCGCGACGCGCTGCAGATGGCGGCCGAATCGGCGCCGCTGGCCGTGTCGTTCCTTCGCGCTGCCCCGGCTGCCATGCAGGCGATTGGTCCCGGCCACATGCACGCCTGGGCCGAGCTCGGCCGGCGGCTGTACAAGGGCAACTGGAAGAGCTCCTCCCTCGCTGCCCAGTTTTACGAAGTCGCGCCCGAGCTCTTCCGCATCATCCGCATGGGCCAGGCCTCCCGGCTGGTCATCTTCATCGATGAGCTGGCCCGGCACAGTTACGAGCTGGCGAGCGCCTGCCTTGCCTCGGCACCGGCGGTGCTCGCCCGGCTGGAAGAGGACGACCGGCTCCCGTTCATCACGTTCGCGACCGAGCTGGCCCAGAGCTCGTGGGCCGACTCGCGCCTCTATTTCGACCGCGGCGTTCCGCTCCTCGAAAAGATCCACGCCCCCCTCCGGGAACGGTTCCTGCTGCTTGCAGCCCAGGCAGCCCGGGGCCACCAGCGCTCGGTCTTCCAGTACTTCGAGGATGCCGCCAACGCGCTCGGAGAGCTCGAACCGACGGACCATCAGCAGATCATCATGCTCGCCGAGCAGCTCGCCCCGTACTCGCCGTTCGCCGCGATGGACTTCATCACCGTCATGCCGACTGTCCTCCAGCGGATCCGCATTGACGAGCTCGAAGCCTGGCAGCAGGCCGGGCTGCGCGTCCTCCAGGTCAGCCAGGAAGGCGGAGAGGCGTACTTCCGCCTCCAGTCGACCCGCGCCGAGGAGATCCTCGAAAACCTGTCCTCACGCGTTGAGCTGTCGCGAGTCGGCGAGGTGCTGCGTCTCTACTGCAAGGCGCTTACCGGCCGGAATGTGAGCATCCAGACAGCCGAAGCTCTTGCCGAAAAAGGCATCGGCTGGGTCGACGAGCACCGGGCAAGCACCGATGGGTCAACAATCTTCCTGCCTGAGCTCATGGAGCGGTTCCCCGCGAAGGAAGACAACTTCGCCGCCATGAAGGTCTTTGCCACCCACCAGGCGGCCCACATCGAGTTTGGGAGCTTCGCCTTCGAGTTCCGGCGGCCGGGCAACGTCTTCCCGCTCCGTCGCGTCGCCTTCGCGCGCGAGCGCGAGCGGCCGGCGACGACTGACATGGAAGAGTTCTTCGACCTCTTCCCGGACCGTCAGCTGGCAAGCGACCTCTTTACCATCGCGGAAGATGCCCGCATCGATGCGCGGGTGAAGCACGAATACGGCGGCATCCGGCGGCAGCTGGTGCGCATGCAGGCCGAAGAACTCGAGCGGCGCCCCCAGATTGAACTGATGCCGCTGCGCAACGCCTTTGTCGAGAACCTCGTCCGCGCCAGCCTCGACGGCCTCCACCGGGTGCGGTGGCCGCGTGAGCGCGCGGATGAAATGAGCCGTGCCCTGGGCATCCTCCGCGCCGTGCAGCAGCCAGCGGCGACCGTGGAGGACGCCGCGGAGGCGGCCCTTGCGCTGTACGAAATCGCCATCTCCATCCCGAACATCCGCGATGACCTCGATCCCGCTGACTGGGACTCCGTCGAGCCGATGGAGGCCGGGCAGGCGATGCCGATGGAGGCTGCCGGGGAGGAGGGTGGACAGGGCACACAGGCGCAGCTCGGCGGCAGCGGCGAGGGCGACGAGGAGTACGAGAGCCCGCAGGAGATCGACTTCCGGGGCGACTTCAAGCCGGAGCTCGTTGACCTGCTGATGAAGCTCCGGGAAAACGCCCAGGGTGGGCAGGCGGGCCAGCAGCAGACCATGCCGCTGACCCCGGAACAGCTCGCCGAGCTGCTTGCGAAGAGCGTCGAGATCGACCTCAACGCAATGGACGAAGGCGACCTCGACGCCTCCACCGGCATGTTCCTCTCGAATTTGATGAAGGAGGCCGGGACCCCGGCTTCGGAAAAGGGTGAACAGGGAGGCCAGCCGACCAGCGACCAGTCGACGGGCGAGAGCCCGGGAGAAGAGCCGCTCAAGCCGGTGGTCACTGTCTACTACTACGATGAGTGGGACTTCCGGGCCCAGGATTACAAGCCACGCTGGTGCGCCGTCAAAGAGGCCAAACTCGAGGAAGGCGACGAAGGCTTCTACGAAAAGGCCCTGCGCGAGCACGCCGGGCTCGTCGCCCAGACCCGCAAGCAGTTCGAGCTGATGAAGCCGGAGATGTTCCGGAAAATCAAGCGCCTCCCGGATGGCGAGGACTTCGACCTCGACTCAGCAATCGAATGGATGGTCGAAAAGCGCGCCGGCGCAAACCCGACAGAAAAGATCTACTGGCGCCGCAACAAAATCGAGCGCGACGTCGCCGTCGCGTTCCTCATCGACATGTCCGCCAGCACTGACGAGGAAATCAACAAGCGCGACAAGCAGTTCGACGATGACGACTATGACGACCCCCGGAAGTATCTGAGCTGGTGGGTATCGAAACGTCGTCAGGAGCTTACGTCACCGCCGAAGCGTATCATCGACCTTGAGAAGGAGTCGACCGTTCTCCTGATGACTGCACTGGAGACGATTGGCGACCAGTACGGTATTTACGGTTTCTCCGGTTACGGACGCGATAACGTCGAATTTTTCGTCATTAAGGACTTCGACGAGACGCTCGACCAGAAAATCAAGAACCGGCTTGACAAGGTCGTCCCGATTCGCTCGACACGAATGGGGCCGGCAATCCGCCACGCAACCTACAAACTCCTCCAGACCGACGCGAAGGTCAAAATCCTCTTCCTGCTTAGCGATGGCCGGCCCCAGGACCACGGCTACGGGCGCGACCGAACCGAGAAGGAATACGCCATCCACGACACCAAGCAGGCCCTGAATGAGGCCAAGCGCGAAGGCATCACCCCCTTCGCCCTCACCGTCGACCGTGCTGGCCATGACTACCTGAAGACCATGTGTGAAGACATGGGGTACGAGGTGGTCGCAGACATCGAGTCGCTGCCCAGCCGTCTGCCTGCGCTCTACCGCCGGCTGACGGAGTAGCGATGCGCCTGTTTCTCGTTCGCCATGGCGAATCGGAGGGGAATGCGCGCCGGGTTTTCCAGGGCCGGCTCGACTACGGCCTCACACCCCGTGGCGAGCTGCAGGCCCGCAGCCTGGCAGCGAGGCTGTCCGGCATGGAAGTCGTCCACTTTGCGACCAGTCCCCAGCGCCGGGCGCGCCTGACGGCCGAGATCCTCGGCTCGACCCTCGGCCGCACCGCCGTTCCGCTGCCGGAGCTTTCAGAGTACGACATCGGCGAGCCTTCCGGGCTGACTATTGCCGAGGTCCGGGAGCGGTACCCGGGCATCCTCGAGGCGCAGCGGCGAGGGGAGCGCGTTGAGTTCCCCGGCGAGGAAGGGCGGAACCGGTTCCAGGCGCGCGTGCGCCGCGCGCTCGACTTCCTGACGCGGTTCGACGGTGACGTCGTCGCGGTGACCCATGGGGGCATCGTCTCCGCCGCCTGCCATATCGTGACCGGCGTCGACCCGGTGCGGCGCGGTGTCTTTCACGTCGGCAACTGCTCGCTGACTGTCATCGAGCGGGACCGCACAGGGCGGCTGGTCCTCACCCGGCACAACGACGCCTGCCATCTCGATGGGCTCGTCACAGCCTTCGATACCGGCTAACCAGCTACCGGCCTGCGCGCGTCTGCGCTTCGAGAATTGCGTTGGCGATGAGCCGTGCATGGGGGTAGGGCTTCCACCCCTGCGGCGTGTTGTAGTAGCGCGTGCCGCTCTGGTACTCGTCCGGCTCCCGTTCGCCGTACTCGACGTCGATGCCGTTGACGCGGATTGAGGGTGAACCGAGGAATCGCTTCGCCCGCGCATCCTCCATCCCGTCAACTTCGATGTACGTCACCTCAATGGACGGGTCGGTCGCCTCAAGCGCGAGGCGGAGCGCCTCTTCCGCTTCGGGGCTGCGCCCGGTTGCTTTCGAGTACAGGAACTCAATCTTCACGGTCATCTGGCGTCGATTCGGCTCCTTCCGGGAGTGGTGCGTCGGCTTGCGGAAGCCCGGCGAGCAGGTTGCGCCATCGCTCGGACGCGGTCGCTTCCCACCCGGCTGCTCCCGGCTGGTAATACTCCCTGCCGGCGAGCCGTTCGGGCAAATGCGCCTGTCCGCGGGCAACGTGGCCCGGCTCGTCGTGGTCGTACCGGTAGCCTGCGCCGTAGCCGAACGCTGCCATCAGCCCCGTTGCGGCATTGCGCAGGTGCAGCGGGACCGGTTCGCCCGCGGTCGCGCGGGCATCCTCGAGGGCCCGGCCGAGAGCGGCGTAGGCGCTGTTGCTCTTCGGGGCGAGGGCGAGGTAGACCGCGCATTCCGCCATCGGGATCGCGCCCTCGGGCATGCCCACGAAGTGAACGGCCTGCTGGCAGGCGGTGGCAACAACCAGCGCCTGCGGATCGGCGAGCCCGATGTCCTCTGCCGCGAGGATGACCATGCGGCGAACGATGAAAAGCGGGTCCTCGCCCGCTTCGATCATCCGGGCCAGCCAGTAGAGCGCCGCGTGCGGGTCGCTCCCCCGCACGGACTTGATGAACGCTGAGATCGTGTCGTAGTGGGCGTCGCCCTGCCGGTCGTGGTACGGCCGCCGGTCCTGCAGCGCCCCGGTGATGTCCCCGGCGTCAATCGTTGCGCTCCTGCGCGCAAGCGCCAGGTCGGCAGCAACCTCCAGCGCAGTCAGCGCCGCGCGGGCATCGCCATGCACGCTCCGCGCGAGCAGCGCCCGTGCTTGCGGGTCGAGAGCGAGGCCGAGTTTGCCGAGCCCGCGCTCCTGGTCGCTCAGTGCCCGGTCGACCAGGCTGCCGATGGCGTCCTCGCTGAGCGGCTGCAGCCGGACCACGCGAACCCGGCTCAGCAGCGGGGCAACCACTTCGAACGACGGGTTCTCGGTGGTCGCACCGATGAGCGTGATGGTCCCCTCTTCCACGTGCGGAAGCACCACATCCTGCTGCGCGCGGTTGAAGCGGTGGATTTCATCGATGAAGATGACCGTCCGCCGCCCGGCGCGGCGGGCGCGCTCGGCGTCGCCGATGATCCGCCGAAGGTCGGCCACGCCGGAGGTCACTGCAGAGAGCGGAACAAACGCGGCATCGACGGAGCTGGCCAGGAGCCGGGCAATCGTCGTCTTCCCGCAGCCGGGCGGCCCCCAGAGGATCACGGACGGCAACCTGCCGCGGCGGGTCAGCTCGCGGAGCATCGACCCCGGCCCGACTGCAGCATCCTGCCCGAATACATCGTCGAGCGTCCGGGGCCGCATCCGCGCAGCCAGCGGGGCATCGGCCCCTCCCGCGACGGTCGGCTCGTCGCTGCCGAAATCAAAGCCGGATTGCAGCGGCGGGCGCTCCATGGCCGCTAGCCTGCAAGCAGGGCGATGGTGACGCCATCGCCGCCTTCCGCTGCCGGCGCCGATTCGTAACTCCGGACGAGCGGGTGCCTCGCCAGGGCCTCGCGAATTGCCGCCCGAAGGGCGCCGGTGCCTTTCCCGTGGATGATTCGCACGAACGGCAACCCCGCGCGGTACGCCGCGTCGAGGTAGCTCTCGAACCGCTCCAGCGCGGCTTCGGCCCGCTGCCCGCGCAGGTCGAGCTCATGGCTGACCTGGGGACCCGCAGGAACAACCACCCTCCCGCCGGCCGGGTTCGGCTTCTCGATCCGGTCAATCCGGTCGATACTCACCTTCATCCGCAGGCTGCCGAACTGCACCTCGAGCCGGCCATCCTCCCCGGGTGCGGTCAGTGCCTCGCCGAGCTGCGGGATGTCCCGCACGTGAACCAGGTCGCCGGGCTCGACCTCCCGGGTGATGACGGGTGAGGCAGCGGCGGCCCGCCGCACCACGGCCGCGCGCGCCAGCTGCTCCCGTTCGCGCTCGGCCTGCCGAAGGGCCTCCTGGGCAGCCACCGGGTCGAACTGGCGCTCCGCTGCGCGCCTCCGCAGCTGCTCGAGCTCCCGCCGCATCCGGGCGAGGGTGTCGTCAGCCTCGCGTTTCGCTTCGGCGATGACCGCGGCGCGTTCGTGTTCAATTGCTTCACGCTCCAGTGCGAGTTCCCGGCGGAGCCGCTCGGCCTCCTCGCGCGCGGCCTGGGCTGCGGCCCGGGCTGCCTCGGCCTCGCGCCGCTGGGTGCGGATTTCGGCGAGCAGCCCCTCCAGCTCGAAGTGGCCGGGCGCCAGTTGCTGTGAGGCCCGGTCGACCACCCGGGCATCGAGTCCAAGCCGCCGGGCGATGGCCAGGGCGTTCGACTGCCCCGGCAGGCCGACCACCAGGTGGTAGGTTGGGCTGAGCGTCTCGAGGTCGAATTCCACTGAGGCGTTCTCAAGCCGCGGGTCGCTGTGCGCGAAGACTTTCAGCTCGCCGTGATGGGTTGTTGCGACGAGGGTGGTCTCGCGGTCGAGCAGTTCCTCGATGACTGCCCGGGCGATGGCCGCTCCTTCGGCCGGGTCGGTCCCTGCGCCGAGTTCGTCGAGCAGCACGAGGGTATCGCGGTCGGCATCCCCGAGAATGTCGATGATGTTCCGCAGATGCGAGGAGAAGGTAGAGAGGCTCTGCTCGATCGACTGTTCGTCGCCGATGTCCGCGTAAATGCGCGGGTAGAACCGGACCCGGCTGCCGTCGTCGCACGGCACGCCCATACCTGCCTGCGCCATCAACGTGAGCAGGCCGATGGTCTTGAGGGCGACGGTCTTCCCTCCTGTGTTGGGGCCGGTGATGAGGATCCCTTGCGGCGACTCACCGACTGCCACATCGATCGGGACCACATTGCCGCGCAGCAGGGGATGGCGGGCGCGGCGGAGCTGCGTCGACCCTCCCGGGCCGAACCATTGGTCAACCTCGCCGGCCGGCGGGAGGGCCGCGCCCATCTTCCGCGCGAGGCGCGCTCTTGCATGGACCAGGTCGAGGTCTCCGAGTGACTCAACCGAGCGAAGGGCTTCCTCAGCCCGCGCGCCGAGCAGGTCGGTCAGCCGCTGCAGAACCCGGCGAACCTCCCGCTCCTCTGCCAGCCGGAGTTCCCGGACGGCGTTACCCGCCTCCACCACCGAGAGCGGTTCGATGAACAGCGTAGCGCCGCTCGACGAGACGTCGTGAACAATCCCGGGGACGGCGGAGCGGCTGTCGGACCGTACCGGGATGACCTTCCGGCCGTTCCGCTCGGTGAGGAGGCCCTCCTGGGCGGCACCCTTGCGCAGGGCATCAGCGAGCGCAGCCTGCGCCCGCTGTTCGAGGCGGGCTTCGGCTGCCCGGAGCTCGCGCCGTACGAGCGCCAGCTGGTCACTGGCTGCGTCGGTCACTTCGCCCCGCGGCGAGATAGCGCTCACGACCTCCTCGGCGAAGCTGCGGAAATCGCCGATGCGGTCCCCAATCGCGGCGAGCGTTGGCACGCGGTCGCGCACCTTCTCCAGGACGAGCCGGGCGCGGCGCGCGGTCGTGAGTACTTGCGCACACTCCAGGAGGGCGCCTGGTTCCAGCATCTGCCCAATCGCTGCAGCGCGCAGGTGCGGCCGGATGTCCCGCGCACCGGAAAACGGGATGTCGATGCCCTGCTGGTCGAGCAGACGCATCTCCGCCGTCTCCTGGGCCAGCTCGCGCGCCCGCGCCCAGGTCGTTGCCGGGCGTAAGGCGCGAGCCTTCTCGGCGCCGATGCTGAACGCTGCCTCGGCGGCCAGCATGTCAAGGACCCGGTCGAACTCGAGAACGCGCAACGTGTGGTCGTTCATGCAATTCGAGCGTATCGAACGCTGCTGCGGCGCGAAACTCCCTGCCTTAGATGCGCCCCTCGCGCCGGGCCGCTGCGAGGAACTCGATCGTCCGGCGAACGGCGTCCGAGTCCCCGTCGACCGGGAACGGTGAGGCGTTGAAGTCGGTGACTCCGGCATCGGCCAGTTCGCGGAGCCGGGCCTCGACCTCCGCTTCCGAGCCGACAATGGCCACGTCCGCGGGCCCGGCCGCTCCCTCGACATCGAGCACGGCGCGGTAGGACGGCAGCTGCCCGTAGACCGCAAAGATGCGGGCCGCCGACTCACGCGCCCGGTCCGGGTAGTCCGTCACCGCGACCGGGAAACCAGCGACCACCCGGGGCACCGGCCGGCCGGACTCGGCTGCGGCCGTGCGGATTGCCGGGATCGCCGTGTTGCGGAGATAGCTGGCGCCGCCCATCCAGGTCGCGGTGCCGTCGGCGAGCCGCCCCGCTAGCTTCAACATCTGCGGCCCCAGCGCCGCCACGACCACCGATGGGCGGGATACCCCGGGAACCGTAATCTGGGCCTGAACGCGGTACTCCTCGCCGCGGAACTGGACCTGCTTCCCTTCGAGCAGCGGGATGAGGACTGACAGGTATTCCCGCATGTGGCGGACCGGCTTCGAATAATCCATTCCGAACATGCCTTCGATGACCACGCGGTGACTGAGCCCGATCCCAAGGGTAAAGCGGCCTCGAGTTGCCGCCGCCGCCGTCAGCGCCTGCTGCGCCATCGCGACCGGGTGCCGCAGGTATGTCGGGACCACGAATGTCCCGAGTTCGATCCGCGATGTCTCCCTGCCTGCCACAGCAATGGTGGTGATGGCGTCCAGTCCAAAGATGTTCGGAAGCCAGGCAGAATCGAACCCTGCCTCTTCGGCTCGCTGGATCTGTCGGATGACGTCGTCGATGCCCTCGTTGCCGGTGATGCCGATGCCGAGCCCGATCTTCATTGCGTACCTCCTGAATGTGGGGCTGAGCCTACGCATCCCCTCGGCTCCGGTGAAGCGCCGGCTCGCGTTAGACTGCGGTCTGTGCCCTACGCACGCGTGAACGGCGCCCACATCTACTACCGGCAGCACGGCTCCGGGCCAGACCTTGTGTTCATCCACGGGGCAGGCGGCAACCACCTGGCCTGGTGGCAGCAGGTCGCGGCCTTCACTCCCCGCTACCGGGTGACGACGTACGATGCGCGGGGCTGGGGCCTGTCGCGGGGCGACATGGCCGTGGGCCGCACAACCCTCGGGACCGACCTCCTTGCACTGCTGCAGCATCTCGGCATCGAGCGCGCCCACATCGTTGCCCAGTCGATGGGCGGCCGGGCGGTGGCAGGGCTCGCCCGCCTCGCGCCGGAGCGCATCGCTTCGCTCGTGCTGTGCGGGACGACCGCCGGCGCCACGAACGACCGCATCAGGGCGATGCAGCAGGAGCTGCGCGAGGACCGCGGCGGCGCGAGCCTCCGGGAGCAGGCGCTCGCGCCCGGGTTCGAAGCGGAAGAGCCCGCCCTGGCCCTGCTCTACCGGCAGATTAATGCGCTCAATCCGCCGAGGCCCCGTGGACTGCTGGGTCCGCCCCCGCCCGGCTATCGCGGCTCCATGCACGAACTCCTCTCCTCGCTGGGCGTGCCGATCCTCTATGTCGTCGGCGAGCACGACGCCATCACGCCGCCGGAGATGATTCTCGAAGCGGCTTCGCTCGTCAGCGGGGCCCGGGAGCACGTCATCGCTGGGGCCGGGCATTCGTGTTACTTCGAACGCGCCGCCGAGTGGAATGCCGTCGTCGGCGAGTTTCTCGAGGCCGTTCAGCGGGGAAACTGCTGAGTTGCTGAGTGGTTGCCAGTAGGGGAATCCCCCGGTTATCGTCTACTCCCCATGGCATGGCTGATGCGGTTCTACCGGGCGATCGTCGACGCCCTGCTGCGCCGTCAGCGCGATGACGGCTGGGTCGAGCCGTCCAATGCCATCACGCGCGCGGTGCTCGCGGCCCCGTCGTCAATCGCCCTGCCGCCTATCGAGCCGCCAGTACGCCGGCAGCGGCGGACCGCCAGCATCATCGCGCTCAATGCGCGCCAGCAGCCCGTCACCCGAACCGGCCAGCGGACTCGCCGCCGGCGGGCCAACCGCGCCGCCTGAACGGAGCCTCGCGGCGATATACTCTCTGTATGGCGATCTACGAGTTCTACTGCCCGACCTGCCGCGAGAAGTTCGAGCAGCGGCGCCCGATGTCGGCGGTCAACGAGCCGGCGTCCTGCTCGCGCGGCCACCGTGCGGAGCGGGTGCTTTCGATGTTCGCCGCACCGCGCGGCGCCGTCGCAACAGCCGATTCACCCGCCGGGGGGTGCTGCGGAGGGGGCGCGTGCGCCTGCGCGTCAGCGAACTGACCTGCCTTCGCCCCGGGTCCTGGCAAGGTAGCCGGCGCACAGCGCCAGGACGGCCAGCGCCTCTACTGCCATGACGCCGCCCGCAAGGTAGGTCGTCTCCTGCCAAAACGGTTCCGGGAACATCTGGATGAGGCGGTCCGTGTCCGGGTCGAGCCGCCAGAGGTCGTTGCGGAATGCAATCTCGTGGAAGGTGGTCCAGGCCTGGTCGAAACCGGTGAGCGCGAACACCGCAATGCTTCCGACGACGACCGAACCTGCTGCCAGCCCACCGAGCGACAGCTTCGCCAGGCCGCGCACCGACCGCTCGCCCGCCCAGACGACGGCCAGCGCGATGTACCCGAGAACCACGACAAGCGCGACCTCGTTAACTCGGTAGAGCGCGCGCAGCAGCTGCTTGACGTCGCGCATGTGGGCGACTTCGCGGTCGTTGAACAGCGCTTCCTCCACGCCGTTGACGGTCACGACAATCCGCAAGTCGCGCGCGTCGTTCTCGAAGTAATCGATGATGTCGCGGGCTGCCCGGTCGAGTTCAGCCAGTGGCAGTTCGGTGCGCGCGGCCGAGTCGTGCGCCCGGAAGCCGCGCTCGTAGACCGCAACGTCGCTCGCCAGCCATCGCACCGGCGCGGTCACGATCAGCAATGGCAGCGCGGCCGTGTACGCTGCCGCCGCGAGGACCTGGACCGTTCGCACCATGCTCATTTTCCCGGCCCATCATGTGGGCAAGGGGGCGGGCGGGCAACCTTGGCGGGCTAGACGTTGCCGCGCTGCATCCGGTTCAGCATCTCGGCAGGCAGCTGGACGCCGGCGTCGATGAACGCCTTTCCAATTGCTGCGGCGTTGGGGCCGAAGATGGTCGCCCGGTTGTCGGCGACGAACTTCTGGCTCGCGGCAATCCGTTCGTACTGGCCCTGGAACCGGGGAGCCACGTACCGCGCCCAAAGCTCGTAGCTGTGGAGCGTCTTCTCCCACGTCGCCCACTCGTGAGCCAGGCCGAGCAGGCAGCCGAATCCGCCAGAGAGTTCCAGCAGCCGCTCAATGGCTTCGATGGCATCGTCAGGGGTCCCAATGATGGCGCCGCCCCGCGCAACCGTCGATTCGACATCGCCGGGGTTCGAGGGGTCGGCCGGCCGCCCGAGGGTGTTCTCAAAGTACTCCTTGTTCCAGCGCATCATGCCCTCGGCGACATCCGCAAAGGCCTGTTCGCGTCTCTCGGCGAGATGAATAGGCATCACCAGGCGCCAGTCGTCGCGGTTGATGGTCTTCCCGGCCTTTGTCGCTGCCTCCTCAGCCATCTCCCAGGTTTTCGAGAGCGAGATGAGGCCGCCCGGCTGGGATACCGCCACGCTGAGGATGCCGACGCCGTGCTTGCCGGCCGTTACGGGGCCGGCAGGCGAGAAGGTGCTCGCCACCGCCACCGGCATATGCGGATGGGTGTACGGCGCAAGCTGCAGCCGAGCCTCGCGGAGCGTGAACCATTCCGTCTCCATCGTGACCACTTCGCCGCGGAAGAGCCGGAGGATGACGCCGAGCGCCTCGTCCATCCGTGCCCGCTGCGTCATTGGGTCGATGCCGAGCATGTACGCATCGGAGGTCAGCGCGCCCGGGCCAACGCCGAACATCGCCCGGCCGCGCGTCATGTGGTCGAGCTGCACCATCCTATCGGCCAGCATGAACGGGTGGTGGTAGGGCAGCGAGCTGACGCCCGTCCCAAGCTTGATGTGTTTCGTCCGCTGCGCCGAGGCCGCGATCATCAGCTCGGGCGATGCGATCAGTTCCCAGCCGGCGCTATGGTGCTCGCCAAACCACGCCTCGTCGTAGTCGAGCCGGTCGAGGTGGTCGATGAGCTCGAGGTCGCGCTGGAGCGCGACGGTCGGGTTTTCGCCCAGCCGGTGGAACGGTGCAAGGAAGATGCCGAAGCGCATGCGCGCGGGGCGGTAGGTCATGGTGCCGTCTCTCCCTCCCCGGCGGTGCCGGGGTCTTTAGCGTCGGCCGAAATAGTACCCGAACCGGCACCGAAATGCGCGTGCCCGGTGGACGCCCTAAACCACCGAGACGCCGTGCCGCATGTCTGTCGGTCGAGGGCTACCCCGCCGATACCTGAGATGTAGGAATTTCGCGAGATGCCACGGCCGCCGCGGGGCGGCCTGCTCGCAGCACCGAGGAATCGCCATGCCACCAGGGCGCGGGTTTTACGGCAGGGACTACCGGTCCCGGCGAAATGAGCGGCGGCTTGCCCCCTTTTACCTGCTCGCGGCTGTTCCTGTACTCGCGCTGTTCGCGTTCATTGGAATGCAGCTCACCGGCGGCCAGGATGCTCCGCCGGCCGCGGTCCCCGGCGGAGGGAGCCCGACCGCCGGCGGTAGCCCTGCAGCCGGGTCCAGCCCAACCAACACCCCGGCGCCTACCCGCCACCCGTCGTCGCGCGCCGGCGGCATGGGAGAAGGTACCTACCGGCCCGCCGCCAACCCGCCAAAACCCGACATCCGGGAGTATCTGATCGCCGGCGGGAAGCGGTTCGCGCTTCCCCTGACCGCCCATGCGGGCGTGGAGGACTACTTTGGCACCGACCGGGGCAACGGCCTCCGCCACGCCGGGGTCGACTTTTCCCTCGTCGGCCTGAAGAACATCACGGTCCAGTCGGCGTGCGAAGGTGAGGTGGTCTCGACAGGGAGCGATGAGCGGTACGGGACCCACGTTGTGGTCGACTGCGGCGGCGGGTTCACAACGGTCTATGGATGGCTGCAGGGTCTTCGGGTGGCGAAGGGAAACCTGGTCAGCAAGTCGACCGTCATCGGCATCGGTGAACCCGGCGGCTTCCTGCACTTCGAAATCCGCTACCAGGGCCATCCCGTTGACCCGGCCGACTTCGTGCAGATCCCGGGCCGGGAAGTCATCCCGTGGACACCCACGCCCACACCGACCCCAAAGCCAGAGGAGACGCCAACTCCCGAGCCGACGGCCACGAGCACGCCCAGGAGCGCACCTCCTGAGTCGGGAGGCACCCCTGGCGGCGGCCCGTCGGAGCCGACCCCGACAGCGCCCGCGCCCCCGACGGCAACCCCGACGCCGGAGCCGCCGACCCCGACGCCCACCATCACCCCGACGCCGACCCGGACGCCCACACCGACGCGAACGCCAGTGCCGCCAAAGGCCACGCCGACGCCCTTGCCGCGGGCCTACTGAGCCCTGTTCGCTGCAGCCCGGAGCTGGCACGATCGCCGAACGTGAACCGATTCGAGCCGGGAGCCGTCGTCGCACTCCGGTATATCACCCGCGCTGACAGCACCGTTGGCATGAGCTGGCCGGCACGGGTCGTCGCCGATACTGACGCGCTGGTGGCGCTCTGGATTCCTGCCGGCGCTGAATATCGAGCCTGGCACCGGCCGCCGGGCGAGCCCCGCCGGCTCGTCCCCACGCGCTGGCGGCGGGAGACGCTGCGGCTGATGTTCCCCGGGGCTGCCCATTCCGTCTGGTGCTCCTGGGAAGACCCCGGCCGCCGGTTCCGGATGTACTACGTCAACTTCGAAGAGCCGTTCCGGCGGACGGCGATCGGGTTCGACACCAACGACCATGCGCTTGACATCGTCGTTTGGCCGGACTTCCGCTGGGAGTGGAAAGACCTCGATGAGTTCGAGGCACTCGTTGCATCGGGTGTCTTCACACCTGACTTCGCCCGGGCGGTTCGCGCCGAGGCGGGCGGGGTCATCACGGCGATTGAGCGGCGGGCAGCCCCGTTTGATGGCGGTTGGGTCGGCTGGCAGCCGCCCGCGGAGTGGACTGTTCCCGAACTCCCGGCCGGGTGGGACACCGTGCCGCCGGCGCCATGGGAGCGCAGGCTGTGGGCCTACCGGCCCGACCGAGGCCGTTGACGGACCAGCTGCCGGGGCGGACGATCGGGCCATGGCACTCTATGAATACGTCTGCGCGTCGTGCGGCACCCGGACCGAGAAGCGGATGCCGATGTCCGAAGTTCTCCAGTTCATCCCCTGCCCGAAGTGCGGCAGGCAGGCGGCGAAGGCGTTCGGGCGGTTCGTTCTCGTAGGCCTTGCACAACCGGGCGTCGAGGACGGCCCGGCCCCCTGGGAAGACGGCGGGAACGGGGAGCGAGCCGAAGGGCATTCCCACGAGTGGGGCGGTCACACTCACTCGCACGGGCACAGCCACGGGCACAGCCACGGTCACAGCCACGGACCGGGTGGCCATTCACACTCGCACAGCTGGGATGACGTCGACCTCGATTGACCGAGCCCTCGCCGGTCAGTCGCGGCCCACGCTGGGGAGCACGGCCCGGAACGGTCCGACTGCTCCGCTCCCTTCGGGCGGCGGACCCGGGTAGGCCGCAGCCATTGCTGCTTTGTCGTCCTCTTTCAGCACATTCCGCTGCTCACGCGCCCTGAGCGACGGGTACATCACCGCCTGTCGCTCAGCATCGGTGCAGCTGCTGCTGCCGGTGCAGGGGTGGCCGAGGCCCGCGCCGTGCCCCAGCTCGTGCAGGATCGTCGACGCGAGGTCGAATTGCCCCGGCCCCAGGCTGTCGCTCTGCCCCCAGTCGACGTTCGCGTTGAGCTGAATGTCGAATTCGACGAGATTGCCGTTCGGCCCGCCCGACCAGACCGTGCAGGTGATGCCGAGCGTGCCCGTTGGCAGGGAGGTCACGAAAGTGACCGTGTTCCGCCCGTCGAGCTGGCGGTTGCCCACATCGCATGCCCCAGACCCGCCTGAGGTCGTGCCCGAGTAGGAGAATGCGAATGCCGAGCCAGGGATGTTCGACCACTGGTCCACCGCATTTCGGAGTAAATCCTCCACCGGGATGCCTTGCGGGGCGCCTGTGGGGTTGTACCACACCGCGACCGGCAACGCCGACGACGCCCAGCGATTCGGATTCAGCCTGAACGCCGCTGAGCTGTCCGGTGGAGGTGGCGAAAGGTCGTCATCGCCGGCCCAGGTCAGCACGTGTACCGTCGTGTACAGTCCCGCTGCGGCAGGCGCCGTCCCCGGAATCCCTTCGCGGACCTGGCCGGCGGCAAGGACGACGGCGAGCGTGAAGGCTGCAACAAGCCCCACTGTGAGCGCCGTCGAGCGCATCCGCCTGGGCGGTACCGGGGTCTCGAGGGGCGGAGTCGTCTGCCTCATCGTCAGGAACTATGCGTCACCCGCCCCAGGGCGCGCTACCAGAAAGCGTCAACTCGAGGAAAAGCAGGCGGGACCGGCCTGGGCCGGTCCCGCGCCATTGGCCGTAAGGAGCCGTCGGGCTCAGTTCGTGAAGAGCTCCGCCTTCTGGCAGTCGGCATTGCTGGCAGCAATCTTGCTCAGCCGCTCCTCGGCGCCCTTCGGCGGCTCGGGGAAGGGCGAGTCCTGCTGGAAGATGGCGGCGTTCGCGTCGCCCTTCTTCATGGCGGCGACAGCCTCGTCGAGCGACTTGCTCGCTTCGCTATGCCACTGTTTGAGGTCGGATGGGGGCTTCGCGGTTTTAAACGACTTCGCGAAGCTCTCGAACGGCTCGGCGAGCTTCTTGACAGCTTCCTCCTCGCTCTGGACGTTGGCGAGGCTCGCGAAGAGCTTCGTCAGGTCATCCTGGAACTGGGCGCCGGCCTTGCAGATATCGGCGACGAACTTCTCGTCGGAGCCGGTGCCGCCTCCTCCGCCTCCGTCACTGTCGCCTCCGCACGCGCCGAGCAGCAGCGCCCCGAGGAGGGCGGGCACAAGGATGAACCCGGCCCGTAGGTGGACAAATCTCTTCAAACTCGTGTCTCCTTTCGATGAGGCCATGCCCCGGGGTCATGCTGTTCCCGCAGCAGCCTACGAGCAAATGTTCGGCCGCATCCGCGCGCGCTGAAGACCGGATTGCGGCAGGACCGCTGATTTCCGGACAAACAGTGCGGGGACCCGTTGCTGGGTCCCCGCACTCACATGCTGTACCGAAGCAGTGACTCAGATCTCCAGCATCTGGGCGACGCGCTCGCGGTGGTAGTCACCATCGCCCCAGAAGAGTTCCGCGCGCTTCTGGCGGCGGAAATACAGCTGGATGATGTAGTCCTTGGTGAAGCCGATGCCGCCGTGAATCTGCTGGCCGTGGGCGACCACCCGCCGGCTGGCATCGCTGCACCAGGCCTTGGCCATGGCGGTGTCCATGTCCTGCGAATCTTCGTTTTCGCTGGTCGCCCAGGCTGCCTTGTACATGATGAACCGCATGCCGTCGACGTCGGTCACCATGTCTGCGGCCTTGTGCTGAATGGCCTGGAACGAGCCGATCGGGCGGCCGAACTGGACGCGCTCCTTCGCGTAGTTGACCGAGATCTCGAAGTCGCGCTGGGCGAGGCCCACCAGATACGCGCACTCGAGGCAGGTCGCCATGTTGCGGAGCCGCGACGCTGTCTTGTCGTCCATGTCGATGACGTCAGCGGCCGGCACCTTCACATCCTTGAAGACCACTTCGCACTGCTTGTCGCTGGCGATGGTCTTGAGGACGGTGATGCTGATGCCCTCTGCCGTGCGTGGGACGATGAACGTGCTGAGCCGGCCGTCCGGCTTCCAGGCAACGACGTGCAGGTAGTCAGCGACGTGCGCATCGGGAACGAACAACTTGGTGCCGTTGAGCACGTACTCGCTTCCGCTCTGCGTGGCCTTCATCTCGACGCCTTCGCGGTCCCAGCGGCCGGAGGGCTCGGTGATCGCGTAGGTGTGGATCGCGGTCCCGTTTGCGATGTTGGGGAGGTACTTCTTCTTCTGCTCGTCGGTCCCGGCGAGGATCAGTTCAGCCGCGCAGACCTGGTTCGGGATGAACGGCCCGGGCACGAGCGCCCGCCCAAACTCCTCGACGAGGATGCAGAGGTCGAGGAAGGAGAACCCGGCGCCGCCGTACTCCTCCGGGATCATCAGGCCGTGCCAGCCGAGCTCCGCCATTTTCTTCCAGAGCTCAGGGCTGTAGCCCTTTTCGTCCTCTTCCATTGCGCGGACGTGCTCTTCCGGGCACTCCTTCTCGAGGAACTCACGGGCGGAGTTCTTCAGCAGTTCCTGTTCTTCGCTGAGGCCAAGGTCCATTCGTTCTGCGTCCCTTTCGATGTGTCGTGACCGCGCCCCGCGCGGTCCGCCGAACCCGGTTCGGCCCGGTGTCCTTGTTGCGGCCGGATTGTAACAGGAACGTTCGCCCCGCGCGAACGGCCTGCAACGCCTGCCTACCGCGCCTGGCCCGCGCCGGCAATAATCTCCCGCACGACCGCCGGGTCCGCAAGCGTCGTGACATCGCCGACGTTCTCCGGCTCGCCTTCGGCAATCTTGCGCAGGATGCGGCGCATGATCTTGCCCGAGCGCGTCTTCGGCAGCCCCTCAACGAACTGGATCTTGTCGGGAGTGGCGATGGCGCTGATCTCCCGGCGGACGGCGTCGCGCAGCTCCTTCGCCAGTTCGTCCGAAGCCGTGTACCCGGCCTTCAGCATCACGTAGGCGTAGATACCGGTGCCCTTGATGTCGTGCGGGTAGCCCACGACGGCGGCCTCCGCGACGGCCGGGTGCCCGACGAGCGCACCCTCGATCTCGGCCGTGCCGAGGCGGTGCCCCGAGACGTTCAGGACGTCGTCGACGCGCCCCGTAATCCAGTAGTACCCATCCTTGTCGCGGTGACACCCGTCGCCCGTGAAGTACTTCCCGGGGTAGGCCGTCAGGTAGGTTTGGACGAACCGGTCGTGGTCGCCGTAGACGGTGCGCATCATCCCCGGCCACGACGCCTTCATGCAAAGTCGGCCCGTCACCCCGTTGCCCTCGAGTTCGCGCCCTTCCTCGTCGACCACACACGGCTGGACGCCGAAGAAGGGCAGCGAGCCCGAGCCCGGCTTCATCGGTGTCGCCCCGGCGAGCCCGGTGATCATGTGGCCGCCCGTCTCCGTCTGCCAGTAGGTGTCAACGATGGAACAGCGGCCTTCGCCCACCACATTGAAGTACCAGCGCCAGGCCTCGGGGTTGATCGGCTCCCCGACCGTGCCCAGGACGCGCAGCGACGTGCGCCGATACTTCTTTACGAAGTCATTGCCCTCCCGCGCGATGGCGCGGATCGCCGTCGGCGCGGTGTAGAACACGGTTATCCCGAGGCGGTCCACCATGTCCCAGTACCGTCCCGCGTCGGGGTAGGTCGGGATCGATTCGAACATCACCGTCGTGGACCCATTGCCGAGCGGTCCATAGACGATGTAGCTGTGCCCGGTGATCCATCCGACGTCCGCCGCGCAGCAGTAGATGTCGTCCTCGCGGATATCGAAGACGTACTTATGGCTGCACATCACGTGCACGAGGTAACCAGCGTGGGTGTGGAGGACGCCTTTCGGCTTCCCGGTAGACCCCGACGTATAGAGGATGAACAGCGGGTCTTCACTATCCATCTCCTCCGGCGGGCAATCAGTTGACTCGTTGGCCACCGCGTCATGCCACCATTCGTCGCGGCCGGCCACCATGTTCACCGGCGTGCCCGTGTGGCGGTACACGATGCAGAACTCCACCGAATGGCCGGGCTCGGCGAGCGCCTCGTCGACGTTCGCTTTGAGCGGCACCGCGCGCCCGCCGCGCCGCCCCTCGTCCTGGGTGATGATCGCCTTGCAGCGTGAATCGTCCACCCGGTCGCGAATCGACCTCGGGGAGAAGCCGCCGAAGATGACGGAGTGGATGGCGCCGACCCGGGCGCACGCGAGCATCGCCGCCGCCAGTTCCGGCACCATGCCCATGTAAATCGCAACCCGTTCGCCCTTTCGCACACCGCGGCGGCGAAGCGCGTTTGCCAGTCGATTGACCATCTCCGAGAGTTCCCGGTAGGTCACCCGGCGATTGGTACCCGGCTCGTCGCCTTCCCAGAGGATGGCCGTCTTGTCGCCGCGTGCCGCCAGGTGCCGGTCGATGCACTGCACCGAGGCGTTCAGCTTGCCGCCGATGAACCAGGCGATCGTTCCCGTGCGGAGGTCCTCTTCCACGACGCGGTCAAAGGGCTTCGAGAACGTGAGGAAGCGCTCGGCCATCTCCCGCCAGAACGCGTCCCGGTCCTCGACACTCCGGCGGTACATCTCGCGGTAGGTCTCCATGTCGGCCACCAGCGCTCCATCGCGGACGCGGGCCGGCGGCTCGTACACCTCGTCGACGGGGAGTCCAACGTCGGCCATGGGTCATCCTCCTGGTGCTGCGTGCACGGGTAGGGTCTCAGCGGTGAATTCTACTGAAGGGCGATGCTGCATCAGCGTCAGGGCACGCTGGGGTCGTACTCCTCGGCAATGTGTCCACCGGCCTTCAGCGCGTCGTACTCGGCGTCGCTCACCTTCAGCAGTTCGCGGTAGACGTACTCGTTGTGTTCGCCGAAGCAGACCGGCGGCTGGTAGAACTCGACCGGGGTCTTTTCGAACTTCCAGAGCGGACCAACGTACTCGTGCGTCCCCGCGTCGCGGACGGTCTGTTGCCGGAAGAAATCGCGCGCCCGCAAGTGAGGATCGTCGAACATTCGCGACGCTTCGAGCACCGGCGTCGCAGCGATCCCGCGGGACTGGAGCAGGTGCATCATCTCGTAGTCGTCCCGTTCGCGGGTCCACTCGGCGATGTGGGCATCGATCTCGCGGAAGTGCGCGGCCCGGCCCTCGTTGGTCGCAAAGCGCGGGTCGAGCGCCCACCCCGGCGACCCCATCGCCTCCACGAACTGCTGCCACTGGGCATCGTTCTCGATGTGGATGGCGATCCAGTGGTCGTCCATGGTTGTCGCGTCGCCGGGGGATTTTGCCGGGTAGACACCGCACGGGTACCGCCCGTGCACGTCGCGGTTCCCGATGGCCGACTGCACGTTCCGGTTCATCGAATAGTCCATGATGGCGTGGGTGAACATCGCGGCGGCGTTCTCGGCCTGGGCGATCTCAATCGTCTGTCCCTCGCCCGTCCGGTCGCGATACCAGAGAGCTGCCATCACCGCGAATGCCCCCTGGGCGCCCGCCATGTAGTCACCGGAGTAAATGGCCGTGTTCGCCGAGGGGTCGGCGTCGTCGTACCCGCGGAGGAGGGTGTGGCCCATCACCGCCTCGAGGTGGACGCCGAGCGCGCGCGCGTCCTTGTAGGGCCCGGTAAGCCCGTAAGCCGGCACCCGTACGATGATGAGTCGCGGGTTCGTATCACGGAGCCACTCCTCCGTGATGCCGAGTTTCTCCAGCGTTCCGACGGCGTTGTTCTCATAAACGACGTCGGAGATGGCGACCAGCCGGCGAAGGATGTCCTTTCCCTCGGGCCGCCGGAGGTCGACGGTGAAGCTCTTCTTGTTCCGGTAGAGGCTGACGAACGTCGGGTTGTAGTTCCACGGCCGCGGCCCCACCTCATTGCGGGGGAGGCCGCCGCTCCAGGCAATCGACCGCTCAAGCAGAATCTGCGGCGGCCGGGCCATCATCCCGCGGGTCATCGGCTGGAAGACGAACGGATTCTCAGGCTTGATTACCTCCGCGCCGAGGTCGCCGAGCAGCATCGTCGCGAACGGGCCGGCCCACACTACGCACAGGTCAATGACCCGGATGCCCTCCAGCGGCTTTGGACTCATCGTGCACCTCCCGCAGCACAAACCTGCGCAATGGTCGCGTCATCGAGGCCGGCCTCCCGGAGGACCTCCTCGGTGTGCTGACCGAGCAGCGGGGCGGGCCTTCGGAGCTTCCAGCCGCCCTTTCCCATGATGAACGGGCGGCCGGGGAATTCGACGTCGCCGAGCTCCGGGTGGCGCGTGTGTGCCCAGAAGCCGCGCCCGCGGAAATGCTCGTCCTCGAAGAGGTCCTCCATGCTGAAGAGCGGCCCGCAGAGCACCTTTGCTCTCCGCGCCTCTGCCCAGATCTCGCGCTTGGTGCGCTCCAGGCACCAGGTGAGGAAGTAGGTGTTCCACTCCTCGATGACGTAGGGGTCCAGCCGCTTGACCGGGTCCTGGAACTGCGGCTGCTGGTTCCAGTCGGGGTGGCCGAGCATATCATCGACCCGGTCCGGCCGGAGCGCTGCGTTGGTGAACTCCACGTACCCATCGGCGCAGGGATAGATGCCCTGGGGCATGCCGGCCCCGCCGCCGGCTGCCCGGATGGTCTTCCGTCCGCTGAACTGGTAGGCGATAGCAGTCGCGTGGCGCCGGTCGACTCCCCCGAAATGGGTCTCCGCGAGCGAGATGTCGACGTGCTGGCCGATGCCGAACCGCTTTGCTGCCCAGAGCGCGGCCATAATTGCAACGGACGCCGCTGCACCCGATTCGAACAGCGCAGCGGTGCCGGCCATCTTGACCGGCTCCCGCTCAGTCAAGCCCATGGAGTACATCTCGCCGGCGAACCCGTAGAGGGTGAGTTCGCTCAGCCGGTAATCGCGGTAGGGGCCCGTTTGGCCGAAGTTCGAGATGGACACCACCGGCAGCGAAGGGTTTATCCGGCGGAAGAAGTCGAGACCGACCCCGAGCCGGTCGAGCGTGCCGGGTGCGAAACTCTCGACCACGATGTGAGACCGCTTCGCAAGCGCCTCGAGCGCAGCCTTCCCGGCTGGTTCGCGCAGGTCGAGCACGACCGATCGCTTGTTGCAGTTGAGGTAGAAGAACAGCCCGCTCCGCTCGGGATGGGGCTCGCCGCCTTTGAAGGGCGGGAGCATGCGGGCAATGTCGCCTCCGGGCTTTTCGACCTTGATCACATCCGCGCCGAGGTCGGCCAGCAGCCGTGTCGCGTAGGGGCCGGCGATATGGTGCGTCAGGTCGAGGACGCGCACGTCATCCAGCGCCTGCATCGGATTCACCTCCTGCTCTGCCGCCTGCCCGGCGGCACGCGGAATCTACCAGAGTGACCGGCCCGGGTGAACTGCCTCTTGCGATGCGGGCAGGTAGAATCCCCCGTCAGCCCGGGCGGTCCTTCCGCCCGCACATCTCACGGAGGAGCGCCCTATGGCTGTCCGCTACCAGAACTGGCGCGACGAGTACAAGTCGCGCCAGAAATCCCTCGACGAGGCGATGCAGGTTATCAAGGGAGGCGACCTCGTCGGCATCACCATCCTGTGCCCCGGCCCGCTGGTGCAGGCGTTCATCGAGCGGGCAAAGCAGCTCGGCAACGTCAATATCCGCACCCTCGCTCCCAACTACCCGGACCTCTTCAACCCGGACCTCTTCAAAGGTGAGCGGGAGATCGAGCTCTTCATCGGCGATGCCATGCGGCCGGCCCACGATGCCAAGATTGCAACCTACCTGCCGAACACCTTCATGCTCGGCATGAAGGCCTTCGACAATGGCCGGCCGGAAGCCCGCATCCCCGACGTCTTCCTCACCCCGTGCAGCCCCCCGAACGAGCATGGCTACGTCCACTTCGGGCCGCACATGTGGCAGCGCAAGAGCTACGCGAAGCGGTGCAAGCACACCATCGCCATCGTCGACCCGAACATTACGCCGGTATACGGCGATGTCTGGATGCACGTCTCCGAGATTGAGACCTTCGTCGAGGGCGTGATGAAGCCGGTCGACATCCCGGCGATGGAGGAGCGCGTCCGCACTCTTGCGAAAGAGGAGGACCGGCCGGCGCTGCTCGACATCATGAAGCGGGCCACGCCCGACCAGCTCGCGCTCGTCGAAACGACGTTTCATACCTTCCCGCCGTCGCTCCTCGGGGCGGCGCTCGGCATCGCGGAGGTCGACCCAGCGGCCCAGGCCATCGCCGACAACCTGCGGCAGATCATCCGCGACGGCGACACCATCCAGGTTGGTGTCGGCCAGCCGAGCCAGCTGATGTTCCTGGCGGGCGCCTTCGACGACGCGAAGCACCTCGGCATCCACACGGAACTCGGCTCACCGGGCCTGGCAAAGCTGTGGGCGCGGGGCATCGTCGACGGCTCGAAGAAGACGCTCTTCCCGGGGAAGTCCGTGGCGGTGGCGTGGACCGGCTGCGACGGTGAGGACCTCAAGATCATCGCTGGCAACCCGGCCTTCGAACTGCACCAGCACGACATCATCCTCAACCCGGCCTTCATGTCGCAGAACCACCAGATGACCTCGATAAACAGCGCCATCGCTGTGGACCTGCTCGGTCAGATCGCGAGCGAGGACCGGTTCGGCGGCCACATGGTGAACGGCACGGGCGGCCAGCCCGATACCCACATGGCCGCCGCCATGTGCAAGAACGGCCGCGCCATCACCGTCATGCGCTCGACCGCGATGGACGGGACCATCTCGAAGGTTGTCGCGAAGCACGAAGCCGGGACGCTCGTCACCATCCCGCGCTACCTCGCGGACACCATCATCACGGAGTACGGGGTGGCTCGCCTGCTGGATAAGAACCACCGGCAGCGTGCCGAAGAGCTGATTTCGATCGCCCACCCGGATTTCCGGGCGGAGCTCCGAAGGGAAGCCCAAGAGCTCTGGGGGTAAGCGTCAGCCGTCGTTTGCCCGCTGCGTCGCGAGCTCGGCCTCGCGGCGCAGCGCCCACGGCGAGAGCCGTTCATGCCCGATAACAAGCAGGGCCGCACCGATGAGGCTCACCGGGACCACGTTGACCAGGTGCGCGAGGATGGCAAAGCTCAGTGCCCGCGCCTCAGGAACGCCGAAGGGGAGCAGCGATGCCGTCGCAGCGATATGAAAGACCCCGATAGCGCCCGGGGAACTCGGGAGGAGCATCGCCAGGTTGGTCGTGCAGGTGAGCAGGACGGCCACGGCAAACGGCGCGTCGATGTTCAGCGCCTTCATCAGCAGATAGTTGATGGCGAAAGCAGCGACCCACGCCGTCCATGACCAGCCCCAGATGGGGACGACGCGGTCGCGGGCAAACAGCCGGGCGATTCCATCGACGAACGATGCCGCTTCCGCCCGGACGCGCTGGTTCGCCGGGAGCCGGCGTCGCAGCCGTTCCGAATGCGCCACCGCGTTGAGGCGGGTGCGGAAAACCCCAGCGACTGCGATCGCAACCGCAAGCCCCGCGATGACGACCCACGCCGCAGTCTTGAGACCCTCGTACCGCGCCGGGACGGGCAGGAACGGGGCCACCGCGAGAAAGCACAACATCAGGGTGATCGTGTCGGTGACGCGCTCGGTCAGCATCGACGAGAGGACGTGGCCCAGCCGGATTCCTGGCTGCCGGGAGGTCATCGCCACGCGGGCGACGTCCCCGAGTCTTGCCGGCAGGACGTTATTCAGCAGGAAGCTGATGTGGAGAATGCGGTAAAGGCGCGGCGTCGTCACCGGCGATGCCTCGGGCAGGAGCAGGCGCCACCGGACAGTCTTTGCAATGAGCGACGCGACGAGGCAAAGAACAGCGAGCCCGACGAAGACCGGGTCGGCCGCCCGGAGCGAGGTGACGGTCGGCGTCCAGGGGATCACCTGCCATAGCAGCACCACCGAGATGGCGGTGACGGCGAAACCGGGCGCCGAGCTGGCGAGCGAGCGTACCACTGCCCTTTCCCTTCGAATACAGCGTGCCACAACCCTTCCGCTGGGGAAAACCGCGGGCTACGCTGGTAGGCGTGTCGGTCGTTGCTGAATCTCGCGGGACTGCCCGGTGGGGCCGCCTGAAGCTACCGCCCCTGCCCGAGCTGCCCGCGACTCGCTCAGGCCGGGTTCTGCTGGCCGCACAGGCCGCCGTTCTGCTCGCGATGACCGGGACCGTCGCCACGCGTACCTGGCAGGACCATACCTGGTTCGGCTTTCTGCTCGTGGGCCTTGCATTTGCCCTCTGGCTGCCTGAAGCGCGGCAGCGACGGGTTCGGCGCTGGTGGTTCATCTACGTCGCCGGTATCTTCGTTTACACTCTCCTCCGCGCTTACGCAGATGAAGCCGGCGCTCCCGTGCGGGTCGCCTACCCCATCTCGTTCGACCGCTGGCTCTTTTTCGGCACGGACCCGACCCTCTGGCTGCAGCACCGCTTCTTTGACCCGCGCGACATCGGCCTCCTGGACTACCTCGCCGTGGCGACGCACTGGTCGTTCTTCGTGGCGCCCCACGCGCTGGCCGTCGGCGTCTTCGTCCTTCAGCGGCGCCACTTCCCGCGCTTCGCGCTGCTCACCGTCGGGACGATGTGGCTGGGTCTCATCTTGTTTTTCGTTGTGCCGACGGCGCCGCCGTGGTTTGCGTCCGAGGTTGGGGAGCTGGCCGGCGTCCGGCGGATCATGGACTACGTCGGAGGCTCCATTCATGGCAGCGCGTACTCGTCGCTGTATGCCGCGCTCGGCGAGCCGAATTCTGTGGCTGCCATGCCGTCAATTCACATGGCGGTGACATTCGCCATGTACCTCTGGGGACGGCGCCACCTGCCGCGGTTCGCACCGCTCCTGCTTGCGTACTGCGCGGTTATGGCAGTCTCGCTCGTCTACCTCGGCGAGCACTATGTGGCCGACCTGCTCGCCGGCATGGCCTGCGCGGTCGCCGCGTGGCTGGCGGCAGTACGGTTCGCGCCCGAGCTGATCGAGCCGCCTAGGCTGCCCGCTGATACAGGTTCACGCCGGCTGTCCTGAGCCCGATATCGCCTGACCGCATAATCATCTCGCTCCCACCGACGAACAGCACGCCTCCCGGCCGCAGCGCCCTGCTGAATCCCGCGTAGATGTGTTGTTTCGCTTCGTCAGTGAAATAGATGACGACGTTCCGGCAGAGGATGAGGTCGAGGTCGGATGGGTACGGGTCTTTCAGCAGGTCATGCCGGCGGAAGGTGACCTTGCGCCGGATGGCGTCCACCACCCGGTACGTGCCGTCCTCCTGGATGAAGTACTTCTTGAGGTATTCGGGGGGCACCGAACGCACTTCCGACGGGAGGTAGCCGGAGCCGTCTTTCGCGCGGGAGAGGATGGGCATGTCGACGTCGGTCGCGAGGATGCTGTGACGGCCGGCAGAGTCCATCCGGTCAAGGATCATCGCGACCGTATACGGTTCGCAGCCGATCGAGCACCCCGCGCTCCAGATCTTGAGGGTGCGCCGTTCGCGGAGGAGCTGGGGGAACCATTTCGTCTCGAGCTCGCGGAACCGTTCGGGCTGGCGGAAGAACTCGCTGACGTTGATGGTGAGCGTGTCCCGGACTTCGTCGAGCAGCTTCGGGTCGTTCCCAATGGCGCGCGCGAAGGCGCTCCACGACGTGATGCCGCGCCGGGTCATGAGCGAAGCCAGTCTCCGCTTCATCTGTGGCTCTTTGTACTGGCCCAGCGGGACGCCGATAGCTGCCTCGAGCGCCCGTCGGAACGAGAGCCACTGGGGGTCGTGCTCAATCTCCTTCATGATGCCTGCCTCCCCGGCACGCTGGCCGCGAGCGCCTGCGCGATACGATCGAGCGGCAGCTGGCGCGCATGGCGCGTCCGCTCAAACGTGACGCGCGGCATCCCGTATACGACGCTGGTCGCTTCGTCCTGCGCGAAGACGTGCCCACCGGCTGCCTCCACCCGGGCTGCCCCGTCGGCGCCGTCGCGGCCCATGCCGGTGAGGATCGCGACGCTCACCGAGCCACCGAACACCTCCGCCACCGAGAACAGGGTGACATCGACGCTCGGGCGTACGCCGTGGACCGTCGGGCCCTGGTCCAGCCGAACCCGGCGGTCGCGGCCTACCAGCAGGTGGTAGTCGCCCGGAGCCACGAACACCTTCCCGTGGACGAGCTGGTCGCCCTGCTGTGCTTCCGCAACCGGGAGAGGAGACATCCCGTCCAGCCGCCGCGCGAGGGCGCCGGTAAAGCCGGGCGGCATATGCTGCACAACGATAACTGCGGCGTTCAGCCCCGCCGGGAGATTGGGGATGACCTGGGTGAGCGCCGGCGGTCCGCCGGTGGAGGAGCCGATCACCACCACGTAGTTCGCGGGGGTCTGACCGGCCGCCACGGGCAGCCGGACTGGTGGACGGAAGGGAGCAGCGGCAGGAGCTGCAGGTGCCAGTCTGCGCTTGAGGACGCGCGCATGGCTCGCGCGCTGCACTGCTTCGAACAGCTTCTCCCCGACATTCACCAGGTCGGCGCTAAGACCGGAAGGCTTCCCGACACACTCGACCGCGCCGGCCTCCAGCGCGCGAATCGCGGTCTCTGTCCCTTCGTGGGTCAGGGTCGAGACCATCACAATCGGCGTCGGGACGGCCTGCATGATCTCCCGGACTGCTGACACACCATCCATCCGCGGCATTTCGACGTCCATCGTGATGACGTCGGGCCGGAGTTCGAGCGCCTTCTTGACTGCATCGAGCCCGTCCGTGGCGTGTCCCACGACCTGGACGCCCGGGTGCGCCGTCAGCAGCCGCTCGATGGCCCGGCGCATGAACGCTGAGTCGTCCACGATCAGGACGCGAATGGGCCGCGCGGGGGATGGTGCAGGGAATGCCACGGCCGACCCTCCCGGTTAGTTGCAGAGCTTTGAGACGGCGGCAAGGACGCGGTCGGCCTCCGCCGGCTTCACAAGGAAGTCCTTCGCCCCGTTCTTAACGGCCTCCAGCACGATCTGCTGCTGACCAAGCGCCGTCACCATTGCGACCTTTGCGTTCGGGTCGACCTTCCGAATCTCTTTGAGCGCCGTCAGGCCGTCCATCTCCGGCATGGTGATGTCCATCAGGACAGCGTCGGGCTTCACCGCCTGGTACTTCTCGAGCGCCTCCAGCCCGTTCTCCGCCTGGATAACTTCGTACCCGGCCTCCGTGAGGATCTTCGACATCCTCATGCGCATGAAGGCGGCATCGTCGACAACGAGAATGGTTGCCATCGCTTGTCTCCTACAATTCGCTGGCCTGTGAAGCGGCCGTTCGGACGAAGGTTTTGCCGGTGGCGACGTGGACCTCCATCGTGCGGCCTTTCGTGCCTCCGAGGTCCGCCGCGACCACGCGGATGCCGTGGTGCTTCAGCCGTTCGGTTATGGCTTCGGCATTCCGGACGCCGATCTTGAATTTCTCTGCGTTGGCGGCGCCGAGCACCGCAGCTCCGCCTGCAACCTTGACGACCAGCCGCCGCTTTACGGCTCCAGACTCAATGAGCCGCTGGAGCAGGAGGTCCACGCCGGTGTCCGCGAACCTGGCTGGCTCCCGGTCGTCTACCCGTTTGCCGTCCGAAGAGGGCAAAAGAATATGCGCCAGGGCTGCGACCTTCGCTTCCGGGTCGTAGCAGCTGATGCCGACGCAGGAGCCCAGGCCATAGGCAACGAGGATGTCGTTCGGGTCGCGGCTGACAGCCAGTTGCCCGATGCCCACCGAGACTCTTCGGGCTTCGGCAGTGACCGCTGTCATGCTGCTACCCTCTCAAGCGCCCCCAGTGAGGCAGGGTCGGGTGCCACGATCAGGAGCCCGGCAGTCTGACCCTTCTGGTCCTCGAAGACGGCGTCCATCATGACCACGTCGCCCCCCTGCGAGAGGACTTCCGCGTAAACCGTCTCCACGAGCGCGATGGCCATATCGTGAATGACCTGCGGCGGGCTGGGGTGCAGGATAAGATTGAGCCGGTCGGCCAGGGCATTGACAAACGCCGAGCCGACGATGTTCCCCAGCTCCGCAATCGCCGAGCAGGACATCTCATCCGGCTCGCTGGTTGTCCCGGGCGGGTTGCCCACCATCAAGTCGACGCATTCAAGGGCGCGCGGCTCTGGAAACAGGAGCATGACGTGCCCGGTGATGTCCCCGGAAATTGACAGGTACGAGCCGAGGACGACCGCATCCTCCCCGCCCACCGCGTCGCAGGCATCATCCTTGGTGCCGACCCGGATGTTTGGCACGTGGATGGCGATCTCCTGGCCCATCAGTCCGCTCAGGCCTCGGCCCGCGCGGGTCGCCCCATCGGCTGCGACCAGCGTCAGCGTTGGTATCAGGTCATCGACGGCCACAGGTTCCTCCCTCTGGTATGAATGTCGGCACGGGCAACCGTCATGCCGGGACGGCCATGGCAGCCTGTTCGTTGACGAGGCTGGCGATATCAACGATGAGGCCGAGCGTTCCGTCGCCAAGGATCGTGGCGCCGGTCAGCCCTTTCCTGGCTCCGAGCATGTCGCCCAGCGACTTCACGACCACGTCCTGCTCGCCGAGCAGCCGGTCGACGATGAACGCGGCCTGGCGGTCGCCGTGGCGAGCGGCCACGACGAAGTAGCCGTCGGTCGGCAGCACCCGCGGCCGGTGGTCGCCCAGCGCGGCGGCCAGGTCGATCATCGGCAGGAGGCGCTGGCGGAGCCGCAGCATCTTCCGCCCGCCGACCGTGTGGACGTCGGCCCCCCGGTCCGACAGCGCCTCGGTGACCGAGACAAGCGGGATCGCGTACACGGTCCCGTTGGCCGACACCATGAGCGCCTTCGTCGTCGCCAGCGTCAGCGGCAGCTGGATGATGACCTCGGTGCCCTTGCCGGGCGTGCTGCTGACGGTAATCTGGCCGTTCAGGCGCTCAATGTTCGTGCGGACGATGTCCATGCCGACACCACGGCCCGAGACGTCCGTGATTTCCTTCGCGGTCGAGAGGCCCGGCATGAAAATCCACTGGACGACCTGGTCGTCGGGCGCCGCCTCGGCGGCCTCTCGGCTCATCAGCCCCTTCTCGACGACTTTTCTGCGCAGCGCGGCCGTATCGATCCCGCGGCCGTCGTCGCGAACCGAAAGGTAGATGTAGGTCTCCTGGTTCCAGGCAGTAACCGAAATTGTCCCGGTCTCCGGCTTGCCGGCAGCCCGGCGCTCCTCGGGCGACTCGATGCCGTGGTCGACAGCGTTGCGGAGGATGTGGACCAGCGGGTCGGAAATCTCCTCAATCACCGAGCGGTCCAGTTCGGTCTCCTCGCCGGCGGTCAGCAGGTCCACCTTCTTCCCGCACTTCACCGCAACGTCCCGTACCAGCCGCGGGAGCCGGGACAGCACCGACCGCACCGGGAGCATTCGGCTCCGCATGATCTGGTCCTGCAGCTCATCGGTGACGCGGGCCAGGTGGGCGGTGGTCTCCTCGAAGTTGTCCATTAGCTCGCTGAGGTTCGAATCGCGGAGGACGCCGCTCAGCTGTTCGCGCACCTGCTGTAGCCGGGTACGGTCGATGACCAGCTCTCCGACGAGGTTCATGAGCCCGTCAAGGCGTTCGACGTCAATACGGACAGATTGGGAGGCCTTTCGGCCGGCGGCCGGTCGCGGCCCGTCTGCGATGGAGTCATGACGCTGAACAGCCGTCTCCGCTCGCCGCTCCGGCAGCTGCTGCGGCTCGTGCCTGAAGCCTTCGATTGTGCCGGCCGCCTCACCGGGTGGCACCGGCTTGCAGCGAACCTCGGCGACGTCGCTGACAGCTTTCAGTGCTGCAGAAATTTGCTCGTCGGTGTGGCGGGTGACGAGCAGCGCGGCCATCTGGTACTCGCCGCCTCCGGACTCGATCACATCACGGTCCGGCCAGCAGACAGCGACTTTGCCGATGCTCTCCATCTCCTGGAGCACCTGGTAGCAGCGGATCGATGGGAGCTGACAGTCGCTGGCGATGGTCACATCGACAAACGAGATGCCGTGGCCCTGCTCAATGTCCTCCCAAAACGGCTCGAGCACGCCTGCCGGGACACGGTAAACCGGCGGAGCAGCCACATCGGCGGGGGCCAGGGCAGGCGCCTCGCCATCGAGCACGGCCATCAGGTCGGCTTCAAGCCGTTCCGTTTCGACGCCCGAGTCGACGCGGGTGACGACCTCGTTGGCCAGCACACGGAGCGCGTCGAGCCCGGCGAGCAGTGCGTCAACGACGTCCGACGTGGGTGCACGCCGGCCCTGCCGGACGGCGTCCAGGACCGTCTCCATCGCATGGGTCAGCGAAGCCATCTTCTTGTGTCCGATGGTGGCGCTGGAGCCTTTGAGCGTATGGGCAGCCCGGAAGATGCGCTGCACGAGCGCCGGGTCGGGCTCACCCTCGAGCTGGACGAGCGACTGGTCGAGCAGCTCAATCTGCTCCTCAGCTTCTTCCAGGAAGAGCTTCAGGTCGTCGTCATCGAGGTCGAACTGGAGGGGAGTACCTTTTGAGTTGGGCATGCGGCGGCGCTCCTACACGGAGAAAGGTCACGGGGAAGGGTCGGTACGCCCGGTCCGCCGGGCAGCCCGTCAGGCGGCGCGGGAGAGGTCCGCGTACTCTTCCACCGCGGCCGGCAATACGCCGTCCAGGTCGATCAACGACACCAGGCGGTCCTCGAGCTTGGCAATCCCTCGGAGGTAGACGTTGTCGACGCCGGCAACGATTGCGCTAGGGGGCTCGATCTGGTCACCGGGAATGCGCATCACCTCGCTCACCGCGTCGACGATGAGGCCGACCATCCCGTTGGCGCTATTGACGACGACGATGCGGGTTTCCGGCGTGTATTCGCCGGCAGGCACGCCGCACCGCTTCCGGAGGTCGACGACCGGCACGACTCGGCCGCGCAGGTTGGTAATCCCCTCCACCCAGTAATCGGCGCCCGGGATCGCGGTGATGGTCTGCATCCGCACAATCTCCTGGACGGCCTGGATATCGAGGGCGTAGTACTCTTCGGCGAGCTTGAAGATCACGACGTGCTCTTCGCTGGCGGGAAGCCCAGTCGAATCAGCGGCAGTTTCGGGCCTGGCCATGAGAAAACCTCCATGAGAATCCCGGCGCTGTGCACCGGGGCGCTACAGAAAGCTACGAACGTTCCGGTCCCCCCGGGCATCCGAACCTTCCCCCAATGCGCCCCCGGATCTCCCCTAACCCGTCCCGCGGCCGTGGGGGATTCTTCACCTGTGGGGTAGGGAATCCGCGGATTTCGTGCCGATAGTCGATACAGGGACACTGCTGGAGGAGGCAGGCTGCCAATGGCATCGGAGAACGCCGTCCTCACCCAGCGCGAGATTGATGCGCTCCTCAGCGCCGATGTCAGCCAGCTCGACGCTGACACCATCGTCGCGATCCCGCCCCCTGCCCGGAAGGACTCCGGCGGGCGCCGCGTCAAGCCGTACGATTTCCGCCATCCCGAAAAGCTGTCGAAGGAGCAGCTCCGCGGACTGCAGATCATTCAGCAGGGTGTGGCCAGCTCCATGGCCGCGAACTTCTCGGCACGCCTCCGGGCCCCGGTCGAGTCGCGGCTCAGCGCGCTCGAACGCGGCATCTACGAGGAGTACGTCAGCCAGCTTGGCACCCAGTCGGTGGTCATCATCATCGATATGTCCCCGCTGCAAGGGTACGCGGTAACCGCCTTCGGCCTGGATGTGGCCTTTGGGATCATCGACCGCCTCCTCGGCGGCAAAGGAAAGGGCGCACCGCGGGTCCTGAATCGCGACCTCACGGATATCGAGATCGCGCTCATCCGCCATATCGGCATGGACGTGGCGCGCTCGCTGATCGAGCCCTGGGCGCGCATCGTCGAGCTGACTCCCGACGTATCCGAACTCGCCCTTGGCCCGCAGGTGATGCACGCCATCCCGCCCTCGGAGTTCGTTATCACTGCCTGGTATGAAATCCGGCTGGCGGAACAAACAGGCGGCATTTCCCTCTGTTTCCCGCTCACGATCCTCGAGCAAATCCTGCCGAAACTGACCGGACAGAGCCTGTTCGATAACCGGCCGTCCCGGCGCGCGAAGGAAGAGGAGCGAGTCCGCGAGGAGCAGGTCCTCCCGATGAACGTGTTGGTCCGGGCGATTCTCGGCGGAGCGCGGGTACCGGCAGTCGACCTCGCCCGGCTGGAACCGGGAGACATCATCGTCCTCGACCAGGAGGTCGAGGATCCGCTCAGGGTGATGGTCGGCAACTGCGAGCGCTTCGCTGGCATCCCGGGCACACGTGGCCGAAAACTCGCGCTACAGGTGACGGGACTCGTTGACGATGATGGATGGGTGAGACCCTTTGGGGATGGCGCCAATGGCTAGCACGATTCCCATCCGCGCGGTCCTCATGTCGTCGGAGATTATGAACGGCGGGACCGGGTTCCACCGTCTCGTCTTCAAGGTCGATGGCGGCCGTGCCGGGATGTCGACCGTCACCGTGCTGATCTCACAGGACGCGCACCGGAAGCTCGTCCAGCAGATGACACGTGCGCGGTTCGCACCCGTCGAGAAGGCCACGCTTCTGAAGACCTGGGCACGATGGGAGCTGGCCATGCGGCTCGAGGAGTACGGGATGCTTCCGTCCACGGTAACAATCACCTCTCGCGATATCGACGACTTCGGCGCCTACGCCTGCGACCTCGGCCGCACGTTGCAGGTCGGGTGAGCGCGGCGGCCGACTGCAACGCCATCCCTCGTCTAACAGGAGGATTCCATGCACGCCCGTATCACCGTTGCCGAAGCCGCGCAGGCCGCCGCAGAAGCAGGCGACAAAGCGCGCATCGAACTCGTTGCCCCGTTCGTCGAGGCAGCAGCCCGCGTCATCCAGCAGGAGTGCGGCGAAAAGGTGACCCGCGGCCAGCTCCATCGGGTCCGCTCCCCCCAGACGACGAACGACGTCTCCGTGCTCATCGCCATTACGGGCGGGGTTGCAGGACTCGTCATCTATTCGATGACGGAGGCCACCGCGATGCAGTTTGCCTCGCGGATGATCGGTGAACAGGTTCAGCAATTCGACTCGCTTCCGCAAAGCGCCATTGCTGAGCTGGCGAACATGATTACCGGCCAGGCGAGCATTGCGCTCGAGCGGAACGGGTTCCCGAGCGATATGTCGCCGCCGGTCCTCCTGCTCGGCAAGGGCAGCAGCATTGCAACGCTGAACCTCACTCGCCTGGTCGTGCCGCTCGTCGTTTCGTTCGGCGAGTTCACCATCGACATCGCCATTAAGGAAGTCTGAGCCCGGCTGGAGCGTTGGATGCCCGGGCGGTAGCATCGCCCTGTGACCAGCGATCGCCCGCGCCGCCGACGCCGGATTGATGTCCCTGCCGCCTCGCTGCCCCGTCCGACCCCAGTCCGGGCAGCCCCTCAGGCGGCCCCAAGTCGGCGTGCACCGGTCGGTCGACCGCTCCATCATGTGAACCGCGATTACGGCTACGTGCGGCGGGACCTGCTCGGCATCCTCGTTGTCGGGCTCATCAGCTTCGGCTTCATCGGCGCGATGAGCTTCGTCGTCCGGTAGCGGCCCCCCATTCAGCGCAGGTTCATATAGGCCAGGTAGGCGCCAATTCCCGCAGGGAGCACCCCGTACAGCCAAACCTGCGGAACCAGCAGCGCCATCACGCCCCAGGCGATGACAATGCCGGCGATAGCGAAGGCAACGACCGCGGGGCCCCGCTTCCGTCCGGTGGCAACCTCGAGCACCCGTGTGAAGGCATACCCCAGCCCAGCGCCGACGAAGATCGCAAAGAATCCGAACGTAAACGGCAGGAGAATGAGGCCCCAGGCGAGCCCCATCACAACTCCGCCGATGAGCGAGGCCGCTGCCGCCCGAACCATCCCGCCAGCAGTGAGCGTGTAAATCGGGTTCCTGGCGATCCGGGCGCAATCCCGGCAACGCGCGCCGACGGGCGTCTGCACAAGGCAGCGGGGGCAGATGGGGGTTCCGCAGCGGCTGCAGCGCAGGGCAGTTTCGACCCCGGGATCGCGCGGGCACACGACAACCGTGCCCGGCGGCGGCGCGTCGGCGACCACGGTCGCCGCAGGGGCGCCGCGGCGGCCGGCGTCGTACTCGGCCCGCCTCCGGGGGTCTCCCAGGACAGCCCACGCCGCATCGAGTTCGCGGCGCCGCTCGCGGATTCTCGGGTCGGGGTCCGCACCGTACCGAGCCGAGAGGCTCCGATAGGCCGCCTCGATGACCTCCTGGCTGGCGTTCGGCGAAACCTCGAGCACCTCATACAGGTCGCGCTCAGGCGGAGACTCCTGTGCCGGCATTCGATGATCGTAGCCGCTGGAACGTAAAGGGGAACGGAACCAGGGGCTACCCGCGCAGGCGGCGGGCAACCTCTGCGGGCGCGGCTGCGAGCGGCTGCGGCTCCTGCTCGCCCTCACCCGCGAGCGGCTTCAGCAGCACGACCCCATTCGCCAGCTCATCTTCGCCGAGGATGAGGGCAATCCGGGCGCCGGCCGCGTTCGCCGACCGCAACTGCGCCTTAAACGACCGGTCGCCCTCGCCGACCACCGTTGCCACCCCGAGGTCGCGCAGTGCCGTCGCCAGCTGGATTGCCGCGGTCGCGGTGCCCTCGCCCCGGTGCACGATGAACGCCTCGGCTGCGGGGGATGGCTCGAAGGTAATGCCGTTCTTCTGCATCTCGAGGATGATGCGCTCAATGCCTGTCCCAAAGCCGATGCCCGGCGTCGGCGGGCCGCCGAGCAGCTCGACCAGCCCATCGTAGCGGCCCCCGCCGCCGATGGTCCCCTGTGCCCGCTCGTCGTCGTCGGGCACCACTTCAAAGACGGTGCGGTTGTAGTAGTCCAGCCCGCGGACCAGCAGCGGGTCGACCAGGAACTTCACGTTTGCCGCCCTCAGCGCGGCCATCACGGCCTCGTGGTGCTCGCGGGCCGCGGGGCTGAGCCGGTCGATAAGCTTGGGAGCGCCCTCCTTGAACGGGAGGTCGCGTTCATCCTTGCTGTCGAGCAGGCGGAGCGGGTTGCGCTCGAATCGCCGCTGGCTGTCCTCGGAAAGGCTCGCGAGGTGGGGCCGGTAATACTCCTTCAGGTCACGAATGTAGGCGCGCCGGGGTTCGAGGTCATCGAGCGAACCGAGGCGCACGGTAATGTTCCGGATTCCGAGCATGCCGTACAGCCGCCAGAGCATCGTGATGACCTCAGCATCGACGAGCGGGTCGCTGGAGCCCAGCACCTCGCTATCAAACTGCGTGTGCTGGCGGTAGCGGCCCTTCTGCGGCCGGTCGTACCGGAACATCGGGTGGGTGGTGTAAAGGCGCACGGGCTGCGGCCAGCTTGCCATTCCGTGCTCGAGGTAGGCGCGGACGATTGCCGGGGTTCCCTCCGGTGTCAGGGCAAGGCGGTCGCCGCCCCGGTCTTCGAAGACGTACATCTCCTTTTCGACGATGTCGGTCGAGTCGCCGCTCCCCTTCTCGAAAACGCGCGCATCTTCGAATACGGGGGTATCGATGCGCTGGAAGCCGTGGAGCCGGGTGACTTCGCGGACCGCATCAAGGACGGCCTGCCAGTAGGGCTGCATCGCGGGCAGGACGTCCTGCGTGCCGCGGGGAGCCTGGAATCGGGTCATGGGATGTCCTGACGTGGGGCGCTGAATGCATGCTAGGATAAGAAGAAGGTTTCCCCCGGCAAAGAGGCTGCTGCCAATGTCCGTCAGCCAAGGAGAGCCCGCCGTAGCCAGCGTCACGATTGACGCCCTGCTGGAGCGCGCGGGCAAGTACCTCCCGGCTGAGCGCCTCGACATCATCCGCGACGCCTTCGAATTTGCAGCCCGCCATCATGAAGGGCAGTTCCGGAAGACCGGCGACCCCTACATAACGCACCCGGTCGCAGTCGCCGAACTCGTCGCCAACCTCGAACTCGATCACCTCGCTATCGCAGCTGCCCTCCTGCACGATGTCCAGGAGGACTGCGGCGTTCGGAACGAGGAAATTGCGGAACGGTTCGGGCCGCGCGTCGCGAAGCTCGTCGACGCCCTGACCAAGCTCGACAAGCTCCCGATGAACGTTGCCGAGCTCGATCCCATGCGGGGGACAACGCAGGCCCAAAACCTGCGCAAGATGTTCCTCGCCATGGCTGAGGACCTAAGCGTCGTCCTCATCAAGCTGTGCGACCGCCTGCACAACATGCGGACGCTCTGGGCGTTTCCGCCCGAAAAGCAGCGGCGCATCGCCCTCGAAACGCAGGAGATTTTCGCGCCGCTCGCGAGCCGGCTCGGCGTCTGGCAGATTAAGTGGGAGCTCGAAGATCTTGCCTTCCGCTACCTGGAGCCCGAGAAGTACCGGGAGATTGCGGAGCTGCTCGCTTCGAAGCGCGTCACCCGCGAGCGGGTCATCGCGGAAGCCTCAGCCATCCTGAAGGAGCACCTCGAAGCGGCCGGCATCAAGGCGGAGGTCACCGGGCGGGCGAAGCATATCTACAGCATCTACCAGAAGATGCGCCGCTACTCGGCCCAGTCGAAGAGCTTCGACCAGATCTACGACCTCCTGGCCATGCGGGTCTTCGTCGATACCGTCTCCGAGTGTTACCACGCCCTGGGCGTGATCCACGCCCTCTGGCGGCCCATTCCCGGACAGTTCGACGACTACATCGGGAACCCGAAGGACTCGATGTACCAGTCGCTCCACACCACCGTAGTGGGGCCAGGCGGCCGGCCGCTCGAGATCCAGATTCGGACCTGGGAGATGCACCGGGTTGCCGAATACGGCGTCGCCGCCCACTGGCGGTATAAGGAGGGCGGGAGGCAGGCAGGCCGCGACGAGGAGCGTATCGCCTGGCTGCGGCAACTCATCGAATGGCAGCGCGACCTGGCCGGCGCCGACGAATTTGTGGAATCGGTCAAAACCGACATCTTTCACGACCAGGTGTTCGTGTACACGCCGAAGGGCGATGTGCTGGACCTCCCGGCCGGGGCAACCCCTCTGGACTTTGCCTATCGCATCCACACCGACCTCGGGCACCAGACGGTAGGCGCGAAGGTGAATGGCCGAATGGTGCCGCTCAACTCACCGCTGAAAACCGGCGACGTCGTCGAAATTCTGCGGAGCCGGACCAGCAAGGGGCCCTCTCGCGACTGGCTCAATCAAAATCTCGGCTACATCCGCACGGCCCACTCGCGGGAGAAGATCCGGCAGTGGTTCCGGAAACAGGAGCGGGCCGAGAACATCGAGCGCGGCCGGGAGATGCTCGAGAAAGAGCTCAAACGGCTTGGTTGGGACGTTTCGGAGCGGCAGGAACAGCTCTTATCTCTTTTCAACTACACCAGCTGGGAAGACTTCCTCGCAGCGATCGGCTACGGGGGCATCAGCACCAACAGCATCGCCCGCAAGGTCGCGGCCGTCATCGAGCGGGAGGAGGCGGAGGCAGAGACCCCGCCTGAGCTCCCGCAGAAGCAGGAACCGGCCAAGCTCGGAGGCCCCGGAATGCGCGTCCTTGGGGTGGGCAACCTGCTCACCACCATGGCCCGCTGCTGCAATCCGGTCCCGGGCGACCAGATCATCGGGTATGTCACCCGCTCCCGAGGCGTCAGTGTCCACCGGGCCGACTGTCTCAATGTCCTCAACGAAGCCGAACGCGAACGGATCGTCGAGGTCGAGTGGGGCACAGTTACCCGGACCTACCCGGTGTCGGTGCGGATAGAGGCGTGGGACCGGGTCGGCCTCCTCCGGGACATCACGACGGTCGTGACCGACGAGAAGGTCAACATGGTCGGTGTTCGAACCATCGAGAACGGCGACGGCTCGGTCACCATCACGACCACACTCGAAACCACTGGCATCGAACAGCTTTCGCGACTGCTGTCGCGGATTGAAATTATCCGCGGCGTGCGGTCCGTTGAGCGGGTGCAGGAGCGGCGGCGAAAACCGCTGCCCGACGAGCAGACCGTCCCGCTGCGTCGGACGGCGCCCTGATTCAGGCTGCGCGACCTCGACCGACGGCGTATCGGGTCCTGGACGTCCTGGCTGAAGCCCTTTTCTTGCAGGCTACGGTGGGGCGACTGGTGCCTCCCACCCCAACATGAGGACGGCGTTCGCCCCATGCCTCGGCCATCATCGAGGCCGCGATGGCGAGCGCGCTGCCGACCAGGATGAGGTCGACAAGGATGGTGAGGGCGGGATTGACCATGATGCGCACATCCGTTCGAAAGCTGGTCGGCAGCGTAGACGAACACATGTACTACTGTCAACACATATGTTCGAAAGTCGTCACGGCCTGTCGCCCTCGCCTCCAAATCCCTTGGTTCCGGGTGTTGCGCCCGGCCTGGTCAGTCCATCCGCGCCCGATACTGGATGCTCTCGGCCATGTGCGCCGCCGTGATTGTCGGGGAACCGGCGAGGTCGGCAATCGTCCGCGCCACCTTCAGGACCCGGTGGAATGCCCGGGCCGACAGGTTCAGCCGCTCGACGGCACGCTTCACCAGGTCGGCAGCGGCTGGCTCCATCTCCGACTGGGCGAAATCCCGCACCTGGGCCGCCGTCATTTCGCCGTTGGTGGCGGTCCGCGTTCCGGCAAAACGCCGCGCCTGGACCTGCCGCGCCGCGGTCACCCGTTCGCGCACCGCAGCTGAAGGCTCTCCACGCGTGGCGGCGCTCAGTTTCTCGAACGGCACCCGCGGGACATCGACGAAGAGGTCGATCCGGTCCATCAGCGGGCCGCTCAGCCGGCGCTGGTAGCGGCTCACCACGGTTGGCGGGCAGGTGCAGGCACGCTCGGGGTCGCCAAGGTAGCCGCACGGGCACGGATTCAGGGCAGCGCACAGCATGAAGCTCGCAGGGAAGGTCACCGCCTGCTTTGCCCGGGCGATGGTGACCGTTTTGTCTTCGAGCGGCTGGCGCAGCATTTCGAGCACGTGCGGGTCGAACTCGAGCAGCTCGTCGAGGAAGAGCACGCCGCGGTGGGCGAGGGTGATTTCGCCCGGGCGGGGGATCGACCCCCCGCCGATCAGCCCGGCGTTCGAGATAGTGTGGTGTGGCGCACGGAACGGCCTGGCGGTCACGAGCCCAGTGCCTGGACTCAGCAGTCCCGCGACGCTGTAGATGCGCGTCACCTCCATCGCTTCGCCGGTAGTCAGCGGCGGGAGGATCCCGGGGACGGCCCGGGCAAGCAGCGTCTTCCCGCTGCCCGGAGGACCCTTCATGACGACGTTGTGGCCACCAGCTGCCGCAACCTCGAGCGCCCGCTTGACATGCTCCTGCCCAACGATGTCGGCAAAGTCGGTTGCGACCCAGGCCGGGTCATCGATGGCAGCCGGGGGCGGGGCCGTGCACACCGGCAACGGTACGGTTCCGTTCAGGTGAGCGACGACGCTCGCGAGCGAATCCACGGGATACACAGTGAGGCCGCTGACCAACGCCGCCTCAGCGCCATTGGCGGCGGGGACGAATGCCCGGCGGACCCCATGCGCGGCCGCCGTCATCGCCATGGGGAGCACGCCGCGGACGGGGCGTACGTCGCCGGTGAGCGCCAGCTCGCCGATGAAGACGGCGTCGGTTACGGTGCCTTCAACCTGGCCGGAGGCGAGCAGGATGCCGATGGCAATGGGGAGGTCATAGGCGGGCCCCTCCTTGCGAAGGTCCGCCGGTGCGAGATTGACGGTGATGCGATTGTTGGCCGGCCAGGCGAGCCCGCTGTTCCGGATAGCGGCCCGGACCCGTTCGCGCGACTCCTGGACCGCGGTGTCCGGCAGCCCGACGACGGTCACTGCCGGGAGCTGGGCGCGCGTAATGTCAATCTCGACCTGGACGAGCTCGCCTTCGAGCCCGACGACCGCACAGCTCAGGACGCGGGCGAGCATCGGCGGATTGTAGGCCCCTGATTCGCCGTGTGGTCAACCCCCCGGGCTCTCCCCGGGGTCGCGAGGGCGGCCGGTTCGTGGGCACCCACTTGCGGGGGACGGCTTGTTTCTGCCCAGGCTACCAGCGGCGGCCGCTACGGCCCCTGGCCGCTGCTTCATGGTTCTCCGATGCGCTCCTCGATCCACGGCACGATGAGGTCAATGAGGCGCTCGCGCGGGTCAGCCTGCCCGCGGCCCTCTTCGCCGACCGGGTTGAGATAGTGGTCGGCCCACTCGAGCGTGACGAGGGCTTTGTCCGTGGCGCCCGACTTTTCGAAGATCTCCCGCTGTTCGGAAGGGAAAATGTCGCAATCGCCGTCTGCGAACACAATGAGGGTCGGGATCTTCACGTGGGCGATAGTCTCGGGCAGGTCGGCCTGCGAGCTGGTGCCGCTCCAGGTGCTGAGCCATCCCCGCGGCGTCATCACGCGCGCAAGTCCGCCGTACCCGTAGTTGCCGATAATGGGGTCGCCGGGGGAAAAGATGCTCCCGAGGGGTCGCCGGCTCGGGTCGATGGATGGGTCGAGGTACGCGGGGTTCGCCAGCGTCCGGTAGATGACCATGTAGCGGCCGAGTCGGGCACGCCGCACAATCAGGCTGCGCGTGGCCGCGGGAAGTGCCGCGTAGCGGTCGGAACGCAGTTCGCCGCGGAAGTAAGCATGCTCGGCGAGGTACTCGCGCGCGATGGCGTCGAGGCGCAGGCTGCGCTCGCGCTGCTGCTTGCGGTATTCCGCCAGCCATGTGGGGTCGTAGCTGCTCGGTTCGGGAAAGGGCCGGTACCCGTTGTCGGGGTTGTACATGTCCCAGCGAGGGTCGTAGCTCGCAGGGTCGGACTCGTTGGTGACGCTGGGGTCAAGCACGTTGAGCATGAACCGGCCCTCGCCGAGGTGCGCGGCGACGGCGATGTACAGGTCGCCGGGCGGCATCTGCTCGGACGCCAGGTCAATTGGTTCTCCCGAGGGTGTCGACGACAGGCGCGCTGCGGACGGGCGCGATGCCTGCGACTGGTAAAAGGCGAGGAGCGACCCGCCCCCGGAGTTCCCGAGCAGGACGACCCGCTCAAAGCCCTGCCCGCGAAGCCAGCGCATCCCCGCAGCGATATCGAGCAGGATGCGCTCGTGGACCATGTCAGTGTCGTTGTTCAGGTAGCGGCTGTTCTGGCCGAACACCGCATAGCCCCGCGCAGTCAGCCCCGGTACAACGTAGTGACGGGTGAACTCCCCGCGCGGATGCATCAGGTAGACGACCGTGCGCGGGTCGCGGTCGGGCGGGCGGTAGAGGATGCCGAACGTCTGCGCGGTATCGCTGGCTTCGAGGTAGACGACGTCGCGGCGAATGCGCGGGTCCAGCGCGGTGAAGGCGAATGGAAGGCGGCGTCCACGCGCTTCGAGGGGCTGGGTCATGCGCCGCATCCTACCGGAGCGGCCCGCGAGGCAGCTACCCTCAGCGGGGAGCGCGAGCGGCGATCCGTTCGGCTACCATCTTGCGCACCGCCGCCACGGCCTCGGCATCGTTCCCGAGGGTATACACGATCGCAATCACCCTCCCCATGCGATACGCATCCGTATACACGAGGTTCCCCTGTCCGTCCGGCCTGGCGGTTACATAACTTCGTACGCCATCCGCGATGTAGACCGGGGTCCCGTCGGCCTGCGTGGTGCCCGGCCCGAAGAGGTCGGGAGGGGGATTCCGGAGCGCATCGGCGATGGCCGCGAATTGCGTCGACGCCGTCTCGGCACTTGGCAGGAGGTTCACCTCGACCCGCACGCTCGAAACGCCCGGCTTGCTGCCGGCGAAGACGGCGAGGTACGCGTCCTGTTCCGGTGTCAGCGAGGGCAACTTCCCTTTGGTATCTGCCCGGAAGCCGGCATCGGTAAGGTCGGGGATGAGCTCAGCAGCGGAGGTGACCGGCGGCGAAGGCGCATCCTCCTTGCCGCCGCATCCTGCCGCGAGCCCGAGACTCAGGAAAATGACAATCGCGGCAGCGAGGCAAACTGCAAGATGATGTCGGCTGCCTGCCCCGGCGAGATGCGGTCGGTGCTGATGCAGAGGTCGTAGGTGCTCGGAGTCAACCATCCCGTGTCGTAGAAGCGGCGGAAGTAGTCGAGCCGCTCAGTATCGGTCCTTTCGATGATTTTGAGCGCCTCCTTTTCGTCGACGCCCATGCCCGCCATGATGCGCCGTGCGCGGAATTTGGGCGAGCCCGTCACCAGGACCCTGACGGTATCTGGCCGTTCGCGAAGGATGACCTGCGCAGCGTGGCCGACGATCACGCAGCTGCCGCGCTCGGCGAGGTCGCGAATCACGTCCTCCAGGAAGCGGCGGTAGTCTGCGGAGGTGTAGAGCGGGCTCGTGGCCAGCGGAACCGGGTCAGCCCAGCCGGCGGCAGGCATCGCCGGGTTGCGGGCGAGCGCCTCGAGGATGCGCGTGAGGAGGGAGGGGCTGTGTTCCGCCTCAGAGACGGTCTCCGGTGAGACGCCAGCCTCAGCCGCCGCTTCCTGGATGACCTGGTAGTCGACATATCGGAAGCCCAGGCGGCTGGCAACTGCCTGCGCGACCTCTTCGCCCGCAGTCCCAACCTGCCGCGAGATAGAAACGACGCGTGTCGACATCGACGAACCCCCGCGAGGTGGTCGTGGCGGGCCATTGTAGCGCGGCGCCGTTGCCCCGAACGTGCAAAGGGGGCCGCCTTGGCCGGCCCCCTTGCTGCGGGAGGTGCCCCTGCGGACGGGTTGGCGCCCGTCTCAGGCGTCGAACGGCCCCGCCACGCTTTCGAAGCGGGCGAGGAGGTAGGAGTCGAAACGGTTGCCGGCGAGTCCGCGCATGATTTCAAACGCCTCGGAACGCGGGAGGGCGCGGCGGTATGGGCGGTCGTTGGTCAGGGCATCGAAGGTTTCGCACATGCCGATAATCTGGGCTTCGACCGGCACCTCGCTTCCCTCCAGCATGCCCGGGTAGCCCTTACCGTCGACGCGTTCATGGTGGCAGCCGACCCACCAGGCTGCGGCGCCGAGCCCGGGGATTTCCCCGAGAATGTCCCGGGCATAGATGGGGTGCATCTGGACAGCTGACATCTCATCGATGCTGAGGATATCTGGCTTCCGCAGGTACCGTGCCGGCACCCCGAGCGTCCCAATGTCGTGGAGCAGGGTGGCCACCTTCACGAGGTCGGCGCGGCGCTCGGTCATGTCGCAGTGAAGCGCGACCCGCCGGGCCATGTCCGCGATCCGCCGCCCCGACCCCTCTTCCCGCCCATTTCGCACATCCACAACGTCGCTCAGGACGCCCAGGAATTCGAACAGCTCATCGCGCCCGAGCACACCGCCGTAGTTCAGCGCCATCAACCCGGCGCCGAGATCGTTGTCGTACAGTCCCATCCAGAAGTCGTCCCGGGTGGCCAGCTCGGCCATGCGGTGGGCCAGCTCCGGGTCGAGTTCCCGCCCGGCCATGTCGCGCACGAGCGCCGGGCCGCTCCTGCGGAGCGCGAGCGGCGGCGCATCGCCGTCAAGCAGCGTCTCGAAGCGGTCGGCCAGGGCGACGATTCGGCTGACCAGCGGTGCGGCATCGCCCCGGAGCGCCCCTGGCCTGCCGGAGCCGTCCCAGCAATCGTGGTGACCGAGCACGGCCGCGGCGACGGGCTCCGAGAAGCCCATGCGGCGCGCCACGGCTGCTCCCGTTTCGCAGTGCCTGGCGATTGTCTCAATAATCTCGGACCAGCCGCCGCTCGACGGCCGCACGAGCACCTCGGCGCTGCTCCGGCCATTCCGCGCCCAGCGCGTCGCCACCGGCGCAGCCTGAATGCTGACCGGGTCGAGCACCGACATCCCGACGTCGTGGAGCAGGCAGCCGAAATACACCTCCTCGATGCGCGCCGGTTCGAGCCCGAGGTCGCTGGCGAGGTAGACGCCGATGTAGGCGACCCGCTGGGCGTGCCCCGGCTTCCTCCCCTCGGCCAGGTCGAACGCGCGGCTGAGGGCTCCAAGAATGGTCCCCCGGCTGAGCCGGGGGACCCCGGAGAGGCCGGTGTCTTCGTAGAGCGACGGATCGAGAAAGTCCGCCTTGACCGTCTGGATCTGCGCTTTGGAAGCCATGATTCCCCGTGTCCCGCAGGTAGCAGGGCGTATTCGGAATATCGGCCCCGGGAACGGGGCGCTGCAGGGACGGCCCGGTGACGTCCCGGAGAAATAGGGAAGAGTCGTACGGGCTATCGGGGGTGCCGACGTTCGCCGCCCTGGAATCGCGCGGGGGCTTGCTCTGCACGCGTTTGCGAAAGCGCGTAGACTTGAAGTAACGCGCACGGTGTGCCTTCGCGTCCGCCGGTCCGCACAAACCTATCCAGGCGAACGACAGCGCAGATGGATCGCACCCGGCTCAGCCGGTTCGTCAACCAACGCCTCTCCGAGCTGACCCTCAGCGAGCCAGCCACCGTTTCGCCATTCATTCCCGTCCGGAAGGCCGTCGAGACCATGAACCGACTGGGGACGTCCTGCGTCCTCGCTGTGGAGCAGGGTCAACTCCAGGGGATCTTCACGGAACGCGACGTCCTTACGAAATGCATGGTGGATGGGTTCGACTGGGACCAGCCGCTCAGTGCTTCGGTGCTCACGAAGCAGCCCCGGGTGATTGCCTCCACAGGGACGGTGGCCGAAGCAATCGCCCTGATGCAGCAGCACCACTACCGGAATCTGCCTGTGGTGGAAGGCAACTGGGTTGTGGGGGTGCTGCGGCTGGGCGACCTCCTGCGAGACCTCGCCGAGGCATACCCCGAAGACGTCCTGAACCTGCCTCCTCGCCCTCACCAGGTGATGGAGCAACCAGAGGGTGGATAGAAGCAGAGACCCATGACTACTGAAGCGCAGCTCAAGCCCGAACACCAGATTGAAGAGCTCGAACGTGTCACCATCCGCTTCGCCGGCGACTCCGGCGACGGCATGCAGCTGACCGGCACCCAGTTCACCCGGACCGCGGCCGTCTTCGGAAACGACCTCGCAACCCTTCCCGACTTTCCGGCGGAGATCCGTGCTCCCGCCGGCTCCCTCCCCGGCGTCTCCGGCTTCCAGATCTCGTTCGCAAGCACCGAAATTTACACCCCGGGTGACCGCCCCGACGTTCTCGTCGCGATGAACCCGGCCGCCCTCAAAACGAACCTCGGCGACCTGAAGCCTGGCGGCCTTCTCATTGTGGACAAGGACGAGTTCGAGCCGACGAACCTCAAGAAGGCGGCCTACGAAACGAACCCGCTTGAGGACGGCTCGCTCAACGGCTACCAGGTCGTCCCGATCTCGATCACACGGCAGAACGAACTGGCGCTCGAGGGACTGCCGCTGAGCGCCAAGGACAAGTTCCGTTGCCGCAACTTCTACGCGCTTGGGCTCGTCCTCTGGCTGTACGGCCGCACACTGGATACCACCATCAAGTGGGCGACCGAACAGTTCAAGCGGCGTCCCGATATCCTCGAAGCAAACCTGCGCGCGCTCCGGGCCGGATATAACTTCGGCGAGACAACCGAACTGTTCCGCGTCCAGTACCGCGTACCTCCCGCCAAGGTCCCGCCCGGCGTTTACCGGCACATCAGCGGGAACGAAGCTACAGCCCTCGGGTTTGTCGCGGCTTCAGTCCTGAGCGGTCTGCCGCTCTTCTATGCGAGCTATCCGATCACCCCGGCCAGCGACATCCTCCACGAGCTCTCCAAGCTGAAGAACTTTGGCATCAAGACGTTCCAGGCCGAGGACGAGATTGCCGCCATCGGCGCGGCCATCGGCGCGGCCTACGGCGGGCACCTCGGGCTGACGGGTACGAGCGGCCCCGGCCTCGCCCTCAAGAGCGAAGCGCTCAATCTCGCTGTCATGACCGAGCTCCCGATTGTCGTCATTGATGTTCAGCGGGCCGGTCCGTCCACGGGTATGCCGACCAAGACCGAGCAGGCCGACCTGCTCCAGGCGATGTTCGGCCGCAACGGTGACAGCTACGTGGCAATCGTCGCGCCCTGCACGCCCTCGGACTGCTTCTACATGGCGATTGAGGCCTTCCGGATCGCGCTGAAGTACATGGTGCCGGTCGTGTTCCTGAGCGACGGGTACCTCGGCAACGGCTCGGAGCCGTGGCGCATCCCCGATATCTCTGAGCTGCCGAAAATCGAATGGCACTATGCCGAACCGCAGGACGGGAAGTTCAATCCGTACCTGCGCGATCCGAAGACCCTCGCCCGGCCGTGGGCCGTCCCCGGCCAGCGTGGACTCGAGCACCGTATTGGCGGCCTTGAAAAATCCGGGGAAACGGGCGACATCAGCTACGACCCCCGCAACCACCATGAAATGACGCTCGCCCGCAAGGGCAAGGTCGAGCGCATCGTGCAGGATATCCCGCCGCTGGAGGTGACCGGCCCCGAGGAGGGCGACCTGCTCGTGCTCGGGTGGGGCGGCACGTACGGCTCAATCACCAGCGCGTGCGACAACGCCCGCAAGCGCGGCCTCAGCGTCGCCTCGGCACACCTTCGGTATCTCAATCCCTTCCCGGGCAACCTCGGCGATGTGCTCAAGCGCTACCGAAAGGTGCTCATCCCCGAGCTGAACACCGGGCAGCTCGCGCTCCTCATCCGGGGGCGCTACCTGGTTGACGCCATCCCCTTCAACAAAATCTCAGGTCAGCCGTTCAAAATCGCCGAAATCGAAGGCAAAATCGACGAAGTGCTCGGCCTGCGCGACGAATATGTTCTCGAGTTCACCCGCAGTGCCGGGGTAAGTGGAGGCTGACATGACCGCACCAACCGCTCCCAACGACGGCCTGATTTCGCCCGACCTCCCGGTCCTGACCCGCAAGGATTTCGTCACCGACCAGGAAGTGCGCTGGTGTCCCGGCTGCGGCGACTACTCAATCCTCGCCCAGATGCAAAAAATGCTCCCCGAGCTTGGTATCCCGCGGGAGCAGATCGTCTTCATCAGCGGGATTGGCTGCTCCAGCCGGTTCCCGTACTACGTCAATACGTACGGTTTCCACAGCATCCACGGCCGCGCCCCGACCATCGCGACGGGCCTGAAGACGGCGCGGCCCGAGCTGACCGTTTTCGTCATCACCGGCGACGGCGATGGCTTGAGCATCGGCGGCAACCACCTGCTCCACGCGATGCGGCGGAACGTGGACCTCAACATCATCCTCTTCAACAACCGCATTTATGGGCTGACAAAAGGGCAATACTCCCCGACGTCCGAATTCGGGAAGATCACGAAGTCGTCGCCGTACGGCACCACCGAGCGCCCGCTCAACCCTATTCGCATTGCACTCGCGGCCGGCGCTACCTTCGTGGCCCGGTCCGTCGATCGGGATACCCGGCATCTCGAGGAAATGCTCTACCGCGCAGCGAAGCACCGCGGCGTCTCGTTCGTCGAGGTCTACCAGAACTGCAACATCTTCAACGACGGGGCCTTCGCGGCCTTTGCCGAAAAAGAAGTACGGGCCGATCGGATGATTTACCTCGAGCACGGCAAACCCCTCCGCTTCGGGAAGGAGAACCAACACGGCATTCGGCTGAACGGGTTCACGCCCGAAATCGTCGAGAATGCAACGACCGATGAGGGCCTGCTTGTTCACGACGCTCACACCGAGAACATCACGCTGGCCAACATCCTCGTCGGCATGGACTACCCCGACTTCCCGGTGCCAATCGGTGTCTTCCGCGACGTCGATGCACCCACCTTCGACCAGCTCGTCCAGCAGCAGGTCGAGGAGGCGATGGCGAAGGGCAAGGGCTCGCTGGAGGCCGTACTCCGGGCCGGGGAAACCTGGGTCGTGGAGTAGGTCGTTCTGTAACGCCAGCCGGGGTAATCTGCTATCGTCGGGGCCGAGCTCGGCCCCGACGCGTGTTATAGGGTCAGGCGAAGGAGGCGTGAATGATGCCCGGAGAACCGGCGAATGTCATCGTCTGCCCGAGCTGCGGCGCTGAGAACATCGAAGGCGCCGATACCTGCGAGCGCTGCCTCAGTGACCTCAGCAGCATCGACGTGCCGGAAGGCGCGCAGGTGCTCAAGGAGTCCGACCTGTCGCTCCCAATCGGGGCTGTCCGCTGGAGCAAGGCATTGCTTGTCCAGGCGACCGCCACCGTCCGCGAGGCCGTGCAGCTTATGCAGCGCGAACGGGCCGGCGCCGTCGTTGTCATGAACGGCCTGTCGATCGCCGGCATCTTCACCGACCGTGACGTGCTCAGGAAGGTGGCCCCCGACCCCTCCGTGCTCGACCGCCCAGTCTCCGACGTCATGACGCCCGACCCGGTCGTCCTGCGAGAGGACGACATGATGGCCTACGCACTGAACAAAATGGGCGTCGGCGGCTTTCGCCACATTCCCATCGTGCGCGGCGACACGGTCATCGGCATGCTCACGGGCCGGGACGTCCTGAACTGGGTGATGGGCCGCTACTTCGACTGACGCGTAACGTTCCGGTCGGTCGATGGAATTATGGCGCTGGCTTATGGCTGAGCAGGGGCGTATGCTCGAACCATAGCCTCACCCTATCGATGGGGGACGAGTCATATGGAACTCGCCCAGCTCGAAGCGTTCATTACAGCGGCAGATTGCGGCAGCTTCAGCCGGGCCGCTGAGCTGCTGAATGTCGCGCAGCCGTCGCTCAGCAACCGCATCCAGGCGCTCGAGCGGGAGGTTGGACAGCCGCTGTTTGAGCGCATGGGCCGCGGCGTAAAGCTCACTGACGCCGGCCGAGCCTTCCTCCCCTATGCTCAGCGGGTAATGCGGACCCTCAACGACGGACTCATGATGCTCGAGGGCACCCGCGACGGCACGGCAGGGCGCCTGCTCATCGGCACGGCGCCTGCCGTCGGTACCTACGTCCTCCCGCGGCTCCTCAAGGTCTTCTGCGACACGCATCCCGGCGTCGATGTCCTCGTGCGCACCGGCCACAGCGACGAGGTCCTCCAGATGGTTCTCGACGACGACGTGCAGGTGGGCCTCGGCCGGCCGATCAACCACCCTGATGTCCGCACTGTCGTGCTCTACCGGGATGAGCTGGTCCTCGTCGTCTCGGCTCAGCACCGGTACGCGAAAAAAGGCTCCGTGCGGGTGGAAGACCTCGCGGAGGACTCCCTCATCCTGTTCGACCGCGACTCCGGCTACTACGGAATGATCATGGGCCTCTTCCGGGACCTCGGCGTGGTCCCGCATCAGCAGATGCAGCTCGACTCCATCGAAGCGACGAAGAAGATGGTTGAAGCCAACCTTGGCATCGCCCTGCTCCCTGAGGTCTCCGTCGAGCGCGAAATTCGTCTCGGGACGCTCCATAAGGTGCACATCGAATCCGCGGAGCCGGTGCAGCGCGATATCGCTGTCATGTATCGCCGAAACAAGCCCCAGTCCGGGCCGATGGCCGGGTTCCTCGACCTGCTGGGCGAAATCTACGGCGTGCGCCTGCCGCGCTGACGATGCTGGTCGACCTTCACTGCCACACCCGGCCGCGCTCTGCCTGCAGCGCCCTCGAACCGATCGAGCTGGCCTACCTGGCAGCGGAGCGGGGACTCGATGGCATCTGCCTGACGGAACACGACCGGTCCTGGGCCCACGACGAGCTGGAGGCCCTCCGGGCTGCGGCGCCGATTGCAGTCTTCCATGCGGTTGAGCTGACTACTGACCTCGGCCACATCCTGGCATTTGGTCTCCCGTCTACGGCCTTCTCTGCCTCGGCGCGGGAGGTTGCCGCCGTCGCGGAGCAGTGTGGAGCGCTGCTCTATCTTGCTCACCCTGCTCGAGACGGGTTGCTCCGTGTCACCCGGGAGACGGTGGAGTACTTCGTCTCCGTCGAATCGGTGAACGGTTCAGATTCACGCCTCCAGAACATCGCCGCCGCCGGCCTCGCGAAGGGATTCAGGCTGCCCGGCATCGGCGGCTCAGATGCGCACACCGCAGACGAGGTCGGGCGGGCTGCGACGCGCTTCGCTGGCCGGCTCACCTCCGACGCCGACCTGCTGGAGGCGCTTCGCTCCGGTGCGTACGAAGCCCTGCTGCTTGGTTAGCCGCTGAGCCACGTCCGGGCGTGGTGGCGGTCAAATTCCTGGTGGAGGTTGAGCAGGGCGACGAAGTGCTCGAGCGCGTGTGCGAGCGCCCGCTCGGCAACCCATGCGAGGTCTACCTCGCCGACGCCGCCCGGCCAGACCGCAGTCCGGGTCCACTGATCGGGGGTGAGGTCCTTGAAGTAGCCGACGGTCTGCTCGCGGGCCCGCATGAACGCTTCGGCGAGCTCCTCGATGTCGCCCTCGGGGCGGTACTCCCGCTCCATGTGGGCTGTCTGGTCCCAGCTTTCGAACACCGGCCGGTCCTCGGCAAGGATGCGCGGGACCCGCACGTGGAAGACGTTCTGCTCGGCGGCCAGGAGGTGCGCCACGTGCTGGTGGGGTGTCCACCCCCCGCCAGGCGGGGTGTCATGCTGCCACCGGCGCACCAGCCCGGCCGCCCAGTCGACGCCCTTGACGCTGAGCTGGAGCCGGGCCATCAGGGTCGGGTCGGGGATGCGTCGTTCCACGGGAGCACCTTCGGATTCAGGGAATTTCAGCGGGGCGAATCGGGGAAGCCCCCGCGGCCGCCGGGCATGTCGAGGGTACTACCATCGTGGTATGGCGATCGACCCGCTGGCGGCCGGTGCTCCGTCACCTCTCCATGTGTCACTCGCTGAGGCGGGACTGCACGCGCGCTCCCTCCGCGAGGGAGGATTCGCCGCTGCGCTCCGCCATGCCTCCGCGCCGGCAGGCGCTCCCGGTCTGCAACCTGCGCGCGCCGCTGGCAAATCCCCGGCCGCGGGCCGGCCAGCTCCCGAGCCGCACACCCCGGTCGTCTCGCGCGAGCCCGCGGGCGACCCCGACCGCTGGGACGGCCTGCTGAACCGGCTGGGGCAGAAATACGGGGTTCCCCCGCTCTTCCTGAAAGCGGTGATGCTCATCGAGAGTGGCGGCCGGCCAGATGCGATCGGCGACGGCGGTCACTCCGTCGGCCTCTTCCAGCTCCACGACCAAGGGTACGGCCATGAGATGGGCGACCTCCGCTTCGACCCCGAGGCGAACGCTGACCGCGCGGCCCGCGGACTGGCTGCCTCGTGGCGGAAGCTCGAGCAGGCCGGGTATTCGGGCGAATACCTGGTCCGCGCCGCGTACGACGATACCTTCAACCCGGGCGGCGGGTTTGCCCACCAGGGCGACGCGCTGGTTCGCACCTTGAACCGGCTGCTTGCTCAACAGGGCCTGCCGCCACTTGCCTGATTTCGAACGGTCAGCCGCCCGCCCCGGTGGTATCATCGGCTGAAGGGGTATCCCCCTGCGCGCCCACACGGGAGGTGAGCTGTGGTTACGGCCGGGTACGTTGAACGCTCGGTAACGGTGAACGGCCTGAAGCTGGCCTACCAGGAGTGGGGGAATCCGTCCGCGCCCCCGATCGTTATGCTGCACGGTTTCGGCGTCTCCGGGCACATGTTCGACGAGTTCGCCGAGCGCATGCAGGACCGGTACTGGCTCCTGGCGCTCGACCAGCGCGGTCACGGCGACAGCGACTGGTCGGAAAGCGGAGATTACTCACGCGAGGCGTTTGTCGAAGACCTCGAAGGCTTCCGGAAGGCGCTGGGCCTCGACAGGTTCATTCTCATCGGGCACTCCATGGGAGGGCTCAACGCCGTTTCATATGTGAACACCTACCCCGGGCACGTCACGGCACTGGTGCTCGTCGATGTGGGCCCCGAGTCTTCAAAAGAAGGTGTTGACAACATCGTCCGCTTTACCCGGGGCCCGGATGAGCTGGAATTTGAAGAGTTTGTGCAGATGGCGCACCGCTTCAATCCGCGGCGCACCCTCGAGAACATCCGGGAGCGGATGCGCCACCGGCTGAAGCCGACCGAGGGCGGCAAGTGGACGTGGAAGTTCGACCGGCGATTCCGCCAGCCGGACAGCGGGATCACGGTCGGCTGGCGGCTCAGCAACGACGAGATGTGGCAGCTGTTCCGGAACATCACCATCCCGACGCTGCTGGTTCGCGGGGCCGAAAGCGACGTACTGTCCGCCGAGGTTGCGGAGCGGTGCGTCCAGGAGATGCCGGCCGCCCGGCTCGTCACCATTCCCGGTGCCGGCCACAGCGTCCCGGGCGATAACCCCGACGCCTTTACCGAAGCGGTCGCCAGCTTTCTTGGCGAGGTCCAGCGCGGTGAGTTCCCGCCGAAGGCGGCCACGGAGCCGCCGGCCCTCCAGCAGCTGGTCGAGGAGCAGACGACGGCCCGGCGCCGCGGTCCCGGCACGATGACGCTGGTGCTTGCCGGCGCCGGTGCCGTGATCGCCTTGGCCGGGCTCGGGTTCCTCATCCGGAAAGGCACTGAAGCCCGCCGGGAACGGCGCAGGCCGGCCACGAAGCGAGCATTCGGGACGGTTCGCGAGGCCGCGCCACCAATCCCACCTGTGGACCTCGAACTTGCGCGGGAGCGGGCTGCGGAAACGGTCGCCCGGCTTGCGGAGATCAGCGCCCGCGGCGCCCGGAGCGCCCGCCGCACCATCGACGACGCCGACCTCTCGCGAGCCCGTGCCGCGGCCGGAGAACTGCTCGCCGCCCTGGGAGAAACCGGGCGCCACGCACCCGAACTTGTCCGGGAGGCTGCGCACCGGGTTGAGTCCGTCGCCCGCCGGCGGCGGAAGACCGGCCGCGCGCAGCGACTTCTCTGGCTCCTGCCTGGCCGCTCCAGCCGCAGCCGCCGCGGGTGGTTCCGCTAGGCCATGGCGGGCATCCTGGCGTACGCCGATACCGGCAGGGGCGGCCCGCCGCTGCTGTTCATCCATGGCCTCTGCTGCGACCGCCGCGCGTGGGACCCGCAGATTGCCGACCTCTCACGTGACCACCGCTGCATCGCTGTCGACCTGCGCGGCCGGGGAGCGACGCCGGCCGTTCCCCCCTTCGGCATCCGGCAGGCTGCCGCCGACATCGCTGAGTTGCTCGATGACCTCGAAGTTGGCCCGGCCGTCCTCATCGGCCACAGCCTCGGCGGAATCACGGCGCTGGTCGTCAACGACCTCCGGCCGGACCGCGTCATCGGCATCGTGACCGGCGACTCCCCGATTTCTGCCCCGCGCGCGGACGGCTCCGGCGCCAATCCCCTGGTCCAGCGCATTCGCGAACTCGGAACAAAAGAAGGCTTGCGACCGCTCATTGAGACGTTCTTTACGGCTGAATCGACCCCCGAGGCCCGGGCCTACGTGGATGACGTGATGTACCAGTGCCCGGCGGAGGTGGCCGCCGGCATGCTCGAAGATGCGCCGGACGTCCTGGCGTCGCTGCCTGAACTGGTCCGGAAAGCGGACCAGAAGCCGCTCATGGCCATCTGGGCCGAACGGCCGCTCGGCGATCCGGCGTGGCTCCGTTCGGTCACAAAGTTCGTCCGGCAGGAGCCCATTGCCGGCGCCGGGCACTTCTTCCAGCTCGAACAGCCCGCGGTAACCAGCGCGCTGCTCCGTGCATTCCTCAATGATGTCGCGTCCGACCCGAGAATCCGGTAGCCCGGACGGATGCCCGGCGCTGGGCCGCTGCGGCGGGCAGCGATAAGGTAGGCAGGATGGCAGACACCGGCGCACGGAAACGGACCCGGGTGCGTCGCGCACGGGCGGTCGGGGAGCGGCGCGAGGCGTTCAACTGGCAGCCCGTCTTCATCGCGTCAGTGGTCGCGGTCATGCTCAGCATCGTCATCCTTGTGACGGTTGCGGCTGATGGTGCGAGCCGGGGAAACGGCAGTCCGCCGCCGGCCGAGCCGGCCGGGCCGGCGACAGAACCGGCGACGACACCGGCGGCTGCCTGGAGTTCGCCCACGCCGACCGAGCCGCCTGCCAGGCAGACACCTTCGCCCACGCCGAATGCCGACGGAGCGATCGTCGTTGCTTGCGGGGACATCCTCGCCCCGCTCGACAAGCAGCACCGTCTCCCCGCCGACTGTGAGCCGCCCGACCTCGAGCGGCTGCCGGCGGAGATTTCCTTCGGCGGCGCCCAGTATCTTCGGCGTGAGGCGCTCGATGCCCTGCTCGAACTGTTCGACGCCGCGCGGCGGGACGGCTACAGCCTCGCGGTGAACAGCAGCTATCGCAGCTACGCCACCCAGGCCCAAACCTACAACTCGTGGGTGCAGCTGTACGGACAGGAGTACGCCGACCGCACGAGCGCGCGGCCCGGCCACTCCGAACACCAGCTCGGGACGACGGCTGATGTTGGGGCGCGCGGGCTCTTCCTGGAGAACTTTGCCGGAACGCCCGAGGCAGCCTGGCTCCAGGAGAACGCCTGGAAATTCGGCTTCATCATCAGCTACCCGGCAGGCAAGGAGCACATCACCGGGTATGCCTATGAGCCCTGGCACATCCGCTATGTCGGTCGCGATGTGGCGGCGGAGGTCCACCGTTCAGGCCTGACGCTTCGGGAGTATTTGCTCCAGCGCTGACCCCGGCGCTTGCCGGGCCGCGCCGCCGATGCCACACTCCCGGGGCAACCTGATCAACGCCCCTGCAGGAGTCCCACCGTGGTTTCGCCGTCGCCAACCCCCGAGCTGCTTGTCGAACACTCGGACTACATCCTGACCATCACGCTCAACCGCCCCGACCGCCTCAACGCGATCAGCGGTCCGATGCTCAGTGCGCTTTCAAAGACACTCCAGGAAGCCAACATCGACCGCGACGTCCGCTGTGTCATCCTGACCGGCGCCGGACGCGGCTTTTGCGCAGGCCTCGACCTGAAGGACCAGATGTCGGGCGGCGACGGCTCGCTCCAGCCTGGCCGCGGCGGATATCAGCTGTTCGACCTCCATAATTCGCCGCCTATCGTCATCAACCGCATGGACAAGCCGATGATCTGCGCCCTCAACGGCGCCGCCGCGGGCTACGGTATGGACCTCGCCCTCGGCTGCGACATCCGCATCGCCAGCGAGCACGCCAAGATGGGAGCCGTCTTCGCGAAGCGCGGCGTGCTGCCCGAGAGCGGCGGGTGCTGGTACCTGCCGCGCCTGCTTGGGTGGGCCCGCGCCGCGGAGGTCGCCTTCCTCGGCGATGTCCTCGATGCCCAGCGTTCGCTCGAGCTTGGGCTGGTCAACAAGGTCGTACCCCATGACCAGCTCATGACCGAAGCCCGGGCATGGGCGACCAAGATCGCGAACAACGCGCCGCTGAGCGTCCAGGCCACCAAGCGCATGATGCGGCTCGGGATGGAGGAGACGTTCGAAGCGGCTGTCGACCACATCTATCTCCAGCTGCTGCCGCTCTTCCAGAGCGAGGACTTCAAGGAGGGCCTGGCTGCCTTTGCCGAGCGCCGGGAGCCGGTCTTCAAGGGCCGGTAGGCGCCTCGGTCCGGCCCTGTCCGCCCACTGAGGCAAGCAGCCGCGCGATATCGCCGCGGGAACGAAGCCGCAGGAAGCGTTTTCTTGCGGCTTCGGCTTCTCGTGCTGCCTGTTCAAATAGCTCCCGACACTGGGCGCGGCGCGATATGTTGTACCGGATGAGCGACAGGTTGGGGTCCCAGAAGGCGAGTTGCCGCCAGAAGTTCTCCCGGCAGACGCCCCAGAGCAGCTCGTTCGAGCGCCATCGGCGCCAGGAGCGGCGCAGCACCCGCCAGGAGGTCGTCGCCACCCCAACATCCAGCCAGAGAATCGTGTCGGCCAACGGCCAGGTGATGTGAACGGTCTGTCGGAGGTAGTTGCCTGCGCTCACCCAGCCGTCGCCGCTATGTGCACCGCGAAGAAGGGCACAGAACTCTTCGTCGGTCGGCCGCGTCCAGTTCTCCCGCCAGTAGAGCGCGTCCAGTTCGATGAAGGGCAGACCGAGCCGGTCGGCCAGTATAGCCCCGAGCGTCGATTTCCCGGAGCAGCTCGGACCAACGACGACGATCCGGCTGCCGAGGCGCCCGGCCGCAGGTGTCCCGTCCGTCACTTGAGTTGCTGCCGCAGCGATTCCGGCAGGTCAGCCGGCAGTTCGCTCACGGGCAGGGTCGCCGGGGCGATGGTGATGTCGAAGAGGTCGCCCCAGGCGGCTTCGTAGTAGTCCCCCGGTCCTTCATCGTCGGCTTCCCAGGCAAGGACGACCTGCGGTAGCCCTTCAGGAGCGTTCACCCACAGCTCGGCAAGCACCCTGGCCTGCCGCGGATGCCGGAACGTTTTGCGCCGCTCGAACGCTTCGAGCCCCTGCAGGACGTTCGTGCCCGGCTTGAAACGGAAGAACGCAACGTACAGTGCCATCGGCGGAGATTATAGCCGCCCGGCGGCCCCAACCCGGGCCCTCTGGTAGACTTCCCCCGGGCCGGCCGCAGAAGCGGCGCGAACCGGGGTGAAGCATGTATCGACGCATCCTCTCGGGCATCGTCGCCCAGGGAAAGACGCGGGAATTCCTCGACGCCATGCGCGTCGCGACCGACTTCCAGGTCGAGCGCGGCATCCGGGCGCGGACGGCAGTCTGGGGGTCAATGACAGGACGCAATAACGGCGTTCTCATCGCTGCCGATTTCAACACGCTTGAGGACCTTGAGCGCTGGACTGACATGGCCACTGAAGATGCCCGGTTCGCACAGGTCCGGCGTGGCGTGCGCCAGCACATGGTCTACGACGACGTGAAGGTCTCGATCCACCGGCTGGCCTACCACTCTGAAGGCCTGATGACCTCGGAAGAGGCGACAGCCCCTCGGAAGTTCATGCGGGTGCTCACCGGCGAAGTCAAGCCGGGCCAGCACCGGGACTTCGTGTTGTCGGTCTCCCAGGCGCTCGACTACCAGAAGCAGCGCGGGATTGATGCGACCACGAGTGTCTGGAGCGCGATGACCGGCCACACGAGCGGCGTTGCCATCGTGGCGGAGTTCGACTCGCTCGCCGAGCTGGAAAAATTTGATGAGATGGCTGTGACCGATGCCGAGTTTGCCCGCCTCCGTGCGGCCACTCGAGCCTCGATGGTGTTCCTGACCACCGAAACTCACCTGATGCGGCGGCTGATGTAGGAGAGCCGTTCACCTACAGGCCCAAGGGGGTGCTGAAAAACGAGAGAGGGGAGCCCATGGGCTTCCCTCTCTTCTCGTCCGTTCCGGGATGGCTGTCCTAGCAGCAGGCGCGCGGCTGGCCGCTGCCGTCCGCCGTCTGGAAGCTCGAACCGCATGCGCAGCTCTTGACGGCGTTCGGGTTGTAGATGCTGAAGCCGCTCTTCATGATGTCATCAACATAATCAATCTCGGCGCCCTCGAGGTAGCGGGCGCTCTCCGGGTCTACCAGGATGCGGACGCCGTACTGCTCGATGACGATGTCATCCTCCTCGGACGACCGTGCAAGCGCCATGCCGTACTGGTAGCCGGAGCAGCCGCCGCCGGCGACAAAGACGCGCAGCGCGCCATTCGGCAGCTCCCGGGCTTCGAGGAGCGCGCGGGCCTTCTCAGCTGCCCGCTCCGTGATGTTGACGAGCGCGACCGACGCGCCGGGTTCCACAGACATCGCACATCCTCCTGCGTGGTGGCAGACGCGGGGCTCTGGTCCCACCCGCTGCACTATGAAGATGATAGCCATTTCACAGGGGCGCGTCCACGCAGTTCGCTTTTTTTGCGCCACGACGCTGCCCGCCGCACACTGCACGCGTGGACGCCGCTGTTGCGCGTGCCCTGGGCGAACTGGGGTTGAGCCCGCGCCACCGCGGCCTCCTTGCCGTGCTCGGCGCGGCCGTCCTGTGGAGCACCGGAGGGCTCTTTATCAAGTGGGTCACGCTCGATGCACTCGGGGTCACCATGTGGCGCTCCGGATTCGCCGCCCTCACCATCATCGCACTTGTCCGTCCGCGGCCGGTATGGCCGCGGCAGGTGAGCCGGCTCACGTGGGCGATCGCCGTAACGTACGCGCTCACCCTGGTCATGTTCGTGGCTGCGACGAAGCTCACGACGGCCGCAAATGCCATCTTCCTCCAGTACACGGCTCCGGTGTACCTGCTGTTCGCTGGCCCGCTCTTGCTCCGTGAGCGGGTCACCCGGCTCGACGTCGCAGCCGTCGTCATCGCATTCGGAGGCATGAGTCTCTTCTTCGTCGGCAGGTTCGAAGGCGATGCCCTCGGCGGCAATCTCCTTGCTGCAGCCTCCGGGGTCACGCTGGCGGCGATGTTCATGCTCCTCCGTGCGCCGGGGTGTACGCAGGAGACGCGCCCTCTCGCGATGCTGCTGGGCAACCTCCTGCTGGTTGCGGCCCTGGTGCCCGTTAACCTCGTCCGCGGCGGCACTGCGCAGTTCGCCCCGAGTCCGGGCGATCTGGCCGGGCTGGCCTTCCTTGGCGTCGTCCAGATCGGCCTCGCTTACCTGCTGTTTGGGTACGCCATGCGGACCGTCCCCGCCCTCGAGGCGTCGCTTATCGGGATGCTGGAGCCGGTCCTGAACCCCGTCTGGGTGTTTCTCGTCCTTGGCGAAACTCCCGGGTGGTGGGCGGTGCTCGGCGGCGCGATCATCATCGGGGCAGTGACGTTCCGCACCTGGGTCACCGAACGCGCTGCCCGCCTGCCGGGCCCCGAAGGCCCCGGGATGCCCCGCTGACCATGCTGACTGTGCCCGAGATCATCGCCGAGCTCGAAGCGATGCACGGCCAACGGGAATGGCACTGGTGGCCGGAAAAGCCGCCGTTCGAGGTCTGCGTGGGCGCCATCCTCGTCCAGAACACGGCCTGGACGAATGTTGAACGGGCGCTCGAGCAGCTGCGAGCCGCGGGCGCCCTTGACCCGGAACGCATGGCGGCCCTTAGCGATGCCGAACTGCAGTCACTTATTCGGCCCAGCGGCCAGTACCGGCAGAAGGCCCGCAAGCTCCGGGCCTTCCTCGCGACCTGTGCAGGGGCAGGCGGGCTCGACCGGCTGCTCGCCCTGCCCGCGGGCGAGCTCCGCTCGCGCCTGCTGCAAACCTGGGGCATCGGACCGGAGACGGCCGACTGCATCGTGTGCTACGCCGCCCGGCAACCGACGCTGGTCGTGGATGCGTACACGGCCCGCCTCTTTCGGCGGCTCGGCATGGGGCCGACGGCCGAAGGGTACGGTGCCTGGCAGGATTGGCTCGTTTCTTCACTTTCGGTGGCGACGGACGAGGGGTCGGCCGAATGGTACGCCAGGGTGCACGCGCTTATTGTTCTCCACGCCAAGCACCTCTGCCGAAAGCGGAACCCCCGGTGCGGCGAGTGCCTGTTGCGACGGGCCTGCTCTGTCCCCAAAACATAACGGCCCCCGGGTGTGACCGGAGGCCGCACGATGCTAACAGGACAATCTGCTTAAAACAGGTTGGGGGTGTTGCGGTTGCTGGAGTCGCCGGTCTGCTGCTGGCTCGAGGCAGGCGGCTGGGCGGCGACGGGAGGGGGTGGGGGAGGCGCCTGCGTGACCTGCTGGTAGGTCGGCTGCTGCGGCTGCTTCTGCGCCTCAGCATCCTCGTCCTTGACGGCACGGCGGAACTCCTTGATCGACGTGCCGAGCTCGCGCCCGAGCCCGGAGATCTTCCCGACACCGAAGATGAGGACGATGACGAGGGCAATGATGATGAGCTCCGGGGCTCCGAGGGAACCGAACATACCTTCCTTCTTCCTGCGGGTCACCTTGGCTGGCCCGCTGCCTTGATGCTACCACGCCGCCACGGTCTGGCGAATGCCCTGGTGCTTACCCTAACCGTTCAACGAATACGTCCATCACACCGCCGCAGATCTTGTCGTCACCGTCGGTGGGTTCGGTGAGGTCCACCACGACACTCCGCGGGCGCCCATCCTCAAGGGCGGCCATCGCCTCCTGCCAGACCTCCGCTTCGCCGCAGCCGCCGCCGATGGTGCCGAAAAAACTGCCGTCAGCCCGGATGAGCATCTTGGCGCCGGGCTTGCGGGGGGTTGAGCCGCGGGCACGGGTAACGGTTGCCAGGGCGACGGGCTCGCCGGCGGAAAGGGCACGCTGGAGCTCCCGGTAGATGGCTGCGTCCACGAGGTGATCGTGCGCTTTTGCGGGGTGCGCCGCAAGCGGCACCGGCATCACGGGGTCGTGCGGGTAAACCCCAGGGCGGGAGGGCGATGCCATATCGGCAGCCGCGGGCGGACCTGAATCGCCATTGCCCGAAGTTGATTAAGACAATCTCGTATAGACTCGAGGGGCGCTCTTTCACGCCCCGTCCACCCGGACGAATTCCTCCAGCGAAAGGCGTTCGCGCCTGAATCCGCGGCGGAAGCCCCGCCAGCAACCTGGAGGAGAGTCCATGATTGTTCGCAGTTTGAGGAGTCCGCGCCGGCTGCTTGCCGCAGCGGTCTTCTCCATCGTCGCCGTTTCGGCTCTCGGCTTCGCGGCGACGAATACCGTCCCCGCAACGAACGCCGGCGACGGTTCGAACACGGTTTCCGGGTACACCATCAGCAATGTGCATTACAACCTGGACCCGGCGAACCCGGCCACGGCGAACTCGGTTACGTTCGACATTTCGCCAGCCGTTCCGGCCACCGGCACCGCCGCCGTGTCCTTTGACGGCGGCACCACCTGGTCCTCGAGCTGCACGACCGGCTCGACCATCACCTGCACGTTCTCGACGGCGCAGCCGATCGGCGCCGCCTTCACCAGCCTGCGAGTGGTCGCTGCGCAGTAGCGACGCGCAAACCCCGGCGCGGTCACGCCGGGAAGACGACGGCGTGAGCCCGGGGGCACACGCCCCCGGGCCCATGGGCCCCGGGAGGACATATGGCTCGCCTGCTGATCTTCGTACCGCGGCACCTCGCCCTGGCCGCGGGACTGGCCGTAGTTGTAGCTGCGTCCTACGGCTTTGCCGCCGCAAACACGGTCCCGGCAACCCGAGCCGGTGACGGTGCTGCAGCCGTGAGCGGCTATACGGTGACCAACGTCCACTACAACCTCAACGCTTCGAACCCGCAGCAGCTCGCGTCCGTCACCTTCACGATTTCCCCCGCGGTACCGCCGACGGGTACCGTCCGCGTCTCGACCGACGGGGGCGCGACCTGGGGCGCAGCCTGCACCACGGGCTCGAGCATCACCTGCACGACCTCGGCCACGGTGGCGTCGGTCACTGGCCTGCGCGTCGTGGCGGCGCAGTAGGGTGCGCGAGGGCGGCGCGGTGATCCGGGGAGCAGTGGGCAACCTTGCGGGCCTCCCGTGCGATGGTGCGCGAAGCCGGGGTGTTATCGCAGCAGTCGCGGTCGCCCTCCTGGTCGTCGCGGTCGGCTGCGCATGGGTCCTGTTTGCCCCGCCCCAGCTTGGCGGCCAGGCGTCGTACGTGATTGTGAACGGAAACTCGATGGAGCCCGGCATGCACCGAGGCGACCTGGCCATCGTCCGCCCGGCCGACAGGTACGTTCCCGGCGATGTTGTCACCTATCGTCACCCGGATGTCGGTCACGTCATCCACCGCATCATCGAAGAGAAGGATGGGCGGTTCATCCTGAAGGGCGACCATAACGACTTCGAGGATTCGTACCGGCCAACCGCCAACGACATTGTCGGGAAACTCTGGCTGCACATTCCCGGCGCCGGGAGTCTCCTCTGGCACCTCAGGTCGCCGCTGTGGGCAGGCCTGGTGCTCTTCATCGCCTTCGCCGGCGTGTTTGCGGGCGCCGGCGCGTCGCGCGCTGCAGCTCCTGTCCGCCCCGGCCGGCAACGCACAAACGGAGGTGCTCCAATGACCCCGATCTACCGGAACTGGCAGGACACGCTTGCCTTGCTCCTCGCGCTTGCCATCGGGTTCGCAGCGCTCGCATGGGTAGCCTTCGCACGGCCAGGGCACCGCGAAGTAACAGCCGAGTTCTCGTACAGCCAGCGCGGCCAGTTTTCGTATGAAGCCGCCGCGGTCGACGCCAGGCTGTACGACGCCGGGAAAGCTACGACCGGTGAGCCGGTCTATCTCCGCCTGAGCGATACGGTCGCCTTCACCTTCACGTACGAGTTCATCTCCCCGTCGCCGGCGCAGCTCACCGGAACCTACCAGCTGGTGGCCGAACTGGGAGACATCAGCGGCTGGAAGCGCACCATCCCGATCGGGGAACCTGGTTCGTTTGCAGGCACCGCGTTCCGGACGGACGGCATCCTTCGCCTGGCCGACCTGCAGGAGCAGATTGCGACGCTCGAAGTGCAAACCGGCGTCCGCAACGACCGCTACACCGTGACGATTCGCCCGAAGGTGCAGGTCGAAGGTGACCTGAGCGGGACGCCCTTCACGGCCGACTTCCCCGAAGCGGCGCTTCCAATGGCGCTCGACCGCACCCAGCTGCGCCTCGACACCGCGAAGCCTGATGCTGCGATCGCCCCGGCTGCGACGGGCACCGTCGTGAACCGGCAGCGTGTCGGCAATGCCGTCCGCATCCTCTTCGTCAGCGTCCCCGTTGTCGCGGCGCGCCTTGTCGGCGTAGCCGGAGCTGCGGTGATGGTGGCCTGCGCGGGTGCGCTCTTCATTGCGGTCGCTCGCAGGGGCTGGTCGGAAGCCTCCGACGCCCATGCCTTGGATGCCGTTCCGGTTCGGGTCACCGGCCCGGTTGCCCCCAGCGACGTTCCGGTAGTGGATGTCGCCTCCATGGAAGACCTCGAACGGCTTGCTGCCAGGACGGGCGGTATCATCCTGCGGGAGGCCCGGCCCGGGCAGCACGTCTGCTACGTCCGGGACGGCGGCGTGGTCTACCGGTTCGCCTTCGACCCCGGGGAATACGGTACGGAGCGCGCCGCATGATGGGCCGGCTCCTGCAGTTAGGTGCCGCAGCAGCAGGTGCGATCACGCTGGCGGCGGCGTTTTCGGCCTCCGCCGCCACCAACACGGTGCCCTCAACCAACATCGGCATCTCGGACGTGGCGCTAACGATAGCTCAACTCACTCCGCCAGAGTGTGCCCACCTGACCCTCACAGCCATCGTTTACAGTGGCACCGGCGGCGCTGGCAATGACCTCGTGCTCGGCGGCGGGAGTACGCCCTCCACACTGTCCGGGCGAGGCGGAAACGATTGCATCGTCGGCGGTGCCAACAATGCCACGCTCCGTGGGCAGGGCGGAAATGACGTGCTCATCGGGGGGCCCCGCTCCTCGGTCAACCTCCAGGGCGGTCCAGGCAACGACATCTGTTACCGTGGCCTTGCGACAACTGCGTTCCCGACGGGCTGCGAGACCTACATCCCGTAGCCACGCCCGCTACAGCGCCCGGGGGTAGCTCCCGAACACCTTGAACTCTGCACAGAGCGGCCGGATGCGGTCGAGCACCTCGCGGACCGCGGGGTCCTTCTGGTGTCCTTCAAAGTCGATCAGGAACACGTACTCGCCGAAAGTGGCCTTTGTCGGGCGGCTCTCGATCTTCGTGCAGTTGATGTTCGCTGCGGCGAACGCGTTCAGGACGCTCGCAAGCGCGCCGGGCCGGTCCTCAGGGAACGTGAAGGCGATCGACGTGCGGTCCCGGCCCGTTGGTGGGGGCAGGCCCCGGCCCAGGACGAGGAACCGTGTGACATTGTTTTCGGAGTCCTGGATGTCGCGGGCGAGCACTTCAGCGCTGAAGAGCTGGGCAGCGCGCTCGGTCGCGATTGCCGCCGCGTCGCCATCGCGCCGGAGGGCGAGTTCAACAGCTTCCGTAGTGGACAGCGCTGCTTCGGCCTGGGCGCGTGGGAAGCAGCGCTCGAGAAATCGTCGGCACTGGCCCAGCGCCTGGGGGTGGGAGTATATGACGCGGACGTCGGCAGGGCGTGTACCTGGCTTGGCCACCAGGTAGTGGCGCACCGGGACGACCAGTTCCGCCTGGATCTGGAGGTCGGTTTCGTGAATGAGGATGTCGAGCGTCTCCTGTACGGAGCCGTTAATCAGGTTTTCGATGGCGACGACGCCGAGGTCGGCCATTCCCGACTCCACGGCCGCGGCGACTGCTGCGTGTGAAGGGAAGGGCATCAGCTCGGCCGTCGGGTCGTACTGCATCGCGGCCAGCTCGCCGAACGTGCCCGGCGGACCCAGGTAGGCGATACGCGTCATCCGCTTTGCCCCCTACGTGTCCAGGCCATGCGTCGAACCGACGAGCTGCTCGCGGAGCATATCGAGGCTGTCCTTGGGCGCTACCACCACCAGCGCGTCGCCGGCGTGCAGGCGGGTGTCGCCGCTGGGCATCCGCGGCACGCCGCCGGGGTCCACGACCAGCGAAATGAGCGACTCGGCCGGCAGCAGGATTTCGCGGACCGACCGGCCGACCACCGGCGAGGTTTCGGGGAGCTTCACCTCAATGAGCTCGAGCCCGGAGTGCAGCTGCAGCAGCGGGATCATCGACTGGGTCGGGAGTTCCTGCTCGATCTGAGCGAGCACGGCCTGGGTCGCCGAGATGGTCGTCTCGATGCCGCGCTTCCGAAAAATCAGCTCATTGCGGGGGTTGTTGATCCGGGCGATGGTCCGCTTGACGCCCCGGTAGCGGGCGATATCGCACATCACCAGGTTGTCCTCGTCGTCGCCGGTGACCGCCGCAACGAGGTCTGCACGGGCGATGCCGGCGGTATCCAGCGTGGTGGCCTCGCAAGCGTCGCCGAGGAGGATGTTGCCGGCGAGTTCCTCCCGGATATTGGAGACCCGCGCCGGGTCGCGTTCGATCACGAGGACCTCGTGCCCCTGCTGGATGAGCTCCTGCGCGAGGTGAAAACCGACTTTGCCGCCGCCGCCGATGATGATGTACACGGCCTACCTCCGGGTTGGCTCGTTGAGAAGCATATCGACCATAATCTGCGCCCCGTAGCTGGTCGGGCTGAAGGTTTCGAGCCCGAGGTCGCGGAAGATCCCCTCGCGCACCGGGTCGTAGACCCTGCAGAGGACCCGCCTGACGCCGTAAATCTCGCGGGCAACCTGGCTGGCGAAATAGTTTCGATTGTCCCCCTGCGTCACTGCGAAAAAGGCGTCTGCGTTCTCAATACCGGCGCGTTCCAATGTTTTCTGGTCCATCCCGTTCCCCACGATACGCCGGCCCCCGAAACCTTCGGGCAGGCGGCGGAATGCGGTCTCGGTGATGTCGATGATGGTGACGGCGTGCCCCTGCCGCTCGAGCATCGAAGCGATGCGTGCGCCGAGTCGGCCGCACCCCATGATGACCACGTTCATGGTCCCTCGTGACCCCCTCGGGAGATGTCTCGCATTGGCCGCCGGATGAGCCAGACTTCGCAGGGCGCATGCCGGAGCAAGAACTCCGCTGTCGGCCCGATGGCGAACGGCCGGTCTTCGCCCTGGAAAGGCGGAAGCCCCAGAACAATGACGTCGATGTGGTGTGTACGTGCTTCTTCGAGGATCGCCGGACCCGCTTCCCGGGCCTGGACGACCGCCGTGCGGACGTTGCTGCAGCCGGCATCGGCCGCAGCGAGGCGCGCCCGCTCGATCACCTGTTGTGCCCGCCGGCTCTCGTGCTCGAGTTCGATATTGAGCGGCAGCGACCTTCCAACCTCGATCACGTGGAGAAGATGGAGCGTTCCCCTCCGCGGTTTCGCGACGGCGCCGGCCACGTGGACCGCTTCGAGGCTCACACGATCCAGGCTCACAGGGACGAGAAATCGCTGCCAGCTGTCCACCGGAGTCACTCCTGCCCGGTCCCGGGCGTCAGCGGTCGTCCTGCGCGAACCATAACCGCACCGCCCCGTTGAGAATGAGGACGACCCCGATGGCCATCCCGATATTCCACTCTACTGCCTGCGTGAGGAGGAAGAGGATCAGCACAACGCCGAGAACAATGGAGATGACCGAGAAAATGAGATTCGCTGTGCGCATGGCTCGTGACGGGGCAGCCTCTCCGCCCATGCTACGCCCGGGCCCGGAAAGGGGGAATGTCGCCGCTACGCAAGCCTGAGCAGCGGCTGCCCCTGTTCGACCCGCTCACCTGCGCTGACCAGCACTTCGGCGACGGTGCCGGCCACCTCGGCCTCGATCGGCAGTTCCATCTTCATGGATTCGACAACGAATAGCTCCCGTCCGGGTTCAATGTGGTCGCCCGGGCGGGTAAGCACCTCCTTAATCGTTCCGGTCATCGGTGAGTGCAGCTCGTTCGGCACCTGGTGAATTCCTCCGCGGGGCTTGCGCCGGCATCCTACTGTGCGCGCCGGCACCGCGCGACCGGGCGCAGGCGGAGGAACGGCGCAGGGGCCGCTCCCGGCCCCTGAAGGCGGAAGCGGCCCCTGGCTGAAGTTGGAGGACGTCTATCGGGGCCGTTGCGGGCTGCGGGTGGACCCCAGCGCGCATGATCGCGCCCATTCGCCGGGCGGTTCGTGCAGTGCAGCCCGGAGGCGCACCGCCTACCCGACCTGGCTGGCCGCCCGTACCGGAGCCGTGACTCACAGCCGGGCTGTCGTCGCCGTCCGGGGCGTCAGCCCCGGGGGCGCTGGCGCGGCGGCTCCCGACCACCCCGCCTCCAACTGGCGGGAACTGTATCGCCGGGAGCGCCGGGGACCAAGCAACTTATGACGTCTGACCCAACCCTTGACAAACTCTTGATATCCGGAACTTCCGACTGCGGCCGTTGAATGGCAACTCGACAGAATTTCCCGTGCAGGCGCCTAAATTTACCGTCGACTAGACAAACTCGAGGGGTCGTTCGGCACTGAAAGGAGTGAGCTCTTCCTTGATGTCGAAGCGGACCTGCTTCCAGGTGAACTTCACGGCCTTCTCGCCCTTCTCCGGGAGCGGCTCGACGATCGCCTCGAACATGCCCTGGTTGGTGACCTCCTTCGGCTGCGAAAGCAGCTGCATGAAGCCTTCGGCGGCTTCGTGGGTCTCGAGCATGCGGGGCTGCCACCGTCCGAAGACCTTCGGATTCTCCGCGTATTCGTTCGTCATCCCCGTGCGCACGAAGGGATAGAGGACCGAGAATGCAGAGACCAGCTCCGCGCTGCGGCCAAGGTTCACCTGCAGCACCTTCGGGAGCTGGAGCACGGCCCAGTTGGCGATGGCGTAGCCGGGGACGCTGACGCCCGGGTCGATGGCCTGTCGCGAGGAGATGTACACGAACTCGATCGGCTCGTTGGCATACACGGCCTCCCCGGACCAGAGGTGGGTCATCGCCATGAAGCCATCGATCTTCGTGTCGAGCACGAGGCGGGTCTCGGTGAGGTTGTTGATGAACGCCTGGCGAACCCGGGCGCGCCGCATTGCCATCGATTCCCCCTCGATCTCACGGAGCGAGCGGCCGAACGAGTAGCCCTTCTCGGTGAGCCCCGAGTTGCAGATGACGAGATTGGGGATGCCGCCCATTTTCTCAATGACATAACTTCGACTCGCCCACAGGTCCCCCATGTTCGTGACGTCGGCCTGCAGCGGGAACGCATTGACGCCCTGGCTGCGCAGGTATTCAACCAGGTCGAGGCCGTCGTCATAGGACGAGTGGAAGTGGACGGCGACGCTCTCGGCTCCGTTCAGGCCGGCGGCCAGGGCGAACGACTGGCCCAGGCCGCCATCCTTACCGGCGCCGGAGATGAGGACGCGCTTGCCCTTCACCCCGGCCGAGAACTCAGGGGGAAAACGAAACTTGTCTGGGTTGACGGTGAATGCCATGTGCGAACTCCGAAGGTATTGGTCCGCATTATGGCAGAGGGCCGGCCTATAGCGCAGTCGTGGCCGGAATTACCGAACCCCGGCGCGAGGTCGAATCAGCCCGCGCCGTGCGGCCTCCTCGATAATCTGCACCACGTTGGTAGCCGCCCCTTTTCGGATGCTGTCCGTGACGGTCCAGAACGTGATCCCGCCCGGGGTGGAGTGATCAGGCCGGAGACGCCCGACCAGCACCCGGTCCGTCCCGGCGACATCCATCGGCGTGGGGTATCGCTCAGCGGCCGGGTCATCCATCAGCTCGATACCAGGTGCAGCCGCCATCAGCCCCCGCGCCTCTGCCGCCGAAATCGGCCGTTCGAACTCGGCCCAGACGCTCATCGCGTGCCCGAAGAACGTCGGAATGCGCACACACGTGGCGCTCACCCGCACCTCCGGGGCATGGAGGATCTTGCGCGTCTCGTTCGCCATCTTCAGCTCTTCCTTCGTGTAGCCGTCGTCGGCGAACAGGTCGATCTGCGGGACGGCGTTGAAGGCGATTTCTCGCTTCTGCGTGCCGCTCGGCTCGTGCCGCCCCGCGAGGGCGGCTTCGGTCTCCCTGCGGAGACCCTCAATTGCAGCAGCACCGGCGCCCGCGACGGCCTGGTAGGTGCTGACGATGACGCGCTTCAGCGGATTAACCCGGTGGATAGGGTTCAGCGCGAGGACCATGGGGGTGGTGGTGCAGTTCGGCTGACTGACAATCCCGCGGTGCCACTCGAGGTCCTCCGGGTTGATCTCCGGGATCACGAGCGGCACGTTTGGGTCCATCCGGAACGCGCTCGAGTCATCGATCACGAAGCTCCCGTTGGCAGCGGCGATCGGTGCGTACTGTTTCGATGCTGCACCGGATGCCGAGAGGAAGACGATGTGGTCCTCAGGGCCGAAGCTTTCGGCGGTCGTCTCCTCGACGACGATCTCGCGCCCGCGGAACTGGACAACCTTACCGGCCGAGCGGGCCGTGGCCAGCAGGCGGAGTCGCCCGACGGGCAACTGCCGCTCGTCGAGAATCTTGAGGAATTCTTGGCCAACGATGCCGCTCGCGCCGACGACGGTGATGTTATAGGCCTCCATCGAGAGCTCCGGGGGCTGAGTCTATCCTGCCATGGTAGGTGCTCCCACCGAACCGGTGAACCCGCGACCGCCCGGCTTCCGCGCCGGTACACTTCCCCCACCCTTCCGCGGAGTGCAGCCATGGAGTTCGAGGACCTCCTCTACCGGGTGGATGGGCCGATCGCCTGGATCACCTTCAATCGCCCCCAGTACCGCAATGCCCAGTCCTGGCGCTTGCTCGACGAGTACGACCGCGCCATGGACCTCGCGGTGGCCGACCCCGCAGTTCGCGTCATCATCACGCGGGGCGCCGGCGGCAACTTCTCGAGCGGGCACGACCTCGGAACGCCCGAGCAGGCCGCTGATCGTGCCGCGCGCGGCATCGCGGACGCCGGTATCGAGTTTTATGAGAACTTCCGGCACTACAACCTCGACCTGCTTGTGAAGTGGCGGAATGCCCCGAAGCCCACGATCGCTATGGTCGAGGGCTACTGCATCTTCGCCGGCTGGATGATGGCGGCCTGCGTCGACCTTGTCTTCGCAGCGCGCAACGCCCTGTTCCTGCCGGCCATGCTCGAGTACTTTTCCCTTCCCTACGACGTTGGGGTCCGCAAAGCGAAGGAGCTGATGTTCGAGAGCCGGTTCCTGACGGCTGAGGAGGCGATGCAGCTCGGGTTCGTCAACCGCGTCTACGATCCGGATGACCTTGAACGCGAAACAACCGGGTATGCCCTGCGTGTTGCGGAGAACAACCCGGTGGTAGTTCGTCTCTCGAAGGCGGCCGCGAACCGGGCGCAGGACATGATGGGCTACTCCGCCTTCCTCGACGCCGGGCTCTCCGATTACCTCGTGATGATGGCAAACCGCGGCGAGGCGCGGACCCGCGGAGGCCGGCGGCTCGGCGGGGTCGAACTCGCCCTTCGAGGGCTGCGGGGCGAACGTCCGGGGCTCACGCCGCGTGCGGGCGGCGAAGCCGCGCCGTAAGGCGGCCAACGACCTCCTCAAACTCTGGGACGCCCAGTGTTCTCGCCGCCGCTGCATAGGCGAGCGCGCCGACGACAGTGCCCGCGACGGAACTCACGGCGGCATTTACCCATGTGTCGTACCGGAGAACGGTTGAGACGACGGCGAGGGCTGCGCCCATCAGGGCTCCGGCCAGGGCGATGCGTGCGATGCCCGCCAGCTCCGGCCACGGGCCCCAACCAGTGCGGCGGACAAAGAGCGCATACAGCGCCAGCCACTCGACCCACGACGCCGCTCCAACAGCGAACGCAAGGCCGCGGACGCCGAACGGATCCCACAGCAGCGCGCCGAGCGCAAGGTTGACGGCAACCGCGAGCACGGCGAGGGCGACCGGCGTCCGGGTATCACCGAGGGCGTAGAAGCCGCGGCTGTGAATCTCGATACCGGCCTGGGGAACGATACCCAGGCAGTACCAGCCCAGCGCTGCGGCTGTCATCAGCGAGTCGCTGCGGGTGAAAGCTCCTCGCTCAAGGAGGGTGACCACTGCCGGTTCGCGCAGCAAGGCCAGGCCGAGGGCAGCAGGGACGGTGAGGAACATAATCAGGCGCAACACGCGCGAGACCGTTTCGTTCAACGCATCGAGTTCGTCACGGGCTACCTGGCCGGCAAGCCGCGGGAACACCGCCGTCGAGAGCGCCATGCCGAAGAGCGCGAGCGGCAATCCTGCAAGAAGCCATGCGTAGGTCATGTTGGAGATGGCGGAGGCGCCGACTTTCGATGCGAAGAACCCCGTCACCACGAAGTTGAGCTGGGCGGCGGCCAGCCCCACCACTCTTGGCGCCATGAGCCGGCCCACTTCCCGGACAGCCGGGTCGGCCCACCCCAGGGTCGGCCGGTAGCGGAATCCCTCGCGAATGACCCCCGGGACCTGCACCCCGAGGTGCATCCCCGCGCCGAGGACAACGCCGAATGCAAGGCCATTGACGCCCCAGCGGTCGGCGAGGACGACCGCGCCGAAGATGATGCCGAGGTTGTACAGCATCGGTGCGAGCGCAGGCAGGAAGAACCGCTCGCGCCCGTTCAGCATGCCCGTCAGCATCCCGCTCGCAGCGAAGAGCAGGGTCGATGCGAGCATGATGCGGGTCAGCTCTACCGCCCGTCCGGTGAGCTTCTCCGACCGCCCGAGGTCGTCGCCCAGCCCCGGGGCGATGGCAGGCACGAGGACGGGTGCGAGCATGAACGCCGCCAGGCACAGTGCGGCCGTTGCGAGCACGACGAGATTGAGCACGCGGCTGGCCAGCAGCCAGGCTGCCGGCGGGCCTTCCCGCTCGAACTTCCTGGCGAACACGGGGATGAAGGCGCTGCCGAGTGTCGCCCCGGCCAGTACCTGGAAGATGAGGTCCGGAATGCGGAACGCGACGTTGTAGGCATCGAGTTCCGGCGAGGCGCCGAACGCGTTGGCGATGACGATGGTCCGAACGACGCCCAGCAGCCGCGACCCCACGAAGCCGAACGCCACAATGGCCGCGGCGAGGGCGAGCCCGCCCCCGAGGGCCGCACGCGGGGACCCGGTGGCTCCGGGTGCTTCAGACATGGGCGCATGCTACGGCGGGCGGACGCAATGGGCGTTCAGCCCTCCTGGAAAGCGATGGTCGCAATCTCCCACGGACGAAGGTCGAGCTGCCAGCGGCCGTCTCGTCCATTCAGCTCTGTTGGGTTCCGTTCGAGCAGGTCGACCCGTGCCGCCTGCCACCCCGCGAGGGCTGGCGCCTCCAGGGTCACGGGTCCTGCCGCCGGCCCGCCGTAGACCCGGACGATGGGCTGGCCGGTCTCCTCGCTGCGGTGGGCTGCGCTGAGCGTTGCATCGCCAGAGATGCCGACAAGCGGGAGGTATGGCGGCAGGGGTCCCTCATGGCCGTTGGTGGCCCAGCCGATGGAGGGAAATGCCCAGGCGCGGGCGAGCCGGTCAATACCCGCGGTGTGCCATCCGCCTGTGTACGGGGCAATTGCGAACGCAAAGGAGTGCCGCCCGGGGCACTGGCTGTCGAACGTAGCAACCGTTGGGCCGGCGCCGCCCCTCCGGGTCCGGAGGTCCGGCCGCGACAACCAACCCACGCACCGCAAGAGGGTCAGGGCGAGGGCTTTCCTGCCGTTCCACTTGACGAATTCTCCCTCCGGCTGGCCGCGGTTGAACACCGCCACACCGAGCCCGCTCCCCTCGGCGGCAGCGAACGTTTTCTGGGGAAAGGTGGTAGGCGGCAATTCCGCGCTCACGCCGTTCCAAGGCGCCGGCGCGAGGCCGCGAACGGCGACGTGGAAGTGGTTGTCGGTGACCGCGTACTCCGGCTCGAACGGCAAAGGGACCAGCGCACGCAGGCGGTGGTCTCGAGCCCGGTTCTCGACCGTGAGCCGGAGCTCCACCAGGGGCAGGCCGTGCCAGAGGCGGACCGCAACGTCAATTGGCTGGAGGACCCGCTCCCGGCGCGAACGCCGCTTCCGTCCCCGGCCCAGCCGCGCTGGCAGGTCGAACGTGAGCGTGTAGCGGAGCTCCTGCCAGGCAGGGGTGCTGATAGTTCCCGCGAGCGTTACCGCTGCCGGCTCCTCAACGGCGTCGTCGAGGATGTCCGCGTTGTATTCATCTCCCCGGTCCCCCTCGGAAACAACGATGCACGCCGGGTCGAGCACCATGTCGGTTTCGCGGTCGTGCACCGCCAGGCGCGCGCCGTACAGGCGGAGGTCGAACCGGTCGTTCCGGAGCCGCCGGGCCGAGGGCGTTCTGCGCGGCCGGGGAATCGCCGAATTGACGGGAACCGCCAGCTCCAGCCCTGCCGCCGCAGCGGATGGGAGGACTGCAGAAAGTCGCGCGCGCGGGCTCGTGCGAACGATCACCTCGGCGGTGTCGGCCAGCCCTTCGCCCGCAATCCGGCGAACCGCCTCGCGCACCTCCGCCTCATCAACGACGGTGATGTCCGGCCCGACGGTCGTTGTCACGCGCAGGTGGCGGGCATCGAGCTCCCACGCCATGGCTTCGATCGCGTGGACGTCGTACCGCTGCTCGCGGAGGAAGTCCAGGTGGCGCAGAGCCCCGCGCGGGCTTACCTGCTCATGCAAAAGGACGTCTCCGCCGCCGGCGGGTTCGAGCGCGAAGGGCACCTCGGTGCCGCCGGGGAGGCGCAGGGCATCGAACTGGGCCCACGCCGCAGGGACGTCCGCCTCGATGATGCACGGGGCGCCCGCGACCGGCCGCCATACGCCGAGGCCGCCCTGCGGCGGGACCTCGATTCGGCGCAGGAGGTGCCCGGCAGCCTCGCGGGCGACCTCCACCGCGAGCTGCTCCGCCCGGTCGTACCGGGGCAGCATCTCGCGGTGGACCTGGTCCACACTGCAGCCGCAAATCGAGTCGTGGGGCGTGTTTTCGAGCTCCAGCCGCCACGCGTGCCGCAATGCAGGACTGCCGTCGGGACCCCCATGGAGCCGGGCGAGCAGCTCGAGCGGTTCGGCATACCGCTCGAGGGCGCGCGTCACCTCGAAATCGCGCTGCTTCAAGTACATTCGTGAGGAGAGCACACCGACCAGGACATTCGAACGGTCGGGCGAGCGAAGTTCGCCGCGAAGCACCACGGCGTCGATCCCGGCGTCGAGCACGGCACGCTCATAATCGGCGAGGGTCGCCAGGACGAAACGGTAGCCGCGGCCCTCCGCAGCGGCCAGCACCTCCGGGACGTGCGGCTCCATCCGGGAATGGTCGGTGCCGTTCATCAGGAGGGCTGGCAGCCCCTCGCGGAGGTCGCGCTCCTGCCGCCGAACCCGCTCGAGAAAGTCGTCGACCTGTTCAGGCAGCCGCCAGCCGCTGGAGTAGCTGTTACGGAGGTACAGAACCGGGATGCGAGTTCCATCCGGTGCTTCCCACCAGAAGCTCCACCCCGGCACGCTATCGGGCACCCCCCGCCAGAGGCAGGCGCTGGTGAGGCCGAGCTGCCGCATGATCTGCGGCATCTGGGCGATATGTCCAAACTGGTCTGCACAGTGGCCGACGCGGAGACAGCCGCCCATCCGCTCAGCGAAGCGGATGCCGCGCTGGAAGCTGCGGATATGCGACTCGGCTGAGGGGAGAAACTCATCCGGCTGGACCCACCACGGGCCGATGACGATGCGGCCAGCCTCGATAAGTGCGCGCAACCGCCCCTCGTTCTCGGGTCGCAGCTCAAGGTAGTCGGCGATGACGATGCTTTGGCCGTCGAGGTTGAAGCAGCGGAACGCGGGGTCCCGCTCCATGTGGTCGATAAGCTCGTCGACCATCTGGACCAGTCGCCAGCGAAAGAGCTCGTGAGGCTGATACCACTCCCGGTCCCAGTGGGTATGCGGGACGACGTAGACGGTGCGTTCCATGGCGAGCCTCCCTCGACCCCGTTCCGGCGATTGTACGGGGCAGGGCATTGCTGCTTGCACCTGCACGTGCGGCAGTGTTCCATCAGCCAGTGCCAACCTTCACCTGCGACGCGCTCGAATTCGCATACGAGAACGCCGGCGACCCGGAGCTGCCGGCGGTGGTCCTCCTGCATGGCTTCACAAGCGACCTGCGGATGTGGCACCCCGTCGCCGAAGAGCTTGCGCGGCACTACTTCGTCGTCATGCCGGACCTTCGCGGCCACGGGCGGAGCGCCGCTCCCGAGGACCCGGGGGCCTACACGGCGGATGCCCTGGCGGGGGACGTGCTCGCCCTACTCGACCACCTCGAGCTCGAGGTTTGTGCCCTCGCCGGCTGCAGCTTTGGCGGGATGATCGCCCTCCAGGTCGCGGTTACCTGGCCTGGGCGGCTCGCCGCGCTGGCCGTGAGCGATGCGGGAGCGGCATACGCCCATCCACGCTACGACGAGCGGTACTGGCAGCGAGAACGAGCGATCGACGACTCGACCGAAATTGTTCGGAAGTTTGGAACCGCCGAACTGGGGCGGCGCGCCGCACTCAACGTGTCGGACCCATTCCTTGCCCGGGGGCTCCGCGAGCGGTATGCCCGCCTTTCGGCCGATGGCTGGCTGGGGTGCGCCCGCGTCCGCAAGGAGCGTCCCGACCTCCTTCCCGTGCTGCGGAGCAGGCTGACCATGCCGGTGATGATTGCGTACGGCGAGGACGACCCGGTTCGCTGCGCCGCAGAGGTGATGGCCGATGAGCTGCCTGCCGCGCGCGTGGTGATGGTCCGCGGCGCCGGGCACGGGCTGCCGGCCGTCGCCCCGCACACCTACGCCAGGGAACTGCTGCGCTTCCTCCAGGATGTCGAGGAGGGGCGCGACGTGGCGGCCCGCCGAACGGCCGGCTGAACGGCCGGAAATCCCGGGAATTTCGAGGCGGCGAGCGAGATGGTAGAGTGACGCAGGACGCGACCGGCCCCTAGCGCGTACCTGCTTTCGGAGTCCAATCCATGGGACGTTCCAGTGTCACAGCCGAGCGGCGCCGCCAGATTATCGACGCAACCGTTCGGGTGATGGGGGAGAAGGGGTGGCAGGAGGCCTCGATTGACGAAATCAGCAAGGCTGCCGGCGTCAGCCGCGGGCTGGTTTCCTACCACTTCGGCGACAAAGCGGCCCTCCTTGCTGGCGTCCTCGAGCGCTGCCGCGAAGTGTTTGTCGATACGGTCGCCGTCTCAATCGGACCCGGGCTCGACCCGGTATATCGCCTGCGGATGGTGACCCGGACCGCCATCCTGATGGCGCGGAAGGAATCGCTTACCTACGACGTTTTTCTGCACTTCACCGCCAGTGCCCGGACCGAACGGGCCCTTGGCGACCGCCTCCGCGAGCTTTACCGGGACTTCCGCCGCGGTATTGCCAACGCCATCCGCGATGGCCAGAGAATCGGCGCGTTCCGGCTCGATATCGACCCCGAGGCCGCGGCAGCTCACCACATCGGCACAGTTATCGGCATCGCCTTCCAGTGGCTGCTCGACCCCAACGGGTTCGACCTCGACCTTGCCGCGCGGAACGCAGAGGACGCCCTGGTCTCCCACCTCACTCGCCGGTTCCCACAGTTCGCGGAAGCCGACGGCTGACGGTCCGGCTGCCCGCTACTTCAGAGCGATGGCATTGGGCGGAGACCCGATGCCGCCCGTTTTGTTGAGCGGCGCCGAGACCAGGAACGCTTCGTAACGCCCATCGGCGGCGCAATCGGCTGCCAGCCGCGAGAGGTCCCACAGCTCCCCGATGGCCATCCCGAACATCCCGAGGAGCCGCTCGTGGAGGAAGCCGCCGTGTTCCCGCCGCGGCGGCCACGCTTCGACCGAGGGAAGGTCGCTGGCGATTGCGCAGATGTGCAGGTTCCACAGGTACCGGGCCATCGCCTCGCCCGCCGCGATACCGGGAGCCCGGAAGGTGGCCATGTTGGCCAGGGCTGCCCGGCCGCGCTCGTCGAGTCCCTCATACCATTCGGTCCACCCGGTCCGGAGCAGGAGCACATCGCCGGTTTCGAATGTGACGCCCTGGGCAGCCCGGCACGCTTCCAGGTCGTCCACCGTGAAGCGCCGGTCACTGGCGAAGTCGATCGCGTCGCCGCGGGCGGCGAAGAACCGTCCGATGTCGAGGAGAACGGCGCGGCCAGCAATCCCCCGGCGGGCCCAGTGGTCGATGCCGCCCTTCGAGCCCGGGCGGCCGGTGACCTCCTCCTTGCGGATGCCGTTGTAGAACCCGTACTGGGAGTTCCCGACATGAACCAGCGTGTCCCACTGGCTGCTTGCCTGGGGATAGAAGTTGTCGAGGACGTCGTCGTGGTGGATGGCGCCGCCGAAGATGGTCTGGCGGACCGCTCCACGGTTGAAGAGCGGCGGGTTCGGGAGTTCCATGTTCCAGTTCAGCGGGAACATAACCCCGCGCTGGACCAGCCGGGCCGCGCGCGCGATGCGTTCCGGCGTCTGGAGGTTGAAGAGCCCGACCTGGTCATCTTTGCCGAAGAGCCACCAGGCCGACTTCGGCGGCGCGCCTTCGACCGCCGGGAGCTGGTCAAATGTCGGAAGTGTATCGTCGTCTGCCATAGCCGCGGATTGTACGCGCCGCAGTCGTTGCGGCGACCTCATCGGTTGAGCAGGTAGCGGGCAAGCGCCTCGGCCGCATCGGATTGCCCGGCGAAAATGAGGGTAACCTCATTGCCCTGGGGTTCGAGCTGGACCACGGTGACGCTATCACGCCGATCGGCCGTCAGCATCCCCGGCCGTTGGGTTAGGCGGTCTGCGCGCCGTTCGAGGAGCTCGCGGTGCCGGGACGCGAACTCGCCTGCTTCCTTCGCGTCCTGGAAGCGGATGCGCCACGCCATCGCGGGCCGTCCGTCAGCCGTCCGGTACAACTGGATGGTATCCGCCGCCCAGCCTGCAGCAGCCTGGAAGGATGGCAGGGCGGGCAGCGCCGACTGGAGGTAGCTGGCAAGGAGGAACTCGCCGAGGGAGTCCGAATCGTTCGCCTGCCAGCCTTCAGCCGGTGCCCCCGGCGGGATCGCCGCGCCTGACGGAGTCCAGCCGGTCCGGGGGAGGTCCGGGTGGAGCACGAGGGCGGTTGCGAGGGGTGACGCATCACGAAGCAGGCGATCCACGGCAGCAGGCCCGCTCCCCCGGAGCAGTGCGACCCATTCGGTTCCGTTCACGTACTGGAAGTTCACCTCGCGGGCGATGGCGGGCGGCGGAGCTGCGGATGCTGCGGGGGGCTGTAGCGCCGCTGCCGAGGCCAGGCGGGGCAGGAGCACCGTGGCCGTCCACCGTGACTCCGTCCAGGTAGCGTCACCTTCGAGGAGCGCCCGCAGGGCGAGCCAGGCGTCGGTCGTCCGGGCGGTTCGCTCCAGGGCCGGGATGTCGAAATGGTAGTCCTGGATCGCGTGGGCGAATTCGTGCGCAAGGAGGCGCTGCTCCCACGGCTCGAGCTCCGCCGGCGAACCGGGCAGGGGTCCGTTGCGAACGAGCCAGACCTCGCGTTTGCCGGGCACGTAGAAGGCGCCGACGGCGTCGTCGAGCCCGGAACGGGAGGCCGCGGCGTAGTCGATGCCCTCGGGCAGCAGGCCGAGCAGCCGGTAGACGGTCGTCAGCCGGTCCATGCGTGCCGCATCCCGGGTGATCTCGCCGCCGAGGATGTCGGCGAGCCGGTCGCGCGAGACAACACCGATACGCAGGGTCGAGGGCGGGGCAAGCCCCCGTTCCGCCGCAACCTGCGCCAGCATCTCCGCATAGGCCGGGGGGAGCGGCACAGCTGCAGGCCCGCCTTCGCCGCTGCCGCGATCGCAGGCGGGAACAGCAACGAGGACGGCAGCGAAGGCCACAAGCGAAAACCAGCGCAGCATCCGGGGCCAACCTTGCCCGAATCGTCGCACGTTGGCTATCCTCGATGAAACGGCGCATTCGTCTAGTGGCCTAGGACACCGCCCTCTCAAGGCGGAGATCGCGGGTTCGAATCCCGCATGCGCTACCACGACAGTATCGCGGGGCCCGGCGTCAAAACCGGGCCCCGCGCGCTTACGATCGCCCCGTGCAGCTGTTCCCGGAGGCCCGCAATGCGTTTCGCCGATGATGCGACGATCGAGGCCTACCGCGAGGCGTGGTCGGCCTGGCAGAAGCAGCTCGACCACCTCCACCGCGTCTTCCTCGACGGCGAGCCCATCCGTCCGGACCAGCTGAAAGGACTCCTTGGCCGCGAGGCGCGGGCGAAAGAGCGCTGGGAGGCGGCCCGCCGGAAACTGCTCGGCCTGGATTCACCGCTCGCTGAGCCCGGCGGCAAGCCAGCAGAGGGTGGAAACCCGTTCAAGTGATGGTCAAGACAGGGACCTTCGCCCGGGTGCCGGCGGGCGGCGTGCCCCTACAATGGGTAGTGGCATGGCACGAGAGGGCAGCATCGCACACCCCCGTCTGAACCGGACGACCGGCTACCTGTTGCTGGCGCTCCTGGCAGCCATTCCGGTGGTCCTCTTTGCGGCCGGTCCGCTCTCGAGTGGCAGTTTCAGCCTCCGCGGCCCCGGAGGCCCGCTCCTGGCATTCTCCGCCGGTGTGCTCTCGTTCGTGTCGCCTTGCGTGCTGCCGCTGGTTCCGATATTCATCGCGCAGATCTCGGGTGCGAGCATCGAACACGGGAGAGTGGTGGCCAGCCGCCGGGTGACGTTCACCCACGCGGTCGCCTTCGTGACTGGCCTCTCGATCGTCTTCATCGCCCTCGGAGCGGCAGCCGGCCTGTTCGGCTCGTACGTGCTGGTCGACCACCAGCAGCGGCTCGGGGAAATTGCCGGTGCGATGCTCGTCCTCATGGGCGTCCTCGTCGTGCCTCCGCGCGGCAGGGCCGAGCCATTGCTCTCGGCGCTTCTCTTGCTGCTTTGCACGGGGGTATTCGTCCTGCTCGCCGACCTCGGCGACCTGCAGAATGACCGGCTGCGGTTGGCAGCGCTGGGCCTGGTCCTGCTGGTAGTGTGGCTGCGCTTCGCCGGATACGTACAGCTCTCGGTGTTCCAGCGGACCTTCGAAGTACCGATTGCGCGCAACCATGGCGTGGGATACCTCCGCTCGGCGTTCGTGGGCGGAGCATTTGCGCTGGGGTGGACGCCGTGCGTGGGGCCGATCCTCGGCTCCATCCTGACCCTGGCAGCCACATCGGGTGAAGCGCTGCGGGGGACCTATCTGCTCACCTGGTACGCAGCCGGTCTCGCCGTGCCCTTCCTGATGGCCGGCCTCGCGGTCTCGGACGCACAGCGAATCATTCGGCGGGTTCAAAGGTATGGCCCAATCATCGAGATCATTAGCGGCATGGCCCTGATCGTGGTCGGAGTCCTGCTCGTCAGCGGGCGCCTGACGGCGCTGAACGACTTCTTCACGTTCGCGGATTTCAACCAGGGCCTCTAGCAAAGGGTGCCCCCTCGACATCGCTCGCGGGCGGCCCAAGGGACAGAACAGGTGCCCGGAAGCGCCCGGCATGGTAGCCTGTTCCGAGACGTACAGCGGCGCGTTCGTCTAGAGGCCCAGGACGCCACCCTTTCAAGGTGGAGATCAGGGGTTCGAATCCCCTACGCGCTACCAGCACCACTGGCGAGGCCCGACATCTGTCGGGCCTCTTTTTGTTGCACCCGCTCTGGCAGTTCGCCGCTGGCGCGGCCGCTGCCACGTTATCACCCGGGTCGGGCGGGGGGCGCCATAGCGAACCTCGGCCGGGGCCAGTCGGCCGGAAGCCCGAACGGTGAACGGCATCCCATGCGGCCCGGCGGAAACGCGAACGGCCGGGGGATGCCCGGCCGTTCCGGTGTGCGTTGCCTGACGGGGTTCTGGGGGTTGGTGGAGCTGAGGGGATTCGAACCCCTTACCTCAACACTGCCAGTGTTGCGCTCTCCCGATTGAGCTACAGCCCCGCCCTTCTCCTCCTGATAGTACCAGCAGGCGCAATTCCGCGCCAAACTGCCGCCTGCCGAACGGCCACGCCTACCGCCGTGTTCGCGGGTCGAGCGCGTCCCTCAGGCCGTCGCCGAGGAAGGTGAAGCAGAGCATGAGTGTGGCCACCATGACGGTGGGCCAGATGAGTTGCACAGGGTGCACCTGGATGGAGTCCAGCCCGGCGCCGATCAGCGAGCCGAGTGACGCATTGGGAGGCGGCACGCCAAGGCCAATGAACCCCAGCGTGGCTTCGGCGAAGATGGCGAGCGGGATGCCGAACGTCGCAGAGACGATGACGGCGCTCAGGGTGTTCGGGAGCATGTGAACCCGCACCACACGCCAGGGGCTGGCGCCCATCGCCCGCGCGGCCGTGACATAATCCTGTTCCTTGATCGAGAGCATCTGGCCGCGCACCAGGCGGGCGACCGTCGTCCAGCTGACGAAGGAGATGGCGATGATGGTGACGAGCAACACCCCGTTGAAGCCGGGGATCTGCGGGTCGCCCTCACCGATGATGGGCCAGTCCCGGCCGAGCAGCACCTGTCGCAGGAGGATGATGGCGAGCAGGTCGGGGAAGGCGTAGGCGAGGTCGGTAATCCACATCAGGACGGTGTCGCTCACTCGCCCGGCGAGCGCTGCGGCCATGCCGATGGTGACCCCGATGAGGAGAACGATGACCTGGGTCCCGATGCCGATTTTCAGTGAAAACAGGGTCCCCTGGAGGAGGCGGGACCAGAGGTCACGGCCGAGGGTATCGGTGCCCAGCCAGTGGTCCCAGCTCGGATTCTGCTCAGTCGCCTGGAAGTCCGGGACAGTGGGATCGTACCGCTGCACGGTCCGGCTCACGTCGGCCGCGAATGACACCGCGGCGATGACGATCAGGATGACGCCTGCCGCGACGGCGAGCCGGTTCCGGAGGAGCCGCTGCCATGCCTGGGCCCAGAGGCCGCGCTGTTTGGTGTGCAGCTGTTCGCTGAGGAAGTCGAATGGCTGGGCGATGGGTTGGTCAGTGGCGGCCACGGTGGCAGTCCTGGCTGAAGATGATTGGAGCGTATCAGTACCGGATGCGGGGGTCCGCAAGACCGTAGAGCAGGTCGACGACCAGGTTCATGAACGCGATGATGACCGCGTAGAAGACGGTCACGCCCATGATGAGCCCGTAGTCGCGGATCAGCACGGAGCGGACAAATTCGCGCCCGAGCCCGGGGATAGCGAAAAGTGTTTCAATGACGAGTGAGCCTGTGATGAGCCCGGCAAAGATCGGCCCGAGGACCGTGAGGACCGGGATCATGGCATTCCGGGCTGCGTGGCGGACCACCACGACGAATTCGCTCAGGCCTTTCGAGCGTGCGGTGCGAACGTAATCCTGCCGCAGTACCTCGAGCATCGACGCCCGGGTAATCCGCGCGATGAACGCCATGGGCAGGAATCCGAGCGCAACGGTCGGCAGGACGACCTGCCGCCAGTTGCTGAAATCACCCCGGAACCAGTCCGTAAAGCCGTAGTCGGAACTGAGCACATTGAACCAGCCGAGCTTCACCGCGAAGACAATCGTCAGGAGCGGGGCCAGGACGATGGACGGCATGGCTGCGCCGATGGTCGCGATAAATACGCCTGCGTAATCTCCGGGGCCGTTCTGGTTCAGGGCTGAAAGGATGCCCAGGGTCAGCCCGAACACCGTGGCGAAGAGAAACGTCGCGATGCCCAGCTGCACGGAGACCCGCATCCGCTCACGAATGATGTCGGTGATGTCCCGGTTGTTCGCGATGGAGATGCCGAAGTCGAATTTGGCGAGGTTTGCTAGGTAATTGACGTACTGAATGGGCAGCGGGTCGTCGAGCCCGTATCGGCGCTTCAGGTTCTCCAGCGTCGCCGCGGGCAGTGGCTTGTCTGTATCAAACGGGCCTCCCTCCACAGCGTGCATCAGGAGGAACGTGATGGTGGCGATGGCGATGATGAGGGGAATCATCGCGAGGATGCGCCGGATGGTGTAGGCGACCATAGCGGTTTCCTTGGGACGTGACGGAGCCGGGACCGGGCCCGGTCCCGGCTCCGCAGCGGTTCACCCTGGGGTGGACGTTATTTCTTTGACGTCTTCCAGAGCTCGATGTACCAGTCGCCCGGGACGAACGTATCGCCCGGCCGCTTGTTCTCGACCATCCCGGAGATGTGCGGCTTCACCAGGAAGGCGGCGAGGGTATGCCAGAGCGGAGCGATACCGTTCGCCTCCTGGAGCAGGAGCTTCTCGGCCTCCCGGTACTGCTGGCGGCGCTGCTCGTCGTTCGTGTTGAACTTGGCCTTCGCGATGATGTCGTCGAGCGCCTTGATGCTGGTCTTGGTCTTGTTGATCGAGCCGCCCGTCTCCCAGAGTCCGAGGAACCAGTTCTCGGGGTCCGGGTAGTCCTCCTGCCAGCCGCCGGTGACCAGCTGGAAGTCCGAGCTGTTAAAGCGCGACGAACGAGTCTTGGAGTCCACAAACTCGAGCTTGAGGTCGATCCCGAGGTGCTTCTTCCACTCAGCCTGGAGGAATTCGCCCAGCAGCTTGCTCGTCTGGTTGTCGACAAGGAGCAGGGTGAGCTCAGGGAACCCCTTACCGTCGGGGTAGCCGGCCTTGGCCAGGTTCTCCTTCGCCTTCGTCGGGTTGAACCCAAGGATGGCGTCGTATTCGCCGCCCTTCAGGCCGTTGCGGGCCGGCGGTACCCAGCTGGTCGTCGGAGTGTTGGCGTCCTTGAAGATGACCTTGACGAGCGTGGCACGGTCTGTCGCCTGCGAGAGGGCGAGGCGGACCTCCGGCTTATCCACAGGACTCTTAGTGACATTGAACTCGAGGCCGATGGTGCGGGTGGCCGGGTAGAGGTGGAGCTCCTTGGCGAACTCGGTCTTCAGCTTGTCGAGTTCCGGCTTGTTAGCGACGGTCGCATCGACTTCACCCGTCCGGTAGGCGTTGTTCAGGACGGCCGCGTCATCAACGTACTTCAGGACGACTTTCTCGACTCCCACGGGCGTCCCGGACCAGTTCGGGTTCGGCTTCAGCTCCATGCTGGCCTTCTCGGTATATGCGGAGGGCATGAACGGGCCGTTGTACACGTTCTCGAGCGGGCCGGGCCAGGGAGCGTCCACGCTGGCGAGCTTGTGCTTCGGAGCGGGGAAGGTCGGCCACAGCGCGAGGATGATGGGGAAGGTCGGCTGAGCTTCCTGGATCTTGATTTCGAGCGTCTGAGCGTCGATGGCCCTAACGCCGACCTTCTTCCGCAGCTCTTCTTTCTCTGCAGCCGACTTGTCCGCGGCGTTGTAGTAGTCGTCGCAGCCGACGATGTTCATCAGGATGTACTGGTAGTGGCCGGCAACATCGGGGTTGCAGGTGCGCTGGATGCCCAGGACGAAGTCCTCAGCCGTGAGCGGCTGGCCGTCCGACCACTTCAGGTCCTTCTTGAGCTTGATTGTGTAGGTCTTGCCATCGCTGGAGACCTGGGGGGCGCCGTCAGCCATGGCGGGCTGAGGCTTGTCGTTGATGTCGAGGTGGTAGAGGCCGCGCCAGACGTAGACGAAGTGGGCAATGTCCTGCGCGAAGTCGGAGAAGTGCGGGTCCCAGGTTTCGAACTGAGTTGCCCCGATCGTGATGGTGCCCGAAGGGGCACCGGTGCCGCCCGGGGCAGTTGCGGTTGCAGCCGAACCGCCGTTGCCACCGGAGCCGCTGTCATCGTCGTCGTCGCCGCAGGCGACGGCCGCGACGGCGACGGCAACGATGGCAGCTGCGCTGAGCAGCGTGCGCCAGTAACGTTTGGTCATCGGTCGTGGTTCCCTCCTCTTTGCGATTGACCGACCGGTAAGGTGCTCCCGGGTTTCGCTAGTGTCAACAAATCTTTACCGGGCCGGGTAGCGTTTTTTCGAAGCCGAAACGTGTGCCGGCGTACCTCCCTGCGGGCCGGGATGATTGCGGGCCCCACAACGGTGTGCGCGGCGCACGAATACCGAATGGCGCCGGCTCGCCCCGACGTCGCGGCGAACCTATGCTGAAGGCCAGTACCGTATCCAAGGAGCCGGCCGGGTGAGCCGAATTCTTGCCATCGTGCACGTGCAGGGCCGCGACCAGAAGGGTGTTGTCGCCCGAATTAGCACCTACCTTGCCGAGCGGAACATCAACATCGAAGACATCGAGCAGCGGGTGGTCCGCGGCCAGTTCCTGATGGACATGCTCATCGATATCACCGATGCGACGGTCACGCTCGATGAGCTCGTCACGGGCCTCCTGGCCATCGGCCAGGAGATCGGCATGGAGATTCGCGTGACGCTCCACAGCGAGCGTCAGCGTCAGCGGGTGGCAATTCTCGTTTCAAAGGAGCCGCACTGCCTCGAGCAGCTCATTGCCGACTGGAGGAGCGGCGACCTCCGCGGCGACCTGGTTTGTGTGCTCTCGAACCACGAGGTGCTGCGCCCTGTTGCCGAAGCTGCCGGCATCCCCTTCGAGTGGTACCCGTCGGAGGATAAGGCCGCCCATGAAGCGTTCCTGCTCGACCGGCTGGCGCACTACCGGGCCGACCTGGTGGTGCTCGCCCGCTATATGCAGATCCTGAGCCCCGCAGTGGTCCAGCCCTATGCTGGGCGCATCATCAACATCCACCCCTCGCTGCTGCCGTACTTCCCGGGGGCGAACCCCTACCGCCGCGCCTGGGAGGATGGCGTGCGGGTGACCGGCTGTACCGCCCATTTCGTAACTGAGGAACTCGACGCCGGGCCGATCATCCTGCAGGACGTCTTTCACATCGATGTCGGGGTAGACACCGTCGAGGATGTGCGCCGTAAGGGGCGCGCGCTGGAAGGCGTCGTCCTGAGCCGGGCCGTCCAGCTCTACCTGAACGGCGAAATTGTCGTCATTGACGGCAAGGTGGTGTTCAAGCCGGGAATGCGGACCCTGCTGCGGGACTTGCGGGATCGGCCGTAGCGCCGTTCGAATCAGCGGAGCCGAGCCGCCACGCCATCCGCACACCGGGGACCCGTCCCCGGTAAATATCGACGACGTGCTCGGGACAAACGGGAACCATGGCGTGTTCCTCGCCGTCGATCGTTCCCATCCGGTGCGTTGCCGCACCAAGAAGGTCGGGTCTCGAGGTGAGCAGGCCAATGGGGTTGAGAACGGGCACACCGCGCTGGCCCGAAAGCTGGCAGATTGCGCACGGTGACAAGGGTCGCTCCTCCCTGGGGGCTGCGCCGGTCAGCCTAGCACGGTGGCCGCAATAACGGTGGCGTCCTTCGTCAAGATTTTTGACCGGCGGTGAGCAGCGCCCGGGTCCTCCGGTGCCGCCACCAGAACATGCCGAGCAAAGCCGGGCGGACAAGCAGCCACTCGACAAGCTCTCCGACCGGCGTAGGAAGCAGGCGAAAGGCGACGGCGTCCTCGAGCACCGCTCCGTCGGCCGCCGGGATGAAGCGGTGCTGGTGACGCCAGCGACGGAATGGTCCGCGGACCTGAGCGTCTTCGATAAGCCGGCCTTCGACCACCCGTGTGATGCGTGCCTCCCACGTTATTCCCGCGCGCTTCCATCCAAGCCGAAAAACCTGGACATCGCCCTCTCGCGTCTGCGCACCTCCGCCGGCAACCAGCCGGAACGGCGGAAAAGGCGGCGAAATTCGGCCGAGGTTCGACACATCGGCGTGGAATTCGAATAGCCGTTCTGCCGGGACGGGAAGCTGACTGCGGAACCGCAGGTTCGTCATAAGGGCGCCTCCATACCAAGGTACTCCAGTACGTCGCGCGCGGCGTTGATGCCGGAGAGGGCCGTCCCGACGGTACCCTGGCCGGGAAATGTGTGGTCGCCCGCGAGCACCATCCCCCGTCCGGCGCGACGGCCAGGGGCCCGAAGTGCGACGACCGACGGTGTCTGGCGAAGCCCGCCGACGAATCCCCCGGGCCGCCCGGTGAACCGCTGGTAGGTCGCCGGGGTCGCAGAGCGCAGCAAAAGGATCCGATGGTCGACGTCCGGGATGACGCGCCGTACGGCCTCGAGGAGACGCCCTTCGAGCCTGCAGCGCAGCCGCTGCGCCTGGGCCGGGGGTACGGCAAAGGCACCAGGCGGCACATGCGTCGAGACCGAGATGCTCCAGCGGTTCGCCCGGTCGCCGCGGCCGGGGTAGATCGACACAAGGCAGTTGTTGCCGGGAGTTTCGAGGTCGTTAAGGTCGGAAACGATCTGGTGGAACGGGTGGAGCGGCGCGAGCCCGGTCGCGTCGATTCCGAGGTGGAGAACAAACGCGCCCCAGGCCTTCCCGGGCTCGGGTAAGCGGGGCGGCCGGCCCATGAGGAGGTCGAGTCCGCCGGGCGGCAGGTTCGCAATAACTGCCCGAGCCGACAGGGTGGTCCCGTCGTCGAGGCGCACTCTCCAGCCGCTGCCGTCCGGCCGAAGCCCGGCGACGCCGTTGCCGAAGGTCACGGTGCCCCCGCTGGCTCTGATGGCGCGGACCAGTTTCATCGCGAGCGCGCCCGTGCCCCCGTCGACCCACTGGCAGCCCCGCCGGTAGAGGTCGAGCGCGATGGCGCCCTGCACCGCGCTGCAGTCGGTCGCCGTTGCGCCCGTTGCGTCCAGGAGGAGGGCGTTGATCAGCGCGTCAGCAGCAGGGTCGCCGTCAGCGCCCAGGAGCCGCTTGACGCGGCGGATGGTGGCGAAGAGCCACGGCGCTGCCAGCACCAGCGAGGGGCTGACCGCCCGGAGCGAGCGGCGGATGTCGGCCGGCCGCTCGAGCGGGAACGACGGGAGCGCCGCGCCGATGCGATACACCTCGCCGCCCACGAGCCGCACCCACCGCCAGAAGCGCCGGTAGCCAGCCGGTGCGCCCGCGAACTGCTCCGCGAACAGGGCTTCCCACGCCGCATGGGAAGCGACGTACGGCACCACCCGGTCAGGCAGGTGGAACACGATCGAAGGGTCGAGCGGAACTGCCTCGACATCGAGGCCGACCGCGTCGAAAACCTGTCGAAGGATGCCGCCCGGCTCGAGCCCGGTGACGACGGTCGCTCCTGCGGGAAACCAGAATCCGCCGAGCGCGAAATCGCCGGCGCAGCCGCCCGGGCGCGTGTGCCGCTCGAACACGTGCACCCTTGCTCCGGCCCTCGCCGAAAGCGCTGCCGCGGTGAGCCCGCCGAAACCGCTCCCGATGACCAGGATGTCGGCCTCACAGTCTGTTGAAACCATGTAACCATGGTAGAGACCTCGACGAGAGTTTGACAAATCTTTGAAATCCGGCGAGGATACCACTATGCGGAAGCCCGGCATCTACCGGATTGCCCAGGTGGAATCCATGACCGGCGTGAGCGCGCACGCACTCCGGGCGTGGGAGCGCCGGTACGGCGTTCCCCGGCCCAGCCGCACTGGCGGCCAGCAGCGCACCTACTCCGAGGCGGACATCGCGATGATCCGCCGCATGCACGAACTGGCCAGCCAGGGCGTTCCGCTGGCCCGCGCCGCTGAGATCGTGCTCCAGGAGGCGGCCACGCCGGGCGAGGGGACCGGCCCCCGGATCGCACTGCTGAAGACGGAGCTGTTCGACGCCCTGCTTGCGTTCGACGAGCCGCGGGCCGCGGCGGCCTGGACCGAGCTTTTTGATACCTTGGACCTGCTGAGCGGGTTCGAACGGGTGGTCGTGCCCCTGATGCGCGATATCGGCATCGCCTGGCATGAGCAGCGCATCACCATCGCACAGGAGCACTTCGCGTCCAACTTCGTGCGGGCCCGCCTCGACCAGCTCAGCCGACAGGTGCAGCCGCTGCCCGGCGCCGCGACCGTCGTCCTTGCCTGTCTCGAAGGCGAACACCATGAAATCGGCCTGCTGATGCTCGCCGTCATGCTCCGCTTCCAGGGCATTCGGACCATCTACCTCGGCCAGGATGTCCCGGACGAAGACCTCATCCGGACCGTGGAAGACGCCCAGCCCGAGGTGCTCGCTGTCAATGCGGGGACGCCGGAGGGTGCGCGCCACCTCCCGGGGGTGGTGAACGCCCTCGCCGAAACCGCGCCGCTGACCGCTATCGTCTACGGCGGCGGCGCCTTCGACGCCGACCCCTCCCTTCGTATTGAGAACGCGTATTATGGCGGGCCCCGCCTCGTTGAGGCGGTCGCACTCATCAATCAGCTCGGACGTTCACGCATCACAGGAGGTGCGGCATGAAAATCGCAGTCGCTGGCGGCACGGGGTTCCTTGGCCGCTCGATCACGAAGGCGCTTCTTGACGCCGGTCACGACGTCGTGGTCGGCTCGCGGCGGCGGCCCGAGAAGGCGCCGCTCGACCCGCGGGCGAAATGGGTCGCAGCCGACGTCACGGCTCCCGAGACGCTCTCGGCGCTGCTCGCCGGGGCCGACGCAGTCGTCGACGCCGTCCAGTTCCCGAATTCGCCCATCGAGAACCCGAAGAAGGGGTATACCTTCGAACGGATCGACCTCGGCGGTACCCGCAACCTGGTCGATGCGGCCAAAGCAGCCGGGACGCCGCTGTTCATCGGCCTCAGCGGCGTCGGCGCGGCCGAGCACGCACCCTACCACTGGCAGCGGTTCAAGTGGGAGGAGGAGCAGCATATCGTGGCGTCCGGCGTGCCGTACGTAGTCTTCCGGCCGAGCTGGGTGTACGGACCCGGTGATGTCTCGCTCAACCGGTTCCTTAGCTTTGCGAAGTTCCTCCCGTTTGTCCCGGTCATTGGCAACGGGAAGACGCGAATCAACCCGCTCTACGTCGAAGACCTTGCGGCACATGTCGTGGCAGCGGTCCAGAAGCCGGAGGCGCGCGGGCGCATCTTCGAAATCGGCGGGCCTGAAGTCCTCACCATGGACGACGTCATCCGGACCGCGCTCAGGGTGTCGGGCCGCCGGCGACTCCTGCTCCACAGCCCGAAGCCGGTCATGAAGCTCGTCGCTTCGGTTGCGCAGCTTGCGCCCGGCCGGCCGCTCACCCCCGACGCCATCGACTTCATCACGATGGACGGAGTTGCCGACACCAGCAGCCTGCGCGAGGTGTTCGGCCTCCGCCTGACGCCGCTTGAGGAGGGCCTGGCGGCCTATCTGAAGCGCTGACAATCGGGGCTTTCATCTATAGCTCGCATCCACGGCTTGCATCGTCTCCGGCGGGATCGCGTACAATCAGGCTGCGGCACCGCGGGGGCCGCGCACGACACCCTATCCGCACGGGACGACCATTGCGCGCTGACACCTCCGATGTAGCATTCCGCCTCTTGCTTGCCCTCGGCGACCTCTGGGAAGGCCTTCACCGGGCCGGGATCGACCCATCCGCTCGCGGGCTCCACATGACGCAGGAGTACCTGGGCGGCTACACGAGGTACTGCGCCGGGCCGGGGTCCCATCCCCGGCTCGTTGTCGAATGGAACGAATCGTCCCGCCACCTGCGCATCATCCGCTGTGAACCGTGGCCCGGCGCCGAAGCCACCATCTCGTCCACCGTTGCTTACGTGCGCAATGAGGCCCGAGCCCGCGGCATCAGCGATATCGTCGACCGCACCCTGGTCGCGGCCTGCAAGGAGCCGCTCAAGCCTGCCCGCAAAACCATCGTCCCCTCGGCCCTGAATGGCACGCACGCACTTGCAGCGCGCCGGGTCTAGTATCGGTCACCGCCCCGGCGTACGATCGGCGGCGTGCCTGCCGCGTCAGTCTTCACCCTTCCCCGTCGCGCCCGGCTCCTTCCTGCACTGATTGCCCGTCACCGTGACGACGGCTTCCTCACGCCAGCGTCCGTTGAGGCGGTCGCCCGGGAGCTGGGTATCCCGGCGGCGGAGGCATGGGAGGCCGCGCGGTCGTCCCACGAGTTCCGTTTCGATGCGCCAGCTGGTGAGCGGGCCTGCGCCGGGATCGCCTGCGCACTCCACCCTGGCTATCGCCAGCCCGAGCTGCCCGCCGGCTGCCTGTTTCGCTGCTACGCCCCGCCGGCATCCGGGGACGAGCAGCCCTTCCCGGCGGAGATGGTGCGCGAAGCCGGTCCGCTTCTCGGGCCGACCGACCGGACGTGGGCGGGGCTGGAGCGCGCCCGCCGAATCGGGCCGGCCGCAGTCCTCGACGCGATTGAAGAGGCCGGGCTGCGCGGTCGCGGCGGCGCCTACTTCCCCACCGCCCGTAAGTGGCGCGCCGCCCTCCGCCACGGGACGCCGATCGCCCTCGTCATGAACGCAGAGGAGGGGGAGCCCGGTGTCTTCAAGGACCGTGCGCTGCTCTGCCTCCGCCCGGAGCGGGTGGTTGAAGGGCTGGCCATCGCTATGGAGGCTTTAAAGCCGGCGGTGACCATCGCGTTCATCAACGGCGAAGCCGACCCCGCCGCGGAGGCATTTGAGCTGGCGCTCGCGGACTCGCCGATTGCCGGCCAGGTTCTGCTCTACCGCGGCGCCGGCGGCTACGTGCTCGGGGAGGAGACCGCGCTCCTGAACGCCATCGAAGGTCGCCGGGCCGTGCCCCGGCCGCGCCCGCCGCTGCCGGTGGATTCGGGCCTCTTCGGCATGCCGACCGTGGTCAATAATGTCGAAACTCTCGCTGCCGTCGCGGTGATTTTGCGCGAGGGCGCCGCAGCGTTCCGCGCCCTTGGTGCCCCCGAGGCGCCGGGGACCCGAATCCTCTCGCTCAGCGGCAGGGTTGAGCGCCCGGGAGTATACGAAGTGCCGCTCGGGACACCGCTTGCGGAGGTCCTCGACCGGGCCGGGGCGCCCGCTCAGGAGCGGGCCGCGGTCCTGTGCGGTGGACCGTCGGGCGGGTTTCTCCCCGGAGGGTTGGCCGCCCAGCCGGTCCTGCCCGGCCGCTACCACCCGACCGGTGCGATGCTCGGCGCCGGGGGCATCGTGGTGCTTGAAGCCCCGGGCGACATTCGCCGGGCGGCCCTCACCATGGCCGCCTTCAACGCCGAACAGTCGTGCGGCAAATGCACCCCCTGCCGGGAGGGGACGCCGCTTCTGCTCGAGGCACTGGGGGGCAATCCCGCCGACCTGGCCGAGGACCTGCTCGACGCCATCCAGCTGGCATCCCTCTGCGGCCTCGGCCAGATGGCAACCGGACCGGTCCGCTCCGCGCTTGCGTTCTGGCCGGAGGTGTTCTCGTGAAAGTCGACGGGCGCACCGCCCCGGAGACCGGCAGCATCCTCGATGCCGTGCTCGCGCTCGGCATCCACCTGCCGCACCTGTGCAAGGACGATAACCTGCCACCGATCGGGGCCTGCCGTACCTGCCTGGTGGAGGCCGATGGCCGGGTTGTCGCGGCCTGCCACACCCCAGCGGCAGGCGTTAGCGAAGTCCTGACCGCTTCTGAGCGGGTCGCCCGGCTGCGGCGCGAGGTGCTTCGGCTCACGTCTCGGATGCACGGCCGCGAGCCCGATGTGGCGGGCGGTCCGCGGAGCGGTGAGATCTGGGCAGCGTACGAGGAGCACGGCCTCGAACGCCCGGCGTTTCCGCGGCGCATCCGCGACGGCACCGATGCCACGAGCCCGTTCTTCGAATTCGAGGAACAGGCCTGCATCCTCTGCGGGCGGTGCGTCACGGCCTGTCAGCAGCTCCAGCACATCGGGGCGATCGGCATCGCCGGGACGGCGACTTCGGCCCGCGTCACGCCGGGCGCCGGGGCAACCTTCGCGAGTTCGATCTGCACGGCGTGCGGCTCGTGCGTGGCGGCATGCCCCACGCATGCCCTGCGTCCGAAGCCGATGAGCGACCCAGCGCAGGCTGGCCGCTCCAGGAGACGAGGAAATGGAACGGAAGACCGTTAGCACCTGCCCGTTCTGCGGCGTCGGCTGCGGGATCGTGCTGCACACACGCGACGACCGCATCACCTGGGTCGACGACGACCCGGGCAACCCGTCGAGCCGGGGGATGCTCTGCGTGAAAGGGCGGTTCGGCATCCCCTTTGTCCAGCACCCCGACCGGCTCACGACGCCGCTGGTTCGCCGCGACGGCGAACTTCAGCCCGCGAGCTGGGACGACGCCCTGGACATCGTGGCCGAGCGGCTCCTTGAGTACCGCGGCGCCTTTGGCAGTTTCGCGAGCGCGAAGGCGACCAACGAGGACGCCTTCGTCCAGCAGAAATTCGTCCGGCTGGTGATGGGGACCAACAACATCGACCACTGCACCCGGCTCTGCCATTCCCCGAGCGTGGAGGCGATGCTGGTCCAGCTTGGCAGCGGGGCAACGAGCAACTCCTACATCGACTACGAGGAGGCATCGTGCCTGGTCGTCGTCGGGTGCGACCCTGATTCGAACCACCCGGTCATCGCCTCGAGGATGCGCAAGGCGGTCGACGATTACGGGACGAAACTGGTGGTCGTCAACCCGAAGCGGATCGACCTCGCAGAGCGGGCCGACGTCTTCCTGCAGCCTGCGCCCGGGACCGATGTCGCCCTTTTCAACGGCATGGCCCGCGCCATCCTCGATGATGGCCTTGAGGACCGGGAATTCATCGCCGCACGGACCGAGGGGTTCGAAGCCTGGCGGGCGGTGGTGATAGAACGGACCGTGGAGGAGTACGCCCAGGCGTGCGGGGTGGACCCGCACGCACTCCGGCTGGCCGCCCGCCTGTATGCCCGGCCGCCGGCCCGGCGCGGCCTGCCCGCGGATGAGCGCCCGGGGAGCTGCCTCGCCTGGGGCATGGGTATCACCCAGCACACCCACGGGACGGATAACGCGCATGCGCTCATCAATTTGGCGCTGCTCGCGGGCCAGCTGGGCCGGCCGGGCTGCGGGATTTCGCCGCTGCGCGGTCAGAACAACGTGCAGGGCTGCGGGGATGCCGGCTGCATCCCGGATTCGCTGCCCGGGTACCAGCCGTACCGGGATGACGTTGCCGCGCGCTTTGAAGAGGCCTGGAATGCCGGCATTCCCCGCGAGCCGGGCATCAAAGCAACCGACATGGTCGAGCGCATCGCGACCGGCGAGATCCGGGCGATGTACATCGTCGGCGAGAACCCGCTGCTGTCAGAACCGAACCTGGCACACGCGGGCGATCTTTTTCGTCGGCTCGAGTTTCTCGTCGTCCAGGACCTGTTCCTTCACGAGACCGCAGAGCTTGCCGACGTGGTATTGCCCGCCTGCTCGTTTGCGGAAAAGGACGGGACGTTTACCAACAGCGAGCGAAGGGTGCAGCGGGTGCGCCAAGCCGTCCCGCGGGTCGGACAGTCCCGGCCGGACTGGGAGATCATCTGTGACCTGGCCCGGCGGATGGCGCCGCGCGTGGGGGTCGACCTCGGCCAGTTCGCGTACCGCTCGCCTGCGGAGATTTTCGCCGAGATGGCGCGGCTCACGCCGCAGCTCCGGGGCATCAGCTATGAGCAGCTGGACCGCGAGGGCGGCATCCAGTGGCCCTGCCCGTCGGCCGATCACCCGGGCACGCGTTTCCTCTATGCAGAGAGCTTCCCGCGGGGGCGCGGAAGATTTGTGCCCGTCCGGCAGGCTACGCCGGCTGCCGAACTGCCCGATGCGGATTACCCGCTCATCCTCAACACTGGCCGGGTGCTCTACCACTGGCACGGCGGCACCCTGACCCGGCGCGTCCAGGCCCTGATGGACCAGGTGAGCGAGGTGCCGGTGACCATCCACCCCGGCGATGCGGAGAGGCTTGGCATTGCCGACGGCGATGAGGTGGTAGTCCGCTCACGTCGCGGGCGGCTGACCGGGAGAGCCGTCGTCACCGATGCTGTGCGGACTGGCTCGGTATTCGTTCCGTTCGTCAAACTTCGCGAGAGCGCCGCCAACTTCCTGACGAACAACGCCTACGATGAACCCTCTCGCATCCCGGAGTACAAGGTCTGCGCGGTGCGGGTGGAAAAGAAGCGGCCCTGGGACGCAGCGCTTACCGGCGGGTGGCCCACTGCTTCGCGTGATAAGTGATGACGATATCGGCCCCGGCCCGGCGGATACCCGTGAGAGTCTCGTCGACCACGCGGTCGAGGTCAATCCAGCCATTCTGGGCCGCGGCCATGACCATCGCGTACTCGCCGCTCACGTTATAGGCGGCAACCGGGACCGTCGTCCGCTCGCGAACGGCACGGATGATGTCGAGGTAGGGGAGCGCGGGCTTGACCATCACCATATCCGCGCCCTGCTCGAGGTCGGCGAATACCTCGCCGAGCGCCATCCGCGCGTTGGCAGGGTCCATCTGGTAGCCGCGCCGGTCGCCGAAGGCAGGTGCGCTGTCGGCAGCTTCGCGGAACGGGCCGTAGAACCCGCTCGCGAACTTCGCCGCATACGAGAGGATGGGGACCGTCGCAAACCCTGCGGCGTCGAGCGCGCGCCGGATGGCAAGCACGCGGCCGTCCATCATGTCGCTCGGCGCAATGACGTCGGCGCCCGCGCGCGCCAGCGAGACCGACGTTTCGGCGAGGAGCGGGAGCGCCGCGTCGTTGTCGACGGAGCCATCGGCGGAAAGGGGGCCGCAGTGCCCATGGCTGGTGTACTCGCAGAGGCAGACGTCGGCCATGATGACCAGGTCCGGCGCAGCGTCCTTCAGCCTGCCGATGGCCTGCTGGACGATGCCGTCGGCAGCCCACGCCCCGCTCCCGAGGTCATCCTTGGCTGCCGGGAGTCCGAACAGCATCACGCCGCCGATACCCAGCCGGGCGAGGTCGCGGGCTTCATCTGCCAGCGCGTCCAGCCCGAGCCGGTCCTGCCCTGGCATCGAGGGAATGGGCTGGCGACCGGAGAGTCCGGCCTCGACGAAGAGCGGGTAGATGAGGTGCGACGGGGTGAGCTCGTTCTCGCGGACGAGCCGGCGCATCGCTTCCGTCGAGCGGAGCCGGCGATGACGGGCGAAGGTCCCGAGTTGCATCGGTTGCCAGTCTAGCATCGGTGAACCCCCGGAGGGCGAGATGAGCGAGGGGCGGTATCCTGTGGAGCCAGGGAACGATGGAACGACGGTTGCCGCCGCAGTATGAAGGCTGGCAGGCGCACGAGGGGCGCATGCGCCGGATGACCACGCCAGAGCTGGTCGCCGAGGTGCAGGACGGCTCGCCCGAGCGGCGGCTGGCTGCGCTGTCGGTCATTAACCTTGCAGATGTTGACCCCTCGGTTGTCCGCGACTGGATTCGAACCCTTCCAGATGCCGAAGCGAACGAACTCGCGGGGGCAATCCCCGTGCTCTCCCCTGATGGCACCTGCAACGATGATGCGCGCTGGGCTGCGCTCGCACGTGAGGGATACGATGCCCGGCGGCTGCCGACCTTCCTCGTCGTCCTCATGGCCTCGCTCGAGGCGATGGAGTCCCGGGGCTGTCCCGGCGCAGCCTTCGAGTGGGAGCAAACCGCCGACTGGCTCGGCGACATCTTCGACCGGCTTGCGGCAGCTGGCGATGAAGACGCTCTGGACGACATTTCGCTCTTCGTCTTCGAGAACTACCTCGACCGGGACGCCATGTTCGAAGCGTTCTGCGGCGTCATCGTCCGGCACGAATGGTTTGCGCAGGAAGTGAGTGCAAACCCCTCAGTCTACCTGGCGAGACTCCCGGAAGAACGCCAGCGCCGCGCCCTCCTCGAAGCAGCCCAGGCTGGCGGGCTCCCGTTCGAGGTTGCCTGGTTTAACCTGCGCGGGAGCTGACCGCACCGGAGCCGACGTCAGACGGCGCATTCTCCTTCCCCGCGCTGCAGGCGGTAGAGTTCGAGCCGGTTCCAGTCGATGAACATCCCGCGGTTGTCTTCCGTGAACTCGCCCGGGATGCAGAGGTCCGCGATTGCACGTTCGAACGGCTCCGGCCCGACGCGGTCGAAGAACGCATTGAACGTCTCTCCCGGCTGGCGCTCGGCTTCGTAGAGGCGGATGAACCGTTCGACGGCATCGGGCCCCCGCTTCGCGGGCAGCCGCACTTTCAGCTGCTGCGCCAGCCGCAGCTCGCCGTTGTCGTAGTTGCCGCCGATGAAGACATGGTAGGCCGGGAGCTGGTGCTCCCCGACCTTCATGGCCGCGCCGTGAAACCCGATAGTGGCGATGTGGTGCTGCCCGCAGCTGTTCGGGCAGCCGCTCATCTTGATGTGAATCTGTTTGGTGAGCGGGTCGGTAATCTTCATCGCCTCGACGCGCTCCTGGATCGCCTGGTTCAGCCCCATCGACGACGTGATGCCCAGCTTGCAGCTGTCGGTCCCCGGGCAGCTCACGACGTCGGTAATCGTCTGGGCCCCGACATCTGCCAGCCCGAGCTCCTTCAGCCGGGAGTACACCTCGTAGAGGCTTTCATCCCGGACCCAGCGGAGCACGATGTTCTGCCCGATGGTCGTCCGGGCGTAGCCTCCGGTGTACTCCCGCATGATGGCTGCGAGGCCGCGGAACTGCTCTGGCCGCAGGTCGCCGCGATGCACTTTGACTTCGACCGCGCTGAACCCCTGCTGCTTCTGTGGCCGAACGTTGGCGGCAACGAACGCGGTGAATTCGCGGTGGTCGCCGTTCGGCTGCTGATAGTGCGGGCGCCGGGCGGGTGCGTTCGCCTCCTCGTCGTGGACGAAAAGGAGTGGGTCGGGACGGAAGTCCCGCCCGACGGTCCAGTCGCCCTCGAGCTCCTCCTCGACCATCCGGCGGAACTCGTCGATGCCAACCCGGTCGACAAGGAACTTGATACGCGCCTTGGCGCGGTTTTTCCGGAGCTCATCGGCACGGTTGAAGATGCGGAGGATGGCTTCGGAGACCTTCAGGTACTCGTCGACCGGGACAAACTCGTACAGCACCGGCGCCTTGCGTGGCATCGTGCTCAGGCCGCCGCCGACGACCATCGTGAAGCCACGTACGCCATCCCTGACCCGGGGGATGAAGCCGAGGTCATGAATCCCGGTGATTGCGCGGTCCTCGTCGTTCGCCGTAAACGCGACCTTGAACTTCCTGGGCAGGAGCTGGGTCAGCGGGTTCCGCAGCCAGCGGCGGGCGAAGGCGGCAGCATACGGGGTCGGGTCGAATGGTTCCCCCTCCTGGATGCCGGCCCACGGGTCGCCAGTCACGTTCCGAACGGTGTTGCCGCACGCCTCCCGGGTTGACAGGCCTGCCCGCCCGAGAACGAAGAGCGCCTCGGCGGCCTTGAGCAGCGGAATGTGGTGGAACTGAATGTTCTGCCGGGTGGTGATGTGGCCCTTCCGGAGCGGCGCGTACTTCTCCGCTACCTCGGCGAACGCCTCCATTTGCTCGGGTGTAACGCCGCCGAAGGGCAGCTTCACCCGGATCATCTGGACGTTGGGCTGGCGCTGCCCGTAGACGCCCTGCTTCAGCCGGAACCCGATGAACTGGGCCTCATCCCACTCGCCCTTGAGGAAGCGCGCTGCCTCGGTCTTGAAGTCCTCAAGCTCCTGCTCGAGCACAGGCAGCACGCGGCCGGGCTCGTTGGTGTAGACGACGGTCTCGACGTCGGGCATGGCGTTGACCTTTCCCGGGGTGGTCTCCCGGCGACGGCGCCGGGGGCCTTCCGAATAGAAAGCTGACTGAATCTATCAACTTACCCTGTTGACCGCAAGCATCCCTGTCCATAAAGTTGACGAAGTTACTCGCCTAAGGGAGCTGCCATGCCTTCTCCGGTCCCGAGCGATGCCGAGATTGAGACCCTCAACGAACGGTTTGAGTCGGCCCAGCCTCAGGCCATCGTGGAGTGGGCGGTCACGACCTTTGGTGATGGACTGTCGGTCGGCGCGAGCTTCGGCGGGGCCAGCGGGATGGCGATCCTGCACATGGTTTCGCGCCTCAAGCCCGATGTGCACGTCTTCGTGCTCGATACGGATTACCTCTTCGAGGAGACCTACGAGACGATGCGCCGCGCGGTGCCGGCCCTCGGGCTCACCAACGTGCAGGTTTATAAGTCGAAACTGACGCACGAAGAGCAGGCCCGGCAGTACGGCGCGGCCCTCTGGATGCGCGACCCCGACCTCTGCTGCGAACTGCGCAAGGTCGAACCCAACCGCCGGGCGCTTGAGGGCAGGACGGCCTGGGTCAGCGGACTCCGCCGCGACCAGTCCGAGGGCCGAGCTGCGATCCCCATCATCTCGTGGGCGGAGAAGTTCGGCGTCGTGAAGATCAACCCCCTGGCCAACTGGTCCGAGAAGCAGACCTGGGCGTACATCCTCGAGCACAAGGTCCCGTACAACCCGCTCCTCGACCGCGGCTACGCGAGCATCGGCTGTTACAACTGCACCGTGCCCGGCGTCCAGGGACGGGCTGGCCGGTGGCAGGGCTTCGAGAAAGACGAATGCGGATTGCATACCTGACCTCGCTGCCGCATCGAAACCATCCCTTCACAGGCAAAGGCATGATGATGACCGGTCAAACGCACGGGTTCGTGCTCTGGTTCACAGGGCTCTCGGGCTCAGGGAAATCGACCCTCACGAACGCGCTGGCCCCGCTGCTCCGCGAGCGCGGCCTCCGGGTTGAGGTGCTTGACGGTGATGAGGTGCGCACCCACCTCTCGAAGGGCCTCGGCTTCAGCCGCGAAGACCGCGACACCAACATCCTCCGGATCGCCTACGTTGCGAAGCTGCTCGCCCGGAACGGGGTAGCGGTGATCACCGCGGCAATCTCGCCCTACCGGGCAACGCGCGAAAGGGCTCGCGAACAAATCACCGCCGAGGGCGTGCCCTTTCTTGAGGTGCACCTCGCCGCGTCTCTCGAGACCTGCGAAGCGCGCGATGTAAAGGGACTGTACGCGGAGGCGCGCGCCGGTCGACGGCCCGGCTTCACCGGCATCGACGACCCGTACGAACCGCCTGAGGCCCCAGAGCTCCGGCTCGACACCGGCGTCCAGTCGGTTGAGGAGAGCCTCGCTGCGCTCATTCGACTGCTCGAAGGGCGCGGCCTGCTCCCAGCGGCGTCGGAGGTCGGCGCATGACAGCCCAGGTGGTGATACCCGTCGACCACGACCCGGGCCTTGACCAGCTCGAGGCCGAGGCCATCTTCATCCTGCGCGAAGTGGCCGCCGAATTCGAACGGCCCGCGCTCCTCTTCTCGGGAGGCAAGGATTCGATCGTCCTGCTCCGCCTCGCCGAGAAGGCCTTCTGGCCGGCCCGCTTCCCATTCACCGTCATGCACGTCGACACCGGCCATAACTTTCCCGAGGTGATCGAGTTCCGCGACCGCCGCATCGCGGAGCTGAAGGCGCGGCTGGTCGTGGCTTCAGTCCAGGAGGCGATCGACGAAGGGTGGCTCCAGGAGGAGCGCGGGCCGCGGGCCTCGCGGAACCGGCTGCAGACCCCCGTGCTCCTCGCCGCGATCGCTCGCCACCAGTTCGACGCTGCGATCGGCGGGGCCCGGCGTGACGAAGAGAAAGCGCGAGCCAAAGAGCGGGTCTTCTCCTTCCGCGATGAGTTCGGGCAATGGGACCCAAGGAACCAGCGCCCCGAACTCTGGAACCTCTACAACGGCCTCCACCTTCGCGGCGAGCACATGCGCGTGTTTCCGCTGTCGAACTGGACCGAGCTTGACGTTTGGCGCTACATCGCCCGGGAGGGGCTCGAGATTCCGTCCATCTACTTCGCCCATGAGCGGGAGGTGTTCCAGCGCGACGGCATGCTGATGGCGGTCAACCCCTACCTCCCGATGCTGCCGCACGAGCGCCCGTTTGTGGAAACGGTGCGGTACCGGACGGTCGGAGACATGACCTGCACCGCCGCGATCCGGTCTACGGCCCGGACCGTCCAGGAGATCATCGCCGAGGTTGCCACTGCCCGGGTGACCGAGCGCGGAGCCAGCCGCGCCGACGACCAGTTCTCGGATGCGGCGATGGAAGACCGGAAGCGGGAGGGGTACTTTTAATGGACCTGCTCCGGTTCGTGACCGCCGGCTCCGTCGATGACGGCAAGAGCACGCTTATTGGACGGCTTCTCTACGACACGCGCCAGGTGTTCGAAGACACTCTCGCGAGCATCGAACGGGCCAGCCAGGCGCAGGGCCTCGACGACCTGAACCTCGCCCTCCTCACCGATGGACTGCGCGCCGAGCGCGAGCAGGGGATCACCATTGACGTTGCGTACCGGTACTTCGCCACGCCCCGCCGGAAGTTCATCATCGCGGATTCCCCCGGCCACGTGCAGTACACGCGAAACATGGTGACCGGCGCGTCAACTGCCCAGCTCGCGCTCATCCTCGTCGACGCGCGCAAAGGAGTCGTCGAGCAAACCCGCCGGCACTCTGCGCTGGCTGCGCTGCTCGGCATCCACCACGTCGTCCTGTGCGTCAACAAGATGGACCTCGTCGACTGGTCGGAAGCCCGCTTCCGCGAGGTGGAGGCCCAGTACCGCGGCGTCGCGGCTCAGCTTGGCATCGAGAGCGTGACGGTTATTCCGCTTGCCGCTCTCGAAGGGGCGAATCTGGTCCACCGCTCCCCAGCGCTCGATTGGTACGAAGGACCCACGCTGCTGGAGTTTCTGGAAACTGTCGAGGTGCCCAACCGGGGGCTCGACGCACCCCTCCGCTTCCCGGTGCAGTACGTCATCCGGCCGCAGTCGCGCGAGTTCCCCGACTACCGCGGGTACGCCGGGACTGTCGCCGCCGGCAGAGTCCGCGTCGGAGAGGCCGTACGGGTGCTGCCCCTCGGTGCGACCACCCGGGTGGCCGCCATTGACCGGTTCGACGAGGAGCTGCGCGAAGCCCGCGCCGGGGACGCTGTCGTAATCCGGCTCGAAGACGAGCTCGACGCAGGCCGCGGCGCGATGTTCGTTGCAGCGAGTGACCAGGTCCTGCCGGCGACGCAGATCGAAGCTGACGTGTGCTGGATGACCGATCTCTCGGCGCTCGAGCCCGGCCGGCAGGTGCTCATCAAGCACACCACGCGCCGCACGCGGGCCGTCGTTGCGGCGCTCATCGATAGGCTCGATGTCGAGGCGCTGGCGCGGGTTCCCGAACCATCTGCCCTCGGGCTGAACGATATCGGCCGCGTTCGGCTCCGGCTCATGGAGCCGATCGTTGCCGACGAGTACGCCACAAGTCGCGAGACCGGGGCGTTCATCATCATCGACCCGGCGACTCGGCATACGACCGGCGCAGGTATGGTCCGCGCGGTTCACGCTCCCGTGCCGGCTGGCGCCCCATGAATGGTGCCCCGGGGCGCAAAGCGCTGGAGCGGCCTGCCGTCGAGCTCGAGGCGGTGCCCGGCCGGGGGAGCCGACGCGCTGCCGCACAGGTGGCCGTCCCGGCGACCAGGGCAGCGGCGGCCTCCGCGGGCATCCTGCTATTCATTTTCGGGCTTCAGGTGCTGAAAACCGGCGCCAGGGCGCTCGTTCCCATTCTCGACGGGCTCAGTGTTTCAGGGCCGGCTAACGCGGTCGGTTTCGGGTGGCTCCTCGCGTACGCGGCCATGAGCGGGTCGCCAGTCGCAGCGATTGGCGTGACGCTGCTCGCAGGCGGTGTCCTCACCCCTGCGGAGTCGTTCGGCGTCATTGGCGGGTCGCGTCTCGGGGCCTCCTTCATCGTGCTGGCCGTTGGGTTCGTGCTCTACCTCGCCCGGCGCCGCAACCCCGACAGTCTCGCCATCGGCGTTATCGCGCTGCTCACGACGTTCACGACGCAAGGGCCCGCCATCCTGCTGGGCCTTGTCTCGCTCCATTACGGCTGGCTCGACCGGTTCCAGTTCACGCCGCCACCGGGCATGCTCGACTGGGTCGATGCGCTGTACGGTGACCCGGTTCGCTGGCTCGACCGGCAGCTTCCGGCCGGCGGAATGTTCGGCCTCGGCGTGCTCGTGCTCCTCGGAAGTTTCGCTGTCTTCGACCGGGCGCTTCCGCAGCTCGAGGCCGGGTCGAGCAGCTTCGACCGCCTGCTCCACCGCATGCGCTCGCGCTGGTACATGTTCCTGATCGGCGGCGCGGTCACGTCCATGACCATGAGCGTGTCGATCTCTCTGACGCTGCTCGTGCCGCTCAGCCTGAAGGGCTACCTCAAGCGAGAGCAGGTCCTTCCATACGTGATGGGCGCCAATATCACGACCTTCATCGACACGCTGGCGGGCGCCCTCATCCTGGGCGGGGCAGCGGCCTTCACGGTGGTGCTCACCGAGATGGTGTCGGTGGCTGCGGTGTCGCTGGTCATCCTCACGCTGGGCTACGGGCCGTACTCACGGGCGGTCCTCAGGCTGGCGCACCACGTCACGCGGAGCGAGCGGCACCTTGGGCTGTTCCTGGCCACCATTGTCGCGGTTCCGCTCTTCCTGCTCTTCCTGTGACCCTGGCCTACCGGTGGAGCGACTCATCGGGGACATCTGCCGCGACCCCCGCCCGGTACAGCTCTGCGATGCGGGCATCATCGAGCCCAAGGAGCTCACGGAACACGTAGTCGTTGTGCTCGGCAAACCCGGGGGCCGGCAGCCGGATGTGGCCGGGCGTCCGCGAAAGGACCCACGGCGGCGCCTCCATCTCCCAGGTGCCGGCGTCGGGGTGAGTGTGCGCCACCCACGCACCTGTGGCGCGGAGGTGGGGGTCGGCGACGAGCTCCGGCGTGGTGAGCACGGCCCCGGCCGGCACTCCGGCCCGCTGGAGGAGGTGCATCGCCTCGTGGTGGCCGCGCTGGCGCGTCCAGGCTTCGATCTCCGGGTCGAGCGCGTGCTCATGCTGTTTCCGGGCGGTGGCGGTCGCAAAGCGCGGGTCTTCGGCGAGGTCGGGCCGGCGCATCACCTGGCAGAGCGCCCGGAACTGCTCGTCGGATTCACAGGCGATGGCGACCCAGCGGTCTTCGCCGGCGCAGCGGTAGACGTTGTGGGGCGCATGGTGCGGATGCCGGTTGCCCATCGGACGCGGAAGCTCCCCGGTAAGGGAGTAGCCGACGAGATGCTCGCCGACGAACATCGTGAGGTTCTCCCGCTGCGCCAGCTCGACGTAACAGCCGGCCCCGGTCAGCCGCCGCTTGCGCAGCGCCATGGCGACGGCACCGACGAGCGCGGTCGCGGCCATGGGGTCGCCGTAGCTGAACCCCGTCTTCATTGGCTCGCCGTCCTCGTACCCGGAGATCGAAACGAGCCCGGCCAGCTGCTCGACGTTGGAGCCGTAGGCGACGTAGTCCTTTTCCGGCCCCGTTTTGCCGTGTCCCGGCATTGAGACATAAATGATGTCCGGGTTCACGGCGCGGACTACCTCGTAGCTCAGCCCGAGGTTGTCCATCACGTCGGAGCGGTAGTTCTCGACGAGTACGTCGGACTTCGCGCAGAGTGCGAGCACGGTTTCGCGCCCGAGCGGATGGGCGAGGTCGAGGGAGATGGCGTACTTGTTCCGGTTGTTGTGGTTGAAATAGGCCGATCGGTTGTACCAGCGGGGGACGTCCCGCGGGATAAGCCCGAGCGCGCGGAGCAGGTCCCACTGGCGCGGGCTCTCGACCTTGATAACCTCGGCGCCATAGTCGCCAAGCAGCCGGGTGCCCATCGGCCCGGCCCAGACCATCGTCAGGTCGACCACCCGGATTCCCGCGAGGGGCCGCGTCACCTTGTGCTCTCCCTGCGCGCGAGGCTGGGCGGCCCCTGCCAGACCTCGCCGTTATCGAGCGCGACGGTCAGTTGCGTGCCCGTCTGCTCGACCGTGCCCGGCAGTTCGGGCGTACCGGCGGGGTACCCGGCTTTGCGGGGCACGAGGACACGGGCGCCGGGTGGGAATTCGGCGCTGGCAATGATCTCGAGCGCCTCGATGCGGCGACCGATGGAACGGGCAAGCACCTGGAAGAGGGCGAAGTCGCTGGTTTTGCGGAAGGTCTCGAGCGCCTCGTCGAGGTCCGCCGCCTCCCGGGCGGGCCGCAGCTCCGCCGGCGGCGGGATCGTATCCTCGTCACCCCGGGCGAGCAGCGTTGCGACGTACTTCCGGGCGCGGGGCGCAGCCTCTGCGGTGAGGCGGTGGAGGAGCGCGAGGTCGTCGCACTGTTCGAAGAACGCTACGGCGCGGGCGACCCGCTCACGCTCGTTCATGCTCCGATGCTCTCCAGGACCACACTCGTGTGTTCGCCCAGCAGTGGGGCCCGGCCGGCATCCCAGTCTGCGGGGCCCATCCACCACGGCGGCCCGGGGTAGACCGCCTCCCCCGCCACCGGGTGGTCGATGCGCCGGAGGAACCCCCGCGCGGTGAGCTGCGGGCTCTCGATGAGGTCCTGCATCGTGTGCACGAAGGCGATCGGCGCGCGCCCTGCGCCGGCGCGGCGGTAGAGGTCGTGCTTCGTTTCGGTCGCAGCCCAGGCGTACAGCTCGGCCATCAGCTCATCGTTGTGCTGGACGCGGTCGGCCTGGGTGGCGAACCGCGGGTCCTCGCCCAGGTCGGGCCGGCCGATGACCTCGAGGAAGGGCTTCCAGTTGCGCGGCATCAGGTGGATGCCGATGTGCCCATCAGCGCACGGGTAGACACCGATGAAGCTGGCCATGTGATTGCCCCGCCGAATGCCGCTCCACTGCCCAAGATAGCAGTAGTACGGTATCGAGGCTTCGAGGATGGGCGCCATGCACCGCTGGATAGAAATGTCGACGTGCTGGCCAACGCCATCCCGCTCGGCCGCGAGCACGGCAAGCACCGCCGCCGAAAAGGCGTTGAGCCCGCCCTGGTAGTCGGCCTGGTAGCCGCCGTTCTTGAGCGGTCCGCCCTCCAGTGTGCCGGTGATGTACATCTGACCACCCATTGCGAAGGCGATGAGGTTGTCGCCGCGGTATTCGGCGTACGGTCCGCTCTGGCCAAATGGCGTGATGGAGACCATCACCAGTCGTGGGTTGCGCTCCGACAGCGTAGCGAAGTCAAGCCCAAGCGCGCGGAGGTCGGCGGGGCGGTAGTTCTCGATGAGCACGTCGGCCGTTGCGATGAGGCGGAGCAGGCGTTCGCGGTCAGCCGGCTCGCGCGGGTCGAGAACGACCGATTGCTTCCCGGTGTTGAGGTACAGGAACAGGGCGCTCGCCTCGGGGTTCGGTTCGCCGCGGGGAAAGGGGCCGTGGGCCCGGGCGATGTCGCCGCCGGGCGGTTCGACCTTAATAACTTCGGCTCCGTAGCCGGCGAACAGCTTGCCGCAATAGGGCGCTGAGACGAAGGTGCCGAATTCAACAACACGGAGGCCTTCCAGGGGGCGGCTCACGGCGCCACATCTTACGCGGGCGCACCGCTGACCTCATCCCCCCGGGTGCTGCTCCCGGACAGCCGGACCGCGGTCGCCGTGCAACTTCGAAAAATCTATGCGTGTCGGCGGAATCTGCCCCATGCGCCCTGCGTGGTAATCACGGATCGCCTGCACGATCTCCTCGCGCGTGTTCATTACGAACGGCCCGTGGAACACGACCGGTTCGCGAATCGGCCGACCGCCGAGGATGAGGACATCGAGCTGCGGCGCCCGCGAATCCTGCACCTCATCGGCTTCGAGAATGATGCCGTCTCCGTTGCCGAAGACCACCAGCTGCCCTTCGCCGAACGGCCGGCGCTCAGCTCCCGCCCGGCCGCGCCCGTTCAGCGCATAGGCGAGGGCGTTGAAGTCCGGCCGCCAGGGGGATTCAAACCGCGACCCCGGGGAGAGCGTGACATGGGCGTACGTAATCGGCGTGAACGTCACGCCCGGCCCGGAATACCCGCCCAGCTCCCCCGCGATGAGGCGGATGAGCGCGCCGCCATCGAACGAGGAAAGGAGCGTCACCCTGCCGGCATCGATATCCTGGTAGCGCGGCGGTGTCCACTTCATTGCCGCGGGGAGGTTGACCCAGAGCTGAACGCCGTGGAACAGGCCGCCTTTCTGGACAAGCCATGCGGGCGGCACTTCGTCGTGGAGGATGCCCGCCCCGGCCGTCATCCACTGGGTTGCACCGTCGGTGATATACCCGCCTCCGCCCGTGGAATCGTGGTGCTCCAGCGCGCCGTCGATCATGTACGTGACGGTCTCAAAGCCGCGGTGGGGGTGCCACGGCGCACCTTTGGCTTCGCCCGGGGCGTACTCGACCGCGCCGATGTGGTCGAGGAGGAGGAACGGATCAGCGATGCCGAGGTCGAGCCCGGGAAAGGGCCTCCGCACCTGGAAGCCCTCCCCCTCGAGGTACGTCGATGCCGTGACGACAAGGTAGACCGGACGCGGGCGTGCGCCGGGCGCGAGCCGTTCGACCCGCGGGAGGGCGAGGGGATTCGCGACGGAAACTGCTGGCACGGCGGCCTCCTTAGTTGCAGATGCAACTACCAGCGTAGCAGCTTGCGGAGGCCGCTGTGCGTCCCGGGCTCAGGACCTCGAGGGGAGCTGAACCTGGACGTTCGCCCGGGTGCTCGGCTGGCCCTCGGCGAGCGTCACGACCTCCAGCTCCACGAGGTGCGCACCATCCTCCACGCGCTTCTCCACAACCCTGCCGGCCAGCACCAGCGGCCGGTCGGCAACGTCGGGGCGGCGGTAGGCAGCGCGCACACTCCGGACCATCCCACCGGTCCCTGCCCAGTCCGAAACATACTGGGTAATCCAGGCGAGTTTCAGCAGCCCGGGAACGAGCGCGCCTCCGACGCCGAGCCGTTTCCCGGCTTCGGCATCGGCAAATGCGGGATTAGTCGGGTTGTCGCGCCCGAAGAAGTCGATGGCCATGTCGGTTGTGGGGACACGCTCGAGCGGCTCGAGCTCATCGTCGATGTTCACATCTTCGAAGTAGCGCTGGCTCATTCCTCGCTCCCGCCGGTGGCCATCTTTGGGTCGAACTGGGTGATGGTGATCATGGCCGCGGCCACGTGGTTGCCCTCGGCGTCGTAAAAATCCGTGCCCTGGGTGACGAGCACGCTATAGCCGTAGCGGCCCCCAAGTCGGTCGCGGATGTCGTAGACCTGTGAAACAGCCTGCAGCTGTTCGCCGATACGGAAGGGGCGGGTGAACCGCCACTCCTGTTGAGTCAGCAGACCGTTCGGCAGGATCTGAGGCATACCGCGCCGGGGCCCGCCGGCGAGCATCGCAATAACGTACGGCGGCGCGATGCCGGTCCCGTCGGCGTACCGGGGGTCACGGTCGCCGAGCACGTCGCGCATGCGGCGGGCGTCCTCCTCGCGGATCGTGACCGTGACCGGCTCGCTCTTCTTTCCGATGACAGCACGGTGTTCGTCGGTGATCAGGCTCTGTTCAGGGATTGCCATGCATCCTCCACTGGTCGCCGGCAGTTTCGCAGGCGGGGGCACCGCCGGCAGCGGATTCGGGGTGCCCGTAGTCTGCCAGCTTTTCCGGCATACCGGGAGGGGCCAGCGGTCAGGGAACGCTGATCACGGTCACCGCGCCGGTATCGCCGTCAACCTCGATGATGGCGCCGTCCGGGATGCGTTTCGTCGCGTCCGTGGCCGAAACCACACAGGGGATGCCGAGCTCCCGGCTGACGATGATCGCGTGGCTGAGCGTCGCCCCGACATCGACGACGACGCCGGCCGCGGGCACGAAGAGGGGTGTCCAGGCCGGGTCGGTCATCGGCGCGACGAGGATGTTCCCGGGCTCCAGGACCGTCGGGTCGAGCGGGTCGAGGACGACCCGGGCGGTTCCGCGCGCCTTGCCGGGGCAGCCCGGCAGACCCTGGATGACATCGCCCGGCCGCGCGGCCTCGGCCCGGTGCTCCGTCCGGCGCCGCCAGGTGGTGTTCGGCGGCGGCGGGCCGTTGATGATGAACGGCGGTTCGAGCGAGAGCAGCCACTCGTAGTAGCGCCGGCGCGGCTCGACGAGTTCGTGCAGGTCGCCGAGCCGGCCCTCAGCGTAGGCCCGCAGCTCATCCTCGAAGAGCAGGCAGAGGTCTTGCGGCCGGTCGAGGTGGCCGCGTTCGACGGCCCGCCGGCCGAGTTCGCGCAGTGCCATGCGCGTCTCTTCGATGACGCGGATGATGTTGGTCTTCGAACGCTCGCGGCCGGGCACGAAAGTGAGCGCGCTTTTCATCGCTGCGTCGAACTGGGCGAGCGTGTCGGGGTCGCCGGCGAGGGCCTCGCGGATCTCATTTCGAATCCGCTCACGCTCCGCGACCCGCTCGGCGTTCTTGCGCGCCGGCGAACCCTCATCGCCGCTCAGCCGCATCCGGTCGATGGCTGCCAGTGCGATGTCGGGATTGGTCTCCCAGGTGTCGGCCATTACATCCCATTCGTTCGGACCGCGGGAGCCGTATTCGGCGAGGAAGTCGGCGAAGGCTGCCAGGAACTTCTCGACATCGGGGTGACCGGACGCCTGGAGCCGCTCGTACAGTCCGGATGGCCCCTGGTCAAACAGCCGGGTCAGCGCTTCGGAAGCCCTGACCATGCGGCTGAGCTCCCACATTGCGTACGAGGGCGCCGCCGAGTCAACCCCGCCGAGCCCGGCGATCAACTTCATGGCGTCCGCCGGCCTGCCGATGGCGGCACAGATGGCGGCGAACGCGCCGGGACCAATCGCCGAGGCACCGCTCTGGTTAATGTGCTGGTCGAACATCCGCCGGCAGTACGGGCGCATGGAGATGGCCCGCTCAATGAGCTCCACATCGGTGAGCTTCGTTAGGTCGGGCCGTTCGGCACGGATCTTCCGGGCAAGCTGCCGGTCGGCTTCCAGTTCCGACTGGTCCATGTCGCCAAGCACCCAGCCGAGCCACTTCTCCATCACGGCTGTGGTGCGCGGGTTTTCGTGCCACGGTTCTTTGACGTATGGGGGCACGTCGGGGTGGTCGCCAAAGTATGCGGCATCGATGGCGGCGGCCGACATCCCAGGCGTCCGCTCGCCCCAGACACGAATCCAGGTCGCATTCAGGTAGCCGTACCCGCCGATGAGCCCAATGAAGTCGCATCGGTTCGGGTCCGGGTCCAGCTCCTCGTCATCGATGCCGAGGCGGTTGACCGCACAATCGCGCCAGCCGCGCACGGTGCCACCGTTGCCGAAAACGAGTTCCCAGCCTGCCGGGCTTGGCGGCTCGGGCAGCACCTCGCCGACGTTCGCCCGGGTCCAGAACGATGCCTTTGGGTTGTATGGCTGGTCTTCAATCCAGCGAACCTGCTCCATCCCCTGTCCCTGGAATTCGGTGATGCGGCGGGATGGTACCGGGTTGCGCGACCGTTGCGAAGGGCCTGGCTGGCCGGCCGACAAGTTTGACCGGAGCGAACGGTGCTGCCATAGATCGGGAATATCCTTCCATAATGGCGAGGAGGAGCGCGGTGCGCGTCGAGAAAGTTGGCATCATCGGAGCCGGTCTCATGGGGAGCGGCATCGCGCAGGTCGCTGCCTACCACGGGCTCGACGTCACGCTCGTCGATGTTGACCAGGCCCACGTTGACCGGGCCATCGCGGCCATCCGGGCGCGGCTGGAGCGCGAGGCCGAACGGGGCCGTATCAGTGCGGAGGCGGCAGAAGCCGCGTCGCACCGTCTACGTGGCTCCGCGGACATTACCGACCTCACGTCGGTTGCACGCGCCGAGGCGGTGATAGAAGCCGTCGTCGAAGACCTGGAGGTCAAGACGCGCATCTTCCGTCAGCTCGGCAGGGTTTGCCGGCCGGACGCTCTCCTGGCGAGCAACACGAGCTCGCTCCCGCTGAGTGACCTCGCGGCGGCCTCGGGACGGCCTGAGCGGGTGATCGGACTGCATTTCTTCAACCCGCCGTGGGCCCTAAAGCTCGTGGAGGTCGTTTCGACTGCTTCGACCACCGAAGAAACGCTCCAGGATGCGCTGCAGCTTTGTCGGCAGCTCGACCGTGTCACCGTACAGGTGAAGGATACCCCGGGCTTTATCGCGAACCGGCTGCTCGTCCCGTTCATCTTCGATGCCATCGAGCTGCTCCAAACCGGTGTCGCCTCGGCGGAGGATATCGACCTCGCCTGCCGGGTCGGGCTGAACCACGCCATGGGCCCGCTGGCAACGGCCGACCTGATCGGGCTCGATACCCTGAAAGCGATCGCGGAGAGCATGTTCGAGGAGTACGGCGAGCCGCGGTTTAAAGCGCCAACGCTGCTCCGCCGGCTGGTGAGCCTCGGCTACCTCGGCAGAAAAACCGGGCGCGGATTTTTCCGCTACACCTGAATCCCGAGCTCTGAGCAGATCGCCGACATCTCGTCGATGATGGCCCGGCACTCGTCGTCCGTGTTGTAAAAGTGCGGCGCGATGCGGATGCCGGCCCCGGGCCGGTAGTCCACGACGAACCCGCGGCGGATAAGTTCGTCCTTCACCTGCTCGGCATGGGGCAGGTCGACCGTGACGTGGTTGCCGCGCCGCTCGAACTCCAGCGGCGTGCGGACGATGAACCCCCGGGCGAGCGCACCTTCGATGAGCAGCGACGTCTGGTGGCGGGCCTTCTCGCGGATTGCTTCGACCCCGACGTCCCGGATGATCCGGTAACCCTCGCGCGCCTGGTAATAGGCGGGCATGTTTGGTGTGCCGCCCGTAAACCGCCCAATGCCCGGCGCATAGACGATTGGCGGCGGTTCGAACCCGAACGGGCGGGCGTGCGAGAACCAGCCGGCCATGCGCGGTTCGAGCCGGTCAACCAGGTCAGGGCGGACGTACAGGTACCCGGCGCCGGGGCCGCCGCACAGCCACTTGACTGAGCCGCCAACCAGGAAGTCGACGCCCAGCTCGACGACATCGAACGGTACCGATCCCATCGACTGGTAGGCATCGAGGACGACCATCGCGCCGTACTCGTGGGCGCGCTCGACGATCGGGCGCACGTCGACCAGTTCGGCGGTCCGGAAGAGCACGTGCGAGACGACGACGAGGAGTGTGCGGTGGTCAATCGCCTCGATGAGCTGCTCCGCCGGGAAGGTAAGCGGGTCGCTGCCGATACGAACGACTTCAGCGCCGTACGCACGCTGCCCATCGAGCAGGTATTCGACCGTCGGGAATTCGCCCGCGCAGGCGATAAGACGATTGCGCGGCGGTTCGTACTCCAGGCACGAGAGAATCTCCGCGAGCGCGTTGGTGACGTTCTGGCACATGGTCATCGAACCGCGCGGGGCCCGGATGATGTCTTCGAGGATGGAGGCTACGGTGGCGACCTGCGGGAGCCAGGTATCCCAGGCGACAACGCCTTCCTCAGCCCACAGGCGGGTATATTCGGCGAGCGCTCCGGGCACCGAATCCGGCATCGCGCCGAGTGAGTTGTTGATGAGGTAGGTCTTGCGGGCGAGGACCGGGAAGCGTGAGCGCCAGGAAAGCAAATCGGGCATGCCAGCGAGCATGCCCGATACACAAGCTGCGCGGAAGGCGGAGCTACCGCGGGAGTCCGACGTAGACCTCGCCGTTTTCGACTTTCACGGGGTAGGTCTGCATATCCTCGGCGGTGAGGGTGGGGCGGGCGAACTTCGGCACTGGGAAGGCCTGGTACGGCATCGGGATGAAGCGGAGGAGCTTGAAGAGCTTCGACTGAATGCCGCCCAGGAAGGGATGCTCCGCGTTGAACTGGCTCGAGAACGGCTGGCGGACGACCTTGCCGGTTTCGATGTCGAACCGGGCCCCGTGGAAGGGGCACATGACGCAGTTGTCCTTAATCGGTTCGGGCCGAATCGGCGAGCCGGGGAACCCGGCCAGCGGGAGGCGAGCGTGCGAGCAGAGGGCGTTCAGCGCGTGGACCTTATCGCCGGTGCGGACGATAACGACGCGCTGCGCGCGGGCGCGGACCTCCTTCGGGAGGCCGTCGGGGAAGTCGCGGAGGAGTCCGACCTTCGCCCAGCGGGTCATTGCTGCGTGCGGCGTAATCTCCTTCGCCCGGATGGGCACCGGCGCATCAAGCCCGAGGAGGGGCGAAACGACCACTTGCATCAGCCCGCCGGAAACGAGGCCGGCAACCAGGAGCACGATGCCCCCGAGCGTGTTGTCCGACGCGGTCACGGGGTCGCCCGGGAAGAAGAGCAGGATGATGCCGCCAACGATGAGGCCGATACTTGCGATGCCCCACGTGCCGAGGATTGAGACGCCAAGGAAAGCCAGCGCAGGTGACACAGCCAAACCTCCGTCGGGATACTACTCCGCTTGTGCAGAAATGCGCAAAGTTTCCGCTGACCCGGTGAGCAGTTCACGCCCCCGACAGCTGTTCGGAGAGCCCTTCGAGCAACACCCTGACGCGTTCCGGCGCCGCCAGGTGCTGGCGGATGCGGGATTCAAACTCCCGCCGGTCCGGCGACTGGGACCAGCGTTTCCAGTCGCCGAGGCCGAACCAGGTGCTGATGACCACGAGGTTGTGCGGGTCCTCGCTATCGCGGAGCGTCTCCCCGGAAATGTAGCCGGGTTCGTCGAGGCAGCGGATGCGCAGCTGCCGAAGCAGCTCCAGGACGTTTCGTTCGTGTCCGGGGAGGACCCGACGTTCGATGACGACCTTGACAGCCATAGCCTCAGCCCTCCGCGAGGGAGCGGTATGCGCGGCGGAAGTAAATCAGGGGCGAGCGTTCCGGGTCGAACCGCGCCCCAACGACCCGGCCGATGACGATGGTGTGGTCGCCGCCGGGCAGCGCCTGGTGGAGCTCGCAGTCAATCTGGGCGATGGCCCCTGGGATGAGCGGGCAGCCGGTGAGCCAGGTCTCGGTTGGGATCGAAGGGTCAAACGCTGGCGCTGGCTCGCGGCCTGATGTCGCGAAGTATTTCGAAACGTTCTCCTGCCCGGCCGAGAGGATGCTAATCGCAAACCGGCCCGACTCGCGAATCATGCGGGGAAGGTGGTTCGTATCGGCGAGGCTGACCAGGACCAGCACGGGGTCAACCGAAAGCGACGAGAAGCTCGAGACGGTTATGCCGTAGACCAGCCCGTTAAGTTCGGTGGTCACGATGGTGACGCCCGAGGCCCAGGAGCCGAGCGCGCCCTTGAAATCGTCCAGCGAAAGTGTGGCGGACATACAGCCTACGCCGGCGGCAACGACGGCACCATGTCCCAGAGGGCGTGGACCGTCGTCTCGACGAAATACCGGGCCAGCGGCAGCGAAGCGATCAGGGTGTCCATTTCGCGGGCATCGGCAGCGTCGTAAATGGCGAGGACGCCCACGCCGGCTTCGCGGTAGATCGCACGGATCTTGCCCTGGTCGTATTGGGCGCGGACTGCGCGGAGCTGCTCGCTGACGAGCGCCTGCCACTGCTCGGGCGGCATATCGTGCGGCTGCCGGGATACCAGCCGGACGGAAAACAGCATGGTGGGCTCCTGGGAGTGGCGTGAATGGAAGTATAGCCCTGCCGCACCCCGCCGGCGATGCGGCCCGGCTAACGGACCAGGAGGACCAGGGCGGCCGCCGTGCCGTAGGCGATCACCGCGACCCGCAGCCACCGCTGGCCGAGCCTGCGCGCCAGGCCGACACCAAGGTATCCCCCGGCGAGCGCCCCAGCTGCCATAACTAGCACAGCCTCCCAGGCGACAGGGCCGAAGAGGACGAAATAGGCAACGGCAACAAAGTTGATGACTGCCGAGAGGAGGCCTTTCAGCGCATTCGAATGCTGGAGCTCATCGGGCAGGAGGATGGCGAGCGCCGCAAGCATGATGATGCCAAGTCCGCCGCCGAAGTAGGCGCCGTAGATGGCCAGCACAAACACAACAGCGAGCAGCTGCGGCGATACCCGCGCCTGGCTCCCCGGGGGCGTATGAGCACGGCGGGCCAGCCGCGAGAGCGGCCCCTGGAATGCCATCACGCCGCAGGCGAACAGGATGAGGAAGGGAACGACCGCATCGAAGGCCGAGTCGGGCGTGAGCAGGAGGATGGCTGACCCGGCCAGCGAGCCGAGAATGCTGGGCGCCGCGAGGGCCGCAACCCGGCCGCGCTGGCGGCGGAGTTCCCCGCGGTAGCCGATGCTCCCCCCGACGTACCCCGGCCAGAGCGCGACGGTGTTGGTCACGTTTGCGGCCTTGGACTGGTACCCCGCTGCCAGGAGCGCGGGAAAGCTCACCAGGGAGCCGCCGCCCGCCACGGCGTTGATTGCCCCGGCGGCGAATGCCGCTGCGGCGAGGCCGGCTGCACTCTGGAGGTCCATGCGACGCCCTACGCTGGCAAACGCGGCCCGTACGCGCCAGAGGCGCTAGGCTGGCGACATGGCTCGGCGGCTCCTCACCTTCGACCTCGATGGCGTGCTTTGCAGACCGCCCTTCGGCATCAACCCGGGCAGCGGGAGGGGCAAGCGCCGCGATGCCCGGGGCCATGCCGGCATCCTCTGGCTGACCGAGCGCTGGCGCTACATCGGCCGTCGCCCGATGCCCGGTGCGCTTGAAGCCCTCGATGAGGTCGCCGGCATGTTCGACGTCGTGGTCGTCACAGCGCGCGGCGAGCAGGCTCGGCCGCTCACGGAACGCTGGTTTCGGCGCTATCTCGGGCGGGTCCCTGAGCTGCGGATGCGGCCGTCAGCCAACGAGACGTCGGCGCAGTTCAAGGTGCGCGTAATTCGTGAGCTCGGTCCCGAGGCCCACTTCGAGGATGACCCGTTCACTGCCTGCTGGGTAGCAGAACTGATTCCGCAGGTCTTTCTCGTCGACTGGCCGCGCAACCGGTGGCTGGAAGGCGGCAATATCGTCCGCGTGCGCTCAGTGGCCGAGGCTGTCCCGCTCCTCGCAGGGAGTGTTCAGGCCGGGCGGGCCGAGAGCTGACCGAGCAGGGCCCGCCGGAGGAGCAGCATGGCAGTCGTTACTGCCCGGCGTTTCACGGCGGCGCGTCCCTGGTTCATCGCGGTGGTGATGACGTACGCCTCCCCGTCCGGCGTTGCGACCGCAACGTGCACAGTTCCCGGCGGGATGCCGTCCTGCGGGTCGGGGCCGGCGACGCCGGTGATGCCGATCCCGTAGTCGGTACCGATGCGCTCGCGGACCGCGAGGGCCATCGCCCGGGCGGTCTCCTGCGAGACGACGCCGTGCTCAGCGATGGTTTCTGCCGGGACGCCGAACGCGATCTTTTGCTCGGTTTGGTAGGTGACCAGACCTGCGACGAAGTAGGAGCTGGCGCCCGGGACATCGGTGAGCGTGCTCGAAAGCAGCCCCCCGGTGCAGGATTCCATTACCGCGAGGGTGGCGCGCCGCTCGTGCATGAGGTCGGCGATGTGGCCTTCGAACGTGTCGTCGTCGCGGCCCCAGATGGCATCGCCGAAGATGCGTTCGAGCGCCTCTTCCACCGGCCGAATTCGCGCCCATGCCTCTTCGCGCGTGCGCGCCTTCGCACCGATACGGAGGTGGACGCCGTCGGCGCGGGCGTAGGTGCCGATGCCGATACCCGGGGTCGCGTACAGCGGCCGCGCCATCTCATCGACCGTCCCCTCGCCGATGCCCACCGTCTTCAGGGTCCGGGTGACCAGCACTTCGCCGGCGAACCGCCGTTCGAGTTCGGGCTGGACCTCCTTGGTCCACATCCGCTCCATTTCGGATGGGACGCCCGGCATGCAGACGATGATGTGCCCGTCGTGTTCCACCCACCAGCCGGGGGCGGTCCCGCGGGGGTTCTCGATCGGCCGGGCGCTTGGGATCAGCCATGCCTGCTTGATGTTCGACTCCGGCATGGGATACCCGCGTCCCGCGAACCACGCGCGGAGTCGCTGCTCGAGGGCAGGGTCGACGTACGGTTCCTCGCCGAGCACGCGAGCGACGCCCTCTCGCGTCAGGTCATCATCGGTCGGACCGAGGCCCCCTGTGGTGATGACGAGGTCGGAGCGGTTCCACGCCCGTTCGAGCGTCTCGACAATCCGCCCGAGGTTGTCGCCGACGACGGAGGTGTACAGGAGGTCGATGCCCAGCTCCGGAAGCCGCTGCGCGATAAAGGCGCTGTTGGTGTCGACGATTTCGCCGAGCAGGATCTCGGTGCCTATCGCGATGATTTCTGCCTTCACGGCCCGCAAGTCTACGAGCGGGACGCCCCCGGGGAAAGGTCGTCGCGACATGAGCGCCTGCCGGGCAGCCCGCTGCTGGGACGCAGCGAAACGGTCACGTGACAGGGAGTTCACCGGCGCGGGACAGCGCATCCCGCACTGCCGTCCCGGTGCCGGCAATAACCGCGCGGCTGGTCAGCGCGGCGGGAGTCCCATCGCGGGTCAGCACCACACCGCCCGCTTCGCGAACGATGAGCAGACCGGCGGCGAGGTCCCACGGCTGGAGGTCGGAGTGGAGGTACACGTCCCACCAGCCAGCTGCAAGCCCGGCAAATCCAAGCGCTGCCGAGCCGGGGATCCGCAGCGATTGCATGCGCGGCCAGAGGTAGGCGGCGAGTTCGAGCTGCCGGCGCGCCCGCTCGGCGTCGTAGCCGAGGTCCATCGCCACGACTGCGTCCGCAACCGTCGGGCAGGGACGCAGCGCGGCGCGGCGGCCGTCGACCGTGCAGCCGCCCCCCGCGATGGCGACCACTTCAAGCCCGAGGAGCGGGTGGGTCGTCAGTCCCAGCACGGGCTCGCCGTCGAGGCAGAGCGCGAGGGTAAACGCGAAATGGGCGATACCGCGGGAGAAGTTTTTTGTGCCGTCGAGCGGGTCGATGACCCACGTCCAGCCGTCCAGCGTCGTGGCGGATGCCGTCTCCTCGCTTAGGATGGCGTGCCCGGGGAAATGCTCGCTGAGGATGGCCATTACCGCGCGCTCGACGGCAAGGTCGGTCGCAGTCACGACATTGCCGCGCCCCTTGACGCCTGTCACTTCGGCGTGACTGGCTGCCGCCCGGATGATGTCGCGGGCGACACGAGCGCAGTGCCTCGCGATCTCAAGCGCATCGCCGCCGGCGGCCGAGCGCGGGAGGTCAGCCTCGCTCACCCGTCCTTCCTCCGGAGGTCGCGGGGACTCACCTCGAGGTCGGAGCCCCAGCGGTCGACCGCGACCCGGTGCTGCAGCGGAAGCCGCCGCTGGGGGGCCGTCTCCTTGGCTGCGAGGTCGGGCGGGAGCGTGCTCGGGTCGCCGGGGTACCCGCAGGCGACAACCGCCAGGATGCGGACCTGCCCCGGGCAGCCGAAGACCTCGCGTACAGCGGCCTCATCGAATGCCGCCATCGGGTGGGCGACCAGGCCGAGTGCCGTGGCCTGCACCATCAAATTCCCGAGCGCGATCCCGACGTGGAGGGGATAGAGCTCGCGCCGGCTGCCGTCGGTGCCTTCAACAACAATGTCATGCGAGGGGTCCGCGGCCAGCACGAAGAGCAGTGGTGCGTGGCGTGCCCAGTGCCGGTTCCCCTCGTTCAGGGCCGCGACCAGTCGTTCGCGAACAGCCTCGCTCTCGGCGACCAGGATGCGTGTCGGCTGGGTGTTGCCGTGGCTGGGGGCGCGGGCTGCGGCCTCCCAAAGGAGGTCGCGGGCCGCAACCGGGACCGGTTCAGGGCGGAATGCCCGGCTCGCGCGTCGGTCCCGAATCGCAGGGAGCAGCTCATCCACGTCCCCATGGTGGCACACGCCCGGCTTCGGCAGCTACCGTGGTGCCATGCGCTGCATCGGCATCGACCTCTCCTGGACGGCCCGCAGGCCTTCCGGCTTCGCGCTCATCGACCCGGCCGCCGAGGGACTGGTCCGGACGTGGACGGCCACGCTTGCACCGGCCGAGGTGGCGGCATGGCTCGATGGGTTCGAGGATGCTGTCGTCGCGGTCGATGCGCCGCTCGTCAATCGCCCGGGTCGAACGGCTGAAGCAGAGCTGGCGCGGGCGCTGGGCCGGTACGGCGTGACGGCCTACGGCATCGGCAACGGCTTCCTCGAACGGCGCGGGCTGGCGGCGGGACCCCGGCTCGGAGAGCTGCTCGCTGCCAGCGGCTGGTCATTCGAGCCCCCGGGCCCCGGGGCGGGGCGGCGGTTCGCGTTCGAAACGTTCCCTCGCGCCCTCATCCTGTCGCTGCTGGGGGCCGCGGACGTGCCCCCGTACAAGCGCGGCCGGCTCGCCGACCGTTCTGCAGCATTGGCGACCTGCTACGACCTGCTTGAAGCGGCGCTCATGGCTGCCGGCCTGCGTCTGGACTTCCCGCGGCCCGCCGTCCCGGCCGATGGGGCATGTCCAACAGGGCGCGAGCTCAAAGCGGCGGAGGACCGGCTCGATGCCGCAGTCTGCGCATTTGCCGCGTGGCAGGCCGCAACCAGTGGGCTGGAGCCCGGCGACCTCTTCGGTTCAGCGGCCGCAGGGCTGATTGTGGTGCCCGGAGCTGCCAGGCTTACATCCGCTCGGGGGCAGACATCCCCATAAGCCCGAGGACCCGGGCAAGCGCGATCCGTGCTGCGAGCACGAGCCTGAGCCGGGCCCGGCTGAGCGCCTCGTCATCCGTGATGACCTTCAGCCCGGGGTCGTTTTGCTGCTTGAAGGCGTCGTTGAAGGCGTGGAACGCGGTGGCGAGGTCCTGGGCGTAGTGGGGGAGGTGCTGCGGCTCAAAGCGCGTGGCGACCGTTTCGATGACGTCAGCCAGCCGCATCATCTCGCGGATGAGCGCCAGCTCGTGCGGCGCCGTGAGGCGGGCGACGTCGCCGCCTTCCGGCGTCAGCCCCTGCTCCTTCGCGCGCTCGAGGATCGAGCAGAGACGCGCGTGCGCGTACTGGACATAATACACAGGGTTCTCCGACGACTGGCGAACCGCGAGGTCGAGGTCGAAATCCATCTGCGCCCCGGGCGAGCGGAGCAGGAAGAAGAAGCGGGCAGCGTCCGTCCCGACCTCATCGATCAGCTCATCGAGGGTGATGATCTCCCCCTCACGCTTCGACAGCCGGACGACCTCGCCGCCCCGCTTCAGGGTGACGAGCTGGTAGAGCAGGATGTGGAGCGCCTCGGGGTCGGCACCGACCGCGCGGGTGGCGGTTTTGAGCCGCGAAACATGCCCGTGGTGGTCTGCCCCCCAAACGTCGACCACGAGGTCAAAGCCGCGGCGGATGAATTTTTCCCAGTGGTAGGCGATGTCGCTGGCGTAGTAGGTTGGCCGGCCGTCGGAACGCACGACGACGTTGTCTTTGTCCTCCCCGAGTTCACTCGAGGCGAACCAGAGCGCCCCTTCGCGTTCGACGAGCATCCCGGCCTGGCGCAGGATGGCCATCGCCTGCTCGTAGGCGCCGCCCGGCTGGTAGAGGGACTTTTCGGAGTACCAGCGGTCATACCGCACGCCGAACCGTTCGAGCGTCGCCCGGATGCGGGCTACCATCAGCTCGATGCCGAGTGCGCCGAGTTCGGGCGGCATGGGTTCGCCCGGGGGACGCAGAAAGGCATCGCCGTGGCGCTCCTTCACCTCGCGCGCCAGCTCCACCATGTACTCCCCGGGATAGCCGTCAGGCGGAATGGGGACATCTCTCCCAAAGAGCTGCTGGTACCGGGCGTACAGGGTCTCGGCGAAGTAGTCCGTTTGCGTGCCGGCGTCGTTGATGTAGTACTCGCGCTCAACCCGATACCCCGCGGCGGCGAGAGCGTTAGCCAGCGCATCCCCGATGGCTGCGCCGCGCCCGTTCCCCACATGCAGGGGTCCCGTCGGATTGGCCGAGACGAACTCAACCTGGGCCGATCGCCCGGCGCCCAGCTCGAGATCCGCATAGGCCTGACCCGCTGCGATGATGTGCTCGACCTGCTGCTGGAGGAAGGGGACCGACAGGCGGAAGTTGACAAACCCCGGCGGGGCGACCGACGCCGGTTCGATGGCGGGGTCGGCGGGGATGTGCTTCGCAATCGCCTGGGCGATCTCAAGCGGCGGCCGCATTGCAGCGCGGGCCAGGCGGAGCGGCAGCGTCGATGCGAAGTCGCCGTTCGCGGCGTCCTTCGGCCGTTCAATGGCGGCCCCGGGGATGGCGACATCGGGGAGGTCGCCGGCGGAGATAGCGGCGCGGGCCGCCTCAGCGACGATCGATTCGAGATGGGTCCGGATGGTTCGCGTGTCGGGCATCGAGCCTACAGCGTACGGTGCCTGCGCGGATTGCGACAGGCCGGCGGCTCATCCGCAACTAAACGGGAACCGGTGCTCCCGGGCGAGCCGCGCGACTTCCTCCGCCGCCCTCCGGGCGTTCGCCACGACATGCTCGGGATAGCCGTAGGCGACCCGGTGCGCTTCGAATTCGTCTTCGTCGAGCAGCTCGATGCAGCCGCCGGGGTAGACCTTCACATCGAGGTCGAGGTCGATATAGCCAATCTGGCACCCGTCGAACGTGGGCGGTGTGGTGACGTTGCAGTACCAGAGCGCGGTGCGGCAGCCCGGGCGGGAGAGGCGAAAGACGTTGTACCAGCGGTCGCGCCAGAAATAGACGATGGAATCGTATGGGGAACGGAACTCCCCGCGGGATGTGTAGATGGGCGTGCGCGCGCGGTAGGCCGTGACGAGGAGGTTGCCGTCATCGGAGAGTACCCGGAACGGCTGGAGCCAGTGGGCGGTGCCGTCGTACTTCGTTGCCCTGAGGAGCACCCTGGCGCCCGGGCGGGCCCGCGCTGTTCGGACGTCCATTGCCGGATGATACACGCGGAACCGCGCTCGCCAAGCGATGTTACGTGAACTTCGCAAAAAATACTGGCCGGTAAGCCAGCAAATCCTTAATCGTTGACGAAGACCAGGCCAGAGACGAGTCCCGCCACGAGGGCGATAACGGCGAGGATGTAGCAAAAGGCGACCGCGCCGGGGTCGAAGCTCTCCCGTACATCGGTGTGCATGGGGGCCGCGTTCGGGTTGGCGGGCGCGTGATGGTGGTCGGCCATGGCAATCCTGCTCCAGGGAAGGTGCTGTCCGAATTCTTGCCGGTCTCGCTGGTTGGGTCACGCATGCCGAGGTAGGCTGGGGTCGTGGTCGCGCGGCGCAAGCGGTTCGTGACGAAACAGGTGACGGTTCCCGAGGCGTTCGCGCGCTACTGCGCTGACTTCAATTCCGGGCGCTTCTACGAGGCCCACGAACACCTGGAAGAGATTTGGCAGTTCGAGCATGGCCCGGTCCGGGACCTCTACAAGGCGCTGATCCAGGCGGCCGCAGCGTACGTTCACCTCCAGCGCGGCAGGTACCCCGGCGCAAGCAGGCTCCTCCGGACGGCACTCGGCTACCTCGAACCCTATCGTCCGGGGCCGGCGATGGGGTTCGACACGGAAGGCATCTGGCGCGCGCTCGACGGAGCTCGCGAGCTGCTCGAAGAGCTTGGTCCGGGCGGCGTGGAGCGGTTTCCCCTTGCGCAGCGGCCGGTGATGGATTTCGATGCATCCGCCCTTCCCGCTGAGGCCCGGCGGTGGCGCGCGTGGGGTTTCGACGAGGAGGGCCGTCCCCTGGCGATGGACATCACGGTCCCCGCCTGACGAGCAGGCGTTCGCGTGGAACTTCGATTTAATCGCCACCGTTATACTCGTTGGTGAGCCGCCAGCGCGAGACCCTGCCAGGACTGGGGTTCTCTCCGGAAAACGAGCGGCCGGGGGTAACTATGACCCAACACGCAGCGGACGATGTCGTGATCGATGCTCGGGACCTGGTTAAGACCTACGACACGGGTACCGTGCAGGTGCAGGCGCTTCGCGGCGTCAATCTGCAGGTGCGCCGCGGCGAAATGGTCGCAATCATGGGCCCATCGGGCTGCGGCAAGACGACCTTGCTCAACTGCCTGTCAGGCCTCGATGAGTTCGACAGCGGCACGGTGCTCATTGCCGGCCACGACATCGCCCACATGCCCGACGACCGGAAAACCGAGTTCCGTGCCCGGGAGATGGGGTTCGTCTTCCAGACCTACAACCTGTTGCCGGTGCTGAGCGCGGTTGAAAACGTCGAATTGCCGCTCATCGTCTCGGGAACGAAGCCGAAAGAAGCACGCGAAAAGGCGCTCCAGGCGCTCGACCGCGTCAATCTCCGGGCCTGGGCGAACCAGCGACCGGGGCAGCTGTCGGGCGGCCAGCGGCAGCGCGTGACCATCGCCCGGGCGCTCGTCAACCACCCCTCTATCGTCTGGGCCGATGAGCCGACCGGCGCACTGGACTCGAAGACAGCCAACGAAATCATGGACCTGATTGTCGAGCTCAACGCGACCGAGCAGCAGACCTGCGTCATCGTGACCCATGACCCGAAGGTTGCCGCCCGCTGTCATCGCACGATTCACATGGCGGACGGCGTCATCGTACGCGAATACAGCCGCGAAGCGATGCGGGCACTGGTTGCGGCCGGCGGCGGGGCCGAGTAGATGAACGAGCTGTTCGGCGTCTCGATGACCATCATCGCCAGTATCTGCGTGGCGGTGACGCTCCTCATCTTCCTTGCGATCGCGTTCATCGCCTGGCGCAACCCGGTGATGTTCAAGATGGGGCTCCGCAACATCCCGCGACGGAAGGCCCAGACGACGCTCATCATCGTCGGCCTCATGCTGTCGACGCTCATCATGAGCGCCGCGTTTGGCACCGGCGATACCCTCACCTCCTCCGTCAGCACGCAGGTTTACAACATCCTTGGTGAGACGGATGAGTGGATCTCGTGGGATGCACAGGAGAACCCGGCTCCGCAGGAAGACCAGGTCATCCCGCTGGCGCTCGTCGACGAATGGAAAGCGAAGCTCGCGGGTGACCCCGACATTGAAGCCATCGTCCCGCTCCAGCGCGAGACGCTTCCTGTCCAGAACGTGCGCACCCGCCTCAACGAGCCGTCAGCGCGCATTGTGGCCTTCCGGCCGGATGACGCTGCGGCGCTCGGCGGGCTGAAGGACCTCAAGGGCAACCCGGTTGAACTGGTCGGCCGGACGATCGCCGTCAACGAAGACCTGGCAAAGCAGCTGGATGCCAGGGAGGGCGACCAGGTCCTGCTCTTCTACCGGGGCCAGCCGGTCGAATTCACGGTGGTCGCAGTCACCCCGTCGAATGTTCTCTCCGGGGCGGTGGGCCCGTTCGCGCTCCGCGGCGGCGCGGTTCCGTTCGACACCTTTGCCCAGCTGACCGGCCGCGGCGACGTGGCCGACGCCGTCGCAGTGTCCAACGTCGGCGGTGTCAAGGACGGGCTGGAACGCTCGCGTGCCGTGACTGCCCGGCTGGAATCCCTGCTTGAGGGAACGCCCTACCGCGTCGTAGAGGTGAAGCGGGAACTCGTTGAAACGGCCGAACTCGTCGGTTCGGCGTTTACGGCCATCTTCGTCGTCTTTGGGCTGTTTTCCATCGCCGCCGGCATCCTGCTCATCTTCCTCATCTTCGTGATGCTCGCCGCGGAACGGAAGCCCGAGATCGGGATGGCCCGGGCCGTGGGCGCGAAGCGCCGGCAGATTGTCGAGTCGTTCCTGTCTGAGGGTATGGGGTACGACCTCGGCTCAGCGGTCGTTGGGCTGTTCGCCGGCATGGCGGTCACGGCAGGCATGGTCCAGGTCATCCAGTACTTCGGGGGCGACAGCCTCGGCCTCGACCTGGCCATCAGCTTCACGCTGCGGAGCATGGTGACGGCGTTCTGCCTCGGCATCATCGCCACGTTCCTCGTCATCTTCATCGCCTCGTGGCGGGCGAGCCGCATCAACATCACGGCAGCCATTCGCGATCTGCCGGAGACAAGCCCAATCGACCCGGAGGCATCGACCTGGCGGGGCTACTACCGTGCAACGATCAACGGCATCGCGGCGTTCAGTCTGCCGATCGGCGCGGCATTCCTGCTGTTCGGCGCGCCCGGGCTCCTGCTGGGGGTCCCGCTCATGCTCGTCGGGCTCATCAGCCCCTGGTTCTACCTCCTCCGCAATGGGGACGTGGCCGCGCCGAAGGCCCGGCGCACCGGGGAGCCGGCGCCGAGATGGCCGTGGCTGGTGGGCATTTTCATCCCGGTGATCGGCTGGTTCCTCGTGCTTCCGTGGTACGCCGTCGCGCTGATCCTCGTGCGCCTGACCCGCGACCGCAAGCCGCAAACGCTGCCTCGCTGGCTTGGCATTGGGGCGCTTGCGGTGTGGCCGCTCGCATTTCTCGCAGCGATGCTGCAGGACTGGCGCGTGCGCGTCCCCTGGACCGTTGCGGCGGCCATCGCATTCGGCATCGCCGGCGTCGCGCTCACGTATGGCGGCCTCGACCGGGACAGCGCCTTCTTCTTCCTCCTGGGAGTCTCGACCGTCTTTCTCTGGGGTGCGGTGACCCTCCGTTACTTTGGAGTCTCAGAACGCCTCGCTTTTTCGGGGACAAGCGCACTGCTCCTCGCCCTGTGGTACCTGCCCAGCAAGTGGCTCGAGCCGCTCACCGGGCCGCTCGAAGGAGACATCGAGATGTTCTTCCTGAGCGGCGTCGTGATGGTCACCTGCGGCGTGTTCATCGTCGTGTACAACGCCGACATCGTGCTGCCGGCGATTGCGAGCCTGGGGAACCGCTTCGGACGCCTGGTCCCGGCGATCAAAACTGCAGTGGCCTACCCGCTCACATCGCGGTTCCGCACCGGCATGACGATGGCCATGATCGGACTGATCATGTTTTCGCTCGTAATGATGTCAACCATCAATGAGAATTTCGCCGCACTGTTCCTCAACGATGAGTCGAAAGGCGGCTTCGATGTCGTCGGCACCGTCAACGAGAACAACCCGATCGACGACATCAGGGCAGCGCTGTCCTCCGCCGGTGCCGATACCCGACCGATCGAAGCAGTTGGTGTGGCCCGGGTGGCCTATCAACAGGAAGTCGAGGTCGAAAACCGCGACGGCTTTGTCAACACCGAAGACGGTAAGGTGGCCCCGTACAGCAGCATCAAGCTGTTTGGGGTCGATGACGGCTTCCTCGCCGCACAGGAGCTGAAGCTCAAGTTCCGGGCGGCCGGTTATCCCGATGATGCGGCGGTGTGGAAGGCGCTTCGGGAGCAGCCGAATCTCGCCCTTCTCCCGGCAGACGCCACGACCGCACCCCAGGGATTCGGCGGCGGAGGCAACCTGCGGCTTCGCTTGAAGCCGCTGACGGAAGGGTTTGAGCCGTTCACGCTCAACCTGCGCGACCCGGGGACGGGCGAGGTGACCACCGTTACGGTCATCGGGCAGCTGAAGGAATCTGCCGACACATTCTTCGCGCTCAGCAGCCCGGATTTTGGGACCGGGATCGTGGTCCGCGAGGCCACCCTCCAGGAAGCATTTCCGGCGGCGCGAGGGGAGCTATTTTTCTTGCGCCTCGCGCCGGGCACCGACTCGGAAGCCTACGCGAAGCAGGTCGAGGCGGCCCTGGTGCAGGCGTCAGCCAGTTCGCTCGATGCCCTCCTCGCCGACCAGCAGCGGCAGCAGACCGGGTTCCTCCTCGTCTTCCAGGGATTCATGGGCCTCGGTCTGATCGTCGGCATCGCTGCGCTCGCCGTCATCGCCTCGCGGGCGGTTGTGGAACGCCGTCAGCAGATTGGCATGCTACGGGCGATCGGCTACACCCGGCGCATGGTGGCACTCAGCTTCCTGCTCGAATCCGCCTTTATCGCGATCGCCGGCATCCTGCTTGGTCTCGTTCTTGGACTGTCGCTCGCGTGGGTACTGTTTACGACTGAAGACTTCTTCGAAGGGTCGGAGTCAGTGAGCTTTATCGTCCCCTGGCTGCAACTCGCGGTGATTTGCGCGGTCGCATTCGGGGCGTCGATTCTGATGACCGTCCTCCCGGCGCGGAGCGCGTCGCGCGTGCCAGTCGCGGAGGCCCTCCGCTACGAGTAGGAAGCCCGGCTGTCTGTCGCCGGGAGATATCGATGGAGCGCAGAGACACCGAAAGGGCCCGCCGGAAGCAGGCCCTTTCGTTCCTTACGGGTGCGAACCGCAGCTTTGCGCTTACGAGGGCCGGGCCAGGAACCGCCCGATATTGACGATGACGCGCTCGCGCAGCAGCCGGGCCGCGTTGCGCCGCTCGGGGTCGACAAGCTCATCGTGGTGGCGGCGGGAATCTGCCCGGGCCCGTTCGTATTCCTCGCGGAATCGCGTCTCGGGCGTCGGTTCATGCGGCCGGGCGAGATACTCCAGCGACATTGGGTCGAGGTTGTACATGAGGCACCTCCCTGCACAGTGAATGTGCGTTTCCTCACAACCACCGTAGCACAGGAAAGTAGCGATAACGTTACAGCTTCGAAAATTTCAGCCCGATGTAGCGAAGTCCCATGGCTGCCATAGACTGAAGACATAGCCGTCGGGGCCCATGACCTCGCATTCGAGCCTGCCTTCAAACTCGTACGGCGGCGCAATGGCCTGAGCGCCGAGTGCGAGCGCCGTGCGGTACGCGGCGGCTACGTCGGCAACGGGGATCACCAGCTCCGCTCCGATGCCACGGGCCACGCCTTCGCGGGCAAGCGCATGAAACCACGGATGGCCGCGGAACGACTCGTCGGCATGGACCTCGATAAGGGATCCGGCGAGACGCAGCGCCGCGTAGCCCGGGTGGCGTTCACGCAGTTCCGCGCCCGCAACCGCCACAAGAAAGTCCGCAAGGGCGCCGACATCGGTCGCCCAGAAGACCATGCCCAGGACCGGCTCCCGTGTCACGCTCGAACCGTCTCCCTCCGGTAATTTGCTGTCAAGTGTGAAGGGATGAGCTCGTCATAAGTCCCGGACTGGCCGGAAACGCGGCAGCGTAACGTCGTCGTACCGTTCGAAAACGACCTCCACGGACATGCCGACGTAAATGTCTTCGTTCGCGACCTCGACGAGGTTGGTGGGCAGCCGGGGGCCCTCGTCAAGCTCCACCACGGTGACGTTGTATGGCACCTGAAACGCGGGATGGTACCGCTGGTGCATGATACCGAAGGTCCGGACACGGCCGCGGCCGCTGGCGGCCTCCCATGTGTACCGGTCGCTGAGGCAGACGTCGCAGTGCTGCCTTGCCGGGAGGCGCCAGGTCTGGCAGTCGATGCAGCGCATCAGCATCAGACGGCCCGCAGCCGCGCCGTCGAAGAATGGACGCGAGGCTTCGTCAGGCTCGGGAACCGGGATTGTCGGCTGAGTCTCAGTCATCTATGACGTCCTTCGGGGGTCAGGCCGGGTGCGGGCTGAGGATGAGGCAGGCGTGGTAGCTCAGGTTGCCGCCGTTCCCGGTGACGAGAATCACGTCGTTCTTCACCTGCCGCTCGCCGCCGTGGCCGCGTCCCTGGATGATGCCTTCGCTCAGCGGGGTCATGCCCCACATGTAATAGGCCGAGAGCTCGCCGCCGCCGGTATTTGTCGGGAGAGACCCCCCGGGAGCCAGCTTCCAGTCCTCCACGAAGGGGCCGCCCTCGCCCTTCTTGCAGAACCCGTAATCCTCGAGCGTCACGAGCACGGTGTAGGTGTAGCAGTCGTAAATCTGGCAGCAGGTGATGTCGGATGGGCCGACGCCGGCCATCCGGTACGCGGTTTCGGCAGCGATGCGCGCGCCCGTCTCGGTTTCCCACTCCGAGCCCGCGCGGCCGCTATCGCCCGGGTGTCCCTGCCCCATCCCGTGGATGTACACCGGCGGCTGCGGCATGTCCCTGGCGCGTTCGGCCGGGCTGACGATGACCGCCACGGCCCCGTTGGAGACGAGACAGCAGTCGAGCAGGTGGAGCGGCTCGATGATCCAGCGCGAGGCGTGGTAGTCCTCGAGCGTGATCGGCTCGCGCATCTGGGCCAGCGGGTTCATCGTGGCCCACTGCCGCTGCCCGACGGCGATGATGCCGAGGTGGTCCTGTTTCGTACCGTAGAGGGCCATGTGGCGGCGTGCAGCGAGCGCGTAGGGGGTATTGGCGCCGAAATAGCCAGCCGCTGCGTACAGCCCTGCCATGCCCTTCGGCCGCTGGGGGTTGCGTGCGGCGCCCCCGTAGGCCGCCCCGGCCGACGTTCCCTCCTTCAGGGGAGCGTCCGCGAAGACGCACAGCACATGGGTGGCCATGCCGGCGTGGATAGCCATGGTGGCGTACTGCACCATTTGTGCCGCCGTTGAGCCGGCAGCGTTCATGTGGTTCAGCAACCGGAGGTTTTTCAGCCCAAGGTAGTTCTGCAGGCCGAGCGTCAGGCCGCCGCCCGTAGTCCCCGTGATCCCCGCGTTGATGAGCAGGCCGTCGATGTCGTCTTTCCGGAGGCCGGCGTCAGCGATGGCTGTCGCGACCGCCTCCGCTGCAAGTTCGTTGGTCGAGCGGTAGATGCGGCCCATCGCGGTCATGCCAAGCCCGGTGATGGCCGCGACTCCACGAAGCGGGTGCGCCATAGGTCGAGGTATTCTCCTTCGCCGGCCCATTCTACCGGCGGACATCAGATACGGTAGTGCTCGAGGTCGCGAGCAATCGTTGTGTTGCGAAGCGTCGCGGCTGACACAGCCGGCGTCAGGTGCGTGAGGATGAGGTGCGCTTCAGGAGCCATCACGTCGCGGAGCCGCGGGATGTCCTCGATGAGGTTGAGATGGATTGGCACATGCTCGTCGACGGACGAGCATTCCGCCACCAGCACCTCCGATGTGCGCGCCATTTCCAGTATCGCTTCACAGAACCCTGTGTCGCCCGTGTAGGCGAACACCCTGCCGCGAAGCTCGCACTGGTACCCAAGGTTCAGGCTGAGCCGCGCGTCGTGCTCAACGCGCTGGGCAGTGAGCCGCAGGTCCCCGACCTGCGCAGATTCGCCGTCCGCGAGTTCCACCCAGCGAAGCTCGTACACGATATCGAACAGCCCGGGGTAGACTGACCGGCCAATCGCGACCGCGAGCTCCTGCGTGCCGGGCGGGCCCACGATCGTCGCCGGGCGGGACCGGCCGAAGTACTTCCAGTGGAGCAGCAGAAACGGCAGCCCGAGGAAGTGGTCGCCGTGGTGGTGGCTGAGGATGATTGCCTCGAGCTCGTTCGCGTCGATGCCCATCCGGTTAAGCGATTGGAGGGCCTGCGGCGGCGCCTCGAACAGGTAGCGGCCATCCGCCACGAAGCCGTTCCAGCAGAGGCCCCCGGGCGCAAAAGCGTTGCCGGTTCCGACGAAAGCGAAATCCAGGTTCCCCACGGAGCCGCGATTTTACCCCAGCAGCGTCAATGGCCTGCACCGGGCCGGGCGTTACGCCTCCGGTTTGCGGGAGCTCCCCATGCCGAACATCACCTGGGCGATGCGCCGGATCTGGATCTCGTCGCTCCCCTCGGTGATGCGGTAGCGCCGATGGTGCCGGTAGATGTGCTCGAACGGCATGTGCCGGGTGTAGCCGATGCCGCCGTGCACCTGGATGGCCAGGTCGGCAGCGTTGCAGGCGAGCCGGTTGGCGCGGTAGTTGCACATCGCGACCTTGTCGCTGATTTCCATGTGATGCTTCTGGTCGAGCAGCCACGCCGTGCGGTAGACCATCCAGCGGACCATTTCGCACTCGGTCTGCAGCTCTGCGAGCGGCCACTGGATTGCCTGGCGGGTGGCGAGCGGCTGGCCGAACGTCACCCGCTGCTTCGCGTACTCAACGGACCGGTCGATACAGTACTGCGCGGCGCCTACGCCGGAGGCTGCCTGCCGGATGCGGTTCTCGTGGACGAAGGTGTTGGCCAGGGCGAGCCCGTCGCCCTCTTTGCCGAGCATCGCCGTTGCGGGGACCCGCACGTCCTTGAGCGTAACCTCGGCGTGGTCGCTCGGCATGTTCATCGTCCACCACATGAAATCCACCGAGAACCCCTCGGCATTGGTCGGGACGATGAAACAGCTGATGCCCCGGGCCTTTCCCTCCTCGCCCGAGGTGCGGGCAAAAATCAGGTCGTGGGTCGCATTGTGGAGCCCGCTGTTGAACCGCTTCTTGCCGTTGATGACCCATTCGTCACCATCGCGGACGGCCCGGGTTTCGAGCCACGTTGCGTCGGAGCCGTGGTTCGGCTCGGTCAGCCCGAAGGCGACCCGGGTCTTCCCCGTGAACATGCCCTCGAGAAACTCCTTCTTCTGATCCTCGGTACCGAACTGCTCCCACATCTTCACCGTGGGAAAGTTGCCCACGACTGAGGACTCGTTCTGGAGGTCGTTGTGCAAGCCGAGGCCCTTTTTCGCGAGGTGCTCGCGGATGATCGCCATCTCGAGGTTCGTGCCATCGCGCCCGCCGTACTTTCTCGGCACGGCGAACCGGAGCCAGCCGGCGCGGTCGGCGCGGCGCCGCATCTCGGCGAGCAACTCCTCCCACTCCTTGCGCGGAATGCCGCCGTTCTCCCAATCGGTCCGGGCCCATTCGCGGCGGTGGTCAAAGAAGCGGATGTTGTCGTCCTGCTGCTCGAGGGGCTTGATTTCGCGTTCGATGAAGTCGTCCAGCTCGCGGAGCAATTCAGGGATGTGGGGCGGAAGCTCAAAGTCCATAGGGGCGACGCCTCGCTGTCGAAGGTTGCCGGCGTATCCTACCGGCAGGAGCCGCGGCTTGCCTCCATCGAAACCACCGGCCGTCCGCCTGCTCGAGGCGCGGAAGGTCCCGCACCGGCTCATTCGGTTCGACCCGGCCATCCGGTCGGCGGTCGACGTTGCCCGGGAGGCCGGCGTGGAACCGGCCCGCGTGCTGAAAACGCTTGTGCTCGAACCGGAGCCGCCGCAGCGAAAGCCCGTTCTGCTCATGGTGCCGGCAACGATTGAGGTGGACCTGAAGCAGCTGGCGGCCGTACTTGGGCTGAAGCGGCTCCGGATGGCCCGCCACGCCGACGCCGAGCGGATGACCGGCCTGGAAGTCGGCGGCATCAGTGCGCTGGCGCTTGCCGGCAAAGGGTTCCCGGCCCTGGTCGACGCGGCGGCGCTCCGCCACGCCACCGTGTTTGTCAGCGCGGGCGTGCGGGGCGCCGACATCGAGCTGGCCCCGGCCGACCTCGTTGCGGTCACCGGCGCCCGCGCGGTTGACCTTCGCCCGGGAACATCAGCCGAGTAGCTCCAGGTACTTCCGCTTCATCCAGTCGCCTTTTCGCCGGTAGTCTGCCGCCGTGGAAAGCGTGCCGCGCTGGCCGGTCTCCCGGGCGTAGGCGGCGTTGAGGATGGCGAAGTGGTTCTCGCGGGGGCCGAACCGTTTCGCCCGTTCCCGGGCAGCGCGGCTCGTCCAGGTCTTGCAGTAGTCGATAGCCTCCTGCAGCTCCGCCTGGAGGTCGACCACTTCGCGCTGGGCCGGCGCCGGCGGCGGCGCGACGGACGCGGCAGCGCGGGGTGCAGGCGGCGGTGCCGGGATGCCGAACATCGTCAGCTGCTGGCCCTCGATGAGGCGCCCGGTCTCATCGAGTACCGCATCGCCGGCTTCGACGACGTCGACGATCTCGGGCGTGGCGCGGTCCTCCGCCTCGCCGGCCAGCTGCTCAGGCTCGTCCTCCGTGGCCTCGACCTCCAGGCGCGGTTCGTCACGGTTGCGCTGGCCAGGGATCGCGGGTAGTGCTGCCTCGCGCTCCAGGTGGTCGATGATGGGCGCGAGCCGGGGGTCGCGCCCGATAAATACGTGCAGCACGTTTTGGGCTTCGGGCAGGTTGTGGTTGTACCGCAGGCCGCGCCCGAGCTGTTGGATGACGGGCTCGCGGCTGAACACCGCGTCGAGCTTCAGGAGGACCGAGACCGTTGGGGCATCGAACCCCTCGCTTGCCTTCCGGACCTGGATGAGGACGTCGTAGCGGCCGGCATGGAAATCGCGCAGCCGCTGCTCGGCCTCCGCCGCAGGCAGCTCGTCGCCGCTATGGACCACCGCGCAGCGCAGCCCCGGGTGATGACGGGCGAAGACCCGCGCCAGGTGCTCGGCGTGGGCTGTGGTCGCGGCGAAGACCAGCCCCTGGTGCTGGCCCGGCGCCAGGGCGCGCTTCCGTTCCAGCGTCCGCGCAAATTCGCGCACGAGCGGCTGAACATAATCATCATTCCAGCGGAGCTGCTGACGGACGCACCGCTGGTCGAAGTCAGGCAGTTCGGCCATTTCCGATGCGGTGAAGGTATAGATTTCGCCGTCAGCGCTCCGGAGTTCGACGGCGTAGTCTTTCATCTGCATCGCCAGCCGTTTGAGGATGCGCCCCTCCCTCCACGCCTGTCGCATGGTCACGTGGACCAGGGGATCGATGACGAGCCCCTCGCCGTCCTCGACTGGAACGTAGCGGGCGCCGGCCAGCGGTTCGCGGTCGAGACGGACCGGCGTCGCGGAAAGGAGCATGGTGGTTGCAACCGGGAGCGCGCGGAGCGCCGCGGCCCACTGTCCGCGCTCGCCGAGGTGGTGGGCTTCATCGCAGACGAGGTGCACGCGCCGCCGGGCGCAGAGCTTCGCATACCGCTGCGGGGCGGCGGCAACCTGCTGGTAGGTCGCCACGATAACGTTGGCACGGTTGGCCGCGGCGCGGTGGAGTGTGGCGTTTTCGGCCAGGTACTTGCGGACATCGAGGCGCGCGTCCAGGACCTCCAGGGCCCGCTCGAGGCCGTGGTAGACCTGTGTGCGGAGGACGTCGGTCGGCGTGAGGTAAAGGCAGGTATCGGCGTGGCCCCCGGCAGCCGCGACGGCGAACGAGCCGACGCCGATGATTGTCTTTCCATAACCGACGGGCACAACGACGAGCTCGGAGCGGGAGCCGGCGGCAAGCGCCCGGTTCCACCGCTCAAGCGCGAGGCGCTGACCGGGGCGAAGGCGCGGGTTGTCGACGCTCACCATGTGCACGTGGGACGACGCTCTGCGTGCATGACGATCAGCCTACGGCGATCGGCGGCCGGAATCAGCCGTTACCGCCGCGACATCTCGTGATGCTTATCGAGCAAAGGTTCAGCGCTGGGTCAATCGGCAGCTGCGAGCGGAACGACCGCCCGGTACTGCATCAGCGGCCGGGTGGGCCCCTGCGCGCTGGGGTTGGCCCCGGGGCCGCCGGCCTCGCGCTGGAGGTACTGCCCCGCCATCCAGCCGTCGCCGACGGGCGACGAGACGAGGTACCACGCCACGCCGAGCCGATCGACCGGGCCCTCGATGACCGTCACCCGCGTGCCATGGGCCAGGCAGGTGATGATCTCGCCGCCCGGTGCGGTTCTCAGGCGGAGGCAGTCGCCCGGGGTGTTGACGCGGGCGCTATCGCCCGGCTTCAGCGTCGCGGGACCGACCGGGATCGGGGGCGCAGCCGGCGTTGCCCCATTGAGGGGGAAGCGGTAAGCGTGAACCTGCAGGCCCGCTGCCGCGGCCTGGGCCGCCGGGTTGTAGGCGGGCCGCAGCCGCACGATGCCGTCCCAGAGCTGGTTCGAATCAATCGCGTCGAACGTGCCGTCGCCGTTGTTCCGGATCACGATCGCGGTGTGCAGGCCTGCGTAGTCGGCGTCGGGCGAAGTCCAGCTATCGAGCGCGACCTGGATAATATCTCCGGGGGCAGCCTCGGCGAGGGGTACCTCGACGGCGCCGGCTTCGAAGAAGCCGTGCCGGTAGTCGAAACCGATCTCCCGGCCGGTTGCGTCCCGAACAACGCGCTTCACCCAGGGCCAGCAGTCGCCCTGGTAGGTCCCGAGGTCGCTTAGGGCGCGCTGGACGATGGGATGGTCCGCGTCAGCATGGGCGTCGGCGCGGGTGATGGCGGCGGCGGCAATGGCAAGGATGGCGACCAGGACGGTTGCCAGGGTGTGCCGGTGGCGGGTCATCGGCATCGCACCTGCTCCTGTTTCCTGAGGGCTCCGGGCACCGTACCCCAGCCGTGCGAGTTGTGACAACCCGCACGATACTTGAATCGGCATTTCCCCAACGGCAAATCAGGTTCGTCCCGACCGGCGGGCGGCTGATTGCGGCGAACGTGCTCCCGCGGGCTGCCTGTTGGGGCGCAATCCGTACAATCTCGGCATGGCCGCCCTCCAGCCGCTCGCAGGGCTCCGCGTCATCGAATGCGCAGGGTGGAACGGGGTCCTGGCTGGCCGACTCCTGGCCGAAGCCGGCGCTGACGTTGTCCGGGTGGTCCCGCCGGGGGGCGATCCCCTGGCCGTCGAGCCGCCGTTCTTTGGCTCGACCGGCGTCTCCATCCAGTCAACCTTCTACAACGCCGGCAAGCGCACCATCCGGCTGGACCTGGGCGAACCGGCCGGGCGGGAGCAGTTTCTTGCACTCGCCGCCGCGGCCGACATCCTTATCGAGGATTGGGTGCCAGGGGCTCCCCCTTTCACCGCGGCTGAACTGCGCGCCGCAAACCCGCCGCTGGCCCACATCGCCGTGACTCCAATGGGCCAGGACGGGCCGTGGCGCGACTGGCGCGTTAACGACCTTGCGGCGAACGCCCTCTGCGGTTCTGCATGGGTCACCGGTGACCCGGCGAGCCCGCCGATCTCCGGTTACGGCAACCAATCACACCATACCGTCGGTCTCTACGCGGCTGTGCTCGCCCTCGCGGCGGCTCGCTACGCCCGCCTCACCGGGCGGGGCATCCACGTCGATCTCTCGGCGCACGAAGCGCTCGTCACCTGCACGGAACAGGTGCTGATGCAGTGGTTTTTCCCCAACGGCACGTGGGGCACGCCCATCGCCCGGCGCCAGGGGAGCCTGCACTGGAGCGGCGCCTATGAGGTCTACCCCGCCCGCGACGGCCACGGGGTCATGGTCACTGCCTCATTGAAGCTCACCGAAGTCCTGGTGCCATGGCTTATCGAGTGCGGCGCCGCCCAGGAGCTTGCAGACCGCGAGAAGTTTCCCGACGTGGTCGCGATGGTCAAGAACCTCCCATACGTCATGAAGGTGCTCCGCGAGTGGGTGGCCGAGTGGAGCGGCGAGGAGCTGTTCTATGAAGCCCAGCGGCGTCACCAGCCGTTCGGCGTGGTCTGGAACGTCGCCGAGGCGCTGACGAAAAGCCCCCAGATCGCGGCCCGGGGCTACCTGTACGAAGCCGACGTCCCGGGCGTTGGGGCTGTCCGGCTGCCAGGGCGATTTTTCCGCACCAGCGCCGACGGACCGCCTCCCCAGCCCGCGCGCGAGGTCGAGGTGTCAGCAGTCGCCTGGGCGCCCCGGGGTCCCGCAGCCGGCATCGCGCCCAACCGGCAGCTCCCCGCCAGCCGGCCACTGGAGGGCGTCCGCGTGCTCGATTTCACCCATGTGCTGGCGGGGCCGTTCGGCACCCGCGTGCTCGCCGACCTCGGGGCCGAGGTCATCAAGGTCAGCAGTGCGAAGCGGAGCGGCGGTGCCAACTCCCCCGACCACCCCTACTACGTGTGCTGGAACCGGAACAAGAAGAGCGTCGCGCTCGATATGACCCGGCCCGAGGCCAGGGCGATTGCGCGAGACCTGGCGCTCGCGAGCGACATCATCATCGAAAACTTTTCGGCCGGGGTGCTCGAGCGCTGGGGGCTCGACCGCGCGTCCCTCGCGCCAGACCACCCGGGAGTAACGGTCATCTCCATGGGCGGCATGGGACAGACCGGCCCCTGGAAGGAGTTCGTGACCTACGCGCCGACCATTCACGCCCTGACCGGCCTGACCTATCTCACGAATCCCGAGGGAACGTACACCGACGGCTACGGCTTTTCGCTGACGGACCACCTGAGCGGTCTCGCCGCGGCGCTGGCGGCGCTCGAGGGGCTCGAACACCGGGAGCGGACCGGCCAGGGGCTGGCTATCGACCTTGCCCAGTATGAGCTCGGACTTGGCATCATGGGCCCGACGATCATCGACTACCTCGCCAACGGCACGAATCCCGAGCCGCGCGGCAACCGGCACCCGTTCGATGCCTGGGCTCCGCACGGGATCTACCCCTGCGCTGGCGAGGACCGGTGGGTTGCCATCGCGGTCCGCGGCGATGAGGAGTGGCGGCGCCTCGCGGGCATGCTTGGCATCGAGCCTGGCGGACGGTTCGCCATCCATGCCGACCGCGTGGCCAACTGGCGGGAACTGGATGCCGCGATAGCAGCGCGGACCCGCCGCGAAGACCCGTACGAACTCGCCGAACGGCTTCAGCGGGCGGGGGTGTGCGCTGCGCCGGTGCAGCACGCCGGGGACCTTGCCGAACGCGACCCGCAGCTCGCGGCGCGGGACTTCTTCGGCAGCGCACGTGCGGAAAAGTGGGGCGAGTACGGGATCGACCGGTTCCCGGCGCGGTTCGACGGGGAGCGGCCGCCCGTGTACGAAGGAGTTCGGCAGGTCGGCGAGGACACCTTCGAGGTGCTCTCCACGGTGCTGGGCTACGACGACGAGCGGATCGCCGAACTCATGGCAGGCGGGGTGCTCTCCTGACGGTTGCGAACAGCAACCGAGCCTCTGCTACGCTAACTGGAGCCATCGCCGGGGAGCGCCAATCGTGCCGTTTCGCCTGTTCACAACGCTCGGTAACGAAGTTCGCGAGTTTCGCACGGTCAGCCCCGGCGAGGTGCGAATGTACGTCTGCGGTGTCACGCCGTACGACGTGACCCACCTCGGGCATGCCTTCTCCTACGTGCAGTTCGACACCCTCCGGCGGTATCTGACCTGGCTGGGCTATCGCGTCCGATACGTCCAGAACGTCACGGACATCGACGACGACATGATCATGGTCTCGAAACGCCAGGGCGGCCGGCCGATTGCTGAGATCCGGGACGAAAACGATGCCATCCTCCGCGCTGACCTCGACCGCCTGAACGTCCTCCGCCCGACCGTGTACCCGTACGCGACCGACCATATCCCGGAGATCATCGAGACCACGCGCAGGCTCATCGACCGCGGCCACGCCTATGTCGTCGACGGGGACGTATTCTTCGACGTGGCCTCGTTCCCCCGGTACGGCCGCCTCAACGGCATGACTCTCGAGGAGCTGGGCAAGCGCGAAAACCCGGAGTCGAAGCGCGCCCACAAGAAGCGGGGCCACCTCGACTTCCTGCTCTGGCAGCAGGTGGACCCCGGCGACCCTTCGTGGGACAGTCCGTGGGGACCGGGCCGCCCCGGCTGGAGTATCGAATGTACCGCGATGGCGGTGAAACACCTCGGCACGCAGATCGACATCCATGGCGGCGGCAGTGACCTGAAATACCCACACCACGAAAACGAGATCGCCCAGGCCGAATGCGCCTACGATGTGGAGCCGTTTTGCGGCTGGTGGGTGCACAACGGCATGCTGCAGCTCGACGGGGTCAAGATGAGCAAGTCGCTCGGCAACCTGGTGCTCGCCCGCGACCTGATGCAGCGCGTCGAGCCGGACCACCTGCGGCTCTACCTGCTTAGCACCCACATCCGTGCGGACGCGAATTACACCGACGGCTCACTCGAGCGGCTCCGGGACCGGTACGAACGGCTGAAGGCGGCCGCAGCCCGGGCAGGCGAGGCTGAAGCTGACCGGGCCGTCCTTTCGCAGTTCCTGGAGCGGCTCGACGACGATTTTGACGTGCCCGGGGCGCTCGATGCCGCCGACGCGGCCGCGCACCGGGTGCTCACGGGCTCCGGGGATGCTGCCGAAGCCGCGGCGGTCCGGAAGGCGCTCCAGGTGCTCGGGTTTGCCTTCGCCGGGGCGCGGGGCCCCGCAAACGGCGACTTCTCGCCCTGAACTCAGCCCTCGGCCGGCCCGATGACCCGTTCACGCCGGAGCCGCTCCAGCTCGGCATCCGAAAGGCCGGCCTCCCGCAGGACCGCCTCGGTATCGACGCCGAGGTCACGCGCTGGGAAGCTAAGACGGGGCGGGGTTTCGGAAAGCTGGATGTGCGGCCCAACGACCCGCTGGCGCCCGAAGCGAGGATGATCGATCTCCAGAAGATAGCCGTTTGCCCAGGCCTGCTCCGATTCAGCGAGCTCCGAATAGTCCTGGACGAGCGATGCGGGCACGTCCTCCTGCCGGAGTCGTTCGAGCCAGTGCGCGGAGGTGTTGCTGGCGAACGCGGCCTCGAGGATTGGTTCAAGCTCGTGGCGGTTCTTGTACCGCACGTACCCGCGGGAGAATCGGGGGTCGTCGATGAGATGCTCGAGGCCGAGCGCCCGGGCGATTCTCGGCCAGAACTTCTGGTCGATGCCCACGATCATCACCCAGCGCCCGTCGGAGCACTGGTAATGGCCCACGGTCGGCGAGGCCCGGAATTCGCGCGGGCGTTCGGTGCCGAAGTGGAGCACGTGCTGGAGTTCGGGCGCCTGCAGGGCGAGCTGGGTACCGAGCAGCGACACTTCGACGACCTGCCCGCGTCCGGTCCGCTCGCGGGCGTAGAGCGCCGTCATGATTCCGAGGGCGAGGTTCATCCCGCCGGTCTGGTCGGCAATACCGGGGTAGGGGATTTCCGGCCGGTGGCCCGGTCCGCCGCCGGCGTGCTGGGCGAAGCCGGAGTAGGCCTGCGCAATCTGGTCAAAGCTCGGGAGGTGCGCCATCGGCCCCTTTGAGCCCCAGCCGGTCGCGCGGGCATAAACCAGCCGGGGATTGCGCGAGAGTACGGCGCCAGGGCCAAGGCCCCATCGTTCCATCGTGCCGGGTCGAAAGTTTTCGACCAGTACATCGGCGGTGTCCGCGAGTCGCAAGGCGAGCTCCGCGCCGTCGGGTCTGCGAAGGTCGATACAGACCGACCGCTTGCCCCGGTCGAGCGACTCCCAGAATGCCGAAAATCCGTCCGGCTCGCGCCACATGCGACGGCCGTAGTCGCCATTCGGCTCTTCGACCTTGATCACATCGGCGCCGAAGTCGGCGAGGATGACCGTCGCAAACGGTCCCTGCTGGTACCGGGTGAAGTCGATGACGCGGATCCCTTCGAGCGGAGCGGACATGGGACTGAGTCTACGCGCAGGCAGGTCGGTTGCGAAGCCGTGTTTCCGTCACCAAATCGTCGCCATTGTCACCAGCGCGCCGGCGCGGGTGCCCCACGCTCGGACTTCAGGCGGCCGAAAGCCGTGCCGTCGAATATAGTGAGCGGCCTCGGGCCGGGGATCGCTACCGCGCAAGGTCATTCACCGAACGGGCACGACGCCATGGATCGACGACAGGGGCACGACACACCGGCAAGCCGAGCGTTTCGGTGCCGCCTGCGGAGGGGATGCTGGGCGGTCGATAAGTACCCGTGAGATGCCCTTCCTTTGCTCGCTCCGCACCCGGGAAGACTGGTTCATCGCGCTTGCCTTTGCGGCCGGCTCCGTGGCCTTCACCGTGGCGTTCTTTGTCCAGCCGATTACGGACCCGGTTGGTCTGGCGATTGTCGTATTGCTCGCCGGGCTGACAGAGGCCCTCTCAGTCCGGCTCTACTTCGGCGGCTGGGTTTCCGTGAGCTTCGTCGGGACCGCGATGGCGGCGGTCCTGTTCGGCCCGCCCGGGGCTGTGACCGTAGCAGCGGTTATCGCCCTGGTCGGGTACTTCCGTCGAGAGCGCGCGCAGAGAAAGCTTGCGTTCAACTTTGGGCACGAGACGCTGGCAGCGTTCGTGGCGACCATGCTCGTGGCCGGGGTCCAGGCTGTACTCGGCAGCTACCTTCCGCGGTCCGTGCTCGCCCTCGTCGAAGGGGGCCTGGCTTCGCTCGCCCTGTTCGCGGTCGACGGGGTCGCCGTGGCGGCCATCATTTCGCTGACGACGCAACGGAGCTTCGGCGCGACCTTCCGCGACAACATCGGCTGGCTGTTCCCCTACTACGGCGTGCTCGGGCTCGTCGCCGGCGGCCTGGCGGTCATCTTCAATGAGCTTGGCGTGGCAGCCGTCGCAGTCATGGTGCTGCCGGTGGTGCTCGCCCGGTACTCAGTCACCCAGTTCGTCGAACGCACTCGGGAGAACGTGCTCCGCCTGGAGCGTTCGAACGAGCAGCTCCACCGCGCCTACATCGAAATCCGCGATATGTCGGAGCAGCTCCGGGATGCCTATACCGGCACGCTGGAGTCGCTGGTCACCGCGCTGGACGTCCGCGACCAGGAGACAAGGGGCCACTCGGTACGGGTAGCGCACCACGCACTGGATATCGCCAGGCTGCTCGGCATCAAGGACGAGGAAGAGCTGCTCACGATCTACCGGGGTGCCCTCATGCACGACGTCGGCAAGATCGGGGTGCCCGACGCAATTCTGCTGAAACCGGACCGGCTGACCGAGGAGGAGTGGGAGTTTATGCGGCGCCACCCCGCAATTGGCTACCGCATCCTCGCGCAGGTGCCGTACCTCCGCCCGGCGGCAAAGATCGTGCTGGCGCACCACGAGCGATGGGACGGGAACGGGTATCCGCGCGGCCTCGCAGGGGAGGAGATTCCGGTCGGAGCGCGTATCTTTGCCGTCTGCGATACCTACGACGCCATCATCTCGGACCGGCCGTACCGGCGCGGTCAGTCGCCAGAGGAGGCGCTTGCTGAGATACTTCGGTGCGCGGGGACGCAGTTCGACCCGCGGGTCGTCGAGGCGTTCGAAGCACTGTTCCCCCGGTGGAGGCAGGAGGAGCCAGGAAACCCCGCCCGGCCGCTGCTGTACCTCCCGGCATGGAGGCAGGCAGATGGTGCGCCAGGAAGAGCGGCGAGCTAAGACTCGCCGCCAGCTGGTCGAAGCGGCACGTCGGGCAGTCGCAGCCCGCGGATTTGAAGGTGCCTCGCTCGACGCCATCGCAGCGTCGGCCGGGCTCTCGAAGGGCGCCGTCTACGCGCACTTCCCCACCAAGCTCGACCTCTACCTCGCAGTGGTCTCCGATGTGCTGGAGGAGGCCAGACGGCGACTCGAGCGGGCTGCCGAGGCGCTCGCAGCCGGAGCATCGCCGCCCGCCGCGGCCGAGGCGTTCCTGGGAACAACCCGCGATGCGGAGCACAGCGCACTCATGCTCGACATCTGGATAACTGCAGGCCGAGAGCGAGCCGTCGGGGAGCTGCTCGATGCCTTCCTCGCCGAGCGGTCGACCCTGCTTGGGGCAGCGGCCATTCGGGCTGGTCAGGGGCCGAGAGAAGCACTGGCGACCGCCGAACTGGTCGGCCGGCTCATTGACGCCGCTGCGCTCCACGCCCGCTACCGTGGCGCGGCGGCTGCGGGAGATTCAGCCTGACGCCCGGACATGATGAAGGGGCCGCATGGAGCGGCCCCTCCTGATGGGGTCGCTCTCTGTTACCAGCTGATGGTCAGCATGGGCGCAGCCGTCGAAACGACCGCGACCGCAGCCAGCGCGCCAGCAACGAGGAGCATCCGGAGCCTAGCCATTAGGCACCTCCCGCGAGAATCCGGCGGCAAGATGCCGACCGGCCGGTATGTAATACGGCGCGGAACAGAATGGTGTCAAGATGGTAAATCGCCGGGTGGCGAAGCTTTCGGCTGCGACAGTCCTTAATTTCTCAGTGCGCGGGCGGCGTCTCGCGGCGGTGGATGCTCAGTCCGAGCTCGAACTCTTCAATGAGCGCTTCGGCCAGGTCGCGTTCGGGCCCTGCGGGCACCTCGCCGCGATACGCCGCAAGCGCTAGCCGCGCCAGTTCATTCGCACCCCGCGTGCGCTCCGCTTCGGAAAGTTCTTCGGCGCGCGCTGCCTGGTGGAGGCGGATACGCTCCCGGAGCAGGTCTTCGATCTTCCTGTCAGCGGCTCGGCGGGCCTCCGCTTCGGTGAGCGGCGGCAGTCGATAGGCTGCGAGCTCCCTGGCTAGCTGGCCTGCTTCGTCCGAGGCAGCCAGCACAGCGTCCGGGTCGCGGAGCCAGCGGCGGAATACCTCGCGCTCAAGAGCGCCGGTGAAGAGCGACTCGGGGTAGTTGCGGTAGGCGAGCCGGAGCCCGGGATGCTGCAGGAGGAGGGCGAGTAGTACCTCTTCGGGTCCAAGGGGGCGACGCACCTCCTGCTCCGGGGCTCCCCTGGGGCGCGCCTGGCGTCCTCGACGCAGGCGGTCGGCAACGGTTGCCTCCGGTACCCCAAGATGCCGGGCGACCCGCTGGATGTAGAGCCCGCGCTCGACCGGGTCGCTCACCGCAAGAAGCACCGGGACGAGCCGGTCGACCAGGTGACGCACCTCGAGCGGCGACAGGGATCGGCGCCTGCCAAGCATGCGGAAGAGCAGGAACTCTACGAACGGCTGCGCTCCCGCGATGGCCTGCTCCCACGCGGGGCGGTCGTCCCGGACGAGTTCGTCGGGGTCGCGCCCTGCGGGCAGCGGGGCCACGCGGAGGTCGATGTCCGTATCGGCGGCAAGGGTATCGGCTGCGCGGGCGGCGTCAGCAGCCTGGTCTTCGCCGGTGAAGCCGAAGAGCAGGCTGCCGGCACGTTCGGCGGCGTTCATCCCGGCCGCATCCGGGTCGAGGGCGAGGACGATGCGCGGTGCGAAGCGGCGGAGCAGCGCAGCGTGGTGGCGCGTGAGGCTGGTGCCCATCGTCGCAACGAGGTTGCGGTAGCCTGCCTGCCAGGGCCCAAGGACATCCATGTACCCTTCGACGACGACGACTTCGCCATGCGCGCGGATGGCATCAGCGGCGGCGTGCAGGCCGAACAGCGTGCGGCCCTTGTCGAAGATCTCGGTCTGGGGCGAGTTCAGGTACTTGGGCTCTTCTCCGTGGAGGCCGCGGCCCGCCAGCGCCACGAACTCGCCGCGCTCGTTCGCGATTGGGATGATGACGCGTCCGCGGAACCGGTCGTATGGCTCGCGGCCCTTCTCGGCGTCAACGAGGACGCCGGCAGCCACCATGTCCGGGATGGTGTATCCGCGGTTCAGGAGAAAATCACGGAGGTGATGCCACCCATCCGGGGCCCAGCCGAGATGCCATGCTGCAATGGTGTCGACGGTGAGTCCCCGCGCGCCCCTCAGGTAGTCAAGGGCCTCCGCGCCCCCAGGTTCGTGCAGCTGGCGCTCATAAAAGCCGACGGCAGCGGAAACGATGGCGGCCAGCCGTTCGATGTGGGAGCGGCGCTTCGGGTCGTCTTCGTGGAGCTGGATGCCGGCCTCGGCAGCGAGGATGCGGAGCGCCCCCCGGAAGTCGACGTTCTCTCGCTTCTCGACGAAGGTAAAGAGGTCGCCGCCCTCGCCGCAGGCGCCGAAACAGCGCCATGTCCCGCGTTCGGGAAAGACATAAAACGAGGGCGTCTTTTCGCTGTGGAAGGGGCAGAGGCCGCGGTAGCTCCGCCCGGACTTCTGCAGGGGCGTGACCCGCCCGATGTAGGCGACGAGGTCGACCTGCCGTTTAATGGCGTCAACAACGTCCATAGACCCATCGTACGTGCCCGAGCGGCCAGTGGTGGTGCCGCCACACGGGCCTGAACGTGCGTGGTGGCATTACGTCTAGGGAAGCTGCACGGTGGTGCTGGCCAGCGGCTGATTGCCGACGTAGACGGTGACGGTCGCCTGTCCCGAGCCGGCGGGGCGCGCCACCGAGATGACCGGAGACGACTGCCCGGTTGCGAGGGCGATACTGACGCTCTTGCTCGTCGTCTCGCCGCCGAGCTGGACCTGGACGACTACGGTGCTCACCGGGAGCGGGCCGCCGTCGTTTCGAACCACAACGTCGACTGTTGTTGTCGTAACGGTCGCAGAGGTAATCACGAGATTCGGCGCTTCAACAGGCGGCTGGAGCACGAAGGTCGCGCCGTTGTTGTCCTCCCGCTGCTCGCGCACGATATTCGCCGGGTCGACGGTTACCACCGCACGCGCCTCAGGCTGCGTAATCGGCGGGCTGACCGGGAATTCGACGACTGTCGAGCCTCCGTTGGCCGGGAGATTCACGTTGACAGCAAGCTCCTGCTGGGGCACATCCCCGCCGACGGCAACCACGAGCGGGCCGCTGTACGCGTTATTGCTGACGTTCGACACGGTGACCCGGAGGACCGCCCCGCCCGACGCGAGCACGGCGTTGGTGGGCACGAAGTCGGGCGCGTTGGCAGAAGGCGACGGCGACGGCGAAACGGTGGCAGTCGGCGATGGTTCCGGGGTAGCGGTTGCTGTGGGGACGGGTGTCGGCGTGACATCCCGCACCGGCACAAGGTCGAGCGTGTCGAGCGGCTCGATGGCGGCCCGCCGGACCCACCCGGCGCGCCCCGCGGGCGGCTGCACGAGCAGCCACGAGAGGTCGCGGGTCTTCCCGGTAATCGTCACCTGTGCGCCGGCGCGGAGGCTGCCAGCCTCGGCGAAGGTGTCGCCGGGGCCCTCGCGCAGGGTGGCATCGGCAACCACGCGCCCCTGGATCGATTGGGGGCGTTCGCCCACTGGCTCAATGGCGACAACCCGGACCTTCGCGGAATCTTTTGACGCGCCCGACTCCGCGAAGACGCGCACGAAGAGCTCGTACGTGCCTTTGCCCGGGAGCGTAAACCTGAGCGTCGCCCGGTAACGGTTGTCCGGCGGTACCTCAGCCAGGTCGATGGCGTCCACGACGCGGTCGCCGACGAACAGCTCGAAACGGCGGAGTGGCACGGTCGCTGAGGCCTGGACGATGGCCTCGTGCTCGCGATTGATTTCCAGCCGCTGGTCGCGAGTTGGGGATTCAATCTGGACCGCGAACTCGGTCGCGGGTGTTCCACTGTTGCCGCCATCGCCCCGCACCAGGTTCAAGACGAGAAACACGAGGACGCCGCCCACGACCGCCGCCAGGAACAGGAACAGGTAGAACATCGGCTGGCGGGCGGGTGGCTCCGCATCGGCGTAGTATTCGTCGTCCCAGTAACCGTCTTCCCCGGCGAACTCATCGTCTTCGTAGTACGGCTCTCCGGTATACCCGCCGATGGTCGGTGGCGCCGGTTCGTCGGGGGGATATGAACCGCCGATGACCGGCTCATCGTCTGGCGGATAGGTCGCACCGATGACGGGCTCGTTGTCGTAGCTGGAGCCGAAACGATTGGACATGGCGGGCTGACCCGAGTATCAGCGCGCCTCCATCTACCTTCAAGGCAGAACGCTCCCGACAGTGAAACGCGGAGGAAAGGACCGTGCGTCTTCAGACCTGCCAGCCGATCGCGTCAGGGCAGCCCAGCGACGCGGCCAGCCGGATGGCGAAACGGTCAGTCATGCCGCTCACGTAGTCTGCCGCCCTCCGCTCGACGGAGTCCTCGGGCAGGGAGTAGTCCGGCGAGATCTCGTTCGGGTGCCGGACGAAATACTCGAACAGGAACCGCACGATCCGCTTTCCCCGTTCAGCCTCACGGCGAGTGTCGTCATACATGTAGACCCGCTGGAACATGAACTCGCGGAGTTCGTTGGCGGCGGCGTGAATCTCCGGGCTGAATCGGATCACCGGGTCGGGCCCTGCCCCGGTGGCTGACCAGCTGGCCGCGACAATATCGCAAATGAGGGTATCGAGTCGCTCGGCATGGCTGCGGCCGATGAGCCGTTTCGTGCTGTCGGGGAGGTCATCCTCGGTAATGATCCCCGCCCGGACGGCATCGAGGATGTCGTGGTTGAGGTACGCGATGGCGTCGGCGGTCTTCACCACCTGCCCCTCGAGGGTCACAGGAACGCCCCAGCCCTCGGCGAAGATGTCCTCGCGGGCTTTGGAACTTTTCTCGACGGCGTCGAGTACTTCGAAGGTCAGATTGAGCCCCTTGCCGCCGTTTTCGAGCCGGTCGAGCACGCGCACCGACTGGTAGTTGTGCCGGAACCCCTCGGGCAGGCACTCTGCCAGCGCCTCCTCGCCGGCATGGCCGAAGGGTCCGTGCCCGATATCGTGTCCCAGTGCAGCAGCCTCGGCGAGGTCCTCATTCAGGTTCAATGCGCGGGCGATGGTCCGGGCCACCTGGGCCACCTCGAGGGTGTGGGTGAGCCGGGTGACAAAGTGGTCCTGGGTCGGAGCGATGAAGACCTGAGTCTTGTGTTTCAGGCGCCGAAACGCCTTCGTGTGCAGGATCCGGTCGCGGTCTCGCTGGAACTCGACGCGAAGCGGCGAGGGCGGTTCGGGGCGCTTTCGACCCCGGCTCGTGGCGCTCCGGGCAGCATAGGGGCTGAGGTTCGATTCGAGCGCCTCGAGCCGTCGCCGAACGTCGAACAGGTCCATACGTTCGGGATTGTACGGTCCAAGTCCGCCTCCCCCAACCAGGCTCGGCAACCGGCACGGCGGGAGGAGGTCGCATCGGGGGCTCGGTCGTATGGCTCCCGGGCCCCGTTAGACGGGAGGCCCGGGGAGGTCCAGGCGGACGTTCAGTGAACGGGAGCGCGGCCCAGCTTTGCTTCGGCGTTCGCGATGATCTCCCGCGTCTGGTCGATCATGTCCGGGCTCACGCTGACGCTGGTTGCGCCCCATTCGACCAGCTTTTCGGTCACCTCCGGGTAGACGCTTGGCGCCTGGCCGCAGATCGAGGCCGTAATACCCCGCCGGCGGGCGACGGTGACGGCGGTCTGGATCGCCGCCATGACCGCCTCGTTCCGTTCGTCGAAGATATCGGCGAGCGCCTCGCTGTCGCGGTCGATGCCGAGAACGAGCTGGGTAAGGTCATTGGACCCGATAGAGATGCCGTCGATGCCGACATCGATGAAGCGGTCGAGGATGAGGACGTTGGACGGCACTTCGACCATCATCCACAGCTTGAAATCGTCACCGCGGACGAGCCCTTGCTCCGACATGAGCTGTTTAACGCCGCGCAGCTCATCGGGCGTGCGCACGAAGGGAACCATAACATAAAGGTTCTTGAATTCCTTGCGAACGCCCTTGATCGCTTCGAGTTCAAGCTTAAAGATGTCGGGCTCGCGGAGGTACCGGCTCGCGCCGCGGTAGCCGATCATCGGGTTCTCTTCGGTCGGCTCATACTTCGCTCCGCCTTCGAGGTTGGCGTATTCGTTCGTCTTGAAGTCCGTGAGCCGGTACACCACCGGGCGAGGATTGAAAGCCCGGCAGAACTCCTTAATGCCCTCTTCGAGCCGGCGGGTGTATTCCTCCGGCCGTCCCTCTTCGATGAACTGCCGGGGGTGCTTGCCAATCTGGGCCACGATGAACTCGGCGCGCAGCAGGCCGACGCCGTCGACGTGACGTTTTGCGACAACTTCCGCAAGCTCAGGCTCGGCGAGGTTCACGTAAAGTTTGGTGGTCGTCTTCAGCGCTGCTGCTCGTGCGTACCGCTCCTTCTGGCGCTCGTACCAGGCGAGGCGTGCTTCTGCCCGGCCGTCATAAATCCGCCCGGCTGACCCATCGACGGTGACTTCGCGGCCGACTTCGAGGCCCATCGCCCCGGCGACGCCCACAACGCACGGGATGCCGAGTTCGCGGCTCACGATCGCAGCGTGACAGGTTCGGCCGCCGCGCTCGGTGACGATTGCAGATGCCCGCTTCATGGCCGGGACGAAGTCGGGCGTCGTCATCTCGGCAACGAGCACATCGCCCTGCTTGACGATGTCAATCTCGCGCGGGTCGTGGACAATCCGCACCAGGCCAACGCCGACCCCGGGGCTTGCCGGCTGGCCGGTCAGGAGGATGGGGGCGGTCTCCTCTTCTCCCTCGTCGGCCTCCACGGCTGCCTTGAGCGTCGTCACGGGCCGCGCCTGCACCAGGTAGAACTTGCCCTGCTCGTAGGCCCATTCGATGTCCTGCGGTTTGCCGTAATGTGCTTCGACGGCACGGCCAATTCGGGCAAGCTCGCGGATCTCGGCATCGGTGAGCTTCTGGCGTTCGCGCAGGTGCTCCGGAACCGGCAGCCAGGCGTTCGCCCCTTCGTGGCTGCCGTCAGCATCCGGCCGGCGGGCGATCATCCGGTCCTGCGGCGTCACCGTCTTGGAGATGATCTGGAGGGACTCCTTGTCGACGAGGTAGAGGTCAGGCGAAATTTCGCCGGAGACGATCCCCTCACCGAGGCCGTACACCGCTTCGATGGTGATCCGGGTGCGGTCGGACGTCACCGGCTCGACCGTAAACATGACGCCCGAGATTTCGGACTGCACCATGCGCTGGACGGGAACGGCCAGCCCGACTTTTGTGTGGTCGTAGCCAGATTCCTCACGGTAGAAGATGGCACGCGCCTCAAACAGCGACGCCCAGCATGCCTGGACTGCCCGGACGACGTTGTCCTCGCCGACCACGTTCAGGAAGGTGCTCTGCTGGCCGGCGAAGCTTGCTTCGGGAAGGTCTTCTGCGGTCGCCGAGCTGCGCACGGCGACCGGTCCGCCGCCGAGCTCCCGGTACGCGGCACGGATTTCGTCAGCGATGTGGGCCGGCATCGGGGCACTCTTGATGCGGCGCTGGATGTTCTCGGCTCGCTCGTTCAGCTGGCGGGTGTCATGCACATTCAGGCCGAAGAGCTCTTTCTTGATGACCGGCTCAAGTCCGTTCTGGTGGATGAAGCGAAAGTAGGTATCGGCGGTGACAACGAACCCGGGCGGCACCGGAATGCCGGCGCGGGTGAGTTCACCGAGGTTGGCGCCCTTGCCTCCGACGAGGCCGATGTCTTCGCGGCCGACCTCGGAGAACCACACAACGGAACGAGTGACGCTTACCAATCTGTCTATACCTCCGCGCATCGCGCATAGTGCAGACCGATGGCTTCGGTCGCACGATTATAGGCCGATGCCGGCAGTTTGCACGGCCGGCCAAACGGCCCGAATTGCCCGCCTGGACGGCCGCTCATTCGACCGTCACCGTTTTCGCAAGGTTGCGCGGCTGGTCGACATCGCAGCCGCGGTGTACTGCCACATCGTAGGCGAGGAGCTGAAGCGGGATCACGGCCGCCACGGGCTCGAGCCACGACGAAACGGCAGGGACCGTTATCACCGCATCACAGAGCGCCGTGAGCTCGGCGTCGCCTTCGGTGATGACCCCGGTCACCGGTCCGCCTCGCGCCTGGATTTGCTCGATGTTCGAAATCATCTTGGAACGCAAGGCATGCTGCGTGGCGATCGCGACGGTCGGGAACGTCGGCTCGATGAGCGCAATAGGGCCGTGCTTCATCTCCCCCGCAGCGTAGCCTTCCGCGTGGATGTAGGAGACTTCTTTGAGCTTCAGCGCGCCCTCCATCGCAACGGGAAATGCAAGACCGCGCCCGAGGAACAGGACGTGCTGCGCTGCGGCCAGTGCGACCGCCCGCTTCCGGATCTGGTCGCGGCGTCGCAGTACATCTGCGGCCGCACGCGGCAGCTGGGCGAGGTCGTGCAGGTGACTCGCAAGCGCCTCTTCGGAGAGCCTCCCCTTCGCCTGCGCGATGCGCAGTGCCAGCAGGTACAGCGCGACGAGGGCGGTGGTGAAGCACTTCGTGCTGGCGACGCCTCGCTCGAGCCCGGCGCGGGTGTACACCGTTCCGTCGGCCACCCGGGTCGTCTGCGCACCTTCCGTGTTGCAGACCGTCACCTGGAGAGCCCCCGCCCGGCGGGCGACGGCCATCGCTTCGAGGACATCGACAGTCTCTCCGGATTGCGAAACGCTGATGACGAGCGTCCGGTCATCCAGGACCGGGTCGCGGTATCGGAACTCCGACGCGTTGTCGGCAGCCGCCGGGAGACCCGCAAACGCCTCGATGTACCGTTGACCAATCATCGCAGCGTGCAGGCTCGTCCCCATGCCGAGGAGGACCACGCGCTCGACTGCCGCGAGGCGGTCGCCTGCACTGCCGAGGTCGTCGAAGTAGAGGGCAGGCGGGTCGAGCGTCGCCAGGCTCCAGATTGTGTCGGTAATCGCCTCGGGCTGCTCGTGGATTTCTTTCAGCATGAAATGCGGGTACTGCCCTTTGAGGGCAGTGACCGGGTCGATTGGGATCCGCCTGCGCTGCAGCATCACCGGCTCGCCGGTGAGCGTGACCACCTCCGCCCCGGACGGAGTGACACGGGCGACCTGCCCGTCAGCGAGGAACGCGACCTCTTGCGTTAGCGGCAGGACAGCCGCCAGGTCGCTTGCCACGATGGTCTCCTCATTACCGAATCCGATGACGATGCCGCCTGCGTTGCCGAGGCGCGTGGCGACGAGCGTGCCCGGTTCGTCGACCGTCATCGCCACGAGGGCCTGCGAACCCTCGAGCCGGCGCGCCGTCCGGGCGAGCGCCTCGAACAGGTCGGCGCCGGCCGCCATCTCTGTTTCGAGCAGGTGAGCAACGGTCTCGGTGTCCGTTTCGCTCTGGAACGCGTGCCCGCGAGCCTGCAGCTCGCTCCGGAGTGCGGTGTAGTTTTCCACGATACCGTTGTGGATGACGACAACGCGTCCGTCGCAGGAGCTGTGAGGATGCGCGTTCCGGTCGCTCGGCCGGCCGTGGGTGGCCCAGCGGGTATGACCGATCCCGGCAGTTGCAGCCGGGAGCGGCCCGATCGCCGCTTCGAGGTTCGCGATCTTGCCCTGTTTTTTCGTGATGGCGAGGCGGTCACCGTCGAGTACTGCGATACCGGCCGAATCGTAGCCGCGGTACTCGAGGTCCTTGAGCGCTCGCAAAAGGATCGGCACAGCCGGGCGGTGGCCCGTGTACCCGACGATTCCACACATGAGGCTGGCTCCTCCGGTCGCAGGCATGGGGTGCCTGCTCGCTTGTGGCACGCGGTGCCCGCGAGCCGGCACAGGCGACAGCGGGCAATCAGACAGTGAGGAGCGAAGAACGGGAGGGGAACCCGTGCACGTGGTGCGCTTTTGTCACGCGGTCACCCGGCGTGGTTTGTGCGTCACCTGCGGCTGTGCAGCCGGGGGGCCATCCGCCGAGTGGTTCGATACTGCCCCCGCCTCGTCATCCGCGCATAACCGCGCGGACCTGGCGCTTGCTGGTGTGCTCCCTGCGTGCCTCTGGTACTTCTGATGCTGGCCTTCCCTGGACCTACCTCCGGCCTGGCGTCGCCCCAGAGTGTCCGGGGTCCGCGTCTCGGCCGTCAACTTTCGACACGAGGTATCCCCGCAAAACCGAGGAAGTCGTCCTCCCATTCGAGGACGAGCCTGATGAGGCGGGCATCGATGCCGTACGGCCGGGCCACCACGCCGCGGCGCTCGAACTCTTCTGCCAGGGCCGCAGCGATGGCGTCGAGCGGCCGGGTGTGAATGCCCAGCTCCCGCTCCGTCTCGAGGATCAATTCGACGAGCTCCCCCTGGATATGGAACCCGTCCTCCTGGAGCTGTTCCCAAATCCACTCAGCACATTCCGTAAAAAGCGCACCCTGCAGGCGTCCCGTCGCTGGCACCTTCGTCCTCGTCGTTTCGCTGTACTCAGCCATGCGCCGCCTGGCGGATCGCCTCAAGCAGAGGCGTTTCGGGCGCTGGCAGGCCCAATTCGTCCCGGAGCTGCTTCAGCCGCCGAATATTCTCCTCGTCCGGGCCCTGCCCCTCGAACCCAGGAACCTCGAGGATGAAGGGTACATCGGCGAAGGCGGGATGCGTCATCAGCGTGCGGAACCCCGATAGTCCGAGGTGGCCTTCGCCGATGTTCTCGTGCCGGTCGCGGAACGTGCCAATCGGCTGCTTCGTATCGTTGGCGTGGACTGCCACGAGGCGCTGGAGGCCGAGCTCCCTGTCGAGCTCCTCGAGCGTGGCCTCGAGGCCGGCCGGCGTCGCGATGTCGTACCCCATGGCGTAGGCGTGGCAGGTGTCGAAGCAGATGCCGACGTTCGGCGGGCTGCCCATCGCCCGCACGATGGCGCCGAGCTCGGCAAATCGCCCGCCGATGCAGTTCCCCTGCCCCGCATTGTTCTCGAGGATGAGCAGCGCGGGGTTGCCCGGCTGTTCGGCGAGGATTGCGCCCAGCATGTCCGCGATGCGCTCGACCATCGCCCCGTCGAACCCGGCGCCGAGGTGACTGCCAATGTGGAAGATGGTGCCGACGACGCCCATTTCGCCGGCAAGCCGGTGGTAAGCGCGCAGCGACGCTTGCGATTTCTCGAGGACGGCGGGGTCCTGGCTGCCGAAGTTCATCAGGTACACGCCATGGAAGAACGCCGGCATGCCGGACGCCTCGCGGATACGATTGAATCGTGCAATCTGGTCAGGGGTGAGCGCCGGGAGCTTCCACTGCTGCGGCGCGCTGACGAAGAGCTGGACCACCTCTGCACCGATGGCGGCCGCCCGCTCGAACGCGAGATGCGGGCCTCCTGCGCTCGAGACATGCGCTCCGATTCTCACGCTGACGCCTCCCCTCCCACGCTCGCGACCCCGACGATCGCCGGGAGCGGGCCAATCCGGGTGACCTTGAGGTCTTGGACCGAAAATCCGGCTTCATGGATCGCCTGGAGGGTGTCGCGGTTGGGGTGGCACCCGCCGCCGACGCGCTTCCAGAGCGGGGTGATGGCGTTCAGCACACCGCGCCCGAGGCGTGAGCCAGCAGTCACGTGCTCCCAGAACAGCAGGCGGCCCCCAGGGGCAAGAACCCGGCGAACCTCCCCTAACGCCTTTCGTTGGTCGGGAATCGTGCAGAAGACGAGGGTGGCCAGCACCGTGTCGAAGCTGGCGTCGGGGAAGTCAAGCTCCTGGGCATCGCCGTCGCGAAGGTCGAGCTGCCGGTCCGGCGGGCGGTGGCGTTCGGCCCGCTCACGCATGAATGGGTCGGGCTCAATGCCGACATAAGAAACATCAGCGGGCAGGTGTGGCCAATTCGAGCCCACGCCGTACCCGATCTCGAGCACGCGGCCCCTGGCCTGCCCCGCAAGGCGTGCGCGGAGGCGCCGCTCGCGGGCACTTTCGTGCCGGGCGAGCCAGTCCCAGGCGGCGGCGAAACGGCGGTGGCCGGAAGCATTCGACACGGGCGAATCCTCGCGTTTGACAGGATCCTGCGACGCGACCAAGATCCCGCGCAACCGGGAGGGACCCATGTTCCCCAACGTACCCCATACCGGGCTCCCGCTGTCGGGGCTCGTGGTCCTTGATTGCACGATTTGGCAGCAGGGCACATATGCGACGGCGATGCTGGCAGATTTTGGGGCAGATGTCATCAAGATTGAGGGCCCGGACTCGCCCGACCCCGGCCGCGGCCTGAGCGAGGCGTACTTCGAAAGCCATAACCGGAACAAACGCGGGATAGTCGTCGACCTGAAGCACCCGCTGGGCCGCGAAACCGTGCTGCGCCTTGCTGAGCAGGCAGACGTCTTTGTGCAGAACCTCCGGCAGGGGGTGATGGACCGTCTTGGCCTTGGGTACGAGGCGGTGCGGGCGCGCAACCCCGGGATTATCTACGCCACAGCTTCCGGCTATGGTTCGAAGGGTCCCCACGCCCGGTGGCCTGCGATGGATATTCTCGGGCAGGCGCGCGGCGGCACGATGACGGTGCAGGGCCCGCCCGATCAGCCGCCGGTTTTTTCGTTCGGGGGAATGGCCGACCAGGTCGGCGCGATTTCGCTCAGCTACGGGATCCTGCTGGCCCTCATCCACCGGGCGCGCACGGGTGAAGGCCAGCACGTCGAGGCATCGCTCCTCGGCGGCCAGGTGATGCTCCAGTCGTTCAATATCACCGGCACACTCTTTACCGGGCAGGTCCCGCCCCGCCGCTCGCGGGAAGACGCCGCGCCGCTCTGGAATGTCTACCAGTGCAAGGACGGGGGCTGGATTGCGCTGAGCATGGCCCAGCTCAGCCGCTGGTGGGCACCGTTCTGCGAGGCGATCGGGCGGCCCGACCTGCGCGATGACCCGCGATTTTGCGCGCTGCCGGCGCACATGGACCACCGCCGCGAGCTGATCGCCGAGCTGGACCGCATCTTCGCTGCGAAGGACCAGTGGGAGTGGGTCGAGGAGCTGTGCGGCCAGGGCCTGCCCGTCGCCCCAGTCCAGGACTACGCCCAGGTCATCCGCGACCCCCAGGTCGTGGCCAACGACTACATCGTCGAGTACGAGCACCGCTCCGGAGAGCGGCGAAAGATCGTGGGACCGGCGGTGCAGCTCGGGGCGACGCCGGGGCGGATTGCGCGGGGGGCGCCGGAGTTTGACGAGCACACCGAGCAGGTGCTGCTGGAGTTCGGATTCAGCTGGGACGACATCCAGGAGCTCCGCGGCCAGGGCGTGATTGGGGCTCGCTAAGCGCTGCCTGGTGGTTGGCACTTGACCCGCGCCTGTTCGAATGTGAGGATAGGGGGGTATCCTATTGGAGGGCGCATGACACCGGAAACTCGCCGCCAGGCGCTCCGACGGATCAAGATCATCGCCGGCCAGGTCGCGGCCCTCGAGAAGCAGATCGAGGACGACCGCTACTGCATGGACATTCTCGACCTGTCACTCTCGATACAGCGCGCCCTTCGCAGCCTGGACGCCCTCGTCCTCGACGGGCATCTGAAAACCCACGTCGTTGAGATGATCCGCAGCGGTGAAGAGGAGAAGGCCATCGCTGAACTTCAGCGCCTGTACCGCACGCAGGGCCCAAGCGAACCCTAACCTTATCAACAACTTCGGAGGCACCCTATGGCACAGACGATTGAACTCAACATCACCGGAATGACCTGCGACCACTGCGTCAATGCGGTCACCGCGGCTCTCAAAGGAGTGCCGGGCGTTCAGGAGGCTGTGGTTAGCCTCGCCGAGAAGGCGGCCCGCATCACGGGCGAGAATCTCGACCCCGCGAAGCTCATCGAAGCGGTGAAGGAAGAGGGATACGAGGCCGCTCTACCCTGAATTCGCGCGGTTCGCCCCTGCTCCGCGGGAGGTTTGCACATGGCCGCTTCCAGTGAAGAAAAGGCGGTGACGCTCAGCGTGACCGGAATGACCTGCGCCTCGTGCGTCCGGCGGGTGGAGCGCGCGCTCAGCAGGGTGGAGGGTGTCGAAACCGCCTCCGTGAACTTCGCGGCCGAGACGGCGCGCGTGACGCTCGGTGCGCCCGTGCCGGTCGAGGCGCTCATCCAGGCCGTCGAAAAGGCAGGCTACCACGCGCGGCCGCTCACAGACCGGGAGCGGCCGAACCCGGCCGAGCAGGCGCGGGGGACGCTCATCCAGCTCATCGCCGCGTCGGTCTTCGCTGTGCCCGCAGTCATTCTCGCCATGGCGATGGATATTGCCGGGCTTCACCTCTTCGGCGAGCCGAACCTGCATGCCTGGGTCGTCCTGGCCCTGGCAACGCCGGTCCAGTTCGGCCTGGGCTGGCGGTTTTACCGGGGCGCCTGGGCGAGTCTCCGGCAGGGTAACCCCAATATGGACGTCCTCGTCGCGCTGGGGACCAGCGTGGCATACGGCTACAGCGCCTGGGTTGTCGTCAGCGGCCGTCACGACACCCACATGTACTTCGACGTGAGCGCCGCGGTGCTGCTGTTCATCTCGATGGGCAAGTACTTCGAAGAGACATCGAAAGGCGCCGCATCGCAGGCCATCCGCGCGCTCCTCGCGCAGGCGCCGGAGACTGCAACCGTGCTCCGCGACGGTGCCGAAATGGAGGTGCCGCTCGATGCGGTACAGGTCGGCGACCGGCTGCTCGTGCGTCCCGGCCAGCGCATCCCGGTCGACGGCGTTGTGGTGGACGGATTTTCGGCGGTCGATGAGTCGATGCTCACGGGGGAGTCGGTGCCCGTCGAGCGGAAGCCGGGCGACCGGGTGATTGGCGGAACCATCAACCAGCACGGCGCCATCACGATTGAGGCAACGGCCGTGGGCGCAGATGCCGCCCTGCAGCGGCTCGTTCGGCTCGTCGAGGAGGCGCAGGGCTCTAAGGCGCCGGTTCAGCGCCTGGTTGACCAGGTTGCAGCGGTCTTCGTCCCGGTCGTCATCCTGCTCGCCGCCATCACGTTTTTCGGCTGGGGGCTCTTCGCCGGTGACTGGCAGCAGGGAATGACCGCCGCGGTGGCCGTGCTGGTGGTCGCCTGCCCGTGCGCGCTTGGACTCGCGACACCGACGGCAATCATGGTCGGCACCGGACTCGGCGCGTCGCGCGGGATCCTCATCCGAAACGCGGCCGTCCTCGAGCGGACACGCAAGCTCGATGTCGTGGTTCTCGACAAAACCGGCACCCTGACCGAGGGCCGCCCGCAGGTCAGCGACGTTGTGCCTCTTGGTGAGATGAACCAGGACGACCTGCTCCGCCTGGCGGCCGCGGCTGAATCGCCGAGCGAGCACCCGCTCAGCCGGGCAGTTGTTGATGCCGCCATTGAGGCCGGCCTGGAGGTTCCGCCCGCCACCCGGTTCGAGGCGCTGACCGCCCGGGGTGTGCAGGCGATGGTCGATGGCCGCCTCGTCCAGGTGGGAAGCCCGGCCATGTTCGCGGAGCTTGGGTACAAGATAGGGCCGCTGGAGCCCCGTATCGGGGAGCTGGAGGCTGCGGGCCGGACGGTGGCGGTGGTCGCCGTCGACGGGACGGTCGTCGGCCTGCTCGGGCTCTTCGACGAAGTGAAGCCGAATGCCAGGCGGGCGGTCGAAGCGCTGCGCCGGCTCGGGCTCCGGGTCGTCATGCTGACCGGCGACAATGCCCGGGCCGCAGCTGCGGTGGCCGCCCGCGTGGGGATCACGGAGTACCGGGCCGGTGTCCGCCCTGAGGAGAAGCTCGCGTTCGTGCGCGAGCTGCAGGCGCAGGGCCTCACGGTGGCGATGGCGGGCGACGGCATCAACGATGCGCCGGCGCTGGCCCAGGCGGATGTCGGCATTGCGCTGAGCACCGGGACCGATGTCGCTATTGAGACCGGCGACATCACCCTGCTCCACGGTGATGTGGCGAAGATCGCCGAGGCGATAGCGCTCTCGCGGGAGACGCTCACCACCATCCGCCAGAACCTCGTTTGGGCGTTCGGGTACAACGTGGTGGCGCTGCCGGTCGCGGCCCTCGGGCTCCTCAACCCGGTCTTCGCCGGGGCGGCCATGGCGCTCAGCTCGGTGAGCGTCATGGCGAACAGCCTCAGGCTCCGAACGAAGGGCCGTGCGCTCGCCAGAGCGGCCGGCAACCCGTACACGGCGCCAGTTGAAAACGTGCTCCAGGCCAACCGCGGGCCTGCCATCGCCATGGCGCTCGCGTTTGTCCTGCTCGTCGTGCCGCTGCTCGTGTTCACCGGGATCGACCGGGGCTGGTTCGGCAACGAGGGCGGAGCGGCTGACCACACCGGGCCGCACGGCTGAGCCGACATCCGGGGCCTGCTTGCGCTGCCCGGCGCAGGTGTGGCGGAGGGCGCCCAGTAGCGCCGCAGTCCGCGCTCACGGCCCGTTCCCACGCCGGTTGCTAGACTGAAGTCATGAAGCGCGCAGCTACCCGGCCTGTCCCGGTCGGTTCAGTCATCATCGGGGGTGGCAACCCCATCGTCGTCCAGTCCATGTGCGCCACGCGCACCACAGATATCGAGGCGACAGCCGCACAGGTGCGGATGCTCCATGAAGCCGGCGCGGGCGTCGTGCGTGTCGCGGTTGATAGCGCGAAGGACGTGGCCGCGCTGGTGGAGATCCGGGCGCGGGTACCGGAGGCGAATCTCTCGGTTGACCTGCAGGAAAACTACCGCCTGGTCACGCAGGTTGCTCCGCTCGTGAACAAGGTCCGCTACAACCCCGGACACCTGCACCATCACGAAAAGCAGAAGTCCGTCCGCGACAAGGTCGCGTTCATCGCGGAGACGGCGGACCGCCACGGGATTGCCCTTCGCGTCGGCGTGAACTGCGGTTCGGTCGACCCGGAGATGGCCGCGAAGTTTGACGGCGCCGACCCGCCAGAACTCGACGGGGTCACCGCGATGGTCGAGAGCGCGCTCCAGCACTGCGCGATCCTGGACGATCTCGGATTCGACCGGTACGTCGTGTCCCTCAAGGACTCCGACCCGAGGAAGGTCATCGAGGCGAACACCCGGTTTGCCGCGATCCGTCCGGAGGTGCCGCTCCACCTCGGCGTGACCGAGGCCGGCATGCTTCCTGACGGCGCGATCAAGACGCGCATCGCCTTCGAACAGCTCCTGTCGCGGGGTATCGGGGATACGATCCGCGTCTCCCTGACCCTGCCCTTCGCCGAGAAGTGGCGCGAAATTGAAGTGGGCAGGCAGATCATCGCTGACGTGGAGGCTGGCAGGTTCCGCTCCGTGCCGAAATTCCTCGATGGCGGGCTCAACATCATCAGCTGCCCGAGCTGCAGCCGGGTCGAGAACGAGGCGTTCGTGGACCTTGCCTTCAAGGTCAAGGAGATGACCGCCTACGCGAAAGAATACGACATAACGATTGCGGTCATGGGTTGCCGGGTCAACGGGCCGGGCGAGACCGATGATGCTGACCTGGGTCTCTGGTGTGCCCCGACGTTCGTCAACCTCAAACGTGGCGAGGTCGAGCTGGGCGCCTTCCCGTACGATACGGTCCTCGACCGGCTGAAAGAGGAACTCGACCGGCTCATCGCAGAAAAGCAAGCAGCCGCGACGGCACGGGAGCGCTGAACCGCCGGCCTCCTGGCACGACGGTAAGCTCGACAACACTGGGGCAAGAACGACGACGGCCGGGGCAGCTGCCCCGGCCGTTGTGGTGTCGCTGGTGGAGACGCGGGAGAGTTGAACTCCCGGTCCAGAGAAGGTCGGCTCCGGATTATCCTACAGGCTTTCCCACCGATAGAGGTCTCGCCGGGGAACTGCAGTGGTGGTCCCCACGTTCTCCGGCCAGCCGATGCGTCTTTCGCGGGCGGTATCGGCGTCAGCCCGCGGCAGCCTGGCTTTGGTGACGCCCTACCCCGGCGCTACCAGGCCGGGCCCCGGGGAGGACGGCTCCGCACTAAGCGGCGAGAGCGAGTTGGCGAGTGTTGCCGTTTATTTTTGGCCGCCTGATTAACGAGGGTGACAGCCAACCTCGGCCTGCTATCCGGCTACCTGGCTTCCTGTCGAATCCTTTCGTCCCCGTGATGGCCCTATCATAGCACAGCTGTTCGCCACGGGGCACTACCGCCGCCGGTGCAGCGCCTCCTGGAGCGCGCGCTGCTGGTCGCGCTGCTTCAGCGCTTCCCGCTTGTCGTACCGCTTCAGGCCGCGGCCCACACCCAGCTCGACTTTCGCCTTGCCGCGCTTGAAGTACATCGAGAGCGGGACCAGCGTGAGGCCCTTCTCCTCGACCATCCGGGCGATGCGCCGAATCTCCTGCTTGTGGAGGAGGAGTTTGCGGTCGCGGGTCGGGTCGTGGGCCGCGTACCCCGCGTTCCGGTAGGGTGCGATGTGGGCACCTACCAGCCAGACCTCGCCGTCCTTGACCCTGGCATAGGACCCCTGCAGCTGGACCTTGTGCTCCCGCACTGACTTGATCTCGCTCCCGGTCAGGACGATACCGGCCTCGAAGCGGGCGAGGATTTCGTAGTCGTGCCTGGCGCGGCGGTTCTGGGCGATGGTTGCGTCGGACATCTCGGTGAAACGCAGCGGGCCCATCCGCGATGGGCCCGCCTGGCATCCTTCCAGTCTACCGCGAGGTCAGTTCCCGCGCAGGAGGTCAATGGCTTTGAAGAGCTGGATATCGCCCCGGTCGACGTAGTCGTCATAACTCATAGGGACCTCGATGTCCGGTTTGACGCCGAGCCCTTCAATCTGGTCGCCCTTGGGTGTCAGCCAGCGGCCCACCGAGATGTATAGCGCGCCGCAGCCCTTCGGGTCGCCGCAGCTCTTGAGCTCCTGCAGCTGGTTGACCGTGCCCTTGCCGAAGCTGCGGGTGCCGACGATTCTTGCGCGGCCGTTATCACGCAGGGCTGCGGCCAGCACTTCTGCACCGGATGCACTGCCCTGATCCTGGAGGATGACGATCGGGATCCTGGTGAGGATGCCGCCGCGACGGGCGTTCCAGCTTTCTATCTTTCCGTCGGCGTCGACTTCCGAGAGGATTATGCCGCTATCGAGGAACTCGTCGGCAACGTCGACCGTCGCCTGGAGGAGACCACCGGGGTTCCCGCGCAGGTCGACGATAAGACCTTTGTACCCTTTGGCTTCGACGTCCTTCAGCTTGGTGCGGAGTTCATTGAGGGTGCGGTCATGGAACTGCGTGATGGCAACGTAGGCGATGTCGGTGACCTCGTTGCCATTGCGATCGACGAGCTTCGAACCGCTCTCGCCGGGGATGACTTCGAGGTTCGGCTCGAGGAACACGCTCTCAAGCGGGATATTGCCCCGGGTGATCGTGATGGTCTCAATCGTGCCGTCGGTGTGCTTCACCTTCAGCGTCACCTGGGTGCCCGACGGCCCGCGAATGACCTGGACCGCCTGCGTCTGGGTCCAGCCTTCCGTGGAAACGCCATCGACCTCGAGGATGATGTCCCCGGCGCGGATTCCCGCCTTCTCCGCCGGCGAGTCGCGGAAGGGAGCAACGATGGTTATCACCCCGCCACGGTCGGAGACGGTCGCGCCGATCCCGTCGTAGCTGGACGAAAGATTGAGCGCGCCGGCGGCCATTTCTGCAGGCGTGAGGTACTCCGTGTGAGAATCGTTGAGCGAACGAATGATCCCGTCGATGGCGGCCTCGCGCAGGGTCTCGGGGTCGATGGCCGATTTATCGACATAACGTGTCTTCAGCAGCTCGACGATCTCGTCGATGATGGCGGCGCCAATGGCATCGTCCCCGCCGGCGCCGGCCTGCTCCGCCGCTGGCCGGCTGGCGGGAGTATCGGTTGTCAGGTCATGGACTGCATACCCAAGGCCGAAGGCGAGGGTGAGCATGCTGAGGAGGAGGAATACCGCAACGGCCGCACGGGCAACCTGTTCGCCGCCGCCCGGACGGGAGGATTCGCGGGGGATATCCATTGGAGTCCTTTTCGCGCAGAGCGCGATATGCGGAGATGACACGAGTGTACAGGCGCCACTTCTGGCGCTTCAATTTGCCGATTACCGGAGGTTTACGCCCTGGCTGGCCCCGCTTTCAGAGCACCCAGCCAACCGTACCGTCCGCGAGGACCTGCCAGCGCAGCGGCCGTAGGCCGGCCTCGCTGACGCAGACTCCCATTATCCGGTCAGGTTCCGGCGGGCCGAATAGGGGGAAGGGACCGTCGCGCAGGGCCCGGCCACCGACGACGAACCAGGTGCCATCAGGCGACCACGGATTGTGCGACCGCCCGAACTGGTCAAAGAACGCCAGCGCGAGCTGCATCGCTGGCGAGGGCACAAATGGCTCAAGGCGGCCCAGCTCGCGCCCGCTCGCATCACAGAACGCGATGTGAATTCGGCTTTCGACCGAGAACCCGGGCAGCGCCAGCGCGACCAGGTCCGGCCCGGGACTGCGCCAGGCGGCCAGGAAGCGCCCCCGGTGCACCGTCCGCACTGAGCCAGTCAGCGGTTCCCAGGCAAGGAGCCGGTCAAACATCGGTGCCTCCCGGGGGGCCACGACTGCGACCCCGAGCTCATCGCCTTGCGGCCCGGGGATGAACCGCACCTGGCCTTCCACCGCGGGCCCGTCGATGATTCGCCCGGCTGCGAGGTCCGCTGCACGGAGCCGGAGGCGGGTGCCCGACGGCTCAGCCCAGGCCACCACCTGGCCGCCGCGTGCGAAGCCGGGCGTCCCGAAACCGCCGACGCCGTGGCGGACGAGGCGTACGCCTCCCGGATCACCGGTCGTCATGTCAACCACGGTGAGCCGTGCGCCGTCCATTCCCCCATGGTGAATTGCAAGCCGGGACCCATCATCACTGAAGGATGCGAAGATCGGCGCGCCGGCCACCAGCCGCCTGGATTGCGGCATGCCGTCGGTCCAAAGCCTGAGCTCAAGTGAGCCGTCCCGCGGCTGGACCAGCGCGAGACTTCCGGCGGTCGGGCTCCAGAGGACATAGTGCGTGATTCCCGGGGCAATGGCGCTTCCAGACTCAAGCAAGGTCCCGGGCACGTCGGCGGGCTCATCGGCCGCACCGATAAGGCGGATACGCGGGGCTTCCCCCGGGCCCACCCAGGCAACCGGTGCTGCGACGACGTTTCGCCGCGATGCAGCCGGCCAGTTCCCGCCCCGGCTGACAACAACGCGGGAGTCGCCCAGATGCAGGTCACGCAGTGACACGGTGCCGAGGCTCGATACTGCCAGGAGTCGCACAGTGGAAAGGGTACGGGTGAACCCCAGGGCTGGCCCAGCCTTCCCTGTCCAAACTTCGCACTATACAAGTTATGCTCTGGAGAACCTGCATACTCCCGTGCTCGTGCCGGAGCGCGCGACGGATTGCCTCGGAGAAAGCCGTTGCCGCCCCTGGAACGGCCCGCGATTGGGCAGCACACGCCCATCGCTGCAAGCCGGTGCGGCGGCTGTCCGCCCAAGTTGCTGCTGCGGCCCCGGGTGCGGTGTCTCACCGAGCGCGGTCGGGAAAACCCTTATGTCTGCAGTTGTCACCGAAGCACCACCTGCGCGTCACGGGGCGCGCGTTGTTCTGTCACCGGCCCGGCCTGAACAATCGGCCCATCCGCTCGACAACCAAGGCACACAGGGTTGCGATGCGGGTGCTTGTTCGGGGGAGCAAGGAGATGCAATGGCCGTCAGTTCACCAGGAACCTGAACCGGGCGGGGACGCCCAGCCGAACCGCCTGTCACTCGAGGAGCAGCAGCGCCTCGTCATGCAGTATGCGCCGCTGGTGCGCCGCGTCGCCCGGACGCTTCCGCTGGAAATCCCGGGCCTCCTCGAGTTCGAAGATGCCGTGGGTTACGGGACGTGCGGCCTCGTCGAGGCCGTGCGCCGGTACGATCCGTCGAAGGGGACGAACTTCCACGCCTACGCCGTCCAGCGAATTCGCGGCGCGATGATCGACGCTTTCCGGCGCATGGACCGTCTCAGCCGGACGATGCGCCAGAAGGCTCGCGACGTCCAGCGTGCCCAGTCTGAACTGGAGATGCTGCTCGGGCGCACCCCGACAGAAGCAGAGACGGCTGAGCATATGGGCGTCTCGGTGGAGCAGTATCGCGAGGCGTCGTCGAATGCCCGTTGGGTCACCGTTTCCCTCGACCGGATGCTGGAGCGGGACGACGACGGCGACTCCTTCCCTGCGGCCGAAATGCCGACCGCAGAGGAGGACCTGGACTTCACCCGCTCCTTCGAAGAGAAAGAGCTGTATGAGGAGCTCGCGAAGTCCGTGGCGGCCCTCCCGGAGCGGGAGCGACTGGTCATCAGCCTTTATTATGTTGAGCGCCTGACGATGCGGGACATCGCCGCGGTGCTGCAGGTGTCGGAGACACGCGTGAGTCAGCTCCACGCACAGGCGGTCAAGCGGCTGCGGAGAGCGCTGCTCCGGGAAGCAGCCTGAACAATTTTTCGGGGTTGAGTCTCCAGCGGGGCCGGGATGCCGTGGACGGCGTGCCGGCCCCGTCGCGTCGTGTTCGGCGCTTCGTTGCAGAACGGGTACGAACAAGGATGCAGTTCACCGGCCGGACCCCTATTAGCCGGACTGCACCTGCCGAAGATAGAGAGTGAGCACCTGTCGCGCGCCGGCCCCCGGGCCCGCGCCGCAGGGGCTCAACAGTGCATCGGTGCCCGGTCGCGGCCCCGCGAATCGGCCGGGAACGACCTCCTGGGGGTGAAGGAATGGCGGACCGCTTCAACGACGGCTTCCGGAGCCAGGTCGCGTTTGTGACTCACACGCGCGACTACCGCTCCGCGGACGTGCTCCCGTCGCTTGCACGCCACGGGTTTACGACAACGGAACGTCCGCACGACCGCGAGACCGAACGGCTGCTCGCGCAGTTTGACCCGGATCTCGTGGTGCTGGCCATCGACCCGCGGCACGACGAAGACATCGCGCTGGTGCGCCAAGTTACCCGGGCATGCAAGGCGCAGATCATCGTCGTCGCACCGGGGCCGCACCCGCACGGGCTCAGCCTCGCGCTTGAGGCCGGCGCTGATGTCTGCCTGCGGGACACCGATGGGCCTGAGATGTTCCACGCACAGCTGGGCGCCATGATGCGCCGGAAGGTGGCGGCACAGGTTGAGCCCGAAGAGGACGGCCCCAGCACCATCTCCGTCCGCGACCTGGTGCTTGACTTTGACCGGTGCCAGGCCGTGCGTAACGGCGAGACCATCCCGCTCACCCCGACGGAATTCAAGATTCTCGCGTACCTCGCGAAGAATGCGGGGAAGGTGGTCAGCCCGGTCGAAATCCTCCGCGCGGTGCAGGACTACACGTACTCGGAGCGGGAGGCACAGGAGATTGTGAAGGTCTACATCCGCCGGATCCGCAGGAAGGTCGAGCACGACCCAGCCGAGCCGAGCTATATCGTGAACGTCCGCGGATTCGGCTACATGCTCGAGCGGCGCAGCAACCGGCGTGACGTGGCGCGGGCCACGGAGGCCGCCTGACGCCCGCGTATCCCCCCACAGCGCATCACGACAGCGGCCCCGGCAGATTCTGCCGGGGCCGGTCGCATCCCAGCCTGCTCCCGGAGCTTCAGGCGATGGTGACGCCCTCGCAGCGGTAGACGTCCTGGATGGCGTTCAACAGCGCAACGCCCTCGTTCATCGGCCGCTGGAACGCCTTCCGGCCACTTATGAGGCCCATACCCCCGGCGCGCTTATTGATGACCGCGGTCTTGACCGCCTCCTTCAGGTCGCTCTCGCCGGAACTGGCGCCACCGGAGTTGATCAGGCCGACCCGGCCCATGTACCCGTTGGCGACCTGGTAGCGGGTGAGGTCGATTGGGTGATCGGTGGTGAGCTTCGTGTACATGCGCTCATCGAACTTGCCGTAGCTGCCCTTTTGGTTGAGCGCCCTGTACCCGCCGTTCTGCTCGGGCAGCTTCTGCTTGACGATGTCGGCCTGGATAGTGACGCCGATATGGTTCGCCTGACCGGTGAGGTCGGCGGACGTCTCATGGTTGACGCCGTCGACTTTGAAGCCAGGGTTTCGCAGGTAGCACCAGAGGACGGTCGCCATCCCGAGCTCATGCGCATAGGCGAATGCTTCGGCCACCTCAACAATTTGGCGCGAGCTCTCCTCTGAGCCGAAGTAGATCGTCGCGCCGACTGCGGCGGCGCCGAGGTTCCACGCCTCTTTGATGGTCCCGAACATGACCTGGTCGTACTTGTTCGGGTAGGTGAGCAGCTCGTTGTGGTTGATTTTGACGATGAAGGGGATGCGGTGGGCGTACTTCCGGGCCACCGCGCCAAGGACCCCAAAGGTGGACGCCACCGCGTTGCAGCCGCCTTCGATGGCAAGGAGCACGATGTTCTCGGGGTCGAAGTAGGCGGGATTCTTGGCGAAGGAGGCGCCGCCCGAATGCTCGATGCCCTGGTCGACTGGCAGGATCGAGACATAGCCGGTGCCGCCAAGTCGGCCGTGGTCCAGGATCGCCTGGAGGTTGCGTAGCACCTGCGGCGACCGGTCGGACTGGGCCCAAACGCGGGTCACAAAGTCCGGGCCGGGCAGGTGGAGCGAGGAGGCAGGGATGCCTTCGCAGCGGTGCTCAAGCAGGTCCTGCGCTTCGTCCCCAAGAATGTCGGCGATGTCGGAAAGGGAGAGTTCGCGGGTCGGGCGTTCTGCGAGAACCATACGTTGTCCCCTTGGGTCAATGTGGCGGGGAGCCGCCACGGGGATGATACAGCGCCTGCATCAGCCAGTCGTCTCAAAGCGCCCCGGCACCATGCTGTTCCGCGATTCCTTTACCTTCGCTTCGGATTTGCTGCGCTACGGTAAAAGAACTACGGGTTGGAGGGATTGCGGCAATGCGCGTGCTGGTCGTCGAAGACGAGGAGGCAATCGCGGGCGCCATTGAACGCGGCCTCATTAAGCAGGGGTACGAGGTGGATGTAGCCCGGGACGGCGCCGAGGCGCTCGAGATGGCCGCCACGACGAACTACGACGTGATCTGCCTCGACCTTAATCTGCCACGGGTCGACGGCATCGAAGTATGCCGAAGGCTCCGCGAGGACCGATTCGCGGGCGGCATTATTATGTTAACTGCCCGCAGCTCAATCCGGGAACGGATCGAGGGTCTGGACCAGGGCGCTGACGACTACCTGGTCAAACCGTTCGCGTTCAGCGAGTTGGCTGCCCGGATCCGGGCGATCACCCGCCGGGACGGTTCCATGCGTGAGCCGATCATCGAAACCCGAGGCCTTCAGCTCGACCCCAACACGAACCGTTGCCGACGCGAGGGGAAGGAAATTCACCTCACGCCGAAGGAGTTCGCCCTCCTTTACTACCTCGCCCGGAACGAGGGGCGGGCCGTGCCCCAGGAAGAGCTCCTCGAGAAGATCTGGGACGAGCACGCCAACCCCTTCACCCAGACGGTGAAGGTGCACATGAACAATCTTCGACGGAAACTGAATGATGGGTTTGAGGAGCAGCTGATCGAAACGATCCGCGGAAAGGGTTACGTGCTCTAGGGTGCGACTGCCGCCGTTCTTCCGCAGCATCCGCTTCAGGCTAACGGTCTGGTACTCCAGCCTGTTGCTGGTGTTCGGCGTTGCCTTCGTGGTCGCGCTCAACCTCGCAGTACGGCTTGACCAGCCGCCGGTCTTTGAGCTCTCACGCTATAACGATGTGGTCTACACGCCGGTGCGAACAGGGCCGGCCCAGGCGATCATCGTGCCGATCGAGACCGAGTCGTACACCCTTCGCGAGGTGGAGGACGGCATCTACTCGCGCAGCCTCGATCGCCTCCAGTACTGGTCCCTTGTCTCGGTGGTTGGACTGGCGCTGGCCTCGGGAATTGGAGGTTATGTCCTGTCTGGGGTGCTGCTCCGGCCGGTCCGCGATATCACGCAGGCCGCCTCCGAAATCAGCGCCACCAACCTCAGCCGGCGGATCAACTACCAGGGCCCACGTGACGAGCTGTGGGCCCTCGCTGAGACATTCGATTCGATGATCGGCCGGCTCGAGGCGTCATTCGAGCGCCAGCGCCAGTTTGTGCAGGATGCGTCCCATGAGCTTCGCACGCCGCTGGCGGCCATCCGGACCAATATTGAAGTCACGGAGATGGACCCCGATGCGACGCTCGAGGAGTACCGCGACCTGGTTGCAACCATCAAGTCGCAGACTGAGCGGCTGACCCGCCTGAGCGAAGACCTTCTCCTGCTGACGAACGAGGAGGGCGCACGCATTGAGCGCGAACCGGTCGACCTTGGTGCGCTGGCCAGTGACGTGGTTGCTGAGCTCCAGCCGCTCGCTGCAAACCGGGGTGTCGCCCTCCGGCTCGACACCCCCGATAGCGGGGAGGTGCTGGCCAGCCCGGACCTGCTCCACCGCTGCGTCTTGAACCTGGTGGATAACGCAATTAAATACTCCGGCGAAGGGGCCACCGTGACCGTTAGAGTGCTGGAGACCGGTCATTCGGGGCGCGTCGAGGTAGAAGACAACGGGCCCGGCATCCCGGCGGAGGCGCTTCCCCACATCTTCGACCGGTTCTACCGGGTCGACAAAGGGCGGAGTCGACGCGAGGGCGGCACGGGACTTGGCCTGGCCATCGTCAAGGAGCTCATCCATGCGATGGGAGGGAACGTCGGAGTCCGTTCCGAGCCTGGAGTCGGCAGCACGTTCTGGGTCGAGCTTCCGAACGCCCCGGCCGGGGAGAGAGCGGAATCGGGTTCGCGCCGTCCCAGGGCGCTGCAGTGGGAGGCTGGCAGGCTTGCGTGACGAGCCCCCCGCCCATGCCAGGTACGCCAGCGGGAGAGGTGGTCGCGTAAGCCGCCGTACCGCTCGCAAGGCCAGGGCCGTGGCCTACTGATGAGTCAGGAGGAGCATGACGTGGCTCAGCTACTGGACCGGATCGAAACTCCGCGGGACTTGCGGGGGTTGACCTACGAGCAGCTGCAGACGCTGGCTGGCGAGATCCGCGAATTCCTCGTACGAACCGTGGACGGCATCGGCGGCGGCGGACACCTCGCATCGAACCTCGGCGTCGTGGAACTGAGCCTTGCGCTCCACCGCCTCTTCGATTCGCCGAAGGACAAAATCGTCTGGGACGTCAGCCACCAGGTGTATGTCCACAAGATCCTGACCGGGCGCAAGGACCGGATGCACACTATCCGGCAGTTCGGCGGCCTGAGCGGCTTCGCGGACCGGAAGGAAAGCGAGCACGACGTTTTTGGCGCCGGTCACGCAGGGACATCCATTTCCGCCGCCGTCGGCATGGCGGTGGCGCGCGACCTGAAGGGCGAGGATTTCTACACCATCGCCGTCATCGGTGACGGCGCCATGACCTGCGGCATGGCCCTGGAGGCTATGAACCACGCCGGACATCTCGGCCTCCACCGGCTCATCGTCATCCTGAACGACAACGCGATGTCGATCTCGCCGAACGTCGGTGCGCTCAGCCGCAACGTGAACAAACTCCGCGTCGACCCGCTGTACCGGAACGCCAAGCGGGAAATCGGCGAGCTCGTTGAGCACCTCCCTCTCGGACGGCAGGTCTGGGAGGGCGCCAAGCGCGTCAAGGCCAGCCTGCGCGATCTCCTCGTGCCTGCCAGCTTCTGGGAACAGTTCGGGTTCGAGTACTACGGTCCCATTGACGGCCACGATATCCGGGAGCTCGAAGCGACCCTCAAGGCCATCAAGAAGGTGGAAGGAAAGCCTGTGCTCCTGCATGTCCTGACCGAAAAGGGTCACGGCGTCCCCGAGGCCGCCGCCGACCCGATCAAGAGCCACAGCGGGACATACTGGCTGAAAAAGACGGACCCCTCAGCTCCGCCACCCCGGCCCACCTACAGCCAGGTGTTCGCCCAGGCCGTGCAGGAGCTGATTGAGTCGGACCCCCGGGTCGTGGCCATCACAGCAGCGATGCTGGAGGGCACCGGGCTCGCCCCGGTCCATGCGAATCACCCGGGCCGCGTCTTCGACGTCGCCATTGCCGAGCAGCACGCTGTGACGTTCGCCGCAGGCCTCGCCACGCAGGGGATTCGTCCCATCGCCGCCATCTACAGCACGTTCCTCCAGCGCGGGTACGACTCTGTCGTCCACGACGTCGTTGTCCAGAACCTCCCTGTCGTGTTCGCGATGGACCGGGCTGGCTTTGTGGGTGACGACGGCAAGACGCATCAGGGCTTTATCGACATCAGCTACATGCGCTGCCTGCCCAACATGGTCGTGAGCGCCCCGAAGGATGAGCGAGAGCTGCGCGACCTGCTGTACACGGGCATTCAGCACAATGGCCCATTCGCCGTGCGCTATCCGCGGGGCAGCGGGCCCGGCGCGCCGACGAACCTGCCCATGCAGGCGCTCCCTATCGGAAAGGGCGAACTGCTCCGCGAGGGGCGAGACATCGCGCTCGTCGGCTTTGGCGCACCGGTGACCGAGTGCCTCAAAGCGGCTAACCTGCTCGCCGCGGAGGGCATCGATGCGGCGGTCGTGAACGCCCGCTTCGCGAAGCCGCTGGACGAAGAGCTGCTGCTTGGGGTCGCGCAGTCGACGGCCGGCATCATCACAGCCGAAGAGAACGTCCGCGCGGGCGGTTTCGGCGACGCTGTGCTGGAGCTGCTCGCTGACCACGGGCTGGCTGACCGGTACCTCGGCGCGCTGGCCATGCCGGACGCCATCGTCGACCACGGACCGCAGGCGACTATGCGGCACCTGTACCGCCTGGATGCCGAGGGGATTGCTGCTGCGGCGCGCGAGGCCCTCGCGGGCCGGGGAGCGACCAGCAACACCGCCACGCCGACGCCTTCGCTCGCATGAGCAGCGCCGGGCCGCTGGCGCGCCATCTGCCCATTTTCGATGCTGCGCTGCGGGCTGCCCTTGCCGACGGCCCCCCCGAGCTCCTGCGGCTTTCTCGTTACGTCCTGGGGTGGGAGTCGGCCGACGGCTCCCCGGCGGCAGCCGGCGGGAAACGGCTTCGCCCGCTGCTGTGCATGGAAGTGGCCTCCGCCTGCGGCGCCAGCCCTGTGGACGCGCTGCCCGGCGCCGTCGCCGTGGAGCTGGTGCACAACTTCTCGCTGGTCCATGACGACATCCAGGACCGTGACCTCCTCCGCCACGGCCGGCCCACGGCGTGGCAGCTCATCGGCGAGGCGCAGGCGATCAACCTCGGCAACTTCCTCTACACGCGCGGGCTGCGGCAGCTTGCAGAGAGCCGGGCGCCAGGGGCGCAGCTGGCGTTAGCGATGCTCTTCGAGGCAGTCGAGCGGATGGTCGCCGGGCAGTGGCTCGACCTTGCGTTCGAATCGCGGTCCGACGTCACGGAGGCCGAGTACCTCGATATGGTCGCCGGGAAGACCGGCGCGCTCCTCGGAGCGGCAGCCGGCATCGGTGCCGCCCTCGCCGGTGCGGGCCGCGAGCAGGTCGAGCGGCTGCGGCAGTGGGGCGAGCGGCTCGGCATCGCATTCCAGGTGCACGACGACTACCTCGGGGCCTGGGGCGACGTATCCGCGACCGGGAAGTCGACGTCGAGCGATATCGTCCGGCGCAAAAAGACACTCCCGGTCGTTCTCGCGATGGCGACGGGCGCAGGGGAGGAGCTCCGGGAGCTGTACCGTTCGCCTGCCGAGGACCCGGCGCACACCGCACGGATTGTGCAGTTGCTCGAACGGGCCGGGGCTCGTGAGCGAACCCGAGAGCTTGCGAATTCGTTTGCGCGGGAGGCGGAAGCACTGCTCGCCTCGACAGGGCTGACCGCCGGAGCGGCCGGGGGCCTGTACGAGTTCGGGCGGCTCATCGTCGAGCGTGACCGCTAGCACGGCCGGTGCGACGATGGCAGGTGAACCAGGAACGAGGCGAGCGGCGGAGGACGGCATGTTCGAGAACGTGCGCGAGGACGTCCGTCAGGCGGTCACGTGGCACGCTGTGCCCGGCGTACGCCGGCTGTTCGGGCCCCGCGCCGAAACGATCGCGAGTGTCCTCCTTTCGGCTGAAGCACAGGTCGTGCTCATTTATCGCCTGCAGGCCTGGCTGCGAAAGCGGGGCATTCCACTGCTGCCGGTGCTCTGCCGACGGCTCACGATGGCGCTGGCCGGGGTCTCCATCGGCGACCGGGTCGAAATTGGACCGGGACTGCTCATCAATCACGGGCATGTGGTGATTGATGGAACGACCCGTATCGGACCCCACTGCTCGATCGCACCCTTCGTCACGATCGGGTTGAATACGGGCGGCCCGGACGTGTCGTTCGAGGGTCCGACGATCGGTCGCTTCGTCTTCATCGGCACGGGTGCGAAAATCCTCGGCCCCGTCACGATCGGCGACAACGCCCGGATAGGCGCAAATGCCGTCGTCCTCGGCGACGTCCCGCCGAACGCCACGGCAGTCGGGGTGCCGGCGCGGGTGGTCGAGCACGAATACCCGCTCGGTCCAGCCCGGAGTTCGTCTGCAGATTCCTGAGGCCGCCACGCCGAGCGTGGGACGGGATGCCCCCGGGCCTAGTTGATCGGCAGCATCGTTTCGCCCATCAGGTACTGGTCGATGCCGCGGGCGGCGGCCCGGCCCTCGGCGATGGCCCACACGATGAGCGACTGGCCTCGTGTCATGTCGCCAGCCGTGAAGACCCCTGGGACCGAGGTCATCTTGTTCTCATCGGCCCAGACATTGCCGCGTTCGGTAAGCTGCACGCCGAGCTGCTCGAGGAGGCCGCCCTTTTCGGGCCCGAGGAACCCCATGGCGAGCAGGAGCAGGTCGACCGGCTCGGAGAACTCGGAACCGGGAATTTCGCGCATTACCTGGCGCCCGTTTTCGTTCACAAACTCGACACGGACCGCGTGGAGGGTCGTCAGGCGGCCGTTTTCGCCGGAGAGGCGGGTAGTCATGATGCAGTAATCCCGCACCCCGCCCTCTTCGTGCGCCGAGGAGACGCGGTAGATGTTCGGGTAGAGCGGCCACGGCTGCTCTGGCGGCCGGCTGACCGGAGGCTTCGGCATGATCTCGAACTGGAGAACTTCCCGGGCGCCCTGGCGGATGGCAGTGCCGAGGCAGTCAGCTCCGGTGTCGCCGCCGCCGAGGATGATCACGCGCTTGTCCTTAGCGGTAATGAATTCCTCGTCAGGAATTTCGTCCCCGGCATTGCGCCGATTTTGCATCGGCAGGTATTCCATTGCGAAGTAGACGCCCTTGAGTTCCCGCCCTGGGACCTGGAGGTCGCGCGGTTGTGTCGCACCGCCAGCGAGGCAGATGGCATCGAACTCCTCGAGCAGCTCCCGGGCATCGATGTCCTTCCCGACGTTCACGCCCGGGCGGAACACCACGCCTTCGGCCTCCATTTGCGCGAGCCGGCGGTCGAGGAACCTCTTCTCCATTTTGAAGTCGGGGATGCCGTAACGCAGCAGACCGCCGATGCGGTCATCGCGCTCGAAGACCGTGACGTCGTGACCGGCCCGCGCGAGCTGCTGGGCGCAGGCGAGACCGGCCGGGCCGGAACCGATAATGGCAACGGTCTTCCCGGTCCGGTGGGTGGCAGGCTGGGGCTTCACCCACCCGGCCTGCCACGCGTATTCGATGATTTCGAGCTCGACCTGCTTGATGGTCACCGGGTCAGCATTGATGCCGAGAACGCACGCTGCCTCGCATGGGGCGGGGCAAAGGCGCCCCGTAAACTCCGGGAAGTTGTTCGTCGCGTGCAGCCGGTCGATGGCGTCCCGCCAGCGGTCCCGGTACACCAGGTCGTTCCAGTCGGGGATGATGTTGCCGAGCGGACAGCCCTGGTGGCAGAAGGGGATCCCGCAGTCCATGCAGCGGGCGGCTTGCGTCTTGAGTTTATCGAGCGGGAACTCTTCGTAGACCTCGAGCCAATCATGGATGCGCTGCTCGACAGGGCGGCGCTTTGGAGTTTCGCGGGGAAATTCGAGGAATCCAGTCGGCTTAGCCACGGGCAGCTCCCACGGTGGACGTCTGCGTGCCCTGCCCGCCATTTTGCGCCTGGTAGCGCTGCTGCTCGAGCACGCGGCGGTAATCGGTCGGCATGACCTTCACGAACTTCTTTGCGGCTGCCGGCCAATCGGCGAGAAGACGCTGAGCCACGGTGCTGCCGGTGTATTCGACGTGCCGCTCGAGCAGCCCCTTCACAAGGTCGAGGTCCTCCGGCTCCTCAAGCGGCTCGAGGCCGACCATCTCCATGTTGCAGCGCGTGTGGAAATCGCCGTGCTCGTCGAGCACGTAGGCGATGCCCCCGCTCATTCCAGCGGCGAAATTGCGCCCGGTGCGCCCGATGATCACCGCGCGGCCGCCCGTCATGTACTCGCATCCGTGGTCGCCAGTGCCTTCGACCACGGCGACGGCGCCTGAGTTGCGGACCATAAACCGTTCGCCGGCCACCCCGCGGAAGAATGCGGCCCCGCTGGTCGCGCCGTACAGGGCGACGTTTCCGATGATGATGTTTTCCTCGGGCACGAATGAGGCGTTCTTCGGGGGGTAAACGATGATCTTGCCGCCCGACAGGCCCTTGCCGATGTAGTCGTTCGCGTCTCCTTCGAGCCTCAGCGTGATGCCCGCGGGCAGGAACGCGCCGAAACTTTGCCCGGCCGAGCCGTGGAAGGTGATGTCGATGGTGTCATCCGGGAGCCCGGTGTGGCCGTAGCGGCGGGTCAGCTCGCTCCCAAGCATGGTGCCCACCGTGCGGTTCACGTTCCGGATCGGCATGTCGAGCACAACTTTCTCGCCCCGCTCGAGGGCCGGCTGCGCGAGCCGGATGAGTTCATTGTCGAGTGCCCGCTCAAGGCCATGATCCTGCGTCGTGACACAGCGCACAGGCACCGACGGGTCAACCTCCGGCCGGTAGAGGATGGCCGAAAGGTCCAGCCCCTGGGCCTTCCAGTGGTCGACGGCCCGGCGCACATCGAGCAGGTCCGTCCGGCCGATGATCTCGTCCAGCGAGCGGTAGCCAAGCTGGGCCAGGTACTCGCGGACCTCCTCGGCGATGAACCGGAAGAAGTTCACGACGTGCTCGGCGCGCCCGGCGAACTTTTCGCGCAGCGCCGGGTTTTGGGTCGCGATGCCGACCGGGCAGGTATCGAGGTGGCAGACACGCATCATCACGCAGCCCATCACCACCAGGGGCGCCGTCGCAAATCCGTACTCTTCGGCGCCGAGCAGGGCCGCAATGATCACATCGCGCCCGGTCTTCATCTGACCGTCGACCTGGACCACGATCCTGTCCCGGAGTTTGTTCATCACCAGCGTTTGCTGGGTCTCGGCAAGCCCGAGCTCCCAGGGAAGCCCGGCGTGCTTGATCGACGTCAGCGGGCTCGCGCCGGTGCCGCCGTCATGGCCGGAGATGAGGACGTGGTCCGACTTCGCCTTCGCCACGCCTGCCGCTACCGTTCCGACGCCCACCTCGGCCACCAGCTTCACGCTGATGCGGGCCCGCGGATTCGCGTTCTTGAGGTCGTGGATGAGCTGCGCGAGGTCCTCAATGGAGTAGATGTCATGGTGCGGCGGCGGGCTGATGAGGCCGACGCCGGGAGTTGCGTGGCGGACTTCCGCAATCCACGGGTAGACCTTGCTCCCTGGCAGCTGACCGCCTTCGCCGGGCTTCGCCCCCTGCGCCATCTTGATCTGGATTTCGTCGGCATTGACGAGGTATTCGCTCGTGACGCCGAACCGACCCGATGCCACCTGCTTGATTGCGGAGCGGCGGGAGTCGCCGTTCGGGTCGGGGGTGTACCTGCGGCGGTCTTCGCCGCCCTCGCCGGTGTTGCTTTTGCCGCCAATGCGGTTCATGGCGATAGCAAGGGTTTCGTGGGCCTCGGCGCTGATTGAACCGAAGGACATGGCCCCGGTGGCAAACCGCTTGAAGATGTTTTCGGCCGGTTCGACCTCTTCAATCGGGATCGGCTGGCGGTCGGATTTCAGCTCGAACAGCCCCCGGAGCGTGGCGAGCCGCTTGCTTTGGTCGTCAACGAGGCGGGTGTACTCCTTGAAAATCTTGAACTGGCCGGTGCGGGTGGAGTGCTGGAGACGGAAGACTGTCTCGGGGTTAAAGAGGTGGTACTCCCCATCGCGCCGCCACTGGTACTGGCCGCCCCACATGAGCTCGCGCAGGCCGCCATCGCGCTCGGGGAACGCCCGCTGGTGGTGGACAAGCACCTCCTGCGCGATTTCATGAATGCCGATGCCGCCGATGCGCGACACCGTATTGGTGAAGTACTTGTCGATGAACTCCTCGTTCAGGCCGACGGCTTCGAAGATTTGGGCCCCGCGGTAGCTCTGGATGGTGGAGATGCCCATCTTGGACATCACCTTCACGACGCCCTTCTTAATCGCCTTGAGGTAGTTCGCCCGGAGCTTCTCAATTGGGTAGTCCGCAGTGATGTAGCCGTCCTGGCGTACCTGCTCGAGCGAATCAAGCGCGAGCCACGGGTTCACCGCGCCGGCGCCGTAGCCGATGAGCAGTGCGAAGTGATGCACCTCGCGAGCGTCACCAGTCTCGACCACCAGGCCGACCTGCGTCCGCTTCTTTTCGCGGACGAGATGGTTGTGCAGGCCGGCGACAGCCAGCAGCGATGGAATGGGCGCATTGTCGGCGTCCACGCCGCGGTCAGAGAGGATGAGGATCTTCGCGCCCTGCTCGATTGCCCGGTCGGCGGCGCGGCACAGCTCTTCCATGGCGGCCTCGAGGCCCGCCGGGCCGGCCTTGGCCGGGAAGAGCATCGGGAGGACCGTGGCCCGGAGCGCGTGGTCCTTCAGCGACTTGAACTTGGCGAGCTGCTCGTTGTCGATGAACGGGTTGTCGAGGCTGATCAGGTGGCAGCTTTCCGGCTCCGGGTCGAGGAGGTTGCCCTCGGGGCCGATCACCGTCTTGACCGACGTGACGAGCTCCTCGCGGATGGCGTCGAGCGGCGGGTTGGTGACCTGCGCGAACAGCTGCTGGAAATAGTTGTAGAGCGGCTGGGGCCGGTCGCTGAGGACGGCGAGCGGCGTATCCGTCCCCATCGAGCCGACGGCCTCCTCACCGTTCTGGGCCATCGGACCGAGGTGGTACTTTTCGTCCTCAATCGTGTAGCCGAAGGCCATCTGCTGCTCGAGCAGGAGGTCGGGCGGCAGCGGCGGCGGCGTCTCCGTCGCCGGGATGTCATCGATGTGAACCAGGTTTTCCTTCAGCCACTGGGCATACGGCCGCTCGTTCGCGAGCTTCATCTTCAGCTCGGTGTCGTCGATGATGCGGCCTTCCTCCAGGCTGACGAGGAACATCTTGCCGGGCTGCAGACGCCCCTTGATGAGGACCCGCTCGGGCTCAATCGGCAGAACCCCGACTTCGGAGGCCATGATGACGAGGTCGTCCTTCGTGACGTAGTACCGGGAGGGGCGGAGGCCGTTCCGGTCGAGCACGGCGCCGATGTTGCGGCCATCGGTGAACGCGACCGAGGCCGGTCCATCCCAGGGCTCCATCAGGCAGGAGTGATACTCGTAGAATGCCTTTTTTGCCGGGTCCATGCTCTCGTGTTCCTGCCACGCCTCAGGGATCAGCATCATCATGGCGTGGGGCAGGCTGCGGCCGGCCATAACAAGCAGTTCGAGCGCTTCGTCGAGGCTCGCCGTATCGCTCCCGTGCTCGTTGATGACGGGAAGAATCTTGTTGATGTCATCGAAGAGCGGCGACGCGAACAGCGCCTCGCGCGCAGCCATCCAGTTCCGGTTGCCGCGGAGGGTATTGATTTCGCCGTTGTGGGCGATCATCCGGTAGGGATGGGCCAGCTCCCAGCTCGGGAAAGTGTTCGTGCTGAACCGGGAGTGGAACATGGCGAGGGCGCTTATCAGGTGGCGGTCGCTGAGGTCGGGGAAGTAGCCGCGCAGCTGGCGGGCAGTGAGCATGCCTTTGTAAACGAGGGTGCGCGAGGAGAGGCTCGGAAAGTAGAACCACTCAGCGTCGCGGATGCCCCAGCGCTGGATCGCCTTCTCGAACCGTTTCCGGATGACGTAGAGCTTCCGCTCGAACGCATCGTTGTCGGCCACGTTCGCGCCCTGGCCGATGAAGACCTGCCACATATCCGGCTCGGCCGCGAGCGCAGTGGCGCCGAGGTCAGCGTTGTTGGTCGGCACCCTGCGCCAGCCGAGGAGGTGCTGGCCCTCCTCCTCCACGATGGCGGCGAAGAGCGCCTTTGCCTGTTCGGTTGCCCGGGGGTCGCGTGATGTGAAGAACAGGCCGGCACCGTAGTGGCCGGCCTCGGGCAGGCGGATGCCAAGCTGCGCGCATTCGCGGCGCAGGAATTCGTGGGGCATCTGGATGAGGATGCCCGCGCCGTCACCCGTGTTGGGCTCGCTTCCGGACGCCCCGCGGTGGTACAGGTTCTCCAGAGCCGTCAGCGCATGCTGGACAATCTGATGGGAGCGGTGTCCCTTGAGGTGAACGATGAACCCGACGCCACAGGCGTCATGCTCAAGCCCCGGTTGGTAGAGCCCCTGCCGTGCGGGCCTTCCGGCATGCTGCATGCTGCGTACCCCTCGTTCCGACTCACCGCCGCGAAGAGATTGCGAAATGAAAAAAGCCCTCGGCGTCACCGGAATTTCGGGGCGCCATTTGTGAAATGCTTCGCAATCTCACGCGAGAAGGTGGGTGAGCTTGAAGTATAACAAACCCGTCAATCACCGTGTCGAGTCCGGCCGCGCCGGCCGGTTCCGCAGGCCCGAGCGCGTATAATCCGGGCACCCTTTCCCGCCGGAGCAGCCGCATGGCCGAGCCCTACTGGACCCCGGAACGCGTCGACCAGGTGGTGAGCGCCCGTGCCCGCATTCTCGGGCCGCAGGTCTGGGCAGCGGCCACACCCGACCCTCGTCACCTCATTTCCTTCGCGGGCGGCCTCCCCGATATCCCGTCTCTCCCGGCCGAGGAACTGCTCCGCGCCGCCCGCACTGTCCTCGATCGCGAGCGGAAGGAGGCCCTGGAGTACGGCGGCACCTTCGGCCCGCTGCCCCTGCGGGACGCCATCGCTGAGCGGTGGACCCGCCTGGAGGGCGTTCCCGTTTCCCGGGACCACGTCATCATCGCCAGCGGCTCGGCACACGCGATTGGGATGGTCTGCGAAACCCTGCTCGACCCCGGGGACATCGTTATGGTCGAGAGCCCGAACTTCCCCGGCTCGATGCGCACCATCAGGTCGTTTGGCGCAGAGATGGTGGCGATCCCGCTCGATGCCGACGGCATGCGGACAGATGTCCTCGAAGTGAAGCTCGCTGAACTCGCCGCCCAGGGTCGCCGGGCGAAGTTCATCTACTGCATTCCGAACCACCAGAACCCGGCCGGCTGCACGATGAGCCTCGCGCGCCGGGAGCACCTGCTCGACCTCGCCCGCCGATACGACACCTTCGTCCTCGAGGACGATGCCTACGGTGAGCTCTGGTTCGAAGAGCCACCGCCGCCATCCATTTTTGCCCTCAGCAACGGCGAGCACGGGGTCAAGGTGTGCAGCTTTTCCAAGACCATCGCGACCGGCCTCCGGATGGGCTGGATCCAGGGCCCGCCGGCGCTCATTTCGCGCATTGCGGCACTCCGATACGACATGGGCTCCAGTCCTTTCCTCGGCCGGGTCATCGCCGAGATGATCCGGAACGGCGACCTGGACCGCCACATCGACCGGCTCCGGGGGATCTACCGACGCAAGCTCGAACGGGTCGAAGAGGCGCTCGCCCGCTATTGCGCTCCATACGTGATCTACACCCGTCCGAAGGGGGGCTTCTTCCTCTGGCTTGAGCTCCGGGAGGGGCTCAGCTCCCGCGATGTCCACCTCGCGGCGAACGAGCGTGGCGTCATTGTCGGACAGGGCCCCCAGTTCTTCGCCGACGGAAAGGCCACGAACCACCTCCGCCTCGCCTTCAGTTATGTCGCAATGGAAGAGATCGAAGAAGGCATCCAGCGGCTCGGCGAGGCGATGGCCGACGTTGCCGCCCGCTCGGGGTTGAAGTAGGAGCCCGCCGATGCCCGCCATCGACGCGGTCTCCATCGGGTCAGTCACCATCGCACCGCTGCTCGACGCACCGGTCCTCATGAACCCGCGCCACTTCCTGCCCGAGCACGCCGACCGCTTCTACGAAGAGTTCGGAACCGAGGCGGATGAGCGCGGGCTGTTCACCATGAGCATCACCTGCTACCTCGTCCGTTCCGCGGGACGGACCTTACTCATCGACACCGGGCTGGGACCCCGGCGTCGGCCGGGATTCCCCGTGGGCCGGCTCGACGAGGCCCTCCGGGGCGCGGGGGTGGACCCGGCCGATATCGACCTCGTGGTCCATACCCACCTGCACATCGACCACGTCGGCTGGAACACCATCGACCTCGACGGCGGGCGACGCGAGGTCTTCTTCCCGAAGGCGGAGTTTGTCATTCAGCAGACGGAATGGGACTACTGGATGGCGCCGGAGCGGCTCGCGGCGCCGGGAAACGACCATCTGCGGGAGTGCGTCGAACCCCTTCGCGACACAGGCCGCATCCGCTTCGTCGAGGGCGAGACCGCGCTCGACGAGCACCTCGTGTTCGTCCCGACACCCGGGCACACACCGGGACACGTCGCCATCGGCATCGTCGACGGGTTCGAACGGGGGCTCATCATCGGCGATGCGTCGCACCACCCGGCCCAGCTGATCCACCCCGACTGGTCGCCCGCGTTCGATGTCGACCCCGTGCAGTCCGCGGCGACGCGCGAAGCGCTCTTCGAACGCGCCATCGCGGAGGGCGTTCTCTGGATGGCCGGGCACTGGCCGCACCCCGGCATCGGGCGGCTGACCCGGCGGGACGGCCGCCGTGTTTTCGAGCCGCTCTGACGGCGAGTTGCGGTCGCAGCAGCCGAGTCGGTAGCGTGACGGGCAATGAGCGCCCGGTTCGGCCTCCTCCTTTTTGTCGTCACGCTTGCGGCAGTCATTACCGGCGGCGGTGGATGGCCCCCCGCTGCCCGGGCCGCCGGCATCGTCACCGTGACGTCAACGGCCGACACCGCGGGGACCTGCCCGCACCCGGGCAACTGCACCCTTCGCGCAGCGATCGCCGCGGTCAACAGCGGAGGGGCCTCGACCATCCGCTTCGACCCGGCCATCTTCCCGGCGGCTGCCCCGGCGGTCATCTCGGTGGGCTCGAGCCCGCTCCCGCCGCTCACCGCCGACGGGGCGACCATTGATGGCTCCGGCAGCGGCGTCATCCTCCGCAGCGCCTCCGCCAGCCTGGCCGTTCCGCACGATGGTCTGCGCGTGACCGGCCCTGGCGCCACCATCCGGGGCCTCACGTTCGAGGGCTTTTCGGGCGCCTGCCTCCAGGCCGAAGGGGCGAACGCCACCGTCGGCTCCCCGGCGGCTCCCAATCGGTTCCACGACTGCGGCGTCGCGATCCGGGTCGCCGGAACGGCCGGCACAGTCGCCGGGAACGACATCTCGGCTGACCCGGCCTCGCTTCCGGACGCCATCGGGATCCTGGTGTCCGGGAGCAATGTCACCATTGGTGGGGCCGGCGCGGCCCGGAACGCGGTCGAAGGGACGGCGGTCGGAATCCGGGTCTCGGGCAACACGGTACCCGTAGCCAATGCTGTCATCGAAGGGAACAGCTTCCGCGCAGTGAGCGGGCCATGTGTCGAGCTGCTGGCAGGCTCGTCGGGGACAACCGTCCGCGGCAACGCCTTCGAGGACTGCGGGAGCGGCATCGTTGTCGACCCGGTGACTGAGCCGGCACCTGTCGACGGGAACAGCTTCACCGGGAACACGTTCGCGGGGATCCGCGGGTTGGCGATCGACCTCGGCGCAGACGGCGTCCGCAATCCGCCGGGCCAGCCGCCGCCCGGTCCGAATGGCTGGGTCGCCTACCCCGCAATTACGCGCGCGACTCCTTCTGGCATCGAAGGCACAACCTGCCCGGGCTGCCGCGTCGAGATCTACCTGGCCAGCCATACGCCCGGCGGGCAGACCGACTATGGCACGGCGCCCCTCGGGCCGCCGGTGACCGCCGATGCAATCGGTCGTTTCTCCGTGGCCGCGACGGTCTCGCCCGGGCAATGGCTGGTGGCGCTGGCGACCGATGCGGAGGGCAACACGAGCGAATTCAGCCGGCCGGCGCGGGTTGGGTCGGGCGCCGTTGTTTGCGGAAATGTCCAGCTCCTGCCGGGGTGGAACCATGTGGCGTACTTCGGGAGTTCGCCGCTGATCCTGGGGGATGCCTTCCCTTCTGCGCAGTCGCCCGCCGTTACGGCCATCTACAAGGCGGTCGACGGGACGCCGCAGTACCGCAGGTGGCTGGCTGCGACCCCGGCAGGCCGGACGCTGGCGGCACTCGAGCCGGGGCAGGAGTACTGGTTTCTCGCCACGACGCCGTTGACATTGCCGGGCGGCTTCTCGGTCTCGTTCCCGGTGCCGGTCACGCTGCAGCCGGGCTGGAACGATGTCGTCTACATCGGCGGGTCCGCGGACCCGCGCGATGCGCTTGCCTCGCTGGAGGGGAAGCTCCTCGAGGTCGCGAAGTGGGACGCCGCTACCCAGCGCTGGCGCCGCTTCGGCGACGGCACGGCACCCGCCTGGACGGCGGGCTTCGACCTCGTGGAGGCGTGCGCAACCTACCAGGTGCAGGTCAGCGAGGCGGTCACCCTGCAGCCGCTCCAGCCGTGACCGCGGCTGCGTATACTCTCGCGCCATGACTATCGAGATTCGCCCCTGCGCCGACCGGGATGAGCTGCGCGAATACGGCCGCATCGTTTCCTACGTGTTCGCCAGCGAGGAAGGGATGGACGACGAACTCGCAGCCACGCAGCCGGAATGGACGGTGTGCGCGTTCGTCGACGGGAAGATGGCTTCGACCCTTGGCGTCTGGCCGTTTACGGTCCGGCTGAACGGCGTTCCCGTTCCGATGGGCGGCGTCACCGCAGTCGGGACCCTGCCGAACTACCGGCGCCGCGGCCTGCTGCGCCAAACGATGCGCAGGGCACTGGAGACGATGTACGAGCGGCGCCAGCCGCTGGCGATCCTTTGGGCGAGCATGGCGGCGATCTACCAGCGGTTCGGGTATGGCCTCGCCTCCACGGGGGTGACCTACCGGTTCGACCCGCGGCTTGCGGGGCTCGCGCAACGGCCGAATATTACCGGCCAGATTGAGCTGCTGACGACGGACGAGGCGTATCCGGTCATCAAGCCCGTCTTCATCGAATGGGCCACACCGCGAAATCTCGTCATCCACCGCTCGGCCGAACTCTGGCGCGTCTCGACGTTTCGCCCGCCGAAGAAGGGCCTGCCGGTGCACGTCGCCGTCTACCGCGACGCTGACGGCACCCCGCGCGGGTACGCGGTGTATACCGCGCAGGGGGTGGAGCACGCCCCCGACGAGGGTGAACAGGAGATTCGCGTGAACGAGCTGGTCGCCCTCGATGCTTCCGCATGGATGGCGCTCTGGGAGTTCCTGCGGTCGCACGACCTCGCCAGGCGGATCGAACTTCGCGCCGTCTCTCCCGATGACCCGGCGCCGCTGCTTCTCCTCGAGCCGCGCGTCCTCAACCGGCGCACGCAGGATGCCATCTGGATGCGCGTCGTCGATGTTCAGCGAGCGCTCGAAGCGCGCGCGTATGGAGCGGCAGGGCGACTGACCATATCGCTCACGGCTGACGACGAGTGCCCCTGGAATTCAGGCACGTACGAACTCGAAACCAACGGGCCCCGGGCGGAGGTACGCCGCGTGAGCGGACCGGGCGCGGACATCACCCTTGAGCCCGCCGCGCTGGCATCGCTCCTCGCCGGCCAGTGGTCTGCCAGCTTCCTCGCTCGCGCCGGGCGGCTCGAGGCCGCCGACGAAGCGAAACTCCGGCTCGCCGATGACCTCTTCAGGACCGCGTACGCGCCGTTCTGCCCGAACGGTTTCTAGCCGCCGCCGGTGCCGACCAGGCCGAGGTAGCGGTCGCGGTCCGCAGCCCGCGCCGGCCTGTGCTTGACGTCGTCCGGGCCGAGCGGCCGTGTCCAGGTTGCAAATTCGAGAAGGATGCCGTCCGGGTCCTGGAAGTAGAAGGAGCGGATAAACGTTCCCTCGTGCACCTCGCGCGAGACCTGCCGCGGGCTGTCGTCGTGATTCAGGATCGGGGTGACCTTGATGCCCTTGGCCTTGATTTTCTCGTAGTACTCGTCGAACTTCTCGGGCGGCACGTCGAAGGCGACGTGGTTCATTGACCCGTGGGCGGTCGCCAGTTCGCCTTCACCGGGCATGCCGGCCGGCGACGCAATCCCGGGCGCGGCCTCGGGAGCGTCGGGGAACCAGAAGAAGGCAAGCGAGTCACCGTTCCCGATGTCGAAGAAGAAGTGCTGGCCCATGTTGTTCGGCAGCTCGATCGTCTTGATGAGCGGCATGCCGAGCACGTTGCAGTAGAAGTCGACGGTGCGCTCCATGTCCCGGCAGACGAGCGCGAGGTGGTTGATGCCCCGGAATTCGAATTCGGTGTTCTTGCGTTCCATGCTGCCTCCTGCCGCCTGTACGGTCGGCCAAATTACAGTACACCACGACAGCGAAGGCCGGCTACAGGGCGGTCTCGGGTCAATCCAGGTCGACGCGGCGGTTGCCGAAGCGCTCCCAGTGCGTGACCGCGCCGAGCGGCTTGCGCGGGGCGACGCCGAACCGGCCGCGGGGCCGGCCCATCGGCACCAGCGCCGCGATTTCGTACCGGTCGGGGATGCCGAGCAGCTGGCGGACCTCGTCCTGGTAGATGCGGATCACGGTCGTCAGGGTCGTCCCGATACCGAGGGCTCGGGCCGCAAGCATGAAGTTCTGCACCGCCGGGTAGACGGACGCGTAGGGCGAGCCGACATCGAGCGGCCCCTCGGCGTCGCGGAGCGTCATGCTGATGTTCGGCATGAGGAAGAGGACCGCAACGGGCGCCTCGGCGAAATGCTCGGCGAGGTGCCGTGCCGAGGCCACGGTCCGTCGGTGGCGCTCAGCCTCGGCTTCATCTCTCAACGGGGGCGTCGCCGCCAGCATCGCCGGTTCGTAGCGGTCGTAGGCGCGGCGGTAAATTTCGCCCAAGGCTTCACGGGTGGCCGCATCCCGGACCACGAGAAACTGCCATGGCTGGATGTTCCCCCCGCTCGGCGCCTGGCGGGCCGCCCGGAGGCAGGTCAGCACTTCGTCGTCGGTCACGGGCTCGGGCGTGTACCGCCGGATGGCGCGCAGGGTCATGATGCCGTCGATGAGGTCCATGGGCGTCCTGGTCAGAGCATGAAGGTGTCGGTCGGAAGGTCGAGCATGATGCGGCCGACGACTTCGTACATCTGCTGGCCGACCATAACGTGCTGGGTAAGTGTATGCATGTCGCGGAAGTGCCGCTGGAGCGGGCTCGACTCGTAGATCGCCGACCCGCCGCCGAGGTCGTAGCAGATGTCGACCGCCCGGGCGCAGCTGCGGGCGGCGTAGGTGGCAGCCAGCCGGAGCCGCGCCCGCTCAGCAATAGGCAGCGCGTCGCCAGCCTCGGCCGCGGCCCAGGCCGAGGCGACGGCATCCAGGAGAAACGCCCTGCCGGCGCCCAGCAGGGCCTCGGCCTCCGCGAGCCCGGCCTGGGCCGCGGCTCGCTCCGCGAGCACACGGCGGCTCCCGGTCGGCGTCTTCGCGCGGGCGAGGGAGCTGAGCTCGTCGATCGCTGCCCGGGCGATGCCCAGTCCCACGGCCGCCACGCCGATTGCAAGGAGCCCGTACATCGGGAAGCGGTAGAGGGGGCCGTCGACCCAGGGCGGTTCCCCGCCGATGCCGACCGTGTGATGCTCGGGCACGAAGAGGTCGCGGACCTCGTAATCGTGGCTGCCGGTGCCCCGCAGACCGGCTACGTGCCAGGTATCGTGGACCGTGTACGAGCCAGCGGGGAAAAATGCCATCCGGAAGTGGGGATGGCCGGAGGGCAGCATCTCCGGCTTTCCGTCGGCGTCGATGACTGTCACGCCGCCCAGCAGCCATGTGCAGTGCGGCGAGCCGCTGCCATAGGCCCAGCGGCCCGACACGCGGTAGCCTCCGGGGACCCGCTCGGCGGTTCCGCGGGGCATGAGCATCCCCCCGGTGATCGACGCGGGGTCGCCGTGAATCTCCATCGCGCCCTGTTTCGGGAGGAGGGCCGCGGTGAGGCCGGTGGTAGCGGCGATCATCAGGCACCAGCCGGCGGCGCCGTCGCCCTCTGCCACCGTGGCGATACAGTCAACCAGGTCGGCCACTGTGGCCTCGGGGCCGCCAAGTTCGCGCGGAACCAGCATGCGGAAGAGCCCGGCATCGCGCAGTGCCGTTACCACAGGTTCGGCAAGCCGGCGGTCTCGCTCGGTCTGGTCGGCGTATGCGCGCGCAAGCGGGGCGATCGCGCGGGCAGCGTCACGCAGTGACGATACGGCGGCCTGCATGGTGCACCTCCTCGCAGGCCGCGAAGCGTAGGTCCCGGACAGGCCGGGCGCAAGTCTGTGTCAGGCGGCTTTCTTCGAACCGAAGGGCCAGGGGAACCGTCGCTTCTTTTCTTCCCGCTGCTCGGCAGGCCCGGCGAAACCCCGGCCGCATCCCTGGCAGTAGGCGTACACGCTGAGATTCTCACGTCCGCACCACGGACACTTGCGCATTGCCGGAACCCCTCTCTCGAGCTGCAGCGTCGGCCGCTGCGGTGCTCCCAGGCAAATTGTACGGACTTCAGCGGAACCGCCGCGCCGCGAGGATCGGCCAGGTGTCCACGATTTCACCGCCCCTGCGGACGAAGTAGACATCGTGGAGGTTCAGCGTGGTGTCACCATGGCTGGGGATCAGCTCGACCCGGTCCCCGGGGCGGAGGTCGGCGAGGCCGTCGCCCACGAGGATTGCATGCTCCTCGCTCAAGCGCGCGGCTCGGATGCGCCCGTCAACGGAAACGGGCGGGCCGAACTCGTTCGTCAGCGACTTCATGCCGCAATCTGCCACGGCGTACCGCTCCTTCACAGCAATGACCGTCGTCAGGAGCGTCAGCGCAAACCGGAAGTGACCGGGAATGAACGCTTCGTTGTGGAGATCGTTGAAGATATAGGTCCCGGCCTGGAGCTCGGTGACAAAAGGCATACTGGCTGCGATTGGCACACTTGCCGTACCGGAGGTCGAGACCATTGCTGGCGGCAGGCCCGCCTCGTTCAGTGCCTCGACGTGGCTCCGCACCAGCTCCAGCGCATCGCGGATGAGCGCCTCCCGGGCAATGGGGTCGGGCTGACCGTACATGTGCCCCTCGTAGCCCATGACACCCCGGTAGTTGACGCCTTCCTCGACCAGCAGCCGTGCGAGCCGGACCGTTTCGGCGGGTGTCGCGGTGCCGCACCGGCGCATCCCGGCGTCGACTTCGATGACTGCGCCCGCCCGAACGCCTGCCTCGCGGGCGGCCTCCGCCAGCTCGCGGACGTTGAACTCCGATTCGACCGCAACTGTTATGTCGATTTTCCGGGCGAGCAGCGCCATCAGCCGATTCAGCTTCTGCGGACCCACCACCTGGTTGGCGACGAGGATCGGCCCGAGACCGGCATCGGCGAGCACTTCCGCTTCACCGAGCTTCGCTACCGTGATACCGATTGCGCCGGCCGCAAGCTGCATGCGCGCGACCTCTGGACACTTGGGCGTTTTGAAGTGGGGCCGCAGGCGCACATGGCTGCCCGCCAGGAGCCGCTGCATGCTGGCGATATTGTCCTCGACCGCGTCGAGGTCGAGCAGGAGCGCGGGGGTGTCGATGTCATCGAGGCGCATGCGCGGGACTTTACGGCGTCACGGGCGGTCTCGCTACCGTCAGCTGCGGGCGGCCTCCGCGGCGGCGTACTTCGCCCGGCGGGCCTCGCGGGCGCGAAGCGACGGGTTGAGTTCGGCTTTGCGAATTCGAATGGAGCGCGGGGTCACCTCGACCATCTCGTCAGCGGTAATGAGCGTCAGCGCCTGCTCCAGGCTCGGCGGTTGAGGCGGCACGAGCTTGACCGCGATGTCAGCCGTCGAGCTGCGGATATTGGTAAGGTGCTTGGCCCGGCAGACGTTCACGTCGAGGTCGTTCTCCCGTGCGTGGAGCCCAACGACCATCCCGGTGTAGACCTCGTCGCCGGGGCTGATGAACAGGATGCCGCGCTCCTGGGCGGCAGCGATGCCGTAGGCGAGCGCGGTCCCGGTCTCGCTGGCCACCAGGGCGCCGGAGCGGTGCCGGCCGATTTCGCCGGCCCACGGCCGGTATCCAAGGTATTCGGTGTTCATGATGCCCTCGCCGCCGGTTCCCGTGATGAACACGTCGCGGAAGCCGATGAGGCCACGGGTCGGAATATCGAACTCGAAGCGCACGCGCCCATCTTCACCGGAGTGCATGCCGACCATTTGGGCCTTGCGGCCCGAGAGCGCCTCGATGAGGAAGCCGGTCGCCGACTCGGGAGCCTCGATGAACAGGCGCTCGAAGGGCTCCTCGCGCCCATTCGGGCCCTCCCGGAGGATGACCTCTGGGCGGGTGACCGCGAATTCGTACCCCTCGCGCCGCATGGTCTCCACGAGAATCGCGAGGTGCAGTTCGCCGCGGCCGCTGACAATGAACTGGTCCGGCGTCTCGCCGTCTTCGACCCGGAGCGCAATGTTGGTTTCGACCTCGCGGAGCAGCCGTTCGCGGAGCTGCCGGCTGGTGACAAACTGCCCTTCGCGGCCGGCAAACGGCGAGTCGTTCACGCGGAAGGTCATCTTCACCGCAGGCGGTTCGAGGGCAATGGACGGCAGCGGCTCGGTGACGGAAGGGTCGGCGAGCGTCTCGCCAATGAGCACGTCGGGCACGCCGGTGACGGCAACGATGTCGCCGGCGAGGGCCTCCTCGAGCTCCACCCGGTCGAGACCGCGGAAACCGAAGACCTGCCCAATGCGGAAGCTGGCGCGCCCGCCGTCGTGGGCGAACCGCTGGATGGCCATCCCAGGCCGCACGGCCCCATCGTGGATCCGTCCGACCGCGATGCGGCCCCGGTAGCTATCGTAGAGGAGCGTGGTCACCAGCATCCGGAAGGGAGCACCGGCATCGCACTCCGGGCCGGGCACCCGCTCGAGGATGGCGGCGAACAGCGGCGCCATATCGCCGCCGCGCACATCGGGCGACGTGCCGGCGTACCCCTCGCGCGCGCTGGCGTAGATTACCGGGAAATCGAGCTGATACTCCTGTGTCGCAAGCTCGAGGATGAGGTCGGAGGTCAGCTCGAGCACCTCGGCCGGCCGGGCGTTCGGGCGGTCGATTTTGTTGATGACCACGATGGGGTAGAGGCCAAGCTCGAGCGCTTTCCGCAGGACAAACCGGGTCTGAGGCATCGGCCCTTCAGCCGCGTCGACGACGAGCAGGCAGCCATCGGCCATGTTCAGCACGCGCTCAACCTCGCCGCCGAAATCAGCATGGCCCGGGGTATCGATGATGTTGATGCGGACGCCGCGGTGCTCGATGGCGGCGTTTTTGGCCATGATGGTGATCCCCTTCTCCCGCTCGAGGGGGTTGGAGTCGAGGACAAGTTCGCCAACCTGCTCGTTATCGCGGAAGACGTGCGATTGCTTGAGCAGGGCATCGACCAGCGTCGTTTTGCCGTGGTCGACGTGGGCGATGATGGCGACGTTGCGGATGTCGGAGCGGCGCTCGGGCATAGTTCCAGTGTGCGGGAGCGGCTGCACCCGGTGAAGCGGCGACCGGCGCCCGGACCTTTGCGAATCCGCGCGCGGCACCGCACACTGGACATCACTACGACCGGAGGGCCGCGATGAGCAGCAGCTACGACCTGATCCAGGAACTCGTCGCCGGGAAGCGTCCGGACGCCGATATCGTTCGGCCGCAGGACATCATGCCGTTCGTGATCGAGAGCGACGGACGGCGGGAGCGCGCCTACGACATCTACTCGCTCCTGCTGAAGGAGCGGATCGTCTTCCTCGGCACCCCGATCGATGCGATGGTCGCGAACCTCGTCGTCGCCCAGCTTCTCTATCTTGCCCGCGAGGATGATGAGAAGGACATCATGATGTACATCAACTGCCCGGGCGGGAGCGTGACGGCGGGGCTGGCCATCTACGACACCATGAACCTTATCCGCCCGCAGGTTTCCACGCTGTGCATGGGCCTTGCGGCCAGCATGGGCACAGTCATCCTCTGCTCGGGCGCCAAAGGCAAGCGGTACGCGCTTCCGCACAGCACCATTCACCTGCACCAGGTGCTCGGCGGCGCCCAGGGTCAGGCCCGCGATATCGAAATCCAGGCCCGCGAGACGCTCCGCCTCCAGCGCGTGCTTCGCACCATCATTCAGGAGCGGACCGGTCAGCCGATGGAGAAGATCGAACAGGACACCGACCGCGACTTCTGGCTGGACCCGCCTGCGGCCAAGGAGTACGGCCTGATCGACGAAATCCTCGACCGGCCGCCCAAGGGCGAAGGGAGCCCGAACGGGAAAATCGCTGCGGGCTGAGACGGTCACCAGCCCGGACCCTGCGCATCGCGCATGCAACGAGGGCGCTCCGAACGGAGCGCCCTCGTTGTGCCGCGAACCGGGACCGGGCGGCTCAGGCCGCGTTCGCGGCCTCCACGGCCTTCTTCGCCGCTTCGAACAGGCCGTTCGCCCGGATGAGCGGGAGCCCGGACTCCTGAATCAGTTGCTCGCCTTCGGCAAGGTTCGTCCCGACCAGCCGCATCACGACCGGAACGTCGATCTTCATCTGCCGGTGCGCCTCGATGACGCCCTGGGCGATGATGTCGACCCGGGCCATGCCGCCGAAGATGTTCACCAGGATCGCCTTCACGGCCGGGTCCTCGAGGATAACCTTCATGGCGTTGACCACGCGCTGCGGGTCATTGACCGTGCCGATGTCAAGGAAGTTCGCCGGTTCGCCGCCCGCCAGCTTGATAGTATCCATCGTCGCCATAGCGAGGCCCGCGCCGTTCACGATGCAGCCGATGTTGCCGTCGAGTTTGATGAAGTTGGCGACGCCCAGCTGCTGGGCCTTGACCTCGAGCGGGTCCTCCTCGTCGAGGTCGCGCATGGCGGCAAGCTCCTTCTGGCGGAAGAGCGCGTTGTCGTCGATGTTGAGCTTGGCATCGACGGCGACGACCCGGCCATCGGTCGTGAGGGCGAGCGGGTTGATCTCGACAAGGCTGGCATCGGTGGCCATCAGCGTCCGGTAGAGGCCCTCAACCACGCGGCCGAACTGGTCGGCCTGGTCGCCGGTGAAGCCGAGGCGCGCGGCGAGCGTTCGGCCGATGTACGGCGAGTAGCCGGCAGCAGGGGGAACGGGCATTCGAACGATCGCCTCGGGATTTCGGTGCGCGACGACCTCGATCTCCTGCCCACCCTCGGCCGAGGCCATGATCAGCGGGCAGCCCTGCATGCCATCGATAATGGCGGCGAGGTAGTACTCCTTCGCGATGTCGGTCTGCTCGGCGACGAGCACGTGCTTGACGAGCTTGCCTTCAGGGCCGGTCTGAATAGAGACGAGGTACTTCCCGAGGATGGCGGCGGCGGCCTGCTCGGCCTCTTCTGGGGTGTCGGCGAGCCGCACACCGCCGACCCGGTCGCCGCGGACCTTGCCCGAGTAGTTCTCCGGGTCGGAGACCAGTTTCTGGTACATCTCCGCGGTCTCCGCCTGTTCAACGAGGCGGCCCTTGCCGCGGCCGCCCGCGTGGATTTGGGCCTTGACGACGACCTTGCCGCCGAGTTCTTCGGCGATCTTCCGCGCCTCGGCCGGGGTGGCAGCCACGCGGCCTGCCGTCACCGGCACGCCGTTTTTCGCGAGCAGGTCGCGCGCCTGATACTCATGAAGCTTCATGGGGTGCTCCGGTAGGGATTGCGGGAGGAAGCGTACCGCCTCCCGGCGCTAGCCGGTAGCTATCGGCCGGGCCAGGAGGACGGTGATGTTGTCGGGCCCGCCGGCGTCGTTGGCGAGCTCAACCAACCACTCAGCGGCCTCTGCGAGGACCGGCGCGGCCAGGGCATCGCGAAGTGACCCTTCGGGCACGAGCAGGTAAAGCCCGTCGGTGGCGAGGAGGACCCCGGCGCCGAGCTTAACCACACCGACATCCGGCTCGGCCGTATCCGATCCGAGGCAGCGGGTCAAGATGTTGGCGAGCCGCGGGTCCCCGCCCGGCCCCGCGGCAAGATTGTGGTCGTGGCTAATCTGCAGCAGCTCCTCGTCAGCCGCAACGTATAACCGGCTGTCTCCAACGTTGACCCAGCGAACGCGATTGGACTGGATGAGTGCTGCGACCAGCGTGGTTCCGGCCCCGGGCGTGCCAATCCGGGCCGCCTCGCGGCGGAGGTTGGCGTTGGTTTCCCTGGCGACCCGCCCGAGGTCGACGCGATTCGGGGCCGCAGCCCGCGCGCCTTTTGCCCGCACGCCTTGTGCAAACAGGGCGAGGGCATAGCGGCTGGCCCAGGCCCCGTTCGGGTGACCGCCCATCCCGTCAGCCACGCCGAGGAGCAGCCCGGCTGGCGTCTCCTCGGCCAGCCAGGCGTCCTGGTTTTCGTCCCGCCGGCGCCCGATATCCGTCGCCGCAGCCCACTCAATGGAGCCGGCCCGGCCATGTTGAACGTCCGTCATGGCTGAAAATGATACTGCCCCGGTTGCCTGCGGCGACCGGGGCAGTCCAGTTACGTTCGGGGTTCGAACTGCGTCACGCGGGCCGGTCAGTCGCGCCGCGAGGCGGCCCAGCCCATGCCGGCAAACCCGAGCGCGCCGAGACCGGCCATGGCCACCAGCCACCAGGCGCTCGGGGCGTCGGCCGCCGACGTGGATGTGCCCGCCACCGGCGGCCGCGGCGTCGGCGTCGGCGATGGGGAGACCGCCGGGGTCGGAGTGGACCTCGTCAGCGCGAGGTCGAGTTGCGCCAGCTCGTAGTTGCGCCACGAACCGGTCTGGGGCGCAGGGGCTCCGCCAACGATGAACGTGACGGTCGCGCCCGGCGTCCCGCAGTTGGGTTGGGCTGCCGCGCTGGCGACGTCGATGACATAGCGGGCCTGCCCGCCCTGCAGGAAGACGGTTGTCACCCCGCAGCTGGCGCTGCCAACCCGGGCCTCGATGGCTGTCCCCGCGGGGGCGGGCTGGCCGTCAATGGTCACCGTCCCGGCGAACCGCGACGGCGGCTCCGGCGGCGACTGTGCCAGCGCGCCTCCGGCGGAGGCGAGACTCCCGAGGAGGAGCGCTGCGACAAGTGCAGCGCCCGCGGCGAACTTGAAGATGCGCATGCCATTCCTCCAGTGACGCTCGGATCTGGTGCTGGAGACGAGTGTGCGCCCGGGAAATGTTCCGGTGAACTGGATGAGATCGCGGTTGTGTAATTTGCGTGTGAAACGTGAACAGAAGTAAAGCCGTGGTCAATCCCGCTGCGGCGGCAAAGGAGTTACCGCCGGGATCACGTCGGCATTCATGTACCGGCGCAGCGGTTCCGGGATGACGATGCTCCCGTCGGGCTGCTGGTAGTTTTCCATCACTGCGATCACGGTCCGCGGGAGCGCAAGGCCCGATGCATTGAGCATATGCGGGTGGCGGAGCGGCGCGTCCGGGGCCGGGCGGTAGCGGATGTTGGCGCGCCGCGCCTGGAAATCCAGGCAGTTGGAGGCCGAGCTGACTTCCAGCCACTCGCCCTGGCCGGGGGCCCAAACCTCAAGATCGAACGTCCGCGCAGCGTTGAACCCGAGGTCGCCGCTGCACAGCGCGACCACCCGGTGCGGCAGCTCGAGCGCTGCGGCGATGTGCTTCGCCCGGCTCACGAGCAGGTCGAACTCGGCGGGGCTGGCCTCCGGCTCGCAATAGACGAACATCTCGACCTTCTCGAACTGGTGGCCGCGCTTGATGCCGCGCACGTCGCGGCCGGCGCTCATCTTTTCGCGACGAAAGCAGGGCGTATGGGCGACGAACCGCTGCGGCAGCTGGCCGGGCGGGATGATCTCGTCGCGGTGGTAGTTCACGAGTGCGACTTCGGCGGTAGGGATGAAATAGAAGTCCTCCTCGGCGTCGCGGTACAGGTTATCCCGGAATTTCGGCAGCTGGCCGGAGGCGAGCAGCGACGCCTCGGAGAGCATGTACGGCACATACGCTTCCGTGAACCCGGCGGCGACGTGCTCGTCGAGCATGAACTGGATGAGCGCACGCTGCAGCCGGGCGAGCGGACCTTTGAGGACGTAGAACCGCGAGCCCGACATCTTCGCGCCGCGCTCAATGTCCAGCCCATCGACGATGACGCCGAGTTCCCAGTGCGGCCGCGGAACGAAGTCGAACTCCCGGGGCTCACCGACGGTTTCAACGACGACATTCGAGGTCTCGTCCGGGCCCCGGGGAACGGATTCATCGATGATGTTTGGGACCTCGTAGAGACGCCGCTGGAGCTCGTCTTCAATGGAGCGGAGCTTGCCCTCCAGCCGCTCGATTTCGTCACCGACGAGGCGCATTTCAGCGATACGGGCTTCGCGCTCGGCCGGATCTTTGGACGCACCGATGGCCTTGCTCGCGGCGTTGCGCTTTGCCCGGAGACTCTCGACCTGCTGGAGGAGCGCTCGCCGCTGCTCATCAAGCTGGAGAATGCGATCGATGTTGACATCCGCATTCCTGAGCAGCATGTCGCGTCGGACGCGGTCGGTGTTTTCACGGATGAATTGCAGGCTCAGCATCCGGGTACGCTCCCGCGATTCGCGGCTGCCTCGATGGCGCGAATGCCGAGGAGGCGGACGTCCTCGGCAACGGGGACGAGCGTACCACCGGGTTCCGGGAGCGCAACCGCGATGCGCAGATCCTGAAGCGTGACCCAGCGATGCGGGCCGTGCGGCACCGGCGCCTCAAAATCAACCTGCTCGAGGGCCGCAGTGAAATAGACGTGGTCGATGTGCTGGTGGAACGGCTGGTCGGACCGGACGATGTCCTCGATGAGGATGACCGCGGGCGGCGGCAGCACCAGCGGCCGCTCGACGGCGATAAGCCCCGGCGGGGGGATGACTTCCACGGCAAGCCCGGCTTCCTCCCGCGCCTCGCGGATGGCGCCCTGCACGGGGTCTTCGTTTGGCTCGAGGTGGCCGCCCGGTGGAAGCCACATGCGCAGGCCCCGATGCCAGAGGAGCAGGGTTCGGCCTCCGGCAACGATGTAGGCCGTCGCGGTGTGGTGCCGTTCGAGCGGCTCCACGCGTCAGTCCTCGCGCGCCCGCACCGGCGGGAAGAGGATGACCTCGCGGATGGACGGCTGTCCGGTGAGCAGCATCACCAGGCGGTCGACCCCCATGCCGAATCCGCCGGTTGGCGGCATGCCGTGTTCGAGCGCGAAGAGGAAATCTTCATCGACCAGCTCGACTTCTTCATCACCCGCCGCCTTGAGTGCCAGCTGCTGTTCGAACCGCTGCCGCTGATCGAGCGGATCGTTCAGTTCGGTGTAGGCATTCCCGCATTCGAACCCGGCAATAAAGCACTCAAACCGCTCGACGAGGCGCGGGTTTTCGGGCTTGCGCTTGGCGAGCGGCGAAAGCTCGACCGGGTAATCGAGGAGGAATGTCGGCTGGATGAGGTTCGGCTCGACGTAGTGGGACATCGCTTCGTCGGCGAGCTTGCCGTACCCCATCTGGTCGGTGACCGGGAGCCCGCGGCGGCGGAGCTCGTCACGCAGGGTGTCGGAGTCGGTAATCGCCTCGAGATCGGGGCCGCCGAATTCGCGAAGCGCCTCGATGAAGGTCATCCGGCGCCACGGCGGCGCAAGATCGATCTGGTGGCCGCGGAACTCAATGACGGTGGTGCCGAGCACCTGGCGCGCAACGGTGCTGATCATCTCCTCGGTCATCTCGGCTACGTCGTTGTAGTCCGCGTACGCCTCGTAGGATTCGAGCATCGTGAATTCGGGATTGTGCTTAAAGCTCATCCCTTCGTTCCGGAAGTTCCGACCGATTTCGTAGACGCGCTCGAAGCCGCCCACGAGCAGCCGCTTCAGATGGAGCTCGAGGCTGATGCGGAGAACGCGGGGCTCATCGAGGGCATTGAAGTGCGTGACGAACGGGCGGGCCGCCGCACCGCCCTCGCTCACCTGCAGGATCGGCGTCTCGACCTCGAGGAAGCCACGGTCGTCCAAGAACCGCCGGATTGCGGCGACCGTGCGGCTGCGGATTTCGAAGACGCGCCGGGTTTCCTCGTTGGCCATCAGGTCGAGGTAGCGGCGTCGCTGGCGCAGGTCGGGGTCGGAGAGCCCGTGGTACTTCTCGGGGGGCGCATGGAGCGCTTTGGCCAGCATGGTCCAGGTCGACGCCTGGACCGTCGGCTGTCCCGTCCGGGTGCGGATGGGCGTGCCGGTCACGCCGATGAAGTCGCCGAGGTCGACGAGCCGCAGCAGGTCGTATCGATCCGTGGTGTTGGCGCGGAGAAGGACCTGGAGCCGGCCGTACCCATCGAGGAGGTCCATAAACGTCGCCTTGCCCATGTCCCGCCGCGCGACGACGCGGCCGGCAACGCGGACCGTCACGCCTGCCGCTTCAGACTGGTCGGCGGGCAGGGACTCGACCATCGCGACCACCTCGCGGGAGGTATGGGAACGCTCCCATCGCGGGGGGTACGGGTCGATGCCGAGGCGGCGGAGCTCCTCGAGCTTCGCCAGCCGCTGCGCCATCAGTTCATCCACGAACGGCTCCTTCACGACGACGGGCCGCGTCCTGGCGGCCCGTCGCAGCTGGAATTGTGCGCTCGACCGCGGCGTCAGTCGATCTTCAGCACCTTGAGCTTGATGACCCCTTTGGGAACATTCACCGAGACAACATCGCCGACGGCCTTCCCCAGCAGGGCCGTGCCAACCGGGGAATCATTGGAAATCTTCCCGTTGAGCGGGTCGGCCTCTGGAGGGCCGACGATCTTGTAGGTGCGGATGGTACCGTCCTGGTCGACCTCGACGGTGGAGCCGACCACAACCCGCCCGGCCGCATGTGCGGCCTCCTCATCGATGATCTTGGCGCGGCGGAGGATGTCCTCAATCTCGAGAATCCGGCCCTCGACGCGGCCCTGCTCGAGCTTCGCATCATCGTACTCGGCGTCAGCCTGGCTTGAGCCCTGCTCCTGCGCGTTATGGATGAGCTCCGCGACTTCGCGACGCCGAATCCTCAGCTGTTCAAGCTCCTGCTCAAGCTTTGCTTTTCCTTCACGGGTCAGTGGAACGGGCTTATCAGTCATGTCGTACCCTAGCCAATACCGCGCGAGAACAAAGGAACTGAGGCCGCGCGTTGCCTCAGTTCCCGCCGAAGTATACCGATGGCGCTCGTCCGGCGGCAATTTGGGAGATGCGTGACCATATGACGACCGGACCGGGGGAATCCGGCACCAGTGGGACAGTCTGGCGGCCACCGTCCGAGCCCGCACTGCGGTCCCCGGCGGCAGAGCCTCCGCCCAGCCCGCCACCGGCTCCGCCCGCACCGCAGGGCGACCGCCGGTGGCGGCCAGCGCTGATCGTCGGCATCGCCGGGCTGGTCGTCGGGGCAATTACCGGTGGCCTCGCGGGCGGGCTGATCGCCGCGCGTCTCGACGACGATCCCGTGGCTGGCGACGTATCGCGCGGAGAGGCGGGGGGCTCCCTCGACCTCGACCTGACGACCGCAATCACAGCCGCAGCACGGAAGGCAAGCCCGGCAGTCGTCCGCGTTGAAAGCGCGACCCGGCGGAGCCTCGACGTGGGAAGCGGCGTCGTCGTGAGCGCCGAGGGGTACATCGTGACCAACGCTCACGTCGTCATGGGGACCGACCAGCTGAAGGTGGTGTTTGCGGATGGGAGCGAGCGCCCCGCGGTACTCATCGGGCACGACTACCCGTTCAACGACATTGCAGTCCTCCAGGTGGCCCCGGTTGGCCTTTCCGTCATCGAAGTCGGGGATTCGGCCGAGCTCGAGCCGGGGGAAACGGTCCTGGCAATCGGCAACCCGCTCGGCGAGCTCTACGGGTCGGTGACGGTCGGGGTCGTCAGCGGGCTGAACAGGTCCCGCGTGCTCGACGGCATGCGCCACGACGACATCATCCAGACCGATGCGGCAATCAACAGCGGCAACAGCGGCGGCGCGCTGGTGAACCTGGCAGGGCAGCTGGTGGGCATGCCGACGACGATCCTGCGCCAGTCGAACGGCGGGCAGCCGGTTGAGGGCGTGGCTTTCGCCATACCGTCGCGCCGGGTAATGGAGATCGCCAACCTGATCATCGCCGCTCGCGGCCCGATCGCCCGGCCATCACTCCAGCTGGAGCACCTCGATCTGAACGACGAGGTGGCAGCGCGCCTGCCTGCGCTGCCGACCAGCACCGGCGCGGTCGTCCTGGCAGTTGCCCAGGGTGGGGCTGCCGCGCAGGCAGGGGTCCGGGCCGGCGACGTCATCGTGCGGGTCGGCGACACCGCGGTCGACGCGCAAACCCCGCTGCTGAACGCGCTGGCGAAGCATCAGCCGGGCGAAACGGTGAAGGTTGTCCTCAATCGGAATGGCCGCATAATCGAGACCGAGGTCCGACTTGCGAGACGGTCATAGCCAGCTCAACGCCCATGCGGAGCACCCACGCCGATGATGCGAGGGGGCAGCCGCCTGCCCTGGGGAGCAGGCGGCGGCAACCAGGTCTTTGGGGGCCGGCCCGGGCAGCGGCCGACAGCCCGCGTCGCCGCGCTCGCCGCCATCCTCGTGGGCGTCGCGCTGCTCGGGTGGTTTGGATACGGCCGCCTGTGCGGGGGCGGCGACTGTGTTGAGGTCTACTGCCCGTCGGACCGGAACATCGCAGCCCCGGACGGCTACGAGTTCGCCTCTCGAATCTTCGAGTTGAACCCGAAGGTGCAGGCAACGCAGCCCGGGTTCGACCTGCAGGTGCAGGCTGCCCTGCTGAAACCGGCCACCGACGGGCGCATGCTCAGCTTTTTCCGGTATGACGAGGTAGCGAAGCGCTGGGAGCCGGTCGCCCCGGCGGTGCCCGATGCGCAGGGTGCGGTGGTCACCGGCACCTTCAAGGACGCGCCGGCCGTCATCGCGGTGCTGCGGCGGAACACCCCGGCCGGCGAGGTGGTGGCCTACCTGCCGCACAACGCCACGCTCAACCAGCAGGCCATCCCGCACGTGACCATTGTCCACCCCATCGACTTCGCGCCGTCGGCCGACGGCGGCGTCGCGGGCGAACTCAGCCGGACTATTCCGAAAAGCTCGACCTACGAGGTGTATCCCGTCATCGCTGCGAATGCATCGGTCCCGGGGCAGGTCGCCGTCGTCGAGTCGCTGCTGGCCGATGCCCGCTCGCGGACGAATCACGTCCAGCAGATCGTCGCGAAGGTCAACGAAGCCGGCGTCAATGGCATCGACATCGCCTACCTGGACCTGCCCGCCACCCAGCGCACGTCGTTCACGCTCTTCATCGGCGAGCTTGCCGAGGTGCTCCATGCGCAGGGGAAGAAAGTGACCGTGACGCTGCCTTCGCCGATCAAGACGCAGAACCGCATCGACGAAGGGGCCTACGACTACCAGGCAATTGCCGAACGCGTGGACCTGATCAAAATCGCCCCCTATCGCGACCAGGCGACGTTCCGGCTGGTGATGCCTGAGGTGCTTGCCTTCCTGACCGGGCGCGTGCAGCCCTCAAAGCTGGTGCTGACCGTTTCCCCCTACGCGACTGAAACAGGCGGCGAAACGATTAACCGGCTCACCCTGATCGATGCCATGAACATCGCGACGCGCATCTCGATTCGCGCACAGGCCGAGGCGATCACCGTCAGTACCCAGGTGGACGTCGCGGGCACCAACATCGACCGCGACGAGGGGCTCACCGGCATCCGCTGGTACCCGGAGACAGCGACGGTGGCGTTCAGCTACAAACAGGCACAGGGCGGCGGCAGCCGCACGATTTACCTCGAGAACGTTTTCAGTATCGGCTTCAAGCTGGAGCTCATCCCGACCTTCCGGCTGGGTGGCGTCGCCATTGAGGATGCTTCGGAGAACGTTCTCCTCGGGGACATCTGGCCGGCGCTCGTCCCGTTCGTCACCAGCGGCCTCCCGACCCTTATGCAGCCGAACGCCGAGGACCTGAAGCCGAAATGGTCGGTCAGCGGCGGCACAATCGAAGACACCGGCCGCGGGTCGGCGCGGTGGTTCACGCCGTCCGAACCGGGCACGTACACCATCTCCCTGACCTTGAGCGACGGGGCGGCACTCTTCGAGAATTCGGTCGACGTGGTTGTCCGGCCCCGGCAGGCCGCGACCACGACCCCCTCTCCGACGGCAGGCAACTGATGGCCGGCAAGGGTGTCCGCATCGCCGGAGGCAGTGCCCGCGGGGTGCCGCTGGTTGAGCCTCGCGGTGTCCGCTTGCGGCCCACCTCCGGCCTCGTCCGCGAGGCAGTCTTCAATATTCTCGGCGAGAGCGTCCGCGGTGCCCGCGTGCTCGACCTGTATGCTGGGACCGGTGCCCTGGGCATCGAAGCCCTGAGTCGCGGCGCAGCGCACGCTACGTTCCTCGAAGGCGATGCTGCCTGTGTCGACGCCATCCTCCAGAGTCTCGCCCGTGCGGGCTTCTCGGCTCAGGGGACCGTCCTCCGCGGTCGGCTCCCCGCGGCGCTCGACCGCCTCGAAGGCACCTTCGACCTGGTCTTCATGGACCCGCCCTACGACGACCCGGCCAGGGAGGAGGTGCTGGTGCGGCTCAGCCCGCTCCTGGCGCCCGGCGGGCGGATCGTCTTCGAGCATGGAAGCCGGTACAATCCGCCGGTGCGGCCACGTGGGCTCCAGCTCCTTGACCGGCGCACCTACGGCGACACCGCCGTCGCGTTTTACGGCCACCTGGAGGGCGAATGAGGATTGCAGTCTACCCGGGCGGGTTCGACCCGGTCACCAACGGTCACCTCGACCTCATCGTACGCATGACCCACCTGTTCGACCGCGTGATCGTCGCCGTCGTGAAGGGGCGGGATAAGGCGACGATGTTCACCTGGGAAGAGCGGATCGACATGGTGAAGCAGGCGGTGGCCAATCTCCCGACCGTCGAGGTCGAGGGCTTCGACGAGATGACTGTCGAATTCGCCAAGCGCAAGGGTGCGGTTGCCATTGTGCGCGGCATCCGGGCGGTGAGCGACTTCGAGGTGGAGTTCGACATGGCGATGATGAACCGGAAAATGGCCCCACACCTCGAGTCCGTCTTCCTGATGGCCAACCAGGAGTTCCTGTACATCAGCGCGAGCCGCATCCGCGAGGTATCGCGGCTGGGGTATGACGTTGCCGACCTTGTCCCGCCGCACGTCCGCGCGGCGCTTCGCCGGAAGCTCGGGCAGGAGTAACCGTGAGCCCGGAAGGGCCTCAGCTCGAATTTCTCGATTTGATCGATGGGCTGGAGCAGCTCGTCATCGAATCACGCAGGCTTCCGGTCGGGGGCAACCTCGTCATCGACCGGAGACGGCTGCTCGACCTCATCGACCAGCTCCGCCTCGCCATCCCGGCGGACCTGCGGCAGGCGCAGCAGGTGCTCGAAGCGCGGCAGCAGATTATCGATGACGCGCATCTGACCGCGCGACGGACGCTCGAACGGGCCGAGCAGGAGCGCGCTCGTCTCATAGACGAGCACGCGCTGACGCGCGCAGCGCAGGAGCGGGCGCAGCAGCTCCTGATGGATGCCGAGGCCCGCGCCAGGCAGATCATCGCTGAGGCCGATGCGACGGCTGCCGCACACCTGAGCGAAGCGGCCGAAGCGACCCGCCAGGAGCTCGAAAACCTGAACCGATACACCCGGGAAGTGCTCCAGCGGCTCGAACGGCTTCTCACCCAGCTCCTCGGCTCGGTGCGTGACAACCTGGAGCAGCTGGACCGCGAGCAGTCCTGACTCGTTTCCCGATTTTGTCATTGCGTCCGCGTGTCGCTATCCTGCGCATGCAACCCGTATACACGGCTTTTCACGCACGATTTCGAGGAGGCGACTGGATGGCAGAATTCGCAGTTATCAGGGACTCGGAGGCCCCGCGTCCGCCACGGCAAACGGGCCGTCTCGCAGCACGGATGCGTGAGTACGAGAAGTACGTGGAACAGGTTCCACAGGGCAAGGTTGGAAAACTCGTTCCGGGCCCGGGTGAGACGCCCCGCTCGATCGCTATGCGCATCAGCCGAGCCGCGAGGCGAACGGGCAAAAGCGCCAACACGTGGGTCGTCGACGGAGTCGTGTACTTCACTGTCGCCTGAGCGTCGCCTTTACGGCGAACTGCAGCATTCGAGCAATACAGAAGGGGTTCGCCGCTCTGGCGAACCCCTTCCTGATGGCAGGGCTAAGGCCCGGACGAACCTGAGTGAGCGCTCAGCGCCGGTCGGCGGTTGCTGGCTCAGCTTCGCTCGATACCAGCGCAAATGATGGCGCTTCGCGCCGAACCGTCCGGGAAGCGGGCATCTCGGCCGTTGCTGCCACATCTCCGGCCCGCGCAGACCGGGAAACGATATCGCTCGATTTCTGGGTAGTGTCGACATTGCCCGAGATCGAGGCGCCCTCCTCGACGACGAGAATTGGGGCGCGGATTGTTCCGGTCACCACTGCCGACGAGGCGATAGTCAGCCGGGCTGAGCAGACAATATCCCCTTCGAGCCGTCCTTTGACCACGGCTTCGCGGGCCTGGATACGGGCCCGGGCGGAGGCATCCTTCTCGAGGGTCAGCATGCCGCGGCAGATCACTTCGCCGCTAATTGCCCCTTCAATGCGCAAATCTTGCTCCGTCTCAAAACGCCCATCGAACGACGAGTGGCGGTCGATGGTGCTCTCGCTGCGCGCAGGTGCCTCGCTGCGCGGCTCCTCCACGCGCGGGGCAGTGGCCCCGGGCCGGCCAGCTGCTCCGCGGCCGTAGACCGCTTCCGTCGAAATGTCCCCGTGCTGCTCTGCCTCGGGGACCATGCGCTCCCGCTCATAGCGACTCACAGCGTCCGGGTAGACGGGTGCGGGCGGGTTCTTCTTGATTTGCATACGGTGCCCTCCTGGGACCGCGTGCTTGCGGGGTGCACGCAGGCTCCTCCTGCGAACGTACCGCGGGAGCTACCGAACGTCCACCGGCAAATGTAAATTCCCCGTGATTTCGCACCCTAAGCTCAGCGCGAAACGCAATCAAAGGACGATGTTCACCAGCTTGCCCGGCACGTAGATCACCTTGCGGGGTTCCTTTCCATCGAGCAGGGCAGCGACACGCTGAAGCTGGCGGACGCGGGCGACGACGAACGCCTCGTCGGCATCGGCCGGCACCGTAAGCCGGTCGCGGACCTTGCCATTCACCTGGACGGCGATCTCCACCTCCTCATCGCGGGCCAGCTCGGGGTCGGCTTCCGGCCAGCGCTGCTGGTGGATGGAGTAGGGCCCGCCGATCCGCTCCCAAAGTTCCTCGGTAATGTGGGGCGCCAGCGGCGCGGTGAGCAGGAGCGCCGTACGGATGCCCTCCTCCCAGGCGGCCCGGTCGACGGGGCCGGCCTCGCGCGCGCGCTGGAGCGCCGAGGAGTGCTCCATGAGGCGCGAAATCATCGTATTGAAGCGGAAGTGCTCAATGTCCTGAGTGGCGGCCAGGATGGTCTTGTGGGTGATGCGCCGGATCTCCCGGGTCGCCGGAGCATCGGGCGCATCGGTGAGTTCGACAGGGTCAACCACGAGCGACCAGAGGCGGTGGAGCCAGCGGGAGATGCCCGCCATGCCCGTGGGGTTGTACGGCCCGCCCTGGTCCCACGGTCCGACGAACATCAGCTGGCAGCGGAAGCAGTCAGCGCCCCACTGGGCGACCTGTTCGTCGGGCGCCACAACATTGCCGCGGCTCTTGGACATGCGGTTGCCGTCCGGCCCGAGGATGACGCCCTGGTTGAACAGCCGGAGCATCGGCTCGTCGCCTTCGACCATGCCCAGGTCGCGTGCCGCCTTCCAGAAGAAGCGCGTGTAGAGCAGGTGCATGACCGCGTGCTCGGCCCCGCCGGTGTACTGGTCCACAGGAAGCCACTTCCGGGCGAGCTCTTTCCGAAACGGGGCCTCGTCGTTGTGCGGGTCGATGTAGCGCATCTGGTACCAGCTGGAGCACATGAACGTGTCCATCGTGTCCGTCTCGCGGCGCGCAGGCCGGCCGTCAATCGGACACGGCACGTTCACCCACTCCTCAACCTGCGTGAGCGGGGACTGACCCGTGGGGTCGAACTTCACGTTCTCCGGCAGCAGGACTGGCAGGTCCTTCTCGGGGACCGGCACAATGCCGTGGTCCGGGCAGTGAATGATGGGAATCGGTGCGCCCCAGTAGCGCTGCCGGGAGATCAGCCAATCGCGCAGCCGGTAGGTGACAGTTGCTTTCCCGATGCCGCGCTCTTCGGCGTAGGCAATAACCCGGCTGATGGCTTCTTCCGCCGGCGTACCATCGAACGGGCCCGAGTTAATCATCCTCGTGCCGCGCTCGAACGCCGCCTTCAGCGGCTGCGTGACATCGATTTCCGGGTGGTCGAAGACCGGGATAATGGGCAGGCCGTACTTCTGCGCAAATTCGAAGTCGCGCTGGTCATGGGCGGGTACTGCCATGATCGCGCCGGTCCCGTAGGTGACCAGCACGTAATCGGCAATCCAGATAGGGATGCGCTGTCCGTTGAAGGGGTTGATGGCGTAGGCGCCGGTGAACGCGCCGGTCTTCTCCTTTTCCGTGGAGAGCCGTTCGATTTCCGTCTGGCGGCTGGTGAAAACCCGGTACTCCTCGACGGCGGCGCGGCGTTCCGGCGTGGTAATGCGCTCAACCAGCGGGTGCTCGGGCGCGAGCACCATGAACGTTGCCCCGTAGACGGTGTCGGGCCGTGTCGTAAACACGCTGATTGGCGCATCGATGCCCGGGACATCGACAGGGAAAGTGAGTGTTGCGCCTTCTGACCGCCCGATCCAGTTCGTCTGCATGACTTTGATTCGCTCAGGCCAGTCGATGCCCTCGAACCTGAGCAGTTCTTCGGCGTAGGCCGTGATGCGGAAGAACCACTGGGTCAGGAAGCGGCGTTCGACGATATCGTCAGAGCGCTCACAGCGCCCATCGATGACCTGCTCGTTTGCCAGAACGGTTTGGCAGCCGGGGCACCAGTTGGCTGCCGCTTCTGCGCGGTATGCCAGGCCTTTTTCGTAGAACTTGAGGAACCACCACTGGGTCCACTTGTAATACTCGGGGTCGCTCGTGATGATCTCACGGTCCCAGTCAAACGACGCGCCCATCATCCGGAGCTGGCCGCGCATGCGGTCGATGTTGGCGTACGTCCATGCCTTGGGGTCGATGCCCCGCTTAATGGCCGCGTTTTCCGCAGGCAGCCCGAACGCATCAAAACCCATCGGGAAGAGGACGTTGTACCCCAGCATCCGCCGATAGCGGGCGGCGGCATCGCTGGGCGCCATGGCGTACCAGTGGCCCGTGTGAAGATCGCCCGAGGGGTACGGGAACATCGTGAGCGCGTACCACTTCGGCCGGGGGTCGTCATCGGGAGCGTGGTAGAGCCGGTCGGCGAGCCAGCGCTCGCGCCACTTCGGTTCGATCACGGCGGGGTCGTAGCGATCAGGCATGATCAGCTCCAGCGGTTGGGGTGCCAGGGTTGGTCGAAGGGTAAGCCCGGTACGCCCGGCCGGCTAGGCGCCGCCGGGCCGTCGAAGGAGCAGTCGCGAGGAGGCGGAGGGCATGGTGACGCTTATGATACCGGCGGGCCATCGCCGGCGTCATGACTGCTGTCGGCCTGGCGGGAGCGGCCTGTGCCGTGGATGAACCCCCGCCTGCGGGAGTGGGCGAGCACCCAGTCGCTGACCGGCGCGAGCTCGAGGAGGACGACCACTGTTGCTGCGACCATGCCGGCGAGCAGATAGAGCCGGCTCGCCACGGCAAGCCCCAGCGCTGCCATCATCCAAATCGTCGCTGCGGTCGTGACCCCGTGCACGGTCCGCCCGCGCTGGAAGACGATGCCGGCGCCGATAAACCCGATCCCCTGGACGACCGCGGCGGCAACCCGGTCGTCTCCAAGCTCAAGCGAGATGGAGCCGAAGAGCGCCGAAGCGCCGCAGACGAGCGAGTTGGTGCGAATGCCGGCTTCGTGGCCGCGGAATTCGCGCTCGAGGCCGACCAGCGCGCCGAGAACGAGCGCAAGGGCGACGCGGCCGAAGAGCGTCAGCTGGTCATCGGTGCTCACGCCGGGTAGTGCGCAACGAGGAGTGTTTCAAAATTCCGCTCACGTGAACAGATGCGGCAGGTGAGATACCAGGCATACAGGTTTGCGGGCTGACGCCGGTACCGCTGCTCGGCCTCAGTGCGGAGCTGTTTGGCGGCGCGCGCAAGCTCGCCCCAGGGCGCATGGACGAGGCGGGTGAACGCGACCCCTCCTGGCCGGACGACGTCGCGCGCCCCGTCCGGCACATCCTCCACCTCGAGCAGGAGCGGGCGCCGGAACCGGCCCTCGCCGATGAGGAGCATGGCACCCTCGGGGAGTGTTGCACCAAGCGCTGCGGCGCGGTCAAACAGCGCCCGCCGGGCGTTCTCGAATCCCACCGGCACCCCAGCGACCGCGTTCACGGTGGTGGCAACAAACGTTATGTCGTTCCAGTCACTCTCGACGCCGTCCCAGTCGGCAGGGTCGAGCCCCGGACAATCGCATGTCTCCGGCGCCCCAGGCGAAGCGGGACCGCTCCCTTCAGCTGGGCGCTGCCCCGCACCGTCCTTTGGCCCGGGAATGAGGACGCGGCGACGCTGACCGGCCACGCCGCTGAGGATACCAAAGCCGGGCCCGGGGGTGACCTACGCCTCTTCAGCAATCCATGCCGCGCCGAGCGGCGGCAGCTCAATTTCGCCGCCGGCGCGTTCTCCTTCGCGCGCCCGCACGGTGCAGAGCACGATGCGGCCGCGCGGGAACGGGAGCTGCGCCCGCGCAGGGACGGTCGCCGTATTGATCGCCACGGCAACCCCGGGCGCTCCCGGGGCCTGCCGCCACCACGAGACGACGGAGTCGTCGCCGCCCAGGTCCGTAAGCGACCCCACCCGCAGCGCCGGGAGCTCTTTCCGCAGCCAGACGGCGCGCCGGTAGAGCGAGAGGAGGGAGTCGGGGTCGCCATCCTGCTCGGCCACGTTCGGGGAAGGCGGACCGAATGGGAGCCAGGGCTCGCCCGTCGTGAAGCCGCGCCCCGGCGAGGCATCCCACTGCATCGGCGTACGTTCCGGGTCGCGCCCGACCGACCTGAACCGGGCAGGGTCCTGCTGGCGCTCGGGCGGGATATCGACATCGGCCATGCCGATCTCTTCGCCGTAGTAGAGAAAGGGCGTGTTGCGCAGGCCAAGCAGGAGGAGCGGCGCAGCCCGCGCCCGTTCGAGTCCGTGACCGTCGTGGTTCTGCCGGGTGACGAAGCGGGAGCGGTCGTGGTTGTTCAGGGCGAAGCAAGGCTGGCTGAACGGAGGAACGGTCGCCTCGGCGTTCGCGATGATGCGGCGCAGGACCGGTGCTTCCCACGGGGTGATGGCATGCCCGCGTTCGTGGATGAAGTGAAAGTTGAAGGCGAGATGGAGGCCGGGCGAATCGGCGTCCCCGTAGTAGCGCGCTATCTCCTCCGGCGTACCAAACACTTCCCCGACAGCGACCCGCCCCGGGTACTCGTCGAAGACCTTCCGGATGCGCTTCACCGCCTCGAACACGTCGGGGTAGTTGTGGTTGTAGATCCAGAGCTGGCTGAACCGCTCCCGGTCTCCCGGCTGCCACTCGGGGTTGGGCGGGTTATCCGGGAGGTCTGGATGCTTCAGGATGCGCCCGATGACGTCGATACGGAATCCGTCGACGCCGCGTTCGAACCAGAAGCGGAGCGTCTGGAGCATGGCCGCCTCGACCTCCGGGTTGCGCCAGTTCAGGTCGGGCTGCTCCTTCAGAAATGAGTGCAGGTAGTACTGGCCGGTCCGCTCGTCGAACGTCCATGCGGGGCCGCCGAAGACCGAGCGCCAGTTGTTCGGCGGCGAGCCATCCGGGCGCGGGTCCCGCCAGATGTACCAGTCGCGCTTCGGGCTCTCGCGGGACGAGCGGGATTCGATGAACCAGGGGTGCTGGTCGCTCGTGTGGTTTGGGACCCAGTCAAGCAGGACACGGATGCCGCGCCGATGGCACTCGGCGATAAGGCGGTCCATAGTTTCGAGGGTGCCAAAATCCGGGTGGACGTCGCAGTAGTCCGCCACGTCGTAGCCGAAATCGGCCATGGGCGAGGGGTATGTCGGCGAAAGCCAGACCGCATCGATGCCCAGCGAGTGCGGCGTGCCGTCGTTCAGGTAGTCCAGCCGCTGGATGATGCCCTCGAGGTCACCAATACCGTCGCCGTTCGAGTCCTGGAAGCTCCGCGGATAGATTTGGTAGCAGACGGCATCCCGCCACCACTCGCGCCCGGGCGCGTCCATGTCAGGATGCTGCGGTCGCGCGGACCTCGGCGAGGAGGTCGGGGTGCTCGTCGAGGAAGCCGTTGGAGACGGTGACGATCGACTCGAACGGGGCGCGTCCTTCGACCACCCGCCGGAGCCAGGCCTCCCCGACAATGCGGGCCAGCTCGTCCCGAAGCTCCGGTGTGTCCTCGCGCCCCAGCTCCCGGATGAGCCGGCGGGCAGCGGGGGCATTGAGCAGGACCGCCACTTCGCGGGCCTTCCACCCGGGGACGGTCACGAGGAAGTTCGCCTGTGCATACCCCAGGAATTCGGTATCCGGGCTCGGGCCTTCATAGCTGACGGAGCCCGCTGGTTCGGTCGCAACGGCCATGGTGATCGTTCCCCTCTGGTCAGTCGTGCTGGTGCGGCGTCGCGATACGGAGCGCCTCGGGCAGGTCGGCCAGCAGCTGCGTCCGGACCTGCGTGCGGGTTTGGAGGCCCCAGATGGTGATGAAGCCGACTGCCGCCGACTGGTCGTAGGTGTCGCCCCGATCATAGGTAGCGAGCCCCCGGTCGTACAGCGAACGGGGCGCCTTGCGGCCGACTACGACGGCCCGTCCACGCTGAAGCTTGACCCGGATTGTGCCGGTCACGTGACGCTGCGTGCTGGCGACGTAGGCAGCGAGGTCCTGGTGGTGGGCGCTGAACCAGAGGCCGTTGTAGATGAGCTCTGCGTACTCGGTGGCAATGTACTTCTTCAGCCTGAGCTGCTGTTTCGAGAGTGTCATCGCCTCGAGGGCGGCGTGGGCGGTGTGGAGAATGACCGCAGCCGGCGCCTCGTAGATCTCCCGGCTCTTGATGCCGACGAGGCGGTCTTCGATGTGGTCGATGCGCCCCACGCCGTGCAGGCCGCCGAGGTCGTTCAGCCGCTCGACGAGCTCGACCGGGCCGAGCTCCTGCCCATCGAGCCGGACGGGAACTCCGGATTCGAACTCAATCTCGACGTACGCAGGTGTGGCAGGCGCTTCTTCCGGGTCGCGCGTCCACTCGTACGCCTCGCGCGGGGGCTCGGCCCAGGGGTCTTCGAGGACTCCCGCTTCGGCGCTGCGGCCCCACAGGTTCTCGTCGATGCTGAACGGGCCCTTGTCGCCCCACGGGATGTCCACGCCGTGCCGCTTGAGGTACTCAATCTGGTACTCGCGCGGCATGGCGTTCTCGCGGGTGGGGGCGACGATCTTCAGATTCGGGTCGAGCGTCTGGATGCCGACATCGAAGCGAACCTGGTCGTTCCCCTTGCCGGTGCAGCCGTGGGCCACGGCCACGGCGCCCTCTTCGTGGGCGACATCAACCAGCAGCTTGGCCATGAGCGGCCGGGCGAGCGCCGTCGCCAGCGGATACTGGTCCTGGTAGACGGCCCCGGCGGCAAGCGCCGGGAAGGCGAAGTAGCGGAGGAAATCCTCGCGGGCGTCAATGACGCGCACTTTGACGGCGCCGGCGGCGAGCCCTCGCGATTCGACGACCGGCTGTTCGCGGCTCTTGCCGACATTGATATTCAGGGCGATGACCTCGTAGCCCTGTTCGACGGTCAGCCACTTGATGGCGGTGGTGGTATCGAGGCCACCGGAGTAGGCAAGGACGAGCTTCGGCACGCTGGCTCCCCGGGCGAATTGCGGTGTTGCCTCAGTATCGCCGGGCGCCCGGCAGCAGGAAACCCGCCATCAATCGCCCAGTTCAGCGCGGGCGCGGGATTCGCCAATGCGCCAGGCGGCCAGTGCGGAACCCACCGCCACAACGGCGATTGCAAGGACGGCAGCCACGGTGAATCCCTGCGGCAGCGCGCCGGCAATCGCGAACGGGAGGAGAGCCAGGGCGGCAGCGGCTACGGCCACAGCCCCGAATACGAGGTAAGCACCCCCGTGACGGTGGACCGCTTCCCATCGCTGGTCGCTGGACAGCGTGTAGCGGGTGCGAATCCCCGCAAAACCCTGCCGGGGAAGCTTCCCGGTCAGCGCGAGCCAGCCGACCCATCCGAGGACCAGCCCGCCCGCAAGCTCCAGAACCAGCACTGCCCACATCTGCGGTGTTCGCCTCCGTGCTACTTGCTGCCTGCGCCCTCGAGCGCGCGAATCGACGCTTCGAGGATGTCGCATGCCCGGTCGATTTCGTCGTCGGAGACGGTAAGCGGTGGCATCAGGCGAACAGCATTGGGTCGGACGTTGTTGACCAGCAGGCCGCGCCGGCGCGCCTCATCGACCAGCTCGGCCGAACAATCGCGAGCAAGGCCGATGGCCAGCAGCATGCCGCGGCCGCGCACCTCGGTGACCAGCCCGTACCGGTCTTCAAGCGAGCGGAGCCGCTCTGCCAGCCGGGCCGAGGCCGCACGGGCGCGCTCGAGGAACCCGGGAGCGAGCACTTCACGGACGGTCGCCAGGGCGGCAGCAGCGGCGAGCGGGTTCCCGCCGAAGGTGCTGCCGTGGTCGCCTTTCACGAAGTGGGCCGCGACCTCGTCCCGGGCGAGGATTGCGCCGATCGGCACGCCGCCGGCAAGCCCCTTCGCCAGGGCCATGATGTCGGGCCGCACGCCGTCGTGTTCGAAGGCGAAGAACGTCCCCGTGCGACCGATGCCGGTTTGGACCTCGTCAAAGATCAGCAGGAGGCCGCGTTCGTCGCACCAGGCGCGGAGCCCGGCAAGGTAGCCCGGCGCGGGCATGTTGACGCCGCCCTCGCCCTGGATCGGTTCGACCATGACCGCGACCGTTCGGTCGTTGGTCGCCTGCCGGACGGCTTCGAGGTCGTTCCAGGGAACGATCCGGAACCCGGGAACGAGCGGCTCGAACGGCTCGCGGTAGCGCTGGTTCCCGGTCGCCGACAGCGAGCCCATGGTTCGCCCGTGGAAGCTGTCGGTGGTGGTGATGATTTCGAACGCCCCACCGCGGGTATCGTATCCCCAGCGCCTGGCAAGCTTCATGGCGGCTTCGACCGCTTCGGTGCCGGAATTGCAGAAGAACGCTCGGTCGAGCCCCGACCGTTCGACGAGCAGCCGCGCGAGCTCAATCATGGGCGTGGTGTAGAAAAGGTTCGACGTGTGGATGACCCGGGCCGCCTGGTCGGCAATGGCCGCCACAACGGCCGGGTGGCTGTGACCCAGGACGTTAACGGCAACTCCGCCGACGAAATCGAGGTACTCGTTCCCTTCGATGTCCCAGGCGCGCGTCCCCTGCCCGCGCTCAATGACGACCGGCTGCCGGCCATAGTTCTGAAAGAGGTAGCGGTGCTCTTCGGCGATCCAGTCAGTCATGCAGGCCTCCGCGGGCATGGTACGGCCTCGCGGCGCCCGGGCGCATCCCGCCAGTCAGGAGAAGGGGGCGCGTTCGAGGAGGATCGCCTGGCAGCCGGGCTCGGTGACGGAGGGGTCGCGCTCCCAGGTTGCGTCGCGCAGCCGCCATCCCTGCCGCCGGTCGTTCAGCTGCAGCTCGAGGAGCTCGCGAAGCTGCGCCCGGTGCTCGGGAGACCGTACCGGCGCGAGCACCTCAATGCGCTCGTCCAGGTTGCGCTTCATGAGGTCCGCGCTGCCGATGAAATACTCCGGGTCACCGTTGTTCTCGAAGTAGTAAATCCGGGCGTGCTCGAGGAACCGCCCGATGATGCTGACGACCCGGACGTTCTCCGAGAGCCCCGGGAGCCCGGGTCGGAGCCGGCAAATGCCACGGATAATCAGGTCGACCTGCACCCCGGCCATGGCAGCCTCATAAAGGAGACGGGTGCACTCAAAATCCTCGAGCGCGTTCATCTTGAAGATGAGCCGGGCGGGACGTCCGGCGCGCGCATGCTCGATTTCGCGGCGGATGCGGTCGGTGATGGACTGGCGGAGGTTGGAGGGCGCAGCCAGCACGACGTCGGTCCGGAACTGTTCGCCGAACCCTGTCAGGAGGTTGAAAATTCGGAGGATATCGCCGCAAATTTTCGGGTCGGCAGTAAAGAGACCAAGGTCGGTATACACGCGTGCGGTACGCGAATTGTAGTTGCCCGTCCCGATGTGGGCATACATCGTGACACCGGTAGCCTCTTCGCGGACGACAAGGCAAATCTTTGAATGAATCTTCAGGTCAGGCTGGCCATACGCGACGTGAACACCGGCTGCTTCGAGCTTCCGCGCCCAGAGGATGTTATTCGCCTCGTCGAAACGGGCGGTTAATTCGACAAGGACGGCGACCTGTTTGCCGCGCCCGGCCGCATCGATGAGCGCTTCGAGGATGGGGGAGTCCGGCGAGGTACGGTACATCGTCGCCTTGATGGCGAGGACGGCCGGGTCCTCGGAAGCTTCCTCCACAAAGCGCACGACGGTCTCGTCGAACGACTCGTAGGGATGGTGGACGAGCAGGTCGCGCTCCCGGATTGTCGCGAAGAAGCCGGCTGCATCGCCTGCGCCGACGAAGGCCGAGGGTACGGCCGGCGTGAACGGGGGATCGCGGAGCGGCTCCAGGTCGAGGCTCGCGAGCTGGAAGAGGTCCTGCAAACCAAGCGGCCCCTCGGAGCGGTAGACGTCACGCTCGGCGATCTGGAGCTCCTCGAGCAGCAGCTCCATCCGGGCAGCCGGGAGTTCGCCAGTGACCTCCACGGAAACGGCTTCCGCCAGCCGCCGGCGGCGGAGCGCGCTTTCAATCAGCTCAAGGAGGTCGTCAGCCTCTTCCCCGGGGGCACCGGTTTCGGCGCTACGGAGTACCCGGAGCTCCTGCCACTCCGTCACTTCCATCCCGGGGAAGAGCATGTCGAGGTGCGCGGCGATCAGGTCTTCCAGCAGCACGAAGCGGAAGTCACCGGCGTCGATGAAGCGGGGCCGGTTGGGCGGAACCTTGACGCGGGCGAACCGGTCCTGGCCGGTGCCGGGGTGGCGAATATTGAGTGCCAGCGAGAGGGACCCGCCGGAGATGAACGGGAACGGATGGGCCGGGTCGACCACGAGCGGCGTGAGGACCGGGAAGATGGACCGCTCAAAGTACTCGCGCAGAGCCTCCCGGACGGGCTCTTCAAGGTCCTGGAAGCGGACGATGCGGATGCCATGGTCCGCCAGTTCTGGCAGGAGTTCGGAGTGCCAGACAGCTTCGGCATCCCGCCGCATTTCGTGGCAGCGGTTCACCACCAGCTCGTACTGGTCAGCGATGGTGAGACCGTCGACCGTCCGGACGCGGGCATCGGTCGCCAGCATCCGCTTGAGCCAGCCCACACGCTTGGAGAAGAACTCATCGAGGTTGTTCGCAGTGATCGCGAGAAATTTCACCCGTTCGAGCAGGAGATTGCGCCGGTCGCTCGCCTCCGCGAGGACACGCTGGTTGAACTCCAGCCAGCTCAGTTCGCGATTGAGATACAGGGAAGGGTCGCCGAGGTCCCATTTCGCTGGAACGCCAACAGGCTGCGGCGCGAGCGACTCAGTCGGAGATGGAGAGTGGGCGCCTTCCATGGTGATCTGCGGTGCACCAACCGTACCACGCAAGCATACCCGGAAGTGTTAAGCCTCGTCAGGGGACGAGCAGCGTCCCGGCGCCTTCGAGCGATTGCAACGCCCCCGGGCGCCTGCCGTCCACAATCTGCACCTCGACGCCGAGCGCCAGCGCGTGGAGGCACGCTTCGATCTTGGGGATCATCCCACCCGAGATGGTGCCGTCGGCGATGAGGGACCGGGCGCGGGCGGCATCGAGCCGGGGAATGCGCTCGCCGGCCGCATCGCGGACTCCCTCGACATCAGTGAGGAAGACGAGCCGCCGGGCGCCGAGGGCCGCCGCGATGTTCCCGGCCACGGTGTCGGCATTCACGTTGACCAGCTGGTCGGCGGGTTCCCCGGGGACAGCACCGATCGGGCCGATGACCGGCACGATACCGGCCTGCTGGAGCGCCAGAATGGGGCCAGGATTGACCCGGACGGGCTCTCCGACGAAACCGAGGGACGGGTCAGCGATGCGGCACTCGAGCACCCGGCCATCGGCCCCGCTGAAACCCACGGCCGTTGCCCCGGCGGCATTGACTGCGGCGACAATCCGCTTGTTGACCAGCCCCGCAAATACGGCGACGACAACCGGCAGCACCCGCTCGTCGGTCACCCGTAACCCCCGTTCGAAGCGGGACGGGATGCCCATGGCCTCGAGCCACCGGCTCGCCTCTGCACCACCGCCGTGAACCACGACTGGTACGTCGCCGGAGCGGGCGAGCGCAGCGATATCCGCGTAGGTCGTGTCAGTCGAGCCCAGCGTGCTGCCGCCGACTTTGATGACAAATGGCCCGGGAGTCATGTGTGGTAGTCCGCGTTGATGGCCACGTAGTCGGCCGAGAGGTCGCATCCCCATCCGGTCGCAGCGGCGGAGCCGACGCCGAGGTCGACCCGGATCTCGACCTCGCTCGCCCGCATCGCGGCAGAGAGGGCGTCTGCATCGAAGGCGGTCGGACGGGCGCGCTCGAAGACCCTCGTGCCGCAAAGGTCGATGGTCACAGCCTCCTCGTTGAGGTCAACTCCTGACCGTCCGACGACGGCCGCGATGCGCCCCCAGTTGGGGTCAGCGCCGTGAACCGCCGACTTGAGCAGGTACGAGGTACTGAGGAGGCGCACCAGCTTGCGGGCGTCTTCCACGGTGGCGGCGCCAGTCACCGTGAACTCGATCAGCCTGGTGGCTCCTTCGCCATCGCGAGCGATCTCCTTTGCGAGATACACACACAGGTCGCGGAGGGCCGCCTCGAACTCCCACGCGAGCGGATGGCCAAGCCGGATGGGGTCGCCGCCGGCCGCGCCGTTGGCGAACAGGAGAGCCGTGTCGCTGGGGCTGGTATCACCGTCGACCGACACCAGGTTGAACGAGTCGTCAACCGCCTTCGCGAAAACCTGCTGGAGGAAGACGCCCTCGACCGGCGCATCGGTGGTGAGGAAGGCGAGCATCGTCGCCATATTCGGGTGGATCATGCCCGAGCCCTTGCATGATCCGCCGATGGTGTACGGGCCGAACCGTACCGCGCCGCTCTTGGGGCGCGTGTCGGTTGTCATGATGGCCCGGGCGAATTCCGGCCCCCCGTCACGATGGAGCACGATTGACGGCATCGCCCCGCCGAGCTTCTCCATTGGGAGGAAATGCCCAATGACCCCGGTGCTGCAGACCAGCATCTCCTCGGCCGGGATGCCGGCGTGGCCGGCGGCGAGACGGGCGAGCTCGTAGCCGTCGCGCAGCCCGCGTTCGCCGGTGCTCGCGTTCGCAACCCCCGCATTCACGACGACGCCGCGTGCAGGCCGAACGGCGAGCTTCGCTCGATTGATGTCGATCGAGGCCGCGTGGAGGCGGCTCCTCGTGTACACCGCAGCCGTCATGCAGGGGTAATCGCTGACGAGGATGGCGAGGTCGAGCTTGCCGTCGCCGTAGGTCTTGACGCCGGCGAAGGCCGCACCCGCGCGGAAGCCCGCGGGCGACGTGACGTGGCCGGCCGGGTCGACTGCCGCCATCAGGGGTACACCGCCGGCAGCTGCAGCCCGGCAGCCTGGTCGATGCCAAGCATCAGGTTCATGTTCTCGATGGCCTGGCCGGCAGCGCCCTTGCCGAGGTTGTCGAGGACACTGGCCACCACGAGCATGCCGTTTCGGGCGTCGACCACCGGGTGCACGATGCAGCGGTTGGTCCCCAGCGTGTGCTTGGTGTGCGGGGGAACGGTCGACACCGAAGTGAACGGCGCGGCATGGTAGAAATCGCGATAGAGGTCGAGGACCTCGGCCTGGGTGATCTCGCGAGCGAGCGGCGCATAGCAGGTGGCGTGGATTCCCCGGGTCATCGGGACGAGGTGCGGGACGAACGTGACCCGCGGCTCCTCGCCACCGCGGAGCGCTCCAAGCTCCTGGGCGATCTCCGGCTGGTGGTTGTGGTTGGCGATTTTGTAGGCCGACACGTCCTCGTTCACTTCGCTGTAGCCAAATCCGCCACCGCTCCCGCGCCCCGCGCCCGATATACCGGACTTGGCATCCACAACGATCGTGGGCTCGATGATGCCGGCGCGCACCGCCGGGGCAAGGGCGAGGATCGCCGCCGCGGGGTAGCAGCCTGGATTTGCGACCAGCCTGGCTGCGGCGATCCGGTCGCGGTTCAGCTCGGGGAGGCCGTAGACGGCCTCGGGCAGAAGGTCGGGCGCGGGGTGTGGCTGGCCGCCGCCCATCCACTGTTCGAACGCCCCCGGCGCCTTCAACCGGAAGTCGGCTGCGATGTCGATGACCTTCACGCCGGCGCGGACGAAGGGAGCACAGGCCTTTGCACTCTCCGCAGTCGGCAGCGAGGAGAAAACAACGTCGACATCGGCCTCGATGGTCTCCGTAATGGGCAGGTCTTCGTAGAGGCCGAGCGACGGAAAGGCCTCGCCGAGCCGCTGGCCCGCCAGCGACCGGCCGGTAGCTGCCACCAGGCGGGCGGCGGGGTGATTCCAGAGGAGGCGGGCCGCCTCCATGCCGGCGTAGCCGGTTACGTTGATAATGCCGACACGGTACGTCACGGGCAGATTGTTACGCGTCGCGGCCCAGCGAACCAGCGATATCGAGCACGGCGGCCCCGTGGACGTTGCCTGCGGACAGCGCTTCGAGGGCCTCGTTGGCGGCGGAGAGCGGGTAGAGGTCGTACTCCGTCCGAATGGGAATGGCCGCCGCGATTTCGAGGAACTCGCGCGCGTCCTGCCGGGTGAAGTTCGCGACGCTCCGGATGGTCCGCTCCCACCAGAGCAGCTCGTACGGGAACTCCGGCACGCGATCGAGATGAATGGCGTTGATCGCGACCGTTCCGCCACGGTCCACCGCGGCGAGCGCGCGCACGACGACCTCGCCGGCGGGTGCGAAGGTCACGGCTGCATCAAGCGGAACCGGCACAGCATCGTCGCAGCCGCCGGCCCAGCGGGCGCCGAGGCGCAGGGCCCGCTCCTGCTCAGCCTTCGAACGGGTAACCACGTACACCTCACAGCCCCAGTGGCGGGCCACCTGGATGGCGAGTGTCGCTGACGCGCCGAAGCCGAAGAGGCCGAGCCGGCCGCCCGGCTGGATACCGCTGACCCGGAGCGACCGGTAGCCGATCACACCGCCGCACAGCAAGGGAGCAGCATCGAGGTCGCCGAAACTTTCGGGCAGGTGCAGGGCGAAGTCGGCCCGCGCCGTCATGAACTCGGCGTATCCGCCGTCGCGGTCCCAGCCGGTGAAGGTTGCGGATTCACAGAGGTTCTCTCGCCCCGAACGGCAGTAGCGGCAGGCCCCGCAGGCACCGGCCAGCCACGCCACCCCGGCGCGGTCGCCGGGGCTCCAGCCGTCAACGCCGGGGCCAACGGCTGCCACCACACCGACCGCCTGGTGGCCCGGGATGATCGGCAGGCGGCGTGCCTTAAGGTCGCCCTCGACGAGCTGCAGGTCGGTCCGGCAGACGCCGCACGCCGTGAGCCGGAGCAGAAGCTCACCCGGGCCCGGCTCGGGCTGCGGGAGGTCGGCTTCGGCCAGCGGCCGGGCGGCGATGGGTGCCGGCCGAAGAAGCTGCATTGCGCGCATGGTCAGGCGACCGTTGCCGGCCGGGCGCAGCCGACGATGTCGCCGAGGCGCGTGACCCCATTCGCGGCACACCACGCCTCCAGCCCGTCGATAATGTCGAGCAGCGCCCGGGGATTGGCGAACGTGGCAGTCCCGACCTGCACAGCACTCGCCCCGGCCATGAGGAATTCAAGCGCATCCCGCGCCGTGGTGATGCCCCCGCACCCGATCACCGGGATGCGCACGGCGCCCGCGACGTCATAGACAATGCGGAGGGCAATCGGCTTGATCGCCGGGCCGCTGAGCCCGCCGCGGGCGCGGGGCAGGACTGGTCGGCGGCGCTCGATATCGATAGCCATGCCGAGTACGGTGTTCACCGCGCAGATCGCCGCGGCGCCCTCGGCCTCGCAGGCAAGCGCCAGCTGCACCGGGTCGGTCACGTTTGGCGTCAGCTTTACGATGACGGGGAGGTCAGTGTTGCGCACCGCCGCGCGCGTGGCGCGGGCGGACGCCTCGACGCTCTGGCCGATCTCCATCCCACCGGTATCGACATTGGGACAGCTGATATTCAGTTCGATGCCTGCTATCCCAGGCACGCCGTCGAGCATGCGGGCCATTTCGCCGAATTCGTCAACCGTGTCGCCGGCGATGTTGACGATCACTGGGGTATCCCAGCGGGCCCACTGCGGCGCCAGCTCCTCGATGCAGGCGCGGATGCCCACGTTCTGGAGGCCGATCGAGTTGAGCATGCCGGCCGGGGTCTCCGCGACCCGCGGCTGGCGGTTGCCGGCCCTTGGCTCCATGGTGACGCCCTTCGACACGACGGCGCCGAGCCGCTCAATGCCCTCGCGGCCGAAGTGCTGCTCGAATTCGAACCCCCAGCTGAAGGTGCCACTGGCCGGCATGACCGGGTTTCGCAGCAGCAGGCCGCGCTTGTGGCCGGGCGCCAGGTCGACGGACAGGTCGATTTCCACGCGCTCAGTGTACCCCGCGCCAACGCGTTGAGCCGGGCTTCAGCCCGGCTCATTCCACGGAACCCACGCCAGCAGGTTTCAGGAATCGGCGGCGCGTCGCCCGCGGTAACGGGACCCGTTCAGGCTGAAGCTGTCGCTATCCCACAGCGGGTCCTCCGACGAGTTGCGGAAATCGCGAACGAGACCGCACCGCTTGCAGCGGCCGGTGCTGACCGCGCCGTTGGGAGTTTCGATGACCCAATGGTGGCGGCAGAGCGCCTGCCCGGTTTCTGCCGTCGTGATAGGTGCTTCCGTCATACGTTCTCCAGGGATGTGCTTACCGGTCGGTAATCGCCAGTATATCATTGGATGGAGGCGCACCACCACGCTACGGTGTCATCGCGAAACAGGCGGTAAATTGGTTTGGCCGGGCTGGCGAAACCCGATACGATCAAAATGCTGCTGGCACCGGCCCGGTTCGCGGGATGGCCGGGCAAGAGACCCGCATCGCCAGCTCAGCAGAAAGGCACGTCGCCGATGTCCTCTGCAGCAACTATCGACCGCGATGCGGTCGTCGCGGCGCTTGAATCGGTCAACGACCCGGAGCTGCACGCCTCCATTGTTCGCCTCGGGATGGTGAAAGACCTCGCGATTGAGGGCGGGCGGGTATCCCTCACGGTCGAACTGACGACCCCGGCCTGTCCGCTGCGCGAGACGATTGAACAGGACGTGCGGAGCGCCCTGGCTTCAGTCCCCGGCGTCGAAGACGTCGTCATCTCATGGGGTGCACAGGTGCGGGCCTCGAACCCGCGGGAGGGGCAAAAGCCGATCCCGGGTGTGCGCAACATCATCGCGGTCGCCTCGAACAAAGGGGGCGTCGGGAAATCGACCGTCGCGTCGAATATCGCGGTGGCCCTCGCCAAGGCCGGTGCGAGCGTCGGGCTGATTGATGCCGACATCACCGGGCCGAACCTGCCGACCATGTTCGGCCTCCCGGCGGGCCTGCAGGCCGGGTCGAACGAGGGGCTGAAGCCGGTCGAGCGGTACGGAGTGCGGGTCGTGTCGATCGGGTTCCTGCTTCCCCGGGGAACACCGGTCGTCTGGCGGGGGCCGATGATCGGAAGCGCCGTCCGGCAGCTCCTGCACGACGTCCCATGGGGCGACACCGACTACCTCATCATCGACCTGCCGCCGGGCACAAGCGACGCCTCGATGAGCATGGCCCAGGATGCTCCGATCACCGGCGTTATCATCGTGTCGAGCCCGCAGGCCGTGTCGGTCGAGGATGCGATGAAGGCTGTCGCAATGTTCGAGAAGCTCGGGGTGCCGGTCTTCGGCATGGTGGAGAACCTCAGCTACTTCGTGGCCCCCGACACAGGCAAGCGGTACGACATCTTCGGCCACGGTGGCGCTCGCGAAGCCGCCGAGGAGCTCGGCATCGACTTCCTCGGAGAAATTCCCATCGAGCCCGGAGTCCGCGACGGCGCGGACCGCGGTGTCCCGGTGGTCTACGGCGCGCCCGAGAGCGAATCGGCGCGCGCCTTCGACCGGATCGCCCGGAATGTGGCGGCCCGGATCAGCGTTCTGCAAAGGATGGGTGGGTAACCCCAGCTACATGGCATTGAACATCTTCCCAAGGCGGGAAAAACCCGCCGCACCGGCGGCAGAACCGACACCGCCTCCTCCCCCTGAACCATCGAGCGAGGTGCTCGAAGACCCGAGGCCGCGACGGCGCCGCTCGTCGCGCCGGTCCGCGGCCGAACAGCCTGCGGCTCCCGCGGCTGAGCAGCGGACCGACGCCGCCGCGGCGGAGCCGACGGCGCCTGCCCCGGCCGCAGTCGAGCCGCCAGCTCAGGAGGCCGCTCCGGCGGCCCGTCGGCGCCGCTCCCGCGTTGCTACGATTGTCGAAGAAGCCCCGGCGGTTCCCGCAGCAGCGCCGGAACCGCCAGCGCAGGACGCGGTCACGCTCCCGGCGCCTGCCCGCGTTGTGCGGCGGGCCGGCCAAGTGCAGCGCGCGGCCGAGCCGGAGCAGGCGGAGCCGCCAGCCGAGCCCGCGACCGTCCCGGCGGCCCGGAAGGACCGTACCCCGGCGCCGCTCCCGGCCGAGAAGCAGCTCGCGCAGCTGGCGCACGAAGTCTCGGCGCTGACGCGCACCCTGGAGGCGCAGGCCGCGCAGCTCGCGCAGCTCGTACGGGTGCAGGAGGACCTTGCGCGCCGGGTCGCTCACGCACCGGGGGCAGCGGCTGCCCCGGCACCACGTATCGGCGTTTTTGTGGATGCCGCCAACATTGAGCTGGCGCTCGACCGGCTCAAGCACCGGGTCAACTGGAAAAAGATGCTGGACTACCTCTCTGAAGGACGCCAGCTCGTCCGCGCCGTGGCGTACTCCCCGGTGCACGAAGACCCCGGCGTAAGTATCGAGACCCAGCGGTTCGCCGAGCCGTTCATCGACCAGGGCTTCCGCGTCGTGCGGAAACCGTTCAAGCGCTTTTCGGATGGTTCGATCAAGGCAAATGTCGATATCGAGATCGCGCTGGACATCATGGAGATGCTCGACCGGCTGGATGTCGTTGTGCTGGTCTCCGGCGACGGCGATTTCGAGCGGCTGGTGGAGGTCGTCCAGGCCAAGGGCGTCAGGGTAGAGGTTGTGTCGGTCGGCGGGAGCACGGCATCGAACCTGCGGCACGCCGCCGACCGGTTCATCGACATCCAGGCGATCCTGCCGAAGGTGCGGGCCTGACGGCCCGCAGCCTCAGGCGGGTTCGAAGACCGGGATCGAGATGCCGGTCGACTGGTCGAGCCAGGTCAGCTTGACGCGCTGGCCGATAAAGATGTCCTTCGTCGGGTCGGCCACATTGACAATGTTCGTCAGCATGCGGAACCCCTCGTCGAGGTCAACGTAGGCGACGGCGTAGGGGCCGAGCCCGGCAAAGACCGGGTGTCGGTTGAGGCGCACGACGCTGAACGTGTAGACCGTGCCGAGGCCTTTCGATTCGCGCCACTCCAGGTTCGACGAGCCGTTTTTCGGGTTGTGGCGGCGCGGGAAGAACACGACGTCGCCGGTGTCGCGGTCGACCTGGTAGAGCAGCCGGTGCTCTTTCGTTGCTTCCCAGAACGGCTGGGTGTCGGGCTCCGGAAATCGCGGTTGCGGTCGGTCAGGCATGGTCAATCACCTGCAAGGACGATGGTGCCGCCGGTGTGGCTGGTTGCGAGCATCCCGCCGTTGCCGTGCGCGACGGCGAGGCGCGCACCCGGGACCTGCGAGGTCGACTCGCCGCGCAGCTGGCGGGTCGCTTCGATGAGGAGAAAGATGCCGCGCATGCCGGGGTGGTTCGAGCTGAGCCCCCCGCCGTCGGTGTTGAGGGCCGGCTTGAGCGGGCTGTCGAAGCGGAGGCGCTGCTCGGAAACGAAGGCGCCGCCTTCCCCTTTCTTGCAGAAGCCGAGGTCTTCGAGCATCACCAGCACGGTGATGGTGAACGAGTCGTAAATCATCGCGACATCGATTTCGTCGGGGCGGACGTCGGCCTCGGCCCAGGCGCGGGGACCAGATTGCGCAGCGGCGCTGATCGTGATGTCGCTTCCGTTTTCGGAATAGCTGGTCGCCTCCCCGGCGCCGATAATCCAGACGGGCTTCTTCCGGCAGTCGCGGGCAACCTCGGGCGCTGCGATAACGACCGCGCCGCCCCCATCGGAAACCATGCAGCAGTCGAGCAGGTGCAGCGGGTCGGCGATCATCCGCGAATTCAGCACATCGTCGACGGTGATTTCACGAATGTCCTGGAATTCGAGGTCGGTCATCGCCTGCACGGCCTGCGGATTCCGCATCGCGTGGGCGCGGGTGGCGACGGCGATACGGGCAAGCTGCTCGCTCGTCGTGCCGTACTGGTGCATGTGCCGGCGGGCGACCATGGCGTAGTTGGCGATGAGCGTCATGCCGTACGGGTCGGTCATGTTTGCGAGCGGGCTCGGCGCACCCCCGCCCATGCCGGGCATCGTGCCGATGCGGCGCGCGTCGCTGTGCGCCGTGGAACCGTAGGTGAGGAGCGCGACCCTGCAGCGGCCGGCGGCGATATCCCGCTTCGCGTGGGCGGCGTGGAATTCGTAGGAGCTCCCACCGACGGCGGTGGTATCGATCACGTTCGGCTTGAAGCCGAAGTACTCAGCAAGGCTGAGGCCGGCCATCCCGGCGCCGTCCTGGGCGTCGTACAGCCCATCAACGTCCTTCCAGGAGAGTCCGGCATCTTCGAGCGCCCGGGCGGCGCACTCGGCCTTGATCTGGAGAGGCGTGACGCCCGGAGCTTTGCGCTTCGGGTACTCGTAAATCCCGACGATTGCGGCGTCTCGCCGCTGTGTGACCATGCAGCTGCTCCTGTCTGCGTTCGAAAGTGGGGCGGTTTCGCCGCCGGACTCTACGGACGCAGGGGGCGCCCGTCAAACCGGGCTGCCCGCGGTGCCGCGGTTCTGCTAGCCTCGCCTGCCGATGCTGCTCATCCTCCTTGCGTCCGCCTGGGTGGCGGGGCTGCTCCCGGTAGGTTTGTGGGGAGCGCCCTGGTGGATGGGGGCCGCGTGGCTCGCGTGGCCTGCCGTCGCCCTGGCGGCGCAGCGGCGACTCGGGTGGCGGGCTGCCGCAGCCGGGGTCCTTCTTGCTGCGATTGCAGGCATCCGCCTGGCGGCTGCCGTGGGTTCGGAGCAGATCCCCGTCGCAGACTTCGTGGGTCGTGATGCGGTTGTACTCGGCACCGTCGTCAGCGAGCCCGACCCGGGCGAGCTCACGACCGCATACGACATCCGCGCTGACCGGCTCGAGCTGGGCGACGGTACGTTCATTGAAAACGCCGGATTGGTCCGCGCCTGGCTCCACCAGTACGCCGGCTATCTGCCCGGGGACCGGGTCCGGCTCGAAGGCGAGCTGGAGGCAGCGCCGGTGTTCGAGGATTTCGATTACCGCGCCTACCTCGCCAGGCGGGGCGTCGGCGCCGTTATGTATCGTCCAAAGGACACGCTCGAGGCCGCCGGGCAGGGGAGCCTTTCCCGCGAACTCGCCCGTGCAAGGCTTGCTCTCGACCGGTCGCTCCAGCGGGCGCTCCCTGAGCCGGAGGCATCGCTTGGGGCCGGCATCGCCTTCGGACGGGATGGCGGGCTCCCACGGGACGTTGTCGAGGCCTTCAACCGAAGCGGTCTCAGGCACCTGGTGGCGGTGTCAGGCGCGAACCTTGTGCTCGTCGCCGCGCTTACCATGGCGGTTGCCGTTCGGGTGGTGGGAAGGCGTCGCGGCTGGCCCCTGGCGGTCGCTGCAGTCGCCCTGTATGTCGCCGTCGCTGGTTTCGAGCCGAGCGTGGTTCGGGCGGCCGTCATGACTGCCGTGCTGTTCGCCGGGGAGCTCGTGGGTCGGCCACAGAGCGGACTGCCCGGCCTTGCCGCCGCCGTCATCGTCATCACCGCCGGATGGCCGGAGCTTGCCCTAGACCCCGGGTTCCAGCTCAGCGCAGCAGCGACTGCCGGCCTGATTGCCTTCGGACCGTGGCTCCGCCACGGCGCCGAGTCGGCGCGACGCTGGTGGCCGGTCAGCTGGCTGCCGGGCTGGCTCACTGACGTGGCGGCACTTTCGCTGGCCGCCACCCTGGCCACCACGCCAGTGACGTGGGCGCATTTCGGGTCCGTCTCGCTCATCGGGCCGCTCGCGAACGTGCTGGTACAGCCGGTCGTTGCAGTCGCGTTCTGGGCTTCGCTGGCAACTGCCCTGGCAGGAGCGGCCGCGCCGGGACCCGCGGCAGCGGCGGGCGCAGTCGCCTACTACCCGCTCGCCTTCATCCTCGACACCGCGCAGCTCGCCGCAAGCCCCGGCTGGGCCACCCTGGAAGCCGGGCGGCTGAGTCCGGGGATAGCCGCCCTCGCAATGTCACTGCTGGCGGCCGCCGCACTCATCGCCTACCGCTACCTCCCCGACATGCGCGAACTCCCGGAAGCGGTGCGAAGCCGCGCAGTGCTGGGCAATCGGCTGCTGGTCGGCGGGGCAACAGGCGCGCTCGTGCTGGCAATAGCACCGGGCCTCGATGGGCGCCCCGGGCACCTGCGCATCGATATGCTGGACGTGGGACAGGGCGACGCCATCCTGCTTACAACACCCCGCGGTACGCAGATTCTCGTCGACACCGGGCCGAGCGGCCTCCGGCTCGCGCGGCAGCTCGGCGCCGTGATGCCGCACTGGGATCGGACGATCGAACTGGTCCTTCTGAGTCATCCGCAGGAGGACCACATTGGCGGGCTGCCGGCGCTAACGTCGCGCTACCGGGTGCGGACCGTCGTCACCACCGGCGACCGCAACGACACCCGCGCGGCAGCCCTGGCAGCAGCTGCGGTGGAGGGCCGCGAGAGCGTCGCCCGGGCCGGCGACCACTTCACAGTCGACGGCGTCCATTTCACGGTGCTCTGGCCGAAGGAAGGCACGGGCGGGTCGCTCAACGACCGATCGCTCATCGTGCTGGTCGAGTACGACGGCGTCCGGCTGCTGCTCACGGGCGACAGCGAGCGGTCGGCTCACCGGGAGCTTCTTGCGTCGGGGCTGCCCGGGGTCGAGATCCTGAAGGTCCCCCACCACGGCTCGCGAACAAGCGACCCCAACTTCCTCGCACTGGCGAATGGCGGGCTGGCGCTCATCAGCGTGGGCGCCGGCAATCCGTTCGGACACCCCCACCCGGGCACGCTGGCTGCGCTCGAAGGAGCTACCGTCGCCAGGACCGACACCGACGGCCGCATCCGGGTCGACGTGGAGAGCGGGCGCATCCGGGTCCGGACGGAGCGGTAGCGGCTTTGCCCGGGAGCGGCCCCGCGGCTACCCTCGGAAACGCCAACCTGCTCCCGGAGCCCATCATGACCACGCGCATCGATGGGCGCGCTCCAGACGAGCTGCGCCCCGTGCATCTTGCCACCAATGTGCTCGATTTCGCCGAGGGAAGCTGCCTGGTCGAGTTTGGCCGAACGCGCGTCCTGTGTGCTGCAAGCGTCGAAGACCGGCAGCCGCCGTTCCTGCGGAACACACAAAGCGGCTGGGTCACCGCTGAATACGCCATGCTGCCGAGGGCGACCCACACCCGCAGTCAGCGCGAAGTGGAGCGCGGGCGTCCCGGCGGCCGCACGCAGGAGATCCAGCGGCTCATCGGACGCTCGCTGCGGGGGGTGGTCGACCTGGAACTCCTCGGGCCGCGGACCATCACGCTGGATTGCGACGTCATCCAGGCCGACGGCGGTACGCGGACGGCCTCCATCACCGGTGCGTACGTCGCGCTCCGGCTGGCGATTCGCAAGCTGGCAGCAGCGGGCCTGGTCAGCGAGGCGTGCATCCTCTCGCCGGTGGCGGCTGTCTCGGTCGGAATCGTGGGCGGTGTGCCCATGCTCGACCTCTGTTACGAGGAGGACTCGACCGCAGAGGTCGACTTCAATGTGGTGATGACTGGCGAAGACGCCTTCGTGGAAGTACAGGGGACCGCCGAGGGGAAGCCGTTCTCCCGCGCTGCCATGGATGCCCTGCTCGATCTTGCGCGGCATGGCATTGGGCAGCTCTTCGCGAAGCAGCAGGAGGCGCTGGCGGCCGCTCAGCCCACGTAGTGCCCGAGGAACGTGCCGCCGAGGATGTGGAGGTGGCCGTGCTCCTGGCTCTGCATCGCGTCATACCCGAAGTTCGAGAGCAGGCGGAAGCCGCCCGGGCAGAGCTGGCGGCCGATCTCCACGGCTATCGGTCCGACCTTGTGCATGTGGTACGCCCAAAGTTCGGCCTGCGTGGTGTGCTGTTTCGTCATCGCCAGCAGCATGACAGGAACCCAGCGCAGGATATTCTGAATGACGATAATTTCGTCATCCTCGTAAATGATATTCGCGGGCTCCTTGCCCGCGACAATATTGCAAAAGACGCAGTATGTTGGCATGGGGAATCGGATCTTACCGGTCCGGCGCCCCGGCGAACAAACGAACACCAGGACCCGACCGGGAGAGACGATGCCCCAGTTCATGCCGTTCCGCGGGCTGCGGTACACACCGGCCGCCGGCCGTCTCGATGACCTCCTCGCACCGCCGTACGACGTGATCACCCCTGCGATGCAGCGGGCGCTCGCCGAGCGGAACCCATGCAACGCCGTGCATCTCGAACTCGCCGAGGGCGGCGAAGAGCGGTATGCGCGGGTGGCGGGACTCTTGCGCGAATGGGAGGAGCGGCAGCTGCTGGCACGCGACCCGGTCCCGATGCTTTACGTGTACGAGCAGGAGTTCATCGAGGGCGGACACGTCTACATCCGGCGCGGGGTCATTGCGGCGGTTGAGGTCCAGCCGTGGGAGGCTGGCTCGGTGAAGCCGCACGAGTTCACGATGTCGGGCCCGAAGGAGGACCGCCTCAAACTGCTCCAGGCAACCGGCGTCCAGTTCAGCCCGGTCTTCTGCATCGCCCGGGACCGCGCGGGACAGCTGCGCCAGTTCATCGAGCGGGTAATCGCCGAGCTGCCGCCGACTGCCGTCGCCACCAGCTTCGAGGGGGACCACCACCGCTTCTGGGCGGTCGAGGCCGGGAGTTACGAGATGCGCCAGCTGGCGCCGCTCCTCGCCGAGTCGTTCTACATCGCCGACGGGCACCACCGGTATGAAACAGCGGTGAACTACCGCAACTGGCGTCTCGCACAGGGCCAGCTTCCCCCGACGCACCCGGCGCGCTTCACGATGTCCGCCATCGTCGCCGCCGACGACCCGGGCCTCGTGATTCGGCCCATTCACCGGCTCGTCCCGCGCCCGGCACCGGCAGACTGGCGCCGGCGGCTCGGTGACGCCTTTGACATTGAACACGTCAAGCTCCCCGATGGCGAACCGGAGCGGACCGAAGCGCTGATGGCACTCCTCGAAACGTGTGATACCGTCGCTCTTGAACTCGAGCCCCGCCAGGTCTACGCCCTCCGCCGGCGGTCCGGGGCAAGGCTCGCCGGCAGCGTCCCCGCCGGACGGTCGGAGGCATGGCTGGGAATCGGCCCGAACGTCCTGCGCTACGGCGTGCTCGAACCGCTCTGGGGCATCTCCGATGGGGACCTTGCTGCCGGTGCCATCGCGTACACCCACGACCTCGAGGAGGTCTTCGCCTTCCTCGACGCGCGCCCCGGGAGCTCCGCTGCCTTCCTCCTGAATCCTGTCAGCATTGACGATGTGATGCGGCTCGCGGACCAGGGCGAGCGGATGCCCCAGAAGTCGACGTTCTTCCACCCGAAGCTGGGCACCGGGCTGGTGTTCTACCCGCTCGAGCCGTAGCGCGGACAACTCCGCCGAGAACGGCCCGGCGGGAGGCGCGCCCCGGCTGGCGAAGGGCTCAGTTGCCGGTCATGCGCCGAACATCGAAGAGCCGGTCCAGCTCCCGATCAGGCAGCCCGAGCTCGCGCCGTGCCGCCTCGCGGATGGTCAGCCCCTCCCTGAGCGCCAGCTTCACCAGTTCGGCGGCGCGGTCGTACCCGATTTCGAGGGCAAGCGGGGTGGCGATCGCCAGCCCCTGCTCGACAAGCTGCGGACCGCGGTCAGTGGCGCGGATGCCGGCGACGCACTTCTCGGCGAAAACAGCGGCCGCGTTGCCCAGGAGCTCGATGGACTCCAGCAGCGCCGCACCGGCGACCGGGAGCATCGTATTGAGTTCGAAAAATCCCCACTGGCCTGCCATGCCGATCGCGGCATCGTTGCCGACCACGCGCGCCGCAACCTGGACAACCGCCTCGGGGATGACGGGATTGACTTTCCCGGGCATGATGCTGCTCCCCGGCTGAAGAGCGGGGAGTTCGATTTCGCCGAGCCCGGCACGCGGCCCGCTGGCCATGAGCCGGAGGTCGTTCGCAATCTTGACCAGCGCGACAGCAGCGGTGCGCAGGTGCCCGCTTGCCTCGACGATGCCGTCGATCGATGACTGCGCCTGGAAGTGGTTGGTTGTCTCGACGAGCTGCACCCGGGCCACTTCGGAGACATAGGCGAGGACGCGGCCGGCGAATTCGGGGTGCGTGTTTAGCCCGGTGCCGACCGCTGTCCCCCCCAAAGCGACCTCGCGGAGCGCTTCCCCGGCGGCCGTGACGCGGCGCCGGGTACGCTCGACCTGGCCGGCGTATCCCCGGAACTCCTGGCCGAGCCGGATGGGCACGGCGTCCATCAGATGGGTCCGCCCCGTCTTGACGACGCCGTCAAACTCGTTCGCTTTCGCCTGCAGGGCGGCCTCCAGCCGGTACAGCCCGGGCAGCAGGTGCTCCCGGATGCGGCGGACGGCAGCGAGGTGAATCGCCGTCGGGATAACGTCGTTCGATGACTGCCCACGATTGACGTGGTCATTCGGGTGGACGGGCCGGTAGACGCCGCGGGGCCCGCCGCCGAGCAGCTCGTTCGCCCGGTTGGCGATGACCTCGTTGACGTTCATGTTGCTCGACGTGCCGGACCCGGTCTGGTAGACGTCGACCGGGAACTGGTCGTCCCAGCGGCCCTCCGCAACTTCCGTTGCGGCGGCCATGATGGCATCGGCCAACTCTGGTTCGAGCAGGCCGACCTGGCGGTTGGCCCGTGCCGCACCGGCTTTGAGCAGGGCCAGGGCGTGGATGACCTGCAGCGGGAACCGCTGCCCTGAGATTGGAAAGTTGGCGACTGCGCGTGCCGTGTCGATGCCGTACAGGGCATCTCGCGGCACAGCAAACTCTCCCAGGGCGTCTCGCTCGATGCGGGTCGGTTCGTCCATGCGGTCACTGTAGCAGGCGGGTGTGTCCGAAGTGGAGCCCAGCGGGCAATCGGTTGAACAGGCTGGCCGCCGCGCATAGACTGGGAATCTGGCGGGTGGTTAGCTCAGATGGTTAGAGCGCGTCGTTCACACCGACGAGGCCACTGGTTCGAGTCCAGTACCGCCCACCAGCCGATTTTCGGTTGAACCGGGTGCCCGGGGGGCCGATAATCGGACTTGTGCCGAAGTGGCGGAATGGCAGACGCGCTACGTTCAGGGCGTAGTGCCCCCTGTGGGCGTGTGAGTTCAAATCTCACCTTCGGCACCATCTCCCGGTTGCGCCCGTAGCTCAGGGGATAGAGTGTTGGGTTGCGGACCCAAAGGTCGGAGGTTCGAATCCTCCCGGGCGTACCACCCCTTAATCCTCAATGTCGAATGGCCGCCCAGGGAGGCGGCCTTCGCGATCCAAAGCACCTACGGGACGGGGTCCGGGTCGCGCGCCGGGTGTTCGTGCTCCGCTCCGGGCAGTTCACGGCCGCGCATAATGGCGAAGGCATCGCGCGCGGTTCGCGGCAGGTCGCGCCAGTTCCAGGCCAGCAGGACGAGACAGAGGGCCGCATACGCCATTCCGTAGAGAACCCGCGCGTGCTCGTTCGTGATGAACAGCTGGGTCGCGAACAGCAGGAAGAGCGCGGCGGCCTCGACCCGCGACATTTTCAGGTTCGCGAACACCGCGATGGCAAAGGCGCTCTGCGCGGCTGTCAGGAAGATTTCGTCGCGCTGGCGCGTGTCCAGCGGCAGACCGATGGTCCAGCCGAATTCGCCCGCCGAGACGAGGAATGCGATCGGGAGCGTCCCGATGAGCAGCGTCCACTGGTTGACCTTTGAGGAGATGAGAACGCCCATGCCCGCGGCGGCACGTCCGCGCCAGGCGAGCAGGCAGGCAACCAGCACCTCGGGCGATTCAGAGGCGAGCGGGGCCAGCCACTGGACCAGGAAAAACTCGCTCACACCGAACTGCTCGCCGACGTGGACGAGCGACTCTGCAAACGGCTCGGCAGAGGCGAAGATGGCCACCGCGCTGTAGATGAGCAGCACGACCACGACCGCCCGCCGGGGCCCGTTCTGGAGGGCGCCGATGGCGCGCGCAGGCCCGACGAGCTCGACCTCCTCGGTTTCGACCCGGGAAGTGAAGAACATGTACATGGCGAACAGCGATACGAGCACGATAGTGTCGATGACGCTGACGTGGCTGCGGAGCGGGATGAAGATGACGTAGGCCGTGGCCACTGCCAGGAAAGTGAGTTCGAGGCTGCGCTGGCGGTCCACAACGAGCTCTTTGATGCGCGTGCGATAGACGAACAGGAAGAAAACGAGGGGCCAGCCTACCCCGATGAGCAGCCGGTTGCCGCCGGTCATGTTTGCGACGGCGAGCCCGCGCTCGGCCTCGGCAGGGTCGGCGCCGGCCTTCCAGGCGAGGACGAAGTCAACGGCGTACTCGGGCAGAACCGCGATGATGGCGATAATCGCGAGGGCGAGGCCCTGCGAGATATCCATTTCGGCGGTCTCGGCGCCCCAGCTCAGGAGGAAGGCGGCGGCCAGGATCGCCACGCCGAAGATCGCCGCGCCGGCGACGGCAGGCGGGTGGTAGCCGGAGAATCGGAAGGCGATGCCAGGCAAGGAGGCCGCAGCCATGGCACCAATGGCGAACCACGCGCGCCGGTCAGTGCCCACAGTTGACCACGCAGCCGGCCATGGCTCCGGAAGCGGCGTTCATTCGTAGAACGGGATGGGCTCGGCGGTCTCCCAGTAGTTTTCGAGCTTCCCCTCGGGGAGGCCGCGCGCCGGGTAGAACCGGCCCTTGTGGAGCTGGTCGACCATATGCTCCTGGCTCAGCAGCTCCTCTTCGAAAACCGCCGTGAAGTAGCCGATACCCTGGGTGCTGTGTGCGTCGGAGCCCCCGGTGCCCGGTTTGCCAAGCACCTTCGCGACCTGGAGGGCGAAGTAGTTCTCGCGCGGGGTGTTGCAGCCGTTCAGGACCTCGATGGCGTCGACGAGCTGGAATACCGGCAGTTTTGCGGCCTCTTCGGGGGTCATGCGGAAGGGTTCTTTGCCTTCCCGCTTAAAGTGCACCGGGTCAAAGAAGTGTCGGAACGGGTGCGCCACGATGAGGAAGGCCCCCTGCTCGTCGGCAATCTCCCGGAGCTTTTCGAGACGGCGGATGCCCGGGGCATACCCCTTCAGACCGATAGCGAGGATGTGTCCCATATCGGTCGAGACTTCCATCCCGTTCGAGACGAAGATGCCTTCGTGCTTTTTGCGAAAGGGATTGAGGTCCCACGGCTCCCACATCCGGTCGTGCTCGGTGATGTTGACGCCGGTGAGCCCGATGCGGCGCGCCTCGGCAATGAGGTCATCGGGGTCGAGCATGGAATCCGAGGCGCCCCGGGTGGTATGCAGGTGCATGTCAACGATGGTGCCCGGCAATCGGCGTCCTCCGGAGATTCGTTCGGAATTTCACGAGTGGGGGGAGTATATCACCGCTCCCCGAGCAGGGGCATCGCCCAGCCAAAGAGGAAGATGAAGCTTCCGGATGTGCCCAGCCACAGCCACCAGAGCCGTCGCGAAATCAGCCAGAGCACCGGGACCGGCAGCCAGCCGAGCGCCGCCACCAGCAGCAACCAGGGGCCGCTCGGGGCTCCGAGAGCGGGCGGCATTTCGGAGAAATCCCCCAGCAGGTAGAGCGACGCGAGAACGAGCCCGCCCATCGTCCAGAGGATGCCGGTCCCGATGGAGATTGGCACAGCCAGGAGGGCGCCCGGCACTTCGGGGTCAATGATGCGCTGGACAAAGCGTTGCGGGCCGGGCTGGAGGGCGATGTAGGTGAGGGCGAATGTCGAAATGATGGACATGGCGTACCCCATCGCCCAGCCGGCGATGATCGTGTTGACCGTCACCGCGCAGCCGTCCGGGTCACGATGACCTCGAGCCCCGCCTCCCGGGCGCAGTGCGCGACGGCATCCCCGGACCCGGACGGTCCGATCCAGAACCAGGTCGGGCCAGCCCCCGTCAGTACAACAGGGCTCCTGATCACCGCCTCGATCCGAGTACGGTGCTCCTGCAGCCAGGGGAAGACGGCGAGTGCGGCGTGTTCGAGCGCGTTGGCGCCGACCAGGTCTTCGGTCGACAGGGAGCCGCCGCGGGCGAGTTCGAGCACCGAAGAGACCGCAGGCGGGCGGGAGTCGAGTTCCGCCAGTTTCGCGAAGACGGCCGCCGTTTTCCGCTCGACGGCCTGCGTGCCGGCCGGGGGCGGGAAGAGCACAACGTCGTGCATCGGCAGGGGAGGCAGCGGCTCGAGGAGCTCGCCACGGCCGCGGCCCCTGGCGAACCCGCCCGTGAGGAAGAACGGGACGTCGCTGCCGAGCTCGAGGGCGAGCGCGGGCAGCCGGGGAACGAGCTGCGGCCAAAGCTTCGCCGCCAGCAAAAGGACCGCTGCAGCGTCGGAGGAACCGCCGGCCAGCCCCCCGGCAGCGGGAATCTGCTTGTCGATGCGCACACGGAACGTCGGGTCCGCCCCTGCGCCGAAAGCAGCGCATTCGAGGGCGCGCCAGGCCAGGTTGGCCCGGCCGGCGGGGACCCCCGCCGCGCGCGGCCCGGAGACCTCGAGACCCGGCGCTTCGGAGGGGACGATCTCAACGTGGTCGGCGAGTTCGAGTTCGAGGAACAGCGTATCGAGTTCGTGGTAGCCATCGCTGCGCCGGCCGAGCACATCCAGCGCGAGATTGACTTTCGCCGGCGCAGGGCCTGCCAGCCGTTCAACCAACGGCGACCACCTCGCGACATGCCCGCCGCAGTGCCTGCCACTCCTCGAGGTTGAGCGTCTCAGGCCGGCGCATCGGGTCGATTTCGGCCCGCTCAAGCGCCTGCCGGGCACCGCCTGGGGGCAGCCAGACACCCCGCGCCAGGCTGTTGTGGACCTGTTTGCGCGGGTTGCGGAACACGCGGCTGACGAAATCGAAGAACTCCGGGATCTCGGCCTCTGGAACACGCGGCTCGGGCAGGACGCTGAGCCGGACCACCGAGGACCAGACAGCGGGCGGCGGCTCGAATGCCTCTGGGGGAACATCGAAGAGCAGCTCGGAGTCAGCGTAGACGCGGATCGAGACGGTGTGGAGCGACCACTCGCCAGGGGCCGCGGTCATCTCACGCGCGACTTCCCGCTGCACCATCACGACGGCCTCGGCCGGACGCCGCGCATTCTCAAGCACGTTCCGGACTATCGGGTTTGCCGCGAAGTACGGCAGGTTGCCGACGACGACGAACGGCCTCCCCGGCGGTACCAGCGCCCCAAAGTCGACGACCCTGGCATCGCCTTCGACGATCCGCAGCCGCTCATGCTTGCGGAACCGGTTGCGCAGGTGCCCAACCAGCCGGGGTTCGATTTCGATGGCAAGCACGTCGTGGCCAGCCTCGAGCAGGGCGGCGGTCAGCTGGCCAGTTCCGGCGCCGATTTCGACGACCAGGCCGCCCTCGGGCACGCGGAGCGCGTGGACGATATCGGCCAACACCCCCGAGTCACGGAGAAAGTGCTGGCCAAGTGCTTTGCGGGGCCGGGGACCGGGCAGCCGGTCAGTATGTGTGCGCACCACGTTTCCATCGTAGGTGCCACCACCGGGGTCAGTCGAGAATGTAGATGTCCACGGTCCCGGTGCGCCACGGATTGGGGCCGGCATCCTCGGGAAACCCAAGGTCGACCTTAGCCCCTTTGATCCCGCCGCCAACGTCGGCGGCGATACAAAGCCCGTAACCGGGGACGACAAATCGGGTTCCGAGGGGAATGACCTGGGGGTCAACGGCACAGATCCCGCGGTCGACGAGTACACCGGTTGCCGTGCGCCCGTAGGCGGGATGGTCGGGCGCCCAGGGCCCGTGACTGGCGTTGTACCAGGTCGCCCAGACCGTCAGCTTCTTCCGGTACGGTCCGGTGTACTCCGGGCTGGCGAGGAAAAGGCCGGGTGCTTCGACATCGCGTGTCCCGATAACCTGCCGGTGAGCCACGGGTGCTTTGGTAACGGACCGGCTGACCACCTCACGCGACTCAAGCAGGCCGTTCCGGTAGACCGCCTCGACGACTGTCCGCAATTCGCCAGGGCGGCCCGGGATGAGCCGGACGTGGCCGCGGGGCAATGCCGGGTCCTCTTCGACAACGGTGGCCGGCGGCAGCGGCTCGACGACCTCTTCCCGGACCGTCCGGAGGGTCCCAACCACAAGGGTGCTGCCGGCCGGGAGGTACGCGTCCTGCGTGTGCGAGAGTTCAACAACCTCGGCTCCCTGCAAGTCCAGGAGGGCCAGCACTTCGGCAACCGTTGCTGCCCGGGTGTAGAGCGCCTGGGCCTGGCCGTCGAGCACCACGGTGATGGTGCGGGCAGGAGCGAGGCGGACGGCCATGCCGGCCGAAAGCGGCGTCTCCATCGCGGGCTCGACGAGGTCGGCCTCGCGGACCACGAGACCGAGATCCGCGACGAGTTCGCCGACGGTGGCTGCGGAAGTCTGTACATCGACACGAAGGTCATCGATGAAGACCACGAAGCGACGGGCGCGTTCGACCTCAAGGCGGGGCAGGGCGATTGAACCAGAACTGAGCCCGGCGGCCGACAGGCGGACCCCCGCGAGCGGTGTCTGCGGCGTGGCCACGGTGCCATTCAGGCGGACCCGGTCGCGCGGGCCCAGTTCCACACCGGCTGATGCGAGCACGCCACCGATCGTCCCTGCCGAGGTCCGGACCACGAGTTCCCGGCCATCGACCGACACGGTGACATCCCGGGTCCGCGGGATACCGATGCCGGCCAGCCCTGCCGAGTTGAACGTCCGCGGGCGGCCAGCCTCAGGCTGGTCGAGCCCTGGCAGGGCGGCGATTTCGCCTTGAAAGACCGCATGGTAGACCTGCGCTCCGGTATCGGAAACGACGAGAACATCCCGCCCTGGAAAGGCCCGGAAGCCGGCGAGGATGAACAGGGTTACGGCCAGCACCGCCGAGGCGTGGTTGCGGCCGCGGAAGACCCGCGCGCGGGCGCGGCGGACAAATACGCGGCGCTCGCGACGAAGCTGAGAACGGCTCACCGGCCGCAACAGGGCCTGCGTCACACGCACTCCTGGTGGATTGACGCGAGCCCGTGCGGGTCCGGGCCGGTCGAAGCGTTGGAAAGGTGGCCGTGCACCTGCTGTCGAACTGGCCCCCGGGCTTGCTCTGCAACAGCCGGCTCAGGCCCGGTTGACTGCGGCACCCGAGGCAAACCCCTTATGGCTGCTTCCTTCCGGACCTGACCAGGTTCGGAGCGCCTCGCCGCGCAGGACCAGACCCTCGGCGCCGACTGAAGAGGACAGTCCCCGAAAGCGCAGCCCTCGAGCAGGAATTCGACCCCGCTATAGCGGATTGCGGGTTCAGGGCACCGCTAGCTCCCCGTCTAGCACAGCCATCCTTACCCTAGCGCCGGCGCCGGGAGGGGGTCAATAGCCCGAATGCGGTTCAGCTGACATGGAGGGCAACGAGCAGTTCACCGGCGTTCACGCGCTGGCCGGCAGACACGGCGACCTGCTCAATGACACCGGCGGCTGGCGACCGCAGCTCATTATTCATCTTCATTGACTCGATGACCAGGAGCACGTCGCCGGGAGCCACCTGGTCGCCGGGTTTGCAGCGCACCTCGATAATCGAGCCGGTCATTGGCGCGGTAATGCGCCGGAGACCGGTCTGGACCTGCTGCGCGGCCAGTTTCGCGGCCTGCGGGCGCCAGCGCTCGACCTTGAAGTCGAACCCGTGCCGGCCGATGGTTGCACGGGCGCCCCCGCGGCGCCGTTCGAGGTAAATCTCCACGGGCTGGTGCTCCAGCATCAGCAGGTAGAGCTGCGAATCACCGACACGATGGAGCTCGACCTCCGTCCAGTGCTCTTCGCCTTCGCGGCGAACGCGGACTGATTCGCTGGTCCGTTCTATTTCGTACGCCTCGATCGTCTCGTCCGTGCGGACTAGAAACTTCTCGGCCATCGGCCCATGGCACCTCCTGCAAAGGTCGAGCCGCCCTGTTGCCGTCGCCACGCTCCAATCTGGCTGCGATAGCCATTGGTTGGTGCCGCCTGGCCGTTGAGCGGTTGCTCGCCGGTGTCCCGTTCACCGCCGGTGACCAGCAAAAGGGCGGCGATTTCGGCGGCGCGACGCTGCTCCTCGTAGTGTTCCTCCGCCAGCACCTGGTTCCGGTCGAGGAAGCCGGTATCGATGTCGCCGGCGATAAAGTCAGGCAGGTCGAGAATTTGCTGGAGGTAGGGGATATTGGTCGCGACACCGACAACCCGGAATTCGGCCAGGGCACGCTTCATCCGCTGGCGCGCCCCTTCCCGGTTCCGGCCCCAGGCCGTGACCTTGGCGAGCAGTGAATCGTAATAGGGCGTGACCTCGATGCCGTCATAGAGCGCGCTTTCGACGCGGATACCGGGGCCTGCGGGCTCGCGGGCGAACACGACCCGGCCGACGGATGGGAGGAAGTTGTTGAAGGGATCCTCGGCCACAATCCGGCACTCGATTGCCCAGCCCCGCGTAAGCAGGTCGGCCTCCTCGTACGGCAGTTCCTCGCCGGCTGCGACAAGGATTTGGTCCTTCACCAGGTCGGTGCCGGTCACCATTTCCGTGACCGGGTGCTCAACCTGGAGCCGGGTGTTCATTTCGAGGAAGTAGTGGTTGCCATCCTGGTCGAGGAGGAATTCCACTGTTCCGACGTTATGGTAATTCGCAGCGCGGGCAATCCGGACCGCTGCCCGGGAGAGGGTGCGCCGCAGTTGCGGGCTGACGGCAACCGAGGGGCATTCTTCGATAATCTTCTGATGGCGGCGCTGGATGGAGCACTCACGCTCGCCGAGGGGCACGATGTTGCCGTAGCGGTCGCCGATGACCTGTACCTCGATGTGGCGGACCTTCTTCAGGTTCTTCTCGACGTAGATCGCCGGGTTGCCGAAGGCAGCCGCTGCCTCCTGCATGGCGCGAGCGGCCGCGCCGGGCAACTGCTCGGGGGATTCGATCAGCCGAATACCGCGACCGCCCCCTCCGGCAGCCGCTTTGATCATGACGGGGTAGCCGATGCGTTCGGCACAGGCGAGGGCCTCCTCCACCGAGGTCAGCTCGCCGCTCCCCGGAAGCACGGGTACGCCAGCCTGTTCGGCGATCCGGCGCGCCTCGATTTTGTCTCCCAGGCGGCGGATCGATTCCGGAGACGGACCGATAAACACGAGCCCCGCTCGCTCGCACGCTTCGGCGAACTCGGCGTTTTCGGCGAGGAATCCGTAGCCGGGGTGGACGGCGTCGGCGCCGCACCGCTTCGCGACTTCGATGATGCGCTCGACATTGAGGTAGCTCTGGCGGGCGTCGGCCGGCCCGATGTAGTGCGCCTCGTCCGCATAGCGGACGTGCTGCGACAGGCGGTCCACATCGGAGTACACCGCCACCGATCGAATATCGAGGTCACGAAGGCCGCGGACGATGCGGAGCGCGATTTCGCCGCGATTCGCTACAAGGACCTTGGAAAACATCGTAGGGGCCTTTAGTTCTCTCAGGAAATTCGATAGCTCCACAGCATACCGGGGCCTGCGACGACAGGCGAACCGCATGTCGTGTTGGTCGGCACTTCGTGTAGCCCGTACACTAACTGTATGACAGGCGCTCCCGGGACCCGGCAGCGGTACGCGGTCATCGTGGTCGGGAGCGGCATCTCAGGCCTGTTCGTGGCGCTCGAGGCCCGGCGGCTCGGCCCGGTTCTCGTGCTCACCAAGGGCAGCATCGACGACTGCAACACCCGCTGGGCGCAGGGCGGTATCGCGGCCGCGGTCGGCCCGCTCGATTCGCCGGAACAGCACCTCGCCGACACGATTGCGGCCGGGGCCGGGCTCGTCGACGAAGAAGCGGCCCGCATCCTCTGTTTCGAAGCGCCGGCGCGGATTCGCGACCTCGTGCGGTACGGCGTGTCGTTCGACTCGCTGGGCGGAGAGGTTGCGCTCGGCCGGGAAGCCGCTCACAGCCGGGCACGTGTCCTCCACGCAGGTGGGGACCAAACGGGCGCGGCAATCGAGACAGCCCTCTCAGCAGCGGCGATGGACCCTGCAATCACCATCCTGGACCACACCCTCGTCACGCGGCTGGCGGTGGAGGAAGGCGAGGCTCGCGGCGTTGAGGCGGTCCACCTCCAGACCGGAGAGCGGGAATGGTACGAAGGCGATGCCATCGTCCTCGGCACCGGCGGGGCCGGCCAGCTCTTTTCGCACACGACCAATCCCGAAGTCGCCACGGGCGATGGCGTGGCGCTGGCGTTCGACGCGGGCGCGGAGATTGCCGACATCGAGTTCTACCAGTTCCACCCGACAGCCCTGCGGGTGCCCGGCCTTCCGACGTTTCTCATCTCAGAGGCAGTCAGGGGCGAGGGTGCTGTGCTCAGAAACCTTGCAGGCGAGGCGTTCATGCAGCGGTACCACCCGCTCGCTGACCTTGCGCCGCGCGACGTTGTCTCACGGGCAATCGTCCGGGAGATGCGCCGGGAGGGAAGCGACCACGTTTTTCTTGACTGCACGGGGCTGAAGTCAGTCGACCTCGCGGCGCGGTTTCCGGCCATCTTTGCCCACTGCATGGAGGCAGGAATCGACATGCGGGTCGACCCCATTCCGGTGGCCCCGGCTGCCCACTACCTGATGGGGGGTGTGCGGACCGACACCTGGGGACGGACCACGATTCCGCGGCTCTACGCCTGCGGCGAGTGCGCCTGCACCGGCGTCCACGGCGCCAATCGCCTGGCGAGCAACTCGCTCATGGAGACCGTCGTCTTCGGCAAACGGGTGGTGGAGCACCTTGCAGCGGGAGGGGGCGGAGCAGCGACGGCAACGCCAGACCGCATCCCCTTCCCCGCCCCTTCGACTGCGGCGCCGTCGCACCGCGAGCTCCAGGCGATGATGTGGGAATGTGCCGGGATCGAACGGGACGGGCCCGGGCTCGAGCGCGGACTGCAGACAATCTCCGGGTGGCCGGCCCGGCAACCTGGCGCCTGTACGCGAGGGGCGTTCGAGCGGCAGCAGATGACCACCGTGGCGGCCCTCATGCTTACGGCCGCGTTGCGCCGGACCGAGAGCCGGGGCGGCCACTACCGGAGCGACTACCCCGAGCGCGACGATGCACACTGGCGCCGACGGCAGGTGTTCATCCGTGCTTGACCCGCTCGACCCGGCGGCGATTGAAGCGCTGGCGCGGCGGGCGCTGGAGGAGGATCGCGCCTTCGACGACGTGACCACGCTGGCAACCGTCGACGCCTCGCTCATCGGCACGGCGACGTTTCTTGCAAAGGAGGCCGGGGTGGCGGCGGGGCTCGACGTGGCAGCCGCGTGCTTCCGCATCGTTGACGGTCGGTGCCAGTTCAGCCCGCGTGTGCGCGACGGCGACCGGTTCACCCGGGGGCAGCGTCTCGCGACCGTCGAGGGACCGGTGCGGGCGCTCCTCCAGGCCGAGCGTGTGGCGCTCAACTTCCTCCAGCGGATGTGCGGCACCGCAACCCTCACGAGGGCCTTCGTCGATGCGGTTGCCGGCACCGGCGTCCGCATCCTTGACACCCGCAAGACGACCCCCGGCCTGCGCGATTTCGAAAAATATGCAGTCCGGTGCGGCGGCGGTACGAATCACCGCCGGGACCTTGCGTCGATGGCGATGGTCAAGGACAACCACCGCGAAGCGATTCGGCGGGAGGGCCGAACGCTGGCCGACGCCGCAGCGGCGATCCGGGCGCTGCGGCCCGGGATCGCCGTCGAGATTGAAATCGACCGGCTCGAGCAGCTGGACGAAGCGCTCGCCGCACAGCCGGAATGGATTCTTCTCGACAACATGACCCTCGAGGATATGGCGGAGGCTGTCCGGCGGGTGGCCGGGCGGGCCAGGCTCGAGGCGTCGGGCGGCGTCCGTCTCGACACCGTGCGCGCAATCGCAGAGACGGGCGTCGATGCAATCTCGGTCGGGGCGCTAACGCACAGCGCCCGTGCCCAGGACATCAGCCTCGAGCTCGAGTTTTAGCCGAGGCCGACGCCGGCCAGGAAGCCGAGCGCCGCGCGGACCCGCTCACCCGGCTGGTGCTGGTTGATTTCGAGCGTGAACGACGACAGGTGCCGGACCCCCCGGACGACGTACTCCCAGGGAACGTCGCCGTCGCCCGGCGCGCGGTGGTCGCCGATGCCTTCGACATCGTGGAGGTGGGCGCCAATGCACCGGCCGGACCAGCGGTCGAGCCAGGCATGCCGGTTGATGAGTCCGAGCCGGTGGAGCACCTCAGCGTGGCCGACGTCGTGCCAGTAGCCTGCCTCCTCGGGCGCGAACCCATCGAGAAGCTGCGCGTACTCGCCGGGGTGCGGGATTTCGTGGTAGTGGTACCGGTTTTCGATGCCGATGGCGATGCCGCGGGGCCGGGCGAGGGCAACCAGCTCCTCCAGCGAACGCCGGGCCGCCCCAAGATGCGGCTCTGCGGCAGCAGCCCGCCGCGCGACCAGCAAGGTGCGCAGCTCCTCGACCCTGGCGCCATCCCGTTCGCCGGCGTCGAAGGCGCGCCGGAGGGCGAGCTCCTCCTCAAACTGTTCGGCCACCGTGCCCACGTGGCCCAGGTGGACGACCACCCGCCGTGCGCCGACCTCCGCCGCCAGGTCGATGGACCGGGCTGCGGCGGCGACGGCCTGGCGGCGCTCATCCTCGTCGAGCGCGGCCAGGTTCAGGCTCGCGTTTCCACGACCGTTTGGGAGCCGTTCGTACGGGGCTGGCTGGTGGATGGCGACGATGGGCAGCACGTTCGCCGCGCGGATGGCGGCGACCTTCGCGGCCGGAGTCGAGTGACTGATTTCGATGGCGTCATACCCGGACTCAGCGGCGAAGCGGGCAAAGACAGACCCGTCCTCGAAGCGCGGCTGCTGGGCGAACATCGTGGAGAGGGCGAACTGGCTCATGAGCGCTGCGGCGGCCTCCCGGGTGCCGGGCTTGCGGCCGGCTGCGGGATGCGCGCCCAGTGCCGCGCCGCGAGCAGGCAAAGGGGGACGAAGAAGGCAAGCGCGAAGCTGAGCCAGAGCCCGGCCCAACCCGTTGCGCCCAGGAGGGGGACCGCGAACCCGGCGGTGATCCCTGCGGCGAGACAGAGCGGCAGATTCCAGAGGCCAGCGCGCCCCCTAGTGGCAACGCTCCACCCGAGCCAGGGAAGAAAGGCGAGCATGCCCCAGCCCAGCAGATAGAGGGAAACAAAGACGGCGGTGTACATCAGCTCACGATCCGGGCGATATCGAAGTAGGTAACGACCAGGACGCCAAAGAGCAGGAGTGCAAAGCCCATGAAGTGGACCAGTGCCTCCTTTTCCGGCGAGATCCGCCGGCCCCCGCGGAGGAGCTCGATGAACACGAACAGCATGCGCCCGCCGTCGAGCATCGGGATGGGAAGGGCGTTGAAAATCGCGAGGTTAAGGCTAAGCAGGGCAGCGAGCTCAATGAGCGGCCGCCAGCCCTGCTCGTCGATGATCGCGCCGGTCGTCTCGGCGATGCCGACCGGGCCGGTGAACGCGGGCTGACCGCTGGACATCGAGGCTCCCGAGGTCCCGGAAATCATCACCCGCACTTCGTTGACCGTGAGCTGGAAGGTTTCGCGGAGTGACACCAGCGCCTTCGGGAATGCCACCCACGGCCAGTCCCAGACCTTCTCAGTGTAGGGGTAGAGGAGCTGGCAGTTCGTCGGGTTTCCGTCGGCATCGGCCGAGCAGGTCGACGGCGCGCCAATCCGGATGCCGGTCGGACCCTGTCCCGGGGGCGGGTCCCAGCGGGCGTAGACGTAGGCGGTGAGGGTCGCGCCTCCGCGATTGATGACCCATTTCTGCGTCTTGCCGAGGTTCAGGCGGTTCGCGTAGACGAGCTCGGACGTGTTGCGGACCTCTTTGCCCTCGACCTCGAGCACGAAATCGCCCGGCTGGAGGCCCTGCTTCGGCACCGAGCCGTCCCGCATGACTCCTTCGATCCGGGCCTCAGCGGCCGGGGAACCCGGTGCAACCTCGATGATCTGCGCCATCGTCAGCGCCCGCTCGCGCGGGACCATGAACCCGACCGCAAGCAGGATGACAGCCAGCGCGAAGTTCATCAGCACCCCGGCCGACATGACGACGAGCCGCTTCCAGGCTGCCTGCGCTGCGAGGCTGCGTGGGTCGGTCGGGTCTTCCTCGCCGAGGAGGCGGACAAAACCGCCAATGGGCAGCCAGTTCAGCGTGTACTCGGTCTCGCCTTTGCGCAGGAACGTCCAGGCTCGGGGCGGGAATCCGATGCCGAACTCGAGCACCTTGATGCCGAAGGCCTTGGCTGCGAGGAAGTGCCCGAACTCGTGGATCACGACGAGGACGACGAGCATGCCGAGGAACGGCACCGCAGCCTGCAGGATGGCAACCGGGTCAACGGCGAGGAAGATCACGCGGGTACCTCCGGGGCCACTGCTGCGGCGAGACGGCGGGCCTCCGCGTCGGCCGCGAGGACCTCATCCAGCGACGGCGACGGGAGCGGCTCGTGCTGTTCGAGTACATGCTCAATGACCCGCGGAATATCGAGGAAGCCGATTTCGCGACGGAGGAAACGTTCCACGGCGACCTCGTCGGCGGCAGCCATCGCCGCGGGGGCAGTCCCGCCGATGCGGCCGGCCTCCATCGCGAGGCGCAGGCACGGAAACCGGTCGAGGTCGGGACGGCCGAAGTGCAGGACGCCGACGGCGGCAAGATCGAGCAGCGGCATCGGGGGTTCCGGCATCCGCTCGGGGTAGCTCAGGGCGAGCTGAATGGGAAGGCGCATGTCGGGCACGCCAAGCTGGGCCTTGACACTGCCGTCCGTGAACTCCACGAGGCTGTGCACGATGGACTCCCGGTGGAGCACGACGTCGACGGCATCCATCGGGACATCAAACAGCCACATCGCCTCGATGGTCTCCATGCCCTTGTTCATCAGTGTGGCGGAATCGACGGTGATTTTGCGGCCCATCTTCCACGTGGGGTGGTCAAGGGCCTGTTCAGGGGTGACTGCGGCAAGCTGTCCGCGAGAGAAGTCGCGGAAGGCGCCGCCGCTGGCCGTGAGGATGATCCGCCGGATTGCGTGCGGGGATTCGCCCCAGAGGCACTGCCAGATGGCTGAATGCTCACTGTCGACCGGGCGCAGCTCGCCGCCGCCGGCCTGCATCGCCTCCCTGACAAGGTGGCCGGCCATCACCAACACCTCCTTGTTGGCGATTGCCACCGGGCGGCCGATCCGCAGGGCTGCGAGCGTCGGCAGCAGGCCCGCCGCACCCGCCGTCGCGACGAGGACAATGTCCACATCCGGCGCGACGGCGACGGCTTCGGGACGTTCGGCCAGTGCGCCGACGGCGGCCGCGGCCTCCTGGAGCCGCGGCGAGACCCGTTCGGCGAAGACATAGCGGGGCCGCAACGCGGCGACCTGCTCGGCGAGGAGATCGGCGTTCGCGCCGGCGGCCAGCGCGGCCACGGCGAACCGGTCCGGGAAACGGGCGATGACATCGAGCGCCTGCCGGCCAATCGACCCGGTCGAGCCGAGGACGGCGACGCGCAACGGGGGCTTCACTCCCTGATCGTACGGCCGGATGGCGGGCGGCGGCCAGTCAGCCGGCGAATGCGCGGATAACTTCTGTGGTCCACGCTGCGAGCGCGTCCCAGTCGACCGAGGGACGGATGGCGATATTGACGCGGGCTGCGCCGGCGTCGCGGTACCGGCCGACGAGGTCGATGGCCTGCCCGGGGAGCCCGGTTACCACGCCCCGCGCGCGCATCGACTCGGCGGCCGGTCCCCACGCCTGGCGGTATTGCGCTTCGACCCTGGGAAGGTCGGACGGGGCGGCAGCCATGTGGAAGGAGAGATTCACCGTGCGCTCAATGGTCGCCGGGTCCCGCCCCTCAGTCTCACACCAGCGGTCGAGCACGCTTGAGAGGCGCGCGAACTCCTCGGGCGAGGTGTACGGGGTGTTCCAGCCATCGGCGTGGCGGGCGGCGATGCGGAGGGTCCGCTTCTCGCCGTTGCCTCCGACCCAGATGCGCGGCCGGGCCTGCATGGGCTTCGGATTGCAGGCGGCGTTCGCAAGCCGGAAAAAGCGGCCGTCGAAGTCAGACCGTTCCTGGGTGGTCAGGAGCCGGATCACCTGGACGCCCTCTTCGAGCATGTCGAGGCGCTCTTTAATGGGAGGGAACGGGATACCGTAGGCCCGGTACTCGGGCTCGTGCCAGCCGGCGCCGAGGCCGATTTCGAGCCGTCCGCCGCTCAGGTGGTCGATGGTGCACAGGGCGTTGGCGAGGACTGCGGGGTGCCGGTAGCCCATGCCGAGGACGAGCACCCCGATGCGGACGTTCGACGTGTCGCAGGCCATGGCGGCCATGCAGGTCGTTGCCTCGAAACAGCTTCCATTGCCGTCGACCGGGGGAGCCTCGTAGAAGTGGTCCCAGACATCAACCCAGTCAAATCCGGCGGTGTCGGCCCACCGCCAGAGGCGGCGGAGTTCGTCGATCGTGATGTTCTGCTGGCCGATGTGCAGGCCGAAGTTCATGGGCGGGCTCCCCCGGTCGTGCGTCCCGGGGATTCTACGGCCCGCCGCCGAACCGGGTGCGGACGAGGTGCCGCTGGAGCTTCCCGCTGGTCGTACGGGGGAGTTCATCGAGGGCGAGCCAGCGCCGCGGCACCTTGTACCCGGCAAGCCGCGCCCGCAGCCACGCCTCGAGCTCGCCCCAGCCGGGCGCCCGTGCATCCCTCAGCACAACCGCAGCGGCTACGACCTGGCCCCAGTGGGGGTCGGGCAGGCCGACAACAGCAGCCTCGCGAACCGCCGGATGGGCTTCGAGCGCGGCCTCCACCTCGGCCGGGTAGACGTTTTCACCGCCGGTGACCACCAGGTCGTGGCGGCGGTCCAGGATAGTCAAAAACCCCTCGGCATCAATGAGGCCAATGTCGCCGGTGTGGAGCCAGCCGTCGCGCAGGGCCCGGGCTGTCGCCTCAGGGTCATCGAAATAGCCCGGGAAGACGGTGGGCCCGGCAACAAGAATTTCGCCGGGCTGGCCGGCCGGCGCCGCAACCCGCAGGCGTACGCTGAAGAGCGGCTTTCCGGCCGAACCCAGATGGGCAAGCGCATCGCCCGGGGCCAGGGTCGTGACCTGGCTTGTCGCTTCGGTGAGGCCGTAGGTCTGGAGAACAGGCAGCCCCCGTGCGGCGGCGCGCTCCAGCAGGTCCCGCGAGACCGGACCGCCCCCGACCAGGACCGCCCGTACGGACGGGGGGTACGGGCGCTCGTCGGCCTCGAGCATCCGCGCGAGCATCGTTGGAACGACAGAAAGCAGAGTGATGCGCTCCTCGCGGAGGGCGCGGTTCACCGCACCGGCATCGAACCCGGCGTGGATGACGGCCGTTGTGCCCTGGATGAGCGACCGGGTCGCGATGGAGAGCCCGCCGACGTGGCAGAGCGGCATGCACGCCAGCCAGCGGTCCGCTGGATCAACGCCGATGTTGAAGGCAGAAGCAGCCGCGCTGGCAAAGAAGTTTTCGAAGGTGAGCCGAGCCGCCTTCGGCCTGCCGGTTGTACCAGAGGTAAACATGAGCACGAAGTCGCCCGACCAGGTACCCGGCCACTCACAGGGACCGGATACGGCGCCGTCGGCCCCGCCGGCAATGCTCATGGCCGGGATACCGGCCGCCCGGGCGATTTCAGACGCAGCCGAGGCGAAGGCCTGGTCGTGCAGCAAGAGACGGGTGCCGATGCGGTTCAGCTGCCAGGCGAGTTCGCCGGCAGCGAGCCGCCAGTTCAGCGGAGCAACAATTGCCCCGGCCCGGGCCGTCCCGAATACTGCTGCGACGTAGTGGGCCGAGTTGCCGGCCAGCAGCCCGACCCTGTCGCCTGGGCGCACGCCGGCACCGAGCAGCTCCTGCGCGAACGCGGACACCCGATGGTCAAGTTCCGCAAATGACAAAACCTCAGCGCCAAACTCGACGGCAGGGTGGCGCGGGAGAGCAGAGGCCCGGTGCGCAACCCAGTCGAACGGCGGGAGGGCCGGGGAGATCACGCGAGCGCCTCCCTGGCGTTTGCCGCAGGGGCGAGGGCAGGAAGTGCCCCGGCGGCCGGGAGCTCGACACCGCCAGCGGCGGGCAGGGGCACGCCGGCGACCGGGTCATCGAGCACAGCGAGGGCGGTCGCGAAGCCGTGGGCGGTACCCGCCGAACCGAACACTGCGGCAAACTCCAGCGCGGCTGCGAGCCCTGCCCCGCTCTCGAACGCGCCGCTTACAATCACCTCGAGGCCGGCCTCCCGGGCCGCACGGGCGAGCCAGGCTGATGCAGCGAGCCCCAGCAGAGACGGTTTCAGCACGACCGCATCGCAGGCCGTCGCCCGGATGAGCTCCAGCCCCCGGGCCCCGTTAGCCAGCGACTCGTCGGCGGCGATGCGCAGGCCGGTCTCCGCCCGGAGCCGGGCCCACTCGGCCGACGGCACACCGGGGGCAAGGGGTTGCTCGATGAGGTCGATGTCGGCTGCGCGCAGCAGGGGGGCGATCGTCGCAAACTCGGCGGGCGACCAGGCTCCGTTCGCGTCGACGCGGACCAGGGCCCGCGGCCCTAGACGGTCGCGAAGCTCCCGCAGCACGGCGGCATCCCGGTCAGCGCCGAGGCCGACCTTCACTTTAAAGACCGTGTAGCCCTCGGCAGCGAACCGCCCGGCCTGGGCGAGGGCCTCAGCGACATCGGCAGCATCGACCAGGGCATTGACCGCCAGGCGTACCGGGCGCACCTGAGAGTCCGGAGCGAGCAGCCGACCGAGCGGGATGCCGAGCTCCTGCGCGGCGAGCCACCCGAGCGCCATTTCAACGGCAGCCCGGGCAGGGGCAGGCAGGCTGGTATCGGGGGCGGCCATCAGCTCGTAGAAGCCGGCTATGGGGTCCGTCCCCGGCAGGCGCTCCGCTTCAGCGGCGAGGGCCCGGCAGCACACGTCGAGCGGCGGGGTAAACGGCGGCAGCGGGGCGCAATCACCGAGCCCAACCCGGCCGACGGTGTCGGTCAGGTGCAGGAGCACCCCTTCCCGCAGGGCGAAGCCGCCCCGCGCGTCGCCGTGGGCAGCGCGGAGCCTGAGCCGGTAGGGCACCAGCCGCGCAGAGGCGACCCGGCTCACGGCCGGCGGGGGAACTTGCTGAAGTCGGAGTAGGCCGGCTCGCGCTTTTCGAGGAAGGCGTTGCGTCCCTCCTTCGCCTCATCAGTCATGTAGAACAGCATGTTGGCATTGTGGGCGAGCTCGGTGATGCCGACCATGCCATCGAGTTCGGCGTTAAAGGCCGACTTCAGCATGCGGATGGCGATCGGGCTCATCTTCAGGATTTGCTTCGCCCAGCGGACACCTTCGGCCTCGAGGTCTTCGAGTGGGACCACCGCGTTGACGAGGCCCATCTCGAGCGCCTCGCGGGCGTCGTACTGGCGGCAGAGGTACCAGATTTCGCGCGCCTTCTTCTGGCCCACGTTCCGGGCGAGCTGGATGGCGCCAAAGCCCCCGTCGAAGCTGCCGACCTTCGGGCCGGTTTGACCGAAGCGGGCGTTCTCGGCGGCGATGGTCAGGTCGCAGATAACGTGGAGCACATGCCCGCCACCGATCGCCCAGCCGGCGACGAGGGCGATGACCGGCTTCGGAATGGAGCGGATCAGCTTGTGGAGGTCCGTAACGTTCAGCCGCGGGACATTGTCTTCGCCAACGTACCCGCCGTGACCGCGGACGCGCTGGTCGCCGCCGGAGCAGAATGCCCGGCCGCCCTCGCCGGTAAAGAGGATAACGCCGACCTCGGGGTCCTCCCGGGCGCGTGAGAAGGCATCGATCAGCTCGAAGGTAGTTTTCGGCCGGAACGCGTTGTGGACCTCGGGCCGGTTGATGCTGATGCGCGCGATGCCTTCGGCGCGCTGGAAGATGATGTCGTCGTAGGTCTGGACCGTCTGCCACTGGATAGCGGTCATGGAAGAGCCTCCGGGAGGTAATGCTGGCGAAGGAAGGTATCGACCGCGGTGAACACCGCATCGGGCGCCTCGAGCTGAGCCGCGTGCCCGGCGCCCGGGATAAGCCCTGCGCTGCCAGCCGGGGCCAGCGCGGCCATGGCGCGGGCGATGTCAGCGTACTTCGCGTCCAGTTCACCCGCGAGCGCGAGGAACGGAGCAGCAAGCGACCTCAGGGCGTCGTGGAAGGGCGGCTGTGCGCCGGTCCCCATCCCGCGCAGGCTGCCGGCGAGCCCGGCCGGGCGATTGGCCAGCCGCACCTGCCGCTGCGCGCGCAGGACCTCTGCCGGGAGGTGCGCCTGTGAGGCCCACAGCGGGAGCGACTCCCAGTAGTCGACAAACGCCTCCACACCTTCCCGCTCAATTCGGTCGGCGAGGGCTTCGTCGGCGCGGCGCCGTTCGGCTCGCTCGGGTTCGGTAGAGAGACCCGGCGAGGCCCCGATGGTCGCCAGGGCTGCGACGGTCTGCGGGTGGAGGCAGGCGACCGCGATCGCCGTGCGCCCGCCCATCGAATAGCCCAGCCATGCGCAGCGCTCGCGTCCGGTCGCAGCGCGGACAGCTGCAACGAGGTCCCGGGCTGCCTGCTCCATCCTGTAGTGCTCGAGGTCTGCCGGGGCATCGGACAGGCCATGCCCAACGATGTCGACGGCCACGCAGCAGTACCGCGCCCCGAGGAGCTCACCGAACCGGCCCCATGCCCGCGCGGAGCCGGTGAACCCGTGCAGCAGCACAACGGGCGGTCCGTCGCCCCAGGCCTCCACGTTCAGCGAGAAACCGGGCACGACTTCGTACCTCGTCACCGGTTCACGACCTCCGCAGCAGCACGGGCGGCAGCAGTCCAGGCCCGCTGGTGCATCGCGACGTTGGCGCGGCGGTCGGTTCGCACTTCGACGACGAAGGGACCCGGGTTCCGAACCCAGCCCTCGACGGCTTCGCGGAACGCCGGCCACGATTCGGCGCGACAGAACGGCAGGTCGAACAGTGCCGCTGCCCTGCCAGGCTCGATGCCGGGCGGAGTTGCAAACCAGCGTTCGAAGGCGTCAGTGTGTGCCGCCTGGGGGAGGTAGTGGAAAATGCCGCCGCCATCGTTGTTGACGACGATGATGAGCAGCGGAAGACGGTGTTCCCGGGCCGCCCAGAGTGCGTTCAGGTCATGCAGGAACGAGACATCACCGACCACGACCGCGGTGGGCACAGCAGCGGCCGCGGCGCCAGCCGCACTCGATATGACGCCGTCGATGCCGTTCGCCCCGCGGTTCGCGGCGATGTCGAGTGGCTCCCGCCGGAGTCCGAAGAAGTTATCCAGGTCGCGCACGGGCATGCTGTTGCCTGCAACCAGCGTCGCGCCTGGCGGGAGAAGGTCACGGAGTTCGGTGAATACTCGGCCCTCGAAGAGCTCGCACGGCTCGCGGCTGGCGGCATCGAGTGCGGCCCGCGCCGCGCGGTCAGCCTCCAGCCATCGTTCCCGCCACCCGGCCTCTGCCTGCGCCGGTACCGCAGCAAGCGCCTCCGCCGCGGCCGCCGGCGACGCCGTCAGCACGATGGACCCAGTTCCGTTCGGCTCGCGGTAGCCCCCGGGAAGGTCCACCAGAACGTGCACGGCGTCGGACCAGCCGCCCAGCAGCTGATTGAGCGCCTTCGAGGTCGGCGCCGCGCCAAACCGAAGCACGAAATCAGGTGTTGGGGACGGTACCGAGCGGAGCCATGCGTCGAAGGCGTCGAGCACCGGTGCCCCGTCCGGCACCCCCGCCCGCAGGCCGCTGAGGGGGTCGGCGAGGATCGGAGCGCCGAGTGTCTCGGCGAGGCGGAGGAGAGGCTCGGCGGGCAGTCCGCCGGTTTCCGGGCCGGCGATGATGAGCGGCCGGCGCGCCGCGCGGACTCGCTCAGCGACGTATTCGACCAGCCGCTCGGGAACGCCGAGTTGCGGAGCGGGGAGGTCGCCTGGGGTCGGCTCATACGGCGCCGGGTGGTCCGCCGGCGGTTCGACCAGCGGCTCGTCGAACGGGACGTTCACCTGGACCGGCCCGGGCAGCCCGGCAACCGACGCCTGCACGGCGCGGGTGCCTGCCGCCTGGAAGGCTGCCGCGGCTCCCGGCCCGGGCACCGGAAGATCGACGGACCAGCGCACATGGCGGCCGAACAGGTGAACCTGGTCGATCGTCTGGGCGGCGCCGACCTCGCGGAGCCGCGGCGGCCGGTCTGCGGTGAGCGCGATGATCGGAACACGCGAGAGGTTGGCCTCGGCGACAGCCGGGAAGAGATTGGCGACGGCTGTGCCTGAGGTGCAGGCGATGGCAACCGGCCGCCCCGATTTCCGGGCTAAGCCAAGCGCAAAGAATCCGGCAGAACGCTCGTCAATCACCAGGTATGGGGTAATCACGCACTGGTCAGCGAGGGCAAACACGAGCGGGGTGGACCGGCTGCCCGGCGTCACGACAGCGTGACGCACTCCCGAGGCAGCCAGGCCGCCGATAAGTGCCCGGGCCGCGGCGGTGTTCTCCCGGGCGACACTCACCGGTGGATGACTCCTCGCAGTGCGTCGAATTTTGTCTCAATCTCCTCAAGCTCTGCCGCGGGCGCCGAGTCGGCCACGATGCCGGCGCCCGCGTAGAGGCGGGCGCGCCCGCCCCCGACCAGCGCCGTGCGGAGCCCGACAACGAACTCGCCGTTGCCCGATGGGTCAACCCAGCCGACCGGCCCCGCATACCAGCCCCGGTCCATCCGCTCGAGCCGGCGGATGGCGTCGAGCGCGGCATCGCGCGGCCAGCCGCCGACGGCAGGCGTAGGGTGAAGTCGTCCGACCACGTCGAGCAGCGATGCCCCGGGGGCAAGGCTGGCCGCGATCGGGGTGTACAGGTGCTGGATATTGGCGAGCTTCATGACCGTCGGCTCACCGGGAATTTCGAGACCCCCGGCTAGCTCGCCGACCTCCTGGCGGATCGCCTCGACGACGAGCCGGTGCTCCCAGCGCTCCTTTTCGCTCGCGAGGAGTTCAGCTTCGAGCGCCGCGTCCTCGGCCGAGTCGCGGCCGCGGCGACGGGAACCGGCGAGCGACACGACCGAGAGGCGCCCATGCTGCACCTCAGCCAGCGGCTCCGGACTCGCGCCAAGCCAGGTCCACCCGCCCACCCGGATGCTGAAGATGCAGGTCGTGGGAAAGGCAGCGACCAGCCGCGCGATGATGTCGGCCGGGGCGGTGTGGCCGACCGGGATGACGCGAGAGCCCGCGAGGACGACCTTCTGGTAACGCCCGGCGCGGATCTCCGCGACCGCCTCAGCAATAGCGGAACCGAGATGCGCCCAGGTCTGCTCCTCGAGCGGAGCTGCCTCATCGATGAGCCCGGCGGGAAAGTCTCCCGCGCAGGCAACGCCGGACCACTGGTGGCCCCGGCGGACGATGGTGATCGCGGGAAGGAGGATCTGCCATCCACCGAAGGCATCCCAGGCCGGGTCGCGGAGGGGGTTGCCGGGGTCGAAGCTGGCGGCGAGGAAGGCCATGGGGGCAAGCGCCCCGGCGGGACTCTCCCGGAGGCCGACGAGGAGCTCTTCGATGGCGGCCCGCGCCTCGCGGAGCCCTTCGCCACGGGCGCCAACCCTGCGCGTCGCAGTTCCGAGTCCGAAGACCTGCAAGCCGCGCGAAGGACGCTCCCATGTGACGGTTGCGTGTTCGCGCAGCCAGCGCTCGCCCCGCGTCCGGTACCATTCCACCGTGCCGGCCGACAGCGGAGTTGCAGAAATGGCCTCCGGAGCAGCGGTAAGGGAGGCAGTGGGCTGACTCGTCGACGTCGCGATCATTGGACGTTGAGCTTCTTTCAGCGGGGTTAGACACAGGCTACCGTGAGAGCTACCTACCGGCTGTAGGTGGGCTCACGGCCTGCCCCGACCGCAGCATGACGGACCGCTCCGCCTACCTGCCGGTAGTACTGGCGGCAAACTCGCGGCAGCGGATTGCGCGCTCCATATCGTCAATAAACTCGCGGACGGTCCGGGAGAGGAGAACGTTCCCGCCGGCGGTCTCGAGCACGCGGCGGGCCCGCTCGACGATGTCCGGCTCGACCCGGTAAGCGGGAGCGAGGTTTCGGAAGAAGTCCACGGCAAACTCCTTGTCCCGGTCGCGGAAGACGCCGGGCAGCACCTCGAAGAACCGCTCGACGTACGGTTCGAGGATGGCGCGCTGGTGCCGCCAGTTGAAACCGGACATCGCGGCGCCGGTGAGGTAGAGCGAGCCGTACCCGTCGCCGAGAAACTTTTCCCAGGCTGCCGCCTTCACCGCGGGGTCGGGTACGGAGGTTTCGGCCCGGAGCCGCGCACGCACGCCGCGGTCCGAAGGGTCGCGCTGCGCTTCAGCTGCGACACGCTCGGTGGCGCCGGGGAGCGCGTATGCAACAGCCTTAACGGCGATTGACCAGCGCATTTCCTGGTCGAGCTCGACGCCGGGAATCGCTGCGGTGCCGTCGGCCAGGGCGGTGAGATAGGCGACATCGTCGGGAACCGCCGCCGCCCCGATAAGCGCCCGCGCCCAGATCTTCTTCAGGTCGCCGGCGGGCACCGATTCGAGCGCCGACTTCGCCGTCTCGAAGAAGCTGTGCGCCTCCGCCTCGATGCGGGGTTCTGGCACGTACCGGGAGATTGCGGCGAGCGCGTTCGCGGTGATGGTCTCGGCGAGTTCGGGGTGCCGTTCGGCGGGAGCAGCGGACCGTACGAGAGCGAGGTAGTCGAGCGAGGACAGCTGCCGGTCGCGGACCATGTTCCAGAGCGAAGCCCAGAGCTGAAGACGAAGCAGGGTATCTTCGACCCGGCCGATGTTGGCCAGGATGTACCGAAGCGATTCCGGGTCGAGGGCGACCTTGCAGTAGCCGTGGTCGCCGTAGTTCGGGAAGACGAAGTTCGGGCGCGGCAGCCCGGCCGCCCCGGGCAGCTCAGCCTCCTCCCCGGAAATCGAAGCGGGGAGCACGGTGAGGTGGAGCCCGGCCTCCTCTTCGCGCACCAGCCCAACGTCGAGCCGATGCGGGCGGAGGTAGGGGTACTCCGGCGGTGCCGACTGGGTAAGCCAGAGGCGGCTCAGCCGGTCGCCGTCGGCGGTCCAGTGGGCGGCAATCGTGTTGAGCGACGGCGTTTCGAGCCAGAGACGGGCCCATTCCGCGAGCGAAACGCCGGCCCCGTGCTCCACTGCGGCGAGGAAGTCGACCAGCGTGGCGTTGCCGTAGGCGTGGCGGCGGAAGTATTCGCGCATCCCCTCGCGGAATCCTTCGAGCCCGACCGCGGCGACGAGCTGCTTCAGGACCGAGGCACCCTTGCCATAGGTAATGCCGTCGAAGTTGAGGAAGGTCTGGTCAGTGTCCTCGACATCGCCGGCGATGGGATGGGTCGTGACGAGCTGGTCCTGCCGGTAGGCCCAGTTCTTGATGGAGGAGGCGAAATCAAGCCAGCCGCTATCGAACTTCGTGGCCCGCTCCATGCAGAGGTACGCCATGTAGGTCGCGAAGCTTTCATTCAGCCAGAGGTCATCCCACCAGCGCATGGTGACCAGGTCGCCGAACCACATGTGCGCCATTTCGTGGAGGACCACCTCCGCCCGGGCGCGCCGCTGGTTCATCGTGGGCGGGTCGCGGAAGACCATGTACTCGTTGTGGGTGACACAGCCGACATTTTCCATCGCCCCGGAGTTGAACTCCGGAACGAAGACCTGGTCGTACTTGCCGAACGCGTACGGCACACCGAAGAAGTCGGCGTAGAAATCGAGCCCCTGCTTCGAAACTTCGAAAATCTCGTCGGCATCCAGGTAGCGGGCGAGCGACTTCCGGCAGTAAAGGCCGAGGTCGATGTCGCCGTGACGGTCGCGAACCACGTGGTACGGCCCGGCAACGAGGGCGAAGAGGTAGGTCGAGAACGGCTTCGTGGGGAGGAAGCGCCAGCGGCGACGGCCATCGGGCGCGGCCTCGACCGCTTCTGGGGCGGTGTTGTGGATGAGTTCCCAGTCGGCCGGTGCTGTCACCTCAAGGCGGTAGGTGCCCTTGATGTCGGGCTGGTCGAACTGGGGGAAGAGGCGGTGGCTCTCGTACGGCTCGAAGTTCGTGTAGAGATACTCCTGGCCGTCTTCCGGGTCGACGAACTGGTGGAAGCCGTCGCCCTCGTGGTCGTAGTCGTTTTCGTAGACGACGTGGACCGTATTGGAGGCACCAAGTACATCTGCGGGCAGCCAGAGCCGGTAACCGTTCCACGTTGGGCTCGGGATGCGCCGTCCGTTCACCTCGAGCCGTTCGATGGTGCGGCCGCGGAAATCGAGGAAGAGGTCGCCCTCGCCCGAGAGGTCGAAGTTGAGCGTGGCGTCGCCGCGATAGGATGGTGCGCTGGAAGAGAGGTCGAGGCTGATGGTGTAGGCACAGGTACGGACGCGGGCGGCCCGCGCTTCAGCCTCAGCCCGGGTGAGGACGTCGCGCGGGGGTGTGGATTGCGTTTCTGTGCTGGACATGGCAGCTCCGGTGCGGCCCGATGCCGCTCACATGTGGTGGCTGCAGGAAAGGGTAGTGCAACGCCACGTGGAAAGCCCCCCGGCCGCCAACAGCATTTGACCCGATACGGTCCACCGGTTGTTGCCTGGCAGCGGGCTGTTCAGTGACCCATTTCGTGAACCGGGGTACAATCCGGCCGACCCCAGCGCAGGTGGCCGAGTTCCTATGTCCCACATCCCCGCCGTCAACGCCCTGATTACCGCTATCAACTTCGACCGGTTCGCTGAAATTGAGGCGAGGCACCGGCCGGATGCGGTCTTCCAGTCGTTCCGCGGGCCGACCCTGCGCGACGCGGTCTCCATTGCCGACTGGCACCGCGAGTTCCTGCGAGATTACCAGGACTGCAACTATGCGGACCTCGAATACATTGAAGAGGGGAACACGGTCGCCGTCCGCGCCACCATCGAGGCAAAGGGGTACGACTGGCGCCCGTTCACCCAGCGCGTAATCGAAGTGTTCGAGTTCGAGGCCGAGGAAGACGAGGAGGTCGCCCGGCGACGGCTGTACGCGACCCTCCGGGACATCACGCTCGATAAGTCCGCGACGGCGGCGCTGAATGACGCGCTCGGGTATCGCGGCGGGAGCCCTTCCCAGACCCGCCAGGTGGTCAAGGCGTTCTACGATGCCCTCCTCGCCGGCGACCGCGAGGCTGCGGCGGCCCAGCTCTCCGCGAAAGCCACGGTTATCGATGGGGTGTACGGGGTTGCGACGGGCCCGGAAAACGTTCTCGGGCTCCTCGCGTCGGTCCCGATGCCGGCGTTCGGGAAGCTCCGGGTCACGAACCTGCTGGCCGGCGACCACATGGCGATGGTCGAGCTGGCGATCGACCCGGCGCGGCCGCGGTACGCGGACTGGGTCCGGCTCGTCGATGGCAAGATCCAGGTCATCGAGGGGTACGCAATGCTCCGCGAAATCGGCATCAATCCCTACGAAAACTACGCCCACGACCGACACCTGCGGCGTGTCATCATGCCCATTTAACCGGGGTGTCTTTCCCGCCCGAAACACTCCACCATCACGAGCCCGGGGGAGCCCATTATGGCCACGATGTACTACGACAAGGATGCCGACCTTTCGCTGTTGAACGGCAGGAAGATCGCCATCATCGGTTTCGGCTCGCAGGGTCATGCCCATGCGCTGAACCTCCGCGATAGCGGGTGCGACGTCATCGTTGGGCTGTACCCGGGTTCGAGGTCGCGGGCGGCGGCCGAGGCAGAAGGGCTGCGGGTGGTGAGCGTCGAAGAAGCGGCGCGCGAGGCCGACATCATCATGATCCTGGCGCCCGACCAGGTGCAGAAGCAGATTTACCAGGCGGGCATCGAGCCCTACCTCGCCGAGGGCAAGATGCTGATGTTCGCCCACGGGTTCAACATCCACTTCCAGCAGATTCAGCCGCCGCCGTTCGTCGACGTGACCATGATCGCGCCAAAGGGGCCCGGCCACCTCGTCCGCCGGGTTTTCACCGAGGGCGGCGGTGTTCCCTGCCTCGTCGCCGTCCACCAGGATGCCAGCGAAGTCGCGCTCCAGCTTGCGCTTGCCTACGCGAAGGGGATCGGCGGCACGCGCGCGGGCGTGCTGGAGACGACCTTCCGGGAGGAGACGGAGACCGACCTGTTCGGCGAGCAGGTGATTCTCTGCGGGGGGCTGTCGGCACTGATCAAGGCTGCCTACGAAACGCTGGTCGAGGCCGGCTACCAGCCCGAAAGCGCCTTCTTCGAGACGATGCACGAGCTGAAGCTGATCGTCGACCTGATTTACGAGGGCGGGCTCTCCCGGATGCGGTACTCCATCAGCGATACCGCGGAGTATGGCGATTACACGCGCGGGCCACGCATCATCACCGACCAGACCCGCGCCGAGATGAAGAAGATTCTCCGGGAGATCCAGACCGGCCAGTTCGCGAAGGAGTTCATCCTTGAAAACATGGCCGGCCGCCCGCACTTCCTGGCCACGCGGCGGCTCGAGGCGGAACACCCGATCGAAAAGGTCGGCGCAGAGATGCGCGCCATGATGAGCTGGCTCAACCGCCCGAAGAACTGACGCCCGGCCGGTCCCTACGCGCCCCGGAGGTGCCCCGGTGGAGTTGGATACGACTGCGCTGGTTGGGGTGCTCGACCGGGTGGGCGCGGTTGCGTTCGCTATCTCCGGGGTGCAGGCCGGCGTCCGCCGGAATTTCGACATCTTCGGCCTGTGGGTCATGGGGCTCGTCACCGCGACGGGCGGCGGCGTCATGCGCGACGTCATCCTCGACCGGCAGCCGCTCGTGCTCGCGCGCCCCGACTACCTCCTCTGGGCGACCGGCGGGGCAGTATTCGCCATGGCGCTGGCATGGCGGGGCCGGCCCTACCCGCGGGCAGTCGTGGCCATCGCGGAGACCGGCGGGCTCGGTGCATTTGCGGTCGCCGGGGCGCTGGCCGCCATCAACGCCGGCGAAGGCTGGAGCGGCGCGCTGCTCATGGCAATCCTCACGGCGACGGGCGGCGGCGTGATTCGCGACCTGCTCGCCGACCGCGTGCCGCTGGTCCTGCACAGCGAAGTCAATGCCACGGCTGCCGGCCTCGGCGGGCTCGCGACGTGGGCCGCGTACGACGTGTCCAGCAGCGCCGCCGCACTGCTTGGGCTCTCTGTTGCCGGGCTTGTCCGTGCCGGTGGTGTCGCCTTCAATCTGCACCTGCCCCGGCCGCGGCATCCCGGTGCGCAGCGGCGTCCGCGGTGACGCGGTTCCTTTTTGGAAGAGCGACGCGTAGGATGGTTATGAGAGCTTTCGGCGAACTTCATTGCGCCGGAGTTACACCCGTGTCATCTCGTATGACCGCGCTGGAGATAACGAATGCTGGCGATAACTGCGATTATCGTCGGCCTCGTGGGATTGCTGGTCGGGTTGGCGGCGGGCATCCTGTACCGCCGCCGCGTTACCGGGACATCACTGCTACAGGCAGAGGAACAGGCCAGCCGCATCCTCGCTGAGGCCGAAACGCGACAGAAGGAGCTCCTGCTCCAGGCGAAGGAAGAGACCCTCGCCCTCCGGAACTCCCTCGAGGCGGAGATGAAGGAGCGGCGGGCCGAAATCTCGCGTATCGAACAGCGCCTCGCGCAAAAAGAAGAGAACCTCGACCGAAAGCTCGAGGCGCTCGAGCGGCGGGAGCAATCGCTGCGGGACCGTGAAGCGCAGGTCGAACAACTCCGCGCGGAGGCAGAGGAGCTGCGGCAGCGGCAGGCGACCGAGCTCGAACGGGTCGCCAACCTGTCGGTCGAAGAAGCGCGGCAGCAGCTGCTGGCCGCCGTCGAGGTTGAGATTCGCGAAGAGGCGTCGCGCCGGGTCCGTGAAATGGAGAAGGAGGTCGAGGCGACCGCTGCCCAGCGTGCCCGGAAGATCCTCGCGACGGCAATCCAGCGATACACATCAGAGGTCACCGCCGAGACAACCGTCTCTGTTGTGCCGATCCCGAGTGATGACATGAAGGGCCGGATCATCGGCCGGGAGGGGCGCAACATCCGCGCGATTGAGGCGGCAACGGGCGTCGACCTGATCATTGACGACACGCCGGATGCCGTGACCGTCAGCGCGTTCGACCCCGTCCGGCGCGAGATCGCGCGGCAGGCCCTGACCATGCTGGTCCAGGATGGCCGTATTCACCCGACCCGCATCGAAGAGGCGGTCAACCGCGCTCGACGCGACGTCGAGGCCACGATGATGGAGGCCGCCGAGTCGGCTGCGGTCGAAGCAGGCGTCCTCAATCTCCATCCCGAGATTCTCAAGATTTTCGGCCGCCTGAAGTACCGCACGAGCTATGGTCAGAATGTGATGCGCCACTCCATCGAAACGGCGCACATCGCCGCGATGATCGCGCAGGAAATCGGCGCCGACGTGGAAGTGGCGCGGGCCGGTGGATTCCTCCACGACCTCGGCAAGGCCGTTGACCACGAGGTCGAGGGGACCCACGCGCTCATCGGTGCAGATATTGCGCGTCGCTACAAGGTGAAGGAGGCGATCGCACACTGCATCGAGGCCCACCACGAAGAGGTAGAGCCGCGCACAGTGGAGGCGATCATTGTGATGATGGCCGATGCCATCTCCGGCGGGCGCCCGGGTGCGCGGCGCGAATCGCTCGAGGCGTACATCAAGCGGCTTGAGACGCTGGAAAACATCGCCAAGAGCTACAAGGGCGTTGAATCCGCCTTCGCCATCCAGGCGGGACGCGAGGTGCGCGTCATCGTAAAGCCTGAAATCGTCGATGACCTCGAGGCGATGCGCATCGCGCGCGACGTCAGCCAGAAGATCGAGGAGACGATGGAATACCCGGGCCAGATCAAGGTCACCGTGGTCCGGGAGACCCGGGCCACCGAGTACGCGCGGTAGGAGCGCGATGCGGCTGCTGTTCCTCGGCGACATTGTCGGCAGCGCCGGCCGGGAGGCGGTCATCCGCGCCCTGCCGGCGCTGCGGGCCGAGCTGAAACTCGATTATGTAGTCGCTAACGGCGAGAACTGCTCCGGCGGAAAGGGGCTGATTCCCCGCCATGCCGATGCCCTGTTCGCCGCCGGCGTCGATGTCATCACCGGGGGAAATCACACCTTTCAGCACCGGGAGCTCTACCCCTACCTGGAATCAACGCCCGGAATCACGCGCCCGCTGAACTATCCTCCCGGCGCTCCCGGGCGCGGAATCGCAGAGTGCGGCGACCTGGTGGTCATCAACCTGATCGGGCGGGCCTTCATGCCGGCTCACTACGACGACCCGTTCCGCGCGGTGGATGCGGCCCTGGCCGGGATGTCGGCAAACCGGTTCATCGTGGTTGACTTTCATGCCGAAGCAACCAGTGAGAAGCAGGCGATGGGCTGGCACCTCGACGGCCGCGTGACCTTTGTCGTCGGGACGCATACCCATGTGCCGACGGCGGATTGCCGCCTGCTGCGGCACGGAACCGCCTACTGCACCGACGCCGGGATGTGCGGTGCCCGCGACTCGGTCATCGGGGACGATATCCAGGCGGTGCTCAGCAAGTTCCTGACGCAAATGCCGACACGCCTGGCACCGGCGGAGGGGCCGGCGGTAATTAACGGGGTCCTGGTCGAGGCCGACGACACGACCCGCCGCGCCCTCCAGATCGAGCGGGTTGACCGGGAGGTCAGCTGACGTGGCGATCGGCGACTTCCACCTGCACTCGACAGCCTCCGATGGCGTCCACAGCCCGACCTGGGTCATGGAGCGCGCTGCCGCCAACGGCGTCCGCGTGCTCTCGCTGACCGACCACGACACGACCGACGGCCTCCCGGAAGCTGCGACGGCTGCCGCCCGGCTGGGCCTGCGGCTCATCCCGGGCGTCGAAATCAGCACCGAGGTCGGGAAGGCGGACGTTCACCTGCTCGGGTTCGGCTTCGACCCGGCCGGCAGACGGCTGCAGGAGTTCTTCCGCTGGCAACGCGAGGGCCGGCTCGCCCGCGTGGAGAAGATCGTCCGCATCCTTCGCGAGCACGGCATGCCGCTCGAAACGAAACGAGTGTTCGAGATCGCCGGCGAGGCGACGGTCGGGCGGCCCCACGTCGCGCGCGCGCTCGTCGAGAAGGGGTACGTGGCGAGCGTCCAGGAGGCATTCGACCGCTGGCTCGGCAATGGAAAGCCGGCCGACGTCAATCGGGAGAAACTCGACCCGAAGGACGCCATCGCCATCATCCGCGAGCACGGGGGCGTCGTGTTTGTCGCGCACCCGGCGTACATCGGCGAGGACTACCCGGAGGTCATCCGGTATCTTCGGGACCTCGGCGCTGCCGGCATCGAAACCTACTACAAGCACTACGGGCCGGAGGTCGTCGCTTCCCACGCTGCGCTGGCTGCTGAGCTGAACATGATGACCTCGGGGGGCAGCGACTACCACGGCCTCGGCAACCCTGACGACCGCGACATCGGCGATATCCCGTTTCCCGACGACCGGGTGGACGCGTTTGTCCGATTCATCGATGCGAACTGCGCCTGCGGCGCCATGGAGGGAGCCCTGTGACCATCGACATCGAAGAGATCGAGCGGATCATCCCGCACCGCTACCCGTTCCTGCTGGTCGACCGGGTGATCGAAATCGAAGAAGGGCGCCGCGGCGTCGGCATCAAGAATGTCACCGCGAACGAGTGGTTCTTCGAAGGTCACTTCCCCGGCCGCAAGATCATGCCCGGCGTGCTGATTGTGGAAGCGCTCGCCCAGGTTGCAGCCGTGACCCTGCTCCGCGGAGCCGATACCGGCGGCAAACTGCCGCTCTTCGGGGGCATTGAACAGCTCCGGTTCCGGCGGCCGGTGGTGCCTGGCGACCAGCTTCGGCTGGAGTTTGAACTCGAGAAGATGCGCGGGCCGGTCGGCAAAGGCCGTGTGCGGGCTACCGTCGACGGCCAGGTTGCGGCCGAGGGCAGCATCACCTTCGCCCTGGCCGACCCGACGGGAGCATGAACGCCCTGGTGCTATACTGAAAGCGAAGTGAATCTCCCGGCGGTCCGCCCACGGCGGACCGTCATCGTGTTCCGGAACCCATGGATGCAAATGTCCTGGCCCAGCTGGAGCGGGTGAACGCCCGCTACGACGAACTGACCGCCGAGATGGGGCGGCCGGAGGTCGCTGCCGATTTCGAGGCCGTCAGCAAGCTGGCGAAGGAACGCGCCGAGATTGAGCCTATCGTCGAGGTATTCCGCGAATATCGCTCCGCGCAGGAAGATGCGGGCAGCGCCCGCGCGCTCCTGCAGGAGGCGGACCCGGAGATGAAGGAGCTGGCGCAGGAGGAGCTCGAGGACGCCGAGCGCCGGATGCACGAACTGGAGCAGCGACTGAAACGGATGCTGCTGCCGAAGGACCCCCGCGACAGCCGGAACGTCATCGTCGAAATCCGCGCAGGGGCCGGTGGCGAAGAGGCTGCGCTGTTTGCGCACGAGCTATTCCGCATGTACCAGCGGTACGCCGAGCGGAAAGGCTGGCAGACGGAAATCCTGAGCGCCTCGGAGTCCGACAAGGGCGGCTTCAAGGAGGTCGTGTTCGAGGTGCGGGGCGAGGGCGCCTACTCGCGGTTGAAATACGAGAGCGGCGTCCACCGCGTGCAGCGCGTCCCGGAGACGGAGGCCCAGGGGCGGATCCACACCTCAACAGCGACGGTTGCGGTGCTTCCCGAGGCTGAAGAGGTCGACGTGGACATCGACGAGAAAGACCTGCGGGTCGACATCTTTCACTCCTCCGGAGCGGGGGGCCAGAACGTCAACAAGGTCGCGACAGCGGTGCGCATCACGCACATTCCCACCGGGATCGTGGTGGTTTGCCAGGACGAGCGGTCGCAGCTCAAAAACCGGATTAAAGCGATGACCCACCTCCGCTCACGGCTGTTCGACCTCGAGCAGCAGAAGCTGGAGGCCGAACTCACGGCAAACCGCCGGAGCCAGGTCGGGACGGGCGATCGGAGCGAGAAGATCCGGACCTACAACTTCCCGCAAGATCGGATCACCGACCACCGCATCGGCCTGACGGTACACAACATCTCCCAGCGGCTGGACGGCGACCTCGACGACATCATTGACGCCGTGGCGACTGCCGACGAGGCGGCGCGCCTCGAAGCGATGGCATGAACGCCCGAGAGGTGGCGGGGGCTGCGGCCCGGCGGCTGGAGGCGGCCGGGCTGGAAGACGCCCGATTCGAGGCGGAGGTCCTGGTGCGCGAGGCGGCCGGCATCTCGCGGGCAGCGTATTTTGCCGGGGCCGTGCTCGAGGGCGAAGCTCGCCGGCGGCTGGAGGCATGGCTGGAGCGGCGGGAACGGCGCGAACCCCTGGCGTATATCACCGGCTGGCGCGAGTTCTACGGACGCCGGTTCGCCATCGGGCAGGGCGTGCTTATTCCGAGGCCGGAGACGGAGCTGCTCGTCGAGGTTGCCCTCAGGGAGCTCAGTGCGACGCCCGGGTCGGCGGTGGTGGAGGTCGGCACGGGAAGCGGGGCAATCGCCGTTTCCATCGCTGCCGAGGCTCCCGGGACGCCGGTCACCGCGACCGATATCAGCCGGGAGGCGCTCCGCTTTGCAGCGCTGAACGCCGCTGCCCACGCGCCATGGGTCCACTTTGTGCGCGGTGACCTCGCCGCGCCAGTCCGCCGGGCAGATGTCGTGCTCGCGAACCTCCCGTACATCCCTTCGCCGGAGATCGAAGCGCTCGAGCCGGAGGTGAGTCGCTGGGAGCCGCGGGTCGCGCTCGACGGGGGCCCGGACGGGCTCGCCCTCATCCGTGCGCTCGTCGCCGACTGCGCCGGACGGCTCCGCCCGCGTCTGCTCGCCCTGGAAGTGGGCTTCGGGCAGGCCGAAGCGGTTGCGACGCTGGGCCAGGCCACCGGTGCGCAGGCGACGTGCATCCCCGACCTGGCCGGGATTGACCGGGTGGTGTGCCTGCGGTGGGAGTAAAGCTGGTCGCTCTCGACATTGATGGCACGGTGATCCCGCCGGGCCATCCCGACGGAGACCACCTGCCCCCGGCAGCAGTCCGCGATGCGGTATCGAAGCTGACAGCTGCCGGGATCGCGGTCGTACTGGCCAGCGGGCGGATGTTCCCTGGCACCCGTCGGGTCGCACGCGAGCTGCGGCTCATCACGCCGGTGGTCTGCCAGCAGGGGTGTTCCGTCCATCGTCTCGACGGTGAGATGCTCCACCTCTTTCCCATCGAGCGGCAGCTGGCGATCGACATCATCAACTTCGCGCGCGAACGCGGGCTGGACTACGAATGGTTCAACCCGGTGCGGTACATCGCGAATCGGCCGTCTGCGGCAACCCGCCGTTACGGTGAAGTGAGCGGCATCGAACCGGAATACCGGCCCGACCCCGAGTTCTCCGGCGTGGTGCCGACCGGGGTGGGCATCATCTCCGACGCCGAGCGGGCCGGCGAGATCCACCGCGAACTCGTGGCGCGGTACGGCGAGCGCCTGCACGTGCTGGACTTCCCGGAGGTGACCGTAGCGGTAGCGCCGGAGGCGAACAAGGGACACGCCCTCTCGCTCATCTGCGCCGATTTCGGCATCGACCGGCACGACGTCGTTGCCGTAGGGGACAGCGTGAACGACGCGGCCATGCTGGCCTGGGCCGGGCTCGGCGCCGCGATGGCACACGCCGACCCGTACGCCCGCGACGCCGCCGACATCATCCTTGAGCCCGGCGAGAATTCCCTTGCGGCCTTCCTCGAGTCGCTCGTCCGCTAGCTCGGGTCGATGCGGTGCCAGACCCGCATCAGCACCAGCCCAATCGCGAAGACCCCGAGCAGCAGGCCTCCAACCGGCACAATGGTCCCGGTCCAGTCGATGCCAGCGGCCGATTCGTCTTCGGCCGGCGGCGCGGCCAGCTGCCCGGTCAGGGCGCGGATGCGTTCGACGAGTTCGCGTTCAGACATGGTCTGTGTCTTTCCATCGACGCGGGCAGCCTGGCCGTCCTGCAGGATGAACACCGCCCCGCTCCCGGGCCAGGCTGGGGTGCCGTCGGCTACGGCCAGGAACGCGAGCACGCGGGCCTCGGCCGGGAGTTCGGCGGGGGCACAATCGGCAAGGTCGCGGGGTTCGGCCGGAAGGTGCACAGCCTGGCGGGTGACGGTGCCCTTAAGGAACGCCTCCGGAACGATTTGCGGTCCGTCAGCCACGCGAACGACCTTCCCAAGCACGATGACGTTGGCGGCGAGGACGGCTGTGTCGGGGGCGGCCGGGTCGACCTCGAGGCAGGGGCCGGCGGCACCAGCCGGGACAGCCGGTGCCGCCGCAATGAGCAGCACGAGCAGGAGGAAGCTAGGTGCCAGCCTGCGCAAACTGGTAAATCTTGCCTTCGGTCTTAATAGCCGGGGCGATGACCATTTCGGCCTTCTGAAACTCCTTGATGGTCCGGGCGCCGCACATACCCATCGCCGTGCGCAGGGCGCCGACCAGGTTTTCCGTTCCATCGGTGCGGCTTGTGGGCCCATACAGGAGCTTTTGGAGCGTGGTATTCACGCCGACTGCAACGCGGGTGCCGCGCGGCAGGTGGGCGTGCGGCGTCGCCATGCCCCAGTGGTAGCCGCGCCCCGGGGCCTCGGTAGTGGCAGCAAAGGGCGACCCCATCATGACCCCATCGGCGCCGGCCGCGAAGCACTTGCAAACATCACCGCCGGTGCGGATGCCGCCGTCGGTGATGATTGGAACGTAGCGGCCGCTCTCCTTGAAGTAGTAGTCGCGGGCGGCAGCGCAGTCGATGGTGGCGGTCACCTGCGGGACGCCGATGCCAAGCACCTCGCGGCTGGTGCAGGCTGCGCCGGGGCCCACGCCCACCAGGACCGCGGCCACGCCAGTCCGCATCAACTCAAGCGTCGCCTCGAAGCCGACGGTGTTCCCGACGACAACCGGGATGTGGATCTCCTTGACCAGCTTCTCGAAGCGGAGGCCTTCGACACTGGTCGACACGTGGCGCGCGGTCGTGACGGTGCTCTGGACTACGAGAATATCCGCGCCAGCCTCCTGGATCAGCGGGGCCCAGCGCTTGGTGTTCATGGGAGTTACTGAGACTGCCGCCACAGCACCGCCGGCCTTAATTTCCTGGATGCGGCGCCGGATCAGGTCTTCGCGAATCGGTTGCTGGTATGCGTGCTGGAGCAGGGCGGTGGCCTCATCGCGGCTGACCGACGCTACCTCCTGCAGGATGGAGCCGGGGTCGTCGTACTTCGTCCAGACTCCCTCAAGGTTAAGGACAGCGAGGCCGCCAGCCTTGTGCATGGCAATGGCGAACGAGGGGTCGACAACGGCGTCCATCGCCGAGGCGAGGAAGGGGATAGCGAAATGGTGCGGGCCGATATCGAGGCCGAGCTCCGTCAGCTCGGGATTGATGGTGACGGTGCCGGGAACGATTGCGACTTCATCGAAGCCGTATGCGCGTCGCAGCTGTTTGAAGGTCGGAACGGGCTGGTCCCCGTCCGGGTACGGCGCAGGGCCGCGCTCCGGCTCATCGGAGGCGGCGGACGAGAGGTTCACAGCAGTACTCAATTCAGCGCAATCCCGGGGCTAGAATTGCGGCCTGTCGGGCGGCCGCGGCGTTGTTCTCGAGTGTAGGAGGGCAGGATTGACGGGTCAACACAAATTCGATTCGCGGGAGCCGCTTATGTGCAATAGCTTCGATTGGACGGTTCGATGACGAGCTGGCATCCCGGGCTGTACGTGGTCGCCACTCCGCTGGGGAACCTGGGCGACCTTTCTCCCAGGGCCCAGGAGACGCTCCGGCTGGCCTCGCTCATCGCGGCCGAGGATACCCGCATAACGGGCCGGCTGGCGCGTGCGGCCGGGAGCACAGCGCGGCTGGTCAGCCTGACGGAGTTCAATGTCGTAGAGCGAATTCCCGAGGTGCTCGAGGCCGCCGCCGCGGGCATCGCCGTGCTTGCATCGGACGCCGGGACCCCTGGAATTTGTGACCCGGGAGGTCGCCTCGTCGCGGCGGCGCACCGGGCTGGCGTGCGCGTGGTGCCCGTCCCGGGGCCCTCAGCGCTCGCGGCCGCGCTCTCAGTCGCGGGGTTCGATGCGGCGGTGGCAGTCTTCGCTGGCTTCCTGCCGCGTAAACCAGGAGAGCGCCGGTCGATGCTTGCGCGACTCGCCGGGCCGGACCGCGTCGTCGTCTGCTTCGAGGCGCCGGGGAGGGTCGGCGCCCTGCTCCGCGATGCAGCAGAGGTCCTTGGCGACCCCGAAGCGGTCGTGTGCAGGGAGCTGACCAAGATGCACGAGGAGGTTGTGCGCGGGCGGGCAGCGGAGCTGGCGGACCGATTCGCCGCTGCGCGCGGGGAGTGCACCGTGGTCATCGGCCCGACCGAGGAGGCCCCGGCCGCAGCTGACGCCCACGGGCTCCTGGCCGCGTTCAGGCGCGCCGGGGCGCGCCGGGGCGCGGCGGCGGCCGAGGTGTCCCGCCTGACCGGGGCGCCCCGGGGAGAGCTGTACGCAGCATGGGACCGGCTGGACGGCGGGGAGCACGCACCTGGCTGAGCGGCGGCAGCATACCGCCGGTGTGGTAGGATTTGGTCGACTCCTTTCCCCAGGTGAACCGTGCCCGACCGTGTCCTCGTCTGCGTCGCGTGGCCGTACGCAAACTACCTCCTGCACGTCGGCCAGGCGGCCGGCGCCTACCTGCCCGCCGACATTTTTGCCCGGTACCAGCGCCTGCGCGGGAACGAAGTGCTCATGGTCTCCGGGTCGGATTGCCACGGGACGCCGATTACCGTCACCGCCGACCGCGAGGGGATTTCGCCGCGCGAGGTGGTGGAGCGGTACCACCCAAAGATTCTTGAGGTGTGGGAGCGGTTCGGCATCTCATTCGACCTCTTCACGACCACACTGACCGAGAACCACTACGCCGTCACGCAGGACATGTTCCTGCGGCTCCTTGAGAAGGGGTATCTCTACCGCCGTACCGACGAGTACCTCTTTGACCCCGAGGTCGGGCGCTTCCTGCCCGACCGGTACGTCGAAGGCACCTGTCCGTACTGCGGCTACACCGAAGCGCGCGGCGACCAGTGCGATAACTGCGGCAAGACGCTCGATGCGACGGAGCTGCGCGACCCGCGCAGCAAGCTGAGCGGAGCGCGGCCGGTGCTGAAGCCCTCAGAGCACTTCTTCCTGAAGCTCTCGGCGTTCGAGGAGCCCCTGCGCGAATGGGTCTCCCGACAGCCGCACTGGCGACGAAACGTGCAGAACTTCACGCTCGGCATGCTGAATGAGGGGCTGAAGGACCGCGCAATCACCCGCGACATCTCCTGGGGGGTGCCGGTGCCGGTGCCCGGCTTTGAAGACAAGCGCATTTATGTCTGGTTTGATGCCGTCATCGGCTACCTCTCGGCAAGCAAGGAGTGGGCCCAGACCCGCGGCGAGCCCGAGGCGTGGCGGCCCTTCTGGCAGGACCCCGCGACCCGTTCGTACTACTTCATCGGGAAGGACAACATCCCGTTTCACACCATCATCTGGCCGGCGATGCTGCTCGGGTATGGGGGCCTCAACCTCCCATACGATGTGCCGGCGAACCAGTACGTGAACTTCGCCGCCGGGCAGAAGCAGAGCAAGTCGAAGGGCACGGGGACGTGGATGCTCGACCTCCTCGACCAGTACCACGCCGACGTTATCCGGTTCTACCTGACCACCATCATGCCGGAGAGCAACGACAGCGTGTTCAGCGAGGACGAGCTCATCCGCGCGAACAACGATGTGCTCATTGGCACCTGGGGCAACCTCGCGAACCGGGTCATCTCGATGGTGCACCGCAACTTCGACGGGGTCGTGCCGGCAGTGTCCTCGCGATCGCCGGAGAGCACGGCGCTGCTGGCCGAGTGCGAGGCGATGTTCGATGCGGTCGGGGACGAGTTGGAGCGGTGCCACTTCCGCGGCGGCCTCCAGACGGCGCTGCAGCTCGCGCAGTCGGCCAACAAGTACCTCGATGAACGCGCGCCGTGGAAGGCCGTGAAGACCGACCCCGACCACGCCGCCGAGACGCTCGTTACCGCGCTCGATGCCATCAATGCACTGAAGACGCTTTTGCACCCGGTGCTCCCGTTCTCGACCGAGCAGCTGCATGCCGACCTCGGGCAGGAAGGCACCGTCCGCGCCCAGGGGTGGAGGTTCCGGCCGATGCAGCCGGGCACGCGGCTCGGGCCGGTCCGGCCGCTCTACACGAAGATTGAGCCGCGCGAGGCCGCGGAGGCATGACTGCGGAGCTGTTCGATACCCACGCCCACCTGACGGACCCGAAAATCGCCGCCGATCTCGAGGCCGTGCTGGAACGGGCGTGGTCTGCCGGCGTCAGGTCGATGGTTGTCGTCGGCTACGACCTCCCGTCGAGCGAGGAAACGGTCCGCCTGGCCGCCCGGTACCCGGGGCAGCTCTACCCGGCGGTTGGACTGCACCCGCACGAGGCCGATACGGCGTGGGCCGACGTGCTGCCCCGCCTGCGGGAGCTGGCCGCAGCACCGGAGGTGGTGGCCATCGGCGAGCTTGGGCTCGACGCCTATCGCGGCTGGTCATCGGAGGCGAACCAGCGGCGGCTGCTCGAGGCGCAGCTGCAGCTTGCGCTCGATGTGCGCAAGCCCGTCTGCGTGCACTCGCGGGCAGCGGAGACGGCCATCCTCCCGCAGCTCGAGGCATTCGCGAAGGCAGCGGCTGCGGCCGGCCTGCCCCTGCCTGGGGTGATGCACTGCTTCGGCGGGACGCTCAGCGAAGCCCGGCCGTTCGTCGAGCTCGGCTACCTGATCTCTATTGCCGGGCCGGTCACCTACCCCAGAAACGACCGGACGCGCGAACTCGCCGCCGGATTGCCAGCGCGCTCACTTGTGATCGAAACCGACACTCCGTACCTTCCTCCACAGGGAATGCGAGGACAACGCAACGAACCGGCCTATATCGTCGAGACTGCGCGGGCGGTTGCAGCCGCGCGCGGGGAGCTGCTCTCGGAGGTTGCGCGCGTGACAACGGAGAACGCGCGGCGGCTGGTCGCAGCGTCACTCGCCGGGGCGGCGGCGCGATGACCGCCGTGCAGGTGGCGGAGCTGTACGGACCCGTCGCCGAGGACATGGTCCTCGTCGAAGACCTCCTCGAATCGACGAAAAATGTCGACCTCCCGCCGCTGAAGCGGATGCTCGACCACGCGCTCGAGGCCCGGGGAAAGCGGCTGCGCCCGGCGCTTGTGCTCCTTGCCGGCCACCTCGGCGACTACAACCTGAACAAGCTCGTGCCGCTCGGTGCTGCGATCGAGCTGCTGCACACTGCCAGCCTCGTCCATGACGATGTCGTCGATGGCGCGACCAGCCGACGGGGCCGGCCTACGGCCAACGCGGTGTTCGATAACGCGCTGACTGTGCTCCTCGGCGACTACATGTTTGCCAACGCCGCGGAGATGGTGACTCGGACAGGGAGCCTCGCCGTCACCCGGCTGTTCGCACTTGCCCTGATGAAGATGACGAGCGGCGAGCTCGACCAGGACGCCGCCGCCTTCGATGCCGGGAAGGACGTCCAGCACTACCTGTGGCGGATCGGGGGCAAGACCGCTGCGCTCTTCGCCAACGCCACAGAAGGCGGCGCGATGCTCGGCAACTGCGATGAGCGGGTCATCGAGGCGATGCGGACGTACGGGTACAGCTTCGGCATGGCCTTCCAGATTGTCGACGACGTGCTCGACTTCATCGGCGACGAGACCGTCATGGGCAAGCCCGTCGGAAGCGACCTGCTCGAGGGGACCATCACGCTTCCCGGGCTGCTCTTCCTCGAACGCTACCCGAAGGACAACCCGATTCGGCGATTCATTCTCGCCCGGCGTGACCGGGAGTCCCGGCTGCGCGAGGCCATCGAGGCAGTTCGAAACTCAGAGTGCATCGACGCCTCGATGGAGATGGCTCGGGACTACATCCGCAGGGCGCAGGAGGCGATCGCGTTCCTGCCAGAATCTGAAACGAAGCGCTGCCTCATCGACCTGAGCGAGTACGTTCTCTCACGGAACAGCTGACAGTCCGCTCATCGACAGGAGGCTAAGCCGCAGGAGCCCGGCCTCCACCCGCAGACTGGAGGGCGCAGCGAGGCGCTAGAGCCCTCGGGGCGTCCCCTTGCGGACGACCCGGCCCTGCTCAACGACTTCGGGGACTTCCTCGGGCTTGATCTCGTTGCCGTACAGGTCGACGAGCTCCCGCTTCGCCGCCAGCTCCTTCATGTCCTGCAGCTCCTGCTTCTCGCCCTTCGTCTTCCGCTTCTTCGGCTCCGGCTTGTTGACCTCGGGGTGTTCATTGGGCCGGGCGCTGGTGACGAGGCGCGAGACCTTCTTGCCGAGATGCCAGTACTTGCCGTCGTCAGGGATGCGCCGCGGGTAGCCGTCGCGGAAGGTGAACGCCGCAAAGGAGGTGGGCATGATCCGCTTCGCGTCCTTGTAGCAGACCGGGCAGGGCACCGGCTCGCTGGCTTCGCGCATGGGGCGAAGCTCCTCGAAGATCCCGTTGCAGGGCTCGCAGTAGTACTCGTACAGGGGCATCCTCCCCCTCCTCCAGCGACAGGGTTTCTCGGGTCGGCCCAAGATTCAGCTGTGCAGCGGCATTGTACACGCACCGAGGGTACGGCGCCGGGAAGGCGCGCGATTCATGACGGCGGGAGGGTTTCGAGAAACCGGGCCGACCGCGGCTCCGCATCGAGCACTGCCCTGATCGCCTCGCCGAGGGCGGCGCGGACCTCCTCGGCAGTCTCGGCCGGGACGCGGACGCCGCAGAACGCATCGACGCCGGCCCGGCGGGCGTAGCGAAGCACCTTCTGGGCGCGCACCGAGAGGAGCCGGCCCGGCACCTCGACGCGGCAGGCGGCGCACAGCAGGCCGCCCGAAGCTGCGGAGAAGAGGGCGTCCGCCTCAGGCAGTCCAGCGCCGCAGCCAGCGCAGGCCGAGATCTGCATCTCAAACCCGCAGACCGCGAGGAGGTGGACTTCGAAGTAGCGTGCCGCGAGCGCAGGGTTCGCGCCCCTCGCGAGCGCGTCGAGAGCGTCGACGAGGAGCAGGTAGAGGTCGGGCTGGGGCGACCGCTCGGCGGCGAAGCGCTCGGCCAGCTCGCAGCAGTAGATGGCGGCGGCGAGGGCGTCGAGGTTCGCCTTGATGCCGAGGTAGGCATCGACGGACTCCGCCTGCGCGACGACGTCGAGGGAGCGGCCGTGGGCGAGCAGGAACCGGGAGCGCGTGACCGGCTCGACATGGCCGCGCAGTTTGCTCTGGGGCTTGCGCACGCCCCGGGCGACGGCATCAACGCGGCCCTCGCCCGGGGTGAGGAGGACGAGGATGGCGTCGGCATCGCCGGCCGGGCGGCGGCGAAGGACGATGGCCTCGGTCGCAAGGGTGCGCGCCGGCCGGCCGGCCATGCCTAGAGCTCCTGGCGCCCCTCGAGCGCGCGGGCGAGCGTCATCGTATCGGCGTACTCGAGGTCGGCGCCCGAGGGCAGGCCGCGGGCGAGGCGGGTCACCCGGACCCCGTGCGGGGCGAGCACCCGCTGGATGTACATCACCGTGGCTTCGCCCTCGAGGCTGGGATTGGTCGCCATGATGACTTCGCGCACGTCACCACCGGCGACCCGCGCGACGAGGGCGTCAATATGCAGGTGCTCCGGGCCGATCCCTTCCATCGGGTTCAGGATGCCGTGGAGGACGTGGTACACGCCGCGGTAGATGCCTGACCGCTCTATTGCCAGCACATCGAGCGGCTGTTCGACGACGCAGATGGTGGATTGGTCGCGGCGGGGATCGGCACAGACTGCGCAGGGGTCGCGCTCAGTGAGGTTCACACAGCGGGAGCAGTAGTGGATGCGCTCGCGCGCCTCGACGATCGCCCGGGCGAGGCCCTCCGCCTCCTGCGGTGAGGTGCGCACCAGGTGGTAGGCGAGCCGCTGGGCCGACTTTGGGCCGATCCCGGGCAGGCGATGGAAGGCCTCGATCAGGCGCTGGATCGGTTCGGGCGTGGCGAGCGATTCGGGCATCGCGGTGTGCTAGCCGAGGCCGAGGCCGGGCAGGCCGAGGCCGCCCGTGATGGCCCCGAATGACTTTTGCTGGAGCTCAGCGGCCTTCTGGGTTGCGTCAGCGATGGCGGCCATAATGAGGTCCTGAAGCATCTCGACGTCGTCCGGGTCGACGACCTCCGGCTCAAGCCGGATCCCGAGAATCTTCTGCTCGCCGGACATGGTGACCCGCACCGCGCCGCCGCCGGCGGTGCCCTCGACCGTTGCGGCTGCGAGTTCCGCCTGGGCCTTTGCAAGCAGCTCCTGCGCCTGGGCGAGGGCATTGCCGCCGCCCATGGAGCTGCGGCCGGGGAGTCCGCCGCCGGCGCGACGGAGATACCGGTTATTGCCGCTACCTTTCGCCATCAGGAGTCCTTTCCGACGGGCTGGCCGCCCATGGCCTTCGCCGCCTCGACGAGGTGACCTCGGCGGGGCTCGCGCCGGGGCTGACTGGTGCCCTCAATCAGTTTGACGGTGAGCCGGACTTCGCGCCCCAGGATGGCCGCGGCCTGCTGCTCGACCATTGGCCGGCAGGCGGTGTCGACCTTCTCGAGCGGCATCTTCCGCTGGAAACCGAGCACGAGCTCGTCGCCGTCCATCTGGAGGACCTCGAAGGAGCCGTTCAGCCACATCGCGAGCGACGGGTTGACCATCTTGCAGTGCTCGTACAGGTCGCGGGCGAATCGCTCCTCGCGGGTAAGAGCAGTACTGCGCTGGCCGGCAGCCGGCTGAGCGGCCCCCGGGCGCACGGCCGGCGCGGGAGCAGGGCGCTGCGCGGCCGGGGCGGGCGCCGCCTGGGAGGGAGATACGGGCCCAAGAATCGCGGCTGCACAGGCGACTTCGAGCGGGACGGGGCTGGCCGGGTCGAGGCGGAAGTCGGCCCGCGCGAGTTCGGAGAGCGCCTGCACTAATACCGGCACAGCGTCGGCCCGCGAACGGGCGAGTTCAACGAGCTCGTCCTGCCGGCCCGCTGTGCCGTCGCGCAGCACGAGCGCGAGCAGCTCGCGGATGAGGTCAATCACGCCGCGGGTGAACCTTGCGATGTCGAGCCCGTCATCGGCGACCGAGCGGGCGATGTCGAGCGCACTGGCGAGGTCGGATGCCAGCAGCGCGCGGACGAGGCCGGCCACGCGGCTGTCGTGAACCTGCCCAAGGGCCGTGCGCACATCATCGACGGTGGGTTGCGCTCCGTACCGGGCGATGACCTGTTCCAGCATCGTGATGGCGTCGCGGAGACCGCCCCGGGACTGGATGGCAATGGCAAGGAGCCCCTCGCGGGGCACACTGACCCCCTCTTGCTCGCAGATGTACGCGAGCCGTTCGACAATGGCGTCGTTGGGCACCCGGTGGAAGTCGTACCGCTGGCAGCGGGAGATGATGGTCGCCGGGACCTTGTGGAGGTCGGTGGTGGCAAGGATGAAGATTGCGTGGGGCGGCGGCTCTTCAAGCGTCTTGAGCAGGGCGTTGAACGCCCCCTCCGTGAGCATGTGGACCTCATCGAGGAGGTACACCTTGCGGGCGAGGTCGGACGGGGCGTAGGCGATTTTCTCGCGCAGCTCCCGCACATCATCGATACCGCGGTTGCTGGCGGCGTCCATCTCGATCAGGTCAAGGGCGGAGCCGGAGAGGATGGCCCGGCAGGCATCGCACGCGTTGCAGGGCTCGCCATCGCGGAGCTGGTGGCAGTTGACGGCACGGGCGAGGATGCGAGCGGTCGTCGTCTTGCCGGTGCCGCGCGGCCCGCTGAAGAGGTACGCATGCGCGATCTGCCCGGTCGCAAGGGCATTCTTCAGGGTCCGAACGATGTGGTCCTGTCCGACGACTTCTGCGAAGCCTTTAGGCCGCCACTTACCGTAGAGCACAAGCGTTCCTGTCCGCGGGGTACCCTGAAGTATAGAACAGGTGTGCCACGCCGGCATGGCGGGGTCAGTGGCAGTGCAGGTGGCCGAGGTCGCCGAGGTAGTGCTCCTCGCGGGCCCGCATCGCTGCCTCTTCCTCCGGGCTGTTGACGTGGTCGTAGCCGCAGAGGTGGAGAATGCCGTGGACCAGCAGATGGGCAAGTTCCGCGGCAAGCGGATGGCCGATCTGCTCGGCCTGCCGCCGGGCGGTGTCAATCGAGATCGCGATGTCGCCGAGGTGCGGCTCACCCGGCACGGCCTCAACGAAGTCGCCCGGCTCGTCCGGGAAGGAGAGGACGTCGGTCGGCTCGTCGATGCGGAGGAACTGGGCATTGAGCCGCCGGATCTCGTCGTCGTCGGTAATCAGAATGGCGAGGGATGTGCCGGGTTCGACGGATTCGCCGGCCATCACTTCCGCGGCGAGCCGGTAGAGGGCGTCGACATCCACGTCGGGCGCATCGACGACCACTTCGACCGAGATGTCGTACGGGACCTCGTCCGACACGGCTAGCGGGCGAAGATTTCGACGGCGTCGCGCGCCGCGGACATGAGCGGCATCGGGATGATGCCGAAGATGAGGACGCCGAGCGCGGTCGCCGTCATGGCGACGGCGATGGAGGGCGAGACCCGGAAGCGCTGTTCGGTGCCCGGCTCGCCGAGGAACATCACCCGCACCACGCCCAGGTAGTAGTAGGCGGAAACGACGCTGTTCAGCACGCCGATGATGACCAGCCAGACCAGATCGGCGCGGACGGCCGCGTTGAAGATGTACAGTTTTGCCCAGAAGCCGACGGTCGGCGGGATGCCGGTGAGCGAGACCAGGCAGAACGCGAGGCCGAGCGCGAGGAACGGCGACACCCGCCACATCCCGGCGTAGTCCGCGATGCGGTCCGAGTTGATGCGCTGCGATATGGCGATGACTGCGACAAACGCGCCGAGATTGGTGAAGGCGTACGCGGCGACGAACAGGAGGACCCCGCTCGCGCCGAGGGTGAACTCTTCACCGGCGACAGAGATGGCTGCGAGGCCCACCAGGAAGTTGCCGGCCTGGGCGATCGACGAATACCCGAGCATCCGCTTGATGTCGGTCTGGACGATGGCCATCAGGTTGCCAAGCGTCATCGATACGGCAGCGATGACGGCAAAAATCATCGACCAGTCGTCGCGGAGGAAGTCGGCGCCGAGGGCTTCGAAGAAGACGCGAATCGCGACCGCGAACGCGGCGGCCTTTGATCCGACGGAGAGGAAGGCGGCGACCGGGGTCGGCGCACCCTGGTAGACGTCTGGCACCCACATCTGGAACGGGACGACGGCCATCTTAAAGCCGAACCCGGCGATGAGCAGCGTCATCGCGACGATGAGGAGACCGCGATACGACTCGCCGTCGGCGGCGATGGCATCGGCGATCCCCGAAAGGAGCGTGGTGCCGGTTACACCATAGAGGAGCGCCATGCCGTAAAGGAGCAGCGACGAGGCGACTGCACCGAGCAGGAGGTACTTCAGGCCGGCCTCGCTCGACTTCGCGTCCTTGCCCCAGCCCGCGAGGATGTACTGGGGAATCGAGGAGAGTTCGAGCGCGATGAAGATGGTGATGAGGTCCCGCGCGCCGGCGAGGAGCATCAGGCCTCCGCAGACGGTGAGGACAAGGGCGTAGTACTCGCCCTGGCGGCGCCCTTCGCGGTTGACCCAGTCAATAGAGGCGAGGATCACCGTCGCCGTCACGCCGGCGAACACGTACTGGAAAAAGACGGCGTAGCGGTCCAGCGCGATCGTCCCATCGAAGACCGTCTGGTATTCGCCGCGCCCGACCCAGGAGGTAGTCCAGAGCGCCGCCGTCAGGAGGCCGGCAAGGGCGAGGAACGGGAGAATGCGGCGCTGACCGGGGAACAGCGCATCGGCGACGAGGACGACGCCAGCCGCGACGAGTACGCTCAGCTGCGGCCCGAGGACGTCGATACCGTTCATACCTGCAACCTCTCAGCGAGCGTGGTCATCGCGGGTTCGACGACGTTCATGATGAGCGCCGGGTAGACACCAAGGAGGATGACGAGCGCCGCAAGCCCGCCAACGACGGTGTGCTCCCACCAGTGGCGCTGGTCGTGGAGTTCATCCCACTCGTGCCGGACCGGGCCGAACATCACCCGCTGGAGCATCCAGAGGATGTAGCCTGCCGAGAGTACGACGCCAATGATTGATGCGAGAACGGCCCATTCGAACCGCTGGAACGCGCCGAGGAAGACGGTGACCTCGGCAACGAAGCCGGCCAGCGCCGGGAGACCGAGCGATGCCATGCCGGCGAAGACCATCCCCGTCGCGATGAGCGGCATCTGCCGGGCGAGGCCGCCGAGGCGCGCGATGTCGCGCGTGTGGGTGCGCTCGTACATCAGGCCGATCATGACGAACATCAGGCCGGTGATGAGGCCGTGGGCGAGCATCTGGTAGGTCGCGCCGGTCAGCCCCGTCGAGCCAAGCGCGCCGATACCGAGCAAAACGAGGCCCATGTGCGAAACCGAGGAGTAGGCAATGAGCCGTTTGACATCAGTCTGCCGGAGGGTAATGAACCCACCGTAGAGCACGCTGAACGCCCCGATCCCGGCCATCCAGGCGTCCCAGTCGTGTGCGACCTCGGGCATGAGGGTGACGCAGAGCCGGATGATGCCGTAGCCGCCCATTTTCAGGAGCACGCCGGCGAGCATCACGGAGACGGCTGTCGGGGCATCGCTATGGGCGTCGGGGAGCCAGGTGTGGAGCGGCACGATGGGGAGCTTGACCGCGAACCCGACGAAGAGGAGGAAGAAGACCCAGCCAAGCGGGAGGAGCGTGTCCCGGAACTCCGCACCGGCAAGCTGCTCGATATCGAACGTCCGGGCGTCGAATGCGAGGACCAGGATGCCGATGAGCATGAACGCCGAGCCGGCGATGGTGTAGAGCACGAATTTGGTTGCCGAGTACTCCCTCCTGCCTGACCCCCAGATCGAGATGAGGAGGTACATCGGGAAGAGCTCGAGCTCCCAGAAGAGGAAGAAGAGCATCAGGTCGAGCGAGACGAAGACCCCGACGACCGAGCTGGCGAGGATGAGCAGGCAGGCGAAGTAGGCGCGCGGCCGGTGGGTGATGCTGAAGGAGACGAGGACCGAGGCGAGGGTGAGGCAGGTGGTCAAAACCACGAGCGGCAGGCTGAGGCCATCGACACCGACAAAGTACTGCAGGTTGAAGGCACCGATATCGACCCAAGAGCGCCGCTCAACGAACTGGTAACCGGAAGCGTCGGGGTCGAAGCGGAAGAAGAGCTGGATCGACAGCGCGAACATGGCGGCGGCGGTCACGAGGGCCACCCATTTCGCGTTCTGCTCGAACCGCTGGGGGAGCAGCAGGATGACGGCGGCCGCAATGGCGGGCAGGAAGATGAGGATGCTCAGTTCCACCACGGCCTCCTAGAGGGGATTCGCCAGGATGACGGCGATGAAGATGACGATCACGCCGGCAGCCACACCCAGCCCGTACGACTGCACCTCGCCGACCTGGATGGCGCGCAGGCGGTCGCTCGCGAGGCGACCGACCTGGCCGGTGCCGTTGACGATGCCGTCGACGACCCGGCGGTCGAACGTTTCGAGCAGGCGGCACCAGCCGCCGTAGAAGATGCGCCGGACGAACAGCCCTTCGTACAGGTCATCGAGGAAGTACTTCCGCTCGAAGATGATGGCAAGCGGAGCGAAGGTGGCGCGGATGGAGGCCGAGTCGACCCAGCGGCGGATGTAGATGGCGTAGGCAGTGCCGATGCCAGCCAGCGCGATGATGGTCGACGACACTGCGATGCCGACCTCAAAGGTACTGCCATGGTGGCCGGCCTCGGGCAGCGCAGCCTCGATGAAGTCCTTGAACATGTGGTCGTAGGCGAACCACCCGGCAGCGATTGACGGGATAGCAAGCACGATGAGCGGGCCCTTCATGGACCAGGGCGACTCGTGCGGATGGGCGGGGTCGCCGTGGAAATGGTTATCCGGGTCGTGGTGGTCGACGGGCTCGCCGCCTTTGTAGCTCCCATGGAAGGTCAGGAAGATCGCCCGGAACATGTAGAACGCGGTCATGAACGCAACGACAGCGCCGATGGCCCAGAGCGCCCGGTCGTGCCGCCAGGCATCGAGCAGAATTTCGTCCTTCGACCAGAAGCCGGCGAGGGGGAAGATGCCCGCAAGCGAGAGGGAGCCGATGACAAACGTCCAGTACGTCACCGGCATGGCCTTCCGCAGGCCGCCCATTTTGCGCATATCGAACGTGTTTGTGGCGTGGTTGACGGAGCCGCTGCCGAGGAAGAGGAGCGCCTTAAAGAAGGCGTGGGTGAAGAGGTGGAAGATCGCAGCGACGTAGCCGAGCGCGCCGAGCGACAGCATCATGTAGCCGAGCTGTGACACAGTGGAATAGGCGAGGACGCGCTTGAGGTCGGTCTGGACCAGCGCAATCGTCGCAGCGAGCAAGGCGGTAATAGCGCCGATCCACGCGACAACGTCAGCAGCATCGGTCGACGCTTCGAACACCGGGAAGAAGCGCGCAACGAGGTACACGCCGGCAGCAACCATCGTCGCTGCATGGATGAGTGCGGAAACGGGCGTCGGGCCCTCCATAGCGTCCGGCAACCAGACGTGGAGGGGGAACTGCGCCGACTTGCCGGCCGCGCCGGCGAAGAGGCCGAGGGCAAAGAGCGTGACGATGGTGCTCTTCGCCTCACCGCTTGCAGCCCACTCCTGGATGGCCGTGACATCGAACGTCTCAGCCCGGGTCCAGATGAGGAGCAGGGCAGCGAGCAGCCCGAGGTCGCCGATGCGGGTAACGATGAAGGCCTTCTTGGCGGCGGCGGCGGCGCTCGGCTTGTGGAACCAGAACCCGATGAGCAGATAGGAGCAGAGGCCCACAAGCTCCCAGAAGACGAACATCTGGAAGAGGTTGTCGGCGAGGACGAGTCCGAGCATGGAGGTCGTGAAGAGGCACATGTGGGCGAAGTACCGCCCGTAGCCCGGGTCGCCTGCCATGTAGCCGGTGGAGTAGACCTGGACGAGGAAGGCAACTGTCGTGACAACAACCAGCATCACGGCAGTCAGCCCATCGACGCGGACGCCAATCGGCACGACCAGGTCGCCGGCGGTGAACCATTCGTGGGTGTACTGCGCGACGCCGCCGCTCGCGTCAATAACGTTGAAGAGCGTGACGTAGCTCAGGACCATCGCCGCGCCGATGCCGAGGATGGCCGCGTAGCCGGCGATCGCCGGGAGCTTCCGGAGGTAGATCGCAATGAGCGCCCAGGCGACGAGCGGGCAGGCGATGATCGCCCAGAGCACGGCCTGGTCGATGGTCGGCGTGGAGGCAGCAGAGGGCTCGGCAGCGAGGAATAGCATCGGCTCAGATCTTCCTCAGGATTTCGCGGGCGACGTGGGCCTTGCCCGACGGCACGTAGAGGGTGCGCTCATCAAGCATCGACGCCTTCTCCCCGTAACCGATGGGCGGCACGATGCGGACGCTCAGTGCTTCGGCAGCGAACAGCTCCGCCCAGGTCTGGGCGACGTAGGCGTTGCGAACCGACATGAATTCAACCCACATACTGCGTCACGACCTGAGGAGATTGAGCCGGTCGACGTCGATGGTCTCCCGGTTGCGATAGACGGCGACGGCGAGCGCCAGCGCGACGGCGGCCTCGGCGGCGGCCACCGTGAGGACGAACACGACAAAGGTGTGCCCGGCGATGGGATTGGGGCTGACCGTGAATCGCGAGAAGGTGATGAGCGTCAGGTTGACGGCGTTGAGCATGAGCTCGACGCCCATCAGCACGCCGACGGCATTGCGCTTGCTCAGCGCAATGGCAAGGCCGAGGCAGAAGAGCAGCGCTCCCACGGTGAGGAAGTGTTCGATGCCGGGATTCATGCGAGGGCGTCCTCCGCTTCTTCTTCCGGGCTGCGGGTCAGCATGATGGCGCCGACCAGGGCGGCGGTCAGGAGGACGCTGGCGATTTCGAACGGAACCACCCAAGTGGTGAGGAGCGCGGTTCCGAGGTCACTCGCCGAGAGGCCCTGCGGCACGTCGTCGGTCGTCTTCCAGGCGGTATCGTGAATGACGAAGAGGAAGATAGCCGCGAGGCACACAGAAAGCAGCACCCCCGGCAGCGCCCAGCGTGTCTCGCCGTTATCGCGGCTGGCGCGCGGGGTGAGAAGCACGGCGAACAGGACGAGGACGGCGATGGCGCCCACGTAGATGATGACCTGCGCCATCGCGATGAAGTCGGCGGAGAGCAGGACGAAGAAACCGGCAACGCCAACAAACGTGAGGATGAGGAAGAGCACGGCGTGCAGGAGGTTGCGCGAGACCATCACGCCGCCCGCAGCGACGAGCGTGACGGCCGCCAGCACCCAGAACGCGAGCGAGACGCCGAAGCCGTCCATTAGGGGCGCTCCCCGACCGGGATGTAGCCGCCGGCCTGCTTGACGAGGCGCGGCCGGGTAGGAGTCCGTTCGGGTCGGTAGCCGTTGAACCGCGCCCACGCGTACACCAGCCCGACGGAGAGGGCGATGTTCACCAGTGCGAAAACGTAGATGAGGCCCTTCGCGTAGTCCTGCTCGGCCCAGAGCATCCGCTCGGTGCTGACGATGAGGAGGTTAAAGACGCCGAGGGGGAGGAGAAACTTCCAGGCGAACGCCATGAGCTGGTCGGCACGCAGCCTCGGAAGCGTACCGCGCGTCCAGATAAAGAGGAAATAGAACAGGTGGGTCTTGGCGATGAAGATCAGCCAGCCCGGCACCCACTGCTCGAGCCCGAAGAAGGTCCAGCCGCCGAGGAACACGGTCGCAGCGAAACCGGAGGCGGCCAGAGCGTAACCGATATCCATACCGTAGAACAGGCCCCACTTCATGCCTGAGTATTCGGTCAGGTAGCCGGCAACGATTTCGGACTCAGCCTCAGCGATATCGACCGGGGTGCGGTTCAGCTCGGCGCTGACACAGATGAAGTAGATGACGAGCGCCAGCGGCTGCACGAACACCATCCAGATGGTGTACTCGTCCGCCCAGGCGACCATGCCCGAGAGGCTGATGGTGCCGCTCATGACAACGGCGCCGAGGAGCGCGAGGACAAGCGGCGACTCATAGCTGATGGCCATCGAGACGATGCGCATGGCGCCGAACAGGCTGTACTTGTTGTTCGAACTCCAGCCTGCCATGAAGGTCGCGATAACCGGGAGCGCGGAGACCGCGAGGAAGTACATCAGGCTGACCGGGATGTCGGCGATGACCATGTTCTCGCCGAACGGGATGACCGCCCAGAGCAGGACCGCCGGCATCACGAAGATGATCGGCGCGATGTACATGACGACGCGGTCGGCCTGCGTCGGGGTGAGCGCTTCCTTCTGGATGAGCTTGATGGCGTCGGCGATGGGCTGGAGCAGGCCGAACGGGCCGACGCGGTTCGGACCCAGGCGCGACTGCATCCGGCCGATGATCCGCCGTTCGCCGTAGACGCCGATGATGAGCTGCGAAGGAAGGACGAACAGCAGGAAGCTCGCAACGAAGCCGATGAGCGCGGCAAGGACGTAGACCACGCCGCCAGGGAGGACCTTGTCGGCGGCATCGAGAAGTGCGCGGGAGAGGTTCCCCAGGTCGCGGATGTCGTACCACTTGTCGGAAACGAGGAACGGGGTCACCGGTCGATCTCCCCCACGACGATGTCGATGGAGCCAAGGACCACGATCGCATCGGCGACGGTGCCGCCAACGGTCATCTCCTTCAGTGCCGAGAGGTTGATGAACGATGGCGGCCGAATGTGGAAGCGGTAGGGCGACGGGCCTTCGTCGGAAACGAGGTAGTAGCCCAGTTCGCCGCGGGGGCTCTCGATGCGCGCGTAGGCCTCGCCTTTCGGCGGGCGAAGCGCGAGCGGCACCTCCGTGCGGAACGGCCCGCCGGGGAGGCCGTCGAGCGCCTGCTGAATGATCTTCAGGCTCTGGCGCATCTCCTCCAGGCGGACGATAAAGCGGTCGTAGCTGTCGCCGTTGTAGCCGATGGGGATATCGAAGTCGTACTGCTCGTAGCCGCAGTACGGGTCGGCCTTGCGGATGTCCCAGGCGATGCCGCTGCCGCGGAGCATCGGGCCGGAGAGCGAGCTGTTGATTGCCATCTCCGGGGTGAGAACACCGACGCCCTTCGTCCGGGCGATGAAGATTTCGTTCTCTGATAGCAGCCCTTCCATCTCGTCGATGAAGGGCGGGAACTCGCGGAGGACGCGGCGGACCATTGGCTCGAATTCCGGCCGGAGGTCGAAGGCGACGCCCCCGATGCGCATGTAGTTGCAGGTCAGGCGTGCGCCAGAGGTGACCTCGAAGATATCGAGGATCTTTTCGCGCTCGCGAAAGGCCCACATCACGGGCGTCTGCCAGGCTCCGGTGTCGTTGGCGAACGCGCCGACGGCCATGCAGTGGCTGGCAAGGCGCTGGAGTTCAGCCATGATGACCCGAATGGCATTTCCCCTGGGGGGAACTTCGATGCCGGCCAGCTTTTCGACCGCCAGGCAATAGCCGAGGTTGTTCGACATGCTGCTCAGGTAGTCGGTGCGGTCGGTGAAGGGGATGTTCTGGGTGTAGGTGCGCTCCTCGGCGAGCTTCTCCATCGACCGGTGGAGGTAACCCATCACCATCTCGGCATCGATGACCTTTTCGCCATCGACGGTTGCCTTGATGCGGAACACCCCGTGGGTGGACGGGTGCTGAGGACCGATGTTGATGACAAACGGTTCGCTTTTGATGATGCCGGTCATTCGATCACCTTCACGGGCGGTTCCTGCCGCCGGGCGACGCCGGCAAATTCACCAAGTCCGGGCTGAAGCCCTCCGGGCATCGAGAGGAAGTCCTTGCGCAGCGGCCAGCCCGGGTAGCCTTCCCAGAGGAGAATGCGGTAGAGGTTGGGATGCCCGGTAAACCGGATGCCGAGCAGGTCGTAGGCCTCGCATTCCTGCATCCAGGCGCCGTGGAAGACCGGAGTGACGCTCGGCACTTCAGGGTTCTCGCGGCCCCAGGCCTCGACTTTGAAGAGCGCGATGTGGTTCTTCTCGAACGACTGGATGTGATAGACCACCTCAAAGTGGTCCCAGTAGTCCACGCCGCAGAGGTTTGTCAGGTGAACCAGGTTCGCGCCGGGGTCGTCGCGGAGGGCACGGAACGTGTCAACCAGCCGTTCGGGTTTGAGGTAACAGGCCGTCGCGGTGGTGCGGTCAACCGAACCGGGAACGAGCGCTTCGGCGAGGGCTGCGGCTTCGGGACCGGTGAGTTCGCGGGTCACAGGCGCCACTCCAGGGCTCGTTTTCGCCAGGCGTAGATGCCGCCGATGATGAAGGTTGCAATGAAGAGCAGGCCCTTCCCGTACCCCACCCAGCCGACGGCGTCGAACACGAGGGCCCAAGGGAAGAGGAAGATGATTTCGACGTCGAGCAGCACGAACAGCAGGGCGATGTAGTAGTAGCGGAAGTTGAACTGGACGAGGCTGGGGCCCTCGGTCCTCAGCCCGCATTCGTAGATGTCATCGCGGACCAGGTCGGGCCGCGACTTCGGCCGGATGCGGACGAACTGGAGCGCCCACGAGGTAACGACCGCGCCGAGCGGGAAGATCAGCGCGATGATGACGAGGATGCCGATGTGACCGTATTCGTACAGCACGCGGGGGCCGTTTGTGAAATTCGTCCCTAAGGACCGGCGCTGACTATAGCACGGGCTCGGTTGGCGGACAAAGCCGCCCGCCTACCGGCGGAGGCGCACGATGGGGCCTTCGGCGTACAGCTGGCCGACGGGTATGCCGAGACGCTGGTGGACACTGAGCGGAATGCCGATGTCGGCGAGGTAGAGTTCACCGACCATCCCGCGCGCCTGGGACTCGAGGCAGCCGCGCTTTGGCAGGTCGAGCATAAGGGTGGTGACCGCACGGATGGCGGGCGTGCTGACCTCCCCGGTGGTGGCGTTGACGCCGGTCGGCACATCGAGCGCGAGGATTGGCCGCCGGGATTCGATAGCGAGGCGGGTGACTGCCGCGGCGACACCGACCGGCGGGCCTTCGAGCCCATACCCCACGAGCGCGTCGATAACAAGATCAGCGCTGGCGAGGTGCTCCTCGAGCGTCACCTCGCTGGCCTCGAGGTCAGCCGGCTGGAGGAGCCCGCTCTGGCGGAGGATGTGCATCTGGCGGCGGGCCGTGAACGAGACCTCTTCCTCGACTCCGCTGATGACCGGTTCGACGCGGCAGCCCCAGTTGGCGAGATGGCGCATTGCCGCCAGGCCGGCGGCGCCTTTATTGCCGCCGCCGGCAAGCACGACCACGCGCTGGCCCCGGCCGCGGCCGCCCAGCATCGCGAACGCGAGGAGCGCGGCGCTCCTGCCGGCGTTCTCGGTGAGCTGGAGGATATCGAGACCGAATTCTTCCTGGGCGAGGCGCTGGACCTCGCGCATTTGTGCGGCCGTCACGCTGCAGACATCGGCGCAGCGCCGCTGGGGGAAGCCGGGCGGGTCGGGCTTGACGGGCATGCGGTCCTCACGAGCCCACCTCGGGCTCCGGGCTCTGGAGTCTACGGAATCGCCGGGGGCAGCGTCATGCCCCGGAAGGCCGAGACGGGTACGAAGCAGTGACACGGGCGCTGATGCCTCCGCGTGTGTTGAACTCTCCGGTGACTGTCGCCGAGCGCGGCTGCACCGCAGCGACGATGTCCTCGAGGATGGTGTTCACGACGTCTTCGTAGAAGATGCCCCGGTTGCGGAACGCGTGCAGGTAGAACTTGAAGCTGCGGAGTTCGATGCACTTGCGGTCCGGGACGTATGTGACCCGGATGGTGCCGAAATCGGGCTGTCCCGTCATGGGGCATACGCTGGTGAACTCAGGCGCGATGAATTCGATGACGTAGTCGCGCCCGGGGAACTGGTTGTCGAAGGCGTCGATGGTGCCGTCGGTGCGGAAGGTGTTCTTCGGGTTCACGGATTCCTCACGGAGCAGGTTCGGACGGCGGCGCGCCGCGCGCAAGCCTAGCCTCGCGGGAGCCCAAGGCCCCGGGTGGCGATGATGTTCCGGTTCACCTCGCTGGTGCCGCCCGCGATGGTGTAACTCGGAGCGGCGAGGGCCCACCGCTCGATGCGGCCCCGCAGCGGAGCCCAGCGGGAGCCGGGCTCGAGCTGGCCGGGCAGGCCGAGGAGGCGGAGCCCCGTGATTCCCATCTGCCGCTGCAGTTCGGTCCCGAAGATTTTGGAGACCGACGCTTCGGCGTTGGGAATCTTGCCTTCGCTTTGCATCTGGGCGACGCGGTAGCAGAGCCAGCGCCCGATTTCGAACTCGAGGTACCGTTCGGCCAGCTCGTGGCGGATGACGTCGGTGCGGAGGTGCGGGTGTTCGCGAACGTAGTCGATGAGGGCGTAGAGCGTGCTCCGGGTCATGACGACGCGGTTGATGCTCGAGCGCTCCTGGTCGAGCGTCGTGGTCGCGATGTACCAGCCGCGGTTCTCCTCGCCGACGAGGCAATCGGCAGGGACGCGGACGTCATCGAAAAACACCTCGCAGAAGTGGCGGCTGCCCATGAGGTTGACAAGCGGCCGAACCGTGATGCCCGGAAGGCGCATGTCCACCATGAAGTAGCTGATGCCGCGGTGCTTGGGCGCCTCAGGGTCGGTGCGGGCGAGGAGGATGCCCCAGTCTGCCTCCTGGGCGCCGCTGGTCCAGATCTTCTGGCCGTTGATGACGTAGACGTCGCCGTCGCGCACGGCGCGGGTCTGGAGGCTGGCAAGGTCTGAGCCGGCGCCGGGTTCGGAGAAGAGCTGGCACCAGTGGTCATCGGCAGACCGGATGCGGGGCAGCCAGCGCTGCTGCTGCTCGGGGGTGCCGTGCATCATGAGCGCCGGCCCGGCGAGCCACACGCCCTGGTCGTAGGCGCCGGGCGCGCCGGCTGCGCTCATCTCCTCCATGTAGACCGTCTGAGTCATGTAGGTGGCGCCGGCACCGCCGAACTCTTTCGGCCAGCCCATGGTGAGCCAGCCGCGGGCAGCGAGCTTCTTCCGGAACTGGCGCGTGAACTCCTTCTCTTCCGGGGTCATCTCCTCCCGGTCGTTCCGCATGTCCCACGTCTCGCGGGGCAGCTCGGCGTCGAGGAAGGCGCGCACCTCAGCGCGGAAGGCGGCGTGTTCGGGGGAGTCGCGAAAGAGCATCCGGCGTCGTCCAGGCTGTCGGGTTGTGCCCGGAGTATAGCCCGGGCCCTGCGGCGACGCAGTGGGCGCGCCCGGCCCGGTAGCGTACGCTTCGTGACACTGCTGGACGCGAAGGACCAAGCCATGCACTTCCGCGATATTCTCTACTCGGTTCACGACGGCATCGCCCGCATCACGCTGAACAAGCCCGAGAAGCTCAACGCCCTCTCCTGGGGTTCCTGGGCGGAGATCGAGAATGCGCTGGTCATGGCCGAAGCGGACGACGCCGTGAAGGTGGTCGTCTTCACCGGCGCGGGCCGGGGGTTCTGCGCCGGGACCGACCTGACGACGACGACGCGGGAAGAGGATTGGCCCGAGCGGCCGTTTACCGGCCGGGCCGGCATGATGCGCTCGCGCTACCTGGCCACGGCCCAGGTTTACCACTGCCGGAAACCGACGATAGCCGCAGTTAACGGACCGTGTGTCGGCGCCGGGTTCTCCCTGGCCATGGCCTGCGACATTCGCATCGCGGCGGAGTCGGCACGCTTTTCGGCGATTTTCGTCAAGCGCGCCATCGTGGCGGATACCGGGGCAACCTGGCTGCTCCCGCGGCTGGTCGGGACAGAGTGGGCCTACCGGCTGCTGTATACCGGCGAGCTGATTGACGCACAGAAGGCGCGGGAGATTGGACTCGTGAGCGAGGTTGTGCCGGACGGGGAGCTGCCGAATGCGGTGAATGCCCTCGCCGGGTCGATTGCGCGCGGGCCGAGCGTGGCCATCGAACTCATGAAGCGGCTCGTGCAGGAGGGGCAAACACGCGGCCTGGACGAGCAGATTGAGCTGGAGCAGTTTTTGCAGCAGATCACCCACCAGACCGAGGACGCCGAGGAGGGGCGCCGGTCATTCCTCGAGAGACGTGAACCGGTGTTCAAAGGCCGCTGACGGGGTGAGTTCGAACCTGTCACCGCTCCGGTCCCCGGTCGTCACCGATGACCGGGCAATATGATGCGAAACTCGGCCTATGAATCTTCTTTCAGCGCTTGCGCCAACGTCGGTGCCGACTGACCCGGTCGAGGGAATCACCGGTCGCGTCGCATTCAGCGCCGCTGTGAAAGCCGTCCGGGCCGCGGCCGAAGCCCAGGCCGAGCTGGTGCGCCTCCTGGACCCTAACGTCGGGAAGCACCTCGACCGTTCGGCCTGAGGAACGAGCGGGGTTCGGCTGGTACGCTCTGTGCATCACCACCATGGGATGCGCATGCGAGAGGTTCCGGCTGAGCTGATTACCGAGACGGTGGCGCGCCTCGCCATCGAAGCCACCCACTTCCTGCCCGAGGACGTCGAAGGCGCCATTCGGGCGGCGCGGCAGACCGAGCGATCGCCGCTGGCGGTCCAGATCATCGACGAAATCCTGGAAAACGCGCAGATCGCACGGGAGCGGATGCTCCCACTCTGCCAGGACACCGGCACGGCAGTCGTCCTCCTCGAGATCGGGCAGGACGTCCACATCACCGGCGGCTACATCATCGACGCGGTCAACGAAGGTATCCGGCGCGGGTACAGCGAGGGCTACCTGCGCAAGTCGATCGCGGCGCGGCCGTTCAGTGCCCGGACCAACACCGGCGACAACACGCCGGGGGTCATCCACACCGAAATCGTCCCGGGCGACCGGGTGAAGGTTATGTTCATGCCGAAGGGCGGCGGCTGCGAAAACATGTCCCGCTACCAGAACTTCCTCCCGGGCATGGGCAAGCAGGCGATTATCGATTTCGTTTGCGAGACGGTCGACATTTCCGGCGGCAACCCATGCCCGCCGCTGGTCATCGGGGTCGGCGTCGGCGGAACGGCCGAGAAGGCGATGATGATGGCGAAGCACGCGCTCTTCCGGAAGATCGGCGAACGCAACCCGGACCCCGAGGTCGCCGAGCTTGAGCAGGAGCTGCTCCAGGCGGTCAACGAACTGGGCGTCGGGCCGCAGGCGGTCGGCGGAACGACGACGGCGCTGGATGTCTTTGTCGAGACCTACCCCACGCACATCACCGCCCTGCCGGTCGCGGTGAACATCCAGTGCCACAGCGCGCGGACGAAGCAGGCGGTCATCTGAGATGGCAGTGCCGGGTACGTTCCGGCTGATTCCCGCCGGGGAGATCGACGCCGAGGCCGTGGCCGGGCTGGTGAACCGGGCGTATGCGCGCTACCGCCACCTCTTCGCGGGCCAGCGGACGACGCCTGAGGAGCTGCTCCTGGAGGCGGGCCCTGATGCGCGCTTCATCATCGTGGAAGAGCACGGGCGGCTCATCGGCAGCGCGCTCATCGCCCCGGCCGAGCGGTTCATTGAACCGGATATGCTCGGCCCTTCGGGCACGCCCCGCCCGGAACCGTCCGGCGTGCCGGAGGGGCACCCGTGGGCCGGGGCGCTCTACTTCGGGATGGCTGCCGTCGCGGACGACCGGGTCAACCAGGGCATCGGGCGGGCGATGGTGGCGCTGGCGGAGGAAATAGCGCGGGCAGAGGGCCATCCCGCAGTCGGCCTGGGGACGGTCCGGGAGTTCGGGCTGGTGCCGTACTACGAGCGGCTCGGCTACCGGGTCATCCACGAGGCCGAACACCCGGCGGGGCACTGGGCTTTCCTGGTCCCTCACCGCTATTGCGAACTGGTGAAGCCGGTATGAACGAGACCGGCGATGTCTCGGGTGTGTCCATCGAGGAGGCCGCCCTCTGCGACGCCGTCGCGCTGGTACGGCTCATCAACCTCGCCTACCGCGTGGAGGACTTCTTCAAGGCGGTTGACCGCACCAGCCTCGCCGAGGTCCGCGCCTGCTTCGAGCGCGAGCAGTTCCTGGTCGCCCGGGACAGCGAGGATGAGCTGCTGGGCTGCATCCGGTTCAGCGCTGCGCCGCCCGAGGGGCATTTCGGGATGCTGGCCGTGCACCCCGATGCCCAGGGCCGAGGCATCGCCCGGCGCCTTATCGAATCGGTTGAGGCGCGGTGCTGCCAGGCCGGCTGCAGATCGCTCACGCTCGAAGTGGCCAGTCCCCGGACCGAGTTGCTGCCCCTGTACCAGCGATTCGGCTTCCGGGTCGCCGGCACCAGACCCTGGCCGGATCACGCCCTGCACGAGCTCAAGCAGCCGGCGCACTTCATCGTTATGTCGAAGTCTCTCACACAACCACCCGCGGAGGGAACCCATGGCTGACTCAGTTAGGCTGACCACCCCGCTGACCGACGACGTCATCGAGGGGCTGACCATCGGGACGCACGTCACGTTCACGGGCGTCATCTACACGGCGCGCGATGCCGCGCACAAGCGGATGATCGAGCTGATGAAGCGCGGCGAGCCGCTGCCCATCGACCTCCGCGGACAGGTTATCTACTACGTGGGGCCAACACCGCCGCGTCCCGGGGCGGTCATCGGGTCTGCCGGTCCGACCACGGCGATGCGGCTCGACCCCTACACCATCCCGATGCTCGAAGCGGGCCTCAAGGGCATCATCGGCAAGGGCGGGCGCGGGCCGGCAGTCCGGGAGGCGATCCGCCAGCACCACGCGGTGTACTGCATCGCCGTGGGCGGCACCGGGGCGCTGCTCAACCGCCACATCAAATCGGCCGAGGTCGTGGCGTTCGAGGACCTCGGCACCGAGGCTATCCGCCGGCTGGTCGTCGAGGATTTCCCGGCGATCGTGGTGAACGACTGCCACGGCGGCGACCTGCTCGAGGAGGGGAAGCGGCAGTACCGTACGAGTCCGCGGCCAATCCCGGCGGTGCAGGCACTCGGCGGCTGAGCCTCAGCGCCGGCCGAACTGCCGCTCGATGGCCTCGGTGCCGAGCAGGACGAGCGTGGGGCGGCCGTGGGGGCAGGTCCGGGGCGTGGCCGTCGCGGCGAGGTCTTCGAGGAGCCGGCGCATCTCCTCGGTTGAAAGCGCCATGCCGGCCCGGACACTGGAGTGGCAGGCGACCGTCGCCGCCGCCCGGCCGAATCCCGCGGGCACGCGCTCATCCCGTTCGATCGCCTCGAGGACGCTCACGACCGCCGCAACGGGGTCATCGGCCCGGAAGCCGACAGGAACCTGGCGGAGGAGGAGCACGCCTTCGCCGAACGGTTCGAGCACAAGACCCAGCGCCCGGAGGTCGGCCTCACTCGCTGCCGCCACGGCAGCCAGGGCGGCACCGGTTTCGATGAGAAGCGGCTCGAGCAGCGGCTGCACGGCGGGCGCGCCAGCCGCAGCGCGCTGCGCGAGCAGGCGGTCGTACACGACCCGCTCGTGGGCGGCGTGCTGGTCGACGAGGTACATGCCATCAGGGCCTTCGGCCACGATGTACGTCGCGTTGAGCTGGCCAACAACCCGTAGCAGCGGAAGGACATCGCGGTGGGAGTGGGCTGTCGGCCCCGCCGCGGGCGGGACAGGGGGCTGCATGACCCGGGAGAGGGCGAGCACCCCCTGGGTCGGCACCGGGCCGCGCAGCGCCACGGGTGGCTCGCCCGGCGGGACGGCCGCCCGGGGAGCAGGAGGCTGCGTTCCTGGAAGGGGCGCTCGGACGTCGGCGACGTCAGCGGGCAGGCTGGCGGTAGGCGCGGCCGGTTCGTGCCCGGGGACTACCCAGGTCACCGGAGCAGCAGCTTCGAGCGCGGCCCGCACCGCGTGGCGCAGGGCCCGGGCGACCCTGCGCTCGTCGCGGAAGCGGACCTCCGCCTTAGCAGGGTGGACGTTGACATCGACGTCGTCTTCGGGGAGCCGGAGATGGAGCGCAGCCAAAGGGAACCGGCCAACCGGCAGCTGCGACTGGTACGCCTCGACAACCGCGAACAGAAGCGGGCGGCTCTGAACCCAGCGGCCATTGACGAAGACGGATATGCCACCCCGGTTCCCGCGGTGGATGGACGGCGGCGCTGCAAGGCCGGTTACGGCAACCCCACCGTCGCAGTCGTCGACCTCAAGGACCTGCCGAGCTATCTCTGCGCCGTACACGGCCGCAAAAGCGTGCCGCATGTCGTCATCCCCGCTCGTCGCCAGGATTCGGCGCCCGCTGTTCACGACCTGGAAGGCGATGCCGGGGTAGGCAAGCGCGTAATGCATCGCGAGGGTCGTAATGGCGCGTGCTTCGGCTGCCGGGGAGCCGAGGAATTTTCGCCGGGCCGGGACGCGGGCGAAGAGGTCCCGGACGGTGATAGTCGTCCCCTCGGGGGCGGGACGGGCCATCCGGCGGACCGGCCGGCCATTGACAAGCGCGAGGAAGACGCCGACCGGCTCGCCCCGCGCCCGGGTCAGCACCTCGACGTCGGCTGCGGCGGCGATTGAGGGTAGCGCCTCGCCGCGGAACCCAAGGGTGTGGACGCGATGCAGGTCCTCGATTGAGGCGATTTTTGAGGTGGCGTGTCGCTCAAAGGCGAGTTCGACATCGCCGGGCGGGATGCCGCGGCCGTCGTCAGAGACCTCGATTCGCGAAAGGCCGCCGTCGTCGAAGGCGAGGCTGATGCGGGTGGCGCCGGCGTCGATGGCGTTGTCGAGGAGTTCGCGGACAACCGAGACCGGGCGCTCGACGACCTCGCCCGCAGCGATGCGGGCAGCGACTTCCGGCGGAAGGACACGGATGGCCGGCACCGGGGGCGGGCTGAGGGTCATCGCGGCACCCGCTGCTGGAGGACCATGGCGCGCAGCTCGTACAGCTTCTGGATCGCCTCGATGGGCGTCATGCCGTCGACATCGAGGGCAGCGAGCGCCTCTTCGACGGGCGAGGGCCCACCAAAGAGCGGCGGCTGGAACGCCGGCTCCGGGGCCGAGCCGTTGCGAGAATGAACAGCGCCGCTGTGCCCGTGCGCCGCCCGCTCGGCTTCGAGCTCAGCGAGGAGGTGTTCGGCGCGAGCGACGACGGCGCGGGGCAGGCCGGCGAGCCGGGCCACGTGAATGCCGTAGCTCCGGTCAGCCGGGCCGGGCACCACCCGGTGCTCAAAGACAATATCGGCGCCCTCTTCACGAACGGCGACGTGGGCATTGCGGACGCGGGGGAGGATGCCTTCGAGGGCGGTGAGCTCGTGGTAGTGGGTGGCAAAGAGGGTGCGGGCGGCGCCCTCCCTGCGGTTGTGGAGGAACTCGATGACAGCCCGCGCGATCGCCATGCCGTCGTAGGTGCTGGTGCCGCGGCCCACTTCATCGAGGATGACGAGCGACTGCGGGGTGGCGCGGTGGAGAATCTGCGCCGTTTCGACCATTTCGACCATAAAGGTCGACTGTCCGGCGGCGAGGTCGTCGTGGGCGCCGATGCGGCTGAAGATCCGGTCGAAGAGCGGGAGCCGGGCCTCGGCGGCCGGAACGAACGAACCGGCCTGCGCCATCAGGGCGATGAGCGCAACCTGCCGAAGGAAGGTCGACTTGCCGCTCATGTTGGGGCCGGTGACCACGAGGATCTGCGTTTCGCCGTCAAGTACGCAGTCGTTGGGCACGAAACGGCCCGGGCCGACCGCGGCCTCGACCACCGGGTGGCGGCCGCCGCGGATCGCGAGGTCGCCCCCGGTGAAGACAGGCCTGGTGTACCCGCGGTCGGCAGCCGTCTCGCCGAGGGCAAAGACGAGGTCGATAAGGGCCACGGCATCGGCCACGCCCTGCAGCACCGCGAGCCCCGCGGCGAGGGTCTCGAGGAGGCTAGCAAACGCCTGGCGCTCGAGTTCAACGAGGCGCTCCCGGGCGCCGACCAGCCGGGCTTCGTGCTCCTTCAGCTCCTCGGTCACGTACCGCTCGGCGCCGACCAGGGTCTGGCGGCGCTGGTAGTGGGGCGGGACGAGCGCCGCGTTGGCAGCACTCACTTCGATGTAGTAGCCGAAGACCTTGTTGTGGCCGACCTTCAGCGACTTGATGCCCGTGCGCTCCCGCTCGAGCCGCTCGAGACCGAGGAGGAAGCTCCGCGCATCGCGCGTGAGCGCGTGGAGCGAGTCAATCTCCGGGCTGAACCCTTGCCGGATGACGCCCCCGTCGTCGAAGGAGGAGGGCGGGTCTTCGGCGAGGGCTGCGTCGAGGGTGGCAAGCGGCTCGGCGGCCGCGGCAAGCTGGCGGAGCGCACCCTCGAGGAGGGGAGGCAAAGCGTCCGGAGCAAGCAGCGCGCCAAGGTCGAGCACCGCCCGCAGTCCATCCCGCAGCGAGGCGAGGTCTTTCGGCGTTGCGGTGCGGGCCCCGACGCGGCCGGCGAGCCGGGCGAGGTCGGGGATGGAGCGAAGGACTGAGCGGACCCGCTCGCGTTCGATCGGGTGGGCGGCGGCCCAGCCGACGGCATCGTGGCGTTCAGCGAGGCGCGCCGGGTCACGCAGAGGGTGGGCAAGCCAGTGGCGCAGGAGGCGGGTGCCCATGGCCGTTCGGCACTGGTCGATCACGGACAGAAGCGAAGATGCCCGCCCGGGAGCAGGGAAGACGTCCAGGTTGCGCAGGGTACGCTCGTCCACGAGCAGTTCATCGGCGGAAGACTCGGCACGGATCCGCTGAAGGCTGCCGAGCGCAGCCGGGAACGTTTCGCGCAGGTAGGACAGAAGATGCGCGAGCGCCGCGGCCGCGGCCGGCCCGGGGACGAGCGCCTCGCGCGCGTGCTCACCGAACTGCTCGGCGAGGGCCGCATCGACGGCCATGTCACTCAGCAGCGGGCGGAGCACGACCGGCACGGCAGCGCCGGCGGCGTCTTCGAGGTCCTCGACCAGGAGCTCCGCGACCGGCGACCGGCCGATTTCGACGACGGCGGTGTCACCCTGCACGAGACGGATCTCGCCAGTGGTGACATCGGCCAGGGCGAGGGCAGCATCGCGCCCGCGACGGACAAGCGCCCCGAGGTAGTTGGCCCGACCAGCCTCAAGCGAGGCATCGGATGTGACCGTACCGGCAGTGACGATCCGGACGACGTCGCGGGGGACCAGCCCCTTCACCTCTGACGGGTCGGCAAGCTGTTCGCAGATAGCGACCCGGTACCCCCGGGCCACGAGCTTCGCGACGTGCTGGTCGATGGCGTGGTATGGAACGCCGGCGAGCGGGACGCGGAGGTCCTTGCCCATTGGCTTCGAGGTGAGGGTGATCTGGAGCTCCTGGGCGACGAGCTTCGCATCGTCGTCGAACGTCTCGTAGAAATCGCCGAGACGAAAGAAGAGGATGGTGCCCGGGTAACGCTTGCGGAGGTCGAGATACTGCTGCCGGATGGGCGTCGACACGGGGCGAGGCTCCGGCCCCGCACGGGGGCACGGCCATTGTAGCGCGGGCGAACGGATGTGCGCCGGCTCAGTCGGCCGCGGCGGCGACCGGTGCAGCAGTCTTGCGCGCCCAGCGCCCTGGCATCAGCCCCTTGCAGACGCCAGCGCGGCAGACCTTATCGACGATGTGCTCTTCGTACTCGTCGCGGAACGTTTTGAGCGAAGTCTTGATACTGGTCATCGCGAACTGGCCGTGGAGGCAGTTCGACCAGACGAGCGTGCCGATCAGCCGTTCGAAGTTCTCGAGGTCGGCGTCGCGGCCGCCGCCGGCCTGGATGCGGCGGAGAATCTCGACCGCGCGCTGGGTACCGCCGTGGCAGGTGGTGCAGCGGCCGCAGCTTTCGTCTTCGCAGAAGCCGAGGAAGAACAGGCAGAGGTCGACGATGCAGGCCGACTGGTCGAAGAAGACGACGCCGCCGGAACCGAGGAACATGCCGCGCTCACGGTACGGGTCGAGCGTGAGGGGCAGGTCGATATCGGAAGCCGGGAGCACGCCGGAGAGCGGGCCCCCGGGCTGGAAGCCCTTGAGCGGGAGGTCCCCGCTGAGGCCGCCGGCGTACTGCTCGAGCAGGGTGCGGACCTTCGGCCCGAAAGGGATTTCGATGCAGCCGGCCTGTTTGACGTGCCCGGAGAAGGTGAACATCTTGGTGCCCTTCTCCTTGACGTCGGAGACCGAACTCCACCACCGGGCGCCGTGCCGGAGAATGAGGGGCGCGTTGGCGTACGACTCGACGTTGTTGACGTTCGTCGGCTTGTTCCAGAGGCCGGCCTGCGCCGGGAAGGGCGGCTTGATGCGCGGCATGCCGCGGTAGCTGTCGATGGAGTTGATGAGGCCGGTCTCCTCGCCGCAGACGTACGAACCGGCGCCGAGGAAGACGATCAGGTCGAAATTTTTGCCGGTGCCGAGAATGTCTTTCCCGAGAAGCCCCCGCTCATACGCCTGGGCCACGGCCTTCTGCATCCGTTCGAAGGCGAGCGGGTATTCGTAACGGATGTAGATGTAGCCTTCGTCGGCGTGGGAGGCGAGGGCGGCGATGAGCATGCCTTCGATGACGAGATGCGGGTCGCCCTCGAGGAGGATGCGGTTGACCCAGGCGCCGGGGTCGCCTTCGTCAGCGTTGCAGACGAGATAGCGCGGCGAGGCCGTGGCGTTCCGGAGGAAGTCCCACTTCCGCCCGGTGGGGAAACCGCCGCCGCCGCGGCCGCCAAGCCCGGAATCGAGCACCTCCTTGATGATCGCTTCGGGCTCCATCTCGAGCGCTTTGCCGAACCCTTCGTAGCCGCCGTGGGCGAGGTAGTGGTCGATGTTCTCGGGGTCGGTCCGCCCGAGGTTCGCCATCAGGCGGCGCACCTGCCCTTTCATGAAGGGATGGTCCTCGAGGAGCGGGATTTCGGGCGTGGCGTTGCCTTCGATGACGCCGATGGCGAGTTCGGGGAGGTCGCGCCCGGCGGCGATAGCGGCGATCAAATCGTCGACCCGGTCGGGGGTGATATTTCCGTAGAGCACCGCGTGGGTCCCGGCGGCGGAGCGCACCGTGACGCACGGCTCCATCCAGCAGAAGCCCCAGGAGCCGGTGATGCCCACATCGGCGTCGATTTTTCGGCTGGCGGCTGCCTCGCGGAGGCGCGCGAGCGTTTCTTCGGCGCCCCGGGCGATGGACGAGGTGTCGAGTGTGACGCGGACCCGGACGCGGCCGGACGCCTGCTCAGCGTTCCAGGCGGCCTTCGCAGTGTCGATGAGCTTTTGCAGGCGCGCGTTCATTCCCCATCCCTCAGCGAGCGAATGATGTCCCGGGCGGATTCGGGCGTCAGGTTGCCGCGGACGCGCCCGTTGACCCAGATCTGGGGCGCTTCGTGGCAGGTGCCGTTGCACTGCCCGACATGGAGACCGAACCGGTGGTCGGGCGTCTGTTCGTCGAGGCCGATGCCGAGTTCCTCCTGGATGGCTTCGCGAATCGCTTCACCGCCGCGGAGCCTGCACGCTGGTCCGCAGCACCAGGCAATCTCATACCTGGCCGGAGGGTGGAGCCGGAAGTCGCTGTAGAAGGTAACGGCTCCATAGATGAGCGCGGGGGTGGTGTTCAGCTGGCGAGCGATGACCTCGATCGCGGCGCGCGGGACCCAGCCGTAGGTGCGCTGGACTTTGTGCAGTGCGGGCAGGACGTGCCCGCGACCGGGCTGGAATTCGGCGACGAGCTCCCGGAGCTCCTGCAAACCGGGTTCAGCGGCCATCGACCGGACCTCTCGCTTGTGAAATTCGGTGCAACTGTAGCAGACAGGGGGCTAATCGGCGCGTGAGCCGGGTCAGATGCCCGCCCCGCGAGCCCCTTCGGCGCGGGTGTGGTCCTCGTGAATGAGGCGAGCCGCCTTCTCGCCGAGGAGGAGGCTGTAGTTCTGGCCGCGGTCCTCGGGGTAGACCTGCGTGGTGTTCGAAAGGTAGAGACCGGCGATGCCCGTGTGCATGTCCGGTATGGAGCGGGAGTAGTGGGTCGTGATGACCGGCTGGCCGCCCGGGTCCTTGAAGAACCATTTCTCCCGGACCCAGGAGGGGTCGAACGCCGGGTTGAGGCGGCGGATCCCGTCGAGGTAGTGGGCGAAGACGGCGTCCGCGTCCATTTGGAGGACAGGGTGGTCGGGCGCAGTGTAATTGGAAAGGTAGACGACGTGATTGCCGCCGTACCGCTCGGGAGGCATGAAGTTGGTGTGCTCGATGCAGGCGACGAACGGCAGGTCATCGCCGATGGAGAGCCAGTAGTAGGGCGTCAGCGGCCGGTCGAGCGCGAGCACGAGACAGGTTGCCCACTGGTACCGGACACGTTCGAGCACGGCGCGGTAACCGGGCGGGAGCCCGGGGGCGATCTTCAGCGCGATGACATTTGGGACAGTCAGGAGGACCGCGTCGAACGAGTGGAACGTGCCGGCGGCCCGGAGGCCGGTCACCCGGCCACCGTCGCTGACGACGGTCTCGACGGGGGTCCGGAGGTAGATGGCGACGCCCTGCGCCTCGAGCCGGTCGGCCAGCGCGCGGTAGTACCGTTTGAACGAGCCCTCGAGGTAGCCGAGCACCTCTTTTGAGGAGCCGCCCCTCCGGGAGGCGAAGCGGAGGTAGATTTTGTTCCAGAGCCAGACCATCCCGACCTGGTCGGCCTGGTCGGCGAACTTCCCCTTGAGCAGCGGTCCCCAGAAGGCATCGAACGCCTTTTGGCCAACCGCACGGAGCATCCATTCGCGGGCAGTGACGGCCTCGTACCGCTGAACGCCGTCGGCCCGGCGCCGCAGCCAGAGCGCGGCCAGCCCGAGGCGGATGCGGCTGGTGAGGGGAATGGCCGTGAAGCGGAGGAGGTCGAGCGGCGTGACGAACGGGTACATCCGGCCCCGGACGAAATGGGCGTTGCGCGGCTCAATCCAGCGGAGGTACTGGCCGAGACCGAGCTCCTCGATGTAGCGGATGACCGTCGTGTCGCTGGTGAAGATGTGGTGGTAGAAGCACTCGAGCTCTTCGCCGCCAACGGGAAAGGTGACGACCTGCCCGCCGACTTCCTCGCGGCCTTCAAAGAGGACGACCTCGTGGCCGAGGTCGCGGAGAACGCGGGCGGCGGCGAGGCCCGCGACCCCGGCGCCGACGATGCCAACCCTCACGGCACCACCCCCTGCTCCTCGACCTCGACCCGGGTGATCCTGCGGAACGAGACGCCGAAGCTCCAGAGGAGAATCAGCCCGAGCACGGTCGTCGGGATGAGGATGACACCGTGGGCGACGACCGAGTACGCCGAAGCGACCGCGGGGTCGACGCTGGCTGCAACGAGTACCAGCTTGGCCGCCCATTCGAACGGGCCTGTACCGCCGAAAAAGGTGGGGATGATGATCGCGAGGTTGGCGGCCGCGAGCAGAAGGCAGTAGTGGGCGAAGCTGACGTCCATATCGAAGCCACGGCCAATCACCGCGTAGGCGCCGGCCTCGATGGTCCATGCCAGCCCGGAGAATGCTGCAACGAGGAGGAGCGGTGCTGGCCGGTGGACCGAACGGAGACTGCGCACGAGATTTTCGGCCACGGATTCGAAGTGCGGCTCGAAGCGGCCGGGCAGCCAGCGCAGGAGGTAGTGAATGACCCGGTGCGCGCGCTCTTCGCGCAGGGTCAGGAGGTAGAACCCGACTACGGCAGCCAGGAAGAGGATGGTGGACGCGACCGCAATCGCCCGCAATCGGCCATCTTCAAAGCCGACAAGCGCGCCGGCGATGAGCAGCATGAGGACCAGTGTACAGCCATCGAACAGCCGCTCGACGGCGATGGTGCCGAAGGTGCCCATCTTCGAGACACGCTCACGGTCGCCGAGGACGTAGGCGCGGACGACCTCGCCGGCGCGCGCCGGGAGGAGGTTGTTCGCCATATACCCGATGATGGCGTACGGGAAGAGCCGGGCGGGGCTCATTGGGGCGACAGGCCGCATGAGCACCGACCAGCGGATGCACCGGGCGACGATCGCGATGAACAGGACGGCCGTCCCGGGGATGAGCCAGCGGTAATCTGCGTCGCCGAGGGCACCGGCCAGCTCCCGGGGATGGGTGGCGCGGAGGAACAGCGCGATGAGGATTGCGCTGACGGCAAGGCTGACCCAGAAGCGGAGGGAGCGGACCACGTGCGGCCTTTCGGGGGTCAATCAGGGAGGTCGAAGCGGCGGACGCGCGCTGCGCCGCCCTCGACAATCCAGAGCTTACCACCGGGTGTTTCGACCATCCCGTAGGGCCGCGACAGGGGTTCCGCGGTCGGCCGAATTTCGGCGGCCGGGCGGCCATCGGGGGTATAGATGCGGACGAGGTTGAGCGACGGGAGGCTGACGGCGATGCGGCCATCGGCGAGGACGCGGAGATACGGTTTATCGGTCACGTCCTGGCCGCCCCACCCTTCAACGCGGAATTCTGACCGGTAGGAGCCGTCGGGTTCGAGCACCTGGACGCGCCGGTTGTACATGTCGGCGACATAGACGGCCCCATCGGGCCCGAGCGCGAGCCCGACCGGCTCGTCAAATTCGCCGGGGCCGCTGCCAGGGCGGCCGACCGTCCGGACGAACTCGCCGGCCAGGGTGTAGACCTGGATCCGGTCGTGGCCGGTGTCGGTGACCCAGACAGTGCCGTCAGGGAGGACGACGGCATCGCGCGGGCCGAACAGGTCGAACGGCCCGGGCGTTGCTCCGGTCGGCGGCTGGCCGAAGGTGGCGATGGGCCGGAGGCCGGCGTCGAAGATGCGGATACGCCAGCCAAAAGTATCGGCCACGACGACTTCGCCGCCCGGACCAATCGCAAGGCCCCAGGGCTCGGACTGTTCGTTTCGGTCCTGGGGGTCGACGCGGATGTCAACCGACTGGAGGACGTTGCCTTCGGAGTCGAACTTCTGGAGCCGCTTCGTTGCACTGTCGATGACGTAGAGGTTGCCGGCAGCGTCGCGCTCGATATCGACCGGGCTGAAGAACTGACCGGGCTGGTAGCCGGCGCCGCCGAAGAGGGCGCGTCCTTCGCTATCGGTGGTTGGTCGCGGCGGTTCGACGGGCTCGGAGCGGAGGCGGCCGGCGGCCGGGTCGAAGTTCGCAGGAAGGAAGGCGTAGGCATCGGTCGAGCCGGGAGGCCGGCCAGGGTCGTGGTCGCGCCAGTAGCGCGCCCAGGCGTTGAGCCAGCCGCGCTCGGTGATGCCGTTCCAGATATGGCGCCAGGTGGCGAGGCGGAAGGGGCCGCAATTGCCGGAGTTCGAGGTGCAGGCCTGGCCCTTCTCGACCGCCATCGCCCACTTGTAGGTCTCGTCGTACCACCAGCGGTGGGGATAGCGGACGGGCGCCGCGTACTGCGTGGTCGTGGGGCGGGCAAGGTAGTCCTGGATGCGGCCGAGGTTGCCGGCAGCGACGAGCATCACCTGGTACTGCCCCGGGGGTTCGCCTGTCGAGAAGTCGAGGTACGAGACAGCACGGTAGTCCCGCAGGTACCAGGCCCACGGCCAGGCGAAGGAGTCGGTCGTATCGACGGCGATGGGGAGGTCATAACCAAGGCCGGTCGCCGCAGCCAGCGCGTTCACCTGGTCGGCGATGTCCTTCAGCTGCGGAGAACTCTGGGTGTAGACCAGGAGGTCCTTCGGCACGTCGCCGCGTTCGTACGCGGCCTGGACCATGGTGCGGAAGGAGAACGGGGCGAGCGCGCCGACGATGGCAACGGCGGCCACTGGCCGCCAGGCGCCCGCTCCGAGTCCGCGACCGATGACGACCACGACGGCGACCGCACCGGCTGCGAGGCCCAGACGGAACAGCGCGGCAGCCTGGCCCCCGGGGAGGTAGGCGATGGCGAGGAGCGCACCGAACGCCACGAGCGCCGCCGACCCGAGGCTGGTCAGCAGCCTGGCCGAGACGGGGGGCCGGTCCTTCCAGCTATCCCAGGCGCGCTGCAGACACCACGCAGCGAGAAGGCAGGCAGGGAGGGCGATATGCGTGTTCAGCCAGGGCATCTTTTCGGCGCCCCAGGAGAGGGCAAGCCAGATACCGACCAGCCAGGTGACGAGGAACCGCGAAAAGGCGTCGCCGCGGACGACCGCCCACCAGCCCCCGAAGAGGATGAGCGCCAGGGGGAGGAATTCGTAGGCGAACATCAACAGGTAGTAGTAGAACCAGGGCTGCTCGCCGCGGTGGGCATCCTGCTGGCTGTACCAGTAGTCGAGCGAACCCCAGGGACCGCTGACGAGCCCGTTCAGGTTCGTCCAGAGGGAGGTCATCAGGGTGAGGTAGGCGAGGGCGCTGAGCGCGAAGGCGATGCCCCAAAGTTTCGGCTTCCACTGCAGACCGGCGAAGGCTGCCATGCTGGTCGTCACAGTGAAGAGGCCGAGCAGGGCAATGGCATCGCGGACGTCGATTGGGCCCTGGAGGCGTTTCTCCCAGCTCAGCCGGTCTTTCTCAATGATGCCGAGCGGCTCGAGGAGGGTGACCCGGGCCACCGGTGTGAGGAGGGGCAGGCAGAACGTGCCCAGCAGGAGCAGGACGCCGGCGGGCCGGGGCAGGTCGTCGCCCCAGTCGAGGCGCCGCCGGAGCGGACCAATGAACGGCCAGAATGCGACGAGCACCCACGCGTACGGTGCGAACGCGACCGCCAGTGCGAAGCGGCGCACCGGGGTATCGAGCGCAGCGCTGGCGCGGAGCCGGTCTTCGGCGGCGGCCCGCTCGGGCGGGGCAAGCGCGGACACATCGAGGCGGGCCAGGTCGTCGCGGAGGAATCGCTCGGACCGGCCCGCGAGCGTTCGGCGAGCGAGGATCGCGGCCGTATAGAGGTCGAGGTACACCAGCATGGCGGCGAAGACGAGGAATGAGCCTTCCTTCGTCAGAACGTTGCCGGTGAAGCCGGCGGCGAACACGTAGAGCCAGCGGTCCCGGCCTTCGTCGATGTAGCGCCACATGGCAACGACCATCAGCAGGGTGAAGGCCGCCATGTAAATGTCCTCGCGGAAGAAGCGGCTGAAGTAGACGAGCGTCGGGGAGAAGGCGATGAGCGCGACGGCGGCGAAGGTGCCCACGGGGCCAAGCCGGCGGCGGAGGAGCAGCGGCAGCGCCACCACTGCCATGCCCGCCAAAGCCGCCGTGAGTCGGCTCGTGTAGTCGTTAGCGCCAAAAACAAAGAAGGCGGCGGCCTGGACGTGATAGTAGAACGGGCCGTGAAAAATAGGGCTGTGCCGGTAGTTGCCCTGGAGGAGGCCCCACGACCACTGGGCGTGGATGCTCTCGTCGTGGTGCAGCGCTCGCGAGCCGAGGTCCCAGAAGCGGAGCGCTATGGCAGCCGCAAAGACGAGCGCGTACAGCACCACCTCAGGAGAGAGCGGGATGCGCACCGCAAGGGCGCGTTCGAGCCGGCTCGTTTGGGCTGTTGGGGCCAACGTCACGGCTGCTCCCTCGCATAGACCGCTGCCTGGAGGTCGCGCACAGGTAGAGTATTGCGGTTCGCCAGCCAGCGGAGATAGTCGAGGAAGCCCGGTTCTGGACCGCGCCTTTCCCTGACGAGAACCCAGCGGCCTTCGAAAGTGCGGTAGCCGTCCGACGGCGGACCGCCGACCTGCCAGACGACAACGCTGGCATTGGGAGGGATGCGGCTGGTGACGACGAGCCCGCGACTGCCGCGGAGGGGCCAGGTAAGCGCGTCCGCAAGGTCGGGGTGGATCGCCACGACGCCCGCGGGGTCCCGCGCAGGACCGGTGACGATATCGCGGATCTCGGCGGCCTGGAGCGTGGTCACCGGGGATGGCAGCGGCTCGTTGGGGCTTCCGGTGGCGACCGCGAATCCCCCGGCGAGCCAGGGGATGACAGCTGCCGCGGCGAAGGGGAGGATGGCGGCAGGCCGGTTGCGCGGCGAACGGGCGACCAGCGTGATTCCTCCAGCGGCCACGCCGGCCAGGACGATGACGGCGGCCACCTCAGTGGAGCGCCCGACACGGTCGAGGCGCGCCCAATCCAGGAGCGGGCCGACGACCACGAGGACGGCACCGAGCGCAGCCGCAAGCGGCCAGCCGGCGTTGCGCCAGTCGACCTCGCCGAGCCGATCGATGAGCCGGGCGAGTGCGCTGCCCGCCGGTATCGCTGCCGCCGCAGTCACGGCCGAGACCGGGAGCAGGTCTCGTGCGCCGCCGGCGAGGAACAGCCAGGCCGCGGCGGCGGGAAACCAGGCTGCGACCACACGGTCGAGGCCTGGGGGGAAGGCGCGTGACTTCCGATTGAGGACTTCGACGGCCAGGCCCGCCGCGGCCACAAGGGCGGGGCCCCATGCGTAGAGGACGAACAGCCGCCGGGACGTTTCGCTCGCCCAGTGCTCGTTGAAACCGAGGGCGAAGGCGTCGAACGGGGGCACAGTCACGCCCTGCCACCCAAACCCGAACCCAACGCTCGCGAGCACGACGCCGCCCAGTGAGCCGACCACAGCAGCAGCAACGTGCAGCCACGGCACCGATCGCACCTGCGGGGCGACGACAGCCGCGGCGAGGAGGAGCGGCAGGCAAACGGGGCCTGAGGTTGCCCAGAGGAACCCGAGCAGGCCGAGCAGCCACGGGCGCGGGCCCAGGCTTTGCAGGAGGGCGAGTGAACCGAACGCCAGGGGGAGATCGAGCGCGGCCAGGGAGGCCGCCGGGCCGAGGACGAGCTGGAGCGGGTCGAACGCAAGCAGGAGGAGCGCAGCGATGGCGGCCGGTTCGCCGATGCTGCGCCGGAGGGCATAGAGCGACCACGGGACCGTCAGTGCGGCCGCCAGCGCCAGCAGCCGCGAAGGTGTCTCCGACTCTGAGAGCTGGAGGAGCGCGGCAGACACCGCCTGGAACAGCGTTGGAACGTACCGCGGGTCATCGAAGCCGGCACGAGCCTGCCATGCACCTGACAGCGACCAGAGTTCGACTCCGCCCACCGGGAGGGAGAGCAGGGCTGCGATGCGCATGCCGGCGTATGCGGCGGTGGCCGCCGCCCAGGCAAGCGCGGCGACCGGTATCGTCGGACGGCCGGCGGGAAGTGACGCCTCGGTCATGGTGCGCTCACGGGGCGGTACTCGGGCAGCCGGTAGACCCGGTACCGCCCGGATTCGAAGACACGGTCGAGGAAGGTGTCGTAGTCAGGGAACGGGCCGGGATAGCGGGCCAGCTCGACCGCACCGACCACGAGGTACTCTGCGCCGAAGTCGCGCATGACTGAGACAACCCGATCGGGGCTGGTGGTGAGGTAGGCGCTGTCGACGGCGTCCTGCCGTTGAAGCAGGCGGCTCCGGTTCGCCTCGGAATCGCCGCGCCACTGAATCTCGTGGAAGTACCAGCCAATCGGCGTCTGCCTGCCGGTGCGCGAGGCGATACGGCCGGCGTCGGTGTAGTCGACGTTCGCGTCAACCATAGTCCGGTTCCCGGCGGCATCGATGGCCCACCGCCGGCCGGTCGCCTCGATGACGACCGCGCCCGGGGGCGTGTTCGCCGCAACCCAGCGGGTGATGGCGTACTCGTCGGGGTCGGATGCCTGGAGCCAGGCCAGCCCGTCGATGGCAGTCGCCCGGGAAAAGCCCTCGGTCCGGTTGAACACGGCAAGCAGGGGATAGGCGAGCCCGGCAGCGACAAGCAGGCCCAGCGGGAGGAGGGCGGCGCGGGCCACCGCAGGGCGCGGGAGCTGGAGGCAGCGCGGCCCACGGGTGACTGCGGCGGCGACCACACCAGAAAGGGCGACGGCACCGGCGATTCCCAGGAGCAGCCAGGCCTGGTAGCTGAGCTTGAAGACGGTGTTCAGGCGGGGGACCGACCCGTAGAAGATGTCGCGGATTAGGAAGAGTTCGGCCCCGTAGAGAAGGAGGAAGCCCAGCGCGGCGAGCGCTGCCGCGGGAGCTGCCCCCCGGCGGACAACTGCATGGGTCAGCGCAAGCGCGCCCAGGGACCAGGCGGCGAGTCCGAGAACCGCCAGCGTGACCCAGCCGCCCGAGCCGCGGGCATCGGCACCGGTTGCAAGGTCGCCGCGGGCAGCGGCGAAGGCGACCCACCCGACGAAGGGGACGACTGCGACCCATCCGGCGGCGACCGCGGGCGGGCCGAGGCGTTCCCGGCCCGGGTAGGCGGCGAGCAGCAGCGCCGCCGCCGCCAGGCCGGGAACGCCGAACTGGAGAAAGGCGTGGGCCGGACGGGTGCCCTCGCCGACGTACGGCAGGAGCCCGCTCGCCTGGGAGCTGAAGGTGAGCCACCACGGCGCGTAGAGCGCGACTGCTGCCGCCCCGGCCGGGGCGAGGAACGCCGCAGCGCCGGCAAGGGCGCGCACCACGGGCATCAGCCGGGCGTTGCGGCCGATGGCCGCCAGCGCAAGCAGGGCCGAGAAGGTGATGACATCCCAGGCGTTCTGGAAGGCGAGCGCGCCGAAAATGGCGCCGAGCACGGCCGGCTCCCAGGGCCGGGCACGGGCGCGCCGCCAGGTGAGCGGCGTCCGGTCCCGCCAGAGGGCGAGGGCGATACCGGTCGCGAGGGTGACCAGCGGGAGGGCCATGACGTGCGGATGGAGGTCGCCGAGGAGGAAGCTGAACGACGGGAACTCGGTAATGGTCCCGGGGATGACCCGGGAGCCGCGCCACCAAAACCAGTACTCCGTGGGGTACCACGCTGATGTGCGCGAGCCTGCGGGGCCGGCGTAGCAGTTCGCGGTTGTTCCCGGCTCGCAGGGGAGGAGGTAGTCGACGCCGAACGCACGGTAGAGCGGTTCGCTGTATCGCTCATGGGCTGCCGCCCATTCGAAGACGGCCGAGAGGGAGCCCACGAACAGGACGAGGACGATGGCAGCAGCAGGCGCGACCGCGGCGTAGCGGCGCGCCCGCGCGGGGAGGGCCCAGCGGCCCAGCGCCCATGCCACGGATACGAGCCCGGAGGCTGTCGCTGCGAAGGTCGCGGCGAGCCCGAGGTTGTAGCCGACGGACGACGGGACCCCGGGTATGGCGGTGAGCACCCCGGTCTGCAGGTAGCCGAAGTAGTAGTAGCTAACGGGCTCGCCGGCAAGCCACGGGTCGCGGGGAGGGTACTCGGGCGAAGTAAGCGTCGCGTTGAGGAAGAGGAGGTCCATCGGCTGCTCGGTCCCGACGATTTCCGGGTTGTAGGAGCGGAAGGCTGTGTATGCGAGGAACGCTGCGGAGTAGACGGATGCGGCGATGACGATGCCGACGAGGAGGCGCGCCCGGTCGGCGCGGCGCCAGCGGATGTGCCGGGAGACGAACGCGGCACCGGCCCCCGCCAGCGCAGCGGCGATGAGGTAGCCGCCCCGGCCGGGCGGCAGCACGTCTACCACGCGCAGGAGGAAATACGGGAGGGAGACAGCGAGCAGGCCAAGGGGGATAGCGAGCCCGGCTCCCATGTCGGGGAGGCGCCGGAGGAGAACGGCAGCGAGCGGCAGGCCGATCGCTCCGAGGGCGAGCGAAGCGAGCAGCGTCGCAAGGACAGCCTCCATGGCGCTCAGGCCAGCAGGGAGTCGACGAACTCGACGGGGTCGAAGGGCGCGAGGTCCTCCATCCGCTCCCCGGTGCCGATAAACCGGACAGGTATACCGAGTTCGTGTGCAATCGCGAAGGCGATGCCGCCCTTTGCCGTGCCATCGAGCTTGGCGAGGACGATGCCGGTCACGCCCACCGCGCCCGTGAATGTGCGCGCCTGCTGGAGGCCGTTCTGGCCGGTCGTCGCGTCGAGCACGAGGAGCGTCTCGTGGGGAGCCGAGGGGTCCTTGCGCTTGATGACGCGGTCAATCTTCTTCAGCTCCTCCATCAGGTTCGACTTGGTGTGGAGGCGCCCGGCGGTATCGATGATGACGACATCGGCGCGCGAGGATTCGGCAGCGGCGAGCGTATCGAACGCGACCGCGCCCGGGTCCGCGCCCGGCTGGTGAGCGACGACGCGGACACCGACCCGCTCGCCCCAGACCTTCAGCTGGTCCGTGGCCGCCGCCCGGAAGGTGTCAGCGGCGCCGAGGATGACGGTCGCACCGTCGCGCTTGAACGCATGGGCCATCTTGGCGATGGTCGTCGTCTTGCCGGCACCGTTGACGCCGACGACGAGGATGACGAGCGGAGCAGGGGCATCAGGCCGCGACCACGCGGGGACGGTCCCCCCGGGCTCGCGGAGGGTGGCGATGAGCTCGTCGCGAAGAATCTCCCGGACGCGGGCCGACTGCTTCACACCCTCCTTTCTCGCGCGCTGGCGCACCCGGTCGAGGATGGCGGTTGTGGTTTCGAGCCCGGCATCGGACCCGATGAGGATCTCCTCGAGTTCGTCCCAGATTGCCTCGCCGAAATCTGCCTTTTCGAATAGCGCGGTGAGACGGCCGAAGATGCCGCGGCGGGTCCGTTCGACGGCGCGGCCGGTCTGCTCGTGGAGCTCGGCGCGTTCTTCGGCGGTCGGCTCAGCGGGAGCCGGCGGCGCGGCCTCGTTTGCCGGCTGAGCCTCTGCGGGTTTTCGACGCCAGAACCTCACAGGCGCACTCCTCTCGGTGCTCTCGGGGCGATGGTACCGGCCGCAGAGTTAGGGGACAGGCTCATGACTGGGGAAGGTCTGACAGCCGGAGGCTGAGGACCTTCGACACGCCATCGCGGCCCATGGAGACGCCGTAAATCGCATCGGCGACCTCGATGGTGCGGCGGTTGTGCGTGACGACGATGAACTGCGTCCGTTCGCTCAGCTTCTTGAGCGCGCCGGTGAAGCGCCCGACGTTGGCTTCGTCGAGGGCGGCATCGACTTCGTCGAGCACGCAGAACGGGGCGGGATTCGCTGTGAGCAGGGCGAACAGGAGCGCCACTGCTGTGAGCGAGCGCTCGCCGCCGGAGAGCAGCGACAGGCTCTTGATCCGCTTGCCGGGCGGCTGGGCCTCAATCTCGATGCCGGACTCGGCGGGGTGCTCCGGGTCGGTGAGGGCGAGGCTGGCATGGCCGCCGCCGAAGAAGGCCTGGAAGTACTCGCCGAACGCACGGTTGACGGTCTCGAAGGTGACGGTGAAGCGAGTCCGGATCTCCTCGTTCAGCTCTGCGATGGCGGTGCGGAGCTGGTCGGCGGCGTCGGTGAGGTCGGCGAGCTGGGTAGTGAGGAACTCATGTCGCTCCTTCAGCTCGTGGTAATCCTCGGGGGCCTCTTCGTTGATGGCGCCGAGGCGGCGAATCTGGCGCCGGAGCTCTTCAATCCGCGCACGGGCGGCTTCGACGTCGATGGCGGCGCCGCCCTGGACGCGAGGCGCTTCCGGCTCACGGGCCGACTCCATGCGCTCCAGCTCGTCGAGACTGACGATCTCGCCGGACGGCGCAGGCCCGAGCCCTTCGCGCTCCATTTCGTGGCGGAGGGATTCGAGCCGTTCGTGGGCCCGGGCGAGCTCGTTCTCGAGGTCGAGCCGGCGCCGGTCGATGGAGAGCAGCTGCTCCTGCGCGGCTGCGAATTCGTCCTGGATGGCGCGCTCGTGATTCTCAAGGCGGTGGAGTTCGTCGCGGTCGGGTGCGGCATCTTCGGCGAACCGCGCCTGCTCCGCGCGGATGGTTTCGAGCTCGCGTGCGAGCCGTTCGAGCCGTTCCTCGATCACGCCGGCTTCGAGTTCGAGGTTGCGCGCCTGGAGCTTCTTCGCCTGGATTTGGGCATCCAGCCGTTCGAGCGCGCGCTCATGCTGCTCCCGCATGGCGAGCAGGGTGCGACGCTCGCCTTCAGCGGCGGCGAGTTTGCTGGACACCTCGCTGACCGCTGCGAGCGCGGCTTCGCGCCGGGCAGTGGCCAGGGCCAGTTCCTCTTCAAGCGTCGCGAGCTCAGCGCGACGCTCGGCGGCGCGGCTTTCCAGCGCCTGGAGAGCAAGCCGCGCCTGCTCAATCTGCTGGAGGCGCCCGGCGCGCTCGCGCTGGATGTCGGCACGCTTGGAGCGGAGGGCATCGGCATCGCGGCGGATGCGGTGGCGGCGCTCCCGCTCCCGCTCAAGGTCGTGCCGCGCGCCCTCGAGAGCCCGGCGGAGCAGTTCGTAGTTTGCCTCGGCCTCGTGGGAGCGCCGGGCGACCTGTTCGATGGCGAGCCGGGCCTGGGCGATGCGTTCCGCAGCGACCTCGGTCCGCCTGCGCAGCTCTTCGATGCGCGCCGGCAGCTCTTCCAGTTCGCGCTGGCGGGCGAACTCGCCCTCGTCGGCCCCCGTCGCTCCGCCGGCGATGACCCCGGTCGGCTCGATGTACACACCATCAAGAGTCACAACGGACCCGAGCGAGCGACGGATCATCCGCATCGCAACCTGGATGTCTTCGACAACGATGACGCGGCCGAGGAGGGTATCGACGAGCGCGCGGACCCGCTGGTCGCAGCGGACGAGCTTTGAGGCAACGCCGACGACGCCGCGCTCCTTCTGGAGGTTGAGCGGGTAGACGTGACGGACGGTATCGAGGGGCAGGAACTGGGCACGCCCCTGCCGGCGCCGCTGGAGTATGGCGATCGCTTCGAGGGCGACCGCTTCGTTTTCGACGATGATGGCGTGCAGGCGGTGTTCGAGCGCGGCGTTGATGGCGATTTCGAGCCCGGGCGGCACCCGGAGCTGGCGTGAGAGCAGGCCGATGACCCCCGGGAGTTCGGGCGGCTCGCCAAGACTGCCGGGTTCGAACTCCTCAATGAGCGCCTGGCCCATGATCAGCACCTGGCGAGTGCCGGCAGCAACGCCGTCATGCTCGGCCTGTACCCGGCGAAGGGCATCGAGCCGCCCCTCGAGGTGATCGAGCTCGCGGAGGTCCTGGTTGCCGGCAGCCTCGTACTCGCGCACCTCCTCCTGGACGCGAAGCAGCTGCTCGCGGGCCGCGTCGGCCTCTTCACGGGCGCGGACAAGCCGTTCCTCGCCCTCGGCGACTGCGGCGCGGGCTTCGGCGATGCGGCGCCGGCTGCCAAGCAGCTCGACGATTGTAGCCTTGCGGCGCGCCACGAGCTGTTCCAGTTCGTGGTCGAGGTCGGCGATGCGCCGCTCCGCGGCTTCGATGTCGGCGCGGAAGGACGCGGCACGACGGTCGTCGCCGTCGGCGCCGTCGCGGAGCTCCTGAACGCGGCTGCGGACCCGCGAGTACTCGCGCTCAGCGGCATCAAGCTCCGCGCGGGCGCGCTCCATCTCGGCGCGGATCGCTTCCGCCTGCCCGGCGATCTCGAGATTGCGGCGGCCATCATCGACATCTGTGCTCGCCAGCGCGAGGCGCTCGGCTTCGAGCGCTTCGAGTTCGCGGCGGACCTCTTCGCTGCGCACGGCGACCATGGAGCGACGCTCGCGGTCAAGGGCGATCGCCTGCTCGGTCGCTGCGATGCGCTGCTCCAGCTCGGCGCTACGGGTATCGCGCCGGGCAATTGCGTCGCGGCGCTTGCGAATCTCGTCGGAGAGGGTACGAAGCTGCTCGCGCAGCTGCTGGACGCGGCGGGCGGCGGCCTCGTTCTCGGCGATGCCCTGGTCGAGGGCTGCACGGACCCGCACGACCGCGTTCTGGGCTTCTGCCCACAGGTGGCCGTAGTAGAGCCTGAGGAGGCTCGCGAGCTCGGCCGTGAGACGGCGATACTCGGCAGCGCGCTCGGCCTGGCGGCTCAGCTGGCTGAGCCGAGGTTCGATCTCCTGGATGACAAGCGCGACCCGCTCAATGTTGTCGCTGGTGGCAGCGAGCCGGTCCTGGGCTTCCTTGATCTTGAGGCGAAACCGCTTGACGTCGGCCGCTTCATCAAGAAACGAGCGGCGTTCGTCGGGGGTCATCGAGAGGACCTCGTCGACCAGGCCCTGGCCCATAATGGAGTAGGAGTTCTGGCCGACGTCGCCCTTCATCAAAAGGTCGAGGATGTCGCGAAGCCGTACGCGCGAGCCGTTGAGCAGGTATTCGCTTTCGCCGTTGCGGTAGAGGCGGCGGGCGATTTCGACCTCTGCGAAGTCGAGCGGGAGCCACCGCTCAGCGTTGTCGAGCGTGAGCGCGACTTCGGCCATGCCAACCGCCGCGCGGTTGCCGGTGCCGGCGAAGATGACATCTTCCTGTTTTTTCGTGCGGAGGAGGCGGGCGCTCTGCTCACCGAGCACCCAGCGGATCGCATCGGCCACATTGCTCTTGCCGGAACCGTTCGGGCCGACGATGGCGGTAATGCCGGGCCCGAAGTCGAAGGTCGTGGTATTGGCGAAGCTCTTGAAGCCGTGGATGGCGAGCCGCTTCAGGTACATGCTGCGCCCTCCTTGCTGCGAAGCCCTTCGAGCGCGGCCTGGGCTGCGCGCTGCTGAGCTTCGCGTTTGCTGCGTCCCTCGCCGCGACCGAGCGGCAGCCCGGCCACTTTGACTTCAACGACAAATCGGCGATGGGGTGCATCCGCCGTATGCTCAACCGTCACATATTCCGGCGGTTCATGCCAGCGAGCCTGGGCAAGGTGCTGCAGCGAGCTCTTCGCGTCGGGCCGAACCCCCTCGCGGATCGCCTGGTCAATCTCGTCGCGCAGAAGACGGCGAATCAGCGCCCTGGCGACCGGCAGGCCCCTGTCGAGGTACACGGCGCCAATCAGGGCTTCCAGCGCGCCGGCGAGGTTCCGTTCGCGGGTGCGGCCGCCCGCGGCCTCCTCGCCGCGCCCGAGGATGAGGAATTCGCCGAGGCCGATGCGGGCTGCTGCACGGGCGAGCGTGCTCCCGCGGACGATTTCGGCGCGGATCCGCGTCAGCTCGCCCTCGCCAGCACCGGGGCAGCGCTCATAGAGCAGCCGCGCGATAACGAGGCCGAGGATCGCATCGCCGAGGAATTCCAGCCGCTCATTGGAGGCCGGGGTGGACGGGTTTTCGTTCAGGTAAGAGGAGTGCGTCAATGCCTGGAGGAGGAGGTCGGGACGAAGCGAGGGGACCCTGAGGCGGGTGAGCAGCTCGGCGCGGTCCCCTGTTTCGGATTGTCCCACGTCCCCTCCGGCCCGGCTGATGGCGCCGGGCAGCCGCGCTGGCGGCTGGAAATGCTAAAGCGCTAACATCGTAGAGAGCCGATTCACGGCGAGTCAAGCTGTACCGTATGCTCGGGGACAGTATGGAGAGCGACGAGCTGAAACGGTGCCACGTCTGCGCAGGCGAGGTCGAGGCGTACATGCAGGCCTGGTGCAACTGGTGCGGCAACCTGTATCACCTGAACTCGCGGGCAGACCTGCCTGGGACTGACTGCGGCCAGGTCTGGATCAATGAGGAGCACCTCGCGCTCGAGTTCGCCTGCAACGTCTGCCTGGCCCCGCCGGCCGAGCCGGGATCGCTGGACGACGTGCTCGACCTCGTGGAGGCAGCGGCCGCGGCGGGGATGACACCCGCGGCGCTCGAGGCGCTCGCCGAAGCCGGGGGGGTCCGCCATCGGCGGACGGCCGGCGGCATCCTGCTCTTCCGGAGGGGCGACCTTCCCGGCGGGGTGGCCCGGCGTGGATGAGGGGTCAGGTTTGCTGCGAGTGTAAACTGCCGATTGGCAGCGCAAGTGCGCTGGTGTGCGCGGATTGCGGCCAGCTCTTTCATTTCCCCGATGCCCGCAAGGGTGAGACCGGGAAGGAGTGCGGAGTTCACGTGATTGGCCTTCGGGAGTTGCTCGGACGGGACATCGTGCCGCTTTGCCGCCGGTGCGATATGGCGTTTCGGCTGCGCTTTGGGGTGCCATCGTGAGCCCGGCGCGCCGGCGCAGGCGGCCGCACGGGAGCCCTGCAACACCGGGAACGGCGCAACCGGCACCCGCAGCCCAGGCGGCGCGGCCCATCCCCCTGCCCGAATGGAAGTGGCGAACCTTCCCGGTCTTCTTTGCGTTCGCACTCGGGGGATTTTTGGGCCTGTACATGGGCCTGTGGGCGTCCCTGAACGACACGGCCTTCCTGCTGGCAAGCGTCACCTGGGCGGTGCTGCTGGGGGCAGGGTTTTCGCGGCTGAGCACCCGCTGGATCCTCAGCCGCCGCTGGACGCGGGCACAGCGGCGCAAGCGGTAGACGCTTCGCCCTTTTCCCCTGGAGGTCACCGAATGGCCGACGGCTCCCTGCCGGGGCAGGGAGCCGCCGGTTGTTGGGCGAAAATCCACAGTTCGTGGTCGTGCCTAGGCTGCGGCCCCCCGGAAGTGGGCGATGGACGCAGCAAGCTCGTCCGCGAGCCGGCGCATGCGTGCCGCCGTTTCCGCAAGGCTGGCGCTCTGCGCCGCGAGCTCCTGGGTCGATGCCGACACCTCCTCGGCCGAGGCGGACGTCTGCTCGCTCGCAGCCGAGACCTGCAGGATGGCGTCGCTCACCCGGGCGGCGCCCGACCCGACGCTATCGGCGCCCTGCACGGTACGCTCGGTGCGCTCGGCGATGGCCTCCGAGGTTTCGACGATGCGCCGGGCCCCGACGGCAAGGTCCTGCACGTCGTGCGCGATAGCCTGCATGCTCGAGGCCGAGGACTGCACTGTGGCGATAATGGCTTCAAGCGCCTGGCCTGCTTCCGCAGTGATCGCACGGCCCTTTTCGACATCTTCGACGCCAGCGGCCATCGCCCGGACCGCCTCTTCGGTGCCCGAGCGGACCCGGGCGATGAGGTCGGCGATCTCCTTGGTCGATGCACTGGAGCGCTCGGCCAGGGAGCGGACATTCTCCGCGACAACAGCGAATCCGCGGCCCTGCTCCCCGGCCCGCGCTGCCTCGATTGCGGCGTTCAGGGCGAGGAGATTGGTTTGGGCTGCAATCTCGTCAATGGTCCGGACGATGTCGCCGATTTGCTGTCCGAATTCACCGAGCTGGTCGACGGTGCGTGAGGCGCGCTCAACGGCCGCCGCGATGGACTCCATCGACGCGACAGCCTGGGTGACGGCCTGCTTGCCCTGGTCCGCTGCAGCGCGGGAGGCATCGGCGGCGGCAGCCACATCGCGGGAGACGGCGGCAACCTGCTCAATCCGTTCGCCGATGCGCGCTGCCTCGGACCGGGAGAGTTCGACAGCACGAAGCGACTGCGTAGCGGCGTCGGCGACATCGCTCGAAACCGCGGCGAGGCGCTGGACTTCGCCTGCCGATTCCTGCGACAGGCTGGAGAGTGCCACGGCCGAGCGGGTGACATCCTCCATTGCGTTCGAGATTTGCGACGTCGCAGAGGCAAGCTGGGTGGATGCCTCCTGGAGAGCGTCGGCAGCATCAAGGATCGCCTGGCCCTGGCGGGCGACGGACGCGACCACCCGGCGCATCTCGGCGAACATCCGACTGAGCGCATTGCCGAGCTGGTCGGAATCGCCGCGGGGCCGGACCGCGGCAGCCAGGTCGCCCCCGGCGAAGCGCTCGGCCGCCTCGGCAATCTGGGCGAAGTAGTCCTGCATGTCGCGGAAGGAGGCGGCCACGGCTCCGATCTCATCGGTGCTCCGGTCGTCGGCGTGGGCAGCGGCGATATTCCCGGTCGCCATCACTCGCGCGGCCCCGGCGATGCGGCGGGCGCGCCGGCCTATGGTCCAGGCAACGGCACCTGTCACGCCGGCGGCGGCGACGGCGGCGACGAGCACGATCAGGACCGCGCTGCGGACAGCTGCCAGCGTCGCGGCATTCGCCTCCGACGGTGTTTTCCGGGCAACGATCATCCACCCGAGCTGTTCCCCAAGGGGCCCCGGCGCGGGCATAGCGGCAAACCGCCACGCCGAACCGTCAGGGTCGGTGTACGTGCCCTGGGCAGACGTACGCCCGGCTGCCGCGCTGGAGAGCACGTCGGCAAGCGGCTGCCCGAAGACTTCCTGGTTTGGGTGGTACAGGACCTTGCCCTCCCTGTCGAGCAGGACCACGCTGCCCGTCTCCCCGAACGCGAAGGCGCGCAGCTTTTCAAACACCGCGGTGACGTCGATGGTGCTGCGGAGCACTCCGACCACCTGGTTGCCGTCCATGATCGGAGCCGCGACGTTCATCCCCCATTTCCCGGTGCTCTCATCGTATGAGGCTGGCTGTACGACGATCGCCCCTTTGCCGTCTGCGTAGGCAGCTTTCCACCAGCCTTCATCTGCCTGGTAGTAATCGGACGTCGGCTGCACCTGGGCGATGTTCCGCCCAAACCGGTCCGTGGCGAACATTTCGATGTGCTGGGGATAGCGGGCCTGGAACTCCCGAATGGCGCGGGAGGCGGCATTTTGGACCAGGGACTCGTACACCTGTTCGGCGCGTCCACCGGTCCCGCCTTTTTGCCAGGCGATCCACTGCTCATCGAGCGATTTGAGCTCGCTCTCGCTGGCCGGAGCCGCGTTCGAGTTTGCGGCGAGACTCGTGAACTGGCCGGCGAAGCCGAGCGCGGATGCCCTCGACGTCTCGCGCTCAATCTCTGCGAGGGCCTCCCGGACGGCCAGCTCGGCCTGGCCGGTGAGGATGGTCCGGGTAGTTTCGTTCGTTTCGCCAGTGATGACGCGACTCACGCCCAGGATGACGGCCACCGACATCAGGGCGAGCGAGCCGACCGCAGCGACGACAAGCTTTACGACGATAGATTGGTTGCTCCAGAACGACATCGTTGCTCCTTAGGGTGTTCCTCGCTCCATCGCCAGCTTCGACTGCGAGCACCGATGGCGGGATCGGGGAACCCCCGGATGGCGCCGCCGGGCGCACCCGGAATGACCTCGCAGGTGCTCAGGAGAGTTCGTGTCGGGTTGACACGAAGCGCGGGCTGCGGCACAGTGGAAGCAGTACTTAGTGTACGTTTGACACTAAGTAGGGAGGGATACGATGGCTGCAACACTGGCGCCTGCGGGCAAGAGCTACGCCGAGCTGCTCGTCCTGTACTCGGACCCGGATACGTGCCCGGCCGAAGCGCTGGCGCCGGTGCCGCTTGCGCAGGAGCCGGCCTTCGTCAGCTGGCAGCAGGATATCCCGCGGGTCTACCTCGAGATGAGCCCCGAGGAGCTTGACCACCGCATCGCGGCCGCGCGGGCCCGGCTCGGCTCGAAGCTCGTCATCCTCGGGCATCACTACCAGCGTGACGAGGTCATTAAGTACGCCGACTTCACGGGCGACAGCTTCAAGCTCGCCCGGCATGCCGCGGAGCAGGAGGGCATCGAGTATGTGCTCTTCTGCGGGGTGCACTTTATGGCCGAGTCGGCCGACATCCTGACGCCCGAGCATGTGCGGGTCATCCTCCCCAATATGGCCGCCGGCTGCTCGATGGCGGACATGGCCGACCCGGATGATGTCTACGCCGCATGGGACGAAATCCACGAGGTGCTCGGCGAGGACGCGCGGATTATCCCCGTGACGTACATGAACAGCGCGGCGAGCCTGAAGGCGTTCGTGGGCGAACGGGGCGGGCTGGTGTGCACATCGAGCAACGCCGACCGGGCCCTGCGCTGGGCCTTCGAGCGGGGAGAGAAGGTCTTCTTCTTCCCGGACCAGCACCTCGGCCGGAATACCGGGTACGCCATGGGCATCCCGCTCGACGAAATGGTGCTGTGGAACTGGCGGCTGCCGATGGGCGGCACGACGCCTGAGGCGCTGCGCAAGGCGAAGATCATCCTGTGGCAGGGGCACTGCAGCACCCACCAGCGGTTCACGGTCGAGCAGATCGAAAAGGCGCGCCGCGAGCACCCGGGCGTCCATGTCATCGTGCACCCCGAGTGCCGCTGGGAGGTCGTGCAGGCGGCCGACAGCTACGGTTCGACCGAAAAAATTGCGAAGACGATTCGCGAGGCTCCGGCGGGCACGACCTGGGCGGTCGGGACGGAGATCAATCTCGTGAACCGGCTGGCGAAGCAGAACCCGGATAAGACGGTGTTCTGCCTGGACCCGGTGGTGTGCCCCTGCAGCACCATGTACCGCATCCACCCGGCCTATGTAGCCTGGACGCTCGAAGCGATCGTGCAGGGCCAGGTCGTGAATGAAGTCCGGGTCGACCCCGAGACGCGGAAGTGGTCGCTCGTGGCGCTGGAGCGGATGCTCGAGCTGGGCTGAGGCCGGCTTCGTTCAGTTTGCGATGCCCAGGGCGCCGTACTTCTTCCGGCGGTGCTCGATCACAGCATCTTTGGTCCGCATCACCAGGTCGTCGAGGACTTCCGCGAGGTAGGCGACGCGGTCCTCCGCTGCTTCCATCTCGAGGAGCCGCTGCTTCACGTCTTCGCCCACCTGGAGCCATTCGCCGAGGAAGTTGACGAGCCGGTGGGGCTTTTCGGGCAGCTGCAGTCCGCGGGCCCACTGGTCGGTGAGGGAGAGCATGAGGCGGAAGTAGAGCGGGAAGGTTGCGCGGACGGTTTCGAGCCCGGCTTTGAGCCGGGGCGTGAGCGGGCCGTCAGTATCGTCGAGGGGCGTGACATCGCCATACGGGTAGGGGCGCGGGGGGAGGAGGCGGTTGATGCGGAACCGCCAGGTGCCGCGGGCCGTGAGCATGAACTGGCCCCCATCGACCTTCTCGCATGACTCAATCCGTGCGGCCGTGCCGACCTCGTGGGGAATCGCCCCGGGCCCAACTTCGGGGCCTTCCCGGATGAGGACGACACCAAACTCGCCGCCGGAGTCGAGCAGCTCGCGCACCATGACGCGGTAGCGCTCCTCGAAGATACGCAGCGGCAGGCGCATCCCGGGAAACAGCACGGTGCGCAATGGGAAGAGCGGCAGTTCCAGCGGTCACGACCTCCTGGCTGGCTGGTTCGATTATGTCAGTCGCGGAGGGCGACGACCATTTCGATCTCAACGGGCATGCCGAACGGAAGCTCGTACATCCCCACGGCAGAGCGGGCGTGGCGTCCGCTCTCGCCGAACACGGCAACGAGCAGGTCGGACGCGCCGTTGATGACCGCGGGGGTGTTGCCGAAGTCCGGCGTGCAACGGACCATGCCGAGCAGCTTGACCACCCGCTCGACCCGGCCGAGGTCGCCGATGGCGCCCTTCAGGGAGCCAAGCAGGGCCAGCGCGGTAAGGCGGGCGGCCTCGTAGCCCTGTTCGAGCGTAAGGTCAGCACCGACGCGGCCGGTCATAAGGAGACGTCCACCCGCGCCCGTCGGGCCATGGCCAGAAAGAAACAGCAGGCCTCCTGCCTGGACCGCGGCAACGAAGTTCGCCGGCGGGGCGAACGGGGGCGGGAGTTCGAGCCCGAGTGCGGCGAGGCGCTCCTCCGGCGTCACCGGCAGCGGGCTGCGAGCCAGGCGTCGAGCTCGGGCTGGTGCTCCTCGAAGTGGCCGATCCCGGCGCCCTGGAGGAGACGGTTGCCGATGCGCGGCCGGCCGCTTTCCGGGTCGACGCCGTACAGGTCATCGGGGAGGGCGGCAGCAGCGGCCCGGTAGGCAGCGAAGGCGGCGTCCCAGTCGTCGAGGGCCGCTCGACCCGGGAGCGCTCCGGCGGCGAACCGCTGGTTCCACGGCTCCGGGTCGGAGTAGTCGACCCCGGGTGGAACCGGGCGCTCGCCGCGGGCCACGCGTTCGAAGGCGCCGGCCATTTCGCGATACCAGCCGGCCATGTGGGCCAGCAGCTGCGAGAGATTCCAGCTCCCGAGCCAGGTCTCGGAATAGGCGGCGTCATCGAGGTCAGCAATCCCGGCACGGAACTTCCGGTAGCCTTCATCGAGCGCTGCCAGGGCTTCAGCCTTTGCGGACATGGTGATTCCTCCTTCCGGGCGCCCGCTCCGACATTCGGCCGAGCAATGCGCCGCCGGCCGATTGTATGCCGGACTGCGCAGGAATTGGCAGGAAACGCCGAGACCCCGCCATGGCGGGGTCTCGCTGTTGTCAGAAACCCTGCTCCTTCGGCCGCCGGAGCCGGGCGTCTGCTGCCTCGCCAGAGGCCGGGGCGCTTACGAGCGCCGGGTTGAGACGCTCACCGGGGCCGGGAGCCAGCGCGCGGCCCGCCACTGCGGGCCTGCTACCGGCCGGTGCCACCGCCGGAAGAGAGCATGGATGCGGAGTTTCACTGGTCACCTCCCGGGCAGTTGATCGTTCGCGAGCGCATCAGCTCTGCACGATCCAGACCCCGAATCGGGCGTGGAGGCGGATGCTTTTGCTCTTCATTCCGCTTCCCTCCTTTCGCCATTCGGTCGAGCCCGGTGCGGACTCCACCCCGAGTATCTGCGACGGACGGCGGGGCGGGGTGGTCCGAAGGGCCCCGGCCTGGCGGCCCTTTCGAACCATTCTCGGCTACATGCTGCGGAGCAGTCGGATGCGCTCTTCGATAGGCGGGTGGGTGTTGAACAGGTTATTGAGGAAGCTCTGGTGCTCGCGGAGCGGGTTGTAGATGTAGAGGTGGGCAGTGGCCTTGTTGGCGGCTTCGAGCGGCTCGGGGTCTGCGGCGATCTTTTCGAGGGCGCGGGCCAGCGCCTCAGGGTGGCGGCAGAGCAGCGCACCGGAGGCATCCGCAAGGTATTCGCGCTGGCGGCTAACGGCGAACTTCAGCGCCTGGGCCACGAGCGGTGCAAGGATCGCCGCGACCACTGCGAGGAGCACCAGGAGCGCGGCGCCTCCGCCACCCCTGCCGCGGCTGCCGCGGCGGGCGCCGGCTCCCCAGTAGGTCCAGCGGAGGAAGAAGTCGCTCAGGAGCACGACCAGGCCGACGAGGACCGTCGCAATCGTCATGACCCGGATGTCGTAATTGGCGATATGCGAGAGCTCGTGGGCCAGCACGGCTTCAAGTTCGATCGGCTCGAGCTTCTGCAGCAGCCCGCGGGTCACGACGACGTGGGCATGCTGCGGGTCGCGGCCGGTTGCGAAGGCGTTCGGCGCCGAGTCCTCAAGGACCCAGGTGCGCGGCATCGGCAGGCCCGCGCCGATGCAGAGGTTCTCGACCCGGCGGACATACTCCCACTCCTGCTCCTTCGTCACTTCGTGGGCGCCGGAAATGGAGAGCACGATGCTCGAAGCGGCGAAATAGCTGACCAGTGCGTAGATGATGAGCGCGATCCCCGCGATGCCGATGAAGCCGACCGGGAGCCCCAGCGCGAGGACGATCAGTGCGACTAGCCCGGTGAGGACCGCCACAAAGGCAACCATGAGCACCCACGTCATCCGGCGGTTCGCCGCGATGCGGTCGTAGATCAGGATTGAGCCGGGGACGGGCGCCGACGCCATAGCGAAGGACTGACCGGCGGGTGCGGTCAGTTACTCACGAAGGAGACGCGGACATCCTCGCGGGCGGCCTCCTCAGCTTCGTAGAACTCGGCGGGCTCAAAGTTGAACATCCCGGCGATGATGGAGCTGGGGATGGTCGCGACCTTTTCGTTGTAGACGCGCACGTTGGCATTATAGAACTGGCGGGCGTAGGCGATTTTGTCCTCGGTATCGGTCAGTTCGCGCTGGAGTTCGAGGAAGTTCTGGTTGGCCTTGAGGTCGGGGTAGGCCTCGACGACCGCGAACAGGGAGCGGAGGGCGCCGGTCAGCATGTTGTCGGCCTGGGCGGCCTGGCCCGGGGTTTGCGCACGGTCGAGCATGGCGCGGGCGCGGGTCACATTTTCGAGGACCTCTTTCTCGTGCGCCGCGTACCCTTTGACGGTTTCGACGAGGTTGGGGATGAGGCTGGAACGGCGCTTCAGCTGGACATCGATGCCGGACCACGATTCTTTCACGCGGATGCGCGCGCGGGCGAGGCCGTTGTACAGGCCGATGACCCAGAACACGAGCACGAGCGCGATGACGATAACGACGACGAGCACGATCAGGCCGGTCAAGGGAGCGCTCCTTGAGTTGGTGGCGGCATGCTACCACACGCACCGCACCAAGCGGCGCGCAACGCTGAATGGCGTGCTCATCCGGCGACGGGCGGGCAGCCGGCGGAGCCTAGACCAGGACGCCTTCGGCGAGGAGGTCGGCGACCTCGTCCATCGAGAGGCCGATGATGCGCTCGCACACCTCCATCGTGTGCTCGCCGAGGAGCGGCGCAGGTCCGGGCACGGAGCCGGGGGTTGCGCTGAGGCGGAAGGCGGGGCCGTCGTGGGCCTCCCGGCCGGCCTCGGGGTGCTCGACGTACTGGTAGTAGCCGCGCGCCCGCATGTGCTCGTCGCGCTCGAGGAGGTCCTGCGCGTTTTGGACCACGCCTGCCGGCACGCCGGCAGCCTGGAGCGCGGCGGCTACATCTTCAGCCTTCCGGTCACGGACCCATGAGGCGATGAGCGCCTCCAGCTCGTCTTCGTTTGCCTTGCGGGCCTCGAAAGTGGCGAACCGCGGGTCGGCGGCGGCTTCGGGGTGGCCGAGCGCCGCGGCGGCAGCCGCCCATTCGCGGTCATCGCGGCAGGCGATAACGACCCAGCGGTCAACGGAGCCGACCGATTCGGGGTCATCGGCGCAGCGGAAGGCGCCGTGGGGGCTGGCATTAAGGCTGCGATTGCCCATGCGGGTGGGGTTGTCGCCGTTCACCAGGTACTCGAGGACGGCAGTGCCGAGCGCATTGACGACCGACTCAATCTGCGGCAGCTCAATCAGCTGGCCTTTGCCGGTCCGGTTGCGGTAGCGGAGCGCGGCGAGGATTGCGGTCACGGTATGGCCGGGGTTAATGACGTAGTCGGGGTAGTTGGTGCCGACCCCGATTGGCGGGCGATGGGGGAAGCCGCTCATGTGGCTGATCCCGGTCACCGGTGTCAGGACGGCGCCGAAGCCGAGGAAGTCGCGGTGCGGGCCTGTGAGGCCCTGCATCGGCGCGTAGGCCGCGATGATCCGCGGGTTCACCGCGCTGATCTGCTCGTAGCGCAGGTTCCACTTGTCGATGACGCGCGGCGTGAAGTTGGTGAGGAAAACATCGCACTTCTCGATGAGCCGGTAGGCAACCTCCTGGCCCTTCGGGACGTTCAGGTTGAGCTGGATGGAGAGCTTGCCGGTGTTGAAGTTGTTGAAGTAGCCGGAGACGTTGTAGCCGGTCTTGAACGTCCCGTCGGGGTTCATTGCGAAGGGGTGAACGCGGCGGAGGCCATCGGGGCGGGTTTCTGATTCCACGCGGATGACTTCGGCGCCGAACTGGGAGAGGGTATTGCCGGCGATCGGGCCGGCGCCGTACCAGGAGAAATCGGCGACGCGGAGACCTTCCAGCGGCTTCTTCGGCATTTGAACAGCTCCTTAGCGCAGCGAGGCGAGAATGTCGTCGGTGTGCTCGCCGAGGCGTGGCGGCCGGGAGATGACGGCCGGGGTCTCGGAGAGCCGATACGGGGGCCCGGGGAACTCAATGGTGCCGCCGAGGGGCGACTCAATGCGCACGAACCAGTCCCGTGCGCGGAGCTGGGCGTTTTCGGCGATGTCCTTTGGTGTCGAGACGATACCGATGAGCAGCTGGCGGCGTTGGCCTTCTTCGTAGGCCTCACGGGCGCTCATGGTGGCGAAGAAATCGAGAATCGTCTTCGTGATCACCGGCAGATGCTGCAGGATCTCGCCGGCTGCGGCCAGGTTCGACATGAGCTGGGTGAGCCAGGCCATGTTCAGCTGGTTGACGATGGTCCGGTACGGCTCGTCATCGAGCGGCCCCTGCATCCCCTTTTCGCGCATCCAGTCGACGAGCGCGGGCAGGTCCTTGCCGGCTGGCGCAAGGATGTAGAGCGAGACGTAGCCGTCCCTGCACTTCGCAACGCCGGTCGCCGGAAGCGGGATGGGCAGCATGCCGAGCTCTCCGGTGCGGGTGCGGTTCCGCTTCTGGAAGTCCCAGGTCTGCATGGCCGTCTCCTGGGCCATTGAGAGCGCTTCCTGCGCAGAAACGTCGACCTGCTGCCCCTCGCCGGTCGCTTCGGCATAGAGGAGGGCCATAAGGGTGCCCTGGGCGGCCTGGATGCTGGCCGAGATATCGGCCTGGCGGCCGTAGATCATGTTCGGGGGATCGGTCGGCTCGCCGGCGAGCGTCATGATGCCCCCCATCGCCTGCCCGACGATATCGGAGTAGGCCCAGTGCGCATGCGGGCCATCCTGTCCGAAACCGGTGACCGAGGTGTAGACGAGCGCCGGCTTTTCGGCGTGGAGGGAGTTGAAGCCGAGACCGCGTTCGGCGAGATAGCCCACCGGGTAGTCCTCGAGGACGATGTCGGCGGTCAGCGCGAGCTTCCGTGCGAGCGTGCGGCCTTCGTCGGTTTCGAGGTCGAGGACGACGGATTTCTTCGAGGTGTTGTGGACCCAGAAGGCGAGGCTGGCGTTGGGGTCGCCTTCGTGGCCCTTGACGAAGGGCCGCGCCCGGCGGAGGCGGCCGCCGCCCGGGGGTTCAACCTTGATGACCTCGGCTCCGAGGTCGGCCAGGAGGCGGCCGCAGTAGGCCGCCGTTTCGTCGGCGAATTCAATGACGCGGACACCGTCGAGGGCGCGGTCGGGCATGGCTCAGGACTCCGGGATGGCGGTGACGCGGGCGGGGAGGTCGCGCGCGAGAATCTGGGCGGCCTGGGCCACCATGTCGTGGAGGATGTCGGCGGCCGGCCGGATGCGGTTGAGCATGCCGGAGACCTGACCCGCAGCGTTCATCAGGAGGTCTTCGCGGCCGGCCTTGCGGCAGGAGTAGACGAGGTCCTGGATTAGCAGACCCTGGAGGCCCATCGGCAGGGCCTGGATGCCGGCCGCCTCCCAGGCCTCAATGAGCGGGTTGGTGATGTTGCGCATCGTCTTCCCGCTGTAGAGGCGGGTAACGCGCGTGTCTTCGTCCGTCGCAGCGAGGATGCGCTGCTTCTGGAGGTCGGGCTGGTTGGCTTCCTCGGAGACGAGAAAGGCGGTGCCGCACCACACGCCGATGGCGCCCAGGGCGAGGGCCGCGACGATGCCGCGTCCATCGGCAATCCCGCCGGCTGCGACGACCGGCGTGGGCGCGACGGCATCGACGACCTGGGGGACGAGGGCCATCGTGGCGACGCGGCCGGTATGGCCGCCGGCCTCGGTTCCCTGGGCGACGACGATATCGACCCCGGCAGCGGCGACGCGCTTCGCGTTCTTCACGTTGCCAACAAGTGCTAGGACCTTCGTGCCGTTCGCCTTGAGGCGGTCGATCCAGGGCGCAGGGCTGCCAAGCCCGCTGGCGAAGACAGGGACCTTCTCTTCGATGACGACCTCCATCTGCTCGTCGGACATGCCGCCCGCGCGGGGGCGTCGGGGCTCGGCGGCAGGTTCACGGGGCATCTCCTGCCAGGGAACGCCGAGGTCTTCCACGATCTTCTTGAGCGCTTCGCGGGTCGCGGCCGGGATGAGCTCGCGGGGGTCGCGCGGCATTTCGCCGCCGGCGGCGGCGCCCATGTAGTTCGAGGGGAGGAGGAGGTCGACGCCGAACGGCTTATCGGTCATCGAGCGGACTTTGCGAATTTCCTCGCGGAGGCGCTCGGCGCTGAACCCGGCCCCGCCAATGACGCCCAGGCCGCCGGCGTTGGACACCGCGGCGACGAGGGGAGCGGTGGCCACAGGCCCGGTCAGGCCGCCGGCAACCGGGCCCATGCCCGCGAGGATGACGGGGTATTCGATGCCGAGCAGGTCACACAGCTCCGTGCGGAGCACGGGACGTCCCATGGAAAGGCCTCCGGAGGGGGGAGTTCGCGGGGAGTATACGGGACGTCGGGTGAAGCCGCAGGCCCCGGGATGGACCCGGGCCGCCGGGAAGGGGAAACTGGTGGCATGCACACGCCGGTCACGCCATGGGTGCTCGCCGGGCGCATTTTCGCCATCATCGGGATGGCGTTCACCGCGGCCTGCACGATCCTCTTCCTGGTCGTCCCCTTCTGGTGGTGGGCGCTCGGTTCGGCGCTCGCGTTTATCCCATTCTTTCTGCTGATTGTGGTTGTCGAGCGCTACCAGTCGAAACATGGGCTGATCGGCCCGGAGCCGGCGCCAGCAAACGATGACGAGCTGGCGTAGCGGCATGCTCCTGGCCGCGGCGGTGGTGATCGCCGGCTGCCGGGCGGGGGCCGGATTTGACGGCACCGGGCTCGACCCCTTGCTTTGCCAGGCGGAGGACCTGCCGGGTGCGTTTATGGAGCAGACCCGCGGCGACTTTACCGCCGATGACCTGGGCGGGCTTTCCCGGATGCCGGAGGAGCGGAAAGCGGCCTACCGGACCGCCGGGATGCAGGGGGGCCGCTTCGTTTTCTGGAAGGAGGCGCTACCGCGGCCCCCGTTCGCGAGCCCGGTCAACGTGGTGTGCCAGGTTCTTTCGTTCAGCTCCGAGGCGCAGGCAGCGGCATGGGTGGCGGCCCTCACGGCCGAGCCGGAGGTCATCCGTGACTCTGGGATGCTCTGGGCGCCGATGGAACGCGCGACGGCGATCGAACTTCCAGCCGAGCGCGGGCGGCTGTTTGAGCTGGACGCTGCGGAAGGCGATGCAAAGGTCCGCCTGTTTGCGCTCCATGAGCCGCGGGGCAGGCTCGTGCTGAGCGTGTTCGCCGGTGACCGCGACGGACGCACGGAGGCCGCGACGGCGCTGGCCATCGCGGCTGCGCGGGATGCGCGGCTGGAGCGCGGAGGCGCTACTTCGGGGTCTCGGTGATCTCGATCGTCGAAATCGTCACTGGCTCGATGGGGCGGTCGCCCTGGCCGACCTGCACCCGCCCGATAGCCTCGACGACATCCATGCCCGAGATGACCTCGCCGAACGGGTAGAACTTGTTGGCCGAGGGGTTGTCGAAATCGAGTGACGGGTTGTCCTTGAGGTTGATGAAGAACTGGCTGCCGAACTGGGTCTGCCCCGAGACCTTCGCCATGGAGATGGTGCCCTTCTTGTTCCGGAGCTCATTCGGCTCGTCCTGCGTTTGGTAGCCGGGGCCGCCGGTGCCGGTGGCGGTAGGGTCGCCGCCCTGGATGACGAAGTTCGAAACTACCCGATGGAAGGTGGTGTTATCGAAGAAGCCCTGCTTCGCGAGGAAGACGAAGCTGTTGACGGTCTTCGGGGCGACATCCGCGAAGAGACGCACGGTGAAGTCGCCCTTGCTGGTCTTGAAGGTGGCCGTGTAGGTGTACTTTTCGGCGTCGATAACCTGCTCGGCCTTTTCGAACTGCTTCGGCGCGGGGGTGGGGCTGCCTGTCGGAGATGCATCGGCCGTTGCCGACGCGGTCGGCGTGGCCGTCGGGAGCGCGTCGGGGTTGCCCTGGTCGACGCCGCCTGTGGTGAGAACGGCGGTCACAACCATGGCCACAGCGGCGACAACGCCGACGATCGCGAACCATCGGACATCGCCGAGGATGTTCATCGGAAATCCGGGCTTGTAAATCTCCGACGGTGAGGCGTGGCTGAGCTGATAGGTTCGGCGTCGCGAGGGCTCCTGCCGCAGGTGGTGCAGCTCGCGTTTCTTGCGCTTGGGCACGGTGCTACTCCGGTGGACGGCTGCTGGGGTGCGTAGCCGGCTCCCGGCCAGTATACGGACGGCCGGATTTGCGACCAATGCGGCGGGTCGCCTGGCGGGGAAAGGGTTCGTTCAGCCCCGGTAACCGAGCTTTGCGAGTTCTTCGCGGGCAACCTCGCGGTCGTCCCAGGGGATGGCTTCCGTACCGTAAACGATCGACTTTTCGTGGCCCTTACCGGCGATGACGACGATGTCGCCGTAGCGGGCCATCGCCAGCGCGGTGGCGATGGCCTCGCGCCGGTCTTCGATCTCGAGGAAGTCGGTGCCGCGTTTGCGGCCGGCGCTCTCTGCGTGGCGGCCGATTTCACGGACTATCTGGGCAGGGTCTTCGGAGCGCGGGTCTTCGTTCGTGAAGATGGCGAAATCGGCGCCCTCGGCGGCAGCCCGGCCCACGCCAAAGCGTCGGCCGGGGTCGCGCTCGCCGGCTGCGCCGACCACGATGATGAGCCGCCCCTGGCAGACGTCGCGCAGGACTTCGAGCACCTTCCGGACGGCGTCGCCGGTATGGGCGTAATCGACGATGACCTCGAACGGCTGGCCAGCCTCGATGCGTTCCATGCGGCCCGGGACGCCGGGGCACTCGCCGAGGCCGCGGGCGACCGCCTGCAGGTCGGCGCCGACGGCGAGGGCAGCGGAAGCGGCGGCTAGCGCATTCATGACGTTGAACAGCGCGGGCAGGCGAAGCGACACCTCGGCCATGCCGTGGGGTGCGACGATCCGGAAGTTCGTGCCATCGGGGCGCAGGATGATGTTCCGGGCGACGACGTCGGCATCGCGGGCTTCCAGGCCGAAGCGCAGCGGCTCGGCGCGCGTGTGGCTCAGCATGTAGTTCGCCGATGGGTCATCGGCGTTGACGACGGCGTGCTTGCCGACGCCTTTGTCGATGGCGCGGTCGAGGGCGGAGAAGAGCCTCGCTTTGGCATCGCGGTAGGCCTCGAAGGTCTTATGGAAATCGAGGTGGTCGCTGGTGATGTTCGTAAAGACGGCCACGTCGTAATCAACGTGATCAAGCCGGTGCAGGGCAAGGCCGTGGCTGGTCGACTCGACGATGGCATAGTCGCAATGGGCGTCAGCCATGCGGCGCAGGAGGCGCTGGACCTCCGTGGCCTCGGGCGTCGTCATGCGCGCGGTGACGTGCCCGGTTTCGCCCGGGAGATAGACGTCGACGGTGCCCAGTCGGCCGACGCGGGCGCCGGCGGCTTCGAGCGCACTGGTCAGGAGGTGGGAGGTCGTCGTCTTCCCGTCGGTCCCGGTAATTCCGATAACGACGAGCTCACGCCCGGGGTGGCCGTAGAACCATGCCGCAGCGGCCGAGAGGGCAGGGCGGGTCGCGGGGACCTCGATGAGGGCAAGCGACTCGGGCAGCGGCGGGAGTTCGTGGCCGCGCTCGACAAGGGCTGCCACAGCGCCGGCGGCAGCAACATCGGGGAGGAACTGGTGCCCGTCGACCGTAAAGCCCTGGATCGCGACAAACAGGCTGCCCGGGCCGGCAAGGCGGGAGTCGTGGTGAACCGCTGCCACCGGCGTCGCAGGTTCGCCACGGAGCAGGCGGGCGCCGGGAAGCTCGTCGAGGAGGGAGCGAAGCGGGCGGGTGTGGCTAATGGCGTCGTGCGTCACGGGTCCGATGGTAGTGCGGCCGGGGACGGGTGTCGCGGGCTCATTCGAGTGCCCGGAGGAGGTCGAGGAAGTTGCCGAGCATCCGGGCGGTGGCGCCCCAGATCAGGTCATTGCCGAACTGGTAGGCCTGGAAGACGTATTCCCTGCCGTTGATGATGCGGCGGTCGGGGACAAGGTTGCGCGGGTCGCGGACGTGGTCCAGCGGAACCTCGAGCAGGTAGGCGACCTCAGTGCTGCTGAAGCGCCACTCGTACGGGTAGCGGTCGAGCCAGCCGACGAAAGGGGTTACGAGAAAGTTCGAGACGGTCACCATGTCGTCGAGCTGGCCGAGTACCTCCACGTGGTCGGGGTGGACACCGATCTCCTCGTAGGTCTCGCGGAGGGCCGTGTAACGAATATCGGGGTCGCCCGGGTCCATGACACCGCCCGGGAAGCTGACCTGCCCTTTGTGGTCGCGGACATGGTCGGTGCGCTTCTGGAAGATGATGTGCGGGCCGCCGGGACGGTCGTGCAGGAGCAGGAGGACGCCGGCAGGCGGCAGCGGCGGGTCGGGCTGCTGGCGGGTCGGCTCGTAGGCCTGGAGGAGACGGCGGATTTGCTCGCGCATCTGATTAGAGGCGAGAGACGAGATGGCGACGGCGGGTCGACTCGATGAGTTCGGCCCAGATGCGCTCTTCGAAGGCGCGGGCAGCCTCGCCGGGGGTCTGCTCGACCGCGGCGTGGAGGTCGATGAGAGCGGCGCGGAGGAGATCGTTTTCCCGCTGGAGGTCGGGAATCCGCAGGCTGGGGGCAGGTGGTGATTTGACGGCCGACGCGACCGATGGCGGGCACTGCTCGCCGAGGAGAGTGCTGCCCTCGGCAAGGATCGCCCTGACGGCCCGGTTTTCTGTAACGAGGCGGTCCGCAGCGCGGTCGAACTCCTCGGCGATCATCATGTCGAGCATGGCCGCGATACCGACGAGCTGCTGGCCGAACGGGGTGGCGATGTTCGGCATGACCTCGGAGAGGAGGTTGACAGCGAGGCCCTGGAGGACCCGAGGTGCAGAGGGGTTCACGGGAGCCTCCCGAGGGTGCGCAGGAGGTACTGGTCCTGTGCGTTGATCAGCGAGTAGGCGACGAGGGGCAGGATGAGTTCGTTGGTGCGGCCCTCCTGGAACGAGCGGGCACCCGTGACCCAGATGCCCTGGCACTTCACGTGGCTGAAGACCTCCCACCAGTAGAGGGCCTCGGGGTCAGCGCGGAGGCCGCTATACCGCTCCCAGTGGGCGATGGCGGTCGCACGGTCAACGATGCCGCCGGGACGTCCGTCTTTGGCCCAGTGCCACGACTGGTTGAATGACCAGGCGAGGTCTTCCAGGGGGTCGCCCAGGTGGGCCATCTCCCAGTCGACGATGCCGTCGATGTTGCCGTCTTCGCGGTAGAGGAAGTTGCCGACCCGGTAGTCGCCGTGGACAACACTGATACGCTGCGCAGGCGGCGGGGGATTGGCGCGGAGCCAGCGGATGGCGGCCTTCATGATGGGTTGCGGCTCCATCGCCTCGGTATCGAGGATGCGCTCCCAGTGATCAAGTTCGCGCTGCCAGGCCGTTTCGGGTGTGGGCGGCTCGGCCACGCGCTCGATCGGCGTGCCGCGCCAGTCGAAGGTCGCGATGGCGGCGAGGATGCGGTACATGTTCTCGGCGAGCTGCGGATGCACGGCGGTGTAGGGCGGCGCGATGATCTTTGAGGTCGCCGACTCGCAGCCGAGGATGCGCTCCATGATGAAGAACGGCCCCCCGAGGATGGAGGCATCGTTCTCCAGCCAGCGCATCCGGGGGACGGGCACGTCGCTTCCCCAGAACGCAGAGTAGAAGGCGTACTCGGCCTCGCGGTCGGTCTCCAGCAGGGATGCCGGCGGGTCCTTGCGGAGCACGAAGGCTGCCGTCTGCCGCTCCCCGGACGGGGCGGTCCATTCGGCATCAAACATCCAGGTCTCGCGGGAGGCGCCGCCCGGGATGCGGAGCAAGTTCGTGACCCGGACATCGTTCGCCTCGAGCCGGGATGCGAGGTAGCGTGCGAGTGCGTCTTCCACGGGGCGGAGGGGAAGGTTACGGCCTTCGGCGGGAGTGTCAAGCCGGGCGTCCGGCTTAGAGGGTTCCTTTAGTGCTGGGGATGTCGCCGCCGCGCCGCGGGTCGAACCGGGTGGCGGCATCGAGCGCGCGGGCCAGCGCCTTGAAGGCGGCTTCGCATTTGTGGTGGTCGTTCGCGCCATAAAGAACACGGAGGTGGAGGTTGATCTTCGCGGCGAACGCGAACGATTCGAGGAAGTGGTTGAACAGGTCCGGCGGAAGCCCGCCGAGTTCACGGCCGAGCAGCTTGAGGTCGAGCACGGCGTACGGCCGCCCGCTAAGGTCGACTGCAGCGAACGCGAGCGCTTCGTCGAGCGGCATGTAGGCCGACCCGGCACGGACGAGGCCGGCCTTGTCGCCGGCGGCCCTTGCGAGCGCCTCGCCGAGGCAGATGCCCACATCCTCGACGGTGTGGTGCTGGTCAATCCAGAGGTCGCCCTCGCAGCGGACCTCGAGGTCGAAGACGCCGTGCTTGGCGATGTGGGAGAGCATATGGTCGAGGAAGCCGACGCCGGTGGCACAGGAGAAGCGGCCGGAGCCGTCGAGGTTCAGGGTGACATCGATGCTGGTTTCGGCAGTGCGGCGCGAGACGGTGGCGATGCGGGGGGCGGTGGCGGGGATGGGGGCGGTTTCGGCCATGGCTAGAGCTCCTCGAGTGCGGCCATCAGCGCGTCGGTATCCTCCGGGCGGCCGGCGCTGATGCGGAGATAGTTGTGCAGGTCGGGGCGATCGTAGTAGCGGACGAGGATGCCGCGCGCGCGAAGTGCAGCGGCAACCTCCTTTGCCGAGCGGCCGCGGACGGCGACGAGCACGAAGTTTGCACAGGACGGGAGCGGCTGGAGCCAGCCAAGCGCTGCAAGGAGCCCGGACATTCGCTCGCGCTCGGCCACGATGGCGGCGATGTCTTCGGCGATCTCTGCGCGGTGTTCGATGGCGGCGATCGCGGCAGCCTCAGCAGCGACATTGACGTTGTACGGCTGCTTGAGGGCCATCATGTGGGTTGCCAGCTCCGGAGCTGAGACGCTGTAGCCGACGCGGAGTCCAGCGAGGCCGGCCCATTTGCTGAAGGTGCGCAGGACGACGAGGTTCGGGTGGGCTGCGATGAGCGGCACGACCGAGCTGCCGCCAAATTCGATGTACGCCTCATCGACGGCGATGATCGCGTCAAGCGCGAGGAGGGCCTCCAGCTCGGCGCGATTGATAGGGTTCCCGGTCGGATTGTTCGGGTGCGTCAAGAAAATGAGCCGGGCGCCCTGGTGCTGGACCGCGTGGCGGATGGCGACCACGTCGAGGTCGAAGTTCGGACGCCGCGGCACCTCGATCGGGCGGGCGCGGAGGATCTTTGCGAGGAAGCGGTACATGCCGAACGCCGGCGTGGGGATGACGACCGCCGGCGGCAGGACAAGGCGGATGAGGACGTCAATGAGGTCGTCGGCGCCGGTGCCGGCGACAATCTGGCCGGGCTCGACGCCGACGTACCCGGCGATGGCCTCCCGGAGGCGGGCCTGTCCGGGGTCCGGGTAGATATGGAAGGGAGCGCGGGCAGCCGCCTCGCGGACGGCTGGCCGGGGTCCGTACAGGTTTTCGTTGGCATCGAGCTTGACCAACCGGTCGACGGGCACGCCGATCTCGGCCGCCAGGACATCGAGCGGCTTGACAGGGAGGTATTCCTCGAGGTCGTCGAGGTCCTCGCGCAGAAGTCGGCGGAGAGCCACGTCACCGTCCCTGGAGCCGCCGCTCGACGGCATGTGCATGGCCGGTCAGCCCCTCGGCGCGGGCGATGATCGCCGCAGCGCGGTTCAGCTCCTCCATTTCGTCTTCCGGGAGGTTGACCACGGCGATTTTCTTGAGGAAGTCGTGGACGCCAAGCGGCCCGCTCCAGCGCGCCGCACCGCCGGTCGGCATGGTATGGCTGGGGCCGGCGGTGTAGTCACCCACGGCCTCGGGAGACGCCTCGCCGAGGAAGAGGCCGCCGCAGTTGCGGACCTTCATGGCGTAGGCCGTTGGGTTTTCGACGCAGAGGCAGAGGTGCTCGGGGGCGTACTCGTTGGCGAGTTCGATGGCGTGGTCGATGTCGTTGACGAGGATGCAGCCGCCGCGGTTTTCGAGAGCCGCGCGGGCGATTTTCGCCCGCTCGAGGCCGCGGAGCTGCCGTTCGATAGCCACCGCAACTTCCTCGGCGAGGTAGTGCGAGGGGGTGAGGAGGATCGGGCTGGCGAGCGGGTCGTGCTCGGCCTGGGCGATAAGGTCAGCCGCGACCAGCTCGGGGTTGGCGCTTTCGTCGGCGATTATCATCGTCTCGGTGGGGCCGTAGATGCTGTCGATGCCGACATCGCCGAAGACCTGGCGCTTGGCGATGGTCACAAACAGGCCGCCGGGCCCGGCGATCTTGTCCACGCGGGGGATGGTCTCAGTGCCGTAGGCGAAGGCGGCGATGCCCTGTGCGCCGCCGGCTTTGAAGACGCCATCGACCCCGGCGATATCGGCAGCGACGAGCTTGACCGGCGGGACCGTGCCGTCGGGCAGGACCGGGCTGGTCAGGTAGACCTCATCGACCCCCGCGACGCGGGCGGGGATGGCGCACATCAGGACGGTGCTGGGCAGGGGCGCGCGCGTCCCGGGAACGTAAATCCCGGCGCGCTGGATAGGCCTCGTGACCTGGCCGAGCCCATGGTGCTGAAAATCGATAGAGGCGCCCCGGAGCTGCGTTTCGTGGTAGCGGCGGACCCGGTCGGCGGCAAACCGGAGCGCCTCAATCAGATCGGATGGGAGCGCATCGTAGGCGGCGCGGATTTCATCCGGCTGGACGCGGAGTTCCGGCGTGTGCGCGCCATCGATGGCGGAGTTGTAGTAGCGGACCGCGTTATCGCCGTCTTCGCGGACGTCGCGGATGATGCGGCGGACAACCTCGTCGGGGGCGAGTTCCTGACCGAAGGTGCGGAAGGTGGTCTCCCGGATCTCCATCGGGAGCTCTTCGATTTCGAGGGGGCGGCGGGCCAGGAGGGTGCGGCGGCCTTCTTCAGCATTGCGGATTATGCGCATCCCAGGTACCTCTCCACGGCGGCGCGTGCCGTTGCCGTCGCGCGCTGCACGAAGGCTTCGACTTCGGCGTCGGTAACGTGGGCGATTGTCTCATCGAGCAGTTCGGGGAGCGAATCGAGGAACGCGTCGAGCGTTTCTTCCTCTTCGAGACCGGCGAAGCGCAGGTGATTGGCGATCATGGCGCGGGCGCGGTCCCAGTCGAGGTTCCGAGCGGCGACATCGCGCGAGACCTGGCGCCAGCGTTCAAGGGTGTCGGTGTCGATGAACCCGGTCTCGATATCGGCCACAGTGCAGGCCAGGGCACTGCAGATGGACGCCTTGAGCTCGGGGTCGGAGCCGTAGCGGCGGTCAAGGTCGAACTGAAGGAGGCGGTCCATGATGTTGGCGCGCATGGCGCCGCCGAGGTGGTCGTGGCGGAGGAAATAGGGGCGATAGACACCCGTGATGTACTGCTCGTCAAGCACGAGGTGGGAGATGTAGCCGGCGGCCCAGGCGCGGGTCGGCGGGTTCAGGTGCTCCGGCGCGGCGAGCTTTCCGTACGTGGCGAGAAAGGTTGCGACCGAGTCCTGGTGGTTATGTTCGTTGAGGTCGAAGAAGTGGGTGCTGTAGCGGTCCTGTCGGGTGATGACGCGGATATCCGGTGAGGTCGCGCCGAGGAGGTAGGCGCCGGAATCGGCGGGGACATCGGGGTGGCAGAGGTCGAGCGCGACCTGGCGGGCGATCACCATATGGAGGGTGATGGGGGGCATGGCCTCATGGTAGCGAACCGCGGGCGCGGATGGTCCTGTGGTTAGATGCGGGCGCTCTCGATGTTCGTCAGGAGAATGCCGCGGCAACCGATGCTGGACAGCTCGTCCATGATGCGGTGGGCCTCCTTGCGGCGGACCATCGCCTTGACCGAGTACCAGCCTTCACGCTGGAGCTGCGTGATGGTGGGCGATTCGAGGCCAGGTGTTATTTCACAGGCCTGCTGGAGGATCGTCCCCGGGCAGTCGTACTCGACCATCATGTAATCGAGGGCGACCAGGCGGCCCTCGATACGGCTGCGGAGCACCCGGACGGGCGGATGGTCGGCGCGCTCGGGGTGGGCATACAGGGCGGCGTTCGAGACGAAGAGCGGTTCGCCGACGATCCGGAGCCCGGCCTGCCGCAGGGTGGTCCCGGTATCGACGACATCGACGACCGCTTCGGCGATGCCGAGCGCGACGGAGATTTCCACGGCGCCTTCCAGCTCAATCAGCTTCAGAGCGCGGCCATGGAAGTACTGCCGGACGATGTTGGGAAAGGAGGTCGCGATGCGCAGGCCGGCGACTTCCTCGAGCGTCCGGACCGGCGAGTTAGCGGGGACAGCGGCGCAGAGACGTGAATCGCCGTAGTTAAGGTCGAGGAGCAGTTCGGGGCTGTGACCTCGCTCGGCAGCAAGGTCCTTCCCGGTAATTCCGGCATCGAGGATGCCGTTCGATACGTAGACGGGGATGTCGCCCGGACGGAGGAAGTAGAACTCCACATCGTTTTCGGGGTCGAAGGCCGAGAGCTGGCTGCCGCTTTTGCCGACGCGGTACCCGCACGACGCGAGGAGGTCGAGCGTCGGCTGGAAGAGGACCCCTTTGTTCGGCAGGGCAACCTTGATCACAGGGTGCGGTACACCTCATCGAGCGTGAGGTCGGCGGCGGCCATCATACAGGCGACGTAGTAGAGCACCTGCGAGAGCTCTCCGGCGAGCGCCTCGCGCGATTCGTAGCGGGCAGCCATCCAGGCCTCGGCAGCCTCTTCGACGAGCTTCTTTCCGATCGCATGCGGCCCCTGCGCGAGCAGGGCGGCGGTGCCGGAGCCTTCGGGCATCTCGCGCTTCCGGCTGGCGGCGAGGGCGACGATCTCCTCGAATGTCACAGCGTCACGATAAATCACCACGGCGAACGGATCATGTCGCCGCCGGGCGGACGGACACGTCGGCCGCGGTGACGGTTTCGCGCACACCGGAATCGCGCTCGACAACAAGGGCGCCGGCGTCGTCGAGGTCGACGGCGAGCGCTTCGAAGGGCTCGCCCCCGACCGGGCTGACGTGCACGCGCCGTCCGAGTACAAGGTTGCGCTCGCGGTACCGGGCAAGGATGGCGCCGAGCGGCGACTGGAGGGCCCGTTCCAGTTCGTTGCACACGCTGGCGAAGAGCGCTTCCCGGTCGACCGGCTGCCCGAGCAGTGCCGAGAGCGAGGTCGCGATACCGACCAGGTCCGGCTGTGCCGTGGAGGGGTCGAAATTGACGTTGATGCCGATGCCGGGGAAGGCAACGGGGCCCTCGGCCTCGAGTTCGCCGTCGATGAGCATCCCGCAGACCTTCAGGCGGCCGACCCAGATGTCGTTCGGCCACTTGATCGCCGCCTGGGGGATGACCCCGGCTATGGCTTGGGCGACTGCGACCGGGATGCGGACCGGGAGGGTTCGGTGCAGTTCGAGGCTGCAGCGGAGGACGAAGGTGACGTAGATGTTCGCGCCGGCGGGGCTGAAGAAGGCGCGGCCGCGCCGGCCGCGGCCGGCGGTCTGCTCCTCGGCGAAGACGGCGGTGCCGTGGACGGCGCCTTCGGCGGCCTCGCGCCTGGCGAGGTCCATGGTCGAGCCGACGACGGGGCGGTAGACGAGGGAGCGGCCCACCAGGGTGGTCGTCAGCAGCGACTGGAAGCGTGCGAAGTCGAAGGGCGGCATGACGTTGTTCATTGCGGAAACCCGGCGACGAGAAAAGGGCCCCGGTAGTGCCGGGGCCCTGGCGTAGCTAAGACCGGAGTCTTAGGAGGTTGGGTGATTCCTCCGAGAGGTCTAGGAGGAGGTCACCTCCAGCGCAAAGGTACGGTCGTAGCTACGACTATGATGGTCCATGCGCATCACCTCCTTTCCTGCCGCGCAGCATGCGCCGCGCGGCGGAGGCTGTCAAGTGGGGCGGGGCGTGAGGGGTCGGGCGCTTTCGCCCAAGGCCGCCCCTGCTATTCTGAGATGCGTTGCGTTGATCGGCGGCATCCTGGCCCACCGGGTCAAATCTCTGATGCCGCAAGATGGAGGATTCCCCTGGTTACCCCTGTCAGTATGAAGCAGCTGCTCGAAGCGGGCGTTCACTTCGGGCACCAGACCCGCCGCTGGAACCCGAAGATGCGTCAGTTCATTTTCACCGAGCGGAACGGCATCCACATCATCGACCTTCAGCAGACGGTGACCCGGCTCGAAGCGGCCATCAACTTCGTACGCGATGTCGTCGCCTCGGGAGCAGATGTGCTGATCGTCGGCACGAAGAAGCAGGCTCGCGAAACCGTCGAAGCGGAGGCGAAGCGCGCCGGTCTCCCGTACGTCAACAACCGCTGGCTCGGCGGCACGCTGACCAACTTCCGGACGATCCAGCAGCGGATTCGCCACCTTCGCGAACTGGAGGCGGCGATGGAGCGGGGGGATTTCGCCCGGCTCCCGAAGCGCGAGCAGCTCGAAATCCAGAACGAGATCGAGCGGATGAACCGGTACTTCGGCGGCATCAAGAACATGGACCGGCTGCCCGGCGCCGTGTTCATCATCGATACCGTTAAGGAGGCGATCGCCGTCTCCGAGTGCGTCCGGCTCGGCATCCCGATCGTGTCGCTGGTCGATACCAACTGCGACCCGGACCCGATCGCGTACCCCATCCCGAGCAACGACGACGCAATCCGCGCGATCAAGCTGATCCTCGGGAAGATTGCCGACGCCGCCATCGAGGGCCGCGCGATGCGGGAATCGGGGGTGGCGCCGGGTACCCAGGTCGAGGAGCTGGCACGATCGGCCGAAGGCGCCGGTGTCTACACCGCGTCGCCCGAGGACGAGGCACCAGCCGAGGCGGGCACCCGCGTGACCGTCATCAGCATGCAGGCGGCTGACGCCGCCCAGACCCAGGCACAGGAGTAATTTGCAGGTGGCTGCTGTTACAACCGAAATGATCAAAGAGCTCCGGGAAGAGACCGGGGCAGGGGTGATGGACGCAAAGCGCGCGCTCGAAGAGGCGGGCGGCGACAAGGCGAAGGCGAAGCAGATCCTGCGCGAGCGCGGTATCGCCGCGGCAGCGAAGCGCCAGGACCGGGAGACGAGCAACGGCGTGGTCGATGCATATATCCACGCCGGCGGCCGCATCGGCGTGCTCGTTGAGGTCAATTGCGAAACGGATTTCGTGGCAAATACCGAGGAGTTCCGCCAGCTCGCGCGGAACATTGCGATGCAGATCGCGGCGATGAGCCCGCAGGTCGTCTCGGCCGATGACCCCGAGCGCGCGAAGTATGAGGGCCCGGACGAGGAGGTTGTCCTGCTCGCCCAGCCGTTCATCCGCGACGCCAGCAAGACCATCAAGGACCTGGTGCAGGATGCCATCGCCCGGACCGGTGAGAACATCCGCGTGCGCCGATTCGTGCGCTTCGAACTTGGGCGGTAGCAGACGATGACCGGGCACGGCCGCGGGCGGTATCGGCGGGCGCTCGTCAAGCTGAGCGGCGAGGCGCTGATGGGCTCGCGGCCGTTCGGCATCGACCCGGTAACCCTGAACGACCTTGCCCGGCAGATTAAGCAGGCGGTCGATGAGGGCGTGCAGGTTGCCGTGTCGGTCGGCGGCGGGAACTTCTGGCGGGGCGCGACCGTTGCCGAGACGGGAATGGACCGGGCGACCGCCGACTACGCCGGGATGCTCGGCACCATCATGAACGCCCTGGCGCTGCAGGATGCCCTGGAGAAGCGCGGCGCCGTGGTCCGGACGCAGACGGCGCTGCCGATCGCGCAGGTCGCCGAGCCGTACATCCGGCGGCGGGCGATCCGCCACCTCGAGAAGGGGCGCGTGGTGATTTTCGCCGCGGGGACGGGGAACCCGTTCATGACGACCGACACGGCGGGCGCCCTGCGCGCCATCGAGACCGATTGCGAAGTGCTCCTGATGGCAAAGAACGGGGTGGATGGCGTGTACGACGCGGACCCCGCAAAGGTGCCCGGGGCAAAGAAGTTCGAGCACGTCACGCACATCGAGGCGATCCAGCGGCGGCTGCAGGTGATGGACATCACCGCGCTGAGCATGTGCATGGAGCACCACATGCCGATCGTGGTGTTCGATGTGGCCGCACCGGACGCGGTGTACCGGGCGCTCCGCGGCGATACCATTGGGACGCTGGTTTCGGCTTCGCCGGAGCCGGCGGCACATCCCTGAACGCGGAGGAGGCAGACCATGGCGGATGCTGAGGAGATCCTCCTCGAAGCCGACGAGAAGATGGACCACTCGGTGGAGGCGCTGCGGCGGGAGCTGAATGGCGTGCGCACCGGGCGGGCCCACCCGAGCCTGATCGAAACGCTGATGGTTGACTACTATGGCGCGCTGACGCCGCTCAAGCAGCTCGGCACGATCAATGCGCCGGAGCCGCGGCTGCTGACAGTGACGGTCTGGGACCGGAGCGCGGTCCCCGCAATCCAGAAGGCGATCCAGGCGAGCGACCTCGGCCTCAACCCGGCCATTGACGGACAGGTCCTTCGGCTTCCGATCCCGCCGCTGACCGAGCAGCGGCGCAAGGAGCTGGTGAAGCTCGTACACCACAAGGCCGAGGACGCTCGTGTGGCCGTGCGGAACGTCCGGCGCCACGCGCATGAGGAGCTGCGCAAGCTGGAGAAAGAAGGCGGCATGTCGCAGGATGAACTGCGGCGAGCCGAAGATGAGCTGCAAAAGCTCACCGACCGGCACATCGCGACCATCGACGCTGAAACCAAGAAGAAAGAGGCGGAGCTCCTTGAGGTCTGAGCCCGGCCAGCCCGGCACGCTCGGCAAGCCGGCCGAGTACCTCGGAGACCTGATTTCGCCGATCTCCGGAGGCCGGATTCCGCGCCATGTCGCGATCATCATGGACGGGAACGGCCGGTGGGCCACCCAGCGTGGCCTGCCGCGGGCGGCCGGCCACCGTGCCGGCACGGAGAACATCCGGCGGGTCATCGAGCGGTTCGCCGACCACGGGGTGCAGTACCTCACGCTATACGCGTTCAGCACGGAGAACTGGAACCGGCCCCAGCGCGAGGTGCGGGCGCTCATCCGGCTGCTGCGCTACTTCATCCGGCGGGAGCTGGACAACCTCCACCGGAACGGCATTCGGCTGCAGATGCTGGGCCATATCGAGACGCTGCCGGAATGGCTGCAGCAGCAGGTCCGTGACGCCATTGCGCTCACCCGGGAGAACGACCGGATGGTGCTGAACATCTGCTTCAGCTACGGCGGGCGGGACGACATCGTGATGGCGATCCGCGGGATGCTTGCCGACGGCGTCCGGGCGGAGGAGGTCACGGAAGAGCTGGTCAGCCGGTACCTGATGACCGCCGGGATGCCAGACCCCGACCTGGTGATCCGCACGGCAGGCGAGCAGCGGATTTCGAACTTCCTGCTCTGGCAGTCGGCCTACGCGGAGCTGTACTTCACCGATACCTACTGGCCGGATTTCGGCCGGGAGGACACCGACATCGCGCTGGCGGAGTACGGCCGCCGGAAGCGGAAGTTCGGCGGGCTGCTCGAGGAGGACCTCGAAGCGTTCCGCGAGCCGTCCTCCTGAGCGGCGGGAGCGGGAGGTCCCGGCCGGTGTCGAACCTGCAGCAGCGCCTCCTGACGGCCGCCGCCGGTTTGCCGGTCGTGGTGGGACTTGGGTGGATTGGCGGGTGGCCGTTCGCGCTGGCCGTTGCGCTTGTCTCGCTGCTGGCTTCGCTGGAGTTCGTGCACGGGTGGCTCATCCCGAGCCGCCCTATTCGCGAGGCCGTGGTCCATATCCCGACCATCGCGATTGCGCCGCTTACCGCTACTGCGGCGCACCTCGACGCGCGGTTTGTGCTGATGGGCGCGGCATTTGCGGCGGTGTTCGCCGCGCTGGGATACGCGCCGACGCAGGCGTTCGGGCCGCGGAAGCCGTTCCGGGTGTTCGCCGGGTGCACGCTTTACCTGGGCGTGCTGGCGTCGATGCTCGTTCTGGTGCGCGATGCGCCGAACGGGCGGGAGTGGTTCTTCATCGGGCTCCTCTCGACGTTTGCGGTCGATACCGGCGCCTACGCGGTCGGCCGGGCGTTCGGACGCCACCGCATGGCGCCGCGCATCAGCCCCAAGAAAACCTGGGAAGGAGCAGCCGGGGGTTACGCTGCGGGCATGGCCGCGGTGCTCGGCCTGAACGCCCTGTTCGACACCGGCGTCGGCGCGTCGACAGCGCTGCACCTCGCCGTCGCGCTCCCGATTGCGGCGATGGCGGGCGATCTATTCGAGAGCTGGATGAAGCGGCGCATGGGGGTGAAGGACGCGAGCGGGCTGCTGCCGGGCCACGGCGGCTTTATGGACCGCCTCGACTCGGTCCTGTTCGTCTTCCCGATCGTCGCGCTGTTCCTGCGGCTGCGGGTGCTCTGATAGCCTGAATGCGGGGCATTCCCCCGGGCAGGTACGCATGGAGATGACGGAGTTCGCCCACAGGGAAGCGACGGTCAATGGAATTCGAATGCATTATGTCGAGGCTGGGGACGGCGAGCCAGTCGTGTTTCTGCACGGCTTCCCGGAATCGTGGTACTCGTGGCGGCACCAGCTGCGTGCGCTGCGCGAGCGATACCAGGTCATTGCACCCGACCAGCGGGGGTACAACCTGACCGAGGCGCGCGGACCCTACGATACGGAGACGCTCCAGGCCGACATCCTCTGCCTGCTCGACCATCTCGGCATCGAACGGGCGCACATTGTGGGGCACGACTGGGGCGCCGTCATCGCCTGGCTGCTGGCGATGCAGCACGGTGACCGCCTGAAGAGCCTGGCCGTCTGCAATCTGCCCCACCCGGCGATTTTCCGGCGGCATGTGCTGCGGCCCCGGCAGGCGCTGCGGTCGTGGTACGTGCTGTTCTTTCAGCTGCCTTTCCTGCCCGAGCTGGCGCTTTCGGCCGGCGGGTACCACCGGCTTGCGCGGAGGATGATCCGCGAATGCCGGCCGGGGACGTTCACGAAAGAGGACATCCGGGAGTTCCTCGCCGGCTGGCGGAGGCAGGGACTCTCGGGCGGCATCAACTGGTACCGCGCGCTGCTGCGCCACCCGCCGCGCATCCCCGACCCGGTACCGCTCATCACCGTGCCGACACTTCTCATTTGGGGTGACGAAGACCGCTATCTCGGCAAAGAGCTAACCGAGGGCACCGACCAGTACGTGGCGAAACTGCGCGTTGTGCACCTGCCGGGCGTGAGCCACTGGGTCCAGCAGGAGGCCCCGGATGAGGTCAACCGGCTGCTGCTCGAGCACCTCGCGGGCGCCGAGGGATGAGCGAGCCAGCGACGACGACGCGGCCCAGCCTCATGGAGATCGAGGAGCAGTTGACGGGGGGCGAAACGCCGCTCCTCCTGAGGCGGAGGGTGGTCACCGGTCTCGTGGTGCTGTTCCTGCTGGTGGTGATTGCCTACTGGGCGACGAGCGAGTACTTCGGCATCTCGTACACCATTGAGGCGGAGCCGTTTCGCGACTGGGTCGACGGGTTCGGCATTCTCGGTCCGATTGTCTTCGTCGCGGTTATGGCGCTGTCGGTGCTGTTCGCACCCGTACCGAATGCGCCAATCTTCATGGCGGCCGGGCTGGCATGGGGCCCGGTGCTCGGCACGCTGTACTGCATGGCCGGGCTGGTGCTGGGCTCAGCGGTGGCATTCTGGGTTGCGCGGCGGTTCGGACGGCGGCATCTGCCTCGCCTGATCGGCCGAAGGAACGCTGAACGGATCGACACGCTGGTCCTCGAAATGGGCGGGCGGGTGGTGTTCTGGTCGCGGATGATCCCGGCGGTGAACTTCGACTGGATTAGTTTCGTGGCCGGGATGACGGCGATCCCGTTCCGGGTGTTCATTGTGTATTCGGCCCTGGGCATGCTGTTTCCAACGGCAGTGGCGGTGGTCGCCGGCGATGGGCTGGGGCGCGACGCCCGCATTACGCTTGCTGCCGGCGGAGTGTGGCTCGGAGTCATTGTGGCGAGCGCGGCGGTGTACTGGCGTCGGCGAGCCAACGGGCGGCGGCGGAACGGCGGGGCGCCGTAAGTCCGGGATGCCGCGGCTGCGGATCCGGAGGCGCGAACAGGCGCCCTCAGGGTTTCGCCTATCTGCGTGAGGAATGGACAACGGGAAAATGCCTCCTGCAGGAGAGGAGGTATTCCCGATGCAAGCAGCCCGGTTCCCGGCCTATCTCCAGCCCGTGCCGCGCCACGCGGCCGAACCCGGCACAGCACCGACCGCCCCGGCCCGCAGGCTGCTGTCCCGGGTCGAACTGCTGCGCCATCTCGATGCGCAGGTTGACCTCGCGCCCCGGGCGCCCCTCTCCTTTCTTGCGGTGCGGGTCACGGGGCTGGACGGCGTGCTGGAGGAGCGGGGCGAAGTCGGCGTCAGGTTCGTGAGCCGGGGAGTTGGCGAGGCGCTCCTGGGCCTTTGCCGCGGAACGGACCTCCCCGGGGAGCTGGGCGAAGGGACGTTTGGTATCGTCCTCCAGGGCTCAGGCGCGACAGCTGCGGCCGCAGCCGCGGCCCGGGTGCAGCATCACCTCAATCGTCTCGCCTTCCTCCCGGCTGGCTGCGCCGTGCTGGTTGGCGCAGCGACGGGGACCGGAGGCCACGGGCGGCGGCTCGCCTGGGCTGCGCTCGAGATGTTCGACAGGGACTGCTGCGGCGGCTAGACCAGCCGGGTGGCGATGGGGAGGGCCCAGCGCGTCAGGCGCGCCCGTGCCTCGAAGTTCGCGCGGGCTTCCGGGTCCGGCTGCCGCGAACGCTCCCAGGATGCGAGCCCGTCATACCAGGTGACCAGGAGCATCCGCGAGCTGGCGCCGGGGAGGTCAGCACGGAGGAGGGCGCGCGGCTCGGCCCGGTAGGCAGGGGCAGCTTCGAACGTTTGCCATGCCTCGGCGGACAGGCGGACGAACTCGTCGACATCGGCCGACGCGATTTCGAACGTGCGAAAGACGTAGATCCCGGGGCGCGACTGCGCCTCGGGCCGCTCCGGCCGGGCCGTCGGACGGCAGTCGAGCCCATCTTCGACGGCCAGCCCGGGGAGCGCGGGCCACTCCGCATCATCCGTCTCAGCGGCAGCAACGATGAGGAGCTCATCGGTGCGGAGTCCGAGGAGGCCGGCAAACACGCCCCACGGGACAACGCCGTTTGCCGTGCAGGACTCCCTCCACTGCCGGGCAAGTTCGGCAGCACGCTCCGGGGTGAGCTGGCGGTCGGCGCGGATGCGCTGGACAAGATAGCGGTGCGCAGGGAACGGCATGGTCGGAGTTTATGCGAGGGGCACGGCGAGGTCAGGCCCGCGGAGGTCGAGGACGACGGCCACTTCTTTGCAGTTGGTGAAAAACGGACAGCGGACGCACTCGTTCCAGACCTTCTGCGGGAATTCCATGACGTTCGCGAGGCGGAAGCCCTGCTTTTCGAAGAAGCCCGGCCGGTAGGTCAGGGCGAAGACCCGTTCGAGGCCGAATTCGCGGGCATCGTCGACGCAGGCCGCGACGATGGCCGCTCCGACGCCTCTGCCCTGGGCGGATTCGGCCACGGCGAGCGAGCGGATTTCGGCGAGGTCGGGGCCCATGATATGGAGCGAGCCGCAGCCGACGATTTCGCCGTCGATGCGGGCAACCTTGAAGTCGCGGATCGCTTCGTAGATTTCGCCGATGGGCCGGTGCAGCATGTCGCCGCGGTCGGCCCAGTAGGTCACGAGGGCGTGGATTGCCGCGGCATCGGCGAGCCGGGCGGGCTGGACCTGGATCATTTTGGGAAGTGTGCTCCTGCGGTGCGAAGTGTGGAGAACCCGGCCGTCAGGAGGCACGGCGAACACGGGCGACGTGCGTGGCGTCGCCCGGGATGACCTCGACCGCGCAGAACGGATGCATGCGGCAAGTGTACGGGATGCCGGGCCCGCGGTCAGCGACAGGCCCAGGGTGGAGCGGAGATGGGCGCCCGAGGTAGGCTGACGCAGCCGGGACCTCCGGCGGGGAGCTCGAGATGCGTGTCGTCGTGATGGGGCAGGCTGCGTTCGGCGAGGCGGTCTTCCGGCGGCTGCGAGACGACGGGTTTGACGTCGTGGGCGCGAGCGCTCCGGGGCCGTCGGGCGGGCGGCACGATCCGCTCTGGGCTGCTGCTGAAGCGGCCGGGGTGCCGGTCGTCGAGACGCGGGCGCTGAAGGATTCCGCCGGGCAGGAGGCATGGGCCGCGCTCAAACCGGACCTCTGCGTGATGGCGTTCGTGACGGAGATCATCCCGCATGAGGTGCTCGAGCTTCCGCGGCTGGGGAGCATCCAGTACCACCCGAGCCTGCTCCCGCTGCACCGGGGCTCATCGGCGATCAACTGGGCCATCATCTTCGGAAGGACGGAGACCGGGCTGACGATTTTCTGGCCGGACCGTGGCATCGACACGGGGCCGATCCTGCTCCAGCGGCGGTGCCCCATCGGTCCGGACGATACGGTGGGGTCGGTCTACTTCGAACGGCTTTTCCCGATGGGCGTGGAGGCGATGTCGGAGGCGGCACGGCTCGTACGCGAGGGGCGGGCGCCGCGCATCGAGCAGGACCACGCGAAAGCGACGTACGAGCCGCCCTGCAGGGACGAGCACGCCCAGATCCGCTGGTACGAGCCGGCCGACCGGGTGTATGCGCTCATCCGGGGCTGCAATCCCCAGCCGGGGGCGTGGACAACGGTGGAAGGCGGCCGGCTGCGGATCTTCGACTGCCGCCTGACGGGGGAGGAGGCCCCGGGCATGCCGGGCCGGGTTCTCCGGGTCGACGAGGGCACATTCGACGTGCGCCTGAACGGCGGAGTGCTGCGGGTCATGCGCGTGCAACCGGAGGGAGAGAAGAAAATTCCGGCCGGAGAGTGGGCGGCACAGGCCGGGATCGCGCCGGGCTACCGGTTCCGCTAGCGGGGCCGGAGTTCGCGCAGGAGGAACTCGATGACGCGGCGCTCCTGGTACTCCAGGCCGCGCTGGTCGCGGGGCATGTGCCGCTCTTCGGGAAAGATGAGCAGGTCGTACTCCTTGCCGGCCTCCGTGAGGGCCACGATGAACCGCGCCGTGTGGCGGAAGTGCACGTTCTCGTCGGTCATGCCGTGGACGAGGAGAAGCCTGCCTTCGAGCCGGTGGGCATGGGTGATGGCTGAGCCGTCCCGGTAGCCCTCCGGGTTGGCGGCGGGAGTTCCCATGTACCGCTCGGTGTAGGCGGTGTCGTAGCCGTCCCAGTCGGTCACGGGTGCGCCGGCTACCCCGACGCGAAAGACGCCGGGCGCCTTGAGCATGGCCATGAGCGTCATGTAGCCGCCGTAGCTCCAGCCGTAGATGCCGACGCGGGAGGTGTCGAGGCCGCCGAGCCTCGCGAGATAGCGCACGCCCGCGACCTGGTCCTCGACCTCAACGGTACCCATCCGGCGGTGGATGTGGGCTTCGAAGGCAAGGCCGCGGCCGGCGCTGCCGCGGTTGTCGAGCTTGAAGACGGCGACGCCCTGCTGGACGAGGTACTGGATGCGGAGGTCGACGGTTAATGACCAGTCGTCGATAACGCGCTGGACGTGGGGGCCGCCGTAGACCGAGACCACCACCGGCACCGGCCCTTTGGCAGCCGGGGGGCGGTAGAGGGCGCCGTAGAGCAGGGTGCCGTCGTCTGCGGTGACCTCGTGGAACTCCGGGACGACGAGCCCGAGGCCGGCGGGGGTCAGCGCTTCGGGCCGGTGCACCTCGACGGTCCGGCCATTGCGGAGGTTGCGGGCGATGACGCGGGGCGGTTCGGTGCGGCTGCTCCATGCGTCAAGCAGCCACTCGCCGCCCGGCGCGAGGACGCCGGTGTGCCAGCCCGGTTCACCGGTGAGGCGCTCCATCGGATCTCCGGTCAGCGGCACGCGGTACAGGTGGCGTTCGAGCGGCGACGCCTCGGTCGCCGCGAAGTAGACGAAGCCGCCCTCCTCGTCGACGCCCAAGAAGGAGGAGACCATCCACGGCCCGGCTGTCAGGACCCGTTCGAGGGCGCCATCAGGTGAGCGGAGCTCGAGGTGACGGAAGCCCGAGCGCTCAGTCGACCATACGATGCGCCCGTCCTTGAGGAAGGTCGTTTCGCCGGCGAGGTTGATCCAGGGTTCCTGGTACTCGTCGATGAGCGTCCGGGGGGCGGCACCGCCTTCAAAGAGGAGGAGGCGCAGGCGGCGCTGGTCGCGGGAGAGGAGCTGCACCGCGAGGGCGCCATCGGGCCGCCAGCCGACGCGGGCGATGTAGATGTCGCGGTCAGTTCCGAGGTCAAGCCAGGTCAGGGCGCCGGTGGCCACATCGATGACACCGAGATCGAGCAGGGCGTTGGCCTGGCCCGCGAACGGGTAGCGGTGGCGTTCGACGTCGATGCCGGGGCGGCCCTGGTGAACGATAGGGTACTCGGGGATGTGGCGGGAATCGGCGCGGATGAACGCGATGCGGGAGCCGTCGGGGCTCCACCAGAACCCGCGGTCGCGGTCCAGCTCCTCCTGGGCGATGAACTCGGCGAGGCCGTTCGTCAGCCCATCCTCGGCGTCGGAGGTCAGGCGGCGGGGGTCACCACCCCGCGTCTCCTGCACGTAGAGGTCGCCCTCACGGACGAAGGCGACACGGTCGCCGGCGGGCGAGAGGTGAGCGTCGATGGCGCCGTCGGACCCGGGGAGCGGCGCCAGTTCGCTATCGCCGATGCGGACCCAGAGGCGCCCGCCGCCGGGAACGAGGAGTATCGGGGCGGGCGCGGCCGTCGCGAATTCGTACGATGTGACACCGAGTTCGCGGAGGCGGGCGCGTTCGCGCCGGAGCTCTTCCTCGCGGGAGAGCGCGCCCTCTGATGTGGTGGCCGGAGGCGGGCCGGCGAGCACCTCGCGGGCGCCGGTTTCGAGGTCGAGCCGCCAGAGGCTGCGGACCAGGTTGCCTTCGGCGGAGTAGAGGAAGGTCACCGCGCGCCCGTCCGGGGTGAAGCCGAGGCCGCCGGGGACGTTCGCGCCCGGGCGCGGAAATCGCGCGACATCGGCAATGGTGAGCCGGGGCGGCTGCGTCACCGGTCGAACGCCTCCTGGCGGAGCGCTTCGATGGCAGCGATGTCCGACGGCAGGCCAGCAGTGAGAACTTCAGCACCTTCCTCGGTCACCAGGATGTCGTCCTCGATGCGGATGCCGCCGAACCCACGCAGGGCGTCGACGCGGTCCCAGTCGACGACGTCGCGGTACGTTTCGCGCCTGGCCGGGTCATCGAGGATGGCCGGGATGACATAGATGCCGGGCTCGATGGTGACCACGTAGCCGGGCTGGAGGGGGAGGTCGGCCCGGAGCCACTTCAGACCGAAACGGTCGCTCGGGGTTCGACCGCGGAGGCAGCCGCCGGCATCGTGTGTGGCCAGGCCGAGCAGGTGACCGAGGCCGTGGGGGAAGAACAGGGCGTGGGCATCCATTTCGACGAGGTCGGCGGGGTTGCCGCGGAGGATGCCGAGATCGGCGAGGCCGGCGGCGATCCGTTCGCAAGCACGGAGGTGGAGGTCCCGGTACTCGACGCCGGGGCGGGCCTCGGCGATGGCAGCGCGCTGGACCTCGTACACCAGCCGGTAAAGGTCGCGCTGGATGCCCTCGAATCGGCGGCCCGCCGGGAAGGTTCGGGTGACGTCACTGGCGTAGCCGTCGACCTCGGCGCCGGCGTCGATCAGCACGAGTTCGCCATCGTTCAGCGACCGCCGGGTCGGCGCGAAGTGGAGGACGGCGGCGTTCGGGCCGCTGCCGACGATAGAGCCGTAGGCTGTGCGGTCGCCGCCGCTGCGGAAGAACTCGGCCTCGAGTTCGACCTGGAGGTCGCGCTCCGTCATCCCGGGCCGGGCGGTGCGGAGTACGAGGAGGTGGCCGGCCCGGCTGGCAGCCGCGGCGCGGCGCATCGCCTCGAGCTCATCGGGGTCCTTCGCACGGCGGGCCTCGGCCACATCCCAGGAGAGGCGCCCGGCGAGCGCCGCATCGTGGGCGGTTTCGAAACGTTCGAGTGCCGGCAGTCGGTAGTGCCCAGGCCGATGGAGCAGGTCGTCATTGCCGATGACGGCGAGCGGCTCGGCGCGGCGCACTTCGAGCCAGCCGGCGAGGGATTCGATCGGTCGAATGTCGAGGCCGGAACTGGCACGCAGGGCGTCGAGGTCGGGACCGTCGCCCGTCCAGATGCGGTCGTCGGGCGTGGGAAGTGTGACGAAGAGCTCCCACCCTGTGGCCGGGTCGAAGGCGAGCACGCTGGCAGGTTCGCCGACGCCGGCCAGGTAGCGGAACTCGGGGTGTGCGTGGAACTCGTGGAACTGGTCGGTTCCTGCGATTGGGACGGGCAGGCCGCTGGCGACCAGCACGGCGCCGCGCTCGAGCGCCCAGGCCCGGGCGACGCGGTCGCGGCGGCTGCTGACGAGGGCGGCGGGGTTCACGTCCGCCAGTGTAGCGGAGGCGTCAGGCGTAGCGCTCCGCGGCGGCCTTGAGGAGGTCGGCTACCCGGCTGCGGAGCTCATCCGGGGCGACGACCGTCGCTTCGGGCCCCCAGCTCAGCACCCACGGGGTAATTTCGAGCAGACTGGGCAGCGAGACTTTGAGCCGGACGCCGCCGCCGGGGAGCGCCTCCAGCTCCTGCGAGACGTGCCAGTAGCTCTCCCGGATACGTGCGGCGACTGCCGGCGTGAAGTCGATAACGACGTCGTACCGGGCCTCGCCGAGGACCACGCCCCCCCAGCTATGGCGGAGGGTCTCGGCGAGTTCGTCGATATCTACCGGGTCGAACTCACGCTGGAGTTGTTCGACCGACCGGATGCGGTCGACCTTGAAGACGCGGACTTCACCGTGGGTATGGGAGTAGCCGACCAGGTAGGTGCCGCTTTCGGTGTGGTCGAGGATGTAGGGGTCGACCTCGTAACGGCGGGGCTCGGAAGCATGGGCGGAGCGATACTCGATGGCGACCGAGCGGCTTGCGGCCCAGGCCTCGGTGATGCGGCAAAGGACTTCGGTCGCCTCGCGGTTGAACGGGAGCTGCTGGTATTCGCGCACGGTGCGCTGCATGTGCTCGGCCATGCCTTTCGGGAGCGCGTTGGCGACCTTTTCGAGGGCTGTGAGGGCATCCGGGTCGTGTTCGTCGGCCGAGCGGAGCATGAGCCGCATGGCGAAGTACACCGCACGGCCCTCCTGGAGCGTCAGCCGGACCGGGCCGAACAGCGGCTGGTGCCCCTCCATTATCCGCCAGCGGCGATTCTCGATGACGAGCGGGACATTCAGCTCCGTCTCGAGTGCCTGGAGGTCGCGCTGGATGGTGCGCTGCGAGTAGCCGGTCTCACGCGCCAGTTCCATGGTCGAGACGCCGTTCGGGCGCCGGACAAGGATGTCGCGGATGCGGATGAGCCGGGTCGAGCGACGGGTCTGTTCGGTCATGCCGCTCACCTCCCTGGTGTGGCGTTGTGGATGGGCACAGTACGTCTCGCAGGCGACAAATTTTGTCGCGTTTTCCGGGGAAAGCGCCGATATTGTGAATTTTCTGCACGGCTCGCCGGCGGGGTAAAGGACGCATGGCCGCGACGGGAGGGCCGGCCTGCCCTACGATCGCAGGGATGGCACGCACGCACGATCTGGGTCACCTGCTCCACATCTCCGCGGAGGCGATCGGGAGGCCCGGGCAGCGCCGCTTCCGGCTGCGCGTCGTGAACGGCGCGGGGTTCGCCGCGTCACTGTGGCTCGAGAAAGAGCAGCTGAATGCGCTCGGTGATGCGATCGAGACGGTTCTCGAGGACGAGGGGTACGAGTACGTGCCGCTGCCGCCCGACGACGCGCCGCCAAAACTTGAGGCGCCGCAGTCGTTCGACATCGACATCCAGCTCTTCCAGCTCAGCATGGGCGTCAACGCCGAGGACCGGCGCATTGTCCTGATCGCAGCAGATGGGCCGCCGGACGCAGATGCAACCACAGGGCTGACGATGGAGTTCGATTACCGGAGCGGCTATGAGCTGCGCCAGCAAATTGCCGAGGTGATTGCGGCCGGGCGGCCGCTCTGCCCGCTCTGCACAGCGCCAATGGACCCGGGCGGGCACATGTGTGTCCGACGAAACGGGCACCAGCGGGAGCTGTGAGCGGGGCAGGATTCCGCAGGAGCGGGGGGTTCGTATACTCCCGCACATGACGCCCCCGTACATCCTTGCTATCGACCAGGGAACGACCAGCTCCCGCGCCCTCATCGTCGATCGGACCGGCGCAATCGTCGGGATCGGCCAGCAGGCGCTTACCCAGCACTACCCGCAGCCCGGATGGGTAGAGCATGACCCCGAGGAGATCTGGACCACCACCCTCGAGGCGATCGTGGTCGCGCTTGCCCAGGCCGGCCTGGCGTTCCGAGACCTTGCCTGCATCGGCCTGACCAACCAGCGCGAGACCGCCGTGGTTTGGGAGCGCGCAACGGGCGCACCGATCCACCGGGCGATCGTCTGGCAGGACCGCCGCACCGCAGGCATTTGCGAGGATGTGCGGTCGGCCGGCGAGGAGGCGCGAGTTCGGCGGGCGACGGGGCTGACGCTCGACCCGTACTTTACGGGCACCAAGCTGACGTGGCTCTTCCGCCACGACCCGGGGCTCCATCGGCGGGCGCAGCTGGGCGAAATCTGCGCCGGGACTGTTGACGCCTGGCTGACCTGGAAGCTGACGGGGGGCGCCAGCTTCCTGACGGACTTCACGAACGCGTCGCGCACCCTGCTGTTCAACGTCAGGCGCGGGCGCTGGGACGATGAGCTGCTCGACCTGTTCGAAGTGCCGCGGGCAGCGCTTCCCTCAGCCGCCCCGTCGCAGTCGCAGTTCGGGTTTACAAGCGAAGAGGAGTTCGGGAGCCGGGTGCCGATTACTGGGGTTGCGGGCGACCAGCAGGCGGCGCTCTTCGGGCAGGGCGGATTCGCCCCGGGCGTGGCGAAGAACACGTACGGAACGGGCTGCTTTCTGCTCTCGAACGCCGGGCCGAAGGCTGCTGTCCCGGAGAACGGGCTGCTGCTCAGCCTCGGCGCGGGGGCAGGACCGCAGGGGCCTGAATACGTCATCGAAGGATCGGTGTTCGTCGCCGGGGCGCTGGTGCAGTGGATGCGGGACGAACTCGGGCTGATTGCCCGGTCGTCCGACATTGAACCGCTGGCGGAGAGCGTGCCCGATACAGCGGGGGTGGTCATCGTCCCGGCATTCACCGGCCTGGGTGCGCCCGACTGGGACCCGCACGCCCGGGGCGCCATCCTCGGGCTGACGCGCGGGGTGACGAAGGCGCACCTTGCCCGGGCGGCGCTGGAGGCGATCGCCCTCTCAAGCGCGGAACTGATTGAGGTGATGAACGAATCGCTGCCGGAGCCCATCCGGGAGCTCCGGGTGGACGGAGGTGCGGCGGCAAATGACCTCCTGATGCAGCTGCAGGCCGATTTTGCGGGCATCCCGGTGCTCCGCCCGCAGTCCACCGAGACGACGGCGCTCGGGGCGGCGTACCTCGCAGGGCTGACCGCAGGCATCTGGTCTGGCACCGACGAGGTCGCGGAGCTGTGGCGACCCGAGCGGGTGTTCGAGCCCCGGCTGGGCAGCGCCGAACGCCACCGGAGGCTGCGCGAGTGGCGGCGCGCGGTGGAGCGGACGCTCGGATGGGCAGCGAATTGAACGCGCGCGACCTCGCCTCCGGGGAGCCGCTCGACCTTGCCATCATCGGCGGGGGGATTAACGGGGCAGCGATCGCGCGTGCGGCTGCGGCGGGCGGGCTCCGGGCGGCGCTCTTCGAGGCGAGCGACTACGGGTTCGGGACCACGTGGAAGTCGACGAAGCTCATCCACGGCGGGCTCCGCTACCTCGAACACGGCGACGTTGGGCTGGTGTTTGAATCGCTCCGGGAGCGGGCGTGGCTGCTGCAGACGCGGCCCTACCTCGTGCGGCCGCAGCGGTTTCTGCTGCCGCTGCTGCCGTGGACGCGCCGGCCGGGGTGGCAGCTGCGCATCGGCCTCGCCACCTACGACCTGCTCGCCCTGTACCGTGCGGTGCCCCCGCACCGGCCGCTCAGCCGGGAGCGGTTGCGCGAACTCGCGCCCTATTTGCCTGACGAGACCCGCGGCGGGTTTTCTTTCTTCGATGCGCGGGTGATCGCGCCGGAACGGCTGACGTGGGAGCTGGTCCGGGAGGCGCGGCAGCTCGGTGCGGCCACGCTGAATCACACGCCGGTGGTCGCCATCAACGCCCCGGGCGGGACCGTCGAGACGGTGGTGGTCGATGCCGGCGGCGAGCACGTCACGATTCCTGCGCGGGCCGTGGTCAACGCAGCCGGCCCGTGGGTAGACGCCGTGAACCGGCTGGGCGACCTGCCGCCCCCGGAGCTGCTGGGCGTCACGCGCGGGTCGCACATCGTCGTCGAACTGGACGGACCGCCCGGGCACGATGCAGTCTTCAGTACTGCGAAAAGCGACGGGCGCGTGTTCTTCGCGGTGCCGCAGGACGACCTGCTGCTCATCGGCACGACTGACGAGCGGTACGACGGAGACCCCTCTGCGGTGCGGCCCACGCCGGAAGACATCGACTACCTGCTGACCGAAGGGCAAACGCTCCTGCCGGGGCTCGACATTCGGCGCGAGCGCATCCGTTACGCCTACGCCGGCCTGCGGCCGCTGCAGAAGGTTGCCGGCGGCCCGGAGGCGGCGATCACGCGGCGGCACGCCGTCATTGACCACGGGAAGCTGGGCGGGGCGAAAGGGATGTACAGCGTGGTCGGGGGGAAGCTCAGCACGTTCCGGCCGCTTGCGGGCGACGTCATCGAAGCGGTGACCGGCCGGAAGCCGCAGCGCTGGCTCGCAGCCCCGCCGGCCGGGTGGCGGGAGCGGCTGCTTGGCCTCGACCTTCATCACCCGGCGCGGCGGCATCTGCGGCGATACGGTGGCGACGCGGCAGCCGTCATCGAGCTTGGCCGCGAGGTGCTCTGTCCGCACGCGCCAGGGTTCGAGGGCGAGGTGCGATTCGCGGCGCGCAACGAGCAGGCGCGCACGGTCGGGGACGTGCTCCTGCGGCGAACCGGCATCGGCTGGGCGCGGTGCCGGGGGCTCTGCTGCCATGAGCGGGTCGCGGCCATCCTCGCGGAGGAGCTGGGCTGGAGCGCAGTCGAGCGCGACCGGGCAGCGGCCGCATACGCCGCCGAAGTGGCGTATCATCTTCCGGTAGAGGGGACGGCTTGACTTCCACCCGGCATCTGCTTTCGGACCCGGCGGTCGAATCCGCGCTCCGGCAGGCTGCAGCACTCTTTCGGCGCAGCCAGTACGCTGTCGCACTGGTCGGGGCCGGGCTCTCGGCCGAAAGCGGAATCCCGACGTACCGGGGCAGCGGCGGCGTCTACGAGCGGTTCAGCGAGCCGACCATCGACGGCTGGGAGCTGTTCGTCGCCGACCCGGCGGAGTGGTGGCGCCAGGCGATCGCACACGAAACCTCGGGCTCGCCGTTCTCAGAGGCGATCGACCGCGCGGCCCCGAACCCGGGGCACTACGCCATGGCCGACCTGGAGCATATGGGGCGGCTTGCCCACGTCATCACCCAGAACATCGACAACCTGCATGCGATGGCGGGTTCGCGGCGGGTCACGGAAATCCACGGGAACCGGTACAGGGTGCGCTGCATCGAATGCGGCGCGCGCGAACGGCTGGAGACGGTGAACCTCGACCGGCTGCCGCCGTCGTGCCCGGTGTGCGGGGGGCTGTACAAAAACGACGTAGTCATGTTCGGTGAGCCGATCCCGCGTGATGCGCTGGAGGAGTGCTACCGGCAGACCCTCGCCGCCGACCTGTTCCTCACCGTCGGGACCAGCGCGGTCGTCTACCCCGCCGCAGACTTCCCGGTGCTGGCGAAGCGGCGCGGCGCTCCGCTGATCGAGATCAACCCGGAGGAGACGGCGCTGAGCGAGATCGCCGACGTTATCATCCGGGCCCCCGCAGGCGTGGCCCTGCCGGCGCTGGTCGACCTGCTCCTCGTTCCCTGAGCGGCCCGGTCCGTTTCCCCGGCTCGCCTTGACCGACAACGCCAGCGGGCGGGATGCTCCGATCGTGCGTTGCCCCCGGGGCATTCGCCCGAGCTCTCTGCTCTCTCACGACGTCCCAAGGAAGGTGAAATGGTATGACCGCACCGGTCATCGATGAGCCGCGCTTTCTGAGCTACCCCGGCGCGCGGCGCCCCGACCGCCATCGCTGGGTGGACTCCTACGGTGTGCGGCTGCACGTGTGCGAATGGGGCGATGCCGATGGGCCGCCCCTGTTCCTCGTCCACGGCGGCTCCGACTTTGCCGGGACGTTCGATGTGTTCGCTCCGCTGCTCGCCGATGCCGGGTGGCGGGTGATTTCGTGGGACCACCGAGGCCACGGCGATTCGGACCATGCGGCCCTCTACAGCTGGGATGCCGACGTGCGGGATGCGCTATCCGTGCTCGATTCGACCACGCCCGACGCCGTGCCGGTGGTGGCGCACTCGAAGGGCGGCGGCATGATGCTCCAGCTGGCTGAGGCGCTGCCGTACCGCCTTTCGAAGCTGGTGGTCATCGACGGGCTGCCGAGCCGGGACCCCGCCCCGGACGTTTCGGACCACGAGCACCGGCGATTCACCCAGAAGACGCTCGCGGAGTGGCTCGACCACCGCCGGGCGGCGCACATCACCCTGCGCAAGCCGGGAACGCTGGAGGAGCTGGCCCGCCGGCGCAAGCGGATGAACCCGCGGCTGCCGGATGACTGGCTGCGCTACCTGGTGACGATCGGGGCCCGCCGGGACCCTGACGGCTGGCGGTGGAAGCTCGACCCGGCGATCCGGTTCGGCGGCTTTGGCCCATGGAGCCCGGAATGGTCGCTGCACCGGCTGAAGGAGCTGCGGGTGCCGCTGCTGGGCCTGACCGCGACGGTCGAGGAGGAGATGGGCTGGGGCACCAACCACCGTGCGCTGCTGCCGTACCTGCCGCCGCAGGCGGAGATCATCCCGTTCGAGAACACGGGGCATTTCATTCACATCGAGCATCCCCACCGGGTGGCCGAGCTGGTGCTGGAGTTTCTGCGATGACGGTCTTCCTGCAGCACAACCGCGTAAAGCTGGCGCTCCACACCCTCCGCGAAGGGACCGGCCCGCGGCTTCTCCTGCTGCATGCGCTGGGTGAGCGCTCACCGGCCGCGGTGCCAGGCGGCCTTGCTGAGTGGCCGGGCGCCGTGTATGCGCTCGACTTCACGGGGCATGGGGCATCAACGGTGCCCTCAGGCGGGGGCTACACCGCTGAAGTGCTCATGGGTGACGCCGATGTTGCGCTGGCTGCCATCGGGCCGGCGACCATTGTGGGCCGGGGGCTCGGGGGATACATCGGGCTGCTGCTGGCGGGCGCACGCCCGCGGGAAGTGCGCGGTGTGGCCATCCTCGATGGGCCGGGCCTTGCGGGCGGCGGCGACTGGCCGGGGCCGTCCGTCGTGCGCGGCGTCCCGGGCGCGCACGCAGCGCCCGACCCCTTCGCGCTCGTCGAACTCGGGTCGGACCTCCGGCCGCGCGAGTATGTTCGGCGGTTTGCAGAGCTTGCGACGGCCGAATGCCCCGTACCGAACCCTGTCGCGGTGTGCGGGCGGCAGCGGCCTGCCTGGCTGCAGGCGGCACTGGAAGTGCCGGGCATCGTCGAGGAGGAGCTGGGGGCGGCGCTCCGGCGGTTCGCCGCGGCCGGGTAGGCAGGGCGGGCCGTGCCCGCAGACACGAGTGCGGCCGGCTCCCCTGAGGGGAGCCGGCCGTTCGGCGCAGGGCGCTGTGCTATCCGCTAGACGGACTTGGTCATGGTCTTCAGGCAGCGCGTGCAGATATTGACGCGGAGCGAGGCGCCGCCGAAGAAGATGCGGTGCTTATGCACGTTGGGTCGGAACGTCCGCGACTTCTTGGTCGCCTTGCGCTCCCAGCGGCCGCCGTGGGTGTGGCGAATGTGCCGGCCGAACTGGGTTGTCTTGCCGCAGACGTCGCATGCTCCACTGGCCATGCGTGATGCTTCCTTCCGTGGCAGAATCGAAATCTCATGCTAGCACCGGGATTCGATAGCGGCCAAACTGGGCCGGGTGGCGGCGCGTGAGCGGTGGCGGGAGCCCGGTGCCCCGGGTGGATGGCGATGCGTTGCGGGCGCTCTTCGAAGCGGGCGCTGCGGCTGTCGCAGCGGCGGCACCGGCAATTAACGCCATCAACGTGTACCCGGTGCCGGACGGCGACACGGGCTCGAACATGGCGGCCACGCTCCGCGAAGCGGCGGCCGCCGCGAAGGAGGTTTCGCCCGGGAGCAGCGCAGCCGAGGTGGCCGAGGCAGCGGCGCGCGGAGCGCTGTACGGGGCGCGCGGGAATTCCGGCGTCATCCTCTCGCAGGCGCTGCGGGGGTTCGCGAAGGGGCTTGCGGGCGCCGCGGAGCTCGATGCGGCGCGGCTCGCGGCAGGATTGCTGGCCGCAGCCGAGGCCGCATATGCCGCCGTCAGCCGGCCGCAGGAGGGAACGATGCTGACGGTGCTGCGCGAAGCGGCGCAGGCGGCGCAGGCGGCCGCCGCTCAGATGCCCGGCGAGGGCGCGGGACTCCCGTGCCTCGCGGTGCTGGAGGCAGCCGCCGCTGCCGCGCGGGAGGCCGAGGAGCGGACCATCGACCAGCTGGAATCGCTACGGGAAGCGGGCGTCCCCGACGCAGGGGGCGAGGGCGTATGTGTCTTGCTCGGGGGCATGCTCGCGCAGTTGAAGGGCGAGGAGCTGCAGCTCGAGGAGTTCGGCGCAGGCGGCCACGCCATGGAGTTTGCTGCGGCCCACGCCGGCGACACGTACGGGTTCTGCACCGAGTTTGTGCTCGAGCCCGTCACCGGGGCGGTGCTCGACCTGCCTCGCGTCAGGGCCCTGGCCGAGGGGCTGGGGCAGAGCGTGGTGGTCGTGGGGGACGAGCGGCTGGCGCGGGTGCACGTTCACACGGAGCAGCCGGATGCGCTGCTCGCGGCGATGGCGGACCTGGGCCGGCCGGAACGGGTGAAGGTCGACGATATGGACGCCCAGCGCGCCCGGTTTGAATCGGCGGGGAGCGGCGCCACGGCCGCCGTCGGATTGCTGGCATTGAGCCGGGGCGCCGGCTTCGACCGGCTGTTCGAGAGTCTCGGTGCCCGGGTGGTGGACCTTGGGATGGTCGAGAAGCCGGCCGCGGGGGATATCGCGCGGGCCGCTGAGCGCATTGGGACAGCGGACGTCATCGTGCTTCCAAACCACAGGAACGTGCTGCTCGCGGCCGAGCAGGCGGCGCAGCTCGCACGCTGCACGCTGCACATCGTGCCCACGACAACTCTCCCGCAGGGGGTCGCGGCGGCGCTGGTGTTCGACCCCGGGGCGCGGGCGGCAGAGCTCGCCGACCGGATGGCCGGGGCTGCGCAGGCCATGCGGACGGTTGAGGTAACGCGCGCAGCGGCGTCGCGGACGGCGGACGGCGTCCGCGTGGAGGCGGGCCAGGCGATTGCGGTGGTCGACGGCCGGCTGACGGCGGCCCGAGACAGGCTCGAGGACGCGCTGGCCGAGGGGCTGGCGGCTGCGGGCGCAGGACCGGGGACGCTGGTAACGGTCTATGTGGGAGAGGGCGGGGATGCCGGCCTCGCGGGTGATACGGTGCGCCAGCGGTTCCCCGCCGCAGAGGTGGAGGTCATCGACGGGGGGCAGCCGCTGTACCCGTACATCGCATCGGTGGAGTCATGAGGGGGCGGAGCGCCGTCATCGCAGTTTGCCTGGCGGTCATGGGGAGCGCCTGCAGCGGCGGAGCGGGTGCGCCGGAGGCAACACCGACGAAACCGGGCGCACTGCCGGCGAACCTGACGACGATCACCGTGACTGACTTCCGCTTCCAGCCGCGAAGTCTGCAGGTGCCGGTCGGCACGCGGGTGACCTGGAGCTTCCGCGGGAAGGAGAGCCACCGGGTAACGGGCACCTTTGCGGGCGAGGAGGTGGATTCCGGTGAGCTGCGGAGCGGCAACTTCGAGTTCGAGTTCACCGAGCCCGGCGTGTTCGCCTACACCTACGGGGTGCACGGAGCTGCAATGTCCGGGCAGGTCATCGTCCGGTAGCGCGTCCCGGCACCGGGCGGTTCTTTCGTTCCTGTTATGGCAGAGCCAAGACTGTTGTGGTATACCGTCCGCGGCACTCCGGGAGCGGAGCGGCCGGAGGTGACGGGATGCACCAGGGGCAACTCAGCCCGCGGGAGCGGGAAGTGGCCGGGCTCGTGGGTGCGGGATGACGAACGCTGAGATCGCACGCTTGCTCGGATTGAGCGCGTCCACCGTGAAGCACTACGTCGAGTCCGCCATGCGCAAGGCTGGTGCGACGAACCGTATCCCACTGGCGATGTAGCTGCGCGACCAGCAGGATGGGGCCGGATGACCCCCGGCCGATCGGCGGGGGCCAAAGAGCCGTATTGCGGGGCTACGTGGCCTGTTTGTACGGTGCTGCCCGGCGCCGACCACTGCTGCCCTCCTGCCACCGACAGACTTCTCCAAGGGACAAGCTACAATGCAAGGCCATCTTCAACCTCGGAGGCACGCCGTATCGCGGACTCTCCTTTCACTGGCATCAATGCTGGCTGTTGCGGGAGCCTTTGTGGCAATGCTCGATGTCGCGCGGGCAGATTACACGCCTCCGGCCGGACCGTATAACCACGTTGTCGGGCCTAACGGCGCTCAAGTGCAGAACCAGGGAACTCCGCTTAGTCCGTCGGACGCGGTGGGTGCGTGAAACTCCTGGACCGGAACTTCGAAGCTCTCGTTAGGTACGTCCTGTGCAGGAGTCTGTATCATCTACGCGAACTCTGGAGCTACGCTATACTACACATCATGTGTCGTACCGTATCCTTCATCAGGTGCCTGGGCAGACCTTCGCATAGCCGCAGGAACATCGGAAAACAACTTAGGGTGCACATCGCTCGGATCCGACACGAACCCGATTTTCGTAGTCAACTATTATAGTGCTCCCAGCTATAGCCATCTGCACGCTAAGCGGCACGAGATGGCCCATGCCCTGGGACTGAACGACACCTCGACATCATGCTGGGCGTGGTGGGTTGGATATCAACCTTTGATGAACAACGGAACCTTTGGCACCTGTTCAGGTTTCCCCTACAACTACACGGCTTCCAACAATGAAGTTGCGGCGGTCATCAGCCGTAATGGCTGGTAGCCCGAAATCGGCAGTTTACGGAGAGAAACAATGCGAATCATTACACTGGTCAGCCTGGCGTTGCTTACAGTCGCCTTTGGCGCTGCGCCGGCTGCAGCCCAGGCGCCCGCGCCGAGTGTCCGCGCTTCTTCGCCGGTGAACGTCGTCGGACGAGATGGTGCGATGAACGTCGTCGGCAACCTCCCGGCCTCCTGTGCAGGTCGGGAGGTCGAGGTCGGGCTCTTCATCCGCGACCGCGGCGACCCGAAGGTGATCACGCCGTTCGAACCCTCAAACACCGCTCGAACGAACGCCGCAGTATCAGCCGCCGGGACATTTTCGGTCTCATTCCCGCTCCCTCGGGAGCTGCCGGATGGCCCCACCCGCGTGTGGCCGGGAGTCCAGGGCGAGTGCCTCGACGCTCCCGTCGTCGATGATTCGCTCGGTGTCGAGCTGGCGGTCCTCGACCCGGGGCGCAACCCCGGGAACACCTCCACGATCCTCCTGTCATCGGCCGCACTGGCCAGCCTCTCGAACGGGCCCGACAGGACCTCGCTCGGGGCCTTCCTCGGTTCTGTAGAGGTGCGTGCGGACGGCGAGCGTTGCACAGGGGTCGCGACTAATGGCGTATCGGCAGGCTCGCCGCCGCTCGCTTTGCGACTCGGCGAGGCGGGCCAGCCGGCCGCGTGCTCGAGGGCCGGCGCCCGGCTGACGTTCTTCAACAGCCGCGGCCAGCGGCTCTTCGTGGAAATGGAACTGATCCCCGGGGTTACGCGGTTGCTGGACAACTTTGCGGCCGCGCCTCCCGGAACGGGTGACCCATCGCCGGTCGGCGCCGCGCCCAACCCGCCTGCAACCGGCCAGCTTCCTGGCGACGAATCACGTAGGTTCACGCCCCTGGGCATCGCAGGCGCCGGACTCGTCGCGCTGGCAGCACTGCTGGGCGCCCTGGGGTTTGCAGTTCGCCACAGAGCCTGAACGAGGGGCCCGCGCAGCGGAATTCAGCCGACCCCTGCCCAGCGGCGGGGGTTCGCTGCTATTGCCGATGGGTCCGGGTTGGCACTCCTGTGCTCTTCTTGCACTCGTCCGCTGCAGTCGCGGCCAATCGCCCACGTTTACTCTCAAGTGATGGAGGCGACCCCGGATTTGTGCTATTACATCCCCCGGCACTCCGGGAGCGGAGCGGCCGGAGGTGAAGGATGGACCAGGGACAACTCAGCCCGCGGGAGCGCGACGTGGCGAGGCTGGTGGCGAGCGGGATGACCAACGCGGAGATCGCACGCTCGCTCGGATTGAGCGCGTCCACCGTGAAGCACTACGTCGAGTCCGCCATGCGCAAGGCTGGTGTCACGAACCGTGTCTTGCTTGCCATGTGGCTGCGCGACCGGGAGGGAGCCGGTTGATCCCGGCCGATCGGCGGGGGCCGAAGAGCCGTATTGCAGACTCGGTCGGCTGGAGCGACGCTTCCTGACGCATCCCTCGGGGGAGGAACGAGATGCGATTCATCTCTCAAGTGCGGCAGCGACTGTTCGGCACTCTGATGCGTCCGCGCACCGTCCTCCTTACCGGGCTCGGTCTGGCGGCGTTCCTCTCTGGCTTCATACTGATGCGTGGAATCGTGGGCAGCGGCATTTGGGACCCAGGTAATTCCGCCGTCGCCGACCCCGGACCTGATTCGGGAGTCGGCAATCTGACAGAAATTCCCGTGAAACCGGACCTCACAACCACACCGCCGCTCGAACCGTGTTCGCCCGCCGCGTATCCGCTGGATTCCGCGGGCCGCACCGTGTGCGACGAGAACACCCGGGGAAAGTTCGAGGGCACCATCGCCGGTTTGCGCATTGCACCGGACAGCACCGGGTTCGGTGAGCACACCGTGCCCTGTAAAGAGCCCGCGAGGCGCATCGCCGACACCGACACCGTCGCCGGGAGTTCGATGGACATCTTTGTGCGCGGACTACCAAAGGGCTGGTCCGATGCACCGGGTACCGGCTACACAGCCTGGGCCTGCGACGGCCGGGTGGTTACGTCCGACCGACTTGTCAGCATCGCACCTGCCGTGACGGTCCACATCGTGAAGTACTTGCGCCCCGAGGCCTGGGCGGCTGTTGCGGCCTCGCCAGAGCGCTTCTCGACGACGACTGTCGCTTCGAACCAGGTCATCGTCGTTGCAGGCATCCCCGGGCTTGAGTCCGTTGATGCACGCGTTGTGTTCGCGGAGAAGTCGATGGAAGGATTCGCCGTGACCGAGGTCATCGGTCACGGGGCAACCGCCGCCCAGCTCGTCCAGGTCGCCTCGGAGTTGCTGAAATGAACGTCCGTCTCCCGTCTTTTCTGTTTGCCATCTTGCTGGCCGCCGGTGCAGCTATGGGAGCTTTTTCGCCGAGACCTGACGCTGGAGCTACTACGGCAGCCACCATCTACATCTACGCGGGCGTTGATTACGGAAATGCCTATCTGACGTGCGGTTGGCATCTTGACTGCTCAGCTTCCCCCATCGCTAAGGAGCGAGGCCTTGACTTCATCGCGACAAGTGACCCTTATTGGACCGCGCGCGCCTTCTTTCATGGGTGGGGATTCAATACTACCGCTTCACCGACTTTCATTGGGTATATGCTAATCGGAAACGATCCGGCACCAGGAAATTCAAACTGCCCGGCCACATCCGTGAAGATTCACAATCAGTCAGCTTATCCGAAATCTGGCATGTACTACATACATAGTTCAGCAATCAACAGCGGGAGTTGGTATACTCTCTATGGTCGCAATTTTTCTTCGGGCGGATATTGGAATACCCGCCACGTCGGGAATTTCGCACAAACTGGCAGCTGCCCTTCGGCCCCACACATCATGACCTGGTACGCGAGCCTTGACGGCACGTACAACGTGCTGCCGCGGGATCCCTGGTACAACTGCCCGTTGGCGGCACCAGTTTTTCCCTGCACGACAGCGACGTACCAGCAGCTTCCCCGTGACCTATCCGACTGGATCTACGTGACGCAGTACTCGAATCCTTGAGCCGGCGCCGACAGGCGGTTGGCCCAGCGACAGCCTGCTTGCTTGATGGACCGGTTAGCGGCCCGTCAGGCGTAGCGCTGCTCTTTCCAGGGGTCGCCGTAGATGTGGTAGCCGTAGGTCTCCCAGAAGCCCGGCCGGTCGCGGTCGAGAAACTGGATGCCGCCGACCCATTTCGCGCTCTTCCAGAAGTAGAGATGGGGGACGACCAGCCGCATCGGCCAGCCGTGCTCTTTCGTCAGGGGCTGGCCGTTGTGGGAGTGGGCGAAGAGGACGCCTTCACGCAACAGGTCTTCGAGCGGCAGGTTGGTCGTGTAGCCGCCGTAGCAGTGAATCATCGCGTACTTCGCTTCGGGCTTAAGGCGGATGGCATCGTAGAGCGCGCGGAACGGCACACCCTCCCAGGTGTTGTCGAACTTGCTCCAGGTTGTGACGCAGTGGATATCGCTCGTGTCGGTCACCTGGCCGAGGGCGTTGAACTCCTCCCAGGTAAACGATTTCTCTTCCTCCACGAGCCCCCAGACGTGGAAGCGCCAGGTTTCGAGGTCGATGCGCGGGATGCTGCCGTAGTGGAGGACCGGCCACCCGGTGGTGAGGTGCTGGCCGGGCGGGAGCCGGGGTTTCCCGTCGGGGCGGAGCTCTTTCGACGCCGGGGTGGACATGCGCGGTTCCTCCGCTGCAATGAGGGGTCACCTGTCAGCGTAGCCGGTGGCGATCGAGGGCGGCAAGACACCCTGCCGACCATTCAGGTCCGGGCAGGTACACTGGTAGTGATGGAAGACGTCCACGCACAGGGCCGCAGCGGGCCGCGCCTGCGGGTGGCCCGGCGGGATGGCTGGTTCCTGCTGCTCGCAGCCGCCATCGTGGGGGTCGACCAGCTCACCAAGTGGGCGATCCGGGCGAGTATCGAGCGGGGCGACGCGGTTGAGGTGCTGCCGTTCTTCCGCATCGTCCACGTGACGAATACGGGCGCGGCGTTCGGGATCCTGCAGGGTGCGGGCCCGCTGTTGATTGTTGCGAGCCTTGCGGGCCTGGCAGCCATCGTGGTCTACCTGTTCAACCCGGGGTTCGCGCACCCGGTGGTGCGGCTCGGACTGGCCTGTATGCTCGGCGGCGCGGTGGGGAACCTGATCGACCGGGTCGCCGAAGGCCGCGTGGTCGACTTCCTAAAGGTGCCGCACTGGCCGGCGTTCAACGTGGCCGACTCGGCAATCAGCATCGGGGTGGTGATTCTCCTGTGGAGCATGCTGTTCCAGGACACGGAGCGGGACAGGTCGTCGAGCTGACGGCGCCGCGCAGCGGCAGGCTCGACGCGGTGCTCGCGGCAGCGCTCGACGACCTGTCGCGGTCGCGGGTGCAGCGCCTCATCGAGCGGGGCATGGTCCGCGTGAACGGGGCGGTGGCGCGGAAGTCGGCGGTCGTGGCTGAAGGGGATGCGGTGGTCGTCGTCATCGAGGCAGGACCGCGGGCGCCGGAGGCGGTGGACTTTGACCTGCCGGTGGTGTACGAGGACGAGCTGCTGGCCGCCATCGACAAGCCGGCGGGGCTTGCGGTGCACGGGGCGCCCGGCGATACCGCTCCTTCGGTCGCCGGGTGGTGGCTGGCCCGGCTCGGGCCGGCAAGCGCGGCGTTCGCACCCGACGTTGAGCGCCCGGGGGTGGTGCACCGGCTCGATAAGGAGACCAGCGGCGTGATGGTGCTGGCGAAAACCCCAGCGGCGCAGGCGGCGCTCAGCCGGGCATTCGAAGAGCGAAGGGCAAAGAAAACGTACCTCGCGGTGGTTGACGGCGTCCCGGCGCAGCCGCGGGCCGTGATTGATGCCCCAATCGACCGCGATCCGCGCGACCGGACCCGGATGGCGGTCACCGCGCGCGGCCGTTCGGCGCGCACGGAGTACGTTGTCGTGGCAAGCGACGGGGGCCGCAGCCTGCTCGAGGTGCACCCTGAGACCGGGCGCACGCACCAGATTCGCGTGCACCTCGCGGCGATCGGCACGCCGGTAGCGAACGATGCGGTGTACGGCACGGCTTCACCGGGGAGCCGCCAGCTCCTCCATGCCTACCGGCTGGAGCTGCCGCACCCGGCCGGCGGCCGACTAATTGCAGCTGCACCGCCCCCGGCCGACCTGCTCGCGGCGATTCGCGCCATCGGGGGAGAGGCGGTAGCCTCTCGGTACGCGGCGGTTCCTCCGCCGACCATCGAGCGAGGCGAGGCTTCGTGACCGACCGACCAGTCCGCACGCGCTATGCGCCAAGCCCCACCGGCAATCCGCACATCGGCAACATCCGCTCGGCACTTTTTAGCTGGGCATATGCCCGGTCGCACGGGGGCAAATTCCTGCTGCGGATCGAGGACACGGACCGCAACCGGTACGTCGAGAGCGCAGTCGAGGCGATCATGGAGAGCCTGCGCTGGCTCGGCATCGACTGGGACGAGGGACCGGACATTGGCGGTCCGCACGGGCCGTACTTCCAGTCGCAGCGGCTCGACCTCTATCGGCGGGCGGCAGACCGGTTGATCGAGCTGGGCCGGGCCTACCCCTGCTTCTGCACGCCGGAGCGGCTTGATGCGTTGCGGGCGGCGCAGGCTGCAGCAAAACAGCCTCCGGGCTACGACGGACTGTGCCGCGGCATCCCCAGGGCGGAGGCGGCCGAGCGGGCGGCAAAGGAGCCGCACGTGGTCCGCTTTGCGATGCGCCGGGAGGGGGTCACCGTCCTCGAGGACGTCATCCGCGGCGAGGTCGTGTTCGAAAACGCGCTCCAGGACGACTTCGTGATTCTGAAGTCGGACGGCTTTCCGACCTACCACCTCGCGGTCGTCGTCGACGACACGGCGATGGAGATCACCCACTGCATCCGCGGGGACGAGTGGATTTCGAGCGCGCCGAAGCACATCCAGCTGTACGAAGCGCTTGGCTGGACGCCGCCGGCCTGGGCCCACTTGCCGCTCATCCTCGGTCCGGACCATAAGAAGCTGAGCAAACGCTCGGGCGACACTGCGCTGCTGGACTACCGCGACCACGGCTATTTGCCGGAGGCGATGGTCAATTTTCTCGCGCTGCTCGGCTGGTCGCTGGATGACCACACGACCATCCTCGGCATCGAGGAGATGAAGCGGCACTTCGATCTCGCGCGGGTGGTGCCGAACCCGGCTGTGTTCGATATCGAGCGTCTGAACTACCTGAACGGACATTACATCCGGGCGATGGCCGAGGAGCGCTGGGTTGCGCTGGTGGGTGAGTGGGCCGACCGGGGCCTGCCGGCGTCGATCCCCCGGCCGCTGGACCCGGCGGTGATCCGCGCGACGGCGCCGCTGCTGCGCGAGCGGGTGACCCGGCTGGACGAGATCGCCGGGATGGTCGAGTTCCTGTTCACGTACGACGCCCCGGAGTACGACGTCTCACTCCTTACCGAGCGGGTGGGCGATGCGGCGACGGCGGTGCGGGTGCTGGACGAGGCGCTCGTCCGGCTCGATGCCATCAGCGACCACGACTGGGCAACGCCGGCGATTGAGGCGGCGCTCCGCGGGCTGGAGGAGCCCCTCGGGATGAAGCTGCGGAAGTTCATCCCGGTGCTGTACGTGGCGGTGATGGGGCGGCCGACCGGCATTCCGCTGTTCGATTCGCTCGCGATCCTTGGGCGGGAGCGGACGCTGGCGCGGCTGAGGGCGGCGCGCGCCCGGCTCGGCTGAAACCCGGCCTTGGCGCAGGAGCGCGCGGGTTGGTAATCTGGATGCCGCGCTGGGGATTCGTCTAAGGGTAGGACAGCAGACTCTGGATCTGTATGTGGGGGTTCGAATCCTCCATCCCCAGCCAGAACCGCCATGCGGCGCCGGCGGCGCGGCAATTCACGATTCTCAACGAACGTTCGGATGCGAGGCCCCGGGCAACCGGGGCCATTCCGCTTCCCGGCTGGAATGTCAGGCGTCGCGCCAGGCGGGGTCGCGCTTTTCGAACCAGGCCTGGCGGGCCTCCCGGGCGTCCTGGGTCTGGCTGGCAAGGATCTGGTTCCGGTTTTCGAGCTTGAGTGCGGTTTGCAGGCTGATGCCGTTGACGGTCTCGTTGAGGACCTGCTTGGTGAGGCGGAGACCGAGCGGGCTCGCGCGGCGGACAATCCCGTCGGCGATGGCCAGCGCGGCGGGAATGAGGTCGTCAGGCTCGACGATGCGGGTGATGAGGCCCATCTCGAGCGCCTCCTGGGCCTCGACGATGCGGCCGGAGTAGAGCATGTCGGCCGCGTGGGCCATGCCGACGATTTTCGGCAGGAAGTAGGAGGAGCCGACATCAGCTCCGCCGAGGCCAAGATTGAGGTAGGAGCAGGCGAACCGAGCGTTCGCGGTCCCGATGCGCATGTCGCACGCGAGGGCGATGGAAAGGCCGCCGCCAGTTGCGGGCCCGTTGACCGCGGCGATGAGCGCCTGGGGGCATTCGCGCATCTTCACCATCAAGTCGGCGATGTCTTCCTGGAAGGTCAGCGAGTCCTGGACAGGGCCGACGCCGGGCTGCCAGGGGCCCTGCTCGGGGCCGGCCTTCAGGTCGAGGCCGGCGCAGAAGCCGCGGCCGGCGCCGGTGATGATGATGACGCGGGTGCCGTAGTCGCGGTGGCGCGCGTCGAAGAAGGCCCGGAGTGCGCGGAGCATCGCATGGTCAATGGCGTTGAGGCGCTCGGGCCGGTTCAGGGTGAGAATGCCGATGGGACCGCGTGAATCGAAGTGCAGGGGCGTTTCCATGACCGGGGATTCTACCGGCCGGGCGCCAGACCCGGAGCTGGAAGCGGTGTACGGCTCGGCGGTGTACGAGGCCGAGCTGCCGGGCGGCCGGGTGACATTCCGCGTCGGCGACTGCGTGCCGGGGGCCCCGGGGCCGTTCGCCATCGTCACGGCGTGGAACCCGGGACACGAGCGGCCGCCGCGGGAGGTGAACGAGGCCAGGAATGCGGAACTTCGGTCGGAAATCGAACGGCGAGGATGGCACTGGGGTCCGGCCGAAGGCCGATCGCCTGACGGCACCCACCAGGAGCCGTCGTTCGCGGTTTGGGGTGCGCCGCTGGACGAGGTGCTGGCGCTGGCGCGGGAGTTCGGACAGGCGGCCGTCGCCTGGTTCGACGGCGAGCGGGCGCGGCTCGCGTGGTGCTGACCCAGGGCAGCGACTTCCCCAATTGTTTGGTCTGCGCGAACTATGTACGCTCGGGTGAACGCTTCACGCTGACGTGAACGTAGGAGACGAGCCGATGCACGCACCCGCAGCTCAGCAGCCGCTGGCGGAGACGCTTACCCCTCGGCAGAAGTGGCTCCTGCTGGGGAGCTTGATGGTGTCCCTGTTCATTGGCGCGCTGGACCAGACGGTGGTGTCTACCGCAACGCCCCGAATCCTTGCCGACCTCGGTGGGTTCACGCTCCTTTCGTGGCTGTTCACGAGCTACATGCTGACCTCGACGGTGGTAATCCCGCTGGTTGGGAAGCTGGGCGACATCTACGGGCGGAAGCTGTTCCTCATCGGCGGGGTGTTCCTGTTCATGGTTGCTTCCGCGGCCTGCGGCGCGGCCCCGAACATGCCGGTGCTGATCTGGATGCGGGCGCTGCAGGGACTCGGGGGCGGCATGATCTTCGCCTCGGTGTTCGCGACGATGGGCGACCTCTTCGCCCCGGCAGAGCGCGGCAAGTACATCGGGCTGTTCACCGGGGTGTTCAGCCTGGCCAGCGTCGTCGGGCCGACCTTTGGCGGTTTTTTGACAGACACACTGAGCTGGCGGTGGGTGTTCTACATCAACATCCCGGTGGGGCTCGTGGCCATCCCGGCCATCTGGTTCAACCTTCCGTCGAAGGTGCGCAGCGGTTCGCCGAAGCTGGATTTCCTCGGCGCGGGGCTGCTCTCGGCGGCCTCGGTTATGACGCTGCTCGCGCTGGTCTGGGCGGGCGACAGGTACGCGTGGGATTCGCCGCAGATTATCGGTCTGCTGGGGGGATCGGCAGTGCTGCTGGTGCTGTTCGTGCTGCAGGAGCTGCGGCATCCTGAGCCGACGCTCCCGCTCCATCTCTTCCGCAACCGGGTGTTCGTGCTGTCGAACCTGGTGGTGTTTACGTTCGGGTTCGGCGTATTCGGGGCGTTCCAGTTTCTTGGCATTTATGTCCAGACGGCGCTGGGCGCATCCGCCACAACCTCCGGGGTGATCACGACGCCGCAGAGCCTCGGGGTGCTCTTGACGAGCGTGGTCGGCGGGCAGGTGATTGCCCGGACGGGTAAGTACAAGTGGCAGACGGTCTTCGGCACGGTGCTGATTGCGGCAGCGCTCGGCGCCCTCACACAGGTGAGCCTCGAAACGCGGTTGTGGCAGGTGAGTGCGGTGATGGTCGTGCTTGGCTTCGGTTTCGGCCTGGTGCTCCCGACGATGTCGCTGGTGGTGCAGAACGCGGTGAGCTACCAGTACATCGGCGTCGCGAGCTCATCGAGCCAGTTCTTCCGGCAGATCGGCGCTGTGCTCGGCATCGCGGTTTTCGGGGCGATCCTCGCGAACACCTACCACGCAGAGTTCGCGGACCGGCTCACGGCGGAGGAGAAGGCCACGCTCGGCCCGGCGCTTGTCCAGCAGCTGGATGACCCAACGATTCGGCTGAACGAGGCGGTCTACGCGCGCATCGAGGAGGCAATCCGGGCGATGCCGGACGGCGATACCCTGCTCGACCGCACGCGGACGGCGCAGGGCGAAGGCGTCGTCATCGCGGTCCGGCACATCTACTGGGGAGCAGTCGCGGCGGCGATCCTCTGTGCGGTGCTGGCGTTCCTGATGCCGGAGCTACCGCTGCGCCGGACCGTTACCGGGGGGCCTCCCGGCGAACCGGGACGCGAGGCTGCTCCCGGCGGGCGGGTGCCGGTCCCCGGCGCCATCGGCGACTGACTCTTATGCTGCCGGGCGGCCCCGCGCAATCGGCAGACGCCGCGCGGCCCGGGCGAATATCGCCCGGGCCGCGCTCACATGGTGCTGCGAGAGGGGGCGGCTAGCGCTTTTCTTTGATGCGAGCGGCTTTCCCGGTGAGGCCGCGGAGGTAATAGAGGTTCTTGCGGCGCACCTTGCCGCGGCGCACCACTTCGATCTTGTCGACGCGCGGGCTGTAGAGGGGGAACGTACGCTCGACGCCGACCTGGCCGGCCGCGATCTTGCGGACGGTGAAGTTGGACGAGAGCCCCTTATTGCGCTTGCGGATGACCACGCCTTCGAAGACCTGGATCCGCTCCCGGTTGCCTTCGATGACCTTGGCGTGGACGCGGACAGTGTCGCCGCTGTTGAATTCAGGGCGCTCGACGGGCGCCGCGTTGGGCACGAGCGTATCGAGTTCGTAGGACATGGTGAGAGAACCCCGGTGGAGGTAACCAATTTAGGATAGCTTCCAGTGGGCTACGTTCCAGCCCGGCGGCACCTCAGCCGATCGCCCGGGCGACGGCCGCCCCGGCCCAGACTGCAAGGACGCCCACTCCGAGGGAGAGCCCGGCGTAGGCGGCGGCGGTCAGCGGCTCTGAGACCTTCACGAGGTCGTAGGTCTCCCAGCCGAAGGCCGAAAAGGTGGTGTAGCTGCCGAGGAAGCCGGTAACGAGGAAGAGGCGCGCTTCGCGGGAGAGCGAGCCGCGCTCGGCGAAAAACTCGAGCAGGAGCCCGATGATGAAGCAGCCGGTCACGTTCACCACGAAGGTGCCGAGCGGGAAGTTCCCCCAGGGCCCGGGTTTGAACTGGCTCCCGACGAAGTAGCGAAGGGGCGCCCCGATGACAGCCCCGAGGATGACGTAGAGATAGCTCACCGGCCGGTGCTCCCGTGGCCGCCGGCGCCGCGGGCGGTCGGCGCCAGGTCATCGGAGAGTTCGAACCGGGCCGGGGCGAGCCAGGTGAAGACGAGCTGGGCGATCCGGTCGCCGGGCTGGACGACGTGCTCGATGCCGGGGGCAATGGTGTACATCGTTACCAGCAGTTCCCCCCGGTAGTCGGCATCGATCGTGCCGAAGGTGCACAGGACGCCGTGGCGCGCGAGGCCGCTCCGCGGCCGAACCTGGGCGTCGATGCCCGGCGGGATTTCGAGGGCGATGCCGGTGGGGACGAGCACCGGGCGATTGCCGATCGCGACGGGGCCGGTGATGCAGGCTGAGAGGTCGAATCCGGAGGCGAGTTCAGTGGCGCGGGTGGGAACGCGCGCGCCGTCCCGGAGGAGTTTGACCCGGACCGTGGCGACTTCCACGCAGGGATGGTAGCAGCGAGCGGAGGCAGCGTCAGGGGCGCTTGACTGGCACCGTTTGGGTGGCCACCATGTGGCCACGAAGGACGATGACCATTCGCACAATCGGCGTTCGGCAGTTGAAGAACGAGGCGACCCAGGTGGTCCGCGCCGTGCGGGAGGAGCGGGTCGTGTACGTGATTACCGTCAACGGCAGCCCGGTGGCAACGCTCCGGCCGTATTCCGACCGCGACATCGCGGGAGTCGACCGGGGTGAGGCGGAGGCAGAGATCGCGGCGATCGAGCGGCTGGCTGCTGCAGTCGGCGAGGCGTGGCTGACGATGCCCTCGCTGTCGGGCCCGGGGGGCGAGCGCTGATGGCAACGCTCGACGCCAGCGTGTTCGTTTCGCTCTTCAACGCGCGGGACCGGCAGCACGAGACGACCGTTGCGTGGCTGCGCGAGGCGCTGGCGGAGGGCGAGCCGCTGCGCGCACCAGTCATTGCCCTGGCTGAAGTGTCGGCGGCTATCGCCGCGGGAACGGGCGACAGCTACCTTGCCCGCGAGGTTGAGCAGCAGCTGCGGGCTTCCCCGCTCTTCGAATTTCTGCCCGTGGCGCTGCCGCTGGCCGAACGGGCGGCGACGCTCGCGGCCGAGCATCAGCTGCGGGGCAGCGATGCGCTCTACTTCGCCGTGGCGGAGACGCTGGGCGACCGGTTGGTCACGCTGAATCCACGGCAGCTGCAGCGGGCGGGCCAGGTGGCCGAGGCGGTCCGCCCGAGGCCGGCCGACCTTTCCCAACGTTGACCCTCTTTACCTGTTTGTGGCCTCACGTGTGCGGAGATTGGCGGCATCACCGCCAGTCTGCCGATGATGGCAATCCAGGGAGATGTTCGGCCATGCGTCACCGGGTCTCGCGCATTCCTGACCGTACCCACGAAGACGACGACATCAACAACCGTGGCCTGCAATTCGACCTGGCGACATTACGGGACCAGCTCGACCGGCGGGGAGCGCTGAGACTGCTCGGTGGCGTTGCCGCCCTCGCCCTTGTGGGGTGCAGCGGGAGCGACCGCCCGGGCGAACCGGCCGGGACGCCCGCAGCCCCGGGGGGCATCGGCACTGCATCGGGGGAGGGAAGGAGCACCATCGAGCCGGGAGCCGGGGCGACGCGCCCGGTCTCGCCCATTCCGACCGAGGCGGTGACGCCGGCCTCGGCCTGCAACGGTGCGATCCCGCAGGAGACGGCGGGACCGTTCCCGGGCAACGGGGCGAATGGCCCGAACGTGCTGACGGCAAGCGGCATTGTCCGCAGCGATATCCGCTCGAGCCTCGGGGTCTCGAACACCGTGGCGCCCGGTGTCCTGCTGACGGTCAGGTTGACGCTCGTGGATACGGAGCGCGGCTGCGCGCCGCTTGCCGGGCATGCCGTGTACCTCTGGCACTGCGACCGGGATGGGCGGTACTCGATGTACGCGCTGCCGAATGAGAATTACCTGCGAGGAGTCCAGGCTTCGGACTCGGCAGGCCGGGTGTCATTTTTGACGGTCTTCCCTGGCTGTTACCCGGGAAGGTGGCCGCACATCCACTTCGAGGTTTACCCGAGCCTGGAGAGAGCGACGGCGGCTGCGAATAAGATCGCGACCTCGCAGCTTGCGTTCCCGGAGGATGCGTGCGCGGAGGTGTACGCGACGACCGGCTACGAGCAAAGCGGGAGGAACCTGTCCCGTGTCTCGCTGCAAACGGACGGAATCTTCCGGGACGGCTGGCAGCTTCAGCTTGCCGAGATGTCGGGCGACCCGGCGCGCGGCCACACCGCGAGCCTGGTCGTGGGCCTGTAGCGGGGCGTCCGGGGCCCGCTCACCCGCTCAGCGGAAAAGGTCGCGCTCCGGTTCGCGGATGATGAGCTGCATCGTGGCCTGTTCATCCGGCTCCCAGGGGAGGCCACGGACCACGGCAGCCGGGACGCGTGAGAGGTTGCCTTTGACCAGCTCGGCGGCCCCGGCGATTTCATCGGCGGTGCAGAGCGCCTGGACGCGGAACTCGTGGCCGTGGGGGTCGACCTGGCCGATGTAGCTGGTGATGGGGTGCATCCCTGCGATGCCGATGGCAACGTCGGTCTGGCCTTCGCGCCAGGGACGACCGAAGGTATCGGAGATGATGACGGCCACATCGATGCCCCGCTCACGAAGGCCGGCCCGGATGCGGCGCGCGCTGGCGTCGGGGTCTTCGGGCAGGAGGACGGCCCGGCCGTGACCGCCGGAGGAGGACTGGTCGACGCCGGAATTGGCGCAGACGAAGCCGTGGCGCGTCTCGGTGATGAGCACGGGGCCGACCTGGCGGACGACGCGGCGGGCCTCGCGGAGGACCAGCTCGACCACAGCGGGGTCTTTCTCCCAGCGCTCGGCGTACTGCCGGGCGAAGGGGGAAACCTCGACGGTGGCGAGGTCGACGACCCGTCCCTCAGCCTTGGAGACGATTTTCGAGGTCACGACCAGGATATCGCCGCTGGCGAGGGGCCGTCCGGCAGCGGATGCCGCGTCGAAGATGGCGGCGGCAAGGTCGGTTCCCGGAACGATTTCCGGGAGCCCGGGCACGCCGAAGATTTCGATCGAGCTCATGGTTCCACCTCCGGGCGACTGCTCAGGCGGACGCGAGGAAGTCGAGGAGCACCGCGGCCGTGCGCTCCGGATCGTGCGCCCAGAAGTTGTGACTGTCGCCTTCGAGCCATGCAAGGCGGGCGCGGGGAATCTGCCGGGCGAGCAGTTCGGCGTTGGCCGGCGGCACGAGTCGGTCGAGCGTACCGTGGAGGATGAGCACCGGGAAGTCTGCAGCATCGACGGCGGGGTTTGGGTCCGGCGCAGCCTGGGCGGCCTGGAGCTGGAACTGGAAGGTCCGGGCAGGCGTTGGGTTGGCCATCGTGCGGTTGAACCGGTCGACCAGCTCGTGTTCGTTGCGGGTGGTCCATTCCGGTGGGTGGATGATCGGCCAGCTGGCGCGGGCGGACTCGATGAGCGGCTTGGCGGGGTCCCAAAAGAGCGCGGTCCGGAGGTCCTCTTCGGTTGCAGGGATGCCATTGGGCGGGCAGAGGAGGCTGAGCGAACGGATACGCGCCGGCCCATACTCGCGGACCACGTGGCGCACGATGATGCTGCCGAGCGAACAGCCGAGGAGGTGGAACCGCTCCAGGCCGAGGTCGTCGGCGACGGCGATGACGTCGGCGGTCATGTCGGACATGGTCCAGGGCGCGGACGGCTTTTCGGACCGGCCGGTGCCGCGGTTGTCGAGGAGGACGAGGCGGTAGTGCGGCTCGAGGAGCGCCGGGAAGGCGTCCCACCAGTCGCCGGAGTGGCCGCCGATACCATAGACCATGACGAGGGGGTCCCCGGAGCCGCGGGTTTCGTACCAGATGCGGGTGCCGGAGCGCTCGGTGAACGGCATCGTCAGATTCCCACGATGCGAATGCTGGTCTGGGTCTTGTGCTTGCGGTTCAGGTTGATGAGGAGCGCGGTGAGCATTTCGACGTAGCGGCTCTGGGAGGGGCCGCCGGCGTCGATGCCGCGCACCCCGGCGATCTGATTGGCGAGGCCGATGATGACCTGCTTGGCCTCGGCGTCTTTGCCGCAGACGAGGACGTCGGCCTCGATCGGGTGGTCGAGGTGGTGGAGCTCCTCGGCGCTGAGGTTTTGGAACGCGCTGACGACGCGCGATTCGGGGAGCTGGGCGATCGCCTCCTGGAGGGCGCTGCCGCCGGGGACATCGAGCGCGACCGCACCGACGCCCTGGCGGAACTCGAGCGGGGCAACGACATTGCAGACAATCTTCCCGGTAAGGGCGCCGGCGAGCGCTTCGAGCGTGGCCGCCTGCCCGCTGTAGGGGAAGGTGAGGAAAACGACGTCGGCATCGCGGACGACGGAGGCGTTGTCGCCGCCTGTTGCGACGGCGCCGGGCACGGCCTCGCGGACCTTCGCGGCCGCTTCTTCGCCGCGCTCGGCGGAACGGGAGCCGATGGCGACCTCGTGCCCGGCGCGGGCGAAACGCATGGCAAGCCCGAGACCTTCAGGACCCGTGCCGCCGACGAATGCAAGCTTCATGCAGCCTCCTCAGAGCTGGAACGCGAGTGGGGATGGCCTACAGCGTAGCGGCTGGAAGGACAGGGAGCGAAACGCGCGTCCTTGAGGCCCCGGGAGCCGGTGCTGCGCCAGGTGCGCGGCGGTGACGTATCGATACTAGAGGCCCCTGCGCGGGCGCCTGGAGCGTACAGCGCCGCTTACATCGGCGGCGGGCACGGCCCGGGGCACCTGCTATACTCGAATCGTGCGCAGGCACCGACTGCGCCGTCACGGAGTTCCCTATTGTATTCCCGCTGGATTCGCAACAGTTTCTTCTGGCTCCTCGTCATCGTCGCAGTCATCGCGATCTTCTTCGCGTTCTTCGCCAACGGCAGCGACCACCAGTCGGTCGAATTCGGGCAGGTGATCACGGACGCTGAGCGCGGGCGCATCGAGAAGATCGAGGTGGACGGTCGGACGCTCACGGTCACCTATATTCGGCAGGCGAACGAAGAGACGGGGAAGGTCGTCAAAGCGAAGGCCGGGCCGAACACGAACATTGAGGAGATCCTGACCCAGCGCGGGGTGGCATTGAGCCGTGCACCCGGGACGGCTGAGGGCGTACCTGCCGTCAACCTGGAGTACAAAGACAGCTCCGGCTTCGGGCCGTTCCTCGGCCTCCTGCTGAATATCCTCCCGTTCCTGCTCTTCGGTCTGTTCTTGCTGCTCATCATGCGGCAGGCGCAGGGGTCCAACTCGCAGGCGATGAGCTTCGGAAAGAGCCGTGCGCGGCTCTTCACCGGGAGCAAGGTGACCGTGACCTTCGCGGACGTGGCGGGTGTGGACGAGGCGAAAGAGGAACTCGCCGAGGTCGTCGAGTTCCTGAAATATCCGGAGAAGTTCGCGGCGCTGGGGGCCCGGATTCCCAAGGGTGTGCTGCTGGTGGGGCCCCCGGGCACGGGCAAGACGCTCCTCTCGCGGGCGGTGGCCGGCGAGGCAGGGGTGCCGTTCTTCAGCATCTCCGGTTCCGAATTCGTCGAGATGTTCGTCGGCGTTGGTGCGAGCCGGGTGCGCGACCTGTTCGACCAGGCCAAGAAGAACGCGCCCTGCATTGTGTTCATCGACGAAATCGACGCGGTGGGCCGGCAGCGCGGGGCCGGCCTGGGCGGCAGCCACGATGAGCGCGAGCAGACGCTGAACCAGATCCTCGTCGAGATGGACGGCTTCGACACGGGCACGAACGTCATCGTGATTGCGGCGACGAACCGGCCCGACATCCTCGACCCGGCGCTGCTGCGGCCCGGGCGCTTCGACCGGAAGGTCGTGCTCGACGCGCCAGACATCAAGGGGCGCGAGGCGATTCTGAACGTCCACATGAAGGGCAAGCCGGTCGCAGACGACGTCGACGTGGCGGTGCTCGCGAAGGCGACATCCGGCTTCTCCGGTGCGGACCTTGCCAACCTTGTGAACGAGGCGGCCATCCTTGCCGCCCGGCGGAACAAGAAGATCATCACAATGAAGGAGTTCCTCGAGGCGATCGACCGGGTCATCCTCGGGCCGGAGCGGAAGAGCAAGGTGATGAGCGACCTCGAGAAGAAGGTCACGGCCTACCACGAAGGCGGGCACGTCATCGTGGCGCACTTCCTGAAGCACCACGACCCGGTCTACAAGGTAACGATCGTCTCCCGGGGGATGAGCGGCGGGCACACCCGCTTCCTCGGGGAGGACACCAGCTACCACACGCCTTCGATGTTCAAGGACCGGATGGCGAGCGCGCTCGGCGGGCTCGCGGCCGAGGAGATTGTCTTCGGCGAGGCTTCGACCGGGCCTTCGAGCGACATTCAGCAGGTGACCCGGATCGCGCGGTCGATGGTGACTCGCTGGGGGATGAGCAAGAAGCTCGGCCCGCGGACGTTCGGCAAGACCGAAGAGCTGATCTTCCTCGGGCGCGAAATCTCCGAAACGCGGGACTACAGCGAAAAGATTGCCGAGGAGATCGACGAGGAGGTGCGGGAGCTGATCGACGAGGCGCACGCGACAGCGACGAAGATCCTGCTCGAGCACCGAAAGCTGCTCGACAAGCTGGCGAATGTCCTCATCGAGGTCGAGACGCTGGAGGGCGAGCAGCTTGTTCGCCTGCTGAACAGCGACCCGGACGAGCCGTGGCCGCCGCCGGACCTGGCAGAGCCGAAGCCGGAAGCCGCGGCAAAGCCGACCGCGGAGGAGACGCCCCGGCGCCCCATCTTCGAGCCGAAGCCGACGACCGGTCTGGCGTGGGAGAGCAGCAACCAGTCCCGAACCGACGGGGGCTGACCGGCGTCGCAGGACTGCAGCGAGGCATTCACGAGAGCCCCGGGTTCGTTGACTGGACCCGGGGCTCCGGCGACACTTGAAGAACCGCCTGGGAGTTCCCGGAGTTCGAACTATGGAAGCGATCGTTCGCGCCGATGGGCGCCAGTTGCGCCTCGTTGAGGGGCAGGAATTCGAAGTGAACCGCATCGAAGGTGAGCCGGGCGACATTGTGGACCTCGATGTGATGATGGTCCTCGATGGTCCGAGCGTGACGGTCGGCACGCCGCTGGTGGAGGGCGCGAAGGTGCGCGCCCGGATTACGCAGCACGGCCGGGCGCCGAAGCTCGTCTTCATGAAGTACAAGAACAAGGTCCGCTACCGGCGGAAGTTCGGGCACCGGCAGCCGGTGACCCGGCTCGTCGTCGAGTCGATCACGAAGGGGTAGCGAGATGGCGCACAAAAAGGGTGTCGGCAGCTCGAAGAACGGGCGTGACAGCAACAGCAAGCGGCTCGGCGTGAAGCACTTCGATGGCGAGGTGGTGAAGCCGGGCGCAATCATCATCCGCCAGAAGGGCACCCGGTTCCACCCGGGCGCGAACGTCGGGCTGGGCCGCGACTACACGATTTATTCGCTCATCGATGGCCGCGTGAAGTTCGAGCCGTTCGCGAAGGGACGGCGCAAGAAGGTCAGCGTCTACGCGCTCGAGAGCGCGTGAGGGAGATGACGATGAAGGCTGGGATTCACCCGCAGTACGTGGATGCCGTCATCCGCTGCTCGTGCGGCAACGAGATCCGGACGCGGTCGACGAAGCCGACGATTCACATCGATGTCTGTAATGTGTGCCATCCGTTCTTCACGGGCGAGCAGCGCATCGTCGACACGGCCGGGCGCGTGGAGCGGTTCAACCGGCGGTACCAGCGCGGCTAAGCCGCAAGAGCGACAGCGAGGGGGCGCCGATGGGCGCCCCTTTTCCATTTTCCGGGGTCCGCACATGACAGCAGAGCCGGCGCAGGTGTACTACGGAGGCCAGGCAGTCATCGAGGGGGTGATGATCCGCGGCCCGGAGCACATGGCCGTGGCGGTCCGGCACCCGAAGGGCCACATCGTCACCCATTCCGAACGGCTGCACGGCATCTACACCGGCCGGAGCCGGCGGATTCCGCTGCTGCGCGGCGTGGTCGTGCTGTGGGAGACACTGGCGCTGGGCATGCGGGCACTCAACTTCTCCTCGCGCGTGGCATTCGAGGAAGAGGACGAGAGCGGTGAGCCAATCGAATTCCCGGAGAAGGCGTTCCTCGGGACGATGGTGCTGGCGCTGCTCTTCGTGGTGGCGGTGTTCTTCGCGGCACCCATCCTCCTTGCGCACCTGCTCGAACGGTGGGATGTCGCGCGGGCCTGGGTGGTGCTGACGGAGGGGGTAGTGCGGTTGGGGCTGTTCGTCGGGTACATTGCGGCGATCGGGCTGATTCCCGACATTCGGCGGGTGTTCCAGTACCACGGCGCGGAGCACATGACGATCCATGCGTACGAGGCGGGCCGACCGCTGACGGTGGCCGAGGTGCGGCGGTTCCCGAAGGAGCACCAGCGGTGCGGCACGAGCTTCCTGCTGGTGGTGGTGCTGGTGGCGCTGGTGACGTTCTTCGTCTTCGACCTGCTGGTGGATGAGGGCCTGGTCGTGCGCGTGGCTTCGCGCATCGTGCTGATCCCGGTGGTGGCCGGTGTGAGCTACGAGATCCTGCGGTTCGGGGCGCGCTACCGGGAGAATGGGCTGGTGCGGGCGCTGTTTGCACCGAACATCGCATTGCAGGCGCTGACGACGAAGGTGCCGGATGACAGCCAGGTCGAGGTTGCGATTGCGGCGTTCGAGGCGACGCTGGAGGCGGCCGGGCCGGGCCGGGGGGCGCCGGCGCCGTAGGGTGCAGAATTTTCACACGCGGGCTCTTCCGGTTTTAGAACGTATGTTCTATTCTCGGAAGTCCGATGGACTTTGCCTGCATCCAGGTCCCCTGGTTCGCGATTGCGGTTGCACGGCGGGAGAACCCGCAGCTTGCGGGGCGCCCGGTGGTTGTGGGAGGCGCACCGGAGGAGCATGCGGAGGTGACAGCCTGCTCGCCGGAGGCGATGGCCGCCGGGGTTGCGCCGGGGATGAGCCTGCGGCGGGCGCTGGCGCTCTGCCCGGGTGCGGTCTTTTTACCGCTGGCGGCATCGGTGCTCCGGGCGGAGGCCGAACGGCTGGCAGCCCTGCTGCGCGAGCGCAGCCCGGTGGTGGAGGAGGCAGGCCAGGGACACCTGCACTGCGAAATCCGGGGGCTGCCCGAGCTCCTGGGGCTGGGGACGGCAGCGTACCTTGCGCAGCTGCGGGAAAGCCTCGCGGGGGAGACAGGCCTGCCGGTGCTGGCCGGGGCAGCAACGACGGTGTTCGCGGCGCATGCCGCCTGCAGCGCGCTTGGGCTTGGTTTTTGCATCGCGGGTGACCGGGGCGGGCCGCGCCAGTCGATCGCGGTGGTGCCGGGCCGGGAGCGGGAGTTCCTTGCCCACCTGCCGGTTGAGGTGCTGCCGGTGGAGCCGGCGATGCACCAGCGGCTGCGGCTGTTCGGCATCGAGCGGCTGGCGCAGGTTGCCGCGCTGCCGCTTTCGGCGATGCAGGCGCAGTTCGGACCGGCAGGCCGGCGGGCGTGGGAGCTGGCGAACGGCCGCGACGACTCGCGGCTGCAGCCCGCGCAGGAGGAGCTGCGGGTGACGGAGGAGGTCGAGCTGCCGGCGCCGGCAGTTTCGCAGGCGGCGCTGCTTGCAGGCAGCGAAGCGGCGCTCGCGCGGGCGTTCGGGAGGGAGGAGGTCGCAGGACGAGCCGTGCGCATCATCACCTGGTGGACCGGGCTGGAGGACAGCACGCGGGTGAGCCGCCGGCTTGCGTTCCGTGAGCCGACCGCCGACCCGCGGCATGCGCTGTTCGTGCTGCGGTCGAAGGTGGAGGCGCTGCGGCTGCCGGCACCAGCGCTGAGCGTGGGCGTCGAGCTGGCGGGCATCTGCAGCGAGTACGCGCACCAGCAGCTGCTGTGGAGCTCGGGACGCGGCCGGCAGCGGGAGCTGGACGAAGCGATTGCGCAGCTGCATGCGCGGGCTGGTGAGCCGCAGGTGTACCGCATCGTGGAGGTGCAGCCATGGTCACGGATCCCGGAGCGCCAGGTGGCGCTCGTGGCCTACGGTTCCTGAACCGTCCGCGGGGGCTGGCCGTCGAGGCGGATGCCGCGGGCGAACCGCGCGCTATCGCCTGGCGCGGCCGGTTCCGGCGGGTGGCCGCGATCCACGACCGGTGGCGGATCGACGACGAGTGGTGGCGCGAGGAGATCGCGAGGGTCTACTTCGAGGTGGAGCTGGAGGGCGGACGGCGGCTGACGGTGTTCCACGACCTCGTGGCGGGGGGCTGGTTCCTGCAGCCGTACCGGCCGCCGGCGGCTACGGGGGAGCCGCCCGGAGGCGGCGCGCGAAGGCGGTGACGCGGGCGCCGAGGGCCCGGGCCTGCGCCTCGTCGTCCGGGGTGACCTCGCCATGGGCGGTGGCGCCGTAGTAGGAGCCGGACCGCCGCATCCGTTCGCTCCAGGGGAGCCCGACGATGACCAGGCCGTGGGCGAGGAGCAGGTGGAGCAGCTGCAGGAGGGTGGCTTCTGTGCCGGCCGAGCGGGAGTAACCGGCCGTAAACGCGCCTGCCGGCAGCCCGGCGAGTTCGCCGGATTCCCAGAGGTCGCCGGAGGCATCGAACCAGGCTTTCAGGCGGCCGGTCATGCCGCTCCAGTTCGGTGAGCCGACGATGAGGCCGTCGCAGGCGAGGAGATCGGCGGGCAGGGCCGTTTCGACCGTGCGGCGCAGGCACTCCCCGCCCCCATCGCGGATGCCGGCTTCGACGGCGTCGGCGAGGCGGGCGGTCAGCCCTCCGCTGGAGTCGTAGAGGAGGAAGATGCGTACCACCGGGGAGCCTCCTGTTCGAGCACGGCAATCACGTCATGGAAGGTTTCGAACGGGTACAGCCGGGGGTGCTGGTCTTCGAGCTGCTCGCGGAGGGTGCTGCGCGCGAAGACAACGGGCGCAAGCCGGGCAGCCGGGATATCGCTGGCGCCATCGCCGATGTAGACGACGAAATCGCCGAGGTCGCGGAAGGCGCGGGCGTAAGCGAGCTTGAACCCCTCCTGGAGCTCGACGCCGCGGGGGCTGTCGTAGCGGACGCGCCAGCGGTAGGCGAACCAGGTGCGCCCGCAGTGGCGGACCAGCCGGTCGAGGCGGTGGGCATCGAGCACCGGGTCGATGTAGAGGTCGAAGCCGTTGCTGACGACAACCGGCAGCCAGTCGTTCCAGGTGGCCCAATCGATCAGCTCGAGGAAGCCTGGCCGAAGCCGGGCTGTTTCCAGTGCGAAGGCGCGGAGGGTTGCATCGTCGGCCTCCACGAGGTCGAGGGCGGCGGCGTTGTACTGCTCGACCGAGAATTCTCCCGCACGGTAGCGGGCCTCGAGGTCGCGCCAGCCGGGGGCTGCGAAGCGCTCAAAGAGCTGGCGGGCGGTATTGTCGAGGACGATGGTGTCGTCAAAGTCGAAGCAGATGAGATTGGCCACGACGACAGTTTCGCACGCTTCGGCGCGGGCAGGTGACCGGTGAAGCTGGAGCGGGCGCGGTACCTCGCAAGCGCGGCCGGGCAGGAGGCTCTTGCATCGCTCGGGACCGCGCTGCCGGGCGATGACCCTGTCCGGCTTGCGATGCAGCTGCGCCGGAGGTTCCCGCCGGAGGAGGCGGCGGCGCTGGGCGAGCAGCTCGCGCTGCGGGCCCGGATGCAGCAGCGGTTCGGCGAGGTGCCTCTGCGGCTCGCAACGGCCGAGGGGCTGGAGATGCTCACGCACCCGCAGGTGGCGCGGCGGCGGGCGGCACGGCTGGCCGCGCTCGGGCTGCCGGTTGTGGACCTGACCTGCGGGCTGGGCGGCGACCTCACCGCGATCGCGGAGGCGGGGATGCCGGCCGCCGGGGTCGAGCACGACCCTGCGACGGCGCTGCTGGCGCAGGTCAACACCGGCGGCAGAGTGGTCATCGGCGATGCGCTGCAACCGCCGTGCGACCTGGCGCTGACGGCGGTCGTCCTCGACCCGGGCCGGCGGGCCGGCGGCGCGCGCACGTTCGACCCGGCGGGATTTTCGCCGCCGTGGGATGCCTGCCTCGAGCTGCTGGGCGGGGCGGCCGCCGGGGCGCTCAAGGGGCCGCCGGGACTCGACCGGGCGATGGTCCCCGGCTGGTGTGAAGTCGAAGCGGTGCAGGTCGGGCGGGAGCTCAAAGAGCTGACGCTCTGGGCCGGCCGCGGCGCAGCGCCGGGGCTTCGGCGCGCGGTGCTCCTCCCGGGCGGGCACGAACTCGACTCGGACGCGCCGGAGGGTGACGACGTGCGGCTGCAGGTCGGACGCTACCTGTTCGACCCGGAGTCTTGCGTGACCCGCGCCGGGCTGGTGCGGCAGCTGGCTGCAGCCCTCGGTGCGTGGCAGCTCGACGAGCGAGTGGCGTACCTGAGCGCCGACCGGGCGGCAGCCAACCCGCTCTGCGCGGCGTTCGAAGTGCTGGAGGTGATGCCGTTCGGCGTGAAGCGGCTGCGGGAGCTGCTGCGGAGCCGCGGATGGAAGCCTGCGGAGATCCGGCGTCGGGCGTTTCCGCTGGAGCCCGACGAGCTCCGGCGGGCGCTCGGCAGGCTCGAGGGCGAGGAGGTCACGCTGATCTGCACTACCGCCGGGGGCGAGCGGGTGGTCGTTATCGGGCGGCGATTGCGCCCGGAAAGCGGCGAGGGCGGATAATCCGGCCATGCCAGTGCTGCTCGTTTCCCCGTACATCGCACGCACCTACCGGCAGGCCATCGAGGCGGCATGGCCGGGGCTGGAGCTCGTTATGCTTCCAGATGACCCGGCAGCCCGGCTGCCGGCTGAGGTACTGGAGCGGATCGATTTCGCGTACTTTTCCGGCGATGTGTACCCGGAGTACTCGCGGTCATTCTTCGCGGCAACGCAGGGCGCACCGAACCTGCGCTGGCTGCACACGTTCAACGCCGGCGTGGATAACCCGGTGTTCCGCCGCTTTCTCGACCGCGGGGTGGTGCTCTCGACCTCGTCCGGTTCGACGGCGCAGCCGATTGCGCAGACAGTGATCGGCGGGATGCTGATACTTGCGCGGCCGTTCCTGCGCTGGGCCGACGCGCAGCGGCGGCGGGCATGGGAGCCGGTGCCAGCCAGCGAAGCGCCGGCCGACCTCGCCGGTCAGCGGATGACGGTGGTCGGCCTTGGGGCGATCGGGAGCGAGGTCGCGCGGCTCGCGCGGGCGTTCGGGCTCGAAGTCACGGGAGTGCGCCGAAGCCCGCGGCGGGAGGGCGACCCGGTAGAGCGGGTGGTGCCCCCGGGGGAGCTGCCTGTGCTCGCCCGGGAGACCGACTGGCTCGTCCTTGCCTGCCCGCTCACCGACGAGACGCGGGGCCTCGTGAGCCGGGAGGTGCTGGCTGCCCTCCCGCGGGGGGCGTACCTGCTGAACGTGGCGCGGGGCGAGGTGGTGGACGAGGCGGCGCTGATTGAGGCGCTCGCGACGGGGCATCTCGGCGGTGCGTACCTCGACGTCTTCGCCACAGAGCCGCTGCCGCCGGATTCGCCGCTCTGGGGGCTGCCGAATGTGATTATTTCGCCGCACAACTCCGCCGTCGCTGCGGGGAACGAACGCCGGGCGACGGAAGGGTACTTCCTGCCGAACCTTGCGCGGATGCGGGCCGGGGAGCCGCTCGTCAACGAGGTGCGCGGCTAAGGCGCAAATGCTCAGGGGTGTAGACAATAATGCAGCCGGTCTGCTAGGTTCTCAGGTGCCTAAGCAGTTCAGCGATTCGGCGGACCCTGTTCGAAGGTTGCCCCCATGGCCTCGGTAACACCGTTCGACGATTACTACGACCTCGTGGAGGCGGCCCGTGAGCTCGCCATCCACCCGCAGAGCCTCCGGCGGCTCATCAAGCAGAACAAGATCCCGGCGACGATGTTTGCGGGGAAGTACCTGATTGAGCGGGACAAGCTCGAGATGTTCAAGAGCAATTACGACCCGCGGCCGGGGCGGAAGCCGATCCGGCGCCTGCTCTAAGACGACCCGACGGGAAGCAACGGGAGGCAACAACACGCCCGGGCAGCGCGAGGCTGACCGGGCACCTGTTATTGGGAAGCGTGCCGAGGGGCCACGCCTCAGTTGAAGATTTTGCCCTGGCCTGTCAGGACCACCAGCGCGATGAGAATGACGGCCTCGACGAGGAGGATGGTCCCGATGACCGCCGCCCAGATGGCCTGCGTGCGACCGCGCGTCGCGAACACCGGGATGGTGAGAATGACGGCGGACGCGAGGAAGATGAGCAGGTTGATGACGCCAAGGCTCATGGCGCTAATCAGGAAGGGCAGGGAAGCAGCCATCAGGTCTCCAGGGCGGATGCGGGGCCGCGGCCCCGCGGGATGATTGTTCGACTGGCCATCATAGCGAGGGTGCCCTAACAGGCTACCTGTTCCGCCTCAGGGGCTCGCGGGAACGGCGGGCGTGGCCGCGGACGTTTGCTCCGCGATGGCCGAAGCTGTCGGCGTGGCGGCCGGCGGGGTGGAGGGCGCCGGGGTCGGGGCAGACGTTGTCGGTGGTGGCGTCGGCGTAGCAGTGGGCTCGGGCGCGGGCTCAGGCGTGGGCTCCTCGTCCTCGCCAGGGGCCGGGGGTGGCGGCGGTATGTATTTCGGCAGGTCGGGCAGGTCGCCCGGGTTCGCCGTGAAGATGAATGTGCCCTGCTGGGGGATGACCTCGATGAAGATCGGGCCGCGCTCGAAGGCAATTTCGTTCCCGGAGGCGTCGTAAAAGCGGGTGCGGGCCTTGCGGTCGGCCTTGCGCCAGGTGCCTTCGATGGCGCGGCCGCCGGTGAAGACGGTGGCCGGGCCCTCACCGAACTGCTCCAACAGGACATGGCCCGAGCTATCGACGACAGCGGCATTCACGCGCATCACGATGACGGTCGAGAAGAACAGCTGCTGGCCAGTGTTGCCATCGACGAAGGGGCCGCCGAACTGGAAACGTCCGTAGGCCTTGCGGGCTTCGTCCCACTTCCACTGGATGAGCTGCCAGCCGTACATGCGGCCGGAGAAATCGACCTGGATGCCGCCGGCGGGGACACCCTGCTGAGGGTCGGAGGGATTGCGGAATCTCCACGGTTCGACTGATGGGGGACCGGCATACCCGAGGGCGATGGCCGCCACGCGAAGCCGCTCGGCCGTCGTGGCCAGGTTGTACGGGGCGTAGCGGGAGGAGTCGCGGTAGTAGGCGACATTCGAGCCGGGCTTGAAGGCGTCGAGGTCGCGGATGCCCCACTCGATGATCTGGCCGGCGGCGTTCGCTTCATTCGTTGTTGTGGCAGAGCCGGCGTGGCTGTACAGGGCACCGAGTTCGTCGACCCAGATGACGAAGGGCGTGCGGGCCGAGCGGACGGGCATAATGAGCCCGGGGTCTCGCCGCCAAAAGACTGCCATGAGGCGCGTAATGCCGCCTTCCACGAGGGCTTCGTAGACAAGGTCAGCCTCGCCGATGCCGTGATGCGGGATGGCGTTCGGCGTGTTGTCGAACATCACCGCGAGGGGGAGGATGTCCTTGCGTTCGGCCCACTCTTCGGCAGTCATCGGAACGCCATCGAGGATGCCAGCGTGCGGCGGGTCCGCCGGGGTCGGCGACGCGGTGGCGGTTGGTGTCGCGGTGGCGGATGCGGTCGCAGTCGGCGACGGACGGGTATCGTCTGCAGTGGTTGCCGATCCTCCGCTTTCGGAGAGGAGGACGGCGATGATGACGGCAACAACAACGGTTCCAAGCCCTCCGCCTGCAAAGAGGAGCAGGCGCGACCTGGAAATGGATGATAGTCCCCCCATGGCTGGATGCTACCAGCGGGGCCGCTGGGTTCAACGGCGCTTGCCCGGTTCACGGGGAAACCCGCAGAGTGGTGGACATGAAGCGACTCGGAATCCTGACCAGCGGCGGCGATGCGCCGGGGATGAACGCAGCGATCCGGGCGGCCGTGCGGACGGCGACCCGGCTCGGCGTCCAGATGGTGGGCTATCTCGACGGGTACTGTGGGCTCGTCCGGGGGGCGTTCGTGGAGCTGGACGACCGGGCTGTGGGGAATATCATCCAGCGCGGCGGGACAATCCTCGGGACCTCGCGGTGCCCGGAGTTCTTCGACCCGGAGGTCCGGGCCCAGGCAGCGAATCAGATGAAGCTCGACGGCGTCGATGGGTTGATCGTCATCGGGGGCGACGGGAGCTTCCGGGGTGCGCTGGCCCTGCAGGATGAATGCGGGGTTGCCGTGGCCGGGCTGCCGGGCACCATCGACAACGACGTCTGGGGCACGGAGGAGTCGATCGGGTTCGATACCGCGGTGAACACGGCGCTGCTGGCGATCGACCAGCTGCGGGACACCGGCGAATCAACCGGGATGATGTTCTTCGTTGAGGTGATGGGACGGACGAGCGGGGCGATTGCGCTGCACACGGCGGTCGCGGGGGGCGCAGCGGGCGTGGTGGTGCCGGAAGCGCATGCGGAGATTGGCCTGGTCATCGAGCGGATCCGGGAGACCATGGCGAAGGGGAAGCGGAGTCACATCATCGTGGTCGCGGAGGGGGACGAGGCGGGGGGCGCGTTCGGTGTCGCGCCGATTATCGGCAAGGCGCTCGACCGGCCGTACCGGGTCGTGGTGCTCGGGCACACGCAGCGGGGAGGCCGTCCGACGATGCGCGACCGGCTCGTTGCATCGGAGGGTGGGGCGATGGCCGTCGAGGCACTGGTCGCGGGAAGAACCGGGGTGATGATCGGGCGGCAGGGCGGCCGGTCGGTTGAGGTGAATCTGCGTGATGTGGTGAACAATGGGCACCCGCCCGTGAATGCCGGCCTCCTGCGACTCGCCCAGCAGCTTTCCGGGTGACGGATCGGGGGAGGGCACCGCGTAGGATTTGACGAATCCCTCGCAGGAGGACCCGAGGATGACGATGCCCGAAGCCGGCACGCCGGCGCCGCCATTTACGCTGCCCGACCAGGATGGGAGGCCCGTTTCCCTGGCCGACTTCGCGGGGAAGTGGGTCGTGCTCTACTTCTATCCGAAAGATGACACTCCGGGGTGTACCAGGGAGGCATGCAACTTCCGCGACAACTATGGCGCCCTCCAGGCGAAGGGAGCGGTGGTGCTGGGAGTGAGCGGCGACAGCAGCGCCTCGCACCGGAAGTTCGCGGACAAGTACGGCCTGCCGTTCCCGCTGCTGGCGGACACCGACAATGCGGTCGCCCGGGCGTACGGGGCATGGGGCACCAAGAAGATGTACGGCAAGGAGTACGAGGGGCTGATCCGGTCGACGGTCATTATCGACCCCGAGGGGAAGGTGGCGAAGACCTGGCCGAAGGTGAAGCCGGACGCGCACGGTGACGAAGTGCTGGCGTGGCTGGAGGCCAACGCAACGTAAGCGGCTGCGTCGCCCGTAGGGAGGCCGGCCCGTAGGATGGCTCGCCAGAACACGAGGAGGCGGACCTGCCGATGTCGTTCCTGTATGGTGAGCGCCTTTCCTGCGGCCGGCTCGCACTGGCTGCCGACGAGCCGCGCACTCCGCCCCACGCGCTGCCGGGCGACCGGCCGGTGTGGCCGCGGGACCGGGTAGTCGACATCCTCCACGTCAAGATCGAGGTCGCCCTTGATGTCGAGGCGCGGCGGGTGCGGGGAACGGTCACGCACACGGTTTCGCCGCTCAATGACGGGACCCGGTTCGTGCCGTTCGATGCGGTCGATATGACCATCTCATCAGTTACGGTCGGGAAGCGAGATGTGCCGTTCGAGTACGACGGGCGGCAGCTGACCGTGGACATCGGCGAGGGGCGAAAGCGGGGGCAGGAGCTGCCGATCGCCATCACGTACGAGGCGGCGCCGCGCATCGGGATGTACTTCATCGGGCCGGATGCGGGCTACCCCGACAAGCCGCGCCAGGTCTGGACCCAGTGCCAGGACGAGGACACCCGCTTCTGGCTTCCGTGCTTCGACCACCCAAGCGACAAGTTCACGTCGGACGTCGTGGTGACGGTCCCGGGGGACTGGTTCGCGCTCTCCAACGGGCGGCTGCTGAGCGACAAACGGAACCGCGACGGCACGCGCACGTTCCACTGGCACCAGGACCGGCCGCACCCCGCCTATCTGCTCACCATCGCGGCGGGTGAGTTCGCACGGGTCGAAGGTGCGGCCGACCGGGTGCCCATCGACTATTATGTTGAGTCGAAGGATGTCGAGGCAGCAGCGCGGACGTTTGCGAACACGCCGGCGATGGTCGCGCTGTTCGAGAAGCTGACCGGCATGCCGTACCCGTGGGCGAAGTACAGCCAGGTCGTCGTCCGGGATTTCGTGTTCGGGGGGATGGAGAACACGAGCGCGACGACGATGACGGAGAACATCCTCCTCGACGCGAAGGCGAAGCGGGACTTCGACAGCGATGACCTGATTTCGCACGAGCTGGCGCACCAGTGGTTCGGCGACCTCCTCACCTGCCGGGACTGGTCGCATGGCTGGCTGAACGAGGGGTTCGCGACCTACTTCGAGATGCTCTGGGACGAGCACCACCACGGGGTCGACCGGTACCGGCAGGGGGTCATCGACAATACGCGGCTCTACCTGGACGAGCGGTACCGGCGGCCGGTCGTGACGAATGTCTTCCATGACCCGATCGACATCTTCGACCGGCACCTGTACGAGAAAGGTTCGCTCGTGCTGCACATGCTGCGGGGCGAGCTGGGCGATGAGGCGTTTTTCCGGGCGCTGCAGCGGTATGTCCGCGAGCACGCCGAGCAGAACGTCATAACCCAGGACCTGGTGGACGCCATTGCAGCCGAGACGGGCCGCAGCCTGGAGTGGTTCTTCGACCAGTGGGTGTACCGGCCTGGACACCCGAAGCTAAAGGTCAGCTGGAGCTGGGATGACGAGCGCGGGCTGGCGGCGGTGAGCGTGAAGCAAACGCAGGAGACGGCGGACGGGACGCCGATCTTCCGCTTCCCGGTGACGATCGACTTCCGGAAGGGGCGCGGGAAGCCGCAGGCGTTCCGGGTGGAGGTGACGCGCGCTGAGGAGCAGTTCGTGTTCCCCCTGCCGTGGAAGCCGGACCTGTGCCGGTTCGACCCGTACGGCTGGGTGCTGAAGGAGCTGGAGTGGGATAAGTCGGTCGGGGAGCTGCGGCTGCAGCTGCGCGAGGACGACAGCATCCTCGGACGGGCGTGGGCCGCAGCCGAGCTGGGGAAAAAGGGCGGCGCTGAGGCGACAGCCGCACTTGAGGCTGCGGTGATGGGCGACCGCTGGTGGGGTGTCCAGGCCGCAGCAGCACGGGCGCTTGGCGAAATCCGGACAACCGCGGCGCGCGACGCGCTGCTCCGATGCCTGGCGGTGCGGCAGCCCCGGGCGCGCCGGGCGGTCGTGGCCGCGCTCGGCGAGTTCCGCGGCGACGAGGCCGTCTTCGAGGCGCTGCAGAAGTATGCGCGGCGCGACCAGTCGTGGTTCGTGGAGGCGGAGGCCTGCCGGAGCCTCGGCAAACTGCGGCTGCCAGCCGCCTTCGACGCGATCGCAGCGCAATTCGACCGGCCGTCGTTTCGGCAAGTCGTGCGGGTTGGGTGCATCGACGGGCTGGTTGAGCTGCGCGATGAGCGGGGATTCGACCTCCTGCGGCGGGCCGCGCGATACGGCGAGCCGTTCCAGGCGCGGCCGCCGGCCGTGGGGGCGCTGGCGCGGCTGGGCGAGTTTTTCCCGGAGCGCAAGAAGGCGCTCGGCGAGGAGATTGCCACGTTTCTCGACGACCCGGACTTCCGGGTGCGCATCGCTGCGGCGAACGCGCTCAAGACCCTCAAGGACGAGTCGCAGGTCCCCGCGCTGGAGCGGATGGCAGCGCGCGAGCTGGACGGCCGCGGGGTGCGGGTGGCGCGGGAGAATGCGCTGGCGCTGCGCAAAGGGGCCGCGACCGACGACGAGGTGCGGAAGCTGCGCGAGGAGTTCGAGAAGCTGCGGGAGGAGAACGCGAAGCTCCGCGACCGGCTGGAGCGGCTGGAAGCGCGGAAGTAGCGGCGCTGCCGCTACCGCTCCGGGGGAACGAGCCGGAGGACGACGGCACCGAGCTGCAGCCGCTCGCCACCGCGGAGGCGCAGGCCGCCAGGCGGGACAGGGAGGCCGTCGACGAAGGTGCCGTTGGTGCTGCCGAGGTCGCGCACGAGCCAGCCGCCGGGCTGGAGTTCGAGACGGGCGTGCCGCGCGGAGACCGAAGGGTCACCGATAACGATGGCTGCGCCGCCGTCACGCCCAATCTCCATGACGCCGGCGAGGCGGTAGGAGGTGCCCCGCGGGACGCCTGACTCGCCCGGGACTTCGAGCACGAGCCGCCACTGGGCGGCGGGTCGGTCACCGCGACCGCCCGGCCGGGGGAGGTAGCTCGAGCGGAGCGAATATGCGACGGCCGCGCAGGTGCCGAAAACCACCGCGAACAGCGCCAGCCGCAGGAGGAGCAGCTCAACGGAGTCGCTCACGGGGCAGCCTCGAGGCGAAGCTCGGCCGACCCGAGCATGATGACGTCGCCGGCGTGAACCGGCGCGGCGGCGACACGTTCGCCGTTCACGAAGGTGCCGTTCCGGCTGCCGAGGTCGCGGATTTCGAGACCGCCGCCGGGTCCATGGCGGATTTCGGCATGGCGGCGGGAGACTGTCAGGTCGGGCACGACGAGGTCACAGTCGGCCCCCCGGCCGAGGACGAACGGGGTGTGGGTCAGCGGAACCGCAGGGCCCGCGGCGAGGCGCAGACGCAGCCCTTCTAGGCGACGGATGCGGACGGTCTCACGGACCGTGGCGACGCTGGCAGGCGCGGCGGGGTCGTGGAAATCGACGTTGACGGCAGGCTGGCCCGGCTCACAGGCAACGGAGGGCATGAAGGTGAGCTGCCAGGCAGCGAAGGGCCGCAGGCCGGTGGAGCGGCAGGCGGCGTCGAGGCTCTCACGGATGGCTGGCTCAAGGTCATCGAGAACGTCGGAAAGGCTGCGGGCATCACCTGGGCTGAGGCGCACCACGATGCGGTTGGGGACCTCGCCGCCGGCCGCGGCACCCAGGACCGCATCGACGACCGCCTGGGCAAGGGAGGACGGATGGAGCGAGGCAGGAAGGCCGAGCCGCAAGACACGCGCGATCGCGCGTTCGAGAAGCGGCTGGCCGGTCATCGGGCCACCGCCGCACGGATAACCTGACCGGCAATCGGCGCGGCGACAGATCCGCCCTGCCCGCCGGATTCGACGACGACGGCGACTGCAATACGCGGCCGCTCGACGGGAGCGAAGGCGATGAACCATGCGTGGGACGTGCCGTCGCCCGCCTCGGCGGTGCCGGTTTTGCCCGCCACCCGGATACCGGGGATTGCCACTCCGGACGCCTGGCCGGCTTCCACGACCGCGGCCATCATGGCCGCGACCTGGCTGGCGAACCGCGGGTCAAGGACGCGGGTGGACGACGGAGCGGAGAGCGGCCGGGCCGCACCGTTGCGGTCCACGGCCTCGAGGGCGATCCGGGGCCGGGGCAACTCGCCGCCGCTTGCGATGACGGCGGTGACGAGCGCCATCTGGAGCGGCGTGGCGAGCAGCTGCCCCTGGCCAAAGGCGGTCGAGGCGAGCAGGACGGTGTCTCGGCTGGCGCCGGGCGACCTGACCTGGGAGGCAGCCGTTTCAAGGGGCAGCGGGATGGGACGGCCAAATCCGAAGCGGGCGGCGGTTGCTTCCAGCCGCTGCCAGCCCAGCTCGACGCCGATTTGGGCGAAGATTGCGTTGACGGAGTAGGTAAAGGCGTGGCTGAAGGTGTAGGTCCCGACGCCCTGCGGCGTGTTGCGGCAGGAGATGGGAAATCCGTCGATGATGATTTCGCCCGGGCATTCGACGGTTGTTTCGGGGGTAATGATGCCGGCTTCCAGGGCAGCCGCGGCGGTCACGGCCTTGAAGGTCGACCCGGGCGGATAGAGCCCCTGGGTCGCGCGATTGAGCAGCGGCGCGTCGGGCGATTGCAGCAGGGACTCGCCGGTGTTTCCCAGGCTGCCGGGGTCGAACGTCGGGACGCTCACCATCGCGAGAATCTCGCCGGTGACAGGGTCGAGTGCGACGACGGCTCCCTTCCTGTTGCCGAGGGCCTCGCGGGCTGCAGCCTGGACGGCGGGGTCGATCGTGAGCCGGACGTCGTCCCCCGGTACAGGTTCGCGCAGCAGTTCGTAACGGAGGGCGTCGAGCCAGCCGCTGCCGGTGCGGCCGGCCAGGACAGCATCGTAGGCGAGTTCGATGCCCTGGGAGCCGTAGCGCGGGTCGAGGTAACCGACGACGTGCGCAAGCGAGGCATCGTAGAGGTACCGCCGGCCTCCGCTGAGGGTTTCAACGAGGACATTGCCCTCGCGGTCGAGGATGCGGCCGCGGCCGGGGTCGTAGAAGCGGCTAAGGGTGCGGGGATTGCGGTCCTGGCTGGCAAGGCCGGTATCGAGCACCTGCCACCAGAGGAGCGCCGCGAACACGGCCAGGCCGAAGAGGGCCGCCAGGGCGGTAATGACCCTGAGCCGGCGCTCGAACTCTGCGGGGGTGAGCACGGACCGATTGTACGTGGGGAGTGCCGGAGGGGGTGCAGCCGGTGCTGCACGCCCTCCGGCCTGTGGACTGGGCCGGCGGTTTGCCTAGCCGCGCGGAAGGCCGAGCCCGCGAGTGGCAATAATATTGCGCTGGATTTCGTTGGTCCCGGAGTAGATGGTCGACGGGACCGACATGAGGTAGGACTCGGGGAGTTCGCCGTGGAGCGGCGCGCGCGGTTCTTCGGGGCGGAGCTGCCCGGCGAGGCCGAGCATGTTGACGCCGAAGTTGTAGATGCGCTGGCCAAGCTCCGACTGGAAGATTTTGACGACCGAGGCCTCGTAGTTCGGCACCTGGCCCTTTGACTGGATGTAGCCGATGCGATAGCCGAGGTAGCGTCCGACGTTGTTGGCGATGACCAGGTCGGCGAGCTTCGTCCGGTACTTCGCGCGGCGGTCGGCCGGGCCTTCCCGGAGCGTGCGCGCGAGCTTTTCGAGGGTGCGCCGCTGGGAAGCGGTGGTGCCAATGCCTGACCGTTCGAAATCGAGGAGTGTCATCGCGACATACCAGCCGCGGTTCTCCTCGCCGACGAGGTTCTTGGCCGGGACGCGGACGTCCTCGAAGAAAACTTCGTTGAAGTGGTGGCGGTTCGCCATGTTGATGAGCGGGCGGATGGTGAGGCCCGGCGTGTTCTTGATGTCATCGATCAGGAGGAAGCTGATGCCGCGGTGCTTCGGGGCCTCCGGATCGGTGCGGACGAGGCAGAACATCTGGTTGGCGCGGTGGCCGCCGGAGGTCCAGATTTTCTGGCCGTTGATGATGTAGTCATCGCCGTCGCGGACGGCGCGGGTCTGGAGCGAGGCGAGGTCGGAGCCGGCCCCCGGTTCAGAGTACCCCTGGCACCAGATGTGCTCGCCGCTGGTGATCTTCGGGAGGTAATAGCGCTTCTGCTCCTCGGTGCCGTGGATGATGAGGGTGGGCCCGATCATGCCGACGCCGAAGCCGCGGGTGCCGGTATCGGGTGCGCCCCAGTAGCCAAACTCCTCGTTGAACACCATCTGCTCGAAGATGGAGGCGCCTAGGCCGCCGTACTCCTTCGGCCAGGCGGGCGCGATCCAGCCGCGCTGGGCGAGCTTCCGGTTGAACTCCTGGGCGAACTCGAACTCCTCGTCGGAGCGGGTGCCGAGCTGTTCACCGCCTTCTTCGAGGCGATTGCCGAGCGTTTCCTGCAGGAACTTGCGGACCTCCGCGCGGAGGGCCTCCTCTTTCTCGCCGAAGCGCAATTCCATGGACGATGTAACCTCCGGTGCCGGCCGCGATGGCCGAGGATAGCGTGCCTGCGGATTCTGCCAGAGATTGGTGCGCTTCGATAGCGCCGCACTTACGGTGCGTCGGCGATATCGGGGCCCGGGCGGTCGCCTGCAAGCTGTTCCCAGGCGGTGCGCAGGGCTTCGGCGGTGACGCGGTAATCGAAGCCGCGGCGACGGAGGAAGCCCCCAACCTTCGCGAGGAACTCCTCGTGGGAGCGGTCAACGTAGCGGCGTCCGCGCTGGATGGCGAGCGAGCGGGCCAGTTCCAGGTCGTCAATGCCGTCGGTGGCAGCGGCTGCTGCCTCGGGATCGATGCCGCGGCCGAGGAGTTCGTAGCGGAGCATGGCGGTGCCGCGCGGGGAGACGCGCATCCGGTCTTCGACCCAGGCGCGGGCGAAGCGGGCATCGTCGAGGAGGCCGGCGCTGCGGAGCCGCTCGATTTCGTGGGCGACCGTCTCGGGGTCAAACCCGCGGAGGGCGAGGCGGGTGCGCATCTCATGCTCGGAGCGCGGGCGGGCGTCGAGGAGCCGGAGGGCGGCCTCGTGCGCATTGGCACGGCGTTCTTCGTGGTCGAGCTGCGCGAGCAGGTCGGCGTCTGCAGCCATGCCGACAGCCAGGCCGGCCCGTTCGCAAGCCTCGTCGGAGAAGACGAGCTCGCGGCCGTCGCTGAGCGCAACGATACGGAGCCTGCCGCGGCCGGCCGGGCTCATTGAGACGACGCGGGGAACCTGGGGACTTGCTGACTCGTCCATACGGCCGGGGAACTACCGTTCCACCAGCTGCTCACCTCGTACTTCGCGGATTGGGAGCCCAACCTGGCGGCGGATTTCGTTTTCGATTTCGACGGCGAGTTCGGGGTTATCGTCGAGGAACTGTTTTGCGTTCTCGCGACCCTGGCCGATGCGCATATCGCCGTAGGAATAGAATGCGCCGCTCTTGGTCAGGATGCCATGCTCAACCCCGAGGTCGAGGATATCGCCGGTGCGGGAGATGCCTCGCGGGGGCTCGAACATGATGTCGAACTCGGCCTGGCGGAAGGGCGGTGCGACCTTGTTCTTGACAATCTTGGCTTTGACCCTGCGCCCGACAATGTCGGGGCCGCGTTTGATGGAGTCGACGGGCCGGATGTCGATGCGGACCGAGGCGTAGAACTTGAGCGCACGGCCGCCGGGGGTCACCTCCGGGTTGCCGAAGACGACGCCGACCTTTTCGCGAAGCTGGTTGATGAAGATCACCGCGGTGCTGGTCCGGGCGATGGTAGCGGTCAGCTTCCGGAGGGCCTGGGACATGAGGCGCGCCTGGAGGCCGACGTGGGCATCGCCCATTTCGCCTTCGATCTCGGCCCGGGGCACGAGGGCAGCGACGGAGTCGACGACAATGACATCGACCGCATTGGAGCGGACGAGGGTTTCGCAGATCTCGAGGGCCTGCTCGCCGGTATCGGGCTGGGCAACGAGGAGGTCTTCGAGCTTGATGCCGAGGTCGCGGGCGTAGCCGGGGTCCATGGCATGTTCGACGTCGATGTAGGCGGCGGTGCCGCCCATCTTTTGCGCCTCGGCCATGACGTGCTGGGCAAGGGTGCTCTTGCCGGCCGACTCGGGACCAAAGATTTCGGTGACCCGCCCGCGGGGGATGCCGCCGACGCCGAGGGCGATATCGAGCGCGAGGGAGCCGGAGGAGATCACTTCGGTCTGGTTCGCCTCGGCGTCGCCGAGCTTGATGATGGCGCCGCGCCCGAACTGCTTTTCAATCTGGGAGAGCGCGAGTTCGAGCGCGCGAGCGCGGTCTGCATCTGCCATGTGTGGGCCACCCGCCGGGTTCGTTCGGCGCCGGATGATACCATCCCCGGGCGCCGTCGTGGCGTACCATAGCACAGTACAAACATTTGTTCTACACCAACATGGCTGACCGGGCCCTTTCATGACGAGACTGACGGTATGGGTGACCCCGCGCGGCGGCCGGGATGCCGTGGAGGGGTTCGAGGCGGGTGGCACACTGCGGGTACGTGTCCGTGCGGCACCTGCCGATGGGCAGGCGAACGCGGCCGTGGCCGCTTTGCTGGCGAAGGCGCTGGGGCTGCCGGGGCGCGATGTCGTACTGGTGAGGGGCGGCGCGTCTCGGGTGAAGGTGTTTGAGGTGCCGCTCAGCGTCGAGGACGTACGGGCGCGCCTCGCCGGCTCCGGCGGCTAAGGGCCCGGCGCGGTAAGGTGACATGATGGCGGCGCGTCAGCCCGGCGCGCCGACTCCGGTATCCAGGCAGGTTCCCGTGCCAGCACCCGACCTTGAGACGATTGTCTCGCTCGCGAAGCGTCGCGGCTTCGTTTTCCCATCGGCCGAAATTTATGGCGGATTCGCCAATGCGTACGACTACGGGCCGCTTGGGGTGGAGTTGAAGCGGAATATCCGCGAAGCGTGGTGGCGCTCGATGGTGCAGGAGCGCGACGACGTCGTCGGGCTGGATGCTGCGCTGATTACCAATCCGCTGGTGTGGGTTGGGAGCGGCCACGTTGCGAACTTCACGGACCCGCTGGTCGACTGCAAACGGTGCCAGCGGCGGTTCCGGGCCGACCACCTCGAGGAGGGGGCCTACGGCGAGGTACCGCGTGATGCGAACGGGAATCCTCTGTGTCCATACGACGGCGGGGAGCTGACGGAGCCCCGCCAGTTCAACATGATGTTCCGCACGCAGGTGGGGCCGGTGGCCGACGAGGCGAACATGGCCTACCTGCCGCCGGAGACGGCGCAGGGCATCTTCGTGAACTTCGTCAATGTGCAGCAGTCGATGCGGCGGAAGCTTCCGTTCGGCATCGCACAGACACGGGTGAGCTTCCGCAATGAGATCACCCCGGGCCGGTTCATCTTCCGGACGCTCGAGTTCGAGCAGATGGAGATGGAGTACTTCTGCATGCCGCCGCGGGACCGCGACAACCCGGTCGAGTACCTGGCGCTCCACCGGCAGTGGGTCGAGGAGCGGCTGCGCTGGTACATCGAGGTGATCGGCATTGCGCCCGAGCGGCTCCGGCTGCGGGACCACGACAAGGACGAGCTTTCGCACTACAGCGCGGCCACAACGGACATTGAGTATCTTTTCCCCTGGGGCTGGGGCGAACTCGAAGGGATCGCAGCGCGGACCGATTTCGACCTGAGCTCCCACGCGAAGCTGAGCGGCCAGCCGCTCACGTACTTCGACGAGGATACGGGACAGCACGTCGTTCCCTGGGTGATCGAGCCGGCGGCCGGGCTGACGCGCACGCTCGCGGTGGTGCTGCTGGACGCCTACAGCGAGGAGCCGGACGAAAAGGGCGAGAAGCGGGTAGTGCTGAAGTTCAAGCCGCGGCTTGCGCCCATCAAGGTGGCGGTGCTGCCGCTTTCGAAAAATGATGCGCTCCGGCCCACGGCCCGCCGGGTGTATGACATGCTGCGGCCGCTCTGGATGACCCAGTACGACGAGACGCAAAGCATCGGGCGGCGGTACCGGCGGCAGGACGAGATTGGCACGCCATGCTGCGTCACGATTGACTTCCAGACGGTCGGCGAGGACGGCCAGCCGGGAGATGACTGCGTGACCATCCGCGACCGGGACACGCAAGCGCAGGTCCGGGTACCGATCAGCGGGCTGGTGGCCGCGCTCGAGGAGCGGGTCCCGCGCTGCTAGGCGGGCGGAACGAAGCCCAAGGACCGACAGCACGGCGCCCGGCGGGGAGATTCCCTCCGGGCGCTCCTCATTGCCCGTGGCTGCTGCCGGCCCTCAGCTTTTGCGGACGCCGGCGCGGCGGCAGGCTTCGCCGTACTCGGCGAGGGCCCTGACAACGGGGTCGTTGGCGGCGAGGTCGCGCGGGCCGAAGTGATGGGTGAGCGCCTCGTACACGTGGCGGCTGGCGACTTCCTGACCGACCTCATCATGCTCGCGGCAGCGCTGGCCGTACTCCGAGATGGCGCGGACGATCGGCTGGTGCGCGGCGAGGTCGAGGGGCCCGTAATGATGGGTCAGGGCCTCGTAGAGGTGGGCGGATGCCTGCTTGACAGCTTCCTCGGGGTCGGTCACGACGTTGCTCCTCATGCGTACTCTGCCTCCAAGCAGATTTAATGGAATTGTAACATGGACGAAACACGCGCGAAACAGGGCGGGGTAAAGGCGAAGCGCCCGTCCTGTTACAGTTCGGCGGATGCCCGGTCACATCCAGGTCCGCCCCCTGCTTGATGACGACCTGCCCGCGTGTGCGACGCTGCTCGCCGCCCGTCACCGTGCCGACCGCGCGCGTCTCCCTTTCCTCGAAGGGACGCTGGAGGACCCGGCGGCGGCTGGCGAGGTGCTGGGCGCCATCTGCCGCGGGCAGTTTGCGGAAGGTGTGGTCGCAGTCCGGGATGGGCGCGTGGTCGGCTTCTGCGCGGCGAACCGGGTGTTCATCGCGCCGACGGACTTCGCCGCGCAGTTTGTGCCGCCCCGCTCCGCGATGGTGCCGGTGCTGGGGCACGCAGTCGCCGCGGGCGAAAACGCCACCGACATCTACCGGCTGCTGTACGCAGCGCTGGCCGGCCGCTGGGTTCGCGATGGGTTGCTTATTCACCGCGTGGAAGTGGTTCCTGGCGACCGGGAGACGGAAGAGGCCTGGGTGAATCTCGGATTCGGGCGGACGATGACCGCGGCCACGCGGCTGACCGGCGCTCCGGTCGACGGGCGGCCCGCCGCAGGCGTACGGGTCGACCGGGCGACGCCGGAAGATATCGCGGCAGTGCGGCAGCTCAGCCTCGAGCTGATGGAGCACCACCGGAGTTCGCCGATGTTCTGGCCGGCGATACCGGAGACGGAGCCTGCGATGGAGCGGTTCCTGCAGGCATCGCTGGCAGGCGAAACGCCAACGTTCCTGGCGTGGGAGGGCGAACGCGCCATTGGTATGCAGTCGTTCCTGCTGCCGGGGTTTACGCCGCCCAATGTCCGTAACGACCAGCGGCTCTACCTGTTCGAAGGCGTCGTGGCACGGGCGGCCCGGGGCGGCGGCGTGGGGACGGCCCTGCTGCGGGCATCGATGGCGTGGGCGGCGGCGAGCGGCCATGAGCTATGCACGCTCCACTGGGCCTCGGGCAACTATTCGGGCGCGCCGTTTTGGCTGGCGCACGGCTTCGTGCCCGTGCAGCACACCATGGAGCGGCGCATCGATGAGCGGGCGCTCTGGGCGCGGGGTGAACCGGGCCATACCGGATAACGGTCGTACCATGACCGTGTGAGCGTTCGACGAACAGCGCCGGCCGACTGGCTGCTGGCCGGCGCGATGGCGACGGCGCTGGGCGGCGTCCCCTCAGTGTTCTGGCCGGCACTCTATGACGATTTCACCCTGCCGAAGCAGGCGCTGCTCGCGGCCACCGGCGGCGCGACCGTGGCCGGCTTCCTCTGGGGCGGCTGGCGGCGGACCATGCCCGGGTGGCTCCAGGGCGTGCTCGGTGGATGGCTGGCGGTCGTGGTCGCAGCTGCGGCCGCAGGGCTCGACTGGCGGGGGAGCGTGTTCGGCTACTACCAGTATCGGCAGGGCATCGTGACGCAGTTTGCCTGTGCGGCGCTCTTCGCCGGGGGCTGGGCGCTGGCGGCATCCGGCCGCTGGCGGGTTTTCGGGGCAGGATTCGCCGGGCTTGCAGCCGCGTTCGCCTACACAGCGGTCCAGGCAGCCGGAAAGGACCCGTTCGACTGGTGGATCGACACCTCGGACCGGGCGATCGGGACGATTGGCAACGCCAACGAGCTCGCGGCGTTTGCGGTTATCTCGATGGGCCTCGTGGCCTTTGTGCCCGCGCGGCGGTTCGCGGCCGGTGCAGCGGCGAGCTGGGCGGCAGCGCTCTTCATCGTGCTCGAGGCAGAGAGCCGGTCGGGATTGGCCGCGGTGCTGCTGTTTTTCGTCCTCGTGCCTGTGGCCCGGTGGATTGCGGGCGAGGCCGGGCGGCCGCTGCTGCGTGCTGCGCCGGTCATCGGCCTTGCGCTCGGGCTGGTAACGGTCGCGTCACTGGCCGCCGGCGGGCTCGAGGGCACCGCGGCGCGGGTTTCGGGGCAGGCCACCCGGGCGGAAACCGGCGGCTCGACGCGGCTGGCCCTGTGGGAAGGCACGCTCCACGTCATTGCGGCGCGGCCGTTGCTCGGGACGGGGCCTGACGGCCTCCACCTCGGCTTTCCGCGCTGGCGGCCGGCCGACCTGGGCGGCGCCTACGAGGAGTATGACCTCATCGCCCAGAGCTCCCACAACTCCGTGCTGGATACGGCAGCAACCACCGGCCTTGCCGGGCTGGCGCTGCTGCTCGCGCTGGTCGGCGGATGTGCGGCGGCGTCAATCCGGGCAGTGCGCCGCGCCCGGGGCGGGCCGGGCCCTGACTGGCCGTATGCGTGGGCGGCGATGGCAGCCTACGGCGCGCTGACCCTGCTCAACCCAATTTCGCTGGCCGCGCATGCGCTGTTCTTTGCCATGCTGGGGGCCATGGGAGCGGCAGCAATGGCCCGGCCAGTGCAGCGGCGGCCGAGCTCCTGGGGATTCCTCGCCGGGGTGCCCGCGGCAGCGGCGGGGGTCGTCATCGCGGTCGCCCTGCCGGCCGCCGACCTGCGCGCACAGGCGGGCTGGGATGCGTTTGCGGGCGGCGAGTTTGCCCGTGCAGCGGAGCGGTACGAGGCGGCGGCGCGGATCAATCCGTTCGAGCGGGACTACGCAAGGCGGGAGACCGTCGCCCTGGTGGCCGCCGCATCGGTCGACCCGGGCCGGCTGGGGGATGCTGAGCGGGCGCTGCGCCGATTCGACCGGCGGTTCGGCTTCGGAGCGGGCGATGCGTTCAACCTGGCGGCCGTGCTGGTCGCCATGGGGCGCCCGCCCGAGGAAGTGCTTCCCGTCGTCCAGCGCGCAGTTGCGCTCAACCCGCACGGGGTGGCGACCGCGTGGTACGCCGGGCAGCTGGTCCAGGCGGTGCACGATGGCGGGGTGCTCGTCTTCGACGAAACGGACCGGTGGACGTACGTGGTGCCGCTGCCGTCGATCGCCGAGGAGGGGCTGCCGTAGCAGGCGCGCCTGCTAAGCGGCAGCGCGGTAGCTCCGCCCCTCGGAGTCGTGCGCGAGGGCGCCGAACCGGGCGAGGAAGGCAGCCATGTCGCGCGAGACCTCGGTGAGCTTCTGGGCGAGGCCGGCGAGTTCGCTGACCTGGGCAGTGACCTCCTCGACGCTGGCGGACACCTGCTCGCTGGCCGCCGCGGACTCCTCGGCGACGGCGGACGTTGAGGTGATCGCCTCGACGGCCCGGTCGCTGCGGCCGCGCATCTCGGCGGCGAGGCCGGCGAGCCGGTCGGCGATGGCGGCGACGTCGCGGACCTGGATGGCAAGCGACTCGACGCCCTCCTGCATGCCCGCGGCTGCGGCGGCGATCCGCTCGATTTCGGCGTTGACGTCGGTCGCGGAATCAACGATCCGGGAGAGCGCCGCGCCGGCTTCGTTCGCGCGGGCGGCACCGACTTCGACGTCGCGGACGGACGCCTCCATGGCACGGACAGCCTGACCAGTTCCCTGCTGGACTGCCGCGATGAGGCCAGCGATCTCCTTCGTGGCGACGGCGGTGCGCTCGGCGAGGGAGCGGACGTTCTCGGCGACGACGGCAAAGCCGCGGCCCTGCTCGCCGGCGCGGGCGGCCTCGATGGCGGCGTTCAAAGCGAGGAGGTTGGTCTGGCTGGCGATGTCCTCGATAACCTGGACGATGGCGCCGATTTCGGACCCGCGGCGGCCGAGCTCCTCGATTTCGCCGGCGGTGCCGCGCACGGCCTCGCGGATGGTGTTCATGGCGTCGACGGTTTGCTGGACGGCGGTCATGCCCTCGCGGGCGGCGGCGAGGGAGCCCTCGCCCTTCTGGGCGGCGGCACGGGCCGATGCTGCGACGCCGGAAAGCGCGGTGCGGACGGATTCGGCCGTGCCGGCAGCCTCGCGGAGGCCATCGGCCTGCGCCGAGGCAGCCATTGCGACCTCATTGACCCCGTCGGCGAGGGAGCGCATCTGGCCGCTGAGATCCGAGAGCGACGACGACTGGACGGTTGCTCCGCGGGCGACTTCCTGGGTGGCGTTGGCGATTTCGCGGGCGGCGGCATCGACCTGCGCGGTACCTTCGCGCATGGAGCCAGCAGCACCGTTCACGAGTTTACAGGCGTCGACGAGGCGCGCCAGGACACCCTCTGAAATGTAGGTTTCGACCGCAAGGCTGGCGTCGAGCATGAAGACCTTGGCGAAGGCTTCGATTGTCTCGATCAGCTTCTGGCCCTTGAGCTTTTTGGCCAGCTCATCGAAGACCAGCCTCGAATAGACGGCGTAGTTGCCAACGTTCCAGCGCGGCTCGATGTTCAACACTGCATGGGTAGCACCGACACGGAGGCGGTGCTCGAAGTATTCGTTGTCGAACCGTGCTTCAAGGAGGCGGAGGAAGTAATCCTTTTGGGCAGCCTCGAGTCGGGCCCTGCTCGACCTGGACTCTTCGACCTTGCGGACAAACTCGGGGAAGGCGAAGGAGTGGTCGTAGAAGCGACGGACGATGTCGTCAGCGCGGGGGCGGAGAAAGACAGCTGCCTCGCGGATGAGGGCCACATCGCGGTCGGTGAGCTGCAGCCAGCGCTGGCGAAGGGCCTGGTCGGACGGCGTTACCTCGAGCATTTCGGTCAGACGCTGCGTAGACAATTCGGAACCTCGACAAGGGGCTGCAACAATCCTCGGGCGGAGCGCGCGCACGGCGAATCAGGGCCTTCCCGAAGGGATGGATAGGTCAATCCCGGACGAGCGTCGAGATAATTGTTTATATGTGCCGTAAACCAAACCAATCGGCACCGGTCGCCAGGTCGGGGTGTGTGCGATACTGGCCGGGTGCTCCTGGTGCTGGACGGCAACAATCTCGCGTGGGCAGGCTTCCATGCGTTGCGGCGGCCCATGGGCGCCCACACGCCCGAGCGAAAGCAGCGGGCGGCGCTGCTCGGGCTGGCGCAGGCGGTGTTCGGCGCGCTGGTGCGTGCCGGTGAGCCGCCGGACGGCCGGCCGGGCGCGCAGGGGCGGTTGCTGGACTCCCCCAGGGCCGTGACCGGGCTCGCCATCGCCTTCGATGCGGGACGCCCGGTGCGGCGGCGGGCGATCTTCCCCGCGTACCAGACCGGACGGGAGTCGGATCCGGCATTCGCCGAGAACGAGCCGTCCATCCTCGCCGCCATCGGCGCGTTCATTGAACTGGCGGCGATGCTGCCCATCGAAGTCCTGCGGGGCGAGAACACCGAAGCGGACGACCTGATCGCCGCCCGCGCACTGGCGGAGGATGGCCCCGTCCGGATCGTTTCCACGGACCGCGACTTCCTCCAGCTTGTCGATGACCGCATTTCGGTCTACTCGCCGGTGAAGAAGGTCGTCATTACCGCGGAGAACTTCGCGGAGCAGACTGCTCCGCGGGACGCGGCAGGTAGGCCGACGGCGTTTCCGCGGGAGCGGTACCTCGACTACCGGGCGGCCAGCGGGGACGCATCCGACGACCTGCCGGGAATTCCGGGCGTTGGGGCACTGACGGCCGCGCGGCTGCTGGCGGAGGCGCCGCTGGATGCCTATTTCGAAGAGCCGGGACGTGCAGCCGGCGTGCTGGGCCGGCGGAATGCGAAGCTGGAGGCTGCAATCGCGAGCGGGGAGGCGCGAGCAGTGGCCGACCGTAACCGCGCATTGATGGACCTCCGGGCGGCGGCCGCCGGCTTCCCGTCGCTGGAGGGATTCCGGCGGGTCGGCCGGTGGGACGCTGCCGGCTTCCGCGCCTGGCTGGAGGAGCAGCGGGCGCTCGGGGTGGAGCGCGAGGCAACGGCTGCGGCCTTCGAACGGCTTGCGGAGGCGACCGAAGCGGCCGGCGGGCGGTAGACTTGGAGAGGTAGCAGCCCGTGGGCGATTAGCTCAGCTGGTCAGAGCGTCTCGCTTACACCGAGAAGGCCGGGGGTTCGAGCCCCTCATCGCCCACCACCAACTGTTTACGGCGGGCCGCCGGGTCAGTCAGTGAAGATGGTGACGTAGAGCCAGACCCGGCCAGCGCGGACGGCTGCGACGCCGACCCGGGAGAACCGGGGCTCGAGGATGTTTGCCCGGTGGCCGGGGCTCCCCATCAGGCCCTGGAACGCGGCCTGAACGGTTTTGGCTTCGGCGTAATTGTTTCGAGCCAGGTTCTCGCCGGCCAGTCCGTAGCGGATCCCGCGTGCAGCCAGTTCTGAGAAGGCGCTGCGGCCATCAGGCCCGTAGTGGTCGAAGTAGTCGTGCTCGATGAGGTCGCCGGCACGGGCGAGCGCGACGGCGGCGAGGTCGGAGTCCCAGGTGAGCGGTTCGAGCCCTGCCTGGGCGCGGGCTGCGTTCATGGCGGCGAGGAGCTCGACCGCCCGGTCCTCGACGGAGACGAACTCCCGCGGCTGCGACACGGCCGCGGGCATCGCAGCAACCGGCTCGGGATTGCTTGCTGCAGGCGCGTGCGTGAGCGCGAGGGGCACCGGCTCGGCGGCCGGGGCAGGCGGGGTGGCGCGGGCCTCCGCGACGGCGGCAGGTGGGCCGGCTGGTCCGCCGGGGGTGTCAGCTCCGTGACAGACGGGGAGCCGGCAGCGGGGAGGGCGGCCTCCTCTGCCGACATTTGGGATGCGGGGTTTACGGTTTCGGCTGCCGGATTGAAACGCAGCGCGGCAAGGCTGAGCGCCGAGCAGAGCGCTGCGCAACCGAGGAGGACCGGAAGGGGCGACAGGCTCCGCATACCGGTACTTTCGGCTGCCGCCCCGCGGCGAAACATCGGGGAAGGCACCGATGGGGAGGGAAACGGCGATGCCCGATCTGCGGATGCGTGATACCGCGGAGCTGCCGCCGCCCGTCGGACTGCGCGTGGCCGTGGTTTCGCAGGGGCTCGACCGGGCGTTTGACCGCGCCCGGGAGCTGGAGGCGAGCGGCTACCGGGTTGCCGCCTTCGGGGACCCGGCCGGCGCTGCGGCGGCCTTCGAGCGGGCCGAGCCCGACGCCGTGGTCGTCGACCTCGGCAGGGAGGTCGGGTTCCCATCCGAGGCGATCGCCCGGCTGCGGCGGGCGACCCGGGTACCGGTCATCGCTGTGGGATGCACGGGTACGACGGCCGAAATGCTGCGATGCTTCGAGGCGGGGGCCGACGAATACTGCCGGCCGCCCTGCAGCACAGACGAAATCGACCTGCGGCTGCGGGCGCTGCTGCGGCGCATCGAGATGACGGCCGGCAGCGCGGTCCGGTCCAACGGAAAGACGCCGGGGCGGGTACGCGTGGGAGCGATCGAGATCGACCCGGCATCGCAGACGGTGTGGAAGGATGGGCGCGAGGTGCCGCTATCGCCGACGGAGTACCGCCTGCTCTGGACCCTGGCCGAGCACGCGGGCGAGGTCGTGCCATCAAAGGCGCTCATTGCGCGGGTGTGGGGGAACCAGTACACCGGCGAGACGCACTACCTGCGGCTGTACATCCGCTACCTGCGTCAGAAGCTGGAAGATGACCCGAGCCGGCCGGTCTACATCGTCAACCGCTGGGGCGCAGGGTACGCGCTGGAAGAGCCGAAGCCCACGGCCGTCGCGGTCTAGCCGGCGCCATTCGACAACGTCGAGCGCACTGTGGCGTAGAATCGGCCCCACCAGACGAACGATGGTGGAGGACTGATGCCCCGCACTGCGCATGAGATTCTGCGGACGTCACTCAGGTCGATGCACGACCTGCTCGATAAGGCGGTCGAAGGGATGACCGCCGAGCAGCTGAACTTTCGACCGAAGGAGGGGGGCGTGAGCGCCTTCTTCAGCCTGTGGCATTACGTCCGCACCGAGGACAACATCATCAACTGGGTGGCCCAGCAGAAGCCGACCGTGTGGCTGGAGGGAAACTACCACGAGTACTTCGGCCTGCCGCGCACCAGCCAGGGCACGGGCATGACAGCCGAGGAGGCGAACGACATCCGGATTTCCGACGTGGCGAAGTGGCACGAGTACCAGCAGAAGGTCTGGGAAGCGACCGACCGATACCTCGCCAGCATGTCGCCCGAGGAGTTCGACGAGCGGAAAGTCACGATCAAGCCGCTCGGGGAGATGTCGCTTTGGGACGGCATCTACGGTGTGTGCCTGAGCCACGGATACCGCCACGTGGGCGAGATTGAGTACGTGCGGGGCGTGCAGGGGCTCGGCGGCCTGACGATTTAGCCGGGCTCAGGGGAGCGGGCTATCGCACCCCATGACGATGGTCGCGCCGATGGTTTGGAATCCGAGGCGTTCGTAGAGCGGCACGGCGGCCAGGGTCGACGCGAGGGCGGCCGCAGCTGCCCCTTCGGACCGGACCAGCGCGATGGCGCGGAGGGTCATCTCGGTGCCCAGCCCGCCCCGGCGGAAGGCAGGGTGGACGTAGAGGCTGTGGAGGGTCGCGAGGTCGCCGTGGAGCATGGCTGCGATGCGTGCGACCGGCCGGCCCTCGAGGAAGCCTGTGAGCAGGCGGACGGCCGGGTGCTCGCGCGCGGCGGCGATGATGGACGCGAGCAGGGGGTCGTCCTCGAACTCGAGCGTGTCGATCGCGCAGAAGTCCTCTACATCGCGGTCATCGGCGACGGGCCGGACGTCGAGCTTGCCGGGGAGCGGCTCGGGCCAGAGGCGCTCAAGGAGCATGACGGGCTGGCGTTCGCGGAAACGCAACCCGATCGTCATCGCCGCGGCCATGAGGTCGGACGGCGCATCGGCCGGCAGGTCGACGCGGAAGTTGAGGCCGCGGGCGGCGAACCATGCTGCGACCTCTCGCAGCGCAGGCATGGCCGGCCCTTCCACGCTCCCCGGAAGAGCGACATTCGCGCTCGAGACGCCGAGGCCGGCGTCGATGCAGGTGAAGCCGGCCACCTCGGCGACGTCGCCAAGCACGGGATGACGGCCGAGCGCGAGGGTTGCCTCACGCATGGCGGCGGCGATGCGGTGGGCGAGCGGATGGGACCGGGGCATGGCCGCATGGTACGCGGAACGAGCAGGGTTCGCCTGCGGGCCGGATAATCAGAGCAACAGCTGAGGAGGAACGCCGTTGGACAGGCCGAGCCAGGCTTCAATTGACAAGATGTGGGCGTACGCCCGGAAGTTCGCGGAAAAGTCGGGGACCCACTTCCACCCGGACCCGAGCATTACCGAAGCGGTGATCCTGGGGCTGGCGGCCAACCTCGACGAGTACGGCCGGCCGCTCTGTCCGTGCAACTTCTACCCCTCGAAGGACGAGAACGGGAACTGGCCGGAGGGGCTGTACCTCCCGAAAGACGAAGAGGTGAAGCGGCGCACGTGGATCTGCGCGTGCGACGAAATGCAGATCTATAAGTACTGCCACTGTCTCCTGTTCGTGACCGAGGAGGGTCTGCCCATCACCGAGTACCTGCCCGAGGACCACGAAGGACGGGAGATTTACGGGCTGGTGAAAGACCCAACGCCCGACAAGGGCCGGGCGCTGGGCAGGGTGCTGGAGCGGCAGCGCGCTGAAGGCGGGCACGCGGAGTAGCGCGCCCGCCCGCGGGCGTTACAGGTGCTGGCTCACACCGCCGTCGACGTGGAAGACCTGTCCGCTGATGTAGCCGGCCGCTTCGGAGGCGAGGAGGACGGCGAGCGGGCCCAGTTCGTCGGCGCGGCCGAAGCGGCGCATCGGGATGAAGCGCATCAGCAGGTTGGCGCCGATCTCATCGGGGCCGCGGCCGGGCGTCCAGTCCATCCAGCCGGTGGCGATGCAGTTCGACGTGAAGCCCCGGGCGGCGAGTTCCTGCGAGAGAGCCGTCGAAAGGCCGATGACGCCGGACTTCACCGCCGTGTAGGCCGCAAGGCCTTCGACGCCGCGCTCGGCGAAGATCGAGGTAACGAAGATGAGCCGCCCGGGTCCCTCGCCTTCGGGGAACTCCCGGACGAAGCTGCGCGCCGTGTAGAAGGCGCCGTTCTGGTTGACAGCCTGGAGGCGGGCGAACTCGGTATCGGTCACCTTTTCGAACGGCTTCGCGAACGGCAGGTCGGCGTTATAGACGAGGATGGTCGGGCGGCCGAACTCCTTGCCGAGCTGCTTCATGCTGACCTGGACGTTGGTGGGGAGCGTGACGTCCCAGCCCTGGGCGAAGGAGCGGCGGCCCATTTCGGTGACGGCCTTGGCGATGCGGCGGGCTTCGAGCATCTCCTCGCCGTCGGTTGTGGCCGAGGCGACCGCGACGTCGGCGCCGGCTTCGGCGAGGGCAAGGGCGAGGGCGCGGCCGGCCGGGTTGGCGCAGCCGACGACCAGCGCCCTCTTGCCGGACAGGTCGAAGCCGGGTTTGCGGTTCCACTCAGCCATGGCGCACCTCCGCGGGTTCGGCGACGACCCAGCCGGTGGGGGCGACGCCGCCGGCCAGGCCACCGCCGTCGATGACGAACGATTCGCCGGTGATATAGCTGGAAGCGTCGGAGCAGAGGAAGACGGCGAGGGGGCCGAGCTCCCAGGCCTCCCCGAGACGGCGGACGGTGATGAACCGCCCGCGCTGGGCGCGCATGCTGGCCTCTTCTTCGGACTGCGCCGGGGCCTGGGCGACGAAGCCGGGGATGATGCAGTTGACGCGGATATTTTCGCCGACCACCTGGGCGGCGAGGCTTTTCGTAAGCGAGATGACGCCGGCCTTGGCAGCGGCGTAGGCGAGCGACTGCGGCGACGAGCGGAGGGCGGTGCCGCTGGCGACGTTGACGATGACGCCGCCGGTGCCCTGCTTGAGGAGCTGGCGGACAGCGGCGCGGGAGCAGTAGAAGGTGCTGTAGAGGTTGACCTCGATGGTGTCCTGCCAGTCGGCGTCGTCGAGGTCCTGGATGCGGTTGCCGGCGCCTCGCCGGTCGCCGATGCCGGCGTTATTGAGCATGATGTCGAGCCTGCCGAAGTGCTCGACGGTGCGCTCGATGAGCGCATCGCACTGCTCGCGGACGCGGACATCGGTGGGTACGACGAGCGGCTCGCGGCCGCCGGCGGCGCGGATTTCGGCGGCTGCTTCTTCGAGCTGGGCGCGGGTGCGGCTGGCGATGCAGATATCGGCGCCGGCTTCAGCGAGCGCGATGGCCATCGCCTTGCCGAGCCCGCGCCCGCCGCCGGTGACGATGGCCACCCTGCGCGGCGGGCCATCGAGCCGCAGACGTTCGAGAACCATGCGGAAACCTCCGGGACAACTGGTGTGGCTGCATCATACGGGCGGGGGCGGCTGGAGGCCGCTCAGGCGACGCGGTAGGCGCCGATAGCCAGGGTGAGGATGGCCACCACGTAGCGGTAGAGCACGAAGACAAGCAGGGAGCGGGTACGCACCCAGCGCAGCAGGAAGTGGATTGCAGCAAAGCCGACAATCGCCGAGGTGGCGAAGCCGACGAGCATGTCGCGGGCCTCGGTCCCGGAGAGGGCGGCGAGGTCGGCCGATTTCAGCAGCAGGGCCCCGACGAACGCCGGCGTCCCCAGGAGAAACGCGAAGCGAACGGCATCCTCGCGGCGGAGCCCCCGGGCGAGCGCTACTGTCACGGTCGCGCCGGAGCGGGAGACCCCGGGGATGAGCGCGAATGCCTGGCCGACGCCGATGGCGAGCGCATCGCCAACGCCCACATGGGCCATCGGCCGGCGGTTGGCGGCGAGCCGATCGGCGACCAGCATCATCGTGCCCATCAGCGCGAGCATGATGGCGACGAGCCAGGGCTGGCGGACGTTCGCCTCGATCCAGTCATCGAACAGGAGACCGACGACGGCTGCAGGGAGAGATCCAAGGGCGAGGAGCCAGAGGAGACGGGTGTCGGTTCTCCATGCGGAGACGCGGGCACCGTGCCGGGCGAGGTCGGCCAGGCCGGTTCGGAACATGAGGTACCAGTCGCGCCAGAAGTAGGCCAGCAGGGCGAGGAGGGTGCCGCCGTGGAGGCCGACATCGAAGGCGAGCCCCTGGTCCTCCCAGCCGAAGAGGGCCGGGACAAGGATGAGGTGACCGGAGCTGGAGATCGGCAGGAACTCGGCGAGGCCCTGGACGATGCCGAGCACGACGGCGCGAACGAGGTCCACGGGGGGAACGTTCGCGCCGGCCGTGCTAAGAGACAACCATCCCCGGGAAAGCCGACGTTCAGTCGACGCCGGCGATTTTGGTATAGCGCTCGATGACGGGCCGGCCGGCGAGGAGCCCGGCGAGCTTTGCGCCGAGAGCACGCATGTGGTCGGTCTTGCCGTGGGCCTCGAAGGCGGCAGCGTCGCGGTAATTTTCGTAAAACAGGAAGACGGTCGGGTCGGAGTCGGAGACGTGGAGGGAGTAGGCGGGCACAGCGCCGGCCTCCTTTTCCTTGACGGCGGCGACCATCTCGGTGAGCGCGGCGCGGAGTTCGGCCTCCTTGCCGGGCTGCGCCTGGAGTTTGGCGACAATGGTGATCATGGTAGATACCTCGGGTGGGATGAGGGCGCATTCTACGGGCCGGGGGACGGTTGCGTGACAGGACCCACCGCGGCGCGGAGAATGCGCAGGCATGATGCTGCAGGGAATGCCTCCGGCACAGGCGGCTGCGTTGCGGGCTGCACTGGAGCAGCACCCGGCCGCAGCGGAGGGGGTGGAGTACCCGGGCTGGTACTTCCGGCGATGGCATTTCCTGCCTGAGGGCTACTTTTCTGCGCGGAGTGTGGCCCTCTACGAGCGCGTCATCCGGCCGGTGTACTGGGCGGGGAGCGAGCGCCGGGTCGCCGAGCTGCTGGCCGGCTGGCTACGGCGGACGGGGGCGCGCCGGGTGCTGGAGGTTGCCCCGGGACCGGGCATGCTGCTGGCGGCGCTGCGGGCGCGGCTGCCGGACGTTGAGTTCCGGGGTATTGAGCTTTCGCCGTTTTTTGTCGCAGCAGCCGCCCGGCGGCTCGGCGAGGGGGTCGTCGCCCATGGGGACGGGCGTGACCTGCGCCGGGTGGGCAGGGGGTTCGATGCGGTCATCGCCGCGCATTATGTTGGGCACCTGCCCCGGCACGAACAGCAGGCGGCGCTGGCGGCGCTGGCCGAGGCTGCACGTCCGGGCGGCAGCGTGGTGATGGTTGAGCACCGCTGGCACCGACTCCGGCTCCCCGGAGAGCTGCGGCCGGCGGCACGCCGTGCGGCCGGGTTTTCGACCGTGCAGTTTTACCGGCGGTTCGCCGGGGAAGGAGCCGGGGCATGACGATGCCGGAATCGGAACGGGTGCGCATCCGGGAGTACCTCGTGGCGCAGGCAGCGTCGCGGAGCATCGAGGAGCTGATTGAACGGGTCGAAGGCGGCATGGCCGAGCTGTTCGCCGCCGCGCGGGCGATCCCCGCGGAGCGGTATGAGGAGCATCCACCCGGAGACGAGTGGAGCCCGATGGACTGTCTCGCCCACGTGGTGGGCTGGAACCTGCAGGTCGCAACTGCGGTGCTGCACGTGGCGCTGACGGGCGAGCGCCCTGCAAACGGTCTCCCGGAGCTGCCGCGCGAGCGGGAGCAGATCCTCGAGGCCCAGGCGGCCGGCAACGCTTCGCTGTATGAGCACGTGCGGGCGGCTGACCCGGGGGCCCACCTGGAGGTGCGGTGGGAGCACCCGTTCTTCGGCCCGCTGAACTGGCGCGAGTGGCTGCTCTTCCTTCGACTCCACGCGCTCGACCATGCGCGCCAGCTGGCCGGTATGCGGGAGGCGCTCGGTGCGTGAGCCGCGGCCCCTGCGGGTGGTGCATACCTCCGATGTGCACCTCGGTGCGTACGCTGGAAACGACCACCCGGGATGGGTGGAGCGGCGCCGGCGGATGGAAGCGGCATTCTCCCGGGTGATCGACCTCGCCAACCGGGCGTGTGCGGATGTGCTCGTCCTGGCGGGGGATATCTTCGACAATGACCGGGTGCCTGCGGAGACGGTGGAGTGGGCTGCCGCGCAGATTGCTCGTTTCAAAGGCCAGGCGTTCCTCATTCCGGGGAACCATGACCCAATGGACCCGGGGAGCATCTACTGGCGCCACGATATGGAGGCGATCGCGAAGCGGCTGACGATCGTGCGGGAGCACCGAGGCGAGGTCATTGAGCCGGAAGGGGTGGACCTGGTGGTCTGGGGGCGGGCGTACCTGGACTCAGACTGGCACTTCCGGCCGCTCGACGGGCTGCCGGAGCGGCTCGACCGGCGATGGCACATCGCGCTCGCGCATGGCCACTTCGTCCCGGAGGGCGGCGAGACCTACCGGTCATTGCCGATCCACGAGCGGGAGCTGGCCGCTGCGCGGGGGCACTGGGATTACGTCGCCCTGGGGCACTGGGAGCCGCACGCTGACGTCAGCCGCCACGGGGTGACGGCGGTCTACTCGGGAGCGCCGATGCCGTTGAGCGATGCGAACCGCCGGGCGGGGCTGTGCGTGATTGTCGATTTCGATGCTCGCGGCGTACGGTGGCGGACTGAGCGGGTGGACGGGTAGGGCGTCGTCGGCCGGGTCCGGCGATGCCCCAGAAGGGCCGCTCGTGGTAGATTGGAGATGACGGGGCAGGGTAGCTCAGCAGGTCAGAGCGCACGACTCATAATCGTGAGGTCGGGAGTTCGAGCCTCCCCCCTGCTACCACTTGCAGATCTGCCCGGCTTTCCCCTCCGGTTCGCTGCCCGGCTACGCGGTGCAGTCGCAGGCCTGCGGTCCGCGTGAATCCCCGCGAGTGCGGAGCTTTTCCATCATCGGGGCGAAGTTGACTGAGTAGCTCAACTTCGTTACGTTACACGGCGTGACAACACTCGCCCCTCCCGCTCCCTCGACCGTTTCCCGTTTCGCGGTGAAGCCGCTTGCCCTGGGCGGGGTTATCGCGGCTGTTTGGCTTCTGCTCGACCAGCGGGGTTTCGCGATCGGCGCCTTCTGGCTTATCGGCGTGGCGTTCGGCGTGGTGCTGCAGCGAAGCCGCCTCTGCTTCGCCGGGGCGTTCCGCGACCTGGTTCTGCTCGGCGACGGGCGCCTGTTCCGGGCGATCCTGGTCGGGCTGGCGGTCGCTACCGTGGGCTTTGTGTTTCTCGAGGCGCGGCTGGCGCCGGACCCGGGATTCGGCATCGCGCCGGCCGGGCCGCACATCCAGCCGGTCGGCATTGCGACCGTCGTGGGCGGCGTGCTGTTCGGCGTGGGCATGGTGCTGGCGGGCGGCTGCGTCTCGGGGTCGCTCTGGCGGATGGGCGAAGGGTACGTGGCCTCGTGGGTGGCGATGGCCGGCATCGTGGCGGGGACGGTCGTCGCAAATCGGCAGTGGGCCTGGTGGTACGACAACGACATCCGCGAGCGGACGGCCGTGTGGCTGCCGGCCGAACTGGGCGGCTACCCCCTGGCGCTGGCACTGACGCTCGCGGCGCTTGCGGGGCTGTACGTCCTCGTGCTCTGGTGGGAGTCGCGCACCCCGAAGATGCCGGAGTTCCCTGCGCCCCCGCCGGAGCCGGCCTTCGGACTGCGCGAGCAGCTGCGCCAGGGCTGGGACCGGGTCTGGGGCGGCCACGGGTGGAGCTACACGACCGGGGCGGTTGCGCTGGCGGTTCTTTCGGTGTTCGCGCTCGGGCTGCAGGTGCCGCTCGGGGTTACCGGCGGGATTTCGCTCTGGGCCGACAACGTGCTCGGCTGGTTCGATGCTGGCTCGCTGCCGCTAAAGGGCAGCGAGCTGCTGGCAGGCTGCACGCCGGGCGGGGCCGAGAAGTGGTTCACGGTGCGGACGGCGACGATGCTCGGGCTGGTGGCCGGGGCGTTCACCGCATCGGTGCTTTCGGGTGAGTTCCGTCTCCGGTGGCCGCGGCAGCGGAGCCGGTATGTGCAGGCCGCGGCGGGCGGCATCCTGATGGGGTATGCCTCGGTGATCGCCATTGGGTGCACCATCGGGGCGTTTTTCTCGTCAATCCCCTCGCTGGCGCTGGCCGGCTGGGTCTATGGCATCGCGCTCTTCGGGGGCGCCTGGGTCGGCGTCGCGCTGATCCGGCGGCTCCCGTAGTTGAGAGGCAAGGAGGGAAAGATGGAACTGGACGTCCGGGGGGAGATGTGCCCCTACCCGGCGATGAAGGCGCGGGAGGCGCTCGCAAAGCTGCCAGCGGGCGAGTGTCTCGAGGTGCTGACCGACCACGCCCCGGCGCTTTCGACGGTGCCGTGGGAAGGGGCAAAGCTGAACTACCGCTCAACGATTGAGCCCGTTGGCCGGGGGACCTGGCGCATCCGGCTCGAACCGGCCGAAGGGACGCTCGACCAGAAAAAGGCGCTCGCGGAGATTGCGCGACGCGCTGCGGAACTTTCGAAGGGCTAAGGAACAAGGAGGAAACGACATGTTGGAATCTCTGCGGCGGCGGCTGCCCCTGGCGGGGCTGGTATTTGCACTTCTGCTGGCATTGCCGCTCGCGGCCGCGTGCGGCGGCGACGATGACGATACGAACGGCGCCGGCTCGAACGGCGACGCCGCAGCGGAGCCGGCAGGTTACGCCGAGCCGGACCTGCTGGCAGAAACCGACTGGCTCGCCGGGAAGCTTGGCGACCCGTCGCTGGTTATCGTGGATATCCGCAAGAAGGAGGCCTACGAGGCCGGCCACATCCCGGGTGCGGTGTGGTACGACCAGGCCGCGCTGAAGGACCCGGACGAGAAGCTGTACGTGATCCGTGAGAGCCTGTTTGCCGAGAAGGTGGGCGCGCTGGGCATCGACGGAACCAAGGAGGTCGTAATTTACGACGATGGAACCGGGCTCTGGGCGACGCGCCTGTGGTGGGTGCTCGATTACTACGGTCACCCGAAGGCACGGGTGGTGAACGGCGGCTGGGCGAAGTGGGAGAAGGAAGGCCGGCCAGTGACGAAGGATGTGCCGAACCCGACCCCGGCGAAGTTCGTCGCGAAGCCGAACCCCGATGTCATCTGTGCCCTTGATTATGTCAAGGACAAGGCGACGAACCCGGACCCCAATGTGGTGATTCTCGACGCCCGCACGCAGGCGGAGTACACCGGCGCAGACGTGCGCGCGGCCCGCGGGGGTCACATTCCGAATGCCGTCAACCTCGACTGGCAGGCATCGCTGACGGAGACCGACCCGAAGGTGTGGAAGTCGGCGGACCAGCTGCGCGCGCAGTTCGCGAAAGTCGGCATTACCAAAGACACCCAGGTCATCACCTACTGCCAGACGGGTGTGCGCGCGGCCCATTCGCTGTTCACGCTCCGCCTGGTCGGCCTTGGGAAAGGCAACAAGGTGTACGACGGTTCGTGGGCCGAGTGGGGGAATTCGAAGGAGACACCGGTCCAGCAGTAGCTGCCGTTTCACGGCGCGGATTCACGATGCGGGGCGCTCAGCAGGGCGCCCCGCTCTCGTTCTTTTCGGTTTCGGCCGTGCCGGCTTGACATCGCGGTTAGGATTGATGACGTGAGGGCATGGCTTGGCATGGCAGCAGGCGCCCTGGTACTGGCCGTTGCAGCCTGCGGCGGTCCAGGCGAGGCGGAACGAGACGCGGCTGGTGCCGGGGCGGGGCAGCAGGAGGCCAACGTCGGTGCCGGACCGGCCGAAAGCCGTGCGGCGACGCCCACTGCCACAGCGACCCCGACTGCGACGCCAACGGCAGCCGGCGTCACGCCTCCGCGGCCCTCGCCCACCCCGGCACTGACGGCAACTCCCACACGACCGGCCGGCCAGGCGACGGCAACGCCGACGACGCCGCCTCTGCCTCCGACGGCCACGCCGACTCTGCGTCCGCCCCAGCCGACGCCCACCGCCACGAGCAGGCCGCCCGGACTCACGCCGACATCCCCGCCGGGCGGATCAGGACGGTGTGACCCGTCATACCCGACTGTCTGCATTCCTCCGCCACCACCCGACCTCGACTGCAAGAGCATTCCGCACCGCAGGTTTGTCGTGCTTCCACCTGACCCGCACGGCTTCGACAGCGACGGCGACGGCATCGGCTGCGAGAGCGGCTAGGGAACTGGGACCGCCTCGAGACGGTTGCCCGGTTGGATGGCGGCGGCGGAGCCGGCGGGGAGCTCGACCACAGACCGGGCTCCGCGCGCAGCTGCCAGCCCGAGCCATGGGCGGACGCCGCGGGCAACCTTCAGGACCCGGCCGTCGTGGTCCAGAAAGATTGCGTCGATCGCAAACCTCATGCCGAGCATGTGGATGGAGGAGCAGGGCTGAATCCATAGGCCCTCGCCGGGCTCGAGCGGCCGACGGAACATGAGCCCGCGAAAGCGGCTCCAGAAGGAATCGGCGACGCTGACGCGCGCTGCGACCGTTTCGCCGGTGCGCTGGTTCACAAGACGGACGGTGGGCGGCACGGCCGGAGGGTACACCGGGCACCGGGCGCCGGCTACCGCTGGACTGCGAACGTGACGGCGTGGCGGATGAGTTCTTCGCCGCGCCAGTTGCGGCCGCTGAACGTGACCTCGATGGCATCGCCGCGGTCGTCAATGGCCAGGAGGCCGAACTGGCCGCCGCCGGGGCGGGCACCCTCGCTGTAGGGGCCGCCCTTGACCGAGCCGCGCCGGTCGAGGGCCCCGGCGTGATAGACGGGAAAGCCCGGACCGGCGCCGCCGGCAGCGAAGCGGTTGTTCGCGCCGCTGTCCGCAGCGAGCATGTGGGCATCACCGCTGAGCATCACAAGGTTGCGGATCCCGTGCTCGAGGACGAAGTCGGCGATTTGGCGGCGTTCGGCGGCGTATGCGCCCCAGTCATCGCCGCCGGCCGACGACGAGATCCACGGGACGCTGCTGACCCAGATGACCAGGGCGGCGGTGTCGCGGGCGCGAAGGAGTTCGTCGAACAACCACGCGAGCTGAACGTCGCCGAGCATGCTCTTGTCCGGGCCGTCGGGGACGCTGGAGGGTGCGCGTTCGGAGCGGCTGTCCGTGAGGATGACGCGCACACGCCCGACGGTAAACGCCTGGGCGATTGGGCCATCGAGCGGCAGGGGGTAGTGGGGCACGATCTCGCGGTAGACGGACCGGGCAGCGTCGCGCGAGGCGGTGGTCCGGTCGGCGTCGTTGCCCCCGTAATCGTGGTCGTCCCACGTATAGGCGACGGGCGCGGCCAGCCAGAGAGCCTGCTGCGCGGGGCTCCTGAGCGAGCGTGCGTAGGCGCGACGGATTGCCGCGGGGTCGTTTTCGTCGATGTCGGCGTAGTGGAAGTCGCCGGTGTGGATGAAGAGGAGGGGCTCCGCGTCGCGGATGCGGTCGAAGACCTGGCCGTTCGACCCGGTCGAGGCGCAGGCACCGAACGCGAGCGTGAAGCTCGACTGGCCGACGGGGAACGTTTGGAGCTTACCGGTGCGGTAGCGCTCCTCGCGGTCGCCGAGGGCGATGGACCAGCGGTACCGGGCGCCGGGCTCGAGCCCAGCGGCTTCGAAGCGGGCGACGCCCGCGGGGCTCACGGTAACCGGCGCGAATCGGCCCACGACCGTTCCTTCATCCGCAGCCCGGACGACCAAGGCGGGTTCGGGAGGCCCGGCATTGCGGACGGGCTCGGCAAGCTGGGCGGTCACGGCGAAGGACGTAGGGGTGACGGCGCCCGCCCACGCCCATTCGACAAGGTCGACGGGCTGCGGCTCGAGCGCCGAGGCGGGGTGGGTTGGGCCGAGGTACGCATCGTGGACCCGAACGCCGACGACGGTCAGGATGGCGAACAGGACTGCGGCGCCCGCAAGCGTGCCAGCCGTGCGGCGGGATTGGCGGCGGAGCGGCCCGGCGAGCGCCAAAAGGCCGGCAAGCCCCATGAGGCCGCTCCCGAGCATCGCAATGGCCGGGGCCTCGCCGAGGCGAACGATGACGAGCGCTGCCCAGGCTGCGGCGAGCCAGAGCACGGAGGCCGCCACCTGCGAGCGCAGCGACAGGAGCGTCCCGGAAAGGGCGGCCAGCACCGCCCAGGCGAGTGCCGAGCCCTCCCATGGTCGTGCGGCGAGCGCAAAGCCGCCGGCGAGGTCGACAGCGACAGCAGCCAAGGCTCCAGTTCCGACCAGGGCAAGGAATGCCGGAGCAGTCCGGCGCCAGGGTCGCGTGGGCATGGACCGATCCTACGCGGCAGGCGCCGGGCGGGGATGGGCCGTCAGGCGGTCGCTTTCGGCCGGTCGGGGATGGCGGAGAGATCTTCGAGGCCGCGCGGGACCCGGGGCACCTGCACCTTCCGGACCTGCTCGATGATGTACTTCGCGCGCTCGCGCTGCTCGGGGGTCGAGGCCGGGAGGGGCAGCGTGATGCGCGAGGCGTATTCGCGGTGGTTGGCCACGAACTCGGGCAGTTTGTCGTAGGTGGAGGTTTGGGCGAAGACGCGGAGAACTTCCTCGGGGATGACGCGCTGCATCTCATCCCACTTGCCCTGCAGGGAGAGCTCGTGCAGCTGCATGCCAAGGCTCTTCAGGCCATGGACTTCGAAGACTTCGTGGTAGGAGCGGGTTGAACCGTAGAACGAAATCGGCTGGCGGAGGCGTTCGAGGCCCTGCTCGATCTCCGACTCGGTTTCGCCGAAGACCGTGAAGCCGCCTCCGGCGATTTCGATATCCTGCCAGGTCCGCCCGGAGCGCTTCAGGCCGATGGCGACGTTCGGAAGGACCACCTCGCGCATGTACTTGTCGGTCATGAAGCCGTGGGGCATGACGACGTCGGCAACTTCGCCGGCCACGCGGGCCATTGCGTCGCCGACACAGGCGAGGCCGACCTTGGGGCGGGGGTAGGGGATGGGCCCCGGATTAAAGTTCGGGGTCATGAGGGTGAAGTGGTAGTACTTGCCGATGAACTCCGGCTTCTTGCCGTCCTGGAAGGAGTCCCAGACCGCATGGAGCATCTTGATGTACTCCTTCATGCGGGTGGCCGGAGCGCCGGGCCAGTCGACGCTGAAGCGGTGCTGGTTATGCCCTTTCACCTGCGAGCCGAGGCCGAGGACGAAGCGGCCCTTGCTGAGGTGCTGGATATCCCAGGCCTCCATGGCAAGGACCGTGGGGCTGCGGGGGAAGGCGATGGTGACGCTCGTCTGAATTTCCAGCTTTTCGGTGGAGTAGGCCGCTAGGGTGGCAGCGAGGATGGAGTCGTGCTGGGTTTCGGGCGTGCTGGCGAAGTCGTAGCCGAGCTCTTCGGCGTGGCGGGCCTGGTCGGGGACGGCGGTGAGCCAGGTGCCGCCAAAACCTGAACCAACTTTCATGGCGGGCGTCCTTTCGTTGGGAATGCGACTGCGTGCGCAGTCTACGCGCCGGGGAACGGGGCTGCACGGCGGTTGCGTGCCGCCGGTGACCTTTCCCTTTACGTCAGGGTTGCCGTTTGCTAGTGTTCGCGAAGCCCCTAACGACACGGCAGGAGAAGGCGATGGACTTCCGAGACACCCCCGAGCAGGCGGCATGGCGCGCCGAAGTGCGCGAGTTCCTTGAGAAGGAGCGGCCGAAGGTCGACCCGGATGCGAACCCGATGGAACTGGCACGCGAGCGGGGCGGCGTGCTGAAGGAGTGGCGCGATAAGCTCGCGAAGAAGGGGTGGATTGCACCTGCCTGGCCGAAGGAGTACGGCGGCGCCGGGCTCGGCGTGATGGAGCAGTTCATTATGAACGAGGAGTTCGCCGAGGCGCGGGCCCCGCAGGTCGGGGGCATGGGCGTTTCGATGATCGGCCCGACGCTCATCATCCACGGCAACGAAGAGCAGAAACGGGAGCACCTCGGGGCTATCCTGCGCGGCGAAGTGCAGTGGTGCCAGGGTTACAGCGAACCCGGCGCAGGCTCCGACCTTGCCAGCCTGCAGACCCGCGCGGTCCGCGACGGGGATGACTTCATCATCAACGGGCAGAAGATCTGGACCTCCGGGGCGCATAACGCGGACTGGATGTTCATGCTCGCCCGGACGGACCCGGACGCCCCGAAGCACCGCGGGATTACCTATTTCCTCGTTGATATGAAGAGCCCGGGGATCACCGTGCGGCCGCTGATCAACATGGCGGGCGGACACCAGTTCAACGAGGTGTTCTTCGAGGACGTGCGGGTGCCCGCCCGCAACGTGGTGGGGGAAGTCAACCGCGGGTGGTACATCGGGACAACGACGCTCGACTTCGAGCGTTCGTCGATCGGGAACGCGGTGGGCCAGCGCCAGACGCTGGAGTACTACCTGCGATTCTGGAAAGAACACCGCGGTCAGCCGGTGACGGCGAGCGCGAGCGCTGCTTTCGCATCCGAGTTCGCGGACCGCTGGATTGAAGCCGCGACGGCGAAGATGCTGAGCTACCGGGTGATCAGTATCCAGGCGGCGGGCCGGGTGCCGAACCACGAGGCCTCAATCGCAAAGCTGTTCAACACCGAGCTGAGCCAGCGGATTGCGCGGACCGCGATGAAACTGCTCGGGACCTCGGCACTGCTGACCGGTCGGGAGGCGCCGATGAAGGGCCGGGCCCCGGGGAGCTACCTGCAAACGGTGTCGTCGACCATCGCGGGCGGGACGAGCGAAATCCAGCGGAACATCATCGCGACCCGCGGGCTGGGCCTGCCGCGCGGCTGACCGGCGCATCACGCGCTTCGCCTTCTACCAGCCCGGCGACCACGCCGGGCTGGTTCGTTCGGGGCGGGTGAAGACCGGCGCGGGTGTCGGCCGGTTCGCTTGTGCAGCGGTGCCGCCTGCCTAGACTGGTGGCTATGCGATGGCTTGCGGCCGCGGCTGGCGGGCTGGCCGCCCTGGGGTGGTTCGCCGCGGCATTCGCGCACGCGGAGCCGGAGCGGGCGACGCCGGGCGATGGGGCGGTACTGAACACGCCGCCGGGTGAAATTGTGCTGGTCATGACGCAGGAGATGGCCCGCCAGGCCGGGGCAAACGACATCGATGTGCTCGATGCCCAGGGGAACGAGGTGACACGTGAGCCGGCGGTCATCGACCCGGCGGACCGGCGCCGGCTCAGCGTGCGGCTGCCTGCGGACCTGCCCCCGGGCGAGTACGTCGTACGGTGGAAGACGCTGAGCGCAGAGGACGGGGACACGGCGACCGGCGAACTCCGCTTCCGGGTTGACCCGTCCGCGGCGCCAGAGCGAGGGAGAGAACTGCTGAAGGAGAGCATGCTGGGGGGCGGGCCGACGCCAGCGGCGGTGCCCCCACCCGCGGTAACCGGAGGGGCCGGCGAGGTAGGCTGGGTGCTGGTGGCAGCAGTCGGGGCGGTGCTGTTTGTGTTTGGCCTCGGGGCGGGGGTCGTGTTCAGCAGGCGGGATACATGAGGCGGAGAGCGCTGGCCTTGCTCCTGGTGATGCTGGCGGCCGGCGTGCCCTGGCCGCCGGGCGGGCAGCCGGCTGCAGCCCATGCGGCGCTGCGCTCCTCCGAGCCGGCCGCGAACGCCTTTCTCCGGCAGCCCCCGAAGGAAATCATCCTGAACTTCACGGAGCCAGTCGACGGGCGGGCGAGCGGCATCCGGCTCCTCGACGCCACGGGCCAGTCGCTCCCCATCGCGCAGGCAATCGTGACCGGGAATCGGATGCGGGCGGCGCTGCCAACGCTCGAGCCGGGCATCTATAACGTCGTCTGGAACAACGTGTCACTGGTTGACGGGCACGCGCTTTCCGGGTCGTACCCGTTCACCGTGCTCAACCCGGACGGCTCGGTGCCGGCGGGCGCGAACCTGGTCGGCGGCGGGAGTTCGAGCGCCGACCGGCTGGGCCGGGCCGACGGAACGGCGGTGCGGTCCCTGGCGCTGCTCGGACTGATTCTCCTGGCCGGGGCGGCGACGGTGACGCTGCTCTGGCCCGAAGCGCCGGCCGGCGCCCGGCGGGGGCTCCGCGCTGCGGCCCTGCTCGGGGCGGGAGCGGCCATCGGCGCGGCTGGCCTCGGCCTGGCCCTTCTGCGGGACACGTACAGCAGCCTGCCGGCGACCGAGGCGATCTTCGACACCCGCTTCGGGCGGTACTGGCTTGCACGGGCCGCGCTGGCGGCAGCCGCGGGGGCAGCTGCGGCGCTGTATTCCCGGGCTCCGCGGGCAGCCTCGTGGGCGGTGCTGGGCGCCGTCGGCGGGTCGCTCTGGACGTTCACAGCGACGAGCCATGCGGCCGCGGTCCCGGGCAGCGCCTGGGCGATGGCGATCGACGTAGCGCACGCCGGTGCGGCCATTGCGTGGCTGGGAGCGGTCTGCGGGGCGGTGGTGGCCGCGCGCTTCGGGCGGCGGCATGCCCCGTGGCGGCCGCTGATGCGGCGGTTTACCCGGCTGGCCTCGGTGATGGTGTTCCTGCTGCTGGCGACCGGCCTCCTCGGGGCGCTGGTCCACATCGATAGCGTTTCGAAGCTTACGGAGACGCGCTACGGGCTCGTGCTGCTGGCGAAACTGGCGTTGGTCATCCCACTTCTCGGGGTCGCGCTGTACAACGCGCGGCGTGGACGCATGCGGCTGATGGAGGAGCGGCGGGGTGAGCCGCGGCGGTTCATGCTGACTGCGGCGGCGGAGCTCGCCGTCGGGCTGGCGGTGGTGGCGGCCGCTGCTCTAATGAGCCAGACCACGACCAGCCGCTCGATTGTCATCGAGCCCGAGCGCCGGCCGTTCGAGATGACCGCGCCGGCGAACGACCTCCGGGTTACCCTCTCGGTCGACCCGAACCAGACCGGGCTGAACACGTTCCGCGTGCGGCTCGCGGACGCCGCCGGAGCACCCGCAGCGGCGCAGTTCGTGCGGCTGACGTTCCGGTACCAGGAGGACCAGTCACTCGGCCCGTCGACGCTGGTGCTGGCGCCAACGGGTACCGGCGAGTTCATAGGCCAGGGGCCGTACCTCCCGCTTGAGGGCCGGTGGCGGGTGGAGGTCGAGGTACGGCGGGCGAATGCGGACGATGCTCGGACGTTCTTCGACGTCCGGCCGGCCGGGGCGTTTGCCGTCGGCAGCGCCCAGACGGGCGGCCGGTGGGCGCTGCCGACGGCGGGGCTGAGCTGGAACCAGTTCGGCGGGCTCGTGCTGCTGCTGGCGGGGCTGGGGGCCGCGCTGGCCCGGGGCGAGGCGCGCCGGCTGCACCGGATTGCCGGCCGGGCGGCCAGCACGGGCACGCTGGCCGGCTTCGGGCTGGGGGTGCTGCTGCTGTTCGGCGTGCATGCCCACGAGCCGCAGGCCGGCCTGCCGACGAATCCGATCTTTCCCGATGCCGACTCGATTGCGAAGGGACGAGCGCTGTACGAGGCGAACTGCATCGCCTGCCACGGACGGACAGGGGTCCCGCCCCCGGGGCTCGACCTGAACCCGTACCCGCTCGACCTGACGGTGCACGTGCCCCAGCACCCGGACGGACAGCTCTACCGGTTCATCGCGGACGGCATTCCCGGTACGGCGATGCCGGCATGGCAGGAGCAGGGGCTGACCGACGAGGAGATTTGGCACCTCGTGAACTACCTGCGGACGCTGGCGCCGGTGACCGAGTAGCGGGCGAGCCGGCCGGCGCTCCGGTATGATCCGCCGTTGCCGGGAGACAGCACCGGCTGGAGGAATCGCATGGTCACCATCGTCGGCAACGTCAAGCCAGAAGACGACTACACCCATCCCCTCGGCCCCGAGGAGAACTTCAACGAGTCGGTTTACTTCAACTTTTTCGACCGCCGGCAGCAGATGGGCGGGTTCCTGCGCATCGGCAATCGCGCCAACGAGGGCTACGCCGAGGTCACCGTCATCGTGTACCAGCCCGACGGTTCGGCGCTGTTCAACTACAAGCGGCCCCAGATTTCGAGTAACGACGAGTGGAACGCCGGCGGGCTGAAGGTGGAGGTGCTGGTGCCGGGCGAGCGGCTGCGGACGACCTACGAGGGTTCGGTGGTCTACCTGAAGGACCCGCGGGAGATGCGGGAGCCGAGCGTGGCGTTCAAGGAGAACCCGCACAAGCGCATCCGGCTGGACCTGGTGCACGAGGGCGTTGGGCCGATCTACGGGCACGTGGCCGAGCCGGGGGGCGCCGGCGCACAGAACGAGTTCGCGCGGGCGCACTATGAGCAGCACATGCGGGTTACCGGGACGCTGCAGGTCGAGGACGGACCGGTGCTCCAGATTACCGGGCACGGGCTGCGGGACCATTCGTGGGGGCCGCGGTACTGGCAATCGACGCCGAGCTACCGGTGGATTACGGGGAACTTCGGCGATGACCTCGGCATGGTCCTCTCGATCGTCGGCGACCGGGTCGGCGGGGTGTTTCATAAGGGCCCGGACACCATCATCCCGGTGAAGCAGATCGACCTCGAGACGGAGTACGAGGAGAACACGAACTACCACAAGGCGCTGCGGGCGACGGTAACGCTGGCGAACGGCGAAACCCACCGGGTGGAGGGCACCGTCCGCGGGTTTATTCCCCTGCGGAACCGCCGGGCCGGGAAGTTCACCCACATCGGCGAGGGGATGACGGAGTACCTCCTCGACGGCGAGCGCAAGGGCTACGGCCTGAGCGAGTACCTCGACCAGGTCGAATAGGGCCGTGCAGAAGGAGGAGGTCCAGCAGGGGCTGGAGCGGTTCATTGCCGCGCGCACGGGCGGCTCGGTGACGGTGTCGAACCTGGCGCGCCTTTCGGGCGGCGCCTCCCGGGAGACGTGGTCGTTCGATGCGGACACGCCGCAGGGGCGTATCGAGGGCATCCTCCGGGCAGACCCGGTGCCGGGCGCGCCGACCATCCCCGGCAGGGAGCTGGAGTACCACCTCATTAAGGCCGCATGGGATGCCGGGGTCACGGTGCCCGAGCCGCTCTGGGACGGGGATGACACGTTCCCGGTGAAGTTCTTCGTGATGCGACGGGTGCCCGGGGAGACGCTGGGTGCGCGGCTCATCCGGGGCGAGCAGTACGCGAAGGCGCGGGAGGTTGTGCCATACCAGCTGGCGCGGGACCTCGCGCGGATCCACGCGATCCGCGAAGCCGACCACCCGGAGCTGGCCGGGCTCGAACGGCCCCCGGCGGGCAAAACGTCGGCGGAGGCGCAGCTCGACTACTACGAGACGAGCTACCGGACGGCTGAACTCGACCCGCACCCGGTGTTCGAGCTGGCCATCCGCTGGCTGCGGCAGCACCTGCCGCCGCCGTCGGAGCTGGTGCTGGTCCACGGCGACTTTCGGCTGGGGAACTTCATCTTCGACGAGACCGGGGTGAAGGGGATCCTCGACTGGGAGCTGGCGCACTGGGGCGACCCGATGGAGGACCTCGGGTGGCTGGCAGTGAAGTCGTGGCGGTTCGGCGGCAGGCTGCCGATGGCCGGGGTCGGCACGCGGGAGGCGTTCATCGAGGCGTACGAGGCAGCCGGCGGCCGGAAGGTGAACCGGCAGCACTTCCTTTGGTATGAGATGTTCGGGAACCTCAAGTGGGGCGTCATCACGATGACGCAGGCTGCCACCTACCTGACGGGCCGAAACCGGAGCGTCGAACTTGCGGCCATCGGGCGGCGGACCGCTGAGACGGAGATTGTCCTGCTCGAGCTGCTGGAAGGAAGGTGGGACTGATGCAGGACCGGCCGACGATCGACGAGCTGCTGGAGGCGGTCGCGGGGTACCTCCGGGACGACGTCATGCCGAACACGCAGGGCCGGCTGAGCTTCCACGCGCGGGTCTCGATGAACGTGATTGAGATGCTTCGTCGGGAGCTGGCGACGATGGAGGAGCACCTGGCGCGGGAGTGGGACGGCCTGGACCACCTGCTCGGTGTCGAGCCGATGCCGCCGAAACTGGCAGCCGTTCGCGATGCGCTGGTCCGGCGGAACGAGGTGCTCTGCGAACGCATCCGGAAGGGCGAGGCCGACGAGGGGCCCTGGCGGCTGGCCGTGCTCAGCCATCTGCGACGGGTGACGCTGGACAAGCTGGAGGTCTCGAACCCGGCGCTGGCGGCCGAGTATCGCGAGACGGGCCAGGGCTGACCGGACGCCGCCGCGTGGGCCATCCGGCCGGCCAGCCGGGCCCGGGAGACGGTACACTGCCGCGAGACAGCACCATGCAGGTACTCAGGTCACGCATCGACACCAGGCAACCGGCATTCCAGCAGAACCGTGAGCAGATGCTCGGGCTGCTGGCGGAGATTGAGCAGCAGCTGGCGATTGCGCGGGCCGGCGGGGGCGAGAAATACGTCGCCCGGCACCGGGCGCGGGGGCGGCTCCTGCCGCGGGAGCGGATTGAGCTGCTGATTGACCAGGATTCGGCGTTCCTCGAGCTTTCACCGCTGGCAGGGTGGGGCAGCGAGTACACGGTGGGCGGGAGCATCGTCACCGGGATCGGCGTGATTTCGGGCGTCGAGTGCTTGATCCAGGCGAGCGACCCGACGGTGCGCGGCGGGACGTCCAATCCGTACACCGTGAAGAAGACGCTCCGCTCCTTCGAGATCGCGCGGGCGAACCGGCTCCCGGTCATTCAGCTGACGGAATCAGGCGGTGCCGACCTGCCGCGGCAGGCAGAGATCTTCGTACCGGGCGGGCGGACGTTTTTCGAAATCACCCGGCTTTCGGGCGAGCGTATCCCGACGGTGTCGATCGTGTTCGGGAACGCCACGGCAGGCGGCGCCTATGTACCGGGGATGTCGGACTACACGGTGTTCATCCGGGGGCAGTCGCATGCGTTCCTCGGGGGGCCGCCGCTGGTGAAGATGGCCACCGGTGAGGATGCCGAGGAGGAGGCGCTGGGCGGCGGGGAGATGCATGCACGGGTCTCCGGCCTGGCCGATTTCCTCGCGGAGGACGAGTACGAGGCGATCGGCATCACGCGCGACCTCGTCGAGAGCTGGAGCTGGCGGAAGCTGGGACCTGCGCCGACGGAGCCGCCCGATGACCCCGTGTACGACCCGGAGGAGCTGCTCGGGATAGCTTCGGTGGACCTGCGGGTGCCGTTCGATGCCCGGGAGGTGATCGCACGCGTGGTCGATGGCTCCCGCTTCCACGAGTTCAAGCCGCTGTACGGCGAGCAGCTCATCACGGGGTGGGCGTCGCTGCACGGCTACCGGATCGGCATTCTCGCGAACAACGGCATCCTTTTCTCTGAGGAATCGGAGAAGGCCGCACAGTTTATCCAGCTCTGCAACAAGCTGGATATCCCGCTGCTGTTCATGCAGAACGTCACGGGCTACATGGTCGGGACGGTCTATGAGCAGCGGGGGATCATCAAAGACGGGGCGAAGATGATCAACGCGGTCACGAATTCGAAGGTGCCGCACATCACGCTGATGATGGGCGCATCGTACGGTGCCGGGAACTACGGGATGGCCGGGCGGGCCTACGACCCGCGGTTCGTCTTCACGTGGCCGAACCACCGGATTGCCGTGATGGGCCCGAAGCAGCTGGCCGGGGTGATGTCGATCGTCCAGCGGCAGGCTGCGATGGCGGCCGGCATCCCGATTGACGAAGAGCGGGACGCAGCCATGCGGGCAGCCATCGAAGCGCAGATCGAACGGGAGTCGACGGCGCTGTTCGCCACGGGGCAGCTCTGGGACGACGGGATCATCGACCCACGGGATACCCGGACCGTCCTTGGCATTGCGCTGTCGGCCATCCATTCGAACGTCGTCCGCGGGACGGACTCGTTCGGCGTGTTCAGGATGTGAGCCATGGAACGGCGAATCCGTCGTTTGCTGATTGCGAACCGTGGCGAGATTGTCAGCCGGGTCGCCCGAACCGCCCGGGCGATGGGGATCGAGCCGGTCGGCGTCTTTGCGGAGCCGGACCGCGGGCTCCCGTACGTGCGGGAGCTCGACGCGGCGGTGGAACTGCGGGGCACGACCCCGGGCGAGACCTACCTCGACAGGGCGCGCATCCTCGAAGCTGCCCGGCGGCTGGGCGCCGATGCGGTACACCCGGGCTACGGGTTCCTTTCGGAGAACGCGGAGTTCGCGCGACAGGTCGAGGAGGCCGGACTGGCCTGGGTCGGCCCGCCCCCGGGGGTGATTGCGCAAATGGGCGACAAGGTCGCCGCGCTGGCAGCGATGGAGGCTGCGGGCGTCCCGGTGCTGCCCCGCACGCTGCTGGATGGCGAGGACGCAGGCGGGCTGGCCGCGCAGGCGGCGGTGGTGGGATTCCCGCTGATGGTGAAGGCGGCCGCCGGCGGCGGCGGGCGCGGGATGCGCATCGTCACCGACCCGGCCGAGCTGGAGGCAGCGGTCGCCGCCGCACGCCGCGAGGCGATCGGAGCCTTTGGGGATGGGCGCCTGTTTGCCGAGCCGTACGTGATCGACGCGCGGCACATCGAGGTGCAGGTGCTGGCCGACAACCACGGCAATGTGGCGGTGCTGTTCGAGCGGGAGTGCTCCATTCAGCGGCGGCACCAGAAGATTGTCGAGGAGGCGCCGTCACCGGCGGTCAGCGCCGAGGCCCGGGAGCGGCTGATCGCGGCGGCTATTGTTGCCGCGCGGGCTATCGGCTATCGCAACGCCGGCACCATCGAGTTCCTGTGGCGGGGCGACGGGCGCTTTTCGTTCATGGAGATGAATACGCGCCTGCAGGTGGAGCACCCGGTCACGGAGCTGATCACGGGTGTCGACCTCGTCCGGGAGCAGCTCCGGATCGCGCAGGGGCTCCCGCTCTCAATACGGCAGGAGGAGCTGCGGATGAGCGGGCATGCGATCGAAGTGCGGCTGTACGCGGAGGACCCGGCGGCGGGGTTTTTGCCGCAGGCCGGGCGGGTGCGCCTGTTCTCGGCGCCGGAAGCGCCGTGGCTGCGGGTGGATGCCGGGATTGCATCGGGGAGCGAAATCTCGCCGTACTTCGACCCGATGGTTGCGAAGGTGGTCGCGCACGGCCAGACCCGGGACGAGGCGGCAGCCCGGCTGGCGGCAGCGCTCGACCGGCTGACGGTGTTCGGCCCGCCGACGAACAGGGACTTCCTGCGCGCGGTGCTGCGCCACCCGAAGTTCCTCGAGGGCGAAACGACGACGCGGTTCCTCGAAACGCACGCCATCGCGCCGGGCGGACCGCCGGACGAGGTGCTGGCGCAGGCCGCAGCCCTGGCGGCGCTGACAGGCATGTGGTTGAGGCGGCGGGCAGCACGTGTCCAGGCGACCATCCCGCCGGGCTGGCGCAACAACCCATCGCAGGACCAGCGTACCGACTTCACGGCGGGCGAACGGCCCCTGGAGGTGCGGTACGCACCGCGGCGTGACGGGTCGTGGCGGGTGGCCGTCGGCCAGGGCGTACCCCGCGAGGTACGGGGATTTGAGGTCGCCGGGGACATGGTCACAGCGGAGCTGGATGGGCTCCGGGTGACGGCGCGCTGGCACCACGAGGGCATGTCGTGGTGGCTGCACCTCGGCGAGCACCAGGTCGAGCTGACGGAGCGCCCGCGGCTGCCCGAACGCGGCGGCCGGGAGAGCATCGCCGGCGGGCTGACGGCGCCGATGCCGGGGAAGGTCGTCGCGGTGACCGTGGAGCCGGGGCAGCACGTGGAGGCCGGTGACGTTGTGGCCATCCTGGAGGCGATGAAAATGGAGCATCGGCTGTTCGCCGGGGCCGCCGGGACCGTCCGGGAGGTCCGCGTTGAGCCGGGCGCGCAGGTCGCGCTCGGGGACGTGATTGCCGTCATCGACGAGGAAGGAGCGACGGCGTGAGCATCGACTACAGCGCGGTGGTCGCGGACCTGGCGGCAGAGCAGGATGACCTCGACCAGGTGCTGGCGCGGCTGGCGCCGGAGCACTGGGAGCTACCCACGCACGCGCCGGGGTGGGCCGTGCGCGACCAGGTAGCGCACCTGGCCTTTTTCGATGACCAGGCTCGGCTCGCGATCGAGGACCCCGCCGCATTCGAGACGGTGCGGGAGGCAGCGAACGCTCGCGGGCCGGCGTTCGAACAGGAGTACCTCGCCCGCGGACGCGCCATGACGCCAACGGGACTGTACCAGTGGTGGCGCGAGAGCAGCCGAAAATTGGCGGAGGCGGCCGCGCGGCTGACCGGGAGCGAACGGCTGCCGTGGTTCGGGCCGAGCATGGGTGCCGCCTCGTTCGTCACGGCCCGGCTGATGGAAACGTGGTCGCACGGGCTCGACGTCGTGGACGTGGTGCCGTTCGAGCGGCCGGACACAGAACGGCTCCGGCATGTGGCCGAGCTGGGTGTGCGCACCCGGGCGTACTCGTATGCGGTGCGCGGCCGAACGCCGCCGGAGGCACCGGTCCGGGTCGAGCTGGTGAGCCCGGGCGGCGCCCGCTGGGCGTTCGGCCCGGCGGAGGCAACGGATGTCATCCGTGGGAGCGCCACCGACTTCTGCCGGGTGGTGACGCAGCGCCGCCACCTGGCGGATACGAACCTGGAGGTTTCGGGCGCGGCGGCGCTGGAGTGGATGGAGATTGCACAGGCGTTCGCCGGGCCGCCCGGGCCGGGACGGCAGCCGGGCGAATTCCGGAAGGAGGGATAATGGCCGACCTCGTCCGCTATGCCGAAGACCGGGGGATCGCGACGGTCACGCTTGATTCGCCCGAAAACCGGAACGCCCTCTCGACGGCCCTGGTGGGCCAGCTGGCGGTCGCACTGGAACGGGCGTTTGCGGTCGAGACGGTGCGGGCCATTGTGCTGACCGGGAGCGGGAGCGTGTTCTGCAGCGGCGCAGACCTGCGGGAGCAGCTAGCCGCCAACGAGGCGGCTGGCCCGGGGGGCGGGGGACTGCCGGCGATTATCCGGATGATCCGTTCCGGGCCGAAGCCGGTGGTGGCGCGGGTGAACGGGCACGCGCGGGCCGGGGGCATCGGGCTGATCGCGGCGGCGGACATCGCAATCGCGCCCGAGACGGCGACCTTCGCGTTCAGCGAGGTTCGCATCGGGGTGGTGCCGGCGATCATCGCGGTGCCGATCATGGAGCGGGTGGGACGGACGGCGGCGAGCGACCTGTTTCTCACGGGACGCCAGTTCGACGGGACGACGGCGGCGTCGATCGGACTGATCGCCCGGGCGGTGCCGGCCGAGGAGCTCGACGGCGCAGTGGAGGAGTGTGTTGGGGCGCTCCGGCTTGCGAGCCCGGCCGCGCTTGCCGCGTGCAAGGAGCTCATCCGCACGGTCCCGGCGATGACGTTCGAGGAGGCGCTGGACTGGGCAGCGGCGTTTTCGGCGCGGCTGTTCCAGGGCGAGGATGCCCGCGAGGGCATGGCAGCATTCCTGGAGAAGCGCAAACCGCGCTGGCAGGCGGAGTGACGTATGCGGCAACGTGGGGAAGCACCGGCTCGTATCGCGAACTGTTCCGGGTTCTACGGAGACCGGCTGTCGGCGGCCCGGGAGATGGTCGAGGGCGGCCCGATCGATTTCCTGACGGGCGACTACCTTGCGGAGCTGACGCTCCTTATCCTCTGGAAGGCGCGGCAGAAGGACCCGAACGCGGGGTACGCCGCGACCTTTCTCCGGCAGCTGGAGGAGGTGCTTGGGACCTGCCTCGAACGGGGCATCCGGATCGTTACGAACGCCGGCGGGCTGAACCCGGCGGGCATGGCGATGCGGGTCCGGCAAATCTGCGACCGGCTGGGGCTGCAGGCAAGGGTCATGCACATCGAGGGGGACGACCTTCTGCCGCGTCTGCCGTCGCTGCTGGAGCGGGAGCCGCTCGCGCACATGGATACGGGGCAGCCGCTGCGCGAGGCGGGGATTCAGCCAGTGGCCGCCAACGCGTACCTGGGCGCCTGGGGCATTGTTGAGGCGCTGGAGGCGGGCGCCGACATCGTCATTTGCCCGCGGGTGACCGATGCTTCGCTCGTGGTTGGGCCGGCGGCCTGGTGGTACGGCTGGAAGCGGGACGACTGGGACCGCCTGGCGGGAGCCGTCGCGGCGGGGCACATCATCGAGTGCGGGGCGCAGGCGACGGGCGGCAACTACGCCTTCTTCCAGGAGGTGCCGGGGCTCGAGCACCCGGGCTTCCCCATTGCCGAGGTGGCCGAGGACGGGTCGAGCGTGATCACGAAGCACCCGGGCACCGGAGGGCTGGTCTCCGTTGGGACCGTTACGGCGCAGCTCCTCTACGAAATCGGCGAGGCACGGTACCTGAACCCGGATGTCGTGACCCGCTTCGACACGATCCGGCTGGAGCAGGAAGGACGTGACCGCGTACGGGTGTGGGGGACCCGGGGCGAACCCGCGCCGGCGACCACCAAGGTCTGCATCAACTACGTCGGAGGGTACCGGAACTCGGTCACGTTTGTGCTGACGGGACTGGACATCGAGGAGAAAGCGGACCTTGCGCTGCGGTCGCTCTTTGCGGGCATCGGCGGGCGCGAGGCGTTCGAACAGGTGGATGTCCAGCTGGTCCGCACGGACCGGCCCGACCCGCCATCGAACGAGCTTGCCAGCGCGATGCTGCGGGTGACGGTGAAGGACCGCGACCCGGCAAAGGTGGGGCGGGCGTTTTCGAACGCGGCGATCGAGCTGGCGCTGGCGAACTATCCCGGCTTTTATGTCACCGCGCCGCCGGGATCCGAAGATGCCTACGGGGTGTACTGGCCGGCGCTCGTCCCGCGCTCGGAGGTACAGGAGGTGGTGGTGACCGACGACGGGCGCACCATCCCGGTGACGCAGCCCCCTTCAGGGGAAGCGTCCGCCCTGGTTGGGGCGCCGGCGCCGGTGCGCGCTCCGCGCGGCCCGACCGTGCGGGTGCCGCTGGGGCTCGTCTTCGGCGCGCGGTCGGGGGACAAGGGCGGAAATGCGAACGTCGGGGTATGGGCGCGCAGCGACGCCGGCTACGCGTGGCTGGCGGAGTTCCTGACGGAGGACCGGCTGCGCGACCTGATTCCGGAGGCGCGGCCGCTCCGGGTCACCCGCGTACTGCTACCGAACCTGCGGGCGATAAATTTCGTGATTCACGGGCTGCTCGGGGAGGGGGTCGCGGCATCGACGCGGCAGGACCCGCAGGCGAAGAGCCTCGGCGAGTATCTGCGCGCTCGGGTGGTGGAGCTGCCGGCGCGGCTGCTCGCCGACGTCCCCGAGCCGGCAGCCAGCCGGAACGCCTGACACACGCTTCGAAAATCGGAGGAGGTCCACCTGCGATGGCGCGCTTCACCGCCGAACACCAGTTATTCCGCCAGACGGTCCGCGAGTTCGTCGAGAAGGAGATCAACCCGTACGCCGATGAGTGGGAGGCGGCCGGGACATTCCCCGCTCATGAGCTGTTCCGGAAGGCCGGGAGCCTTGGATTGCTTGGAGTGGAGTATGACCCGGCCTACGGCGGCGGCGGCGCCGACCACTGGTACACGGTGGTGCTCGGTGAGGAGCTCGGGAGGGCTGACTGCGGTGGCGTGCCGATGGCGATCAACGTGCAAACCGACATGGCGACGCCCGCGCTGGCGAAGCACGGTTCGCACGAACTGAAGAAGGCGTACCTGGAGCCGGCGCTGCGGGGCGAGCTGGTGGCTTCGATTGCGGTGACGGAGCCGGACGCCGGCTCCGACGTGGCGAGCATCAAGACAACAGCACGCCGTGACGGCGACGAGTACGTCATCAGCGGCAGCAAGATCTACATCACGAACGGAACGCAGGCCGACTTCCTGACACTTCTGGCGCGTACGTCGCCGGAGGCGGGATACCGGGGAATGTCGCTCATCATTGTGCCGACCGACCGCCCCGGTTTCCGCGTGGCACGGAAGCTGCGGAAGCTGGGCAACCATTCGTCGGACACGGCCGAGCTGGTCTTCGACGACGTCCGCGTACCGGTCACCAACCGAATCGGCGAAGAAGGTCAGGGGTTCTACCTGCAGATGGAGCAGTTCCAGAAGGAGCGGCTGATTGCGGTGTACACGGCGCTGGGCGGGCTGCAGCGGGCGATGGAGCGGACGGCCGCGTATCTCCGGGAGCGGAAGGCGTTCGGCGGGCCGCTGCTGGGGATGCAGTACATCCAGTACACCCTCGCTGAGTTGCAGGTAGAGATTGAATCGCTGCGGCAGCTGGCCTACGCGGCGGCCGAGGGCGTGGTCGCAGGGGAGAATGTGACCCGGCTGGCGACGATGGCGAAGTTCAAGGCAGGCCGGCTGGTGCGGCGGGTGGCGGATACCTGCCTGCAGTTCCATGGCGGGGCGGGCTACATGGAGGAGATGTGGACCAGCCGCTACTTCCGGGACAGCCGGCTCCTCGGCATCGGCGGTGGAGCCGACGAGGTGATGCTGCGCGTCCTCGTGAAAACCGAAGGGCTCGAGGTATAACAGCGGGCGATCATGAGCCCGGCCCGCCGGAAGGGGGGACGCCGGCGGCGGCCCGGAGCGCTGCTTCGCGGGCAGCCGCCTCGGCCGCCTTCTGTGCTTCGGCGCGTTCCCGGCGGGTGAACTCGGGCATGACCTCCCGGGCAAAGAGGCGGAGGCTGTTGAGCACCTGCTCCTGCGGGATGGTCTCGCCCGTGTTGATGAGGAAGACCATCCGGTCGACGCCCACCTCTTCCCACCACTTGAGTGCTTCGATGCAGGCCTTCGGGTCGCCGATGGGGGTGCCTTCACGCACCGGCCCGACCACATCGCCGGGGCGGTTGCGGAGCGGTGCGGCGCTCGCGTGGGCGTGGTAGGCGGGCGACGGGTAGATGCCGCCGACGCCGACGAGGTGCGCCGCCCGGACGCCGAACTGGAGCGCCGCCATGCCGCCGATCGCCTTCGCCCGGGCATCATCTTCGTCGCAGTACATGAAGGCGACGCCGTTAACCTGTTCGTTGACAGTTTCGCCAATGGGCTCGCAGGTGCGGACCGCGCGTCGGTAATCCCTCACCATCTGCTGGTAGTCGAGTGGTGCGCCGAGCGTGACGCCGAGCATGCCCATGCCCCGTTCGCCGGCCTGGACGGCGGTCTCGGGCGACTGGACAGCGACCCAGAGAGGCGGATGGGGTTTCTGGAGGGGCTTGGGGATGACGTTTCGCTGGGGCATTTTGAAGTGGCGGCCGTTCCAGGAAAAGTTGTCGGTCGTCCACATTTTCACGACGGCGCGGGTGCACTCGTCCCACATCTCTTTGGTGAGGTCGGGCTCGCAGCCGAAGGCCGCCAGCTCAGTCCAGGTAGCGGAGCGGCCGGTCCCGAATTCAAGGCGGCCGCCGCTGAGGAGGTCCAGGGTCGCAGCGCGCTCAGCCACGCGGGCCGGGTGGTTGATTGGCGGGAGCATGAGGGCGATGCCGTGCCCGAAGCGGATGTTCGTCGTCTTCGCCGCGCAGTACGAAAGAAAGACCTCGGGCGCGGAGGAGTGGGAGTACTCCTCGAGGAAGTGGTGTTCGACCTCCCAGACCTGGTCGAAGCCGAGCTGGTCGGCGAGCACGACCTGCTCCACCGCCTGCTGGAGGACGCGGTATTCCGAGCGGTCGTCCCAGGGCTTGAGGACAGAGTGTTCGTAGAAGATCCCGAATTTCATGGGGCACCCACCCGGCAAGGTCGTGAGCCGAAGGCTAACGATTCTGCTAGCATTCTGCCAGTCCGCGACGGGGGTGCCTGTGGCAAGGGTTCAGCTGGTCACCGACTCCGCGGCCTGCCTCGGGGACGAGGCCGCGGCGGAGCTGGGCATCGCGGTGGCGCGTGGAAGCTTCGCGTTCCAGGACGAGCGACATGTTGACGACGAGCGTGCATGGCGCGAGGCGTATGAGCACATCCGTGCAGGCGCCCGGCTGCCGCGGACGTTCGCGCCGCCCGAGGCGGCCTACCTCGAGGTATTTCGACCAGCCGCAGCGGCCGGGGCGTCAATTCTCTGCCTTGTGACCCCGTTCGATGTGAGCCCGAGCTTCACGACGGCCTCGGCGGCGATGCTGACGGTGCAGGACGACCTGCCGTCAGCGCGCATCAAGATCTCGAACCCGGGCGTCGGCCATGCCGGGCTTGGCGCGTTGCTCGTGGCCCTCGCGGAGCAGGCAGCTGCGGCGGCGGACCTCGATGCGCTCCTCGGGCTGGCTGAAGCGCTGGAGCCGCTGGCGGATGCGCTGGTCGTGCCTGAGAGCACCCGGTGGCTCGCGGAATCGGGGCGGCTGGCGCTGGTCGAGGAGAAACTTGGCGACCTCGACGAGGATATCCCGGTGCTGCGGGTCGGCACGCGGGTGACCGGGATTGCCCGCGGCGGGTGCCACGAAGAAGCGCTGGCCGAGGCGGTGCGCCGGGTGGGCCAGCGGTCCGGCGGGGTGCCGCTCCATGCCGTGGTGGCGCATGCGGCCGCGCCGGGCATCGCCGAGGAGGCGGCCGACCGGCTCCGGCGGGAGCACCGGGTGGAGCGGCTGATTGTGACGGAGCTTTCGATGGCGATTGGGGCGGTCGTCGGGCCTGGGGCGGTCGCCATTGGGGTTGCGCCGGCGGGCGCAGGAGGGGACTGAGATGCCTGACCGCGGACTGCGCGCTATTGATGGACTTGCACCGATGCCGTTCGAGGCAGGGCCACTGGAAATCGCCGGACGGTGGGTGCAGGTGACGTTCGAGGTCGACCGGGATGCGGCGATGCGGTGGATGCCGACGGACGTGACACGGCCGATCCCGTGTTACGGGCGGCTGCTCGCCGTGGAGGGCACGAGCGGGGGCCGGCCGCTGCGGTTCGCAGCGCTCGCGCTGGGCGGGAGGTTCCGGATGATGCCGCGGAATGTCCTGGTCGAGGCGGTAACCGCGGATGGGTCGGCGCTGCCGGCGCTGGCAGGGCCAGCCCGGGCCGGCGACGTGCGCATGGACGCTGAGAGCGGCGGGCTGGTGATCGCGGTGACGACAGCCGAGGGCGTCCTCGCCGAGGCGCGCCTCCCTGCGCCATACGCAATCGAGCCGGCGATGCTCCGGTGGGACGGCTGGGTCGTGTATGCGCCGAACAACGGAGGAACGGCCCTGGCCGAGGCGCTGGTGGAGGTGCGGGCCACGGCGGCACGTCTCTCGAAAGGGGCGACGTTCGCACCGGGGCCATCAGCCGACCGGTCGAGCCCGTGGCGGCAGCTCCGCTCGCTGCTGCCGATCTCGGCGTGCGCGGTGGAGGGTGTGCTTCGGGTCGGGCCGGCTGCGGTGCCCGCGCCGGTGCTGATCGGATAGGGCATGTGCGGCGCGCAGGGCAGGCGCCGGTGTGCTAGATTCCGCCCGCCAGGGCGGGCAGCCAGCAGGAGAAGGGAGCCCAGGAAATGAAGTTCGGCATCTTCTACGAGATTTCGGTGCCCCGGCCGTGGGGACCGACCACCGAATACGAGGTGTACCAGAACTGCCTCGAGCAGGTGAAGCTCGCGGATGAGCTGGGGTTCGACCAGGTGTGGGCCGTTGAGCACCACTTCCTGGAGGAGTATTCGCACTGCTCGGCGCCGGAGGTATTCCTGACGGCGTGCGCGATGGTCACGAAGAACATCCGTATCGGGCGGGGGATTGTCGTCTGTGTGCCCGAGTTCAATAACCCGATCAAGGCGGCAGAGGTTGCCGCGACGATGGACATCGTTTCTGGCGGGCGGCTGGAGTTCGGGACAGGCCGCTCGGCGACGTGGACGGAGCTGGGCGGGATGGGCGCCGACCCCGACGAGACGAAGAAGACCTGGGACGAGTGGGTGCGGATCATCCCGAAGATGTGGACCGAGGAGCGGTTCGGCTACCAGGGCCGGGCGTTCAGCATGCCGCAGCGGGCGGTGCTGCCGAAGCCGCTGCAGAAGCCGCATCCGCCGATGTGGGTGGCCGTGACGAGCCCCGGCACCGAGCTCGATGCCGCCGACCGCGGGATGGGGAGCCTCGGGCTGACGTTCGGGGGCTTCGCCGAGCAGGAGAAGAAGATTGCCGAGTACCGGAGGCGCATCAAGTACTGCGACCCGGTGGGTTCGTTTGTGAACGAGCAGGTGAACACAGTGAATTTCCTGTTCTGTCACGAGGACAACGAGTACGGGGCGAAGACGGGGCAGCGGCTGGCCGGGACGTTCAACTACCTGGCCGAGCAGCTGCTGGCGGCGCGACAGGCCTACCCGACCCGCTCGTACCCGAACCTCGGGCTGCTGCCCGCGCTCCGGCGGGAGGCCACGAGCGCGCCGGAGGGGCAGATTCCCGAGGGACTCTGCATCGGCAACCCGGACCGAATCATCGAGGTCATCAAGAAGTGGGAGTCGGTGGGCGTCGACCGCATCAACTTCCTGCTCAACGCGATTGAGACGGTGCCGCAGGAGGAGGTGCTGGCCAGCCTGCGGCTGTTCGCGAAGGAGGTCATGCCGAAGTTTGCTGAGAAGCCGGCTGCTTCTCCGGCGGCCGTCGGGGGAGGGAACTGATGCCGCTTGTTGGAACCCGGCCGACAACCGACTTCGAGCATGGGCCGCTGCTCAGCCAACCCGGCGGGGAGCCGTGGGTCCTGCCAAGGGCGATGATTCTGCAGGTGATGTACGAGATTGAGCAGGGGGCGATGACGAGCCTCCTCCCGCCGGCGCTGCACCCGACCATCCCGCCGACGCTGGTCGTTACGGTGATGCGGGCGCCGGAGAGCCCGGTCGGCCCGTTTACCCTCGCCGAAGCCAAGGTGGGATGCCGGTCGGGCGCGCGGCCGCGGGCGCTCTCCGTGCGCGCTTACTGCGACTCGCCGGCGGCCTGCGAGGCGCTGGCCGCGCGCTGGGGCTACCCGGTCCACCCTGCCGAAGTGGTGCTGGCGAAGCGGTACGACCGGTCGTGGGGAACGGTGCGCATCGGGGAGCGGACGGTGCTGGAGGCACACCTCGTTGATCCCGAGGCGATCAGCGGGAGCGACATCCAGTACCTGGCCACGCTCAACACGGCGCGGGTCGAACGGGGCGGCCAGGCGGTGCCGCGGCTCATCCAGGTGGACCCGGAGTACCAGTTCCACAGCGCGGACCGTGGGATGCCGGAGCTGCTGGCCTTCGACGCCGAGGCGTTCGCACTGCCGGGCGCGGAGCCGTACTGGCCGGTGAGCGCGTCGCTCGCGGTGGCCGATGTGGCGATGCCGGAACTGCGATACCTGGTCGACCCGGCGAAGCCGCCGCTGGCGGCGGTCGAGCGGTTCTAGCCGCGGCGCATCAGTCGAAGGCGGGTGCGGGCCCGAGTTGCGCTTCAAGCTCGGCCGGAGTGCGCGCCGGGGCAAGGCAGGCCATGTTTTCGCAGACGTAGGCGAGGGGCTGCCCGGTCGGCTCGCGGCCTTCGAACAGCGGCAGCCCGAGGGCGTCGGAGGTCGGGGCGATGACCGTGAACGGGAGGTAGCGGGCAGCGACGACCTCCTCGAAGGGCGTGCGGGCTGCCGGCTCGCCGACGATGACGACTTCGCGGTGCGGCGCCAGGGCGAACTCAATGGCGTGGAGGATGGTGCCAAAACCGGGGACCGCCCGGAGGAGATGGTCGGCGACGGCGGCGGCGACGTCCTCGACGACGCGCTCCCATTCGGCCGGGCCGAAGTAGCGGCCGAGCCAGAGCCCAAGGAGGGCTGCGGCGCCGTTGCCAGAGGGCGTCGCAGCATCGAAGAAGCTGCGCTGGCGGACGATGAGCTGCTCGGCGTCGCTGGCGGTGTCAAAGAATGTGCCCGTCTCCGCGTCGCGGAAGCGGGCGAGGGCCGCCTCCCAGAGCTCGCGTGACCAGTCGAGCCAGCGCAGCTCGCCGGTCGTTTTGAACAGCTCGACGAGGCCGAGGCCGAGGTAGACGTAGTCTTCGAGGAGGCCGGGGACGCGGGCTTCGCCGGCTTTCCAGGTGTGATAGAGGACGCCGTCGCGCCAGGCGTTGCGGTGAAGGAACTCAGCGAGGCGGGTGGCGGCGATACCGTATGCGGGTTCGCCGAGTACGCGCGCTGCCTCTGCGAACGCGGCGAGCGCGAGGCCGTTCCAGTTCGTGAGCACCTTGTCGTCGAGGCCCGGCGGCACCCGCTCCTGGCGCGCGTAGAAGAGGCGCTCCTGGATGGTTTCGATACGGTCGAGGATCTCGTCCTGGCTGAGACCGAAGCGCCGCTCGAGGTCTTCGATGTCAGGGCGGGCGGTGAGGACGTTTCGGCCCGTCAGCTCGGGGTGGTGCGGGTCGAAGAAGTTGCCCTCGGGGGTGACGCCGTACCAGGCGATAGCGAGCGGTGCGTCGTCGCCGAGCACCTGTTCCAGTTCGGCGACGGTCCAGAGGTAGTACTTGCCCTCGATACCTTCGCTGTCGGCATCGAGCGCGGCGTAGAAGCCACCTTCAGGGTCCTGCATCTCGTGGAGGAGGAACTCCAGTGTCTCGTGGACGACGCGGGCGAAACCGCCATCGCCGGTGAGCTGGTAGCCGTGGAGGTAGACGCGCGCCAGCTGGGCGTTGTCGTAGAGCATCTTCTCGAAGTGCGGCACCACCCAGCGGTCGTCAACGCTGTAACGGGCGAAGCCGCCGCTGACCTGGTCGTACATGCCGCCGGTGGCCATGGCGCGGAGGGTGTGGAGGGCCATGGCGCCGGCGGCCCGGCCCTGTTCGGTCTCGGGGTGGGCGACGGCGTACGCAAGGAGGAATTCGAGGTTGGAGGGGGAGGGGAACTTCGGGGCCGAGCCGAAGCCGCCCCAGGTGGTGTCGAAGCTTTCGGCGAAGGCTTCGACGGCGCGGGCTGTGGTCGACGGGGCGATGCCGTCGCCGGGCCCGGCCCTGCGGGCGGCTGCAGCGCGGAGGTGCTCGGTCAGGCCGGCTGCGGATTCGAGGATGCGCTGGCGGTCGGTCTGCCACTTTTCGGCGAGGAACTGGAGGACGCGGGGAAACCCGGGCCGGCCGTGGGCATCCTCGGGCGGGAAGTAGGTGCCGGCGTAGAAGGGCTGGCCATCGGGTGTAAGGAAGACGGTCATGGGCCAGCCGCCCTGGCCGGAGATGGCCTGGACCGCAGCCATGTAGACCGCATCGATGTCGGGACGCTCTTCCCGGTCGACCTTGATGTTGACGAAGTAGCGGTTCATCAGCTCCGCGATGGCGGGGTTCTCGAACGACTCGTGCGCCATCACGTGGCACCAGTGGCAGGAGCTGTACCCGACGGAGAGCAGGATCGGCTTGTCTTCGGCGCGGGCGCGTTCGAACGCCTCGCTGCCCCACGGGTACCAATCGACGGGGTTGTCGGCGTGCTGACGGAGGTAGGGGCTGCTTTCGTTGGCGAGGCGATTCGGCATAGCTCCACGGTACAGGATTGGGGCGCGGCGCGCTGTCGACAGGGGAACGCCGGCGGGGCAGAATGCCGCGCATGGCTGAACTGGTGTTCCGGGAGGCGACGGTCATCGACGGAAGCGGCGCGCCGGGCTTTGTTGCCGACGTGGCTGTGGAGGGCGACCGGATTGCCGCGGTGGGAGGTGCTCCGCCCGGGGCCCGCGAGGTCGACGCGCGGGGTCTGGTGCTCTGCCCGGGGTTCATCGACACGCACTCGCACGACGACGGGGCATTTCTCCGCCACCCGGATATGGCGTTCAAGGTGGCGCAGGGCGTGACCACCGACGTCAGCGGTAACTGCGGCTTCAGTACCGTGCCGAACGAGCCGGGCCGGGAGTACATGCCGGGCGACATCTCGGGGCCGGGGTCGAGCTGGACGGACCTCGAAAGCTACTTCGCCGCATGCATGGCGAAGCGGCCGGCGATCAACAACCTGATGCTGGTCGGGCACAACCGGGTGCGGGCCCATGTCATGGGGTTGGAGCGGCGGGCGCCTACCGCTGACGAGCTGGCCAAGATGCGGGGTCACGTCGCGCGGGCGATGGAGCAGGGAGCAGCCGGCCTTTCCACCGGGCTGATTTACGAACCGGGGAGATATGCAGCAACGGAGGAGATCGTTGCGCTCGCCGCGGAGGCAGCGCCGTACGGCGGCCTCTACGTGACGCATATGCGGAACGAGGGCGACCGGCTGCTCGAGGCAGTCGACGAGGCGATTGCTATCGCGCGGGAGGCCGGGGTCGGGCTGCACATTTCCCATCACAAGGCAGCGGGGCGGCGAAACTGGGGCCGGGTGGCCGCGTCGCTGGCGAAGGCTGATGCGGCCCACGCGTCGGGGACGAGCGTGACGCTGGACGTCTACCCGTACACGGCAGGAAGCGGGCCGATGTGGCAGTACGTGAACCTGTCGGCTATCGACCGGGAGTGGGCAGAGGGCGTGATGATTGCGACCTGCCCCGACTACCCGGAGTTCGAGGGGCGGATGGTGCCGGAGATCGCGGCCGGGCGCGGGTGGACGGTCGAAGAAGCGGTGCGGGAAATTCTCACGAGCCCGCGGGGCCGGGAAGTCATCTGCATCCACTTCATCATCGATGAGGCGGACATCGAGACGAACCTCCGCCACCCGCGGGTGTTCATCGGCTCGGACGGCATCCCGGTGCTGAAGGGGAACCCGCACCCCCGGCTGTTCGGGACGATGCCCCGGGTGCTCGCCAGGTATGTCCGGGAACGGGGTGTGGTGCCGCTCGAGGAGGCGGTCCGGAAGATGACCTCGGCGCCGTGCGAGCGGTTCGGCATCGCCGGGCGAGGCCGGGTTGCCGAGGGGTGGTTCGCCGACCTTGTGCTCTTCGACGCGGCCACCATCGAAGACCGGGCTACCTATGCGGCGCCAAAACAGGAGCCTCAAGGGATTCGCATGGTGGTGGTGAACGGGCAGGTGGCGTACGAGGATGGCGTGCACACCGGCGCGGGTGCGGGGCGGATGCTGCGCTACCGGCGGGAAGCCTGACGGCGGCAGGCCGGTAAGGCCGGCGTTCCGTATAGTCGCGGGCACGACTTCGTTGTTGAGGAGCAGAGACATATGCAGAAGCCAGCGGTAGCGCTTGCCGCGGCGGTCGGCCGCCGCAAATGGACCGTCGAGACCGCAAAGCAGCTCGAAGCTGCCGGGTTCGCGGGGATTTACTGCGCCAGCTTTGGAGACGGGATGGGGCTGTGCCTCTCGATCGCCCACGCCACGTCGACGATCAAATTCGGAACTTCAATTATCCCGATCTACTACCGCGTGCCGTTCGACCTTGCGCAGTCGGCAGCGTACATCCACGAAATCGGCGACGGTCGGTTCTATCTCGGCATCGGGGTGAGCCACGAGCCGGCCAACCAGCGCATCGGCGTGAAGACCGGGAAGCCGCTGAGCGATATGCGCCGGTACGTGGAGGCGATGCGGGCCGCTGCGCCGCAGGTAGGGCCGCTCCCGCCGATTGTGCTGGCGACGCTGCGGAAGAAGATGGTTGAGCTCGCGGTGGAGATCGCGGAGGGCGCGGTGTGGGCGAACGCTGCCCGTTCGCATATGCCGGAGTCGCTCTCCCACATCCCGCAGGAGAAGCGAGAGGGCGACTTCTTCATCGGCGACATGATCCCGATGTGCATCGACGACGAGGACCCGGCAGCGGCGGCGAACGTGATGAGGCGGGTTCTGACAGGCTATGTGATGCTCCCGAACTACCGGAACTACTGGAAGGAAGCGGGCTACGTTGAGGAGATGGAGGCGATAGAGGCAGCGCTGGCGCGCGGCGACCGGGAAGCGCTGCCCGGCCTTATGAGCGACCGCTGGCTTGCAGACTGCACGCTGTTCGGCACACGGAAGCAGGTGTTCGAGGGGCTGGAGCAGTGGTACGCAGCCGGGGTGAAGACGCCGATTGTCGTCCCTTCGTCGACGAAGGGCGGGCAGGTGAAGGCGTTCGAGGAACTGTTCGCTGCCTTCGCCTGAGCCTGCGGCCGCGGCCGTCCCTAGAATGGACGGTGTGTACGAGCGCGAGCTGGAGGCAGCCCGGGAGGCAGCGCTGGAGGCAGGGGCAGTCATCGAACGGCTGCGCCGGTCGGGGGTCCGGTACGGCCGGAAGGCGGGCCGCGAACTCGTCTCCGAGGCAGACCTCGAGGCGGCGGCGCTGCTCGAGCGGCGGCTGCTCGGCGCGTTCCCGGGCGACGGATGGCTGAGCGAGGAGCACCGGGATTCGCCAGCCCGGCTCCGGGCCGCGCGAACGTGGGTCGTGGACCCGATCGACGGCACGCGGGAGTTCCTGCAGGGCATTCCGGAGTTTGCGGTGTCCATCGCGCTGGTCGTCGGCAGCGAGCCAGTGCTGGGCGTGGTGCACAACCCGGCCACGGGTGAGCTGTTCGCGGCGGCCTGCTGCGGAGCGGAAGAGCGCCCGCCGACGGAGCCGACCGGGCAGCCGTTCGAGGCGCTCGTTGGCCGGGGCGAGCACGCGTGGGACGACCTGCCGCCGCTCCCGGAGGGAACGCTTGTGCGCCCCGTGGGGAGCGTGGCCTACCGCCTGGCGCTGCTCGCCCGGGGAGAGGGGAATGCAACGCTCACGGGATTCGGGCGGGCGGAATGGGATGTCGCGGCGGGCGTTGCGCTGTGCCGGGCGGCGGGGCTGCGCGTCACCGGGGTCCTCGGCGACCCGCTGACGTTCAATCAGCCGCGGCCGGTCGTGCGCGGGCTCCTGGCTGCCGAGCCGGGGCTGCACGCGCGGCTGACCCGCTTCTTCGCGCAGTTCGTGCGAGAGTAAGGCGTTGCGAGGGAGGCAGACATGGGCATCGGCATCGGCTTCGGAGTGGCCGGGTTCCCGTTTTCGTCGGTGGGGGCATATCACGCGTGGATTGACCTTCTGGAGGAGCAGGGCGCGGACTCGGTGTGGTTCAGCGAGCGGCTGGTCTCGCACACCCCGACACTTGAGCCGATGGCCGCCATCGGGATGGCGCTCGGCAGAACGAAGCGGCTGAAAGCGGGGATGAACGCCGTCATCGTTCCGTTCCGCGACCCACTGGTGCTGGCGAAAGAGTGCGCCACGCTGGACTTCCTCAGCGGGGGGCGGTTGCTGCCGGTCTTCGGGGCGGGCGACGAGCGGGCGCCGGAGTGGCGCGCCACGGGGCGGGACCCCCGCGGCCGGGGCGAACAGGCCGACGAGGCGCTCGAGCTGATGGCGCGGCTGTGGAGCGAGGAACGGGTGACCTTCGAAGGGAAGCACTACCGGTACGTTGACGCCGCCATCAGTCCGCGGCCGGTGCAGCAGCCGTTACCGCTGTGGATTGGCGGCAGCTCGGAAGCGGCGATCCGGCGGACGGCGCGGATCGGCACCGGCTGGCTGGCAGGGCTGCAGACCCCGGCACAGGTTGCCCCTATCGTCCGGGCGATCCGGGAGAAGGCCGCTGAGTACGGCCGGGCGATTGATGAGGACCACTACGGCGCCGGCTTTTCCTACCGGTTCGGTTCGCCGGATGACCCGCCGGTGCAGCGGCAGCTTGCGGGGCTGGCGCGCCTGCCGGGCGTCGTGGACCCGGCGGGGCTGGTAGCCGTTGGGTCGGCCGACGACATCGCGCGGCGAGTCGAGGAGTTCATCGCAGCCGGCATTTCGAAGTTTGTGGTGCGGCCGATTGCGTCGGATGACGCCGACCTGATGGCTCAGACGACGCGGATGCTCGAAGAGGTGGTGCCGCGGTTCGCTACGGCGCGGCCGGCCGCGGCAGGGCCGCGAGCCTGACCCAGAGGTCAGGCGGGCCGGGGGCATCGCGGACGAAGACCTGGCTGGCTGTGAACACGGCGACCGGGCCTTCGGCGTCGGCGATAACAACCGACCCGGGACGCTCCCACGCGGGAACCTTCTCGTTGATGAGCAGGTCAGAGAGTTTGCGTCGGAGCCCGCGCCAGGTGAGTGTGTCGCCGGGAGCCAGGGTGCGTGCACGGAGCGCGCCGCGCAGCACCCCGGTGGAGAGCGGCGCGACCGCGGCGGCGGGGTCTGCGACGGGGGGCGACGTCAGGACATCGACACGCCAGGGGCCGACGCGGCGGCTCCCCGGGACGTCGAGAATGACCGGCGCGATCGGTTCAACCGGTTCGAGGCGGGGACCGATGCGCACGCGGCCGGCTGAAACCTCCACGACCGTGTCGCCGAAGGCAACCTGGCCGGAGCCGCGCCGGAGGACATCGCGGAGATTGCGGACGCGAGTGCGGTTGACCTCGGGCTCGAGGTGGAAGAAGGCGGCCTCGCGCTCGATGACGAGGAGGAGGGATTCGGCGGGGAGGTCGGCCAGCGCGGCGAGGTCATAGATAGCCCCGACGGGCGCCCGCGCGGCGGCGCGGGCCTCGAACGAGCGCCTTTCGAGCAGCTCGAAGGCTTCCCGGGCGCTCTCGGCAAGGCCGAGGAGGGCGTCGGCGATGGACGGGTTGAACCGGGCTGCCGCCGGGAGGAGTTCTGTGCGGATGCGGTTCCGGGTGTGGGCAGGGTCGCGGTTCGATTCGTCGAGGCGCGGTTCGAGGCCGAGTTCACGGCAGACTGCAGCGGTGTCTTCACGACGGAGGCAGAGCAGGGGACGGAGGAGCATGCGGCCAGGGGCGCCCGGGATGGGGGCAGCGGGGAGCATGCCGCGGATGCCGCGGACGCCGCTCCCGCGAAGCAGGTGGAGGAGGACGGTTTCGGCCTGGTCATCAGCGGTGTGGCCGGTAACGACAGCGTCGCACCCTTCTTTTTCGGCGGCGAAGGCGAGGAACTGGTAGCGCATGAGCCGCGCGGCCTCTTCAATGCCGCGGCGCTGGCGGGCAGCGACCTCGCGGACGGGACCTTCGCCGGTAATCGCCTCGAGGCCGAGGGCGGCAGCATGGGCGCGAACGAACTGGAGGTCCTCGGAGGAGCCGGGACGCAGCTGGTGGTCAAAGTGAGCGACTTTCAGTTCGAGGCCGAAGGTTTCGCGGAGGGCGAGCAGAAGGTGGAGGCAGGCGACGGAATCGGGGCCACCGGAGACGGCGACGAGGAGGCGGCGACGGCCGCGGAAGAGGCGCTCATCGCGGGCAAACCGTTCGACCGTGCGGAGGACACGGCGGACGCCGGGCGGGGGCCCATCAGCGTTGTGTCGTGGGGCAGCAGCGCCCGGGAAGGGGGACCAGGCGCCGGCGGGGGGTTCGTCAGCGCGGGAAGAGCCGCTGCCACCAGGGGCCGGCGGGCTGCTCTTCTTCGGCGGCCGGCGGGCTGATGACGACAAACGGGATTTCTCCTTCGCGGATGTAACCGTAGCGGCGGCGGGCCTCCTGTTCGACGTAGACATCGGAGGCGACGTAGGCCCGGACCGCTTCGAGGTAGGCTTTTTGCTCTTCGAGTTCGCGCAGCTGGCGCTCAGCCTGGGCGCGGGCCTCGCCGAGCTGCTGAGCGCGGTAGGCGCCCAGCGCGGCGGTGTAGACGAAGTAGCTCCCGATAAGCAGACTGGCCACGATGATGAGGCGGGAGCGGCTGAGGAAGATGAGCGGCGGCATAAGCTCAGCTGGAGACGCTACGCGCGGCCGGCGAAAGGTTCAAGGCGTCGAGATGGCAGACGTCGTTGAGCGCCTGGATAGCGGCCCGGCCATGCTGGATGGAGATAGTCGTGATGGAGCCGAGGTCGAGCCGGAAGTTCCGGAAGCTGGCGATGTGGATGCTGAGCAGGAGGCAGACCAGGACGCGCAGGGTGAAATTGTGCGAAACGACCACGATGACGCGGTCGGGACCATCGAGGAGGTCGCGAGCGAGCGGCGCGAGGCGCTCCGCCAGCGCGGCGATGGACTCGCCGCCGGGCATGGGAACGTGGACCGGGTCGTCACCAGTCCAGGCGGCGTAGAAGTCGGGAAAGCGGGCGCGGATTTCGGCGTAAGCCAGGCCCTCAGTTTCGCCGACGTCCAGCTCCGTAAGCTCCGGGCGGATATCGACGGCGAGGGCGTGCTGTTCGGCAATGGCCCGCGCGATGACCAGCGCGCGCTGGAGGGGGCTGCTGAGGACGGCATCGAGGGGCACGCGTGCGAACCGGGCAGCGATGAGCTTCGCCTGCTCCAGGCCGCGTTCGGAGAGGGGGACATCGGCGCGCCCAAGGCCGCGTTCCTGGGCGTTGTGGTCGGTTTCGCCGTGGCGGACGAGATAGACGAGGCTCATGGCGCACCGCCGTCATCCGGTTCGCGCGCCAGCGGCGCCCACAGGCGCGTAATGAACGGACGGAAGCCGAGCGCTTCCCAGAAGCGGGCAGCCTCCGCATCTGCGGCAAGAACCGGCATTTCGAAGTGGCGGACCCCGTCGTACCCGGCGGCCCAGCGCGCCACGGCATCCACGAGTGCGCGGCCGAGGCCGCGCCGCCGGTAACCAGGCTCGACCCAGAGGTAGCCAATCGTGGCGTGCCGCTCGGGGAGACGGTCAGCGCTGGCGGTTTCGATGGCGCCGGAGACGAAACCAGCGAGCCGGGTGCGGTCGGCAGCGACGAACACGGTGGCTGCGCCGCGGTTGAGCTGGCGTTCGAGCGCGGTGGCGAACTGGTCGGGCGCGACGGGAGCGAGCACGACGCGGGGGTCGAGCCGGGCATTATGTTCGCGGACGCGCTGCCAGAGCAGATAGAGCTCAGGGGCATCGGCGGGCGTTGCCGGCCGGATTTCGCAGGTGGTCAGAGGTACTGGCCGTAGCGACGCCATAGCTCCCTCGCTGGCGACCGTTCATCGAGGATGATGCCGGTGCGCACGTAGCTCTGCGGCTCGAAGCCGGGGAAGAGCGCCGCCAGTATAGCCTCCGGGCGGGCGGTTATGTTCTGGTCGGTACGCAGGCGCATGGCGAGCTCGGCGCCGCCGTCGATCGGGCGGGCGGTGAGCCAGGCGGTGGCGGCGCGGAGGTCGTAGGTGCGCTCGCGTTCGCCACGCTCCTCGCGCCATTCGAAGGCGGGCAGGGCGAGGAACGCCTCGATGCGGGCGCGGGCCTCGGCGGGGTCAAGGCCGGGCACTGCCGCGCGGTAATCGGACCAGAGCATCGCGGCCTGGGGCTGGGGCGCCGCGAGGGGAACCTCGCGGACGGCGACGACGGCGAGGTCGCCGGTAGCCTGGGCGGCAAGGCGCGCGTGGAACTCGGCGGGGTCGACGCGCTCGTCGAGGTGGACATCCATGACTTCGCGCTCGGCGGTGAAGCCAAGGGGCAGCGGCGAGGCGAATGCCAGTTTGGGATGGGGCGTAAAGCCCTGTGAGTAGGAGAGCGGGAGACCGGCGCGACGGATGGCGCGCTCCCAAAAGCGCAGGACGTCGAGGTGGGAGATGTAGCGGACGCGCTCGCCTTTGCGGAACCAGGTGCGGATGCGCTGCTGACTGCTCACACCGCCGATGGTAGCACGGGCGGACTGCTCACCCGCGGGGGAGGACGAGGGCGGCGAGCTCTTCGGCGGCGGTGTGGGGGTCGAGTTCGCGGCTTGCGATGCGGCCGGTGAGCGTTTCGATGACGGCCTCGGGGGCAGCGCGCCGGATCTCGTCGAGGATCAGCTGCTGCGTGATGGCGAGGAGCTGATGGCGGGCATCTTCGGAGCGGTGGGCCGCGAGCTGGCCGGTCTGCTCGAGGTAGGCGCGATGCTCATCGATGGCGTCGGCGAGCTGCGCCATCCCTTCACCGCGGGTGGCGATGGTTTTGAGGATGGGCGGCCGCCGCTGGTCAGCGGGGGAGAGGGCGAGGAGGGCCTGGAGCTGGCTGACGAGGATATCGGCACCGGGGTGGTCGGCCTTGTTGACGACGAGGATGTCGGCGATTTCGATGATGCCGGCTTTGAGCGCCTGGATGTCGTCGCCGGTGCCCGGGTTGTTGACGAGGACCGTTGTCATGGCGGTGCCGGCGATTTCGACCTCGTCCTGGCCGGCGCCGATGGTCTCGACGATGATGTAGTCGAACCCGAAGGCGTCGACGACGGCGACAACATCGGCGATGGCCGGGGCGAGACCGCCGAGGGCGCCGCGGCCGGCCATGGAGCGCATGTAGACGCCCGGGTCCATGGTGACGTCCTGCATGCGGATGCGGTCGCCGAGCAGGGCGCCGTGGGTGAACGGGCTGGAGGGGTCGACGGCGATGATCGCGACGGTGCGCCCCCGCCGGCGGAGTTCGGCGGTGAGCGCGCCGGTCAGTGTGCTCTTGCCGGAGCCTGCGCCGCCGGTGATGCCGACGATGTGGGCGCGCCCGGAGTGGGGGAAGAGGGCACGGACGTAGTCGCGCCCTTCGAGGGTGCCGTTTTCAACGCGGGTGATGATGCGGGCGAGCGCGCGGCGGTCGCCCGCGAGGAAGCGCTGGACCAGTTCGTCCACGTTACTTCTTCTTCACGTTGTCGTAGACGAACTTGACGATGTCCTGGGTGTTGGTACCGGGCCGGAAGATCGCCTTGAAGCCGAGCTTCTGGAGGGCCTCGGTGTCTTCTTCGGGGATGATGCCCCCGCAGAAGAGGAGGACGTCGTCGAGGCCGCGCTTCTTCAACTCCTCGACGACGCGGGGAAAGAGCTCGAGGTGCGCACCGGAGAGGATGGAGAGGCCGACGACATCGACGTCTTCCTGGAGGGCGGCTTCGGCGATCATTTCTGGGGTCTGGCGGATGCCGGTGTAGATGACTTCGCAGCCGCCATCGCGGAGGGCGCGGGCGACGACCTTCGCGCCGCGGTCGTGGCCGTCGAGGCCGGGCTTGGCGATGAGGACACGGATCTTGTCGGTGGCGGTTGCTGTCGACATGGCTTCCCCCGGGGCGTTGGTGATGCTGTCGTCGTTATGGTACCGAGTCAGCGTCCCTGGCGCTGAATCAGCTGGAGGTTGACGCCGTGCGAGGACTTCGGCGACACGAAGGCAACACCGTTGTTCGGGTCGCCGACGCGAAAGCCGAGGCTGCGCAGGTGTTCAACGGCGGCGGCAACGTCGTCGACTTCGATCGAGAGGAGAAACTGGCCCTCGCCGCGCTCTTTGGCGAACTGGGCAACGGGGCCCTGGTCGGTGGTGGGCTGGATGAACTCGAGGTCGCTGTCGCCGATGGGCATGAATGCGTTTTTGATGCCCAGTGCGGGCACTTCGCCGCCGCGGGAGGGATCGACCTGGAGCCCGAAGTTGCGGGCGTAGGTGGCGGTTGCCTCCTCGAGGTTCTTGACGACGATGCCGACGTGGTCGATGCGCTTTGCTTTCACGGTGCTGCTCCAGCGGGAGATTCGTTGGGAATGGCGTTGTACTGAATGAGTGCGAAAGGGACGCCGCTCGTGCCGGATTTCACGGTGGCGATGAGGGCGCCGGGCTGGACGGCGGGCTTCGGGTCACCGACGTTGTAGCCGAGGCCGCGCAGCCGTTGGACGGCGGCGGCGATATCGGCGACGGCGAGGACGAGACCCCAGAGCCGTGCTTTGACCTCGGCTGCAGGGTCGGGCTCGGGCGGCCCCGCGAATTCGAGAACGACCTCGCCGAGCTTTGCGAAGGCAAGCTTTGCGCCGGTGCCCGGGCGGCTCATGGTGCGCCGAATCTCAATGCCGAGGTTGCGATGGAACGTCTCGGCGACCACCTCGCTGTTGTTCGAGGAGATGACGATGTGGTCGATGTGGGTGGCGCCGATGCCGGTCATTTAGTGGTCGTGCTGCCCCTCGATGGGCGTGGCGAATTCGACGAGGACGCCGTGGTTGGCCCGGGGGTGAAGGAACGCAATCATGCCGGCGAGGCCGAGGCGGGGCGCCTGATCGATGAGTTCGATGCCCTTTTCGCGTGCGGCTTCGAGTTCCTTTGCGACGTCGTCAGATTCGAAGCAGATGTGGTGCATGCCCTCGCCGCGGTTGGCGAGGAAGCGGGCAACGCCGGTGTCGTCGCGGGTCGGCTCGAGGAGTTCGATTTCGGATTCGCCGATCTTGAGGAGGACGCCGCGAACGCCCTGGTCTTCGACGACGCGGTCCGCGGTAACCGGGAGGCCGAGTGCATCGCGGTAGAACTTGAGGGCTTCGTCGGCGGAGTGCACGACGATGCCGACGTGGTGGATTTTGGTGAGCATGCTGGTGCGGAACCCCCTCAGGATGTGGCTTCTTCGATGATGGACTGGGCGCCGGTTCGCCGTGCTCCCTCCATGCCGGCGAGGCGCGCGGCGATGGCGTGCCAGTGTTCGCGGTCGTGGTCGATGACGGCCTGGACGAGCTTGCGGTAGCCGGACCCTTCGTCGACGAGGTCCTCATCCGGGATATGGGCGAGTTCTTCGAGGAGGCGGTGGCGGCCGTCTTTGAGCTGCTGGAGGACGCTGAAGAAATCGAGGCTGCGCTTGCGCTCGACGTGCTCCTGGTTCCAGGCGTCCAGGCGGCTGCGGTTGAAGTCGTAGAGCTCGGGGCGCCGGCCGGCACGGAGCTCGCGCAGGGCGGTGACGACCTCTGCCTCCCAGCTGGCGACGTGGCCGACGATATCTTTGACGGACCATTCGCCGATGAATGGCCGCTCGATATCGCGGATGCGGCACGTTTCGACGTTCCGGATCAGCTGGTTGCGCTCGAGTTCGAGCTCGGCGAGGAGGCGGCGCCGCTCATCGGCGCGGGTCCGGATGTCGTCGTCGCTCATCAGATGAACACCGGCTCACGCTGTTCGCCCCACACCTTGCGAAGGCGGTGGCTGATTTCGCCGAGGGTGACCCGGTTTTCGACGGCCTCGATCATGATGGGAACGAGGTTTTCCGTGCCGCGGGCGGCCTGTTCGATGCGGTCGAGCATCCGTTCGACGGCAGCGTTATCGCGGGTGGCGCGGAGCCTCCGGAGCTTTTCGACCTGGCGCTGCCCGATGGCGGGGTCGACGCGGAGGATTTCGGGTTGCTCCTCCTCAGCGACGATGAACTCGTTTACGCCGACGATGATCCGCTCCTTATTTTCGACCTGCATCTGGTAGCGGTAGGCGGCTTCCTGGATCTCCTTCTGCTGGAAGCCCTTTTCGATGGCGGCCAGTGCGCCGCCCATGCTGTCGATCGTTTTGATGTACTCCCGGGCTTCTGCTTCGAGCCGGTTGGTGAGGTCTTCAACGAAGTAGGAGCCGCCGAGGGGGTCAATGACGTCGGCGACGCCGCTTTCGTAGGCGAGGATCTGCTGGGTGCGGAGGGCGATCTGGACGGCCTTCTCGGTCGGGAGGGCGAGCGCCTCGTCCATGGAGTTCGTATGGAGCGACTGGGTGCCGCCGAGCACGGCCGCGAGGGCCTGGACGGTGGTGCGGACGATGTTGTTCTCGGGCTGCTGGGCGGTGAGGGTGGCGCCGCCGGTCTGGGTGTGGAAGCGGAGCATCTGGGAGCGCGGGTTCTTCGCCTCGAAGCGGTCGCGCATGATGTGGGCCCAGAGGCGGCGGGCGGCGCGGAATTTTGCGACTTCTTCGAGGAAGTTGTTGTGGCAGGCGAAGAAGAAGGAGAGCCGGCCGGCGAACTCATCGACATCGAGACCGGCGCCGAGAGCGGCTTCGACGTAGGCGATGCCGTTGGCGAGGGTGAAGGCGATCTCCTGGGCGGCGGTACAGCCCGCCTCGCGCATGTGGTAGCCGGAGATGGAGATGGTGTTCCACTGCGGTACGTTGTCTTTGCAGTAGGCAAAGATGTCGGTAATGAGCCGCATGGAGGGTTTCGGCGGGTAGATGTAGGTCCCGCGGGCGATGTATTCCTTGAGGATGTCGTTCTGGACCGTCCCGCCGAGCCTATCTGGGGAAACGCCCTGGTGTTTGCCGACGGCCACGTAGAGGGCGAGGAGGATGGCGGCCGTCGCGTTGATAGTCATGGAGGTGGTGACTTTATCGAGCGGGATGCCATCGAAGAGCACGAGCATGTCTTCGATGGAGTCGATGGCAACGCCGACCTTGCCGACTTCGCCGGCGGCCATGGGGTCATCTGAGTCGTAGCCGATCTGGGTAGGGAGGTCGAACGCTACGGAAAGGCCGGTCTGGCCCTGGGACAGGAGGTAGCGGTAGCGCTGGTTTGATTCTTCGGCGGTGCCGAAGCCGGCGTACTGGCGCATGGTCCAGAGACGGCCGCGGTACATGGTGGGCTGGATGCCGCGGGTGAAGGGGAACTCGCCGGGGAAGCCGAGCTGCGTGACCGGGTCCCAGCCTTCGAGGTCATCCTGGGTGTAGATGGGCTCGATGGGCATCCGCCCGGTGGTTTCGAAGGAAGGCTGACGTTCGGGGGCGCGCTGGACAGCTTTGGCGTAGGGGCCCTGCAGCCACTCGCGCTTGGTGGTGATTGGCATGCTCTAGCGACTCCGGGGACGCGTGGGCGCGTTCTGGCGAACGGCGGTGCAGTCTCCGAAGTATAGGAGCGGCCCGCCCGGCCCGGCAAACGCCGCGCCGGCCCGCGGTCAGGGGTCGCGAGTATCGCGCGACTTTTCGCGGAGGCGCTTCAGGCGCTCCTCTTCGAAATCCACGATGGGGCGCACGATGGCGAGCCGGCGCCGGCGCTCGTGGAGTTCGTCGTCGTAGGTGTGGATGCGCTGTGCCTGTCCCATATCGAAAGATTCGGCTGGCCCGGGCGGGCGCCACAATTCGGGATTCGCCCGATTTCGCGGGCGGCGCGCCCGGGCGCCGGCGACATCAGGGAGACCGGCGACAAAAATAGGGTCTTTACCTCTTGACAAACGTGGATATAATCCCACCCACCGGCCCGGGGCCTGCCCCGGTGGAGATTCGGGAACGTACAGGTAACGATGGACGGCAGCCTTTCTCCCCGCTTCCTCAGCTGCCTGCTGGTTGCTCCGGGCGCTCTGGAGACCCGCCACTTTGTCCGTGCGCTGCACAGCGGGGGACTGGCGGTGCTCGAGCGGGAGCCCGGCGAAGCAGCGCTGCGGATGGCGGAGTCGGGGGAATTCGACCTGGTCTGCCGCGCGATCGAAGGCGACGGAGTTTCCGGGCTGGTCGATGTGGCGCGGCTGGCAGCGTGCGGGAGGCCGGTGGTCGCGGTGTTCGCAGCAGCGCTCCCGGAGCTGGTCGCTGAGGCATTCACGGCCGGGGCGGAGGCCTGCCTGGAGCTTGGGGCAGACCCGCGGGTGGTGGTCGCGCAGGTGCGCGCCGTGCTGCGGCGGGCCGGGGCGTATGATGCGGCCAGCGGCGCGAATAGCGGCGTCCTTCAGGTCGGCGACCTTGTGGTCGATGTTGATCGATGCGAGGTGCAGCGCGGGGGGATGGTGGTACCACTCACCGCGGCGGAATTCCGGATCGTGGAGTACATGGCCCGCAACAGCGGGCGGGTGCTCAGGCCGCACGAAATCCTGAACGCCGTCTCGGATGATTACCGCTATCTTCCGCGGGAAGCACAGGACGTGTTCAAGGTCTATGTCCGCCGGATTCGGCGGAAGCTCGAGCCGGACGAGCAGGCCCCGCGGTACCTGGTGACGGTGCGGGGTTTCGGCTACCGGCTCGAGGGCGGCCGGGAGCGCGTGATGCTCCCGGCACGGCAGGCCTGACGCGCTCCCACGGCTCCCGGGCGCGTACCTCCCGGGAAGGTTGACGTGGGAGAACACGACAGCGAGCCTGAGGATGTGATCCTGGAGCGATTGCAGGAAGCTGCGTCGGGGGATGCGACGGTGCGCCAGCTCCGGCGGCGGTACGACCTGTTGCGCCAGGACTACGAGCGGCTCCTCGACCGGCTGGCAGAACTCGAGGACCGGCTCGCGGAGGCGACGCGGGCCCAGGCGAGCAGCTCTTCGTCGTCGGTGGCCGGAGCGCTTTCTGAGGCGATTGCTGCGCCGCTCCTGCAGCTGCGCCAGGAGTACCTCGCGGCGGCGGCGAGCATCGCGCAGGTGGTGGCGGGGCTCGAGGGGCTCGCCGGAGGGCTGAAAGGCCAGAAGAGCGCGCGGCCCGCGGTTGAGCCAGCCCCGGGAGGGGAGACGAGCCCGGAGCCACGAGGCCACCGCGTGCAGGTAGACGTGCGGGGGAAGGGGTTCGGCGAGCTGCTCGACTTCCAGGAGCGGCTGGCGAACCTGGAAGGCGTGGCGCGGGTGTCCATCAACGCAATCGACAACGAGCGGGCGACCCTCATCGTCGAACTGGAGTAACGCCGGGAATGGACGTCGGGGTACACTCCGGCTGCCGGCGAATTCGTCGGCCGGGGGAGCCATGGACATCGAACGGTTCAACGCAGAGTGGCTGCTGGCATGGACGGAGAAGGACGTCCCCCGGCTGCTGGCGTTCTATCACCCGGAGGTTGAGTACCGGGACGGCCAGGTGCCGCAGGGCGTGAAAGGGCATGCGGCGCTGAGGGCGTACCTCGAGGGGCTGTTCGCCGCGACGCCGCCCATGACTTACGTGCCTGACGAGGTCTGGCCGATCGCGGGCGGCTACTGCGGGCGCTGGTACTGCACGGTGACGCTGCCCGACGGCTCCGCGCGGAGGCTGCGGGGGTTCGACCTTGTGCTCCTCGACGGAGACCGGATTAGCTTCAACGAGGTCTATACGCACAACCTGCCGTAGGTCACGGCTCAACCGGCGCCGACCGGAGCAGCCTCAGCCGGTCCGGAGCTTGCGGAAGAAGGCGATGATGTCGCTGGCGAGGAGGGCCGGCTGTTCGAGAGCTGCGAAGTGGCCGCCCCGCGGCATTTCGGTCCAGTGGACGATGTTGAAGCGCTGCTCTGCCCAGTGGCGGGGCACCCTCCACGGCTCGCGCGGGAAGACGGCGACGCCGGTGGGCACTTCGACCCGCGGGTAGACGAAGCCGGCGGGGTCGCGGCGCGCCTCGTAGTAGATGCGGGCCGAAGAGGCGACGCTGTTCGGCGCCCAGTAGAACATGAGGTTCGTGAGCAGCACATCTTTGGAGAACGTGTCTTCGATATTGCTGCCGACATCGCCCCAGGTATGGAATTTTTCGACGACCCAGGCGGCGAGCCCGGCCGGGGAATCGGACTGGGCGAGGGTGAGGGAATCGGGTTTCGTTCCCTGGGTGAGCGAGTAGCCGGTTTCGTTCGCCTGGAACGCGTCGCGGGCGGCGATGTGTTTGCGGTCTTCTTCGGTCGGGTTCGGCGGGGGCTGGACGAAGAGGAAGTTCAGGTGTGCACCGATGACGCTTTCGGGATAGGCGGAGGCCATTTTGGCGGAGATGATGCCGCCCCAGTCGCCGCCCTGGACGCCGTAGCGACGGTAGCCAAGCTCGCGGGTCATAAGGGTGTGGAAGGCGGCCGCGATGCGGGAGATACCCCAGCCGCGCTCACGGGGCTTGCCGCCGAAGCCGAAACCGGGGAGCGCCGGGATGACGAGGTCGAAGGCATCGGCGGCGGAGTTGCCGTGGGCTTCGGGGTGCACGAGCCGGTCGATGATGAAGTAGAACTCGAAGATGGAGCCGGGCCAGCCGTGCACCAGGAGGAGGGGGATGGCGGATGGGTTTCCGCTCGTGATATGCCAGAAGTGAAGGTCGACGCCATCGACCTCTGCGAGGAAGCCGGGATACCGATTGAGGTGGCCTTCGTGGAGGCGCCAGTCGTAGCCGTTGGCCCAGTAGTCACAGAGTTCGCGGATGTAGTCCAGGTTGGCGCCGTAGTCCCAGCCGGCGCCGGGGAGCTGCTCCGGCCAGCGGGTCCGGGCGAGCCGTTCGCGGAGGTCGGCGAGGACCTCATCGGGTACGCTGATGGCGAAGGGGCGGATGCTCATGGCCGGGAATCATACCGCCGGGGCGTGAGCCGCGCCTTGACCGGCGGGCGGGCGTGAACCTAGCATGAAGCAACGGCGCTGAGGTAGCTCAGTTGGTAGAGCACGGCACTGAAAATGCCGGTGTCCTCGGTTCGATCCCGAGCCTCAGCACCAGGCATGACGATGGACGGGCCCGGCGAAATCGCCGGGCCTGTGCTCTTGCCGGGGCCTATGACGAACCGAGTGCTCCGGCCCTCTTCCGCATCACGGGCGCAATGCGGCACAGCCGCAGCGGCGTCTACCGGGGAACGGGTCTTGGGGGTTGCGGTTGCGGTGGAGCGACGGTTTGCTCCGCGAGCGGGGGAGAACGGGCGCGCTGACCCGGCGCAGGGGTGGCTCCCCGGCGAGGATTCGAACCTCGAACCTAGCGGTTAACAGCCGCGCGCTCTACCGTTGAGCTACCGGGGATCATGTTGAGTTTCGGACGGCGAGGCGGGACGCGCAACCGGCTCATGCCGTGATTCGCATCGCGCGACCGCCCCGGGGACGAGAAGACGGCTGCCGGCAGGAAGTCACGTGCGCCCCCAGGTGGATCCTCCTGCCGGCGGCCGCGCCTGCATCTTCACGGAGCTGAAGCAAGGGCTTCACCGGATTTGCGCAAGGCACCCGTAAAATGCCGGAAAACTCCGGAAGGCGGGCCTCCGTTGCACGTACCAGTCGTCGGGCTCATCGGCTGCGGCCATATCGGCCGGTTTCACTCGCGGAATTTGCGCGGGGCTATCCGCTCGGGCGTCGTCGATGCGCGATACGTTGCGGTCTGCGACCGCGACCGCTCCCGGGCGGAGGCGTTCGCGGGCATCGTGGGTGCAGAGCTGGTCACCGACGACGCGTCGGAGCTGCTCGACTATCCGGGTTTGACCGCCGTCTACATCTGCACGGAGACGGCCGAACACCCGGCGCTGGTCGCGGAGGCGGCCCGGCGAGGGCTCGACATCTTCTGCGAAAAGCCGCTCGCCCGGACGCTGACGGAGGTGGAGGCGATGGTGGAGGCGGTCGAGGGCGCGGGGGTCATCAACCAGGTAGGACTGGTGCTGCGGTACTCCCCGGTGCTGACCGTGCTGGCCGACCTGATGCGCGACCCCGGGCTCGGGCCGCTCCTGACGGCCCACCTGCGGGATGACCAGTTCTTTCCGGTCCGCGGGCATTACAACAGCAGCTGGCGGGGCAGCTTCGAACGGGCTGGCGGTGGGACGCTCATCGAGCATTCGATCCATGACGTGGATGTGTTCCGCTGGCTGTTCGGGGAGATTGCGGCGGTGCGCTGTCACACGAGGGAGGCGACGCCGGGGCACCCAGGGGTGGAGGATGTTGCGCTGGTGACATTCCAGCACGCAGGCGGCCACCAGACGACGCTCACATCGGTGTGGCACGGGCTCGACGACCGTCCATCGACACGGTTCCTTGAAGTCTTTTTCGAGGGCGGGTACTTCGCGACCGAACACGACTTTCTCGGCCCGATCCGCGTGCAGGGGCGCAGCGGGCCGGTGCGCGAACTGAGCGCCGACGAGGTGTTCGAACGGTATGTCGCGCTGGCCGGTCTGAACGAGGAGCAGGCGGCGCTGGCCCGCGCGGGGATGCTGGAGGACGTTGCGTTCCTGCAGAGCGCGGCGGCGCGGCGGCCTGCGTTTCCGGACTTCCGGACGGCGCTGGCGGCGCACCGCGTGGTCGATGCGTGCTACCGGAGCGCCCGGGAGGGCAGAGAGGTGCGGCTGGATTCGCCGGGGCGCTGAGGCATACGCAGCGCCTATGGCTCAGCGGCGAAGCCCGTTTACCCGCCAATAGCGATCCGATAGTATGGCCGCATTCGGCCCGTGGACCGGTGCCAGACCCGCGAAGGGACGGGCCGGGAGCCCGCCCGAGGAGCATGGAGATGACGACCGAAATACTCAAGGACCTCTACGAGATCGGCGAGATGCCCCCGCTCGGCCACGTGCCGAAGAAGATGTATGCCCAGGTGATTCGGCAGTCCCGTTTCGGCCAGCCGACCCAGGCGTTCCAGGTCGAGGTGATCGACGTACCCGAAATCGGGCCCGACGACGTGCTGGTGTACGTGATGGCGGCCGGTGTGAACTACAACAACGTCTGGGCCGGGCTGGGCGTGCCGGTCGATGTGATTGCGGCCCGGCAGAAGGAGGGCCAGCCGTGGGACCACCACATCGGCGGCTCGGATGCCTCCGGCATCATCTGGAAGGTCGGGTCGAACGTCACGAACTGGAAGGTTGGCGACGAGGTCGTGATCCACTGCGGCACCTGGGACGTGCACGCGCCGGAGATCAAGGCCGGGCTTGACCCGATGTACCACCCGAGCTACCGGATCTGGGGGTACGAGACGACCTGGGGTTCGTTTGCGCAGTTCACGAAGGTGCAGGCGCACCAGTGCATGCCGAAAGCGCCGCACCTCACGTGGGAAGAGGCGGCTGCCCCGACGCTGGTGGGGGCAACGGCGTACCGGATGCTCTTCGGCTGGCCGCCGCACACGGTACAGGAAGGGGATGTGGTGCTGGTGTGGGGCGGCGCCGGCGGCCTCGGTTCGATGGCGATCCAGCTGGCCGCGCAGGTCGGCGCGAAGCCGATCGCAGTGGTCTCGAGCGAGTCGAAGTACGACTTCTGCAAGCGGCTTGGGGCCGTTGGGTGCATTAACCGGAAGGCCTTCGACCACTGGGGCCGGCTGCCCGACTGGACGGACAACGAATCGATGGCGAAGTTCACGGCGGGCGCGCGGGCCTTCGGCAAGGCGATCTGGGACATCCTCGGTGAGCGGAAGAATCCGCGCATCGTCTTCGAGCACCCCGGGCAGGACACGGTTCCGACCTCCATCTTCGTGTGCGACACCGGCGGGATGGTGGTGATCTGCGCCGGTACGACCGGGTACAACGCCGACGTCGACCTGCGCTACCTGTGGATGCGGCAGAAGCGGCTCCAGGGCTCGCACTTCGCGAATGACGAGCAGGCCTACGCGTTCAACGACCTGGTGGTGGCCGGCAAGATCGACCCGTGCCTCTCACGCGTGTTCAAGTTCGAGGAGACGGGGCTCTGCCACCAGCTGATGTACGAAAACCGGCACCCGGACGGGAACATGGCGATCCTGGTCGGGGCGCCGCGCGAGGGCTTGAAGACGCTCAAGGGATCCTGACGCCGGGCTGTGCTGTCCGGCATCGCTCCGCTGACCGGGCCCGGCCGTCTTCACGGCCGGGCCTGACTGTTTGCGCGGCGCCGCGGCGGCCGGGGGGCGGTGCGCGGTCAGGACATCAGTTGCCCAGGGCCGGGCCGGGCTGCTGGCCCGGGGCGGGCGGCTGGCTGGCATCCTGCGCGGAGAGGACGGGCGAGCGGCCGAAGATGTGGCGAGGCTGGAGAACGGCCATCACCAGCATGAATGCGGCGACGAGGATGCCCTGGCCGGTGAACATGGCGCGGGCGCCGGTGAGGTCGGCGAGCTGTCCGAGCGGCCAGGCCATGAGCGGCATCGCACTAAAGCTGAGCATGTTGATGCTCATGACGCGGCCGTAGAACTCGGGGCGCGCCGCTTCCATGGTAAGTGTGCCGTTGATGGTCTGATAGGCGGTGAGGGCCAGGCCGAGGATGAGCGTTGCGACCAGCGCGCCAGCGAAGCCGAACGCCTGTGAGCCGACGGCAAGCCCGACCAGGCCGAGGCCGCCGACGATGCCGGAAGCCCACTGCAGGAGGGCTTTGCGGTCGAAGGCCGTGAGCGAGGCGATGACGAGCGATGCGAGGAGGGCCCCGGCTCCTGAGACTGACTGGAGGATGCCGTACTCCTGCTCGCCCTTGCCGAGGTCCTCCTGGACGAAGCCGGCGAGCAGCATGACGTAGGGCATCACGAAGAAGGCGACCGTGAACATCATGAGGTTCAGCGTGCGGAGGCGCGGGTCGCCCATGACGTAGCGGAGCCCGTCACCGATTTCGCGCCACATGCCCGGCCGGGAGGTTCCCGGGGGAGCTACCGAGTGTCCGAGGCCGGTCGGGATGCCAAGGAGCGCGAGGCAGGCGACGGCGTACAGGGCAGCCTGGGTGAAGTACACGGACTCAAGATTCCAGGCGGCAGCCATCGCCCCGGCGGCGGCAGGACCGAAGAGGCGGGTGAAGTTCATGGCTGCGTTCGACATTGCCATAGCGGCCATGAGGTTCTGAGGGCCGACAAGGTAGACCATGAGCGGCATGCGGGCCGGCATACCGAGGGCCATAGCGGTGCCGCCGCCAAGCCCCAGCACGAAGAGCCAGCCGATGGTGATGGTCCCGGTGATGAGCATGAGGGCGCTGGCGAGGGCCAGGGCGCCGGTGGCGAGCTGGGAGGCGAGCGTGAGGTTCCGCTTTTCGAAGCGGTCGGCGAGCGAACCGCCGACCAGCGAGAAGAGGAGCATCGGGAGCCCGAACGAGAGCGAGATGAGGCCGACGGCGCCAAACGAGCCGGTCAGCTCCCAGGCGAGGAGCGCGCGGGCCACCATCTGCATCTGCATGCCGGTAAACGAGAAGAGCGACGAGAGCCAGAGCAGCCGGTAGTGCCGATTGCGGAACACAACGAGGCCAGTGCGGAACGAAGGGCCGCGCGAACGCCCCGGCACCGGGGGGACCGGCCGGAACTCAGCCACGGGCCGCCTGCCGGCCCGGACGGGCGAGAGCCTGTGCCCTGTTCATTCGCGGTATTCTAACGGCCCGGCAGCGGGAGGGTGTGCGCGCGCATCGTCCGTAGGCGTCCGGTGGGGGATACTGCGGACGCACGAATTCAAACAGGACTGTCGCATGGCCAGGGATTACGCAGCTGACATCACGGACCCGGTGGCGCGGGAGATCGTCACCAACGTCGGGGTATGGGTGGACCGGGAGGTGAAGCCGGTCGCCAGCCAGTACGAGCACGCGGATGAGTTCCCGGAGCCGCTCGTGAAGGGCATGGCGGATATGGGGCTCTTCGGAATCAAGATACCGGAGAAGTACGGCGGGCTGGACCTGAGCTTCGAATGCTACGCGGGTGTGTGCATCGAGCTGGCGCGGGGCTGGATGAGCCTTGCGGGGATCATCAACACGCACGTTCTGGTTGGTTACGCGATCAGCGAATACGGCACCGAGGAGCAGAAGCAGAAGTATCTGCCGAAGATGGTGGCGCCGGACATCCGCTGCGCGCTCAGCATCACGGAGCCGGACGCCGGTTCGGACGCGGCGGCGATCAAGACGACGGCCCGCCGGGACGGCGACGACTACATCATTAATGGCCAGAAGATGTGGGTGACGAACGGCCAGCGGGCGGGGGTATACCTGGTCCTGACGAAGACCGACCCGGACGCTCAGCCGCGGCACCGCGGGATTACCGCGTTTCTCGTCGATGCCGGTACGCCCGGGTTCACGCCGGGGCGGAAGCTGGAAAAGCTCGGCTACAAGGGCGTGGAAACGACGGAGCTGACGTTCGACGACGCGCGGGTGCCGGCGACGCAGGTGCTGGGCGGCAAGGAGGGGCAGGGGTTCCAGCACGTCATGAGCGCACTCGAGGTCGGGCGCATCAACGTTGCGGCCCGCGGCGTCGGGGTAGCGCAGGCGGCCTTCGACGAGGCGATCCGGTATGCGCAGAAACGGGAGGCGTTCGGGAAGCCGATCTTCGAGCACCAGGCGCAGCAGCTGCGGCTGGCGGAGATGATCACCAAAATCCGGGCGGCGCGGCTGCTGACGCTGGATGCCGCGCGGAAGAAGGACTCCGGCGCACGGAGCGACCTCGATGCCGGCATGGCGAAGCTGTTCGCGACGGAGATTGCGCAGGAGTGCGTACTCGATGCGATGCGCATCCATGGCGGCGTGGGCTACAGCAAGGAGCTTCCGCTGGAGCGGTTCTACCGCGACGCGCCGCTTATGGTGATCGCGGAGGGGACGAGCGATATCCAGAAGATCGTCATCGCCCGGAACATCGTGAAGGAATACCCGGTCTAGCCCACCTGCAGACCGGATGATGAGCTGTATCGACGACCAAGAGGGAGCGTGTGCAATGACTGTCTACGATGGCAGGGACAAGTTCGGCCGCTACTACGAGGATTTCGAAGTCGGGGACGTGTACAAGCACTGGCCCGGCAAGACCATCACGGAGGCGATGGACCACCTCTTCTGCGACATCACGATGAACCACCACCCGCTGCACAGCGACCGGTGGTATGCGGAGGAGGAGACGCAGTTCAAGCAGAACGTGGTGGTGGGGAACCTCGTGTACTCGCTGGTGCTGGGGATGAGCGTGCCCGATGTCTCGGGCAAGGCGATCGCGAACCTCGAGATCGAGAGCCTGAAGCACCTGAAGCCGACGTTCCACGGCGACACGATCCGGGCGGAGACGACCGTGCTGGACAAACGGGAGACCTCGGACGGGACGCGCGGGATTGTGACGGTCGAGACGCGGGGGTTCAACCAGCGCGGCGAAGAGGTGTGCTACTTCCGCCGGAAGGTGATGGTTCCGAAGCGCCCGGCGAGCGGGTAGGATGGCGGGCGGCATGGCCGCCGCGCCGAACCCGAAGAAGCTCCCGTTCACGCTACAGCCGGGCGAACAGGTGCTTGCTCTCGTTCGGCGGCACTGGCTGTACTTTTCGCTGCGGATCGCCGGTGTCGTGCTGGCCGGGCTGGGGGGCGCTGCGCTGGGCATCGCCGCCGTTGCCATGACCCTCGGCTTCGACGGCCTGCCGGGGCGTATCGCCGGGGCGGTCATCGCTGTATGGGCGGTCTACTGGGCAGTGCGCGCCTACTTCACGTGGTACCGGTACCAGAACGACATCTGGGTGGTGACGAACCAGCGGCTGGTCGATTCGCTGAAGCGGCACTGGTTCCACCACCAGATGGCCTCGACCGACCTTGTCGACGTCGAGGACCTCCGCGTGGAGCGACACGGTGTCCTGGAGACGGTGTTCGACTTTGGCGACGTGCAATGCCAAACGGCAGGAGTAGTCCAGAACTTTGTTCTTTCGGGGATTCCGCAGCCGGCGCGATTACTGGCGGTAGTGGACGGGGCGCGGGATGCAGCGCGGCGCTCGCTGGGGTCCGCGGATGCGGTCCGCTGACGCCCGGCTTGCCGCAGCAAGATGACGCGGGGCGGCGTGACAGGTAGCCTCTCGGCATGACAACCCGACGGCAGGTCCTCGCAGCGCTGGGGGTCGGGCTGGCGCTGCCGCTGCCGGCCATGGCCCGGCTTGCGCGCGGCGAGCGGACGCCCGGCATCGCCGCAGAACGGCAGTCGGCGCTGCCGCATCGTGTTGTGCTGCCCCTGGTGGGCACTGATGGCCCGCGGCCAGAGGTTCGGCTCTCCTTCCGAACGCCGTACCAGGGCGGGGCGATCTACCTGGAGGTCCGGCATGCGGTTTCCGGGAGCGCGCGGATTTTCGGGCGAACGTCGCCGCTCAGCCCGGGGCCGGGCGGGCTCGAAGGGTTCGTCGGGATCGGCGTGCTGGACCCCCCGGGGCCTGCCTCGATGGAGGTCATCGTCACAGACGCCGCCGGGGGCAGCTTCCGGTTCGTTGAACCGATTACCGTCCGGGCGACGCAGTGGACCTCCGACGACATCTGGCTGCCGCCGCCGGACCCGAACACGCCGCCGCCGGAGGAGCCGCCGCTGGAGCCGGAGCAGCCGCGGCTCGATGCGCTCTATGCCACCGTCACCCCGCGGCAGTGGACGCTGCCGTTCATCATCCCGATTGAACTGGGCGGCGAGGTCTGGGTGAGCGGGTATTTTGGCGAGCAGCGGTCGTTTAACGGCGGGCCGCGCGTCGGCCACCACGGCGGGACGGACATTGCCGCGCCGCCCGGGACACCAGCCCGGACCACCAACCATGGCACGGTCGTGATGTCGGAGCTGACGCTGGTGCGGGGGAACCTCGTGGTGGTGGACCACGGCGGCGGGATTCTGTCGTGCTACGGGCATCTTTCGGAGCGCACTGTTGCAGTTGGGCAGACGGTACGCCGCGGGGACGTCGTCGGGCGGGTGGGCTCGACAGGGCTGTCGAGCGGTCCTCACCTCCACTGGGAGCTGAGCGTAGCGGGAGTGCTGGTGGATGGGCTGCGGTGGCTGGACGGGACACAGGGGTTTTAGGTCCGGCGAACGGCCATCCCTGGGCGGACCGAACGACCGTAGTGTGGGATGTACGCTTGCGGGACGGTGAGGCGGATGGCACGCTGATGGCAAGGGGAACGCAGGCGCGGGACCGCCTGCTGGAGCAGAGCACGGGGCCGGCGATACCGCCAGAAAGGCACGACGACAGGGCATGATTCTCGCGCAGCGCCTCGCCATTCTCACTGCAGTTCTCACGCTGGTTCTCATCGCCGTTGGTGCCTTTGTCCGGGCTACGGGCTCGGGCCTGGGTTGCCCCGACTGGCCGCTCTGCCACGGGCAGGCCGTGCCCCCCGGGGAAAAGGAGGCCTGGATCGAGTTCTCGCACCGGTTCATCGCATCGATCGTCGGACTGCTGGTTATCGCCGTCGCAGCGGCGGCGTGGAAGTACTACCGGCACGTGCCGCTGATCGTGTGGGTGGCGACCGCGACCGTCCCGCTGGTGGGATTCCAGGGTCTCCTTGGGGCGATCACAGTGGTGCGCGAGCTGCCACCGGAGATCGTCGCGACGCACCTGGTGACGGCGATGGTGGTGCTGTCATGCATCACGCTGGTCGCCGTGGCGATGTGGATGGAGGATGAGCGGCACCGGGAGTCGGTCGCCCGGTTCCGGGACGCAGCGAGAGTGCCGGGCGCCTGGGCGCTGGCCGGGCTCGGCTGGCTGGCGGTAACGTTCTGGGTCGGCGGGTACATGGCCGAGAGCGGTGCGAGCACGGCCTGCTCGGGCTGGCCGCTTTGCAACGGCGGGGTGCTGCCGGGCGCAGACGACCAGGAGATTACCCACATGCTGCACCGGTACCTCGCGGGGGCGTTCGTCTTCTTCGTGGTGCCGGCCCTCGTTACGGCGTGGCGGCGACGGGAGCAGCTCCCGTGGGCGCGTCCGTACGTTGTTGCGCTCGGGGGGCTGTACGCGATGCAGGTGCTGGTCGGGGCGCTGAACGTCTGGTACACGTTCCCGGACCCGCTGACGGTGGCGCATACCGCGATTGCGGCCGGCATCTGGGGCGTGCTTTCCGCAGGGGCGGCACTCGGTTTCTATCAGCCGTACCGGGCAACGGCTGTCCGTCCGCTGCCGCGTGCTGAGGCGCCGGCATGACGGCTGAGCTGGTGTTCCCGGCGCGGGCGTCAGTGGCGACAACGGTCCGCAACTACATCACGCTGACCAAGCCGCGCGTCATTTCGCTGCTGCTGGTCACGACCGTGCCGGCGATGGTGGTTGCGGCTGGAGGCTGGCCGGGGACCTGGCTGGTGCTTGCGACGCTGATTGGCGGAGCGACGTCGGCGGCCGGGGCGAACGTCATCAACTGCTGGTACGACCGGGACATCGACGCCATCATGCGGCGGACGCGGGAGCGGCCCACGGTGACGGGGGCCATCCCGCCCGGTCACGCGCTCGCCTTCGGGATCGCCCTCGGCGCGGGGGCGTTCTTTTTCCTGTGGGCCACAACGACATTTGCGGCGGCCGTGCTGGCGCTGACGGCCCTGCTGTTTTACGTCTTCGTGTACACCATCTGGCTGAAGCGGCGGACGCCGCAGAACATCGTCATCGGCGGGGCCGCCGGCGCGTTTCCACCGGTTGTCGGCTGGGCCGCGGTGACGGGCGATGCTCCGCTGGCGGCGTGGGTGATGTTCGCCATCGTGTTCTTCTGGACGCCGCCGCACTTCTGGGCGCTCTCCCTCCGGCTCGAAGGCGACTATTCGCGAGCGGGCGTTCCCATGCTGCCGGTGACGGACGGCCCGGAGCGGACACGGGTCGAGATTTTCCGGTACGCCGTGCTGCTGGTGCCGGTGACGCTGCTCCTGGCCCCGGCTGCGGGGCTCGGGTGGGTCTACACGTCGGCGGCGGCCATCCTGGGGGCGTGGTTTGCGTGGGTGACGTGGCGGTTGTGGCGCCGCCCCTCATCGATTGCGCCAATTCGGGTCTACAAGATTTCGATGCTTTATCTTGCCCTGCTGTTCGTGGCGATGGGGGTCGACGCGGCGCTCTAGAGGCCCTTTCGGGGCTGCGGAAGGCGTTTGGCGGCCGGGACAACGCCCCGGGAGCCGGCGCGCGGGCCAGCTGCCGACGTTTCCGAATGGTATTCGCGACGTGCTGACAATGGCCGTTCGGGCCGTTCTCGGGGGACGCGTTTCCGTTCCTTGACAGGGCAGGGGGCCGGGTCTATAACCAGTTTGCGACGCCGTTCACAACCGAAACTCCTGCGCGGAGTGTGCCCGCGCGGGCCAACGCGACGGGTCGGGAGGGGGAGCCAGGAGCATGCCGTCAACCGGGAAACTGCGAATCATCCGCCGGGTCAACTTCCTCGTCAGCGCAGCGCTCCTGGCCATTGCAACAATCAGCCCCGCACTAGCCGGCTGGGGGATGCCGGACCCGATTACAGACCAGGCCGAGCGGATTGAGGACCTCTGGATCTTCACGTTGATCATCGCCCTCGCTGTGTTCTTCGCGGTCGAGAGCGCGCTCCTGTATGCCATCATCCGCTTCCGCAAGAAGAGCGACGAGCTGCCGAAGCAAACGCACGGGAGCACGGCCATCGAGATCGTCTGGACGGCAATCCCTGTGCTGATTGTCATCGCGCTGTTCTCGTATTCGTTCATCGTGCTGCGCGATGTAGAGAAGAAGGCATCGGATGATGCGCTCACTATCGATGTGACCGGATTCCAGTTTTCCTGGGAGTTCGTGTACAACCTGAACGACCTCGGGAAGAACACCCAACCGAACGCCGAGGGGCAGTTCTCCATCATCGGCACCGCCGCAAACGAACCGACGTTTGTCATCCCTGTTGGCGAACCGGTCGAGTTCCGGCTCAAGTCGAATGACGTCATCCACGCGTTCTACATCCCGAATTTCCTCTACAAGCTTGATGTCATTCCCGGGCGCGATAACCGATTCGTCATTACGGCGAAGGAGACCGGTGAATTCACCGGCCAGTGCGCTGAACTGTGCGGCCTGAACCACGCGCTCATGCGGTTCCATGTGCGGGTGGTTGAGCGGGAGGAATTCGACAAGTGGGTGGCGGAACAGGCAGGCGCCAGGCCTTCGGTCCGCCAGCCGTGACCGTCCAGCATGCGGGCCGGGATGAGGACCGGCAGATAGAGTTCGACGAGGCCATTGAAGCCCGGGAGGAAGCATGACCAGCATCGCAATCCCACGACCGGCGTATGCCGAACGGCCCTGGATCCTCGACTGGTTGACGACCGTCGACCACAAGAAGCTGGGGATCCTGTACCTCTACACGACGATGTTCTTCTTCGCCGTCGGCGGCATCCTTGCGCTGCTGGTGCGCGCACAGCTGGCCGTGGCGGACAACACGTTCGTGAACAACGACGCGTACAACCAGATCTTCACGATGCACGCGTCGGCGATGCTGTTCCTGTTCATCATCCCGGTGTGGGCCGGCTTCGGGAACTACATCGTCCCGCTGCAGATCGGTGCGGCCGATATGGCCTTCCCGCGGATTAATGCGCTTTCCTTCTGGCTCATCCCCCCGGCAGGGCTGCTGATGTTTGCCGGCTTCCTGTTCGGCGGGGCCGCCGACGCCGGCTGGACGGCCTACAGCCCGCTGGCGCGCGGGTCCGGCGTGGGGCTCGACCTCTGGATCATCTCGGTCATCATCCTCGGCGTTTCGTCCACCATCGGCGCTGCGAACTTCATGGTGACGATGTTCCGGATGCGGGCGCCGGGCATGACGATGTTCCGGATGCCGATCTTCTGCTGGACGATGCTGGTGACGGCTGTTCTGCAGCTCCTGGCGACGCCGGTGCTGGCTTCGGCGCTGGCGATGCTCTACATCGACCGGAACTTCGGCGGCTCGTTCTTTGACCCGAACGGCGGCGGCAACGCGGTTCTCTGGCAGAACATTTTCTGGTTCTACTCGCACCCGGCCGTTTACATCATGATCCTGCCGGGCATGGGCATCATCTCGGAAATCCTGCCCGTCTTCGCCCGGAAGCCCCTCTTCGGCTACAAGGCGTTCGTGTTCGCAACGATGGGCATCGGCGGCCTGGGCTTCAGCGTGTGGGCGCACCACATGTTCACGACCGGGGCGGTGCTGAAGCCGTGGTTCGGGTTCATGACCTTCATGATCGGCGTGCCCACCGGCGTGAAGATGTTCAACTGGCTGGGCACGCTCTGGCGGGGCTCGATTACCTTCGAGGCGCCGATGCTGTTCGCGCTCGGCTTCCTGAGCATGTTCCTCATCGGCGGCATCAACGGGACCTTCTCGGCAGCGGTGCCGGTCGACTTCGCGATTCACGACACCTATTTCGTGGTCGCGCACATCCATTACGTGCTGTTCGGCGGGGCGGTGTTCGCGGTATTCGCGGGCCTGTACTACTGGTTCCCGAAGATCTGGGGCCGGCGGCTCGATGAGCGGCTGGCGCGGATCCATTTCGCGCTGCAGTTCATCGGGTTTAACCTGGCGTTCTTCCCGATGCACCTGCTCGGCCTGGACGGGATGCCGCGGCGTATCGCGACCTACTCCGAGAGCAGCGGCTGGGAGACGCTCAACCTGATTTCGACGATCGGCGCGTTCCTCATCGGCGTCGCCATGATCCCGTTCATCATCAACGTGGTGATGGCGTTCATGCGGCCGAAAGATCAGCCGAACGACCCATGGCAGGCGAACACCCTGGAGTGGTGGACCAGCTCGCCGCCGCCGGCGCACAACTTTGATGACCTTCCCGAGGTCCACTCCGAGCGGCCGCTCTGGGACCTGCGCCACGGCAAGGCGGCCCATTAATCGGGGCCGAAGGTCCATCGCTCACACGGGCAAAGCAGGGGAGACTGGAGGAGTTCGATGGCAGCGCATGCGGTCGCCACCCAGCACAAGCAGGGCCTGAGCAATGGGATGCTCGGCTTCATCCTCTTCCTCGCGTCGGAGGTGATGTTCTTCGGCGGGCTGTTCGCCGCCTACTTCATCGCCCGGGCCGACGCGAGGGAGTGGCCGCCGGAATATCTGCTGACGCCGGAGCAGGTGGCGGCCGGCGTGAAGCTGGAAGTGGAGTTCTGGCTCCCGTTCATCGCGACCATTCTCCTTGTGACCAGCTCGGTGACCATCCAGCTCGCGGTCTTCTCGATTCAGCGAGGGAACCGCTCGGGCCTGATCCGCTGGACGTTCGTCTCGATCGTCCTCGGCCTCGTGTTCCTCATCATGCAGATGTATGACTACAGCCAGCTCCACTTCGGAGTGGGCGACACGATTTACGGGACCACGTTCTACACCCTCACCGGCTTCCACGGCCTGCATGTGGCGGGCGGCGTGGTCTTCATGGGCATCATCCTGGCGCGCTCGCTCGCCGGGCAGTTCACTGCGGCGAATCACGAAGCCGTCGAGGCGTGCTCGTTCTACTGGCACTTCGTCGACGTGGTGTGGATCGCGCTGTTCACCACGCTCTACATCATTCCCTAGGACGACAGGCGCGAAATTCAGGGGGGATAGCACCGAATGGACCACCAGGCGAACGCACACGGCGAACACCACGACGTCCACCTGCCGGACCCAAGCATCTGGCCACTCGTCGTCGGGGTCGCCGCGCTCTTCCTCGGCGCTGCGCTGATTTACTGGTCGCGCGTCGATGACAAAACGTTCGCCGGTCCGCTGCTCGGCGCGGCCATCGTGTCGGCGCTCATTGCGGTGTTCGGCTGGGCATACGAAGACGGCCAGATGCGCAAGAAGGCGGCGATGGGCGGCCATGGGCAGGCTGCGCCGACGCGGTACACGCAGGTCGTGACGTTCGCACTCGCCGAGGGGAAGCTGGAGCAGGCGCGGAAATCCGGCATCATCCACGACCTCGAAAGCAGCGACAACCAGCTGCGCGACCTCGACGGGTTCCAGGACCTCCGGATCATCGTCTCGCCGGCGGCAACGGGGCCGTCGCAGGTGCTGGTCGAAACGACGTGGTCGGACCGGGAAGGTCTGGCAACCTACGAGGAGACTCGCCAGACGATGCTGGACATCATCGCCCGGCACACGGACGAAGTGGTCCCCGGGACCGTGCAGGTCTTCGACATGGAGGTCATCCGGGACACCAAGGATGTTACCTTCCGGTTCGGGACCGGTGCGGCGTTCACGGTCATCGCCGGGCTGATGCTCGGCGGATTCATGGTGGGCGCCGGCCTGAATCTCTTCGCGAGCGAATCGACCGGCACGGGCGGTGGAGCGCCTGCCCCGACCCCTGTGGACAACCCGTTCCGGGTGATTGCGACGGACAATAAGTTTGACAAGAAAGAGATCGTCGCCGGTCCGAATGCGGAGATCACGATTACGCTGGTCAACCGCGGCCGCGCGAAGCACAACATTCACTTCTATGACCGGAAGGGCGGACAAACGCTGGCGCCCGGCGCCGAGGGCGCCATTATCGACGGGGGCATGGAGACGAAGGTGACGTTTGTTACGCCAGGCCCCGGCGAGTACTACTTTGTCTGCGACCTGCACCCGGACCAGATGGACGGCATCTTCCGCGTGGTGGAGGGAGGCCCGGTGGGCACCGGCGAGCCGCCGGCCACCCCGGAAGCTTCTCCAGCGCCGGAAGGCTAAAGGGCGCTCCCGGTTTCCTTTCCACGCGCCAAACATTGAGAGGCCACCGTCGGGCGGTGGCCTCTCTTTTTGCTGGCAGCTTCGCCCTTGCGAGCCGGCGCGCGGGCCTCCCCGAGGCTCGGCCGAACGACGGCAGCTGCAAACGATCACTCAAAGACGCCTTCGGTCATCAGCTCGACGAACTCCTCGTCGGAGAGGCCGACAATCTCCTTGAAGACGTACTCGTTGTGCTCGCCGAGGAGCGGGGCGGGCCGGGTCAGTTCGGCGGGCGTCTTCGAGAGCTTGAAGGCGGGCGAGTCGTAGGTGCGAAGCCCCATCCGGGGGTGCTCAAGCTTCCAGTAGTGGTGGCGGTGGGCGAGCTGCGGGTCGGCGTGCATCTCTTCAGGCGACTGGACGATGCCGCAGGGGACCCCAAATGACTGGAAGAGCTGGACGACTTCTTCCGTGGTGTACTTGCGGACCGGCGGGCCTTCGACGCCCTCTTCGACCTGGAGGGCGGCCTCGCTGGGAAGCCGGGTAAAGTCCTCGAACCAGAAGGTGAGATGCCGGTCGATTTCCTTCTGCTCGTTGATGCGCTGCCAGCGGCGGCGCATGCGCTCCATGTCGCACCACTCGGGGCGGCCGAGCGCGGCTTTGAGCCCCTCCCAGTGCTTTTCGGTCTCGCAGGCGATGACGACCCAGCGGCCGTCGCGACAGCGGTAGGCGTTGTGGGGGGCCGCCTCGAGGTCGTGGTTGCCCAGGCGGGTTTGCTCGTGGCCGTTGACAGTCCAGTCGAGGATGGCCGTCCAGAGGCCGTGGATGGCGGCTTCGAACTGTGAGAAGTCGATGTACTGGCCCTGGCCGGTGCGGCGGCGGTAGTCGAGCGCGGCGATGAGAGCGATGGCGGCGAAATGCGGGACGAGGAAGTCGGTGTAGGCGACGCCGGTGCCGATGGGCGGGCCATCTTCCCAGCCGGTGAAGTGGTTGAAGCCGGCGGCTGCCTGGAGGACGTGTCCGTAGCCTGCATAGTGCGCCCACGGGCCGGTCTGCCCGTAGAGGGGCATGGAGATCATGATGACGTCAGGGCGGATTTGCCGGACCGATTCGTAGTCGAAGCCGAAGCGGGCCATGGTGCCGGGCGTGTACGACTCGGTGACGACATCGCAGTGGGCGAGCAGGCGCCGCACAAGGTCCGGGCCCCTGGGGTGCTTGAAATTGATGGTGACGCCGAGCTTCGAGCTGTTGAAGTTCGCGAAGTAGCCGGAGCCGTCGAGGTCGGGGACATCATCGACGAAGGGACCGGCGCGCCGGAGGGTCTCGGGGTAGGTGGAGCTTTCGATGCGGATAACTTCGGCGCCGTGGTCGGCGAGGTACTTGGAGACAAGCGGGCCGACGCCGACCCAGGCGAAATCGGCGACGCGGATGCCTTCGAACGGCTTCTTGAGCGGCGGCTGGGAATGTTCGGGCACGGTCAGATCACCATCCTGAGGCGGAGCCGGCGGAGTTCCTGGGGTTCGAGCCCGAGGAGCCCGCAGTACACCTCATCGTTATGTTCACCGAGGTGCGGGGCGCGGCCGCGCTGCTGCCAAGGGGTGGCAGACAGGCGGAAGGGTGGGCCGGGATAGGTGAACGACTGGCCGATGTCCTCGTGGGCGACGCGGACCCAGTAATCCCGGGCTGCGAGCTGCCTGTTTTCGACGATCTCGCGAGGGCTGAGGACGGGCGCCCATCCGGCACCCCGGCGCTGCGCTTCTTCGACCAGCTCCTCTTTCTTTCGCGTGCGGCAGAAGGCAGCCATGGTGGCTTCAACGTATTTCCGGTCTTCGGGCGAGAGCGGCTGGCCAGAGGTGAGGCGGGTGCGCCATTCCTGGGAATCAAGGCCGCGGGCTTCGCCATGCTCGGCGAGCCAGTCGATAATCGCGTTGGCGTTCGGCCCGATGAGACCGCCGGCCTGCAGGGCTGCGACCCAGCCGTCGGCGGTCTCGAACAGGTAGCGGGCCGTGCGGACGCCGGCGGCGTTTCGGTAGAGGCCGGGACCCGACGCGTTGACGCGGCGGATATCCCAGGTCTGCTGCGCATTGTCCATTGCGTTGGCGACGGCCTCCTGCATCGAGACATCGACGTGCTGGCCGATGCCCCCGTTGACGCCGCGGGCGTACAACGCGACGAGCGCGCCGACCATCGCCTGGACGTTGACCTGGGTGTAGGCCTGGGGGACGGTGGTGCGGACCGGGCCGCGTTCGGGGTCGCCATTGAGATACATGAGGCCGCCCATGGCGGCGCCGACGATATCGGTGGCGTGCCAGCGGGCGTAGGGGCCATCCTGCCCGAAGCCGGTGATGGAGACGAGGATTGCGGAGGGGTTGATGCGTTCGATCGTCGGGTAATCGAGCCCAAGCGCAGCCGCCTCACCGGGCATGGTGGTCTCGATGACGATGTCGGAGATGGCAACGAGGCGGTGGAAGAGTTCGCGGCCGGCCTCCAGCTTGAGCTGGAGGGTGATGGAGCGTTTGCCGGCGTTCATCGTCCACCAGAAGAGGCTGGTTTCGGTTCCGGCCTCATTGCGGAAGAAGGGTGCGTGCTGCCTGCCGGGGTCGCCGTCGCGCGGGGGCTCGACCTTGATAACGTCGGCGCCGAGCTCGGCAAGGAGCCGGGCGCCGAGCTGGCCTTTTTCGTCGGCGAGGTCGAGGACGCGGTACCCGGCGAGCGGCCCGGACGGGTGAGGGAGCGGAACAGGCGGCCGTTCTGGGTTCATAGCCGAGTTCTACCGGGTGCTGCGCCGGCGTTCAAACGGCGGTGGAGAGCATGGCAGGGAGTTCGAGCTCGATGTGCTCGAAGCCGCTTTCGAGGCCTTCTTCGATCCGCTCGCGGAGGAGGTCGAGGCCCCAGCGGTTCGCGGCCGAGATGATGGCGACGTTGCGCGGGGGTGCCCCGGCCCCGAGGATGATCGCGCGGGCTTCGTCGTAGTCGGCGACGGGGCGGCCATCCTCGTGGCGGAGGAGGTCAACCTTGTTGAGGGCGAGGAGCTGTGGTTTCCGGTCGACGCCGAGGTCGCGGAGGGTGGACTCGACGGTTTGCACGTGCTGGTAGGCGTTGGGGTGGGAGATATCGACGACGTGGAGGAGGAGGTCGGCGTCTTCGAGCTCTTCGAGCGTGGCGCGAAAGGCCGCGACGAGCTGGGTGGGCAGCTTCTGAATGAACCCGACGGTATCGGTCAGGAGGACGATTTCGCCGGAAGGGAGGGAGATACGGCGAGTGACCGGGTCCAGCGTGGCGAAGAGCTTATCCTCAGCGAGGACGTCGGCGCCGCTGAGAGCGCGCATGAGGGTGGACTTGCCGGCGTTGGTGTAGCCGACAAGCGCGACGACGGGAACGTTGTTGCGGGCGCGGCGGCGCCGGTAGAGTTCGCGCTGGGTGCGCACCTCCTCGAGGTCGCGGCGTATCTTTGCGATGCGGTTGCGGATGAGGCGGCGGTCAGTCTCGATTTGGGTTTCGCCGGGGCCGCGGGTGCCGATGGCGCCTTCCATGCGTTCGAGGTGGGACCACTGGCCCGCGAGGCGAGGCAGGAGGTACTGGTGCTGGGCCAATTCGACCTGCAGCCGGCCTTCGCGGGTCTGCGCCCGGGTGGCGAAGATGTCGAGGATGAGGGCGGTGCGGTCGATGACCTTGACACCGAGCGCCTTCTCGAGGTTGCGCTGCTGCGAGGGCGAGAGTTCGTCGTCGAAGATGACCACATTGGCGCCGTGTTCGCGGATGGCCTCGACGATCTCCTGCACCTTGCCGCTGCCGATGTAGGTTGCGGGGTTGGGATGGTCGAGCCGCTGGGTGAAGCGGGCGACGACCTCGGCGCCGGCGGTCCGGGCGAGCTCGGCGAGCTCATTGAGCGATTCGTCGGCAGGCAGGAGGGCGCCGGGGACGTCGGCGGCGACGAGGATGGCGCGGTCGGGTGCGGGTGCAGTCTGGTGGAGCGCTCTTGGCATCTGCCTCTAGCGTACCGCCCGCGGGCCGGCGCTGCGAGGGTTTTGTCTCAGCGCCTTGCGGACCACTCCTCAAGGCGACGCATGCCCTCCTCCAGCCGGTCATCGGGCGTGGTAACGGAGAGGCGGATGTAGCCCTCGCCGTTGAGCCCGTAGCCGCGGCCGGGGGTCACGACGACACCGGTTTCGTCGATGAGGCGGGCGGCGTAGTCGGCGCTGGTTACGCCGTCGGGGAGCTTCGCCCAGACGTAGAGCGAGGCTTTTGGCACATCGACTTCGAGGCCGCACTTCCGGAGGACTTCGACGATGCGGTCGCGGCGGCGCTGATAGATGCGGTTGTGCTCCTCGATGCAGTCCTGGGGGCCGTCGATGGCGGCGATGGCCATCTTCTGGATGGCCTGGGGGATGCCGCTATCGAGGTTCGACTTGACGCGCATGAGGGCGTCGACCATCCGGGCGTTGCCGACGACCATACCGATGCGCCAGCCGGTCATGTTGTAGGCCTTCGACCAGGAGTTGAATTCGACAGCGACATCCTTTGCGCCGGGGACCTGAAAGATGGTCGGCGGGTTGTAACCGTCGTAGGCGACGTCGCAGTACGGGTTGTCGTGGAGGATGGCAACGTCGTATTTCTTCGCCCAGGCGACCGCCTTTTCGAAGAACTCGAGCGGGGCGACGGCTCCCGTGGGGTTGTTCGGGTAGTTGAGCCAGAGGACCTTCGCGCGGCGGGCGACGTCGTCGGGGATGGCGTCGAGGTCGGGGAGCCAGCCGTTCTCGCGCTTGAGGTCGAGGCGGTAGCATTCGCCGCCGGCGAACATGGTGCCGATTTCGTAGACCGGGTAGGCGGGGTCGGGGACGAGGGCGATGTCGCCGGGGTCGATGAAGCAGAGGGCGATGTGGCCGATGCCTTCCTTGGAGCCGATGAGCGGGAGGGTCTCCTTCATCGGGTCGAAGGAGACTTCGAAACGGCGCTGGTAGTAGCGTGCGATCGCTTCGCGGAGCTCGGGGAGTCCCTCGGATTCAGGGTAGCGGTGGTTGACCGGGTCCTCGGCGGCCTCGTGGAGGGCGTCGAGTATGTGGCGCGGCGTGGGCAGGTCGGGGTCGCCGATGCCGAAGGTGACGATATCGACGCCCTGGGCGCGCTTTGCGGCGATTTTCTTCGAGATTTCGGCGAACAGGTACGGCGGGAGCGCCTCGACGCGGCGGGCGAGCTTCATGCAGGTGTCCTGGGTGCAGGGTTGGCGCGCGGCCGCGGCTCCGGGGCGGCGCCGGGCGCGAACGGCGTCGATCCTACCACGGGCAGGCGTTAGGGCCGCGGACAGCGGCGCTTATGTATACCATTCGGCATCGAAGACGCGGACGGCGGGGCCGGTCATGAACACGGAGCCGGTGCCATCCCATTCGAGGATAAGGTCGCCGCCGGGCATGTGGTCGACGATGCGGTCGCCGGTGAGGCCGCGCAGGCGGGAAGCGGCAGCGACGGCCGAAGCGCTGGTGCCGGAGGCGAGGGTGATGCCGGAGCCGCGCTCCCAGACGCGGTGGCGGACCTCGCCAGGGCCGAGCACCTGGACGACCTGGAAGTTGACGCGCCTCGGGAAGAGGGGATGGTGTTCGACGAGGGGACCGATGCGCTCAAGCGGGAACTCGGCGGGGTCGGTCTGCACGTAATGGATGGCGTGGGGATTTCCCATGCTGACGAGCGTGAGGCGGAGGTCGACGCCGTCGATGGTGAGGGGGAGGTCGATGACCGGGCCGGTCTCTTCGACGGCGGCAGGAAGGTCGGCAGGGTCGAAGCTGGGCGGGCCCATATCGACGCGGGCTGCGGTGACCACGCCGTTGTCGCGGAAGACGGCGACGGTCTTGATCCCGGCGAGCGTCTCGACGGTGACTTCGTTTCGGTCAGGCGGGACGAGCCCCTCTTCGATGGCGAATTTCACGAGGCAGCGGATGCCGTTGCCGCACATCTCGGCTTCGGAGCCGTCGGCGTTGAAGATGCGCATGCGGACGTCGGCAACCTTCGAGGGAAGGGCGAGGATGAGGCCGTCGCTGCCGACGCCGAAGTGGCGGTCGCTGACGCGGCGGGAGAGCTCGGGCCAGTCGTGCTCGTCCTCGCGGGCGGGGGCGAGGTAGATGTAGTCGTTGCCGAGGCCGTGCATCTTGGTAACGCGCATGGGGAGAGTGTAGCGGCCGGGCCGGCTACCGGCGCTCGCCCCGGATCACGTTGGTGCAGGCGCCGGTGAAGATGTTGACCTGGAGGTCGATATCGTCGACGTCGCGCACCCAGGTGATGCGGGGGTCATCGCGGCGGAACCACTGCTCCTGGGAACGAACCAGGCGGTGGGTGGCGCGTTTGGTGCGCTCGATGGCGTCGGCGAGGGTGAGCCTGCCCTGGAGGAATGCGACGGTCTCTGCGTAGCCGATAGAGGACATGGCGGGGGCATCGGGCGGGACACCGGCATCGAGCAGGGCACGGACCTCGTCGACGAGGCCGGCAGCGAACATGCGCTCGACCCGCTCATCGACCCGGCGGTAAAGCTCCCGGCGGGGCACGTCGATGGCGAAGAGGAGGTACTCGAAGTCGGGCGCGCCTTTCTGCTGCCAGGCGGAGATGGGCCTGCCGGTCTTTTCGTAGACCTCGAGGGCGCGGATGACGCGCCGAACGTTCCGCGGGTCGATGCGGGCGGCAGAGGCCGGGTCGACGGCGGCGAGGCGGGCATGGAGGGCCGCGGGGCCTGCGGCGTCGGCGAAGGCCTGCAGGGCTGCGCGCAGCCCGGGGTCGGGCGGGACGGCGGGCACCTGCCAGTTTTCGAGGATGGCCCAGGCGTACTGGGGGGTGCCGCCCACCAGCCAGGGGAAGCTGCCGCGCGCCCAGATGGCTTCGAACGCCGCGCGGGCGTCGGCGCGGTATTCGGCGAGGGAGTAGCCCTCGCGGGGGTCGCGGATGTCGTAAAGGTGGTGGCGGACAAGCCGGCGCTCGGCGGGGGTCGGCTTGGCGGTGCCGATATCCATGCCGCGGTAGACCTGCCGGCTGTCGGCGTTGACGATTTCGCCGCCGAGGCGCTGCGCGAGCTCGAGGGCAGCGGCGCTCTTGCCGGTGCCGGTGGCGCCGACGATTGCGACGAGCCGGCGGAGCATCAGGCAGGCACGGCCGCGCAGATGGCGGCGAACTGGGCGGCATCGAGCGAGGCGCCCCCAACGAGGGCGCCGTCGATGTCGGGCTGGGCCAGCAGCGCGGCGGCGTTGGCGGGATTCACGCTTCCACCATACTGGATCCGGATAGCGTCGGCGACGGGGCCGCCGAGTTCGCGGAGGATGCGGCGGACGAAGGCACAGGCCTCCTGCGCCTGTGCGGGCGTGGCGGTTTCGCCGGTGCCGATGGCCCAGACAGGCTCGTAGGCGATGGTGATGCGGGCGGACGGCTGTATCCCGGCGAGGGCGCCCCGGAGCTGGCGCTCAAGGACGGCCTCGGTTTCGCCGGCGCGGCGCTGGTCGAGGGTTTCGCCGATGCAGACGATCGGGTCGAGGCGAGAGGCGAGAACGGCCCGCAGCTTCCGGTTGACCCACTCGTCGGTTTCGCAGAAGTACTGGCGGCGCTCGCTGTGGCCGATGATGACGAACTGGCAGTAGTCCTCGAGCATCGGAGCGCTGACCTCACCGGTGAAGGCGCCCTTCGGCTCCCAGTGGACGTCCTGTGCGCCGAGCTGGACGTGGCCGCCGCGGAGCACCTCGCGGACGGGGCCGAGGTGGGGGAACGGGACGCAGACGGCGACGTCGCAGGCGGCCCCGGCGGTCTGCTCGCGCACGGCGGCGGCGAGCGCAGCCGCCTCCGCTTCGGTGGTGTGCATCTTCCAGTTGCCGGCGATGAAGGGTCGGCGCACGGTTCGGCTCCGGGGTGAGATAGCGAAGGCGCGGGATGCCGCAGCGGACCCTGGGGGGCCGGCGAGGGGAGCAACCCGCTGGTTCGGCATCCCGGCGACTGGGGGGATGATGGCGGGGGACCCGGCCTCGCGCAAGGCGAGCGGCTCAGGCGTCGAGCAGGGCAGCGACGCCGGGCAGGGTCTTGCCTTCGAGCATTTCGAGCGAGGCGCCGCCGCCGGTGGAGACGTGGGTGAAGCGGTCCTGCAGGCCGGCGGCGGCGACGACCGCGGCGGTCTCGCCGCCGCCGACGACGGTGACGGCGTTGAGGCCGGCGATGGCGCGGGCAAGGTCGAAGGAGCCGCTGGCGAAGGGCTCCAGTTCGAAGACGCCCATCGGGCCGTTCCAAACGACCGCCTTTGCACGCTGCAGCGCGTTGGCGAACTGGCGCACCGTCTCGGGTCCGATGTCGAGGATGAGCCAACCGGCGGGCACCTCGCCGACGGGGACGGTCGCGGTTTCGGCATCGGCGGCGAACCGGCTGGCTACCACGACGTCAACGGGCAGGTGAAGTTCGACGCCGCGAGTTTCGGCATCGCGCATGACAGCGCGGGCGGCATCGAGGAGGTCGTCCTCGACGAGGGAGGCGCCGATTTCGTACCCCTTCGCCTTCAAGAACGTATTCGCCATGCCACCGCCGACGAGGAGGAGGTCGACCTTCGGGAGGAGGTGCTGGATGGCCGGGAGCTTGCTGCTGACTTTGGCGCCGCCAACGACGGCAGCGAAGGGGTGGGGCGGGTTGGCGACGAGGGCGCCGAGGTATTTGACCTCCTTCTCCATGAGGAGGCCGGCAACGGCCGGCAGGTAGTGCGTCACGCCCTCCGTGGAGGCGTGGGCGCGGTGGGCAGCGCCGAAGGCGTCGTTGACGAAGATCTCGGCCAGGCTCGCGAGCTGGCGGGCGAATTCAGGGTCGTTCTTCTCCTCCTCGGGATGGAAGCGGAGGTTTTCGAGGAGGAGAACGTGGTGGCCCATCGCCTGGACGGCTGCTTCGGCCTTCGGCCCGACGCAATCCTCGGCGAAGAGCACCTCCTGGCCGAGGAGATTGGCCATGCGCCCGGCAACGGGGGCGAGCGAGAGGGCGGGGTCGGGGCCCTTCGGCCGGCCGAGATGGGAGCACACGATGACCTGCGCGCCCTGGTCGAGCAGGTACCGGATGGTCGGGAGGGACTCGCGGATGCGGGTGTCGTCGGTGATGACGCCGTTCTCGATGGGAACGTTGAGGTCGGCGCGGACGAGAACGCGCCGGCCGTGGACGTCGATATCGCGGACTGTTTTCTTTCCGATGCCGTTGTTCATGGCCGAGGGGCCTCCGCGGCGATGCCGCGCCGCTCGACGTCGTGGAGCTTGGCGAGCCGGCGCTCGTGGCGGCCGCCTTCGAACTCGTGGGTGAGGAAGGCGCGGAGGATGTCCTCGGCGACGCCACGGCCGATCTCCCATGCACCGAGGGCCAGGACGTTGGCGTTGACGTGCTGGCGGGCCCGGGCCGCGCCCCAGCTCGTGTGGCAGAGCGCGCAGCGGATGCCGGGCATCTTGTTGGCGGTGATGGAGATGCCGACACCGTTGGAGCAGAGGACGACGCCGAGATCGGCGCGGCCATCGAGGACGGCGCGGCCGACGGCTTCGGCGAAATCGGGATAGTCGACGGAGTCGGGCGAATGGGTGCCGAGGTCGAGCACCTCGTGGCCGAGGTCGCGCGCGACGCCAGCGAGGTGGTTCTTCAGTTCGAAGCCGGCGTGATCGGCGCCGAAAGCGAGTTTCACGAGCGGACGCTCCTGCGGACGGGAATGGAGGCGACGCCCAGTATAGAAGCGAGCTGGTTAGCGGTGATTGCGCCTTCGCGGAGGACGACGGGGTCGGGGCCGGAGAGGTCGATGACCGTGGAGTCGATGCCCTGCGCGGTGGGGCCGGCATCGATCGTCATCGCGCAGAAGGCGCCGACCTGGCGGGCGGCCTCTTCGGCAGTGACGGGGCTCGGGCCGCCGGAGACGTTGGCGCTGGTGGCGGCGAGGGGCGCACCGAGAGCATCAACGATGTCGAGGACGATGTCGACCGGGACGATCCTGAAGCCGACGGTGCTGCCCCCGGAGAGTGCGGGGCTCGACCAGCCGGGCCGGCCGGGGACGATGATGGTCCAGGCGCCGGGCCCGAGGGCGTCGACCAGCCGCCGGGCCGCCGGGGTGAGGTCGGCGTATTGCTCGAGCAGGGCCGGGTCGCGGCCGAAGAGGAGCTGGAGCGGCTGTGCAGGGTCGCGCTGCTTGGCGCGGTAGATGGCGGTAACGGCGTCGTCATTCCGGACATCGGCGGCGATGCCGTAGACGGTGTCGGTGGGGAGGATGACGAGCTCGCCGCTGCGCAGCAGCTCAACGGCGCGGTCGATGAGGGATCCGGGGGAATCAGTCATGAGCATGAGGTGGGGTCCGTTGCCCGGACCCCCGAAGTGGGATAGCGTTCGAACCGAGTGTACCGCGTTCCATGGCAGCAACGGACCCTGTAACTTCCCCGGCAGGCGCACAGGACCCGGCGAAACGCCACGAGTGCATCGTGGTGCTGGATTTCGGGTCGCAGTTCTCGATGCTGATTGCGCGGCGGGTGCGGGAACTCAATACCTACTGTGAACTGCTGCCGTACGACGTGCCGCGCGAGCGGCTGGCCGGCATGGACGTGCGGGGGATTATCCTCTCGGGGGGGCCGAATAGCGTCTACGAGGAAGGTGCACCGCTGGCGCCCGACTGGGTGTGGGAGTCGGGGCTGCCCGTGCTGGGCATTTGCTACGGCATGCAGGTGATGGCTCACCAGCTGGGCGGAAAGGTGGCGCCGGGCGCCGAGCGCGAATACGGGCCGGCCGTGGTGCACCGCGACCATGCTGCACCGCTGCTCGACGGGCTGCCCGCCGACTTTGAGGTGTGGATGAGCCACGGGGACCGGATTGAGGTGCTGCCGCCGGGCTTCGCCGGGTATGCGAGCACGGCGAATTCGCCGTTCGCTGTGATGGCTGACCCCTCACGCGGGTACTACGGGCTGCAGTTCCATCCTGAGGTGGCTCACACGCCGCGCGGACGGGACATCCTGAAGAATTTTGTCCGGGGCATTTGCAGGGCGGAAGGCACGTGGACCCCGGGGAATTTCATCGAGGAGACGGTGGAGGCGATCCGGGCGCAGGTCGGGAGCGACCGGGTGATCTGCGGGCTCTCGGGCGGGGTCGACAGCGCGGTCGCCGCGGTCCTGGTGCACCGGGCCGTCGGCGATCAGCTGGTGTGCATCTTTGTCGACAATGGGCTGCTCCGGGCGGGCGAGGCGGAGGAGGTCGTGACGACCTTCCGGAAGAACCTGGCGATCAACCTGGTGCACGTGGATGCTGCGGGAGAGTTCCTCGCGCAGCTGGCCGAAGTGACGAACCCGGAGACGAAGCGGATCCGCATCGGCAATACGTTCGTTCGGGTGTTCGAGCGGGAGGCGCGGAAGGTCGAGGGGGCGCGGTTCCTGTGCCAGGGCACGCTGTACCCGGACGTCATCGAAAGCGGGTCGCACGGTAAGGGAGCGAGCACGATCAAGACACATCACAACGTGGGCGGGCTGCCGCCGGACATGAAGCTCGAACTGGTCGAACCGCTCCGGTACCTCTTCAAAGACGAGGTGCGGCGGATTGGCGAGGCGCTGGGGCTGCCCGAGGAGATGGTCTGGCGGCATCCGTTCCCGGGCCCGGGGCTGGCGATCCGGTGCATCGGCGAAGTGACGCCTGAGAAGCTCGAGATCCTCCGGCGGGCGGACCGGATTGTGATGGACGAAATCCGGGAGGCGGGGCTCTACCGGGACCTCTGGCAGGCGTTTGCGGTGCTGACGGACACGAAGACCGTGGGCGTGATGGGTGACTTCCGCACGTACGGCTATGCGGTAGCGGTCCGGGCGGTGGTTGCGGATGACGCCATGACGGCGGACTGGGCGCGGCTCCCGCATGAGCTGCTATCGCGCATTTCGAACCGGATCGTCAACGAGGTGCACGGGGTGAACCGGGTGGTGTACGACATCACGCCGAAGCCGCCGGGCACCATCGAATGGGAGTAAGCGGATGAGCGCACGGGTGCTGCTCGTGGGGAGCGGAGGGCGGGAGCATGCGGTTGCGTGGAAGCTTTCGCAGTCGCCAGATGTGGGGGAGATCTTCGTCGCGCCGGGGAACGCGGGGACCGCCCGGCTGGCGCGGAACATCGACATCCGGCCCACCGATATCGAGGGGCTGGTGCGGGCGGCGAAGGAGCTGCGCGTCGATTTCTACCTGGCGACGATGGATGACCCGCAGCCGCTCGGGCTGGTCGACCGGCTGAAGGCTGAGGGCGTGCTCTGTTACGGCCCGGTGGCCGATGCTGCGCGGATCGAGGCGAGCAAGGCGTGGGCGAAGGCGTTCATGGAGCGGCACGGCATCCCGACGGCGCGCGGGCGGTCGTTCAGCTCGTTCGACGAGGCGGCCGCGTGGGTGGAGTCGCTGCCTGAGCAGCGGCTGTGGGTCAAGGCCTCGGGGCTGGCGGCGGGGAAGGGAGCGGTCGGCGCCGCCAACCGGGAAGAGGCGATCGCCATCCTGCGGTCGATGCTCATCGACCGGGCGTTCGGCGAGGCGGGCAGCACCGTGGTCGTCGAGGAGGAGCTGACCGGCTTCGAAACGAGCGCGCATGCGTTCTGCGACGGGAAGACGGCGGTGCTGTGGCCCTTCGCGACCGACTACAAGCGGGCGCTGGACGGGGCGCAGGGGTTGAACACGGGCGGGATGGGCGCATATGCGCCGACGCGGGGCATCGACGAGCGGCTGGCTGGCATCATCCACGAGCGGGTCATTGCGCCGGTGCTGCGCGGGATGGCTGCCGAAGGGCACCCGTTCGTCGGGACGCTCTTCCCGGGGCTGATGGTCCGGGACGGCGACGTCAGGGTGATCGAGTACAACGCGCGGTCGGGGGACCCCGAGACGCAGGTGCACATGCTGCGCCTGAAGTCGGACCTGTTCGCGGTTACGAAGGCGGCCGCGGAGGGGCGGCTGCACGAGGTTGCGGTGGAGTGGGCGGACGAGCCGGCGGTATGTGTCGTGCTGGTGCCCGGGGGCTACCCGGGGAAGTATGAGACGGGCCATCCTATCGAAGGGCTGGACCGGGTAGACCCGGACGTATTCGTGTTCCACGGCGGGACGAAGCTGGTTGACGGGAAGGTGGTGACCTCTGGTGGGCGGGCGCTCACCGTGGCGGCGCGGGGCCGGACGATCCGGGAGGCACGGGAGCGGGTGTACGACAACGTGCGGCGGATTCATTTCAAGGACATGCACTACCGGACCGACATCGCGCTGGAGGCAGTGGGCGGGTAGCAGGCAGCTTCTCCGAGCCGCCCGGGCGGGCTACCATTGCGGGGTGATCCCGCGCTACTCGCGGCCGGAGATGGCTGCAATCTGGACCGACGAGGCGAAGTATCGCCGCTGGCTCGATGTTGAGATCGCGGCGTGCGAGGCGTGGGCGGAGCTGGGCCAGATCCCGCGGGAGGCGGCGGAGAAGATCCGGCGCGATGCGAAATTCGACGTCGCGAAGATCAACGAGTACCTCGCCATCACGCACCACGACGTGACCGCGTTCCTGCGGTCGGTGGCAGATTCGCTCGGTGAAGAGGGGCGGTATGTCCACTTCGGGCTGACCAGCTCGGACGTGTGGGACACCGCAACGGCGCTGCAGCTGCGGGACGCAAGCGACATTCTGCTGGCCGACATCGATGCGCTCCTTGCGGTACTGGAGCGGCAGGCGCGGGCGCACCGCGACACGCTCTGCGTCGGGCGGACGCATGGGGTCCATGCAGAACCGACGACCTTCGGGCTGAAGCTGGCCGTCTGGGTCGATGAGATGCGGCGGAACCGGGCGCGGCTGGTGGCAGCGCGGGAGATGGTGGCCGTCGGTGCGATCTCGGGGACGGTGGGGACGCATGCGTCGGTGCCGCCGAAAGTGGAGGAGCTGGTCTGCGCGAAGCTGGGCCTCGGGATTGAGGCGGCCTCGACGCAGGTCATCCAGCGGGACCGGCACGCCCAATTTGTGACGACGCTGGCGATTATCGGCGCGTCACTCGAGAAGTTCGCGACGGAGATCCGTGCGCTGCAGAAGACCGAGGTGCGCGAGGCGGAGGAGCCATTCGACGAGGGGCAGACGGGTTCGAGCGCGATGCCGCACAAGCGGAACCCCGAGCTGTGCGAGCGGATCACGGGGCTGGCGCGGGTGCTGCGGGGCTACGCGGTGACGGCGATGGAGAATGTGGCGCTGTGGCACGAGCGGGATATCAGTCACTCCTCGACGGAGCGGATCGTGTTTCCGGACGCCACGCTCGTGCTCGACTACATGCTGAACCTGTTCACGGGCATCATGGACCGGCTGCGGGTATACCCGGAGCACATGCGCGAGAACCTCGAGCGTTCGTACGGGCTGGTATTCTCGCAGCGGGTGCTGCTGGCGCTCATCGAGACGGGACTGAGTCGGCAGGACGCCTACGCGATTGTGCAGCGGAACGCGATGCGGGCCTGGAACGAGCGGGTACCGTTCCTTGACCTGCTGCTGGCCGACCCCGACGTGACGAGCCGCATCAGCGAGGCGGAGCTGCGCGGACTGTTCGATTACGGCTACTACCTCAAGAACATCGGCGCGACCTTCGAGCGCCTCGGGCTGTGATGCAGCCGGGAATGGCGCCGGCCGTCGGTTTGCTGCCCGCCCGGCGGGTCATCGCGACGGCGTGGGACCTCGTCACGAGCCGGCCGAAGGAGGTGCTGCTGCCGGTTGCCGCCGTGGAGGTGCCGGTTTCGGTCGTGGCAGCACTGGTCATCGCCGGGGCGCTTTCCACGGTACTCCGGGACGTGGCGCTCGACGGGCAGGACAGGGGCTACCTCGCGCTCCTGCTGATCGTGGGAGCCGGGCAGGCACTCTTCGCACAGGTAGCGCACGGAGCAGCGATTGTCTCGATTGCAGCCGTGCTGCGGGGGAAGCCGGTGCCGCTTGCCGGCGCGCTGGACCCGGCGTTTACGCGGATGGGCGGGCTGCTGGCGCTCCTGGTGATCCTCGTGGCGATGTCCGTTCTACTGGCGCTGACCATCATCGGGCTGGTGCTGCTGCCCTACCTGGTGGTGCGGCTGGCGCTGGCGCACCAGGCGTTCATGCTGGAAGGGCGGTCACCGTTTGCGGCGCTCGGGAGGAGCTGGGCGCTGATGCGGGGGCACATGCTGCGGATGCTGGGAGTGATGCTGCTAACCTTCCTCATCTTCCTCGGCCCGGCCATCCTCATTTCGGCGCTGGACGGCCTTGTCGCCGGGTCGCGCGGCGTGCAGGTTGCCCTGCAGGCCCTGGTGTCGGTGGTCCAGGGGGTGCTGGCCGTGCCGCTGGTGGCGTTCGCTTCGGCGACAACGACCGTGTTCTACCTGAACCTGGAGGATGCTGCCCGTGGCTGAGCCGATGGCGTACTCGAACCTGCCGGCGCCGGTGTACCGCGGCAAGGTGCGCGATACGTACGACCTGGGCGACCGCCTCCTGATCGTGGCGACGGACCGCATCTCGGCGCTGGACGTCGTGCTGCCGACGCCGATTCCGGGGAAGGGAAAGGTGCTGACGATGCTCTCGGCCTGGTGGTTCGAGCGGATCAGCGGGGTAGTACCGAACCACTTCATTGCCGTCATCACCGCGGAGAACCGTTCGGCGGTACCGTTCGAGCTGGGCCCGGAGTACTACGGCCGCTCCATGCTGGTGCGGAAGGCGCAGCGGCTCGACGCGGAGTGCATTGTGCGCGGCTACCTCTCGGGCTCGGGGTGGAAGGAGTACCGGGAGACGGGCATGGTGTGCGGACTTCGGCTGCCGGAGGGGCTGCGCGAGTCGGACCGGCTGCTGGAGCCGATTTTTACGCCGAGCACGAAGGCGACCGAGGGGCACGACCGGAATATCACCTACGAGGAGCTGGCCAGGCTGGTTGGGGCAGAGGCGGCGAACGCCATGCGGATCCGCTCGCTCGCGGTGTACGGCTATGCGCACACTGTAGCGCTGGAGCGGGGCATCATCATCGCGGACACGAAGTTCGAATTCGGGTGGTGGAACGAGGAGGTCATCCTCATCGACGAAGTGTTGACGCCGGACAGCAGCCGGTTCTGGCTGGCGAACGAGTACCGGCCCGGCGGCCCGCAGCCGAGCCTCGACAAGCAGCCGGTGCGTGACTGGCTTGCCGCCCACTGGCGGGAAGGCGAACCGGCGCCCGAGCTGCCGCCGGACGTGGTCGAAGCGACGACCGAGCGGTATCTGCGGGCGTACCGCATGCTGACAGGAGAGGAGCTTTCGCTGTGACCAGGAAAGACGGGAAAACGAAGGGGCAGGAGCCCGGGAAGAAGGAGAAGGGGCAGAAGGCGAAGCACGAGCAGGGCGCCGAGGCGCCGCGCGAGTTCCTTGCGCGGGTGTACGTCTCGCTCAAGCCGACCGTGAATGACCCGGAAGGCCTGGCGATCGCGAACGCGCTGGGCTCGCTCGGCTTCGGGACAGTGCAGGGGGTACGTTCCGGGAAGTACTTCCAGGTGCGGCTGGCCGCGGAGGACGCAAAGGCCGCGGCAGAGCAAGTCGACCAGATGTGCAGCAGGCTCCTGGCGAACCCGGTCATTGAGACGTACGAGTTCGAGCTGGAGAAGGCCCGGTAGGGGGATGGGACCGCAGCGGATCGTCTGCCTGACGGCGGAGACCACCGAGATTGCGTTCGCGGCAGGCGCGGGCGACCGGGTCGTTGGGGTGAGCGGATACGCGGTGCGCCCGCCGGAGGCGCGGAAGAAGCCGAAGGTCGCGGCATTCCAGACAGCGCACGTCGAGCGGATCCTTGCGGTTGAGCCAGACCTTGTCCTCGGGTTCAGCGACCTGCAGGCGGACATTGCGCGGGAGCTGATCCGGGCCGGCGTTCCGGTGCTCATCACCAACCAGCGGACGCTGCGCGAGACGGCAGAGGCGATTGCGCTGGTCGGGGCGGCCTGCGGCGAGCCGGAGGCGGGGCGGAAACTGGCGGAAGAGTTCGAGGCGGAGCTGGAGGCCATCCGACAACGGCCGGGCCGGCCGGCGCACCGGATGCGGGTGTACTTCGAGGAGTGGGACGACCCGCTGATCTCGGGGATCGCGTGGGTGAGCGAACTGATTGAGCTGTGCGGGGGCGAGGATATCTTCCCGGAGCTGCGCGGCTGCCGGTCGGCGCGGGACCGGGTGGTTGAGCCGGAGGAGGTGGTTCGCCGAGACCCGGAGGTGATCGTGGCGAGCTGGTGCGGCAAGAAGGCCCGGCTGGAGCGGATTGCGGCGCGGCCAGGCTGGGAAGGCGTCAGCGCCGTGCGGGCGGGACGGCTCTTTGAGATCAAGTCGCCAGATATCCTGGCGCCGGGGCCGAGCCTGCTGCACGGCGCGCGGCAGCTCGCGGCGATTCTCGACAGCGTTACTGGCGCGGGGTAACCGGTCCGGGGTCGACGGCGAAGTAGACTTCGCAGGCGCGGCGGGCGGCGCCGGGCTCGAGCACCGGCGGGCGCTTGACGAAGCGGGACTCTTCGATGATGAGCTGGAGGATATCCCGCGGGTGGCAGCTGCGGAGGTTGCCGTTGGAGGCGCGGCGCACCAGCTCGACGGCGATATCGATCGCCTGGGGCGTGGCTTCGACGCCCATGGCGTCGGCAAAGCGGCGGAAGATTTCGGCCATCTGCTCGGTCGTGGGCTCGGGAATGCGGATTTTGTACGGGATGCGACGCAGGTGGGCCTCTTCGAGCATGGCTTTCGGCTCGAGGTTGGTGCTGAAGCAGATGGTCGAGCGGAAGGGAAAGGTGATTCGCTCGCCGGTGACGAGGGCCATGGTGTCTTCGCCGCGTTCAAGTGCGGCGATCCAGCGGTTGAGGAGGGCCTGGGGGGAGACCTGCTGGCGGCCGAAGTCGTCGATTGCGAGCAGGCCGCCGTGGGCTTTGACGTGGGGCGGGGCCTGGTGGTAGCCGAGCGCCGGGTCGTAGGCGAGGTCGAGGTCCTCGGGGCGGAGTTCGCCGCCGACGAAGACGAAGGGGCGACGGATGCGGAGCCAGCGGCGGTCGAACTGGGAGGTGGCGTCGGCGGTGTCGTCGCCCTCAACGGGCTGGTGCACGAGGTCATCGTAGAGGCGGATGATGTGGCCGCTGACGTAGACGGCCATGGGCATGAGGGTGACGCCCTGGATGGCCTCGCTGGTGAGTTCGAGGATGGTGGTCTTCCCGTTGCCGGGGGCGCCCCAGAGCATGGCCGGGCGGCCGCTGGTGAGGGCGAGGCAGACCTTGGCGACGACGTCGCGGCCGAGGACGAGCTGCTGGAGTGCGCGGGCGAGGCGGACCGGGTCGGGGGCACCGACCTCGGTGTCGCGTTCGAGGACGCGGAAGTAGTCCTGGATCGGAACGGGGACAGGACCGACGTACTTGCTGCGGCCGAACGCGTTTTCGGCTTCGCGCATGCCAAGCTCGGTGAGGCGGTACTGCCACTCGGTTTCGAGGCGGCCCGAGGCGGAGGTCGTCTCGACGAGGCGCTGGCGCCGGAGTTCGTCGAGGGCTTCGCGGGCGACACCGGGCGAGACGCGCATGGCGTTGGCGATGCCGATTGGCGTGGGGACGGTGATACGGTAGAGGGTCTTGAGGGTCAGGTCCTCGATGAACCGCTCGGGGAGGCCGAGCTCGTAGATGTGGTCGGGTGCTTCGGGGAGGGAAGGCAGGGCGCGCAGGTGGCCGGGTGCCGGACGGGGTGTTTGCTGGCGCGGGCCCTCGGCGTACTCCGGCTGCATGGCGAGGTTGCCGGAGGTCGGGGGGAATGGCTGCTCCATATCACCTTCCTGCGTGGCACCGAGCGCCGTTCGGGGCGGGGTGCTCTACCTTGAAGGTCGGCAGCCGGGCGGCCTGCCCCAGATCAGGGGGGTGATGAAGCAGCTATTGCCGCGGTGACAGCGGGGTGAACGGGGGGTTTTCGGGCCCGGGCGGGTCGGCGAAGGCGAAGCGCCCCTCCATGTCCCAGAGCAGCCACCATTCGCGGCGCACCTCCATGCGGATGTAGCGGTCGTCGCCGCGCTGGACGGCGACGGTCGGGCTGAAGCCTGCGGCGATAAAGGCACGGCGGGCCGGGAGGTTCTCGGCAAGGGTATGGAGGTAGATTTCGCGGAAGGGGTGGCTGGCGAAGAGGTGACGGAGGAAGAGGACGACGGCCTCGCGCCCAAGGCCGTGGCCGCGGCGACGGGCGTCGCCGATGGTGATGCCCAGCTCGGCGGAGTCGCCGGACTCGGCGTTGTAGTACATGACGGTGCCGATGTGCTCTCCGGCGATGGTGTCGATGGCGAGCTGGTCGCGCCCGTGGCCGGCGAGCCGCCACTCCTGTTCGAAGGTATCGAGGAAGCGGGCAAAGGAGGGGGAAACGGGCGGCTGGCCGTTCAGGCGGGCGGTTTCGGGGTCGCGGCGCCAGGCGTATTCGTCGATGGCGTCCTCGCGGCGGCGGCGGCGGAGGACGACGTTGCGGCCGCGGGCGACCACGAGGGCATCGTAGCCGGCCGGCGGCGTCTCGAGCGTCACACGTCGACTCCGAGGCGGCGGGCGGCCTCGCGGACGAGGTTGCGCTCGCCTTCGTAGGTGAGGAGCTCGAGGGCCTCGGGGATGGTCACCCAGCGGACCTCGTCGAACTCGTGGTCGTGGTTAGCGACGTCGCCGCCGATGGGCTCCATCAGCCAGTGGTGGACGCGCTTGTGGTAGCGGGTTCCGTTGGCGGTGAACCAGTATTCGATGCTGCCGATCGGTTCGCCGAGGCGGACATCGAGGCCGGTCTCTTCGCGGACTTCGCGGAGGGCGGTGGCCTCGAGGGGTTCGCCGTCGTCGGGGGTTCCCTTGGGGAGGACCCAGAGCTTCTCGCCCCGGCGCCCGCAGATGGCGATTTCGATCTCGCCGCGCTCGTTCATGCGCCAGGGGATGCCGCCAGCGGAGACGACGTCTTCGATGGGGAGGCGGGAGCGGGATGTCACAGCGGTTCTCCGAATCGGCGGAACTGGATGCCGCGGGCGGCTTCGAGGGCGGCTTCGACTGCGTCTTCGAGGCCGGGCGGCGCCTCCTCGCGGTAGGCCTCGAGGAGTTCGACGGCTGCCTCGCCGCCGATGTCGCCGAGGGCTTCGAGGACGGCGAAGAGGACCTCGGCGTCATCATCGTTGAGGGCTTCGCCGAGGGCCGGGACGAGCTCTTCGGAGCCGAGGCTGCCGGCGGCGAGGGCGGCTTCGAAGCGCATCTCGGGGTCGGCGGCGGTGAGCTGCTCGGCGATGTACTCGGCCCACCGCTCGCGGGCGGAGTAGCCCATGGCCCGGATGGCGGCGAGTCGGAGGGCGGGGATGCCGCTTTCGTAGGCGGATTCGATAAGCGCCGGGACCCTGGGGTCGCCGCTGGGGCCGAGGGCTTCGACGGCGGCAGCGCGGAGGTCTTCGATGCCGGCTTCGGCGGCGGCCAGCAGCGCCTCCACCATCCGGCGGGCGACGGCGGCATCGAGGCGGCCGTATTCGGCGGACTCGAGGTAGCGGAGGAGGCTGCGGGCGGCGGCAGCGCGGACCTCGGGGTCGGGCTCCGATTCGACGAGGCCGACCAGGAGGTCGCCAACGGCGGGGTCGAGCGACTCCCAGAGGGCCTGGATGGCGCGGAGGCGGACCGACGGCTCGGCATCGGCGAGGCCGATGCGGCCGAGGACGGTGAAATCGAGGGAGATATCTTCGTCGGCGAGTTCGTAGGCCTCGTCGAGGAGGAATTCGCGCTCGGGGAGGGGGATGTGCGGCCACCGCTCGCGCAGGTAGGAGGCGTCGCCGCGGTCGAGGTCGGAGAACGCGGCGAACTCGGCCGGGCGCGGCCGGGTGCCGGATTCGAGGGCATCGAGGATGCGCTGGAGCGCGGGGGAAGGCATCACCCTGATCGTACCACCGGCGCGCTCAGCGGCGGGGCAGCTCCTCGCGGGCGAGCGGCCGGCCGAGGAGCCGGAGCATCGCCTCGGGGACGGTGCGCTCCCCGCCGATGACGGCAGCGACTTCGGCGGTGATGGGGAGTTCGACCCCCGCGGCGGCGGCGAGGCGGAGGGATACTGGGGCGGTGTGGGCACCTTCAACAGTTTCGCCAATCTCGTCGACGGCATCGGCCGGGGTGCGACCGGCGGCGAGCAGTTCACCGAACCGACGGTTGCGGGAGAGGGGGGAGAAGCAGGTTGCGGCGAGGTCGCCGACGCCGGCGAGGCCGTTGAAGGTCGCAACTTCGGCACCGAGCGCGAGGCCGAGGCGGGTCATCTCGGCGAGGCCGCGGGTCATGATGGCGGCGACGGCGTTGGCGCCGAAGCCGAGACCCCAGGCGGCGCCGGCCGCAATGGCAATCACATTCTTGAGCGCGCCGGCGAGCTCGACGCCGAGCACGTCGGTCGAGGCGTAGACCCGGAAGGCGCCGGCGGAGAGCGCCGTTTGCCACGCGCGGCCGAGTTCGAGGTCGGGCGTTGCGATGACGGCAGCTGCGGGGAGGCCACGGATGATTTCGTGGGCAAGGTTTGGCCCCGAGAGGGCGCCGGTCCGGTCGGGGTCGTAGCCGAGCGCGTGGAGGACCTCGGTCATGCGGCTGGAGGTTTCGAGGTCGAGGCCCTTGGCGGCGGAAACGACCGGCAGGCTGCGGGGGAGGCCAGCGGCCTGGACGGCCGCGCGGAAGGCGTGGGAGGGCACGGCAACGAGCGCGCCGCTGAGCCCGGCGGCGTGATTGGCGGTGAGCGGCATGGGGTGGATGTGGACGCGAGGCCCAAGCACGGGGCCGGTGCCGAGGCGCTCGAGGCCGCCGGCGGCGCGGACGGCATGGGCTTCGAGTTCGGAGCGGACGAGGAGGATGACGTCGTTGCCGGCGCGCTCGAGGAGGGCGGCGAGGGTGACGCCCCAAGAGGTGGCGCCGACGACGGCGTAGGCGGGCATCAGCCGGTTGCGGGGCGGTCGCCGCCCTGGCCGATGCGGGGCTCGGTGCCGTTCAGGAGGCGCCGGATGTTGGGGATGTGCTTGTATTCGACGAGCGCGGTGGCGAAGAGGGCGTACCAGGCGAAGGCAGGGTCGGTCTTCCCGGCGATGGCGAGGCCGCAGATGATGGCCGCGCAGATCGGGACGCCGACGACGGACATGAACGAGACGTAACGGGTTGCCCCCACGAGGACGGCGCCGATGAGCGGGAAGAGGAGTGAGATGCCGGGGGCGAGGCCGAGGATGCCTCCGTAGGTGCTGGCGACGCCGCGGCCGCCGCGAAAGCCGGCGAAGACCGGCCACACGTGGCCGACGATGGCGGCGCCAGCGCCGACAGCCGCCACCTCGTTGCTGTCGAACACGTAGCGGCCGACGAGCGCCGGGACGGCACCCTTGGCGATATCCAGGACCATGACGATGACCGCAGGGACCTTTCCGGCGGTGCGGAGAACGTTGGTGGTGCCGGTTTTCCCGCTGCCGGACTCGCGGATATCGCGGCCGGTCGCGAGGTAGCCGACGATGAGGCCCCAGGGGAGGGAGCCAAGGATGTAGCCGAGCAGCGCGTTGAGGACGTAGTCGATCACGACCGGGAATCATCGCCCGAACGGGCTCTGAAGACCAGCTTGATGGCGGTGCCTTCGAAATCTGCGGCCTCGCGGATGGCGCGTTCGAGGTAGCGGCGGTAGCTGAAGTGGACGAGTTCGGGGTCGTTGACGAAGAGGACGAAGGTTGGCGGGTCGATGCCGGCCTGGGTGGCATAGAAGAGCTTGAACCGCTTGTTGTGGACGAGCGGGGGAACGTGTTCGCGGATGGCGCGTGCGAGGACTGCATTGAGCTCCGGGGTGGGGATGCGGCGGCGGCGGGCTTCGCGGGCTGTCTGGACGAGCTGGAGGAGCTCTGAGAGGCCCCGGCGTTCGAGCGCGGAGATGAAGGTGTAGAGCGCCCAGGGGACGAACCGGATGCGGCTTCGCATTTGGCGCTCGGCCCACGCCTTTCGCTCGGCGGGGTCGTCCCAGAGGTCAATCTTGTTGACGGCGATGACGAGCCCCTTGGCGTTCTCGACGGCGATGCCGGCGATGTGGGTATCCTGGGCGGTGACGCCCTCGGTGCCGTCGACCACGAGGACGGCGACGTCGCACCGTTCGACGGCGCGGGTGGTACGGAGGACCGAATGGCGCTCGACACCGGTGCCGAGTTTGCCCGGGCGGCGGACACCGGCGGTATCGATGAGGACGAAGGACCCCTCCGGGGTGTCGATTTCGGTGTCGATGGCGTCGCGGGTCGTTCCAGCGACGTCGGAAACGATGACCCGCTCCTGGCCGAGGATGGCGTTGACGAGCATCGACTTGCCGACGTTCGGGCGGCCGATGATGGCGACACGGGTGCGGTCGGACTCAGGGATGAGGGGGATATCGGGGAGGAGAGCGACCACCATGTCGAGCATGGTGCGGACGTTGACGTCGTGGAGGGCGCTGACAGGGAGCGGCTCGCCGAAGCCGAGGGCCGACGCCTCGGCGATGCCGGTGAGTTCGCGGGCCTCGTTGTCGGCCTTGTTGGCGACCAGGATCGTCGGTTTCTGTGCACGCCGAACGACCTCGGCCATGTCGTAGTCGCTCGCGGTGAGGCCGTCGCGCGCATCGACGACGAAGATGACGACGGCGGCCGTGTTGATGGCCTGCTGGACCTGGCCCATGATGAGCGGGGCATAGACGTTCTGCTCGTTCGTCTCGTAGCCGCCGGTGTCGATGAGGCGGAACCGGCGGTCGAGCCACTCGACATCGGCTTCGAGGCGGTCGCGGGTGGTGCCGGGCTCATCTTCGACGATGGCGCGGCGCTCACCAAGGACACGGTTGAAGAGCGACGACTTGCCGACATTGGGGCGGCCGACGATGACGACGCGCGGGAGGACATCGGTGGCGGTCACGGGAGCACCTGGATGAGCGAGACGGTGACCGCTGCGGGAGCTTCGAGCTTGAGGCCGGAGGGACCTGTCACGGTTACAGGATAGGCGGCGGTGCCGGCTGTGGCACCAGCGAGGGAGACTACCGCCTTGATGTCGGAGGGTTTGAGCGCGGCGACGATGTCGGCGGGGCCGGTGACACGGACCTCAACGGCAAGGGGACGGGAGGGGTCGCGGGCAAGGCCGGCTGGCAGGTTCTGGAGCTCCGGCGCAACTGTGAGCGTGGCTGACACGTCGATCGGGTCAAACCGGATGGTGACGGTGACGGTTCGCCGTTCGAGGGAGACGTTGGGCACGGGGACGAGGCTGCGGACGAGGCGGAGCTCGGTCCGGGCCCCGGTGACGTCGATTTTCTCGGTCGCGAGGGCGTTGAGTTCGTTGACGACGGCGCGCTCGCCGGAGACGGTCACCGCCGGCGGGTCAATCGTGATGGCGGCAATGCGGTAGCCCGGTGCGGGTGCGCCGGCGACATCGGCCACGACCGGGAGGGTGCGCTGGATGAAGGCCTGGCCGATGCGGATGGTGGCGGTAGCGCGGGGAGGGTTGATGGTCACGGTTTCGACCGTGCCGGTAGCAGAGCGGGCAACGAGCTCGCCGGTCACGACGTAGGCCTGGTCTTTGACGCCACTGAGGTTGACGTCGAGGTCGACGGACTGGACGGCCTGGACCCGCTCGGGGAGGCCGGTAATGGTGACGACGGCCGGTTCGACAGTGGTGGCCGACTCGTCCTCGCGGAAGCCGGCGGGAAGCTGGCCGGAGCGGCGAATTGTGACCGGGAGTTCGCGGGTCGCGGGTTCGACGAGGGTGATACGGACCTGGGAGGGGATGACCTGGAGGACGCGGACGCCTGGCCGACGGCTCGTGACGCGGACCTGGCGAAATTCTTCCACACCGGGTTGCATGCCGCGGACATCGACGCGGGCTTCGAAGTCGGAAGGGGTAAGCGCGGCGAGGTCGTCGGCGCGGCCTTCGGCCACCACGCGGACGGAGTAGTTCTCCCGGACAATGTAGGGGCCGGCATTTTCGGCGGTGACGACAATAGACGGCGGCTGTCCCTCATCGGGGAAGGTGACAGAGACGCGGGGGTTTTCGACGTCCTGGATGACGAACCAGATCGCGAATGCGGCCACCAGGCTGAAGGCCGCCTGGGCCCAGTGTTCACGGACGGAGCGCAGGATGCCGCCAGCGACCTGGCGTACGGCCTGGTGGCGCGACGGACGGCGGTGGTTGCCGTTCATACCCGGGCTCCAGTCGGCGCAACAGGGGGTGGTTCGGCGGTTTGGGGCTCGAGCACCCATTCGAGCACGGCCCGAAGACGGCGCTCATCGGGCACGGGGGTGAGGCGGCCGTTGAGGGCGACGCTGATTTCGCCGGTCTCCTCCGAGACAACGACGGCGAGGGCATCGGTGGCCTCGGTGATGCCGAGGGCGGCCCGGTGGCGGGTGCCGAGGTTGCGGTCGGCCGGGTCGGATGCGAGGGGGAGGACGCAGCCGGCAGCAACCACGCGCTGGTCACGGATAACGACGGCCATATCGTGGAGCGGCGAGTTGGGGAAGAAGATGCTGGTGAGGAGCTCCGGAGAGACGCGGGCATCGACGGGGACGCCGGTTTCGATGACATCCTGGAGGCCGGTTTCGCGCTCGATGACGATGATGGCGCCATGATGGGCGACGGAGAGACGGCCGGCGGCCCTGGAGACGGCATCGATGACGTCACCGTATTCGGCGGTGCGGAACCAGCCGGATAGGCCGGTGCGGCCGAGGCGGTCGAGCGCTCTGCGAATTTCGGGCTGGAAGATGATGACCGCGCCGACGAGGAGCGCGGTGACCGAGTGCTCGACGAGGTAGTTGATGACGACGAGGTCGAGGGCGCGGCCGAGGACGACAAAAACGAGGAAGAGAGCGATAACGCCGCGGAGCTGGGTCATCGCCCGGGTGCCGCTCAGGAGGCGGAGGGCAGCGTAGATGAGTACGGCGATGAGCAGCACATCGACCGCGCTGCTGAAGGTGAACTGCTCGAGGACGTCGCGAAGGTGACCGGGTTGGAGCATAGCGGGAGACCGCCCGGCGGACGGGCCGCCTCATTCTACGCTGCGGGGGGAAGAATGCCCGGTTCAGCGCTCGATGCTGCGGTCGGCACCGAGCAGGAAGGCCACGACGGCGGCCTGGGCCCAGACGCGATTCTCGGCCTGGTCGAAGATGATGGACGACGGCGACTCGAAGACGTCGTCGGTAATTTCTTCGCCGCGGTGGGCAGGGAGGTCGTGCATGATGAACGCCCCGGGCTTCGCGTGGGCGACGAGGGCGGCGTTGAGCTGGTAGGCGGCGAAGTCGATCTTGCGGCGCTCGGCCTCGCGCTCCTGGCCCATGGAGGTCCAAACGTCGGTATACAGGGCCTCGGCACCGCGGACGGCTTCGACCGGGTCGGTGGTGTGGCGGAAGCTGCCGCCGCTGGCTGCGGCTCTGCGGGACGCCTCGCTGATGGCCCACTCGGGGAGCTGATAGCCGGGCGGAGAGGCGATACGGACGTCCATGCCGAGCGCGGTGGCGGTGAGGACGAGGCTGGTGGAGACGTTATTGCCGTCGCCCACGAAGGCGAGCGAGCGGCCGCGGAGGTCGCCCATGTGCTCGCGAAGGGTGAGGAGGTCGGCCAGCGCCTGGCAGGGGTGCTCTTCGTCGGTCAGTGCGTTGATGACGGGGATCGACGAAAACCGAGCGTACTCCTCGATGATGGACTGGCCGTACGTTCGGACGGCGACGATGTCGACGTAGCGGGCGAGGACGCGGGAGACATCCCGGATGGCTTCGCGTTCGCCGAGGCCGACCTCGCGGGGGTCGAGGTACATGGTGAAGGCCCCGAGGTGGTCCATCGCGATTTCGAAGCTGACGCGGGTGCGGAGCGAGGCTTTTTCGAAGAGGAGCGCGAGGTGCTTGCCTACCAGGACTTTCTGTGGGCGGCGCTTGAGGGCGGCAGCGAGGTCGAGGAGGTAGGCAATCTCTTCGGCGGAGAGGTCGGCGGAGCTGAGGAGATGGCGAGGGGTATGCATCGAGGGAAGTATAGGTTCGGGGCGCCGGTGTGTCCGGCCGGGTGTGAATCGCGGCCGGGGGGTGCTGCAGCGTGGCGGCCGGCGTGACGATAGTGATGACAGGAGGGTATCGCTGTGGGCAACCGGTGGGTGCTGCAGCCGACGTGGGCAGGCAAGGAGGCCGAGGGGAAGATGTTCCGGAGGCTCGAATGCGACCGGTGCGGGGCGTGGTTCCATTTCGGGGAGCGGCCGCGGGTCACGCGGGTGCCGCGCTGCCCGGCTTGCGGGTCGATGAACAGCCACCCGCGGGCGGCATAGGGCGGGTCCGGGGGATTCCGCGTTGGGCCAGCTTTGCTACGATGGAGTTGGACAGGGGTGTAGCTCAGCTGGTAGAGCATCGGTCTCCAAAACCGAGTGTCGCGGGTTCGAGTCCTGCCACCCCTGCCAGCCATTCCCGGCGCCCACCCTCAGGCGCTTGCCGCATGGCGGGGATGGTTCGTAGGATGTGGGTGCGTTGCCCAGGTGGTGGAATGGCAGACACGCTGTCTTGAGGGGGCAGTGCCTGTATGGGCGTGTGAGTTCAAATCTCACCCTGGGCACCAATCGCATACTCCGGCGCCATGGCCAAGTGGTAAGGCAGAGGTCTGCAAAACCTTCACCGCCGGTTCGAATCCGGCTGGCGCCTCCAGACCTCGCGCAAGGCTCCCGCTTCGGGGGCCTTTTTGTTGCGGCGGATGCGCCCGCCTTCGGCCGGCGTTCGCCCGGTTGGCAGCGAGCGGGTAGCATTCGGCCGGTTGCTGAATCGCGTTCGGAGGGACACGCATGGGGGGTTTGCGCGGCGAGGCCGCGATTGTGGGCATCGCGGAGTTTGCGCCGGTGCGGCGGCCGGACCGGACCTGGATGGGCCTGGAGGCGTACGCGGAGCTGGCGCGCCTGGCCCTGGAGGATGCCGGGTTCACGCACGATGATGTTGACGGGCTGATGACCGGTCACCTGGCGGACTCGGGCGGGCTATTCGCGCCGGGCCACCTGACGGAGTACCTGGGCATCGGTTCGCACTTTTCGGAGGTGGTGGACCTCGGGGGCGCCACGGGTGCCGGGGCGGTGCTGCGCGCGGCCATGGCGATCGAGATGGGCCTCTGCGAAACGGCGCTCTGCATTGTCCACACACTGCCGCGGCCGAAGAACCCGAAGGGCGGCGGGCCGACGTTCCGGATGGGGGCCTGGGGCTCACCGATGGGCGAGTTCGATTACCCGTTCGGGGCCGTGGGGCAGAACTACGCGTATGCGCTGATCGCAAACCGCTACGCCTACGAGTTCGGGCTCACCGACCGGCAGCGGGCCAAGGTGGCAGTTGACCAGCGGACGAATGCGATGGCGAACCCAAAGGCGGTGTTCCGCGACCCGATCGACATCGATGATGTGCTGAACTCGCCGGTGATTGTGGACCCGCTGCACATGCTGGAGATTGTGATGCCGTGCTTCGGCGGGGCAGCCGTCGTGGTGACGTCGAAGGAGAAGGCGAAGCGGGCGAGACACCGGCCGGCGTACATCCTCGGCGGGGGCGAGAACACGACGCACCTGTCGGTGACCTATGACCCGAGCTTCACCGAGACGCCGATCAAGGCGGCGGCGGACCGGGCCTTCACAATGGCGGGGGTGAAGCGTTCGGAGATTGACCTTGCTTCGCTGTACGACTGCTACACGATTACGGTGCTGCTGACGCTGGAAGACGCCGGGTTCTGCGGCAAGGGCGAGGCGGGGAAGTTCGTGGAGGAGCATGACCTGACCTACCGGGGCGACTTCCCCATGAACACGCACGGTGGTCAGCTCAGCTTCGGGCAGGCCGGGATGGCCGGCGGGATGTCGCATATCACCGAGGCGTGCCTGCAGCTGACGGGCCGGGCCGGCGACCGGCAGCTTCGCCGCTGCGACACGGTCTTCGTGCACGGCAATGGCGGTCTCATGAGCGAGCAGGTCTCGCTGATTCTGCGGGGGGAGTGAGCGATGCCGAAGTATCGGACGACGACTGAACCGCTACCCGTGCCGACCCCGATTACGCAACCGTTCTGGGACGGGACGCGGCAGCACCGGCTGCTGCTCCAGCGGTGCGAGGCGGGGCACATGATCTTCTACCCGCGGTCGCACTGCCCAAGGTGCCTCTCGAACCGGCTCGAATGGGTTGAGGCTTCGGGAAGGGGCACGCTGTACAGCTACACGGTGGCGCGGCGGCCGACATCGCCGGACTTCGAGCATGATGTGCCGTTCGTCATTGCAGTTGTTGAACTGGATGAGGGGCCGCGGATGACCTCGCGCCTCGTGGAGGTGGACCCCGACGCGGTGCGGATCGGGATGCGGCTGGAGGTGGTGTTCGACGACGTGACGGAGGAGATTACGCTGCCGTACTTCCGGCCCGCTGCCAGCTGAGGGAGACGAGGGAGAGGTGGATGGTCGGGGTGCCGCGATTCGAACGCGGGACCTCTTGAACCCCATTCAAGTGCGCTACCAGGCTGCGCCACACCCCGACCAGGTGGGAGCGGCAACCGCACCGCCGCGGCGCCATTCCACGGTACACCATACGAAGGGCTGGGCGCGGGGTCAAAGCCTGCGGGGCAGTTCCTGGCGGGCAGGGCCTGTGTCCGGAGCGGTACCGTGCTCGCGCGGCGGGGAGGAAGGTCCGTGGCCGCGGACGGCGCCATCTGAACGGATCTCGGCCAGGCGCCGTCCGAAGAGAAGGAGCACGAGTCCGCTCATCGCGATGATGGCGGCACCCAGGGTGAAGAGGCCGGGGCGGATGCCGAGCGCCTCCACAAGCGCACCGGCGAGGATGGCGCCAAGCGGGATGAGTCCGCGGTCGAGGCTGAGGAGCGACATGACCCGGCCGTGCATCTCGGGCCGGCTGTTCGAGAGCAGGATGCCGTTGGTGAACGCCATGTAGGTGACCGTCATGCTGCCGGCGACTGCCAGGAGCAGGGCAGTGACCCAGACGTTCGCCTGGAGGGAGATGGCGACGAGGGCGGCGCCGAAGATGAGCATGTTGATCATCAGCTGGAGGCCCGGGCGAGCGATGTTCGATTTCCAGGCGACGAAGAGCGACCCCGCGAAGGCGCCGACACCGGTGGCACCGGCCAGGAAGCCGACGCCGGAATCGCCGAGGTCGAGGGTTTTCGTTGCGAGAAGCGGCACGAACACCTGCTGGTACGGGAATCCGAAGACGAAAAGGATGAGGGAGAGGCCGGTGACCACGAAAAGCACCGGCTGACCGGCGACGTAGCGGAAGCCCTCAGCGAGGTCAGCGAAGAGCCCGGCTTCGCTGCGGCGGCCTGCGGAGCCGTCGGCCTCGAAGCGCATGAGGAGGGTGGTGAGGATGACGAGGAGGTAGATGCCGGCGGTGACGAGATAGACGCTGCCGACGCTGAGCACGAGGAGGAGGCTGCCGGCGATGGCGCCGCCGCCGATGCGCATGAAGCTAAGCGCCGTGGAGTTCAGAGCCACGGCATTGAGGAGGTCCTCAGGCGGGACGGTCCGGGGGATGAGCGACTGGCGGACAGGCTGGTTGAAGGCCATGGCCGTACCGGAGACGGCCGCGGTGAGGAAGACGTGCCAGACTTCGACCAGGCCGGTGACCGCCACGATACCGATAAAGAGGTGGCAGGCGGTGGAGACGCACTGGGTGACCATCAGGATGCGCTTTTTGTCGTAGCGGTCGGCGACGGCCCCGGCGACGAGGCCGAAGAGGAGGATGGGGGCGAGGCGGGTGGCGATTACGAGGGAGAGCATGACCGCGGAGTCGGTCAGGTCGAGGATGAGGACGGCGCGGGCGACCTGGTCCATCCAGAGGGTTGCGGAGTGACCGGTTTGGCCGAGCCAGAGGAGGCGGTAGTTGCGATGGCGGAGGGCGCGGAAGGTGGTATCCGCGCCGGGGAGAGAGACCGACGGCACGTGGGGAACTGTACGTTTACGCGAGCGTAAAGGAAAGACGTGGCGGGCGGTTAAAGGTCGAGTTCGATGCCGACCGGGCAGTGGTCGGAGCCCATGACCTCGGGCTGGATGAATGCGCGGCGGACCCGCGGCATGAGGTCCTGGCTGACGAAGACGTAGTCGATACGCCAGCCGACGTTGCGGGCGCGTCGCTCGCGCCAGGGGTCCCAGTAGGTGTAGGCGTCACGCTGGTCGGGGTGCAGGGCGCGAAAGGTATCGACGTAGCCGTTTTCGATGATACGGGTAATCCAGGCGCGCTCTTCGGGGAGGAAGCCGGTGCCCTTGGCCGCCTCCTGCGGGCGGGCGACATCCATTTCGGTGTGAGCGATGTTGAAGTCGCCCATGAAAACGAGCGAACGCCCCTGGTCGCGGAGGTGGTTCACGTGCGCGAGGAAGGCTTCGTAGAACTCGAGCTTGTATGCGAGGCGGTCCTCGCCACGGCCGGCATTGGGGTAGTAGGATGTCAGCAGGGTGAACTCCGGGTAGTCGGCCTGGATAACGCGCCCTTCGATATCGAATCGTTCGATACCGAGTCCGAGGCGGACTTCGAGCGGCTCGGGTTTCGAAAGCAGGAGCGCACCGCTGTAGCCCGCGCGCTGTGCGGGATGCCACCACGACCGGTAGCCGAGAGCAGTCCACGGCTCTTCGTCGACCTGGTCGGGCGTTGCTTTGACTTCCTGGAAGCCGGCGATGTCGGGAGCGGTGGTCTTGAGCCACGCTTCGAGATGGCCGCTCTTGAGTACGGAGCGGAGGCCGTTGACGTTCCAGGAGCAGATGGTGAGGGTCGCCACGGCGACAGTTCAGCGGATGGCGGGGCAGCGGGCAAGGGTGCGATAGGGCGCAATTCCAGCGGAGATGCGGGGTTCGCCCGGGTCGGTTCGTTCATACGTGCCGGCCGATACTACGTTTGACGAAAGGAGTGGCGATGATGACCGAGTGTCCTGTTTGCCAGGCACGGTTTGCGGCCGCGGGCCAGGCGGAACGCCGCTGGCTCGAGTGGCATATGGAGCGCTCGCACGGGGTGCAGCGGATGCAGCTGGTGGCTGGATGGCCGCTGCGGGGCGAGTCCACGAGCGGCCGGCCGGCAGCCTGAGGTTACGCAAACACCCGGGCGACGATGACCGCCGCCGAGGCGACCGTGGTGACCACGGCGTATTCGGCGGCGGTTCCCCATTCGAGGTCGTGGTCGAGGAGGTGGTGGACGATGCCGGTGGCGAGGTAGAAGGCGATCACGAGGAGGGCGCCGGCGAGCAGGCCATCGAGCGGGAAGAAGTAGAGAGCGAGGCGGAGCTCGGCGAGGGAGATGCCGATTGCGAGGGCGACGAGCAGTGAACTCGGGCCGGTGATGCGGCTTTCTCGGAGGAGTTCGAGCGCGAGGAGCATGCTGACCGCGCCGACCGCAAGGGCGGCAACCCCAAGGGAGTCGTCCCGGGTAAAGAGGACGGCGTAGAAGGAGAAGGCGACGAGGTAGGTGGCGACGGCCATCACGAGGCGGAAGGGGCCGTAGAGGCGGGAGCGGACATCGACGGTCTGGTATTCGCCGAAGGCGACGGCGCCGACAGAGAGGGCGGCCACGAGCGCGAGCGCGGGCCGGGCATAGCCGACGATGGCGTGGTCGATGAAAAGTGCGGCGCCGATGATGCCGAGGGCAGGGAGGAAGGTGTAGACCAGGGAGTCGAGAGGACCGCCGGTCCACCCTGGGTGGCTGCGGACGATACCGTCGGTGGCGAAGGCGACGAGGACGGCGGTGAGCCACGGCAACCAGGGGAGCTCGGGCCGGAGGGTAACGGAGGCCGCGAGGCCGCCTGCGGCCACAAGGGTCAGGAGGACGATGCGGGCGGTGAGCCCGTTGGCATGGTCGCCGGCGGCCGGGATTGGCGAGGGAGCCAGGGGGTGCTACTCCGCTGCGAAGATGGGCTCTTCGAGGCCGTAGATTTCGGCGGCATTGCGCCACCAGAGGCGCTCCTGTTCGTCCTCGGTGAGGCCCAGCTGTTCGTACATGATGTCGAAGCGGCGGATGTGCTCAGCGATTTCGTCCATGCCGCAGTCGCTGCCCCAGACGAGCTTTTCCACGCCGAATTCGCCCTGGGAATTTGCTGCGAGCAGCTTCCGTTCGACGAGGTGGCGCTCGATGGTTTCGCCGCCGCTCATGTCGAACCAGACGTTATGTCGCCACCGGGCGACGGAGGCGGCGTAGTCGTAATTGCCCTGGTTGCCGACGTGGGCGCCGATGATTTTCAGCCTGGGGAAACGGTTGGCGATGGTGTCGAGATGCAGCGGCGACATCCGGGCGGCGGAGACGTTGCGCGGGGGCATGCGCTCCTGCATGGCCAGCATGCGCTGGTAGGCCTGGGCCGCGGCGGCGCTGCGGCGCGGATGGGTGATGGAGTAATCGAGGCCGCCGCCGATAACGCCCATGTGGAAGAGGATGGGCATGCCGAGCTGCTCGGCCTTCGCGTAGGTCGGCAGGTAGTCCGGCTCGTCGTAGGGGCGGGCGACGCCGATGAGCTTCAGGCCGCGGTAGCCCATGTCGTAGAGGTGCTGGATCTCGTCGGGGCCGATCTCCTCTGGGTCGATGACGGCGACCGGGATGAAGAGGTCGAGGTACTTTTCGAGGATCTCCATGCCGCGCTCGTAGGAGGGCCCGAAGCGGCCGCCGGTGAGCATGCAGGCCTTTGTGATGCCGACCCGGGTTGCGATCTCGGCGAGGCGGTCGACCATCGGGGCCTGGTCTTCGTCCGGGTTCTCCCAGTTCCGGGGGAAGTGGATGTGGACGTCGAAGATCTTTCTCATGGGCGGAACGACCGGGGCATGGAGGCTCCTGCGAGTGTAGCACCCGGTCGCCCGGAGGCTCACCGAGCGGTCCACGGAGTGATAGGGTAGGCTCGAAGCGATGCGTTCCCGCCCCTTCGTCGCGCTGTACGTTGCGGTCTTTGTCGCGACGATGGGCATTTCGATGGTGAGCCCGCTGCTGCCGGTCTATGCGGAGCGGCTCGGGGCGACGGGCATCTGGCTGGGGCTCACCTTTTCGGTTTTCGCGATTGTGCAGACCTTCGTGGGTCCCTTCGCGGGGCGGCTTTCGGACCGGTACGGGCGAAAGCCGTTCATCGTGGCGGGGCTGCTGGTCTACCTTATCGCCGCCCTCGGGTATTTGACCGCGCAGAACTTCTACCAGGTGATCGCGTTCCGGGCGTTCTCGGGGCTGGGCACGAGCCTGATCTTCTCGGTGGCGCGGGCCTACGTCGGGGACCTGACGCCGCGCGGGCAGGAGGGGCGCTGGCTGGGGGTATTCGCGACGGCCGACATCGTGGGATTCGGCACGGGCCCGCTGGTGGCCGGCGTCCTGCGCGAAGTGCTGGGGTTCCGGTCGGTGTTCGTCGCGATGGCGGCGATGATGGCGCTTTCGGCGCTGGTGCTGACGCTCTGGCTGCCGCGGCACAGCCCGGCAGAGCTGGAGCGCCGGGCGACCCGGCGGGCGGGCGGCACGGTTACACGCACGGACCGCACCTTCCGGGAGGCGCTGAGCGACCGGGTGGTCCTCGCGGTGACCCTGCACGCGGCCATGGTGGCCGTGGCGGCAGGGGCGACGCTCAGCTTCCTTGCGTTGCGGCTCGAGGCGGGGATCGGTGCGACACCGATCATGATCGGCGTCGCGTTCGCGATGCAGGACATTACCGGGGGGCTTGCGCAGCCGATCCTGGGGCGGATTGCGGACCGTCGGGACCGCCGCCTGCTTGTCGCGGGCGGGCTGGCGGCGTATGCAGCGCTGCTGGCCAGTCTTGGCGTGGTGCCGAGTTACGGGGCCGCGGTCGCTGTGCTGCTCGGGATGGGAGCGACGAGTGCGCTCTCGATGGTGGCCGCCGGCGCGATCCAGGTGGTGGCCGGGCGGCGTGCGGGGATGGGCACGGTGCTCGGGTTGAGTTCCGCCTCGAACGGCATCGGTATTGTGGCCGGCTCGCTGCTCTCAGGGGTGGTGGTGAGCCTGTTTCGGCTCGAAGCTGCCTTCTTCTTCGGCGGGGCGGTGATGGCGGCCGGTATTCCGCCGTTCCTGTGGCTGACGCGGGGCGCAGCTGTGGCGGAGGCTTCGGCACCGGAGCCGCGGGCCCGGGAGGCCGAGGCAGCAGGTTGAGGAGAGCGCGCGGGGCGTACCATCTGGGCGTGAGCACGCACCCGGCGCACGCTATGGACCCCGCCTTCGTTCCCCCGGAGGGAACGATGTTCGCCGAGGTTGGTGTCTATACGACGCAGCCGGCCCGGCGGCCATTTACGTACGCGGTGCCTCCCGGTATGGCCCTCGCCCCGGGGATGGCGGTTTTCGTGCCGTTCGGGCCGCGGATTGTGCAGGGCATCGTGCTCCGGTTGAGCGAACGGAGCGAGGTAGAGGCGGTTCGCCCCATCAGCGCGGTGATGGACCCCGAGCCGCTCCTCGACCCGGCCCGGATCGCGCTGGCGGAGTGGATGGCCGAGGAGTACCTCGCGCCGCTCTGGGAGTGCGTCGCCTGCTTCCTTCCGGCCGGCTTCGGGCAGAAGCCGGTGACGATGGTGTCGCCGGTGGATGTGCCGCCGCTGCTGCCGGTCTATCCGAAAGACCGGGCGATCCTGCAGTACATCGCGGCGCACGGCCGGGTGACCCTCGACGAGTTGCGGAAGGCGGTGGGCCAGGTCTCGCTGACGACGCTCCAGCGGCTGCAGCAGGAGGGCCATCTCACCGTCACGCAGGGACTGGCCCGGCCGACCGGCCGGCCGAAATTTGAGCGGCGGGTGGCGCTCACCGTCGAGCCGGCGGCAGCGAGGGCGGAAGCCGAGCGGCTGCTCGCGGAGCGGCCCCGCTCGGTGGAGGGGCGGGTGCTGCTGCGGCTGGCGGAGGAGCCCGACCTGCCCCTCGGCGCAGTGCGGGCGCTGGGGGCGACGCCGGGGCACCTCGAGCGGCTGGCCGAGCGGGGCTTCATCCGGGCGTATGACCGGCGGGTGGAGCGGGACCCGGTCGCGGCAGTGCGGGGCGGCAGCAGGCCGCCGCCGGTGCTCAGCGCGGAGCAGGCGGCGGCAGCGGACACGGCGTGGCGCGAGCGGGTGACGCTCCTCCATGGGGTCACTGGCTCGGGGAAGACGGAGGTGTACCTCGACCTGGTCGGGAGGGCGCTGGCGGCGGGCGGCGGAGCGATCGTTCTCGTTCCGGAGATTTCGCTCACCCCGCAGGCGATCCGGCGGTTCGGGGAACGATTCGGCGATGAGCTGGCGGTCTTCCATTCGCGGCTTTCGACGGGCGAGCTGTACGACCAGTGGTTCCGGGTGGAGCGCGGCGAGGCGCGGCTGGTGCTCGGCTCGCGCAGCGCGGTGTTCGCGCCGGTCCGGAAGCTGGAACTGGTCGTGCTCGACGAGGAGCATGAGTGGAGCTACAAGCAGTCGGACCCGGTGCCGCGGTACCACGCGCGGGATGTTGCGCTGAAGCTGGGCGAGCTGACTGGCGCCCGGGTCGTGCTTGGGAGCGCGACGCCGGATGTTGTGACCTACCACCGGGCGGAGACCGGGCAGATTGCCCGGGTTGAGCTGGCGACGCGGCTGGCGCCGGCCGAGGACGGGAGCGTGACCGAAGGAGCACTTCCGTCGGTGCAGGTGGTGGATATGCGGGAGGAGCTGCGGGCAGGCAACCGGAGCATGTTCAGCCGTGCACTGCGGCAGGCTGTGCGGGAGGCGCTGGTCGCAGGGGAGCAGGCGATCCTGTTCGTGAACCGGCGGGGATCGGCGCGGTTCGTGCTCTGCCGGGATTGCGGGTTCCTGCCGCTGTGCCCGTCGTGCGAGGTTGCGATGAGCCTTGATGCCGAGGCAACGATCCACGCCATGCTGCGCTGCCACCACTGCGGCCGGACGAAACGGCTGGAGGAGCGGTGCCCGAACTGCGACAGCCTGCGGTATCGGCCGTTCGGGGTCGGGACGCAGCGCGTGGAGGCGGAGGCGCGGGCGGTGTTCCGCGGGGCGCGGGTGGCCCGCTGGGACAGCGACACTGCCCGTACGCGGGATGCGCATGAGCGAATGGTCGCAGCGCTGGAGGCCGGGAAGATCGACATCGTCGTGGGGACGCAGCTGCTGGCGAAAGGACTGGACCTGGAGCGGCTCACGGTTGTGGGGGTGGTCGATGCCGACGTTGGCCTGAGCCTGCCCGACTACCGGGCGGCCGAGCGGACGTACCAGCTATTGAGCCAGGTTGCGGGGCGCGCCGGCCGGCGGGACCGGCCGGGCAGGGTGTACATCCAGACGTACGAACCCGAGGCTCCACCGATCGTAGCGGCGGCGGAGCATGACTACCGTGGCTTCTACGAAAGCGAGATTGCCCACCGGCGGCGGGCGGGGTACCCGCCGTTTTCGCGCATCGCGCGGCTGGTCTACCGGCATCACGATGAAGCGGCCGGGCTGGAGGAGGCGAGCAGGGTTGCGCGGGAGCTGCGGGTGCTGCGCGACGCTGCGGGCCGGGCCGAGCCGGAGATCCTGGGGCCGACGCGGCCGTTCATCCCGCGGGTCCGGGGCGAGCTGCGTTGGCAGATCCTGTTGCGGGGGCGGGCGCCGGGTACGCTCATCGGGCAGGTGCGGCTCGGGGAGCGATGGCAGGTAGACATCGACCCGGCAAGCCTCCTGTGACGGCGGGGACGGTTCGGGGGCGGCAAATCTTCGCCCGGTGCGGAGCGGGCTGGTATCCTCGTTGGCCAACCGGGCCGTGGAGGCCCGCGGAACGAAGGGACGTTTCGGATGGACCAGGAGATCAAGCCGTGGTCGCGGCTGGCCCTGATTTTCCCGGGTCAGGGCTCGCAGCACGTCGGCATGGGGCAGAAGCTCGCGCAGGTTTCGAAGGCGGCGCGGGACGTGTTCCGCCGGGCCGACGAGCTGCTGGAGCGCAACCTTTCGAAGCTGTGCTGGGAGGGCCCGGCAGAGGAGCTCGAGTCGACACGGAACCAGCAGCCCGCCACGTTCGTCACCTCCATCGCGTGGCTCGAGGCGCTGAAGGAGCGGTGGGCGTCGATCGGACGCACGTTCCAGCCGTTCCTGTTCGCGGGGCATTCGATGGGCGAGTTCACCGCGGCGGTGGCTGCGGGCTCGATTTCGTTCGAGGACGGGCTGGAGCTCGTCGATGCCCGCGGGAGGCTCATGGAGGAAGCGGGCCGTGAGAACCCCGGCGGCATGGCTTCGATCCTCGGCCTGCCGGAGGAGAAGGTGCTCGAGATCTGCGCCGAGGCCTCGAAGGAGGGCTACGTCGGGCTGGCGAATTCGAACTGCGAAGGGCAAAGCGTGATTTCGGGCTACCTGAAGCCGCTCGAGCGGGCGATGCAGCTTGCGGAACAGGCGAAGGCGCGGCGGGTGGTGCGGCTGCCGATCACCATCGGCTCCCACTCGCCGCTGATGGCAAAGGCAAGCGAGGGGATGGCGGCCCTCCTCGACCGGGTGAAGGTGAAGGACCCGATCCGTCCGCTGGTCGGCAACGTGAACGCCAGCCTGCTGCGGACCGGGGCCGAGGTTTGCCAGGAGCTGAAGGAGCAGCTCACGCACGGCGTGCAGTGGCAGAAGACGATTGAGCGGATGCGTGACGAAGGGGCCGACATGTTCCTGGAGGTCGGGCCCGGGTCGGTGCTGACGAAGCTGGTGCGGCGGATTGACTACAGCGTCAACAGCGTCGCGATCAGCGATGACTATGAAGGGATGCTCTCGGAGCGGTGGGCACTCGTGGAGGCAGCTGCACGATGACGAGGCGCGTGGTGGTGACGGGCGTCGGCGCGGTAACTGCCGTCGGGCACACGGCGGAGGAGACCTGGCAGGCGATGCTGGAGGGGCGGAGCGGCATCGGGCCGATCACGCTCTTCGACCCGGAGCCCTACCCGGTCCGCATCCAGGCGGAGGTGAAGGGATTCGATCTGGGCGACCGGGTCGACCCAAAGCAGCAGCGGTACATGAACCGCTCGGTGCAGTTTGGCGTGGCCGCAGCGCTCGATGCCGTTGCCGACAGCGGGCTGAAGGTCACCGAGGAGAACGCCGACATGGTGGGGGTAATCTTCGGCTCGGGAGCGGGCGGGACGGACATGATCCTGGAGCACCAGCGGATCCTCGAGGAGAAGGGGCCGCGGCGGATTACGCCGTTCCTCGTGGCCAATTTCATCCCGGACGCGGCCAGCGGGCACATCGCGATTGCCACGGGCGCGCGGGGGCCGAACTACGCGCCGGTGGCGGCGTGCGCAACGGGTGCGGCGGCGATTGGGGAGGCGTTCGAGACGATCCGCCGGGGCGATGCCGACGCGGTGATTACCGGGAGCTCGGAGGCGGTGCTGCTGCCCATCTACCACGCGACGTGGTGTTCGATGCGGGCGCTGGCATCTGACAACGAGCACCCGGAGAAGGCGCTGAAGCCGTTCGACCTTCACCGGGATGGGTTCATTGCGGGGGAGGGGGCGTGCGGCATGGTGCTCGAGGAGTACGAGCACGCGCGGGCGCGCGGGGCCCGGATCTACTGCGAGGTCATCGGCTACGGGTCATCGAATGACGCGTACGACATGATTGCGCTGCACGAGACCGGGCGCGGGCTGAAGCGGGCCGTGGTGGCGGCCATCCGCAAAGCGGGCATCGACCCATCGGAGATCGACTACATCAACCCGCACGGGAGCGGGACGCCGCTGAACGACCGGGTGGAGACGCTGGTCTTCAAAGAGGTGATGGGGCCGGCGGCGTACCGGGCAGCGATTTCGTCGGTGAAGCCGATTACCGGGCACTGCATGGGCGCCAGCGGTTCGGTGGAGGCGCTCGCCTGTGTGATGGCTATTCGTGACCAGAAGGTGGCCCCGACCATCAACTACACGACGCCCGACCCGGAGTGCGACCTCGACTATGTGCCGAACGTGGCGCGGGCGATGCCGGTGAACGTGGCGATGACGACGTCGGTGGGGCTCGGCGGCCACAACGCCTGTCTGATATTCCGGAAGGTCGACTGACGGGGAGAACAGCCTGTGAGGCGAGCACTGGTGACCGGCGTGGGGGCCATCACGCCGATTGGACTGACCGCGCACGAGTTCTGGGAGAACCTTGTCGCGGGCGTTTCGGGCGCGGGGCCGATCACGCGCTTCGATGCCACGGACCTGCCGGTGAAGATTGCGACCGAGGTGAAGGGCTTCGAGCCCGGGCGCTACATGGACACGAAAGAGGCGCGGCGGATGTCGCGGTTTGCGCAGTTCGCCGTAGCTGCGGCGAAGCTTGCCGCGGAGGATGCCGGCCTGGTCCTGGGCGATGAGGAGCGGCGCCGGGCCGGCTCGGCGATTGCGACGGGCTCTGGCGGCGCCATTGACACGATGGAGGAAACGCTCGTCCTGAAGGAGCGCGGGCCGAACCGGGTGAGCCCCTTCTACGTTCCGACGATGGCCCCGAACATGGGAGCGTGCCAGGTTTCGATGCACCTCGGGCTGCGCGGCCCGGCGATGGCGAGCGTGGCCGCGTGCGCGAGCGGGCTGTACAGCTACATCGAGGCGAAGCAGCTGATCGCGTCGGGCCGGTGCGATGTGGTGCTCGCGGGGGGGACCGAAGCGGCGCTCCACCCGCTGCCGATTGCCGCGCTGGCGAACATGAAGGCGCTCAGCCGGCGGAACGACGAGCCGGAGAAAGCGAGCCGACCGTTCGACCGGGACCGTGACGGGTTCGTGTTCGGTGAAGGCGCGGTGGTGATGGTCATCGAGTCGGAGGAGCGGGCGAGGGCCCGGGGCGCGCGGGTGTACGCGGAGCTTGCCGGCGGCGGCCTGAGCTGCGATGCCTACCACATCACTGCGCCGCTGGAGGATGGGTCGGGGGCGTGTGACGCGATGACGGAAGCGCTCCGCGACGCTGGACTCCGGCCAGAGGATGTCGATTACATCGCCGCGCACGGGACGGGCACCCCGCTCAACGACGTCGCCGAGACGAAGGCGATTAAGCTGGCCTACGGGGAGCACGCCTACCGGCTGGCGGTGAGTTCGCCGAAATCGATGGTTGGGCACCTGCTGGGTGCGGCCGGAGCAGTGGGTGCGCTGGCGGCGGCGCTGTCGGTCTACCATGACGTGGTGCCGCCGACGATCAACCTGGAGCACCCGGACCCGGAATGCGACCTCGACTATGTGCCGCTGAAGGCGCGGGAGATGCGTGTCCGGGCGGCAGCGGCGAATGGATTTGGCTTCGGTGGGCAGAACGGGTCGGTGATCTTCCGCAAGTACGAAAGCTGACGTAGCCTAGCGAACGCCCGGCAGCGTACATCACACCGAGGGGAGCAATCGCCAATGGCAACAGTGTTCGAACGAGTTCGCGATGTGGTGGTTCGGCAGCTGAAGGTGAGCCCCGACGAGGTGACGCCGGAGGCAAGCCTCGTGGATGACCTGCGGGCCGACTCGCTCGATATCGTGGACCTGACGATTGCGATCGAGGAGGAGTTCGCGGACCAGGCGCAGTTCGAGATCCGCGACGAGGACGCAGAGAACATCCGCACGGTGCAGGACATTCTGGACTTCCTGGCGCACCAGGGCATCCACTAGGCGCCGGCGAGGGCGCGCAGTTTTCGGACGATCCCGGGAAGTACCTCGAGGACGCGGTCGATCTCGGCGTCGGTGGTGTGGCGGCCGAGGGTGAGGCGGAGGGCGGCATGGGCGAGGTCGCGGTCGATGCCCATAGCCGTGAGGACGTGGGAGGGCTCAAGGGCGCCGGTGGTGCAGGCTGAGCCGCTGCTGGCGGCGATGTCGGCCATATCGAGCGCGAGGAGAACGCTTTCACCTTCAACGTTGCGGAAGCAGCAGGAGAAGTTGTTCGGCAGGCGGCGTTCGGGATCGGCCGGGCCGGTGATGACGGTGTCCGGGATACGCTCCGGGAGCTCGAAAAGGAGGCGGTTGCGCAGGCGGGCGACGTGGGCGTTGTAGGCTTCGCGGTCCTGCCAGGCGAGCTGCATGGCGACTGCGAGGCCGACGATGCCGGGGACGTTCTCGGTGCCGGCGCGGCGCTCCTTTTCCTGGCTGCCGCCGAGGATGAAGGGCTGCCAGGGCGTGCGGTTCTTGATGTAGAGCAGGCCGATGCCCTTCGGGCCGTAGATTTTGTGGCCGGCGAGGCTGAGGAGGTCGACCCCGAGCTTCGCGGGGGTGATATCGAGGGAGCCGGCGGCCTGGACGGCGTCGGTGTGGATGACGACCCGGGGGTTGCGCTCGCGTGCGATGCGGGCGGCCTCAGCCACGGGCTGGATGGTGCCGACCTCGTTGTTCGCGGTCATGACCGAGACGACGACGGTTTCGGGGCCGACGGCCTCGGCGAGGGCCTCGAGCGAAACGACGCCGTCGCGGTCGACCGGGAGGTAGGTGGCGCGGAAGCCCTCGCGCTCGAGCTGCTCGACCGTGTGGAGGACAGCGTGGTGCTCGATGGCGGTGGTGACGATGTGGTTGCCGCGTCCGCGGGCGCGCTGGGCGTAGGCTGCGCCGCGGATCGCCGCGTTATCGGATTCGGTGCCGCCGGAGGTGAAGACGATCTCTTTCGGGCTGGCGCCGAGGAGGTCGGCGATGGTTTTGCGGGCGGCATCGACCGCGCGGCGCGCCTCCTGCCCTTCGAGGTAGATGCTCGATGGGTTGCCCCAGTGGGTGGTGAAGAAGGGGAGCATCGCCTCAATCACGCGGGGGTCCGGGGGAGTGGTAGCGGCGTGGTCGAGGTAGATCCGCGGCATGGTTTCAGGGTAGCGGATCAGCGCGGGGGCTGATCACGGCCCGGGAGGAACGTGCTATGCTGTGTGCAGCGATTCCATCCGGGAGTGGGCGCCGGCGCCCACTTTTTTGTTGAGACCATGAAGAACGAACTGTTGTTGGCGCTGAATCAGCTGGCGGCAGAGAAGAATCTCCCGCCGGAGACCGTGTACGAGGCCGTCGAAGCGGCGCTGACGTCGGCCTTCCGGCGCGAGGAGGACGATGCGCCGAACATGTACGTCAAGATCGATGCACGCAACGGTGAAATCCGCGCGTACCGCCAGATGTTCGTGGTGGAGCAGGTGGAGAACCCGCGCGTCGAGATGACGGTGGAGGAGGCGCGGAAGTGGAAGCCGGATGCGCGCCCGGGCGACGTGCTCGACTTCGAGGAGGAGCTCCCGAAGAACGCCGGGCGGATCGCGGCGCAGACGGCGAAGCAGGTCGTCCTGCAGCGGCTCCGCGAGGCCGAGCGGGATGCGATTTACGAGGAGTACATCGGCAAGGTCGGCGAACTTATCGTCGGTACGGTGCAGAAGGTTGAACCGCGGCAGGTGATTCTCGACCTAGGGCGGGGCACCGAGGCCGTGCTGCCGGCGAGCGAGCAGGTGCGGAATGAGCACCTCCGTGCGGGGCAGCGAGTACGCGTGCTGGTCGTGGAGGTGAACCGCGCTTCGAAGGGGCCGCAGATTGTGGTCAGCCGGGCCCATCGGAACCTGCTGCGCCGGCTGTTCGAAATGGAAGTGCCGGAGATCAAGAACGGCACCGTGGAGATTAAGAGCATTGCCCGGGAAGGCGGCCACCGCAGCAAGATTGCGGTCTGGGCGCGGAACCCTGCGATCGATCCGATCGGTGCGTGCGTTGGGGTGCGGGGGACCCGCATTCAGAACATTGTGAACGAGCTGAACGGCGAGCGGATCGACGTGATCAAGTGGGACCCGGACCCGGCGAAGTTCGTTTCGAACGCCCTGAGCCCGGCGCAGGTTTCGGAGGTCGAGATCGACCCGGCGGAGCGGCTGGCGTCGGTGGTGGTGCCGGACAAGATGATGTCGCTGGCGATCGGGAAGGACGGGCAGAACGCGCGCCTGGCGGCGAAGCTGACCGGGTGGAGGATCACGATCCTGAGCGAATCGGCGAAGGCGCGCCAGGAGGCAGGCGAGGCGGAAGCGCCGATGGCGTTCGAGCCGTATGCCCCGGGCGAGGCGCCCGATATCGATATCCTCCAGCAGGCGGAGCAGGTTGCCGCTGCGGCGGAGGAGGCGGCACCCGCGGGTGCGCAGGCTGCTGCGGTCACGGTGGAGCCGCCGCGCCCGCAGCCGGAGCCGGAGCCTGTGTACGAGGAGGAGGAAGAGGAGATCTCGTTCGCTTCGATTGTCGAGTCCATCCCGGTGCCGCGCGGCGAGGAGCGCGAATCGGAGGATTACGGCGAGGAAGAGGACGAGGAGTACGAGATCCCGGCTGCCATCGTTGAGGAGACGCGGCCGTCATCGATCCGGTTCGCCGAGGATGTGCTTCCGCGGCGGGACGAGGAGGACGAACCGCTGCCGAAGAAGTCGGCCGGCAAGAAGGGGAAGCGCGCGCCCCGGTTCTACGACGAGGGCGACGACATGGATGACATCGATTACGCGGGCCGCATCCACTGATGGCCCGCGGGTCGACGCAGCTGACAGCTGGAGGCGCCTACGATCGCGCAGGGAGTTCGACCACGACGACAGCCGCAACGGACGTGCATCGCCTGCCGGGCTGAGCAGGGGAAGCGCGAGCTGATCCGCCTTGTGCGGACGCCGGAGGGGCGTGTTCGGGTCGACCCGAGCGGCAAGGCGAACGGGCGCGGCGCGTACGTGCACCCCAATCGCGAGTGCTGGGAGAAAGCGCTGCGAGGGGGTACGATAAAGAATGCACTGAAAATTACCCCGGCCGTGGACGATATCGAAGCCCTGCGGGCCTTCGGGTTGGCGTTGCCGGCGAAGGAAGGCGATAGCGTATGACGGCAAAATCTTCGTCCCGCACGACCGTGCGAATCCCGGACGCCCTGACGGTGAAGGAGCTGGCGGACCTGCTGCGGGTTTCGCCGGTCGAGGTCATCAAGCGGCTGATGACCAACGGGGTAATGGCCGCACAGAACCAGACGATCGACTACGACACGGCTGCGATTGTCGCGGTGGAGCTGGGCTTCGAGCCCGAACTGGAGGCCGCGGCAGAGCCGGAGCCTGGCGCACCGCTGGTCGAGCCGGAGGAGGAACCGGACGACCCGGCCTCGCTGAAGCCGCGGCCGCCCGTCGTAACGATCCTCGGCCATGTGGACCACGGCAAGACGAGCCTGCTGGACGCAATCCGCAAGACGCGGGTGGCAGCGGGCGAGGCGGGCGGCATTACGCAGCACATCGGCGCCTACCAGGTCGAGCGGGACGGGCAGAAGATTACGTTCATTGACACGCCGGGGCACGCGGCATTCACCGCGATGCGGGCGCGCGGAGCGCAGGTCACCGATATTGCGGTGCTGGTGGTCGCTGCCGATGACGGCGTGATGCCGCAGACGGTGGAGGCGATCAACCACGCGAAGGCGGCCGGGGTGCCGATCATCGTGGCCATCAACAAGATCGACCTGCCCGCGGCCAACCCCGACCGCGTGAAGCAGCAGCTGACCGAGTACGGCATCGTTGTGGAGGAGTACGGCGGCGACACGGTGTGCGTGCCGGTTTCGGCGGCGACCGGGCAGGGCATCGGCGACCTCCTCGAAGCGATCAACCTCGTGGCGGAGATCAGTGAGCTGAAGGCGAACCCGAACCGGCCAGCCTCGGCGGTGGTGATCGAGGCGGAGCTGGACCCGCACCGGGGGCCCATCGCGACGGTCCTGGTGCAGCGGGGAACGCTGCGGCAGGGTGACGCGGTGGTTGTCGGGGAGACGAGCGGCAAGGTCCGGGCGATGCTCGATGACACCGGCAAGCGGGTGAAGGAGGCCGGGCCATCGACGCCGGTCGTCATCCTCGGGCTCGAAGATGTGCCGGAGGCCGGCGACCGGCTGCGGGTGGTTGCCGACGAGAAGGTCGCGCGGCAGATTGTCGAGGAGCGGAAGCGGCAGCGCGAGGCGCAGGAGCAGACCCAGCACGCCCGCGTCAATCTCGACACGCTGTTCAACGAGATTAGCGCCGGGAAGCTGAAGGAGCTGATCATCATCCTGAAGACGGACGTCCGCGGGACTGCTGAGGCGATCAAGGGCGCACTGGAGCGGCTGAGCACGCCCGAGGTGAAGCTGAAGATCATCCACGCGGCGACGGGGCCGGTCACGGACAACGACGTGATGCTGGCGGAGGCCTCGAACGGCATCATCATCGGGTTCAACACGCGGGTAGAGCCGGGCGCGAAGAAGCGGGCCGAGGCTGTCGGCGTCGAGATCCGGACGTACAGCATCATCTACCAGCTCCTCGAGGACATCGAGAAGGCGCTGCAGGGCATGCTCGAGCCGGTGTACAAGACCGTGGTTGACGGGCATGCCGAGGTTCGGGCGGTGTTCAAGTCGAGCCGCGTCGGGCAGATTGCAGGCTGCTATGTGACGGACGGCGTGGTGCGGCGCGGGTCCCTCGCGCGAGTGCTGCGAGGAAAGGAGGAGGTCTGGAAGGGGCGGTGCGAGGGCCTGAAGCGGTTCCAGGACGACGTCCGCGAGGTGCAGGCCGGCTACGAGTGCGGCATCGTCATCTCGGGGTTCGACAAGTTCCAGGTTGGGGACGTCATCGAGTTCTACCACGAAGAGCGGGTGAGCTGAGGCTCCGGAGGGCGCCATGAGTATGCGCACGACGCGCGTGGGCGAGCTGCTCCGCGCAGAGATTTCGGAGCTGCTGCTCCGGGAGGTGAAGGACCCGCGAGTCTCCCGGGGGATGGTGACGATTACCGAGGTACAGGTTTCGCCGGACCTGCGGCGGGCGGTGGTGTACGTATCGCATCTCGGGAGCGAGCAGGAGCGCGCCGAGGCGCTCGCGGGGCTGCAGCACTCGGCGACGTTCCTGCATCGCGAACTGGTACACCGGCTCTCGCTGCGGCACGTACCGGAGCTGGTGTTCCGGTTCGACCCCTCGATCGAGCGGGGGGCGCGGCTCGCGGAGCTCATCCACCAGGTGAGTGCGGAGCGCCGTGGCGAGGAAGCGGGCGACTGACGGCCCCGACGGCATCCTGCTGGTGGACAAGCCGGCCGGGTGGACAAGCCACGATGTGGTGGCGAAGGTCCGCAGGCTGGTTGGCCAGCCCCGCGCCGGGCACGCCGGGACGCTGGATCCCTTTGCGACAGGACTGCTGGTCGTATGCCTTGGGCAGGCAACCCGGCTCGCCGGGTACGTGATGGCGCATGAGAAGGTGTACGAGGGCGAGATTGTCCTTGGGGTGACCACCGACACGGCGGATTGCGACGGGACGGTGATTGCGCGACGCCCGGTCCCGCCGGTTGACACCGTTGCGCTGGATCGGGTCGCCGGGCTGTTTACCGGCGTGATTGCGCAGACGCCCCCTGCGTACAGCGCCGTGAAGGTTGCCGGGCAGCGGGCGTACGACCTTGCGCGGCAGGGGAAGGCGGTCGAACTCACCGCGCGGCCGGTGGAGGTCTTCGAACTGCGGCTGACCCCCAGTGGGGCCGACCGGCTGCGGATCCATGTCCGGTGCGGGCCGGGGACGTACATCCGGAGCCTCGCGCGGGACATCGGTGAGGCGCTGGGGTGCGGGGCTCACCTCGCGAGCCTGCGGCGGCTTCGGTCGGGGCGGTTCCGGGTCGAGGATGCGTGGGCGATACCGGAGCTGGAGCGGCTGGCTGGCGAGGGGAGGGCAGGGAAGGCCATGCTCCCGGCCGACGAGGCGCTGCTGGACCACGACTGCGCCATCCTCGGAACGCCGGGCCGGGAGGCGTTCCTGCACGGGAACGTGCATAGCGCTGGAACGGCGGTCCGGCCAGCGGCGGCCGCGCGGGTGTACGGTACCGACGGCGCGTTCCTGGGCGTGGGCGCTGTGGATGCCAGCGGACGGGTGCAGCCGGTGAGGGTCTTTCGGGCCTGAACCCGGGAATTTCGCGCGTTATGTTCGTTTCAGGTTCATGTTCCGGTTGACACGGGGGAGGCCGAAGGTGATCATGCAGGATGGCCGGCAGGTCTGCGCAATTGCGTAGGCACTCTCACAATTGTTGCCGGTCCCGTCGCAGGACGGGGAGAAGGAGGGTTGATTGGAGGCCTACTGCCTGAAGTGCCGGGAACGGCGCGAAATGAAGGACGCGAAGGCGATCACGATGAAGAACGGGAAGCCCGCTACCGAGGGCACCTGCCCGGTCTGCGGGACGAAGATGTTCAAGATCGGGAAAGCCTGACGCCGGGCCTTCGGCGACACACTGAACGCGCTGCAAGCGCCCGCCGGCCGGCGGGCGCTTGCGTTTGCGGCGAAACAGGCGGTTCAGGCGAGGTCGGAGGCGAGCAGGCGGATAACTTCGTTATGGAGCAGGCCGTTGGTGGCGACGGCAGAGTCACCAAGGGCGGGGTTGCCATCCCACTGGCTGAAGCCGCCGCCAGCCTCACGGATGACCGGCTGGAGGGCGGCGGCGTCCCAGATGCTCATGTCGGGGTCGAGCATGATCTCCGCGCGGCCGGTCGCGACCATGAGGTAGCCGTAGCAGTCGCCCCAGGCCCGGGCGAGGCCGCACCGTTCGACGAGGGCGCGGTAGCCGAGGGGCCGCCGGGCGGCAGTCCGGGCGAAGGAGGTCATGGTCAGGGTTGCGTCATCGAGCGATGCCACCCGGGAGACGCGGCAGGGTTCGCCGTTGAGCCGTGCGCCGAGCCCCGCGGCGGCCGCGACGGTTTCGCCGACGGCGTGGCAGGAGATGACCCCGACGACCGGCTCACCGTCGCGTTCGAGCGCGACGAGTGTGCCGAAGAGGGGGACGCGGTGGATGAACGACTTGGTGCCGTCGATGGGGTCGATGATCCAGCGGTGGCGGCCATCGCCGGGCGTTTCGCCGTATTCTTCGCCGAGGACGCCGAAGCCGGGGGTTTCACGGGCGAAGAATTCGCGCATGGCGAGCTCGGCGCGGCGGTCGGCTTCGGTGACGGGGGTGCGGTCGGCTTTGCGCTCGACTTCGAAGGGGCTGGCGTAGATGGGCATGATGGTTTCGCCGGCGATGGCGGCGGCGCGGAGGGCGATTTCGAGCAGGGCGGAGAGCTCGGACATCAGCGGGCGGAGTCTCCCCGGCGGTATTCGAGGGTCAGGTCGTCGAGGCGCTGCTTGAGTTCCGGTGGGAGCGGCGTTTCGGCGGCAGCCAGAGTATCGGCGAGCTGTTCGGGACGGCTGGCGCCAATGATCGGGGCGGTGATGACGGGGTTGGCCATGACCCAGGCGACGGCCATCTGCGCGAGCGACATGCCGGCCTCAGCGGCGATGGGGCGGAGCTGCTCGACTGTCTGGAACATGCGGTCGTGCCAGTAGCGCTCCTGGTAGCGCTGGGCGGCGGTCCCGAGGGTGAAGCGGGAGCCTTCTTCCGGGCCGGTCTCGGGATTGTGCTTTCCGGTCAGGAGGCCGCCGGCGAGCGGGTTGTAGGGGATGACGCCGATGCCTTCTTCGGCGCACAGGGGGAGGAGCTCCCGTTCGATTTCGCGAAAGAGGAGGTTGTAGCGGGGCTGGACGGAATCGAAGCGGGCGACGCCGAGGACCTCGCTGCGGCCGATGGCGCGGGCGACCTGGTAGGCGAGGAAGTTGGAGCAGCCGATGTAGCGGACCTTTCCCCAGCGAACGAGGTCATCGAGCGCCTTGAGGGTCTCATCGATCGGGGTTTGGGGGTCCGGTCCGTGGAGCTGGTAGAGGTCGATGTAGTCGGTGCCGAGTCGGCGGAGGGAGGCGTCGACGGCGTCGAGGATGTGCTTGCGGGAATTGCCCTGGTCCCAGCGGGCGGGGCCAACGCGGCCGAAGCACTTGGTGGCGAGGATGATGCGGCTGCGGTTGCCGGTGCGGGCGAGCCAGCGGCCGATAATCTCTTCGGTGCGGCCCTGCGCGCCGGGTGGAGCGCCGATGGGGTAGACGTCGGCGGTATCGAAGAAGGTGATGCCGCCCTCGAAGGCACGGTCCATGATGGCGAACGAGGTGGCTTCGTCGCACTGGAAGCCGAAGGTCATGGTGCCGAGACAAAGGCGGGAGACGCGGAGGCCGGTGCGGCCGAGGCGGGTGTACTGCATGGGGGCATTGTGCCGGAGGCATGCCCCGGTGTCTTTCGGGGGAAGCGGTCCTCAGTGACGGGATTGGTCGATGATTTCCTCGGCGGCGCGGATGGCGGCCTCGGTTTCGTCGACCGGGTCGTTCCCGCCGGGAGGGGGAGGTGCGACCGGTTCGAGGTAGGTGCAGTAGCGGCAGCTGGCGGAGGACCCGACCAGAGCGAGGGCGAAGTGGGAGAAGGTGCGGCCGCAATTTGCGACCCGCGCACGGCGGACGCGAGCCTTCCGTGCACTCGCGCGCGGGGTCTTCGCTTCCTTCGGGCGGGGGATGCCGCCGGCGATGCCGCCGCCCATGCCCTTCCGGGCGTCCCGCTGGGCAAGGTAGGCATTCAGCAGGTAGAGAAAGAAGGGGAGCCCGAGCACGAGGAAGAAGAGCACGGACTGCAGCATGGCTGCCAGTGTAGCGGATTCCAGATGCGATTTGGAGTCAGGCGGAATCGAGGTGGCCCTCGGCCCGGAGGTCAAGGAGCGCGGCCCGCCAGGCCTCGAGCGTGGCATCGATGTCGGCGGCGGTGTGGGCCGAGCTGAGCATGCCGCCGGTGCCGAAGAGCTGGACCCCGCGGTTGAGGAGCGCGAGCTGGAGGAGGCGGGCACGCTCGGGCGGCATTGGGGTCTCGAGGAGGGCGCGAGGCAGCTCGCGGCCGTTGTAGTCCTGGGCTTCAGGGACCATCGTCCCGGCGAGGAGGACACGGAAGGCAGAGGACTGCCCATAGACGACGCCGGGGATGCCGAGTTCGCAGAGGACTGCGTTCATACCGGAACGGAGCGATGCGGCGAGTTCGGCGGCCCGGCGCTGGTGGGTGCCATCAGCGATTTCGCGGAGGCAGGCGACGCCCGCGGCGGCAGAGAGCGGATTGGCATTGAAGGTGCCGGGGTGGCCAACCTTCTCGGTTTTCGGGCCAGCGCCGGGGAACTGGAGGTATTCGAGAAGGTCCCGGCGGCCGGCGACGGCGCCGCCGGGGAACCCGCCGGCGAGGATCTTGGCGAGGGTGACGAGGTCGGGGCAGACGCCTTCGACCTCCTGCACGCCGCCGGGCGCCCAGCGGAAACCGGTCACGACCTCGTCCATGATGAAGACCGCGCCGCGTCTGCGGCAGATTTCGGCGAGGCCGTGGAGGAACCCTCTCGGAAGCGGCACCTGACCGCTGGAGGCGCCGGCAGCTTCGACAATGACGGCGCCGATGTCATCTCGGGCTGCGAAGGCGGATTCGACGGCCGCGAGGTCAGGCGGCAGGACGAGGACGGATTCGAGGGTGGCTGACGGGATGCCGGGGGGCGTGCGGCCCGCATAGCTCGAAGCGGGGACAACGTAGTCGTGCCAGCCGTGGAAGTGGCGCTCGAACTTGATGACGCCCGGTCTGCCGGTTGCGGCCCGGGCGAGACGGAGCGCCATGAGGGTCGCTTCGGTGCCGGAGGAGGTGAAGCGGACGACCTCGGCGGCAGGAACGAGGCGGGTCACCTCTTCGGCCCATTCGATTTCGCGGAGATGGCTGGCGCCGTAATGGGTGCCGCGGGCGAGCTGGGCTGCAGCGGCGGCGGTGACCGCCGGGTGGTTATGGCCCAGGAGCAGCGCGCCGTGCCCGACAACGTAATCGATGTAGCGGTGGCCATCGACGTCCCACTTGCAGGCGCCTTCGGCCCGGTCGGCGTAGATAGGAAAGGGGCGGAGGTAGCGGCTGTCGTGGGTGACGCCGCTCGGCAGGACGCGGGATGCGCGCTCGTAGAGGGCGCGGGAGCCGGGGTGGCGGTCGAGGTACTCCTGTTCGATGGGCATAGCCGGGATGATACCGGCTTTTCCCGAGGGTGCCGTGCGCGTAGATTGGCAACGGGGGCATGGCGGACCAGTCAATCCTGCAGCCGGGCAACCTGCTGATGGTCCAGGAGCGCGAGCGCTACCTGGCGCGTCTGTTCGTGCGGGTTGGGTGGACGTCGCTCGCGGAACTGCGGGCGTTCGAAGCGGGGTGTTCGACGGGGTACAACCTGCGGCAGCTGGTGCAGTGGGGCGCGAAGCCGCAGAACGTCGCGGGGCAGGATATTGACCCGGCGGCGGTGACATACTGCCGGTCCCGAGCGAGCGACATCCGGGTACATGAGGGGAGCGCCGAGCGGATTCCCGAGCCGGACCGGGCCTTCGACCTGGCCCTGGCGTTCACGCTCTTCAGTTCGGTGGCAGATGAAGATGTGGCCCAGCGGATTGCCGCGGAGCTGGTGCGCATCACCAGGCCGGGCGGGCTCATCGTTGTGTACGACATGCGGCGGCGGAACCCGGCGAACCCGAACGTGCACCCGGTGCTGGAGGACGACATTCGGCGGTGGTTCCCGCGCTGCCCGATGCGGGTGAAGACTCTGACCCTGGCTCCCCCGATAGCGCGCCGGGTCGGGCGATTTGCGCCGTGGCTGTACGGGCCGCTGGCGGCGATCCCGCCGTTCCGCACGCATGCCATGTACGTGCTACGTCGGCCGGGGCAGGTCGACGTGTTCCCGGCCGCGCGGGGCACGGAATCGTAAACGTTCGAACGTAGACAGCCTCTTGCGGAATCGGGCAGAGTGGAGAGGCAGCTGACTGTGCTGTGGGCCCGTTCCGTTCGATACTGCCTATGGTAGTCTAGGAGGACGCTATGACTCAGTGGGACGTCGCAGTTATCGGGGGCGGGCCCGGCGGGTACGTGGCCGCCATCCGGGCGGCCCAGCTGGGGCTACAGGCCGCGGTCTTCGAGAAGGACCGGGTCGGCGGGCTCTGCCTGAACTGGGGATGCATCCCGAGCAAGGCGCTCCTGAAGAACGCGGACGTGGTAAACGCGGTGCGGGAAGGCGCGCGGTGGGGCCTGCGCGGCGCTGACGGCGTGTCCTTCGATTTCGGCGCGGCGATCGACCGGAGCCGGCAGGTGGTGGACCAGATCGTGGGCGGCGTCGAGGGGCTGCTGCGCGACAATGGGGTGGAGGTGATCCACGGTACGGCCCGGCTGGCGGGGACGCGCGCGGTAGCGGTGGACGGGACAGAGTACCGGGCGGCCAACATCATTATCGCGACGGGAGCACACACGCGGGTGCTGCCGGGCATGGAACCGGACGGCGAGACCGTCATCACGAGCAGGGAGGCGCTGGAGCGCCGGATGCCGCCGGGGAGGGCGGTAATCATCGGGGCGGGACCGGTCGGCGTGGAGTTCGCGCACCTGTGGGCGAGCTACGGGAGCGAGGTCACCATTGTCGAGATGATGGAGACGCTCGTCCCGCTCGAGGACCCCGATATCGGCCGACTGCTGCGCCGAAGCTTCGAGGCGCGGGGGATCCGCTGCATGGTGAGCACGAAGGTCAGCGGCATCGAGCGGACGAGCGCGGGCGCGGTGGTGCGAACCGAGGGACCGGACGGGGCGGGCGCGCTGGAGGCGGATACGGTGCTGGTCGCCGTGGGGTTCGTCGCACACACGGATGGGCTGGGGCTGCAGGCGGCCGGGGTCCGGACAACCCGGGGGTTCATTGACATTGACGGGAGGATGGAGACGAACGTGCCGGGCATCTACGCGGTGGGGGATGTGACCGGGAAGCTGATGCTGGCGCACGTGGCCTCGCACCAGGGCGTGCTGGCGGCGGAGGCGATTGCCGGGTTGTCGCGGCCCGAACCAGATTATGTCCAGATGCCACGGGCGACGTTCTGTCAGCCGCAGGTGGGCTCCATCGGCTACACGGAGGCAGCGGCGAAAGCGGCGGGCTTTACGGTCCGCACGGGGCGGTTCCCGCTCACGGCACTGGGCAAGGCGGTGGCGGCCGGCCACACCGAGGGATTCGTGAAGGTGGTAGTGGAGGAAGCGACCGGGCAGGTGCTCGGCATCCACATGGTTGGGCACGACATCAACGACCTGCTGGGCGAAGCGACGATGGTCGCGCTGCTGGAAGCTACCTCGGCGGAGGTCGGGTTTGCGGTGCACGCGCACCCGACGCTGCCCGAGGCGCTCAAAGAGGCTGCACTGGCAGCCGACGGGGAAGCCATCCACATTGCGCGGCGGCGAACGACGCCGCGGGAAGGAGCCGCGACACGGTGACCACAGAAACCCGCAAGGACCTGATGCATGAGCTGGGCGCGGAGCAGCTGGGGCTGTTCCTGTACCAGATGGTGCTCATCCGCCGCTTCGAGGAGAAGTGCGGCGAGCTGTATACGAAAGGGAAGATCCGCGGCTTCCTTCACCTGTACACGGGGCAGGAGGCGTGCGCGGTCGGTTCGATCAACTGCCTGGAGCCGAAGGACAAAATCCTGACGCACTACCGCGACCACGGACACGCCCTGGCGCGGGGGCTCGACCCGAACCGGGTGATGGCGGAGCTCTTCGGCAAGGCCACCGGTGTGGCGGGCGGGCGCGGCGGCTCGATGCACCTGTACGACGTCGAGAAGGGATTCCTCGGCGGGTACGCGATCGTCGCGGCCCACCTGCCGCTGGCGGTGGGGCTCGGGGTGGCGGCCCAGATGCGGCGCGAGGACTTCGTGACGCTCTGCATCTTCGGTGACGGGAGCGTGGGTGAAGGTGAGTTCCACGAGGCGCTCAACATGGCGGTGCTGTGGAACACGCCGACGGTGTTCTTCTGCGAGAACAACCTGTACGGCATGGGTGTGCCGTTCAAGGCATCGCTTTCGACCGAGATTCCGAAGCTGGCGGCGGCGTACAACATGCCAGCGGTTTCGGTGGACGGCATGGACGTGCTGGCCGTCTACGAGGCGACGCGGGAGGCGGTGGCCCACGCGCGCGCGGGGAAGGGCCCGTACTTCATCGAGGCGATGACGTACCGGTACCGCGGCCACTCGATGGCCGACCCGGAGCTGTACCGGCTGAAGGAGGAGATCGAGGAAGCCAAGCGGCGCGACTGCATCGAGCGGCTCCGGAGGCAGATGACGGAGGCGGGGATGCTGGATGACGCCGGCTATGCCGAGATCGAAGCGCGGGCCGAGGCGGTAGTGAACGAGGCGGTTGAGTTCGCCGAGCGGAGCCCGCAGCCGGCGCTGGAGACGCTCTTCGACCACCTGTACAAGGAGCCGTCCAATGGCTGAGATGCGGATGCGCGACGCGCTGCGGGAAGCGCTGCGCGAGGAGATGCTGCGCGACGAGCGGATCTTCCTGCTCGGCGAGGACATCGGCCTCTATGGCGGGTCGTATGCGGTGACGAAAGGGCTGCTGGAGGAGTTCGGCGAGGAGCGGGTGCGCGATACGCCCATCGCCGAATCGGCCATTGTAGGCATCGGCATCGGCGCGGCCATGGGGGGCATGCACCCGATGGTCGAGATTATGACCATCAACTTCAGCTTCCTCGCGCTCGACCAGATTGTGAACAACGCGGCGAAGCTGCTGTACATGTCGAACGGGCAGATAAACGTGCCGCTGGTCATCCGGATGGCGAGCGGCGGCGGTTCGCAGCTGGCGGCCACGCACAGCCACAGCCTGGAGGGGCTGTACGCGCATTTCCCGGGACTGAAGGTGGTGTGTCCATCGACGCCGGCGGACGCGAAAGGGCTGCTGAAGCGGGCCTTCCGCGACGAGAACACGGTGATTTTCATCGAGCACACGGCGAACTACGGCCTCCGGGGCGAAGTGCCGGATGACCCGGACTTCCTGGTCGAGTTCGGGGTGGCGAACGTGGTGCGCGAGGGCACGGACGTGACGATCGTGGGCTACAGCGGGAGCGTGCACCAGGCAATCCGGGCGGCGCAGCTGCTGGAAGAGCAGGAGGAGATCAGCGCGGAGGTGATCGACCTGCGGACGCTCCGGCCGCTGGACATCGACACCGTCGTTGCTTCGGTGAAGAAGACGAACCGCGCAGTGGTCGTGGAAGACGCGTGGAAGTTCGGCGGCTTCGGCGGCGAGCTGGCAGCGCAGATTATGGAGCGGGCCTTCGACTGGCTGGATGCGCCGGTGGCGCGGGTGGCCTGCAAGGATGTGCCGCTGCCCTACAATCGGAATCTCGAGTTCTACGCGCTGCCATCCGAGGAAGACGTGGTCGAGGCGGTCCTCGGGATGTTCAAGGAGTGAGCCGTGACGATTGAAGTGACGATGCCCCAGATGGGGGCGGACATGGTGGAGGGCACGCTCGTCCGCTGGCTGAAGCAGGTTGGCGACACGGTGCGGCGCGGGGATGTCATCGCCGAGATCGAGACGGACAAGGCGACCGTTGAGCTTGAGGCGTTCGAATCGGGGACGATCCTGAAGCTTGTTGCCAACGAGGGCGATATTGTGCCGGTAGGGGACGTTATCGCGATCCTCGGCGACCCGGCGGAGGTGCCGCCCGAGGTGGAGCGAAAGCCGGTGCCGCCGCCGGCGAAGCGGGAGATCGAGCCCGAGCTCAAGGCGGCAGCAGCAACGGCAAAGGCCGCGGAACCGGCGGCGGCGACCGCGCAGGCCGAGGAGCCGGAGGACGGGAGAATCCGGATCAGCCCGGTGGCCCGGAAGATCGCCCGTGAGGCGGGCATCGATATCCGCACCCTGAAGGGCTCGGGCCCGGACGGGCGGATTCTGCGGCGGGATGTGGAGGCGGCGATCGCGGCGCTGGCCGCGAGGCCGGCCGCCGCGGCCACGGCACCGGCAATGGCCCCGGCAGCGGCACCTGCTCCTGCCCCGGCCCGGCCCGCTCCTGCGCCGGCGCCTGCTGCTGCCGGCGGCGAAACGATCGAGCTGGGGAAGATGCGGAAGGCGATCGCGCACCGGATGACGCTTTCGAAGCAGACGCAGCCGCACTACTACCTGACGCTCGACATCGATATGACGGACGCGCTGGCGTTCCGGTCACAGCTGAATGCCGGGCTGTCCGAGGGGCAGAAGGTGACAATCAACGACCTGATCGTGAAGGCGTGCGCGCTAGCGCTGGAGCGGCACCCGAAGTTCAACGCGGCGTACTCCGATGATGGTCTCCGGATGCACGAGCGGATCAATATCTGCATCGGCATTGCGCTCGACGAGGGGCTGATTGCGCCGGCGGTGCTGGATTGCCAGGCGAAATCGCTGGGCCGGATTGCGCAGGAGACGAAGGACCTGATCGAACGGGCGCGCGCCGGGAAGCTGACGGCGGCCGAGTACGGCGAAGGGACGTTCACGATTACGAACCTGGGCGCGTACGGGGTTGAGACCCTTATCGGCATTATCAACCCGAGCCAGGCGGCCATTCTCGGTGTCGGTGCGGTCATGCCGAAGCCGGTGGTGCGCGACGGGGAGATTGTTATCCGGCAGGTGATGAAGGTGGCGCTCAGCGCCGATCACCGGGTGACCGACGGCGTCGAAGGGGCGCGGTTCATCAAGGAGATCCAGGGCATCCTGGAACAGCCGGCAACCCTGGCGCTCTAACGCGGGGCGTCTTCGGTCCGGTCGCGCGGGATGCGGATGAGCCCCTCCTGGGCGACGGAGGCGATGCGCAGCCCGTTCGGGGTCCAGATGGAGCCGAAGATGAGCCCGCGGGCGTGGCGGGCGACAGGGCTTTCGCTCGCGTAGAGGACCCAGCCGTTGAAGTTGACGGGCCCGTGGAACCAGACCGCGTGGTCGAGGCTGGCGGACATGCGGCGGCCCCAGGTCAGGCCGTGGGGCCTCGCAGCCGTGGAGAGGAGGGTGCGGTCGCTGGCGTAGGTGAGCACGGCGGCGTGGATGAGCGGGTCATCGGGCAGTTCGCCATTGGGGCGCATCCAGATGCGGCGCCGGGCGGGCAGGCGCTCGCCCGGGAGGTCGGGGTCGACGACGCGGATTTCAACAGGCTGGGAGCGGCGGCGGCGTTCGGCGTCTTCAAGGATTTCGCCACGGACCTCCTCCCAGTCGGGGAGGCCATCGGGCGGCGGAGCGGCGGGCATCACGTCCTGGTGGGCGACGCCGTCTTCGGGCCTGGCGAAGGAGGCGCTCAGGTCGAAGATGGCTTCGCCGCCCTGGTAGGCGACGACGTGACGGGTCGAGAAGGTGCGCCCGTCGCGGATGCGGTCGACGACGAAGCGGATGGGGACATCGTGGCTGCCGCCCTTGAGGAAGTAGGCGTGGAGGGAGTGGATGAACCCCGCGCCGGGCTCGAGGGTGAGGCCGGCGGCCATGACGGACTGCGCGGCGACGTGGCCGCCGAAGAGGCGGCCGGTGCCAGGCCCGGGTTGCCCCAGGAAGAGGTCGCGGTCGAGCCGTTCGAGCTGCAGGTTCTGGAGGAGCAGGTCGAGGGCGCGGCTTCGAGTCACGGCAGGTACTCCAGGGGGACAGGGGGGTTGGCGAGCGGACGGGCGGCGATAGCCATGAGGATCATGAGGTTGTCGTCGCCGGCGATGCGGTTTTCATGCAGGACGCCGCAGGACTTGCAGCGGTGGATAAGCATCCATTCGCCGTCAGGTGCGACGAAGACGGCGAGGGGCTCCATGGGGCCGCCGCAGGCAGCCTTCCTGTCGCCGGGGAAGTTATCGACGTGGCGGCTCCAGAGGCACCGGTTGCAGTGATTGCGCTGGGTTGTGCCGAAGGCGAGGGTGTCGACAGTGCTCCGGCATTTGATGCAGCGGAATGTCTCGGCGTCGGGCATGGGGACGTCCTCAACAGTACTGCCGGTGCGGGTTACGGTCAGCGGAGGCGGCGGCCCATGATGTAGAACGGCCAGCCGCCGGCGGTGAAGGTCATTTCGGCGAGGTACTCGAAGCCGAGGCGTGCGTACAGCTCGTGGGCACGGCTGTCAGTGCGGGTGCTGAGAACGGCGGTCCGCTCGGTGAGGCCGTCGAGGAGGGCGTTGACGAGCGCGCTGCCGACGCCGCGGCCCTGCGCAGCGGGGGCGACCGCGACTTCGACGACTTCATAGGCATCGCTCAGCCACTCGGCAGCGACGCGGGGCCCGACCCAGCGGACGACGGCATCGTGCCACCACTGGCCGTCTTCGCCGTGGTAGCCGTAGGCCATCCCGCAGACTTCGCCATCGGCGGATTCGGCGATGAGGAAGCGGAAGCCCTTGCGGTAGCGATGGGTATCTCGGATGCGGGCGCGGACCTCACGTCCGCGGTCGAGGTCGCTGTAGGGCGGTTCGGCGAACGCGTCGCCGTAGACCGCGATGGCCCCCTCGAAGAGGGGGCCATGGGGTTCGATAGCGCGGATGCGGATGGTGGTTGCTGTCACGCCATCAGCCGCGGTACTGGGTCTTGCCGCCGACGCGGTCCTTGTTGAGCCGTTTGTTGAGGTGGAGCCCTTCGAGGATGAATTCGACGGCGGCCGCGGTTTCGGCGTCGCTGCCGGCCCCGCCGAGCTTCTCCACAGCCGGCATGAGACCTTCGATCTGGCGGGCGACGGCGGCGTGCTCGCGGGAGGGAACCATGTCGCCGACTTCGACGGCCACGCCGGCTTTGAAGCGGTTCACAACCTGCTCCAGTTCGCCGAGGTTGAACGAGCGGTTGAAGACGGCCACGACCGCGCCCTGGATGAGCTTTTCGATGATCTGGTCTTCGCGGCCGTCCTCGACGGTTTCGAACTCGACCTTGCCGGAGAGGGCCGGGACAACATAGGGGAGGTCGCTGACGCGCGGGACGACGCGGTCTTCGCCGGTGACGATGGCGCGGCGGAGGGCATTGGCGAGCATCGACTCGTAGTTGGCGATGGAGGCGCGGACGCTGACGCCCGAGCGCTGGTTGATGTCGGGGCTGCGTCGGGCGAGCCGGCTGATCTCGGCAATGATCTCCTTCATGTATTGCGGGACGGCGACGTCGAAGTCGGCCGGCACCGGGTGGTGCTCCGCTTCCATGATGTCGATTTCGTGTTCGATGCGGGTCGGGTAGTGGGTGCGGACCTGGGCGCCGTAGCGGTCCTTGAGCGGCGTAATGATGCGGCCGCGGTTGGTGTAGTCCTCGGGGTTAGCGGAGGCGACGATGAAGACATCGAGCGGCAGGCGGATGCGGTAGCCGCGGATCTGGACGTCGCGCTCCTCCATGATGTTGAGGAGGCCGACCTGGATGCGTTCGGCGAGGTCGGGGAGCTCGTTGATGCAGAAGATGCCGCGGTTGGTGCGCGGGATAAGGCCGTAGTGGATGGTGAGCTCATCGCTCAGGTAGCGGCCTTCAGCGACCTTAATGGGGTCGACCTCGCCGATGAGGTCGGCGATGGTGATGTCGGGGGTGGCGAGCTTCTCACCGTAGCGTTTCTCGCGGGGGAGCCACTCGATGGGGGCGTCGTCTCCCTTTTCGGCGATGAGATCGCGGCCGGCCTGGGTGATGGGGTTGAAGGGGTCCTCGGGGATTTCGCAGCCGGCGAGGATGGGGATCTCCTCGTCGAGGAGGTTGACGAGGGAGCGGATGATGCGGGATTTCGCCTGGCCGCGCTCGCCGAGGAAGATGATGTCCTGGCCGGCGAGGATGGCGTTGACGATGTGGGGGATGACGGTGTCGTCGTAGCCGTAGATGCCCGGGAAGAGGGTTTCGCCGGCGCGGATCTTCGCGATGAGGTTCTTCCGCATCTCCTCGCGGACGGGAAGGACGCGATAGCCGGAGGCGCGAAGTTCGCCGACGGTGCGGGGACGTTCGAGTGTCGTCACTGGTGTGCCACTCCGATGAGGTTACCGGCTGGATGCCGGGAGCCGATGGAGGGGCGGCGCCCCGTGGCGCAAGCCCGTTCCCGGACACTGCCGCTGGCAGTGCGCCCGGTACCGTTCGCAGGTACCGGGCCTCTGGCTCAATCTTAGGGTGCCCCCCAGGCCTGTCAACCGAGGGTGAGCGGGCTGGCATTCGCGGGGGAAATTACCCGAGCAGGGCGTCGATTTCGGCCAGCCGGTCCGGCGTGTTGGCGTTGAGGAAGCTGCGCAGGCCGGGATCCACAGCGCGGAGCTCGGCTTCGCCGGGTTCGACGACGCGGAGACCTGCGTAGGCAGCGAGGATGCGGAGGCCGCCTGCCCCGGACTCGACCGCACGGCGGAAGGCCGGGGCACAGGTTGCGGGCCGGTAGACCGCGACGAGCGGCTGGGGGTAGCCGCCGACCCGCGGACAGACGACATCCGCAGAGGCTGCGCGGGCGATGTCGGCGAGGCGCGCAAGGAGGGCGGGAGCGATGAGCGGGGCATCGCAGGAGCATGCGAAGGCGAGCGGGGCCGCGACCGCGGCAAGGCCGGTCGCGAGGCCCGCGAGGGGCCCGAGGCCGGGGAATTCATCGTCGACGAGGTCGACCGGGACCGGCAGGTCGAGCGGGGGTAACAGTTGCCCGGGGGCGCGGACGATGACGAGGCGGTCGACCGCCGGCGCGACGGCCTCTGCGACCCACTGGAGGAGGGGCCGGCCGCGGAGCGGTGCGGAGGCTTTATCGCGGCCGAAGCGGGTGCTGCGGCCCCCGGCGAGGATGACGGCCTCGAGGCCGCGGCTCACGGGGCACCGTAGAATCGAAGAGATGCTGCTGGATGCATTTGGATTCGCCCCGGGAGAGATGGTGGCGGCGGTCGGCGGCGGGGGCAAGACGTCGCTGCTGTTCCGGCTGGCGCTGGAGGCGCAGGGGCGGGGGATACCGGTGGTGGTGACGACGACCGTAAGGTTCACCCAGCCAGCGGGCCTGCCGATGCCGCCGGTGGTGACGGCCGAGCCCGGCGAGCTGGCTGCGCGGGCAGCGTCGGCCCTATCCGAATACGGCGCGGCTACGCTCATCTCCGGCCGGGGCGAACGAGGGCGGATGCTCGGGTTCGCGCCCGGTGCAGTCGACCTGCTGGCGGGGCAGGACCGGCTGGTGCTGGTGGAAGCGGACGGGTCGGCGCACCGCCCATTCAAGGCGCCCGCGGCGCACGAGCCGGTCATCCCGGCGGCCGCCACCGCCGTGGTGGTCTGTGTTGGGGCCGCAGTGCTCGGGCAGCCGCTCGATGCGCGGTGGGTCCACCGTCCGGAGCTGGCGGGGCCGCTCGCGGGCCTGCGCCCGGGGGCGCCGGTTGACGCAGAAGCGGCGGCACGGGTGCTGCTTCACCCGGCGGGCGGGCGAAAGGGCGTCCCGGCCGGGGCGCGGCTCTGCGCGCTGGTGAACACGCCGGGGGCGCCGACGGCGGCGTCGATTGCGCTGGCGGAGCGGCTGCAGGCCGGCGGGTATGTGCGTGTGGTGGTCGCCACGGCGCACGCAGGAATCGTGCACGAGGTGAGGCAAGGTGGCGTGGTTTCGGCGCCGGCCGCGGATTACCGATGAGATTTACGGCAGGCTGATGACGTCCTTCGGGCGGGTAGTGGACCGCGACCCGATGGTGAAGCAGCCGGCGGCAGCGCTGGCGGAGCGGGTGGCCGCGGAGTTCACCGAGCTGGTGGAGGCGCTCGACGCGGGGATGTACCGGGGGGCCACCCTGTATCACCTGCGGCTGCTGGCAGGTGCGTGGATCATGGCCCGGGAAGGGGCGGTGCCGCGGGCGACGGCGGAAGTGTTCGAGGAGGCGCTGGCGTGGCGGTTCGAGCCGGTGCGGAAAGGGAGCCGCGTGCTGGCGCAGCGGGTGACAGCGCTCGCAAACGGCGAGTTCGAGCGGGACACGCGCATGTAGCCGGGCCGCGCAGCCGCAACACCGGCGTCATGCGTTCGAAACCGGGGCGCAACCGCCAGGTGCGATGCTGGCGGCATGGCAGTCGTCAGGGCAATTCGTCTTACCATGCCGGACCGGCCGGGCGCGCTGTCAGCGGTCGCAACAGCGCTGGCGGCCCACCGGGTAGATATCGTCCGGCTCGATGTGGTCTCCCACGAGGGCTCCGTGGTGGTCGACGACCTGCTCCTCCGGGCAGCGAGCGCCGAAGACATTGGGGCGGCAATTGGCGGGTTTTGGCCAGAGGTGGCCGTCCGAACGTTCGATGCGCCGCTCGGCGACCCCGCCGTGGAGATGGGCATGGCCATCGCCAACGTGACCGGGGCGCCGACGCAGGTGGAGGCCCGGTCGCAGCTGGTGACAGGCATCTCGAGGGTGATGCGGGCAGACCGGGCTGCCGTGCTGCGGTGCATCGAGACGGGCGGGTTTGTCCCGGTTGTGGGCCTGCCGGCAACGGCGGTGGTTGGCCCGCATGAGCCGTTCGCCGGGCGGTGGGTGCTCGCACGTGGGGCAGCCGCGGCGTTCCCGGCCGCTGATGGCTGGGTGCCCGCAGCGTTTGCGTCGGAAACGGGCGCGGCCTGGGTGGCCATAGCACCTCTTGGCACGGTGGAGCTGGCTGTGGCGATCCGCACGATGGCGACGCCGTTCTACCGCGGGGAACTGGAGCGGCTCGACGTGCTGGCAAAAGCGGTGACGCCGGTGTTCGACCGGGGGAGAGGGTTTCGCGGGTCGGCTGAGCCCGGGCCGGGCGGTACGCTGCCCGCGCGGGCAATCACCCTCGGAGCGGCATGAGAGTCTCAGGCGGGGAGGGTGCGAACGGCAGCCTCGACGACGCGGGCGCAGTCGAGCATTTCGGGGACGACGAGGTACTCATCCTTCGTGTGCTGGTTGTAGCCGCCGCGGCCAATGACCACGGCGGCGATGCCATGGCCGCGGAAGACGTTCCCGTCGGTGCCGCCGCCGACCGGGTGGGGGTTCGGCTCGAAGCCGAGGGAGCGGAGCACGGGGTAGAGGAGGTCGGCGGCGGGGTCGCCGGGTTCGAGCCGGTAGCCGGGGTAGGCCATGCGGATGGATGCCTCGATGCGGGCGCCCGGGTGGCGGGCCTGCACGGTCTCAATGTGGCGGCGGGCGCTGCGCGCGAGGGTCTCGGCCTTTTCTTCGACCATGGAGCGGAATTCGCCCTGGACCAGGCAATAGTCAGGGACGGCGTTGCGTACGAGCCCGCCGCGGATGATGCCGACATTGCCGGTCGTCTCATCGTCGAGGCGGCCCTGGGGGAGGCCGGCGACGATCTCGGCGGCGATGGTGACCGCCGGGATGCCTTTTTCGGGCTCGAGACCGGCGTGGGCGCTCCGGCCGTGAACCTCGATGTCGTAGACGTAGTGGTAGGGCGCCTGGCCCTGGATGGACGAGGGCGGACCGCCGCTATCGATGACGATGGCCACCCTGGCGGTGATCCGGGAGTAGTCCATGTTCGCGGCACCAACCAGGCCGACCTCTTCGCCGCGGCTGACGGCGACTTCGACCGTGCGATGCGGTCCGCCGTCTTCGATGAGCGACTGGAGGACCTCGAGGATGACGGCGCAGCCGGCCTTGTTGTCGGCGCCGAGGATGGTGGTGCCGTCGCTGCGGATGATGTCGGGGCCGTCCCAGCGGGGCTTAATGCCGCGCCCGGGCTCGACGGTATCCATGTGGGCGGAGAGGAGCACCGGGGCGCCGGCGCCCTCGAGGCGGGCGAGCACGTTGCCGGCCGCATCCTGGACGGCCTGGAGGCCGAGGGCGCGCAGGCGGTGTTCGAGCTCACCGGCGATGGCGTCCTCTTCACCGGATGGCGAGTCGATGCCGACGAGGTCGAGAAACGTCTGCACGATGCGGTCGCGGGTGATCATGGGCAGCACTCCGGGGCTGGTCGCTGGGGAGAGGATACGGCGCGGGAGCAGCGCCAAACATTTCTCCTGGCGTTAATGAATGTTTCATGCGGGTGCCGCATAGTGGAGGTATGGAACTCGTGATCTCCAGCCGGGAGCTTCGGCTCGAAGTCGCGCACAACGTGCGCCACCTTGGCGGCTACCGGACGGCGGCCGGAACGCAAACCACCGACATCGCCATCCGGTCGGCCAGCCTGCACCGGCTGACCGACCGCGGTCTGGAGCAGCTGCGCGAGCGCGAGGTGCTGACCATCGTCGACTTCCGCTCGGATGCGGAGCGGGAGCGGGACCGGACGCCGGATGCCAGCCGGTACGGGATACGGGTGGTGCACGCGCCGGTGTTCCAGCACGACATGTCGCCGGCGGGTTTCGATGGCGAGTTCCCGGGATTCGCGGTCATGTACGCGATGTTCCTCGAGGTGGGGGCTGCGGCCTACCGGACGCTCTTCGAGACGTTCGCCGAGGCGGATGGACGGGTGCTCTTCCACTGTGCCGCGGGGAAGGACCGGACGGGCATCGCGGCTGCGCTGCTGCTCGACCTCGCGAGGGTCGACGAGGCAACGATCATCGAGGACTACATGGTGACGGAACAGCTGCTGGCGCCGTTGAAGGAGCAATGGCTTCCGCAGATGCGGGAGCGGGGCTTCGACGAGGAACGGGCTGCAGCGCTGCTGGCGGCTCCGCCGGAGGATATGGCGGCGACGCTGCGGCATCTCCGGGAGCGGTACGGGTCGGCAGAGGGCTACGCGCGCGCGATTGGCGTCAGCAGCGACACCGTTTCGGCCGTGCGCGCACGGCTTACGGCGTAGCGGCGGGGCCCTGGAGCCGTTCGAGCTCTGCTTCGAGTTCGCGGAGGCGGCGACGCTGGCTGCGGTCGCGTTCGAAGCGCTCGGTGATATCGCGGCAGTGGGCGAGGGCACCGAGAACCGTGCCGGTTTCGTCTTTGACGATGGCGAACGTCATCTCAATGTAGAACTCGGAGCCGTCGGCGCGGCGGGCGCGCGTGGGCATGGCCTGGCCGCGGTATTTGGTATCGCCGGCGGCGAGCGCGCGGTCGTAGGCCGTCCAGTGGGCCTCCCGGAACGGCTCCGGGATGATGATGTTGAGGTCCTGCCCGATGGCTTCGGCAGCGGGGAAGCCGAACATCGCCTCAGCGGCGGGATTCCACACCTGGATGACGCCATCGAGGCCGGCGAAGATGACGGCGTCCGGCGACTGGCGGAGAAGCAGGTCGGCGAGGCTGGACGGCATGGGCACGACCCCCGGCAATGTCAATGCCGTGACTTTACACCCACCGCTGCCAGTTTTGCGGCCAAGTCGAAGCGGAACGGGGCCCGGCAGCACATGCTGCCGGGCCCCGGACGCGAATGACAGGTGCGGCTTAGCCCTGGGCCGCCTTCTTCGCCGCGTAGTGCTCCTCGCGGGTCTCGCGGAAGGACCACGGGACGTAGGCGTCGGAGAGGTCGGTGATTTTGCTCCAGTTGGCGGCGAACCAGTCGGCGTCCTTGAACTCGTGCGGGTCGTAGGTGACGCCCTTATTGGCGACGATGGCGATGCGGCTGTAGCGGCCGCCGGAGGCGGCGATGCAGATGCCGCTTTCCTCGCACTGGGGCGAGCAGAGGTAGGTGACGGCCGGGGCGACATGCTCGGGGGCCATGACGACCGCGCGCTCGGGGTCGTTGGGGTCACGGCCCATGAGATTGGCGGTCATGCGCGTCTGGGCGGCCGGGGCGATGAGGTTGACGTTGATGTTGTACTTTTCGCCTTCGAGCTTAAGGACGTTCATGAGGCCGTACATGCCGGCCTTGGCGGCGCCGTAGTTGGCCTGGCCGAAGTTGCCGATAAGGCCGGAGGTGCTGGTGGCCATGACGAAGCGGCCGTAGGACTGCTGGCGGAAGATGGGCCAGGCGTGGTGGGCGAGGTTGTAGCACTGCTTGAGGTGGACGCGGATGACGGCGTCCCAATCCTGTTCGCTCATGTTGTGGATGGTGACGTCGCGGAGGATGCCGGCGTTTGCGACGACAGCATCGAGCCGGCCCCAGGTGTCGACGGCGAGCTTGATCATCTTGTAGCAGTCTTCGTAGCTGCCGACGTCGCCGCCATCGGCGATGGCCTCGCCGCCGGCGGCCTTGATTTCGTTGACGACCTGCTGGGCGGGGGTGTCGTCGTGTCCTTCGCCTGAGACGGAGCCGCCGAAGTCGTTGACGACGACTTTTGCGCCGTGCTTGGCGAGGTCGAGGGCGTAGGCGCGGCCGAGGCCGCGGCCGGCGCCGGTAACCAGGACGACCTGGCCATCGAGACGAACTGCCATGGGTGCTGTTCCTCCGAGGAAGCGGTTGTGCGAGGGAATCCTACGCCATCAGCGGCCTGTGGGCTTGGGCGCGGTGGCGGTTATTTGGCTGCGACGGAAACGGTGGACCCGGATTCGATGCCGACGTCTGCGAGGAGCGCGTGGATGCGGCGGGCGTTCTCGATGATGCGGCGCGCTTCGTGGTTGACAGCCTGCTTGCCATCGCAGAGCGCCTCGGCGGGGTTGTTGTGGATATCGAACTCGATGCCGTGGGCGCCGGCGGCGACGAAGCCATAGGTGACACGCTCGACGAGGCGGCGGTCGCCGGAGCTGTGGGAGGGGTCGGCGATGAGCGGCAGGTGGGACTTCATCCGCACGAGCGGGATCATGCCGATGTCGGCGGCGAAGCGGGTCTCCGTTTCGAAGCTCTTGATGCCGCGGTAGCAGAGGATGACGTTGCGGTTGCCCTCGGAGACGCTGCGGCGCTCGCGGTCGATGCCGGACATGATGTAGGCGGCGGCGCAGAGCCACTCGTTCATGTCGTTGCCGAAGCCGTGCTTGAGGATGACCGGCCTATCGATCTTCGAGAGCTCTTCGAGGAGGGGCGAGTACTGGGCGCTGCGGGCGCCGATCTGGATGACGTCGATGCCATACTCGAGGAAGAGATCGAGGTGGCGGAGGTCGATGAGCTCGGAGACAGTGGGCAGGCCGGTTTCAGCCTTCATCGCGGCGGCGATTTCGAGGCCTTTCTTTATATCCATGCCGCGGTAGTCGTAGGGGCTGGTGCGGGACTTATCGACGAAGGCACGGAGGACATCGACGCCGGCCTCTTTGGCGATGCGAGCCGATTCGAGGGCCTGCTGCTCGGATTCAATGGCGCAGGGGCCGCCGAAGAAGGTGAGGTTCCTGCCGCCGACGGGGACTTTGCCGGCGACCCAGACGATGGTGTCTTCGGGGTGAAAGGTGCGGGAGGCGTCTTTGTATTTTTCGGTGATGCGGATGACGCGGTCGACGCCGGGGAGTTCGAGGATGCGGCCCTCGTCGACGATGGAGGCGACGCCCTTGACGCCGATAACGGTGGTGTTGGAGACGATGGTCTCGCAGCGAAGGCCGTAATCCTGGGTGATGCGGTTGATAACGCGCTCGACCTGGTCGATGGTCGCGCCTTCGGCCATATGAATAATCATAGAGCGGTCCCGGGGGATGTTATGTTGGCGCGATTATCTCCCGGGTCCGCTCTACGCGCGAAGCGGCGATGCATTCAGAAGAGGACGCTGGAGAGCCGACGCTGGTATTCGCGGGTGATGGGCGATTCGAGGCCGAGGATATCGAAGATGGCGAGCATCGCCTTGCGGGCGGCACCATCGGCGAAGGTGCGGTCGAGCCGGACGGATTCGAGGAGCTGGTCGAGAGCCTCTTCGTAGCGCTCCTGGGCGGCGAGCATGACGCCCCAGCGGTAGCGAGCGCGGGGGTCGCGGGGGTTGCGCTGCACCTCTCCCGCGAGGTCCTCACCGGCGTGCTTCTGGCGGAACTCGTCGAGGAAGATGCGGTGCTTGAGGGCCTTTGCACGCCGGTCGGCGGGGGCCCGCTCGAGGAGACGCTCGGCTTCGTCGCGGGCGCCGCGTGCGAGGAGGATCGTCGCCAGGCCGACGATGGCGTTGGCGTCATTCGGGGACTTTTCGAGGATTGCGCGGTATTCGCGCTCGGCGCCGGCGACGTCGCCCTTGCGGAGGAGCTCTTCGGCCGAGGACGCGCCGGTCCCGGCGGCGCCGATCACCTTCTGGAAGAAGGCACGGACCTGGGGCTCGGGGTAGGCGCCGGTGAACTCGGCGATGACCCTGCCATCCTTGAAGGCTTTGACCGCGGGGATGCCCTGGATGCGGAACTGCATCGCGGTGCGGGGGTTCTGGTCGGTGTTCAGCTTGGCCAGGAGAACCTTGCCCTCGTTCTCGGCGGCGACCTTTTCGATGATGGGGCCGAGCATGCGGCAGGGACCGCACCATGGCGCCCAGAAATCGACGACGACGGGGATAGTCTTCGACCGCTCGAGGACCTCCGTCGCGAAGTTGGCGTCGGTGACATCGATGACCGTTGCGGCGGGCATTGGATACTCCACGGGGGTATGTTGTTTCGATCGTAGCGAATGGACGACCGGATTGGAATGGTCGTTCGGCGGTGGCGAAGGGAGCCCGCGTGGGTGCGTCCAGCAGGCCTGTAAGCCGGATTCTGTACCCCGCGGAGGCGGGGCGGCAGCCATCTCTCTGGGCGCGCCGTCGCCGGCGCGCTCTAGCGGCCAACCCGGGAGTTGTGGCGGGCCGGGCACCCTCCTCCCCTATTCGGCCTTGCTCCGGGTGGGGTTTGCACGGCCGCCCCGTTACCGGGACGCCGGTGCGCTCTTACCGCACCATTTCACCCTTACCGCCGGCCGCCGGGGGCGACCGGAGGCGGTATGTTTCTGTTGCACTTTCCGTCGGCTCGCGCCGCCCAGGCGTTACCTGGCACCCTGCCCGGTGGAGTCCGGACTTTCCTCTCCCCGCACGGGGCGGGGAGCGGCTGCCCGGCCTGCTGGACAGTTCTATTGTCCCGCGTTCATTGGTGGGCTGTCGACGGGCCGGTATGATGCGGCCGCGCATGACGGGCGGCGGACCAGCCGCAGCAGGAGGGACTCGATGGGCATCGAAGCGATGCAGGTCGGCGCGACGGCCCGGGGCTCGGTGCGGTGTGCGCCGGAGCATTTCGCCAGCCGGATCGTAGCGGGCACGCCGGACGTATTTTCGACGCCGTCGCTGGGCGCGCTGGTTGAGAAGACCGCGGCCGAGTGGATGGCGGGCTTCCTCGAGCCGGGGCAGATGACGGTGGGGACGCAGATTGTCATCAACCACACGGGCGCGACGCCGGAGGGCATGGAGGTGACAGCCGAGGTGCGGCTGGTCGCCGTCGACGGGAGGCGGTTCGATTTCGAGTGGACGGCCCACGACGGCGCGGAGCAGGTCGGGCACGGGACGCACCAGCGGTTCGTGGTCGACCGGGCGCGATTCGAGGGGCGGCTGGCGGCGAAGCGGGCCGGGGCGCAGTGATGGACCGCGACCGGGCGGCCTGGTACGCAGCCCGGGCGGGTCTCGACCTCGACCCGGAGACCGAGGTCACGATCACGGGCGAAGACCCGGTGCTGCCGACGCCGTTCCACCTCGGGGAGGGGGCCGCGGTGGCTCTTGCGCTCGTGGGGCAGGAAGCAGGCCGGATTTGGCGGCTGCGCGGCGGGCGCCGGCAGGCGATGGCCATCGATGTGCGGCACGCGGCGGCTTCGCTCCGGAGCTACCTCCTGCTTGAGGTGAACGGGCAGGCGGGCCCGCCTGCGCCGCGGTCCGGTTCGAACGTGACGGCGATCTGGCCGTGCGGCGACGGCCGGTTCATTCACCTGCACGGGAGTTTTACCCACGGCCCGGGCATCCTGGCGGAGCTCGGACTGGGCGAGGGCGCGAGTGCGGAGGAGATTGCGGCCGCGACCCGGCGGCGGGGCGCTTTCGAGCTGGAGGATGCCCTGGCGGGGCAGGGCCTCTGCGCTGCGGTTTGCCGGACCAACGCGGAGTGGCTCGCGCACCCGCAGGGGCAGGCGCTCGCCGCGAAGCCCGTCGTGGAGCTGGTCCGCATCGGCGACGCACCGCCTGAGCCGTTCGGTGAGGGCGACCGGCCGCTCCGGGGCGTGCGGGTGCTCGACCTGACCCGGGTGCTGGCCGGGCCGACAGTGGCGCGGACGCTGGCCGAGCACGGGGCGGAGGTGCTGCACATCGCGGGGCCGCGCCTTCCAACGGTCGAGCGGTTTGAGATGGACACGGGCCACGGAAAGCGGCAGGCGTACCTTGACCTGGACGACCCGGCCGGGCGCGCAACCCTGGAGGAGCTGGTGCGCGGGGCCGACGTGTTTTCCCAGGGGTTCCAGTGGGGGTCGCTGGAACGGCGGGGGTTCGGCCCGGCGCAGGTCGCGGCGCTGCGCCCGGGGATCATCTATGTGACCGAGAACGCCTTCGGCTACGGCGGGCCGTGGGACGGGCGGCCGGGCTGGGAGCAGCTGGCGCAGGCGGCCACGGGCGTGTGCGTGCGGCAGGGCGGCGACGGGCCGCCGGTGCTGGCCCCGGCGGCGATGAACGATTACACCACGGGCTATTTCGGGGCGCTCGGGGCGATGATGGCGCTCCGGCGACGGGCCGACGAAGGCGGCTCATGGCTGGTGCGGGTTTCGCTGGCGCGGACGAGTATGTGGTACTACGACCTGGGGCATGACCTCGACCCGGCAGCGGCGAGCGGAACGGGCGATATGGGCGGCTGGATGCTCGAGCGAGAAACCGGGTACGGGCTAATGCGGTTCCTGCGGCCGGCGCTGCGGATGTCGGAGACGGACCCGCACTGGGAGCTGCCGAGTGCGCCCCTCGGGAGCGGAAGGCCGGCCTGGGCAGGCTAGGAGACGGCCCGGCGGGCTGCTTGCATCGGCGGCAGACGCGGCAGGCCGGACGATGAAGCGCGCGGGGTCGAACGCCGGGAGCGGCCCGGCCTCCTCCGGGGCGGGGCACGCCAGTGCGTGGGCGAGGAGGGCGAGGGCGATTTCGCGGGGGTCGGGGCGGTAGGCGCCGCGACGGACCAGCTCGCGCAGTTCGAGAACGCGCCGGGTGCGTTCGTCGAAGGGAATCACTGACGGGAAATCAGATGTGGCCGGGTCGAGCACTGCGGCACCTCGCGCGGGAGTTACACCACGGTTGACGGCACGTTTCGGTTGCGGGTGTACGGGGTGAGGCAACGTTCTTTCGGAATTTTCACACTTCCGGTGTCGGGAGAACCCTGAGACCGGGGGGAGAGCATCGTTCAGCGCAGGTCGCGGCGGCGGAACACGGCCACGCCTGCAGCAACGGGAACCGCGGCGAGGACCAGGGCAGGCAGGGCTGCCTCCCAGCGGGGACCGAAGGCGAGGAGGTTCTCTTTGAGGTACCAGTACCAGGGGTTCAGATTGCTGACCCATTCGGGGGCGCCGGCGGCCGAGAGCAGGCCCTGGGCGAGGAAGCCGCCGGCAGCGAGGACGGTGCCAGCAGCCAATCCCGGACCCCTGCGGCCAGATACGGCGCCACCCATGAACGCCACGGCGCCATGCAGGAGGGCCAGCGTATATGCCCCGGCGAAAGCGGCGGCGAGGCCGCCGGCATCGATGCCCTCGAGTGCGGAGAAGGGCGGAGCCAGGGCGATGAGCGTGAGCGCGGCGACGGCAGTGAGCGCGGCGAGGGCGGCAGCGAAGGCGAGCGCCCGTTCGAGGGCGACCCGTTCGCGGGAGACGGGGTTGGCGAGCAGCAGTTCGAGCGTCCCGTCCTCTTCGCTGCCACCGATGAGCCCGGCGCCGCCGACGATGGCGTAGACGACGAGGAGCACGGTGAGCAGCGAGGAAAAGAGCCGCGCCCAGAGGTAGCCGGCGGCCGAGCCGAGCGAGATGCCCTGCTCCATCCCGAACATTGCGCGGAGGGCTTCGGGCATTTGCTGGACCAGTTCATCGAAGTCCTGCTGCCCGCGGATGGTGGGGAAAAAGGCGAGCGTGAGCAGGTTGAGCGCAAGGAAGCCGAGCGCCCACCAGAGGAGCGCACGGCGGCGGTCGCGGAGGGTGCGCCGGAAGATCGTCATGCGCCACCGCCCTGGTAGTACTCGAGGAAGAGGTCTTCGAGGTCCTGGCCGGGGGTATGGATGCGCTCGACGGTGAGGCCCGCGGCGGCCTTGATCACGGCGTCGACCGCGCCTTCGACCACGAGGTGCACGCCGCTGTCGTGGTAGCTGACGGTGCGGACGCCGGGGAGCTGCTCGAAGAGACCGCGCGGGGGAGGGCCGGCGGTGTAGATATCGATCCGCTGGCGGGCCTTCCGCCGGAGTTCATCGATGGCAGCGACGGTGACGAGACGCCCGCGCCGGAGGATGCCGACGCGGGACGCCAGGGCCTCGACCTCGGGGAGGACGTGGGACGAGAGGAAAACCGTGGCGCCGCGGGCGACTTCTTCGCGCACGAGGCGCTGGAACTCCTGCTGGAGGAGCGGGTCGAGGCCGGAGGTTGGCTCGTCGAGGATGTAGAGGTCGGGGCGGTGCATGAAGGCCTGGACGATGCCAACCTTGCGCCGGTTGCCGGTGCTGAGGTCGCCGATTGGGCGCGATGGATCGAGCGCGAACCGTTCGAGCAGGGCCGCGGTAAAGGGATGGTCGTAGCCGCCGCGGAGGCTGCCGAAGAAGTCGATGAGGTCGCTGGTGGTGTAGCGGGGGTCGAAGGCGAGGTCAGCGGGGAGGTAGCCGATGCGGCGGCGGGCGGCGGGGTCGGCACCGGGCCGTCCGAAGACGAGCGAGCTGCCGGCGGTGGGGTTGATAAAGCCGAGGAGGAGCCGGATTGTTGTTGTTTTGCCGGCGCCGTTGGGGCCAAGGAAGCCGAAGACCTCGCCGCGGTGGACGGCGAGGTCGAGGCGATCGACGGCGGTGATGGAGCCGAAGCGCTTTGTGAGCCCCCGGGTTTCGATGGCCGGGTCAGGCATCGCGCGCCACGGGGTCCGCGGTGCGGGTCATTCGCGGGGCAGCCCCAGGCCCCGGGTTGCGATGACGGTGCGCTGGATCTCGGAGGTGCCGCCTTCGATGGTGTTGGCGACGCTGCGGAGGTAGAGGTACTGGTAACGGAGGGCGCGCGAGCCCGGAGGGGCGGCCTGCCCACCCATGCCGAAGATTTGCAGGGCGGTGGCGGCGATGCGCTGCTGGAGTTCGGCGCCGAAGAGTTTCGCCATCTGGGCTTCGCGCGTGGGCGCGATGCCGGTCTTCTCCTGCTGGGAGGCGATGTAGTAGGCGAGGTTGCGGAGGATCTGGACGCCGATGGCGTGCTCGGCCATGCGGTGGCGGATGGGGTCGGGCGTGCGGCCGCGGCGCTCTTTGAGCAGGGCGACGAGGTCATCGACGGTGCGGCGGGCGTTGGAGGTCGCGCCGATGGAGGAGCGTTCGAAATCGAGGCCGACGGCGACGTTGTACCAGCCGCGGTTCTCTTCGCCGACGAGGTTGCTGGCGGGGACACGGGCGTCCTCGAAGTAGACCTCGTTGAACTCGTGGGTGCCGGCCATGTTGACGAGGGGCCGGACGGTGATGCCGGGGCTGTCCATCTTGACGGCGAAGGTGGAGATGCCTTTGTGCTTGGGGGCGTTGGGGTCGGTGCGGGCAGCGAGCCAGCCCCAGTCGGCGTAGTGACCGAAGGTGGTCCAGATTTTCTGGCCATTGATGATGTAGTCGTCGCCGTCGCGGACGGCGCGGGTCTGCATCGCAGCGAGGTCGGAGCCGGCGCCGGGTTCGGAGTAAAGCGTGCACCAGAGGTCGGTGCCGTCGGCGATGCGGGTGAGGAAGCGGGCCTTCTGCTCTTCGGTGCCGTAGAGCATGACGACGGGCCCGACCCAGGCGACGCCCATGTTCACGGTGCCGGGGACGCCGTGGTAGGCCATTTGCTCGTTGAAGAGCATCTGCTGCATTGGGGAGGCGCCGAGGCCGCCGTATTCCTTCGGCCAGGGGAGGGCGAGCCAGCGCTTCGCGGCCAGGCGCTTCATGATGTCGCGTTCGACGGCGAGGCGGTCTTCGAGAGATTCGAACTCCTGGTCCCAGCCGGGGGGCAGGCCGTGCTCGATGAAGTCGATGACTTCGGCCTGGAAGGCGCGCTGTTCGGGGGTGAGGCGGAAATCCATGGGGAAGGGGCTCCGGGTGGAAGTGCTCGACGTGCTGTCGGCGGATAGTGTAGCGGGCCGGCTGCCGGTGGCGAGATCAGCGCGCCGGCACCGCGCCGAAAGGGCTCGGCAGTGACCTATACTTGGCGGGTGCCCACCGGAAGCGAGGGGAAGCCGCGGCTTGTGGTGCTGGATTCGCACGGGATCCTGTACCGGGCGTTTTTTGCGTTCGCGAACTCCGACCGGCCGCTGATGACCTCGAAAGGCGAGCTGACGTTCGCCGTCCACGGCTATGCCGAGACGCTGATCCGGGTGCTCGACCAGCTTCGGCCGACGCACATCTGTGCGGCGTGGGATGCCGGCGGGAAGACGTTCCGGCACGAAGCGAGCGAGGCGTATAAGGCGACGCGGCGCGCGGCCCCGGACGAGCTGCTGCGGCAGATGGGCCGGGTGCGGGAGATGCTCGATGCGTTCGGCATCCCGATTTACGAGGTGCCGGGCTACGAGGCGGACGATGTTGCGGGGACGATTGCGACGAAGGCCGCGGCGCAGGGCATCGAGACCTACATCGCGACGCTTGATACCGACCTTGTGCAGCTCCTCGGCCCGAACATCAAGCTGTTCCTGTTCCGGCCGTTCCAGCGGGATACCGTGGAGTACGACGAAGCGAAGGCGGCCGAGCGATGGGGCTTCAGCCCGAAGTACATGGTTGATTTCAAGGCGCTGAAGGGCGACGCCAGCGACAACATCCAGGGCATTTACGGGATTGGGGAGAAGACGGCTGCCGAGCTCATCCGGCAGTTCGGGCCGATCGAGGCGATTTACGAGAACATCGAGCTCGTCCGGCCGGCGCTCAAGCAGAAGCTGCTCGAGGGGAAGGAGCTCGCCTTCCGCAATAAGGAGCTGGTGACGATCCACACAGACCTGCCGATCGAGTTCGACCTCGAGCAGTGCAGGGTCGGGGGCTTCGACCGGGAGCGGATTGCGGCGCTTTTCCGGGAGCTGGAATTCCGGGTTCTTGCGCAGCGGCTGGATGAGGTGCTCGGGTCGCGGACGACAGCGGCAGCGGCCGCCGCGGAGGCGGCGTACCGCGCAGTCGGGAGCCGGGCTGAACTGGAGGAGCTGGCGGCGACCCTGCGGGCTGCGGGGAGCTTCGCTGCGGCGGGAATTTCCACGGCCGGCGACAGCAGCCATCCGCTCCTCCTCGGGCTGGCGTTCGCGACCACCCCGGGGCAGGCGTGGTATGTGCCGGTCGGGCATGCACCGCGGATGGACGGCGAGACGCGGCAGGTGAAGCTCGACTATGTGCGCGAGGTGCTTGGGCCGGTGCTTGCGGACGAGGGGCTGGAGAAGACGGCGTACGGCGTGAAGTACCTGCTGCACATGCTCGACCGGAACGGGATGACGCTCGGGGGCGGCCGCTTTGACGTCAGCATCGCGGCGTTCCTGCTCGGGGAGACGTCGTCGTCCCTGAACGCGCTGGTCAATGAGCGGCTGGGCATCGAGCTGGTTTCGCTGCAATCGCTGACCGGGACCGGCCGGAATGCGACCGCGCTCTCGCAGGCGAGCATCGAGGCGGTGATGCCGTACGCGTGCCAGCAGGCGGATTTTGCGCTGCGGATGCGTGAGCCGCTGGCCGCGGAGCTCCGCGAGCGGGGCCAGTGGAAGCTGTTCGCCGAGATGGAGATGCCGCTCGTCGAGGTGCTCTACCGGATGGAGAATGTGGGCGTGGCGGTCGACCTTGCGGTGCTGCGGGAGGCATCGCGGCAGCTGGGCGAGGAGGCGGCACGGGTGGAGCGGGAGATTTATGCGATCGTCGGCCACGAGTTCAACATCGGGAGCCCGAAGCAGCTGAGCGACGTGCTCTTCGGTGAGCTGGGGCTGCCGAAAACGCGGAAGACGACGCAGGGCTACAGCACGGACCAGCGGTCCCTCGAGGGGCTGCGGCACCTGACGCCGATCATCGACCTGATTTTCCAGTACCGTGAGCTGACGAAGCTGAAGTCGACCTATGCGGACGCCCTGCCGGCGACGGTCGCGGAGGACGGGCGGATTCATACCGATTTCCAGCAGACCGTTGCGGCGACGGGGCGGCTGAGCAGCATCAACCCGAACCTGCAGAACATCCCGGTGCGGACCGAGACGGGCCGTGCCATCCGGAGAGCGTTCGTCGCGTCGTATTTCGATGACCCGTGGCTGGTTGGCGCGGACTACTCGCAGATCGAGCTGCGGATCCTTGCCCATGTTTCGGGTGACGAGGGGCTGATCCGCGCGTTCCTGAACGACGAGGACATCCACCGGGCCACAGCGGCGACGGTCTACGGGGTCGACCCCTCCGAAGTGACGCGGGAGATGCGGGACACGGCGAAGATGGTGAACTTCGGCATCGCCTACGGCATGGGCGAATTCGGGCTGGCCAGCCGGACGGGCATGACGCGGGACGCGGCGGAGCGGTTCATCGACACGTACTACCGGAACTACCCGGGCATCGCGCGGTGGCAGGACGAGACGCTCCGGTTTACGCGGGAGCACGGGTACGCGGAAACGCTGTTCGGGCGGCGGCGGTACCTGCCGGCGATCCTGAGCAATAACTACCAGGCGCGCGCCGCGGCCGAACGGGAAGCGATCAACATGCCGATCCAGGGGACAGCGGCCGACATCATCAAGGTGGCAATGATCCGCATCGACCGGGAGCTGCAGGAGCGGGGGCTGCGGAGCCGGATGATCCTGCAAATCCACGACGAGCTGATTTTCGAGTGCCCGGCGGATGAGGTGGAGGCGGTGCGGGAGCTGGCGGCGCGGGTGATGCCGGCAAGCATCGAGCTGAAGGTGCCGCTCAAGGTGGACCTGAAGCAGGGCCGCAACTGGGGCGAGATGGAGTAGGCCGGCCTATACTGCGCCGCACGATACCGGTTTGAACGAGGGAGTGCTGGCGATGGCTGATACTGGCGCCTACGACGGGATGCTTGCCGAGGTCACGAAAATCCCGGGATATGGCGGGCACTGGATTTCGGTGTATTTCGTGCGGCCGCTCGGGCCGGGGCCATTCCCCGGCGTGGTCTGGCTGCATCACATGCCCGGGTGGGACGAGTGGACCAAGGAGGCGGCGCGGAAGCTTGCATACCACGGGTTCATGGTCGCGGCGCCGGACCTGTACTGCCGGGCGGGGACGGGCGCACCTGAGGACGTCGCGGCGAAGGTTCGGGCCGAAGGCGGGGTGCCTGACGACCAGGTGGTGGGCGATGCGGCGGCCTGCCGGGATTTCCTGCGGGCGCTGCCGCAATCGAACGGGAAGGTGGGCGTGACGGGCACCTGCTCCGGCGGGCGGCACGCATACCTGGCTGCCTGCCGGGAGCGATTCGATGCCTGTGTCGACCTCTGGGGCGGCGGCGTGGTGATGCGGCCGGAGGACCTCACGGAGAAGCGGCCGGTTGCGCCAATCGACTACACAAAGGACCTCTCGTGCCCGCTGCTGGGGCTTTTCGGCGAGGAGGACCGGGCGCCTTCGCCGGAGCAGGTGCGGCAGCATGAGGAGGAGCTGAAGAAGTACGGGAAGACGTACGAGTTCCACATGTACGCTGGGGCCGGGCACGGCTTCTTCTATCACGACCGGCCGGCGGCCTACCGCGCCGAGGCGGCGGTCGACGGCTGGCGGAAGGTGCTCGACTTCTTCCGCCGGCACCTGGGCTGAGAACGGGGAGGGAGCGATGTGCTCGAACATTCTCATCCATGCCCCGCTCGAGGGGGCCGGGTTCGGCCGCAGGGGATGGTTCCCGGTCACGCGAGCGAACGTGACCTACGACCATCCGTTGCACCTGGACCTCGAACATGCGGTCACCGTCGATTTCGTCGACGAGGCGGGGGGCCTGGACGCGCGCATCGGCGTCGAGCTGACGGTGGCCTCAGCGCGTGCGCTGGCCGAGGCATTGCTGGCCGCGTGCGCCGAGGCAGAGGCGTACGAGACCGGGGCGGCGCAGACTAGATAGCCAGCGCCTCGCGCAGCCGCTCCGCGTCAAGGACTGCGGGCGGGCCCTCCATGGTGACGGAGCCGCTTTCGAGGACGTAGCAGTACTCGGCGTTCGCGAGGGCAACGAGCGAGAAGCGTGGCCGCCGGGCGGCGGGGCGGACCTCAGCCGCCGCCCAGGGCGGGGACGATGGTGACCTCGGCGCCGGGGGCGATGGCGTCGTGGAGGCCGAGCGGCAGGATTTCGCCATCGATTGCGAAGGCGAGCTCGGGCCGGAGGCGGCCGGCCTCGACGACGCGGGCGTAGAAGCCGGGACAGCGGGCGTCGATGGCGCGGAGCAGTTCGTCGATGGTGGCGGCGGCGACCTCAAGCTCCTGCGACCCCCCGCAGAGGCTGCGGAGGGTCGCAGGGATGGTGACGCGGGCCATCAGCCGGAGAGGCCGTTGAGCGCCTCGACGATGCGCCGGGGCGACATCGGCAGTTCGGTGAAGCGGTAGCCGGTGGCGTCGTAGATGGCGTTGGCGATGGCCGCGAGGGGCGGCACGATCGGCACTTCGCCGACGCCGCGGACGCCGTAGGGGTGGCCGGGGTTCGGCACCTCGACGAGGATGGTGTCGATCATGGGGACGTCGAGGGCGGTGGGCATCCGGTAGTCGAGGAAGCTTGCATTGAGCATGCGGCCCTGCTCATCGAAGACGTACTCCTCGTTGAGGGCCCAGCCGATGCCCTGGACGACGCCGCCCTGGATTTGGCCTTCGACGTAGGACGGGTGGATGGCGGTGCCGACATCCTGGACGGCGGTGTAGCGGAGGATGGTGACCTTGCCTGTCTCCGGGTCGACCTCGACGTCGACGATGTGGGTGCCGTAGGCGCCGCCGACGCCGCGGGCGACGAGGGATGCCTTGCCGGTGATCGGACCGCCGGTGCGGGCCGACTGGGCAGCGAGCTCCTTGAAGGTGAACTGGCGGCCGTCCTTCTTGCTGCGGATGATGCCGGCGTCGTACTCGACGTCCTCTTCGGCGAGGCCCCAGAGCTTTGCGGCGCGGGCGACCATTTCGCGGCGGATGGCCATCCCGGCTTCATAGACGGCCATGCCGGTCGCGAAGGTGGTGCGGCTGCCGCCGGTGACGTCGTTGTGGCCGATGGAGTCGGTATCGACGACGGAGGGGCGGATGCTCTCGTAGGGGATACCGAGGGTTTCGGCGAGCTGCATGGCGAGGGAGGCGCGGGTGCCCCCGATGTCGGTGGAGCCCTCGATCAGGTTGACCGTGCCGTCGGTGTTGACGGCGACGACGACGCTGGACTGCATACCGCCGTTGAACCAGTAGCCGGAGGCGACACCGCGGCCGCGGTAGGGACCTTCGATGGGCGAGCGGTAGTGGTCGGAGTTGAGGGCTGCTTCGACGCACTCCTCGTGACCGATGCGGGGAAAGGCGATGCCGTTGACCATCTTTGTGCCCTTGCGGGCCGAGTTGACCTTGCGAAAGACGAGCGGGTCGACCTTCTGGTGGCGGGCGAGCTCATCGATGACGCTTTCGATGGCGAAGGCGGCTGCGGGGGCGCCGGGGGCGCGGTAGGCGGCCGTTTTCGGCTTATTGACCACGACGTCGTAGGCGTCGATGACGAAGTTCTCGACGTTGTAGGGCGCGAGCATGGTCATCGAGCCGGCGCCGACGGAGGAGCCGGGGAAGGCACCGGCTTCGTAGAAGAGGCTGGCCTGGACGGCGGTCAGGCGGTCGCCTTTGGCGGCGGCTTTGACGCGGATGACGGTCCCGGAGGTCGGGCCGGTGGCTTCGAAGACCTCGGTCCGGGACATGACGATTTTGACGGGGCGCCCGCTCTTTTTCGACAGGAGGGCAGCGATCGGGTCGAGGTAGATGGGAATCTTGCCGCCGAAACCGCCGCCGATCTCCATGGGCACGACTTTGACCTGGGCGATGGGCTTGCGCAGGACTTCGGCGACGAGGTTGCGGACGGCGAAGGCGCCCTGGGTGCTCGTCCAGATCGTGAGGGTGCCGTCGGCGTTCCAGTTCGCGGTGGAGTTCTGGGGCTCGATGTAGCCCTGGTGCACCATTTTCGTGCGGAACTCGCGCTCGACGACGACATCCGCTTCGGCGAAGGCAGCCTCGACATCGCCGTCCTGGAACCGGTTGTAGCTCGCGACGTTGGACGGCTTTTCGCTCAGCTCGCCGGTCATCAGGGTCTTTGTGCGGCGGTTCTCATCGAGGAGGGGGGCGTCGTCGCGCATGGCGTCGAGGACATCGAGAACCGGCGGGAGCACCTCGTATTCGACGCGGATCAGCTCGAGGGCCTCCTCGGCGAGGTGGGGGCTGGTGGCGGCGACGGCGGCCACGGCGTGGCCGCGGTAGAGGACCTTCTGCGATGCGAGGATGTTCTCGGCGACTTCTCTGACGTTGACGGCGCTTTCCCCGAGCTCCTCGACGCGGTCAGCAGCGACGGGGAGGTCGGCGTGGGTGACAACCGCAAGGACGCCGGGGGCGCGCTCGGCCTCGGAGGTATCGATGCGGAGAATGCGGGCATGCGCGTGCGGGCTGCGGAGGATCTTGCCGTAGATCATGCCCGGCAGGCGGATATCGGCGCCGTAGAGGGCTTTGCCGGTGACTTTTTCGACGCCGTCGGGGCGGATGGGGCGGGTGCCGATGACGCGGTACTGGGGTTTTTCGACAGTGGTCACGAGCTGGCCTCCTGGAGCTGGCTGGCGGCGCGCTGGACGGCGCGGATGATCTTGTCGTAGCCGGTGCACCGGCAGAGGTTGCCGGCGAGCCAGAAGCGGATGCGGTGTTCGTCGGCGCCGGGTTCGCGGTCGAGCAGGGCTTTGGCCGCGATGATGAACCCGGGGGTGCAGATACCGCACTGGAGGGCGGCTTCTTCGAGGAAGGCCTGCTGGAGCGGGTGCAGCCGGTCGCCGTGGGCGATGCCTTCGATGGTCGTGATATCGGCGCCGTCGGCTTCGACGCCGAGGACGCAGCAGGAGTTGACGACCCGGCCGTTCATGATGACGGAGCAGGCGCCGCAGTTTCCGTTGTTGCAGCCTTCCTTGCTGCCGGTGAGGCCGAGTTCTTCGCGGAGGACTTCAAGGAGGCTCTGGCGCGGCTCGCAGAGGAAGTCGCGCTCTTCGCCGTTGATGCGTGCCTGGACGTAGGTGCGTTTCATGGGTGTGGTCGTGCTCCGGATGCTACTGGGCGCCGCGGATGCGGCGGAGGGCGTTTTCGAGGGCGCGGACGGTGAGGACACGGGCGAGGTGCCTGCGCTGGGCCACGCTGCCGCGCATGTCGTCGATGGGCCTGGCTGCGGCCCGGGCGGCTTCGCCGGCGGCGGCGAAGGCCTCGGCGCCGGGCTCGCGGCCGAGCAGGGCGTCGCGTGCGGCGGGCACGAAGATGGGCGTCGGGGCGACCGCGCCGAGGGCAACCCGCGCATCGGCGATGCGGCCGGCATCGTCGAGGGCGAGGTAGACGCCGGAGGAGGCCACGGCGATGTCCATTTCGTTGCGCGGGATGAAGCGGTGATAGAACGCGGCGCTCTGCGGCGGCAGCGGCGGGACCCGGATGGAGACGAGGATTTCGCCGGGCTGGAGGGCGTTCTGGCCGGGGCCGGTGAAGAAGTCGGCCACGGGCAGGGTGCGTTCGCCGGCGGGCCCGGCGATGCGGAGCGTTGCGCCGAGCGCCATCAGGGCGGGGGAGGAGTCGGCGGCCGGGCTGGCGTTGCAGAGGTTGCCGCCGAGGCTGGCGCGGGACTGGATGGCGATACCGCCGATGATCGATGCGGCGTCGACGAGGGCGGGGAAATCGCGCCGGACGACCGGGTGCTCGTAGATTTCGGCGAGGGGGACAGCGGCGCCGATTTCGAGGGCGCCCGAGGGCCCGACGGTGATCGAGGTGAGCTCGGGCACGTGCTTGAGGTCGATGAGCAGGTCGCAGGCGCGGCGGCCTTCGCGGAGCTGGACGATGACGTCGGTGCCGCCGGCGAGGAAGAGGGCGCGGCGGCCATTGCTGGCGAGGGCCAGGGCTTCCGCGAGGGAGCCCGGCCGGGCGTATTCGAATGCGTGCATGGACCTTCCCGGAGGAGGATGGAGCGGCCTCGGCCGCGTGGTTAGTGGGGATCATACGCCGGTCGCGCGATGGCGTGGTAACGGGACGCAATTCGCGGTAATGACAACTCCTCTAGAATGGCGCGGATGCCGAAGGTCGCCGTCCTCGTGGCACTCGTTGCGATCTTCGCGGCTGCGCTGGCCGCCGCGGTCTCGGACGGGGCGCCGGGGTTCGCGCAGGAGACTGGATGGTCGGTGACGGAGTTCACCGCGACCTACCGGGTGGAGCCGAGCGGCGACGTGCTGGTGGAAGAGCGGATTGCGGTGGATTTCCGCAACCTCGAGCGGCACGGGATTTACCGGGACCTCTTCGAGACGACCCGCTGCGGGCCGGCCGACCCGGACGCGGAGCAGCCGCTGCATCCGTGCCCGGAGGGGCAGGTGCGGAAGTGGGTGTACGAAGGCTTTGCGGTCGTCGATGCGGATGGGCGAGCGTTGAAGTTCAAGCGGGAATCGGCGCCGGGAACGATTCGGCTGCGGATCGGCGACCCGGACGTGACGGTCTCGGGGCGGCAGGTGTACGTCATCAGCTACCGGCTTTCGCGCGCCCTGGACGCCTACGCCAGCCACGATGAGCTGTACTGGAACGTGACGGGGCAGTGGCAGGTGCCGGTCGAGCGGGCGTCGGTGCGGGTCGTCCTGCCGGAGGGCGCGCGGCCGTTTACGCGGTGTTTCGTCGGCGCCGCACGTTCGCGGGAGAGATGCCCTGGGTCGGTGGCGGGGAGCACGGCGGAGTTCGTTTCGCGCCGGCTGGAGTACGGGGAGCAGCTGACCATCGTGGTCGGATGGCAGCCGGGCATCGTGACCGTGCCGCCGCCGAAGATTATTGACCCCGCGAGACCGGGGGACTACTTCGAGCTCGATGCGCTGGAGTGGGGCGGGTTCGCTTTCACCGCGGTTATGGGCGTGGCCGCGGCGCTGGCGCTCTGGTGGCGGCACGGGCGAGACCGGCAGTACCGGACGATCTACTACCTGACCGAGGATGCCTCGGAGGAGACGAAGCCGCTGTTCGGCGCTCCTCCGCTGGTCGTAGAGTACCTGCCGCCGGAGGAGCTGCGGCCGGCGCAGATGGGCGTGCTGCTCGACGAGCGGGCGGACACGCTGGACGTGACCGCGACGATCGTCGACCTCGCGGTGCGGGGCTACCTCCACATCACGGAAATCCCGAAGCGGGGCCTGCTCGGGAAGACGGACTGGGAGCTGGAGCGGCGAAAGGACGGGAGCGACCTGCTCCCCTACGAGAAGGCGCTGCTCGACGCGCTGTTCGCATCCGGGGACCGGGTGAAGGTCTCGGAGCTGAAGTATGCGTTCGCCGACGACCTGCAAAAGGTACAGAAGCTGATTTACGACGATGCGATGCAGCGGGGGTGGTTTGCGGTGCGTCCGGGCTCTTCGAAGGCGGCGGCAGGCACAGCGGCGGTCGGCTGGCTGCTGGGAGCGGTCGGCCTTGCGCTGCTGAGCGCGACGCTGCTCGGGCGGGGACTGCTGCCGCTGGGATTCGGGGCTGGCGGGATTGCGCTGCTGGTGCTGACGCCGTCGATGGCGCGGCGGACGGCGAAGGGGAGCGAGGTGCTGCGGCGGGTGCTGGGGTTTCGGCTGTACATCGAGACGGCGGAGAAACACCGGCAGGAGTTCAACGAGCAGGCGAACATTTTCGCGCGGTACCTGCCGTACGCCATTGTGTTCGGGTGCGTGGGGAAGTGGGCGCAGGCGTTCTCCGGCCTCGACGACCAGGTGCAGGCGTCGACGGCCGGCTGGTACACGGGCACGGGGATGTTCCAGGTGGCCGCGTTTTCGCAGGGACTCCAGGGGTTCAACAGCTCGGTGGGGTCGACGCTGGCGGCGACCCGGTCGAGCAGCGGGAGCGGGTTCGGCGGGGGCGGCGGCGCAGGCGGCGGCGGAGGCGGGGGCGGCGGGGCTCGTGGTGAGGGTTGCGGGGCCCGGTCGGCTGCTCTCCGGGGTGGTGTACGTGGGGCCGCTCGCGGGCTAACCGGCGCCGAGCCAGGCCCGCAGCTGGTGGGGGACGTTGGTGATGATGCCGGCGACACCGGCATCGACGAGCCGCTCCCAGTCGGCGGGGCTGTCGGCGGTCCAGCACCAGACGGTGACCTGGCGGCGCCGCGCGCGCAGGACGAGGTCGCGGGTGACGGCGTGGTGTTCGACCGAGATGGCCTGGGCGTTGCGCTTGAGGAGGCCGCCGAGGAGGCGTTCGATCCCATCGCCGGCGACGGGCGGGGAGATGATGGCGGCCGAGATGCGGGGCTCGAGCTCGCGGGCGCGGGCGACGATATCGGGCGAGAAGGAGTGAATCGCGGTCCACGACTCCGCGCCGTGGCGCCTGATGGTGTCGATGACCGCGTCGACGTTGCGTGCGTCCTGGTCGGGGTCGCCGGGGGTGGCCTTGAGCTCGCACATGATCGTGAGGCGGCCGTCGACGAGGTCGAGCACCTGCGCGAGGGTGGGCACGGGCTCGCCGTTGCCGGCATCTGCTGCCTGGAGCGCGGCGAGCGGAAGGTCGCGGACGCGGCCTTTGAGGTTGGTCGTTCGGTCGACGGTTTCGTCGTGCATGAGGACGGGGACGCCGTCGGCGCAGAGCTGGACGTCGATCTCCATGGCTTCGGCGCCGGCATCGAGGCAGGCACGGACGCCGGCGAGGGTGTTGGCGGGGGCTTCGCCGGCAGCGCCGGCATGACCGATGACGAGGACGAAGGGTTTTCTCATCGGCGCGAACTTTACCTGCAGAGCGGGGTAACGGAAAGCGAGCGCCGGGGTCAGGGGCTTTCGGATTCTTTCACGTGCCGGGCGGGGCGGCGGCGGGCCGCGAAGCCGGACGCGAAGGCGGCAAGCCGGCGGGCGCGTTCGAGCGCGGTGCGCGGGGTGAGCGGGCGCCGGGGGAGGGCCGCGAGGGCAGCGAGGGCGGTATCGAAGCCGGCCAGCACGGGGATACCGTGGCCGGGGAAGCCGGCTGGCGGGGCGATACCGGCAAACTCAGCGATGGACTGCAAGTAGCGGGCATCGTCGTGATTCGCCCAGCGGAGCGAACGGGTGAGTTCGCCGCCGTGGCTGATGACCAGGTCACCCACGAAGGCTGCGTTGAGGTGGTCGGCGATGAAGCAGAGCGAGCCGGGGGTATGGCCAGGCGTGGGGATGGCGCGGATTCCGGGGAGGACCTCCTGGGGTGTTTCGACCGCAACGGCTACCGGTGCGGGCGTGGGACGGCGGCGGAGGAAGGCAGCAGCGAGACGGAGCGGGTGGCTGCGGCCGATGCCGGAGCGGAGGACGAGCCGGCCATTGCGCAAGCGGCAGTCGCCGGCGCCGGCGATGACCGGGGCACCGGTGGCGGTGGCGACGGCGGCAGCGGCGCCGGCGTGGTCGCGGTGGCGGTGGGTGAGGAGGATGGCTTCGAGCGGGCGGCCGATGGATTCGAGGGCGCGGAGGATGGCGGGCGCGCTATCGGCGAAGCCCGTATCGACGAGGGCGACGCCGCCCGATGGGAGGGCGACGAGGAAGACGTTGGAGCCGCGGGTTCCGGTGAGCCACCAGACGCCGGGGAGGGGCTGTTCGGCGAAGGGGGCGGTCATGCGGTCATCGTAGCGGAGGGGCGTGAACGGGGTCAGCGGCGGCGGAAGGGGTCGGCGGCGTCGCGGAGGGCATCGCTGAACAGGTTCACGACGATAACCGTGACCGTAATGGCCAGCCCGGGCGCCACGATGACCCAGGGATGCGACTGGAAGTGCTGGCGGCCCTCTGCGACCATGGCGCCCCACTCGGGCGTCGGCGGAGCGACACCCAGGCCAAGGAAGGAGAATGCGGCGAGACCGAGGATGGTGGCACCAAGGTCGGTGGCTGCCACGACGGCGACCGGACCGGCGATGTTGGGGCCGAGGTGGCGGACGGCGATGCGGAGGGTGCCGGCACCGATGGCGCGGGCGGCGGTGACGTACGGTTTCTGGCGCTCGGCGATTACCAGGGACCGGTAAATGCGGGCGTACCAGGGCCAGCCGGTTGCGGTGAGGGCAAAGACGAGTGTCGTCCAGCCGGTACCGAAGACCCCGATGAGTCCGAGGGCGACGACGAGCGCCGGAAGGGCGAGGAGGCCATCGACGAGACGGGCAGCGAGGGTATCGACGATTCCCCCAATGACGGCGGCGAGGCTGCCGACGACGAGGCCGAGGAACGTTGAGCAGACAATAACGATGGCGGCGCTGACGAGGGAAAGCCGGGCGCCATGGAGCAACCGAGCGAGGAGGTCGCGGCCGAAGCCGTCGGTGCCGAGCGGATGTTCGAACGATGGGCCGGCGAAGCGATTCAGGAGGTTCGTCCGGTTCGGGTCGGTCGTCCACAGCTCGGGCCCAAGGGCCGCGCAGAGGAGGATCAGGGCGAGTATGGCTGCCCACCAGTACACGGGGTGCGGCCACCTACGGCGGAAGAGACGGAGGGCCGCCGGGCGGTGCCCGCCCGCGGCGCTGGAGATCATGCGGTGACCGTCCTTGCGGGGCGGACAGTCGGATCAAGAAGCCCACAGAGAATGTCGACGACCGTGTTCACGACGACGAGCGCGACGCTGGCGAAGAGGACGAATCCCAGGACGACAGGGACGTCGCCATTGAGGGCGGCCTGGACGCCCAGGCGGCCGACGCCGGGGTACGCGAACACCCATTCGACGACGGCCGCGCCGGCCAGCAGGGTCGCGAAGTCGAGGCCGATGACGGTAATTACGGGAACGAGGGCGTTCCGGACTGCATGACGGGTGACCACGAGCCGTTCGGGGAGGCCGCGGCCTCGCGCAACGGTCACATGGGGCAACGCCAGAGCTTCGATGACGGTAGCCCGAGTGACGCGGATGAGCATGGCCGAGGTACGCAACGCCAGGACCGCGACTGGCAGGACGAGACCGCGTGGTGAGAGGTCGGCGATGGCGGGAAGCCAGCGGAGCTCGGCGGCGAACAGCCAGATGGCGAGCAAGGAGAGCCAGAAACTGGGCATCGACGCCAGGACAAGGCTGAGCGTGCGAACCGCGGTATCGAGCGGGCCGCGCCGGGCCGCCGCAAGGACCCCGAGCGGGACCCCAAGGGCCGTGCTGATGGCGACCGTTGCGGCCGCGAGGGCAAATGACGCCGGGAAACGTTCGCGGATCAGTTTGGCGACGGGCTCGCGGTTGACGTAGGAGGTGCCGAGGTTGAGGCGGAGGGTATCGCTGAGCCAGGCGGCGTACTGTTCCCAGATCGGGCGGTCGAGACCGAGTTCCCCCCGCACTGCCTCGATCTCCCTGCTGGAGACGATTTCGCCACCGCGTTCGGCGGCGATGCGCTGGGCCGGGTCGCCGGGTGCCACCTTCAGGAGGCTGAAGGCGATGAGGCTGACCAGGACCAGCACGCCGGCCGCCTGCAGCACCCGGGACCCGACGAAGCGGACCATCAGCGCACGGCGAGCAGGATGCGGTTGTCGTAAACCTGCCAGATTTGCTCGGCTTCGCGGAAGCCGGCATCGAGCAGGGCGGCGCGATGGACCGTGAACGTTGTGTGGACGAGCTCGCGGGGGCTCGCGTCGTCTCTGCGCGAACCGATGGCGCGCTCGCGTTCGATGTTCCTCCAGCGGAAGCGGCGGTCGCGTTCCTCGAAGAGCTCGGCGAGTTCGGGGAGCTTGCGGAGCCCGGCCCACCAGCCTTCCCAGGTTTCGCTGCCGAGCTCGACCATGCGGCGCTCGTGAAGCTGGCGCATCGTTTCGGTGAGGCCGCGCAGGGCGGTGTCGCGCGGGGGGAAGCGCATCTGGTCGCCGTTCATGAATACGCCGCCAGGCCGGATTCGGGCGGCCAGTGCGCGGTAGAGTTCGATGATGTCGCCGGCATCGAGCCAGTGAATGGCCGTCGTTGACAGCACTGCGTCGAAGTTACCCGGCGGCAGCGCGTTGACCCAATCGGGATCTTTGACATTGGCCTCGAGCCAGGACAGCCGGCCACCGCCATCGCCATGTGCGGATTTGCCGATAGCGATCAGTACCGGGTCGAGGTCGAGGGCGACAACGGTTGCCTGCGGAAACCGCTGGAGGACGCGGGCGGAGATTGCCCCGGGGCCGGAGAGGAGGTCGAGGACACGCGGGGCGGGCCCGACTATGTGCTCGACGATATCGAGCATGACCTGGAAGCGGGTCTCGCGGAGGGGAATGTAGGTTTCCTGCTGGCGTTCCCAGCGGTCGTACCAGGGGCGGAGGTCGATGGGGGGCTGGGCGAGAGGAGTAAGGGTCATGGACGAGGCTCCGGGGCGGGCATTACCGTGACCGGTCGGTCGAGCGGCAGTTCGAAGTAGACGGTGCCCTCGTGGGCCAGGACTTCCACGCAGAGGCGGCGCCAAAGGGCCAGGGCGGCATGATTGGTGTCGTCGGTGTGGAGGGAGATGACGCGGTAGCGGCCGCCGGCCCACAGCCGGGCGAGCTCGACGAGCTGGAGGGCGATGCCGCGGCGGCGGAAGGCGGGTTCGACGGCGAGGCGGCCGAGCTCGCAGGTTGCGGCCCGGTCGTAGCGGCCGGCGAGGGGGCCTGATTGCGGTGAACGGTGCCGAATTGCAATAAACCCAATGACTCGCGCATTGTCGAGTGCGACAAAGCCGGCCTGGCGGTCGGAACCGAGGTACTCGGATTCCATGTTGCGGATGTCGGCATGCCAGCGAGCGACGACGCCTGGCCCGAACATCTCGGTGTAGACGCGGGTCACCAGATCCCGGGCCTGATCGACGTCTTCGGCCGCCAGCTGGCGAAAGAAGAACATGTTAACCTTCGAGCCTGATGTCCGGGGTGACCCGGTAGCTGTCGAGCGGGTGCGGGGTGAAGTTTTTGACTTTCTTCGCTGTCCCGACGACCTGCTTTGGGTTGAACAGGTAGACGATTGGGACATCATCCCGGAGCTGTTCCTGGATGGTTTTGAGCGCCTGCTGCCGGCGTCCTTCGTCGGAGGTCGAGATGTAGTCGTCGTAGGCGGAGTTGACGACCGGGTTGGAATACCGGTCTTTATTGCGCGAAGAGGGAACGTAGAGGAGCCCGATAGCCCGGCTGAGTTCGCCGAAACCGGCTGGCCCGATAGAGTACATCGCTGCCTGGAATGCGTTGTCGCCAATGGTTTTTTCGATGTCGGCCACTTTTTCGATGGACGCTTCCATACCGACGGCTTTAAGCATATCGACGGCGACGACTGCTGCCTGTTCGAGTTCAGCGCGCCCGGCGTAGGTGTTCAGTTTGAAGCTCAGGCGCTTTCCGTCCTTTGCGCGGATTCCATCGGCGGCGGGTTTCCAGCCGGCAGCATCGAGGACACGACGCGCTTCGGCGGGGTCAAACTTCTGGATGTTCAGGAGGCCTTTGTGTCCGATTGTGTCGGGAGCGAAGGCGTACGCGGGGGTGGCGGCACCCTCCATGATGCCTTTGACCATGGCCTCGCGGTCGATGGCGAGGGCGAAGGCGCGGCGGACTGCAACGTCGTCGAAGGGGGCGGCCCGCACGTTGAGGATTATCATGTGCTGGCGCGCCCAGGGGGCGACGTGCACCGTGAGGCCGGCCGATTTGAGCCGTTCGACGTCGGAGGGGAGGAGGGCCTGGGCGAGTTCGACGTCGCCGGACTGCAGGGCGAGCGAGCGAGCGTTCGTGTCGGCGACCTGGCGGAACTGGAGCGTTTTGATCCAGGGAGGGCCGCCACGGTAGCCCTCATACGCCTCGAGGGTCATGGCCTCGCGGGCGGTAAAGCCGGTGATCTTGAACGGCCCGGTGTAGAGGAACTGGTCCCCGGGGAGCGCCTTCTTGATCGCAAATGTGGCGTCGGCGAGGAACGCAGGAAGGAGCCCGAGCGGTTTTGGGGTCTTGATGGTGAGTTCGTAGCCGCTGGCGGTGAACTGGGTTTCCTTCGGGAGGCGGTCGGCGGTCGCGGGCTGTTTTTCGATGGTGCGGAGGAGGGAGTCACGGACGGCGGCGGCGTCGACCGGGGAGCCGTCCCAGAACGTCACGTCATCGCGGAGCGTAATTTTCCAGGTCAGGTCATCGAGGCGGTCGAAACGTGCGGCGATCCACGGCTCGAGGGCCAGCGTTGGACTGAAGCGCATGAGGCACTCGGCAGCACCGACGGCCTGGAGGTTGTAGGCAGCGCTTGCACCTGAGTCGGCATCGAGGGAGGCGGCGAGGAACGGCTCGGCGAAGCGCATCGTGCCGGTGCTTGGTCCGCGGCGGGCGGCTGTCGGTGTGGCAGCAGGTGCGGTGCCGGCCGTCCCCGGGGTCGGCCCGGCAGAGGATTCCTCATCGTCATCGCCGCAGGCAGCGCCGAGGGCGGGAAGGGCGAGGAAAGAGGTGGCCGCGATACCCTTAACGAATGTTCGACGGGAGATTGGCATGGATTTTCTCTCCAGCGAGGATAGATGAGACGATATATCAGTTTTGCGGGCGAGGACAACCGCGATCGCCAAGGCGCATGTGCAAACGCTTGCAGGAGCATTGACTTGCGTCAAGCGAGGCGGGAGCAATTTGCAGGGAGCGAAGCGGCTGTGCTAGAGTCCGGCGCGACGTCCGTTTGCGAACCCGGTGCGAATCCGGGGCTGTCCCGCAACTGTGATCCGCCCGACAGGGCGGTCAGCCAGGTCGCCAGCGGCGTCGGTGTCTAGCCCGCGGGGAAACGGGTGGTGGACACGTGGTTCGGCAGGCTGCCTTCCATGTGACGAGCCCACTGCCCCTCCAGCGAGAGGGGCTTTTCGTTGCCCGGGAGTTGCCGGGGACGAACCTCGCGGGTGCCCGACCGGTTTCGAACCGGGGGCACCCGCCCGTCATTCCGGAGTCTGCCGGCGGCGTGGCCGCTCCCTGCCCCGGGCGGAGGGAGAGGGATGAACGACACGGCCACGTCCCCGGCGGCCCCGGTTGAAGCTGCCGCCGTGCGGGGGAGACGCCCGGCGGCGCGCTTTGCAGCGGCGATGGTGCTGCTCGTGGCAGCCTGGGCTGGGGCGTCGGTTGCGGCGGTCGCGAACGGTCCGGTGCGCATCCCGCCATCGCACGTCGTGTCCGTGCTGGCCGCGCGGGCAGGCGTGGAGGTTGGCGCATTCGCCGAGCGGGAGCGGCTCGTCATCGAGCGGCTTCGGCTGCCGCGGGTCGTGCTGGCGACGCTGGCCGGCGCTTCGCTGGCGGCTGCCGGGGCGACCATGCAGGCGCTCTTTCGGAACCCGCTGGCAGACCCGGGCCTGCTCGGGGTGTCATCGGGGGCGGCGACCGGGGCTGTGGCGGCGATTGCGGCGGGACTGGGCGCGGCCTCTATCTGGCTGGTCAGCGGGGCCGCTTTTACCGGAGCGCTCGGGGCTGTGGGACTGGTGTACCTGCTCGGAGCGCCGGGTGGACGGCCCCACCCGGGGAGCCTGCTGCTCGCCGGCGTGGCGGTGAGCGCGTTTCTCGGCTCGGTCACGGCGGTGGTGATCGCGCTGGTACCGCCGGACGAGGCGCTGCGCGGCATCCTGTTCTGGCTGGCCGGGGGATTCAGCGGCGCATCGTGGGCGTATGTGCGGGTGGTTGCCTGGCCGATCGCGGCCGGGCTGTTCGTCCTCGGGCTGGCCGGGCGGCAGCTGAACCTGCTGTCCGTTTCGGACGAGGTGGCGGCGTCGAGCGGGGTCCAGCTCGGGCGGACGCGGGCGCTGCTGCTCGGGGCCGCGACGCTCGTGACTGCTGCTTCGGTGAGCGTGAGCGGGACGATCGGGTTTGTCGGGCTGGTGGTGCCGCACGTGCTGCGGCTCGTCCTGGGGCCGGACTACCGGCACCTGCTCCCGGCGTCGATGGTCGCGGGCGCCGCGGTGCTGGTTGGCGCCGATACGGTGGCGCGCACGGTGGTGCGCCCGGCGGAGCTGCAGGTCGGCATGGTGACGGCGCTCATCGGGGCGCCGGTGTTCGCGGTGATCCTGCTGCGACAGCGGTCGCGGCTGGCAATCCAACTTTGAACACCAGAGGAGGGAACATGTTTTCGAAACGACTGATCGTGAGGCGTCTGGCGCCGGCACTGCTGGCGACGCTGGCGATCGCCGCGTTCGTGCCGGCCTGCGGAGGCGACGACGACGATGAGGCGTCCACGTCTCCTCCGGCAACGGCGACAGCAGCGGTACCGGCGGCAACTCCGACGGAATCGCCTGCGAAGCGCATCGAAGCGCGGCTGACTGGTGTACCGGGCATTGTGAACCCGGCCAACCTTTCGTGGCCGCGGGAAGTGGAGGGGCTGAACGGCAGGCGGACGATCAAGGAGAAGCCGCTGAAGATCCACACCATGTCGGCGGGCATCGACGAGATTACGCTGTCGCTGGTTCCGATCGAGCGGATCGTCGGGGTCGGCTCGGCGACGAAGAACCCGGATACGTCGAGCTTTGCGACGCTGGTGAAGAATCTGCCGACGGTCGCGCGTGAACCGGAGGCGGTGATTGCGAGCGGGGCGAACCTCGTGATTGCGACGCCGACGCAGAAGGCGGACGTCGTTGCGGCGATCGAGAGCGCGGGAGTAACGGTCGTGCAGCTGAATCTCGACCCGACGCCGGCAGGGCGCCTGAATGCGATCCTGCTGCTGGGGTACATCTACGGGGAGGAAGAACGGGCCATAGCGCTTGCGGATGAAGTGGAGGCACGGTATCGGAAGGTCGTCGACGTGACCGGCAAGAAGCCGGACACCGAGAAGCCGGTGGTCGCCCACCTCACGAAGTACACCTCGCTCTACATGGCAGGCTCCGGGACTACGGGGGAGGGGGTCATCACCGCGGCCGGTGGCCGAAACGCGGGGACGCTGGGCGGCATCAAGGGGAACCAGCAGATTGGGCTCGAGGCGATCCTTTCGGCGAACCCGGACATCATCATCATCCCGATGCCGGCGGAGGCCGGCGAGAAGTTCAAGGCGGAGCTGATGGCTGAGCCGACGCTTGCGGGCGTGCCGGCGATTCAGAACGGGCGGGTGTACGTTGTTCCGCCGGCGCTGTACACGACGAACTCGTTTGCGAACGTCCGCGCGGTAGAGCACCTGGCCCACATTCTCTGGCCACGCGAGTTCCCTGTGGCAGACCCGCCCCAGTTCTCGCTAGCCGGCCAGGCCAGGTAGCGGGAGAGGACCGGTGGCGGCCCGCTTCGAGCTTGTCGCCGAGCAGGTTGGCTACCGCGCCGGCGGGCGGTGGCTCGTGCAGGACGCGACCCTGACCGTTGGGCCGGGCCAGGTCGTCGGCCTGGTCGGCCCGAACGGGGCGGGGCAATCGACGCTGGCGAGGCTGCTGGCCGGGCTTCTCCGCCCGGCCAGCGGCGCGGTCTGCCTTCTTGTCGAGGGCCGCCGCATTGATGGACGGCGGCGGGCGCGTGAGCTGGCGTACGTGCAGCAATCCATTCCGGAGGCGCCCGGCTTCACGGCCGGGGCCCTTGTGCTGATGGGCCGGTACCCGCACCGCGGCCCCTTCGAGCCCGAAGGGGCGGAGGACCGGGCAGCGGCTGCGCGGGCGATGGCGTGGACGGGCGTGCTCGGGCTGGCCGGGCGACGGGTTGATTCGCTTTCGGGCGGGGAGCGCCAGCGGGTGCTGATCGCGCGGGCGTTCGCGCAGGCGCGATGCGCGGTCATCCTCGACGAGCCGACCGCGTCGCTGGATGTGCGGCACCAGCTCGAACTGATGGCCCGGCTGCGCATGCTGGCCGGCGAGGGGATGGGGTTTGTGGTCGTCCTCCACGACCTCGAGATGGCGGCGCGCTGGTGCGATCAGTTGCTGCTGCTCGACCGGGGACGAGTCGCCGCGGCCGGGCCGCCGCCGGAGGTGCTCCAGCCGGAGCTGCTCGCGCAGGTGTATGGGCTGGCGGCACGGGTCGACTGGCAGGGTGCCGAGTGCCGCATTGCCTTCGAACTGCCCATGTTCGAAGCGGCAGGAGCCAAGGGAGGCAGGAGATGATCGAATCCGAGCACCAGCCGGTCAAGGGGCCGCGGAAGCGAAAAGGGCTGCTGATCGTCAACACCGGGAACGGCAAAGGGAAAACGACTGCCGCGCTGGGCATGGTGCTGCGGGCGTGGGGACGGGGGATGCCGGTCGAGGTGTACCAGTTCATCAAGCCGCCGACGGCGAACTTTGGGGAGCACCGGGCGGCGAAGCGTCTCGGCATCCCGGTGTACCCGCTGGGGGACGGATTTACCTGGAAGTCGAAGGACCCGGAGCGGACAAAGGCGCTGGCACTCGAGCAGTGGGATCGGGCGCGGGCCCGGCTGATTGATCCGGACCTCGCCGTGCTGGTGCTCGACGAGTTCACCTATCCCATGCATTACGGGTGGCTTGACCCGGCGGGGGTGGTGGCGGCGCTTCAGGGGCGGCGGCCGATGCTCCATGTGGTGGTGACGGGCCGCTATGCGCCGCCGGAGCTGGTGGAGGCGGCGGACCTGGTGACGGAGATGACACTTATCAAGCACCCCTACCGCGAGCAGGGGATCAAAGCTCAACCAGGAGTAGAGTTCTGATGCGCATCGACATCCCGGCATTCGACCAGGCGGCGGCTGAGGCCGCGCAGCACCGGCTCGACCGGCTGACGAAGCCGCAGGGGAGCCTCGGCCGGCTGGAGGAGCTGGCGGTACGGCTGGCCGGTATGACCGGAAACCCGCGCTGCCGCTTCGAACGGCGGACGGTGGTGGTGATGGCGGCCGACCACGGCGTGACCGAGGAAGCGGTTTCCGCCTTCCCGCAGGAGGTCACCGCCCAGATGGTGGCGAACTTCGCTGCAGGCGGAGCGGGCATTAACGTACTCGCGCGGCAGGCGCGCGCCCAGGTGGTGGTGGTGGACATGGGGGTGCGGACGCGGTCGGCAACGGGCGTGCTGGACCGGCGGCTCGGGCCGGGGACCCGGAACATGACGCGCGAACCGGCGATGTCCCGCGCCCAGGCGGAGGCGGCGGTTGCGGCCGGGCGGGAGCTTGCAGGCCAGCTCGCGGCGGGCGGAACCAGCATCCTGTTGACCGGCGAAATGGGCATCGGCAACACGACGGCGGCGAGTGCGGTGACTGCCGCGCTGACCGGACGGCCGGCGGCTGAGGTGACGGGCCGGGGGACTGGACTGGACCACGGCGCGCTCGCGCACAAGATTGCCGTGGTCGAACGGGCACTGGCGCTGCACCGGCCCGACCCGGCGGACCCGATCGGGGTGCTGTCGGCAGTGGGCGGTTTCGAGATTGCCGGCCTGGCGGGGCTGGTGCTGGGCGCGGCCGAGCGGCGGATTCCGGTCATCCTTGATGGATTCATCACGGGGTCGGCGGCGCTGGCAGCGTGCTCGCTGGCCCCGGCGGCGCGGGAGTACCTGATCGCCTCGCATCGTTCGGTGGAACCGGGGCACCGCATCATCCTGGAAGCGCTGGGACTCGAGCCGCTCCTGGACCTGGGGCTCCGGCTCGGCGAGGGGACCGGCGCCGCGCTGGCGCTGCAACTGGTCGATGCGGCAGTTGCGATCCGGGATGAGATGGCGGAGTTCGCGGAGGCCGGCGTTTCGGAGCGGCTGGACGGGTGAACGGGCTGCTGGCGGCGATCGGGCTGCTGAGCCGGCTGCCGGCAGGCGGGGCCTCATGGGCACCCGAGCGCGCTGCAGGCTGGGTCCCGGCCGTGGGGCTGCTCATCGGCGGGAGCGCGGCCGGCGTGACGTGGGCTGCGCACGCACTCCTGCCGCCGCTGCCAGCGGCGGCGATTGCGGTTGCGGCGTGGGCGGCTGTAACCGGCGGCCTCCACCTCGACGGCACGGCCGATGCTGCCGACGCTGCGCTGGTCGCGGCCCCGCGAGAGCGGCGGGTGGCGATCCTCGAAGACGTTCATCACGGGACGTATGGAGTGGCGGCTGTTGTCTTTGTTGTCATCCTCAAGGTGAGCTGCCTGGCCAGCCTGCCCGGGGGTACGGCGGCGGGGGCAGCGTTCGCTGCGGCTGCCGGGGCGCGGGGGTGGCTGCCGGCCGCGGCGCGGGCGTTTCCGCCCATGAGACAGACGGGGATGGGGGCTGCTTTCCGGGCAGGGTGCAGGTGGAGCGCGGTACTGACCGGCGCGGCTGCAGCCACCGCTGCAGGGGGTGCTGCGCTGGGGTGGTGGGGGATTGCGGCATCCGCAGCAGGGGCGGCAGCGATGCTGCTGGCCGGCTGGGGTCTCGGGCGGGCGTTCGGGGGCCTGAACGGCGACGCGTACGGCGCGTGCATCGAGCTGGGGGAGTGCGCGGTGCTGCTGGCGGCCGCGGGGCTGGCAGGACAACTGGATGCATGGACGGCATGGGAGGCCCTCCGATGATCCGGCGGCGCGCGGCGGTGCTGGGCGCGGCGGCCGTCGTCGACCTCGCGATGGGCGAGCTGCCGAACCGCTGGCACCCGGTTGCGCTGTTCGGCCGGGCCGCGGGCTGCTTCGACCGGTTGCTGACATCCGAGGGACGGCGAGATACAGCGACGCGCGGCGTACTTCTGACGGCGACGGCAGTCGGGCTGGCGCTTGGGGCCGCCATGGGAGTTGTGCGCGCGGCGTGGGGCCGCGGCGCGGCCGGTTTCGTGCTTGAGGCGCTGGCGCTGAAGCAGACCCTGGCCATCCGGGCGCTGTTTGGCCACGCCGGCAGGGTGGCGGATGCGGTGGAAGCCGGCGACCTCGCCGGGGCGCGCGCGGCGGCCGCGATGATGGTCAGCCGGCGGACGGATGACCTGCCGCCGGGGCTCGTCGCATCGGCGGCGATTGAGTCGCTGGCGGAAAACCTTTCGGACAGCGTGGTGGCGCCGGCGTGGTGGTACCTGGCGGCAGGGCTCCCGGGAGCGGCCGCGTACCGGGCGGTCAACGCGCTGGACGCGATGGTCGGCTACCGTTCGCGCGGGCGGTTCGGGATGGTGCCGGCCCGGCTCGACGATGTCCTGAACTGGCTGCCGGCGCGGCTGACAGCCGCTTCGCTCGTGCTGGTGCGGCCGCTGCCCGGGGCCCGGCAGGTGCGACGGCTGGTGCGCGATGCGCGATCAACGTCGAGCCCAAACGCGGGGTGGCCGATGGCAGCGATGGCGCACGTCCTCGGCGTGCGGCTGGAGAAGCTGGAACATCATGTCCTCCATGGAGCGGGCCGCGAGCCGGGGGCTGCGGATATCCGGAGGGCGCAGCGGACGGGCGCACTGGCGCTGGCAGCCATGGCGCTGGCCGGGGCGACGATGTGCTGGAGGATTGACGGATGAGCGGGCGAGTGGTCCACGGCGGGGTGACTGAGGCGGAGCTGGCCGCTGCTGCGGCTGCGGGCATCGAGCTTGTCGACCTGAGCGCGAGCCTGAACCCGTACGGCCCGCACCCGGCGGTGGCCGCAGCGGCTGCGAACGCGACGATCGGCCGGTACCCCGAGCCGGACGCTGCAGGATTGCGCCGCGCGTGGGCGGACCGGTTCGGGCTGGAGCCCGGGCAGCTGCTGGCGGGCAACGGCACGAGTGAGCTGATCTATCTCCTTTGCCGGGCGTTTGCCGGGGATGGCGGTTGCCTCATCTTCGGGCCGACGTTCGGGGAGTATGCCGCGGCAGCGCGGGCTGCTGGCATGTCCGCGGTGGAGGCACCCTACCCTGCACGCGGCGGCGACGCGGGGCGGCTGTTCGCAGAGCTGCGGCCTTCGATTGCCTTCCTCTGCAACCCCAACAACCCGACCGGCGAACTGTGCTCGCGGGAGCAGGTTGAGCAGCTTCGCCGGGCAGCACAGGCCGCGGGAGGGCGGCTGGTGGTGGACGAAGCGTACATGCCGTTCGCGTGGCCGGAGGATGAGCGCGTGCAGCCGGCGTCGGGGCTGCTGGTGCTACGTTCGCTGACGAAGGTCCACGCGGTGCCCGGGCTCCGGCTGGGCTTCCTGCTCGGAACGCCGGGTGACATCGAACGGGTTTCGGCGCAGCAGCCGCCGTGGTCGGTGAGCGCGCCGGCGGCAGCGGCCGGGATGGCGGCGCTTGAGCTGGAAGAGTTCTGCCGGGAGAGCATACGGAGGGTCGCGGCGACGCGTGCGTTTCTGCTCGACGCGCTCGAGCGGTCGGGGTTCGCCGTTCGCCCCTCGCTGGCGAACTTCCTGCTGGTGCGGGCAGGCGACGGCGCGGCGTTCAGGGCGCAGCTGCTCATGCGGGGGTTCGTTATCCGGGACTGCGCGTCGTTCGGGTTGCCGGAGTGGGTGCGGGTGGCTATCCCGCACGAGCGGCACGCCGAGCGGCTGGTGCATGCCATGGTGGAGGTACGGCGATGTCTCGCGGGGGAGTCCTGATGGTGCAGGGAACGGCTTCGTCGGCGGGGAAAAGCCTGCTGGTGACGGGGCTGTGCCGGCTGTTCGCACGGCGGGGCGTGCGCGTTGCCCCGTTCAAGGCGCAGAACATGTCGAACAACGCGGCAGTGGTGCCCGGCGGGGGCGAAATCGGGCGGGCGCAGTACGTGCAGGCGCTGGCGGCGCGGGCGTTGCCCCGGGTGGAGATGAACCCGGTGCTGCTGAAGCCGGAGGGGAACCTGCGGTCGCAGGTCGTGGTGCTCGGGCGGCCGATCGGAACACTGCATGCGGCCGCCTACCAGGAGGCGAAGGCGCGCATCTGGGACGACGTGGCGCGTTCGCTCGACCTGCTCCGCGAGGAGTTCGAGCTCGTCATCATCGAAGGGGCCGGGAGCCCGGCGGAGATCAACCTGAAGGCGCGGGACATCTCGAATATGCGGGTGGCGAGGTACGCGGGAGCGCCGGTGCTGGTTGTCGGTGACATTGACCGGGGCGGCGTATTCGCACACCTGTACGGGACGTACCACCTGCTGGAACCGGATGAGCAGGCGCTGGTGAAGGGGTTCGTGATTAACAAGCTGCGGGGGGACCCCTCGCTGCTGGAGCCGGGGCTGCAGGAGATCGAGCGGCTGACCGGGGTGCCGGTCGTTGGGGTGATTCCGTGGATTCGCGAGCCGGGCATCCCGGAGGAGGATTCGGTTGCGCTCGACCGGCGGCGGGATACGCACGGCCCATTCCGCGGGATCGATGTGGCGGTGATCCGGCTGCCGCGGATCGCGAACTTCGATGATTTCGACCCGCTCGAACGGGAGCCCGACGTGCGGGTGCGGTACGCCGGGCAGCCGGACCAGCTCGCGGACCCGGACCTCGTTATTGTCCCGGGCACAAAGGCGACCCGGGACGACCTTGCGTGGCTGCGAGCCGAGGGGTTCGATGCGGCGCTGGGACGGCTGCGGGCTGCGGGCGTGCCGGTGATCGCCATCTGCGGGGGCTTTCAGATGCTCGGCGAGGCTGTCGAGGACCCGGAGGGCATCGAAGGATCACCGGGGTCGGCGGAGGGACTGGGCTGGCTGCGGTGTCGGACCCGGTTTAGGCGGGGGAAGGTTACCCGCCTGAGCCGGGTCCGCCTGGAGGGCGGGCCAGGACTGCTGAGCGGGTGTGCGGGACTTGAGGTCGAGGGGTACGAGATCCATGCCGGGGCGACGGCCATCGACGGCGAACCGGCGGCCTGGACCGCTGATGGCGAGGCGATCGGGGCTGCCTCGGACGATGGGCTGGTCTTCGGGTGGTATGTCCACGGGGCCTTTCGGGATCGGGAGTTCAGGGCGCGGCTGCTAAGGAACGTGGCGCGCCTCCGCGGGAAGCCGTTTGCACCGGGTGAGGCGGAAAACGAGGATGCGGCCTTCGACCGGCTGGCCGACGTGCTGGAGTCGTCGCTGGACATCGAGCGGGTCGCTTCGTGGGCGCTGGCGGGGGCGGGGTGATGGGCCGGCTGACGCTGGTGACGGGCGGGGCGCGGAGCGGCAAGAGCCGGTACGCCGAGGAGCTGGCGGCTGCGACGGGGGTGCCAGTGGTGTATCTGGCGACGATGGAGGCGACCGACGAGGAGACGGCGGCGCGGGTGGCGGCCCACCGGGCACGCCGGCCGGCGCGATGGGCCACCGTGGAGGAGCCGCTCGACCTGGCGGGCGCCGTTGCAGCGGCCGAGGCCGAAGCGACGGTGCTGGTGGAGTGCCTTGCGACGTGGTGCGGGAACGTGTTCTGGCGGGCGGGGCTGGACGATGGTGCGCCGGCAGGCCTGTGGGAGGGGCTGGTGGAGCGGGTCGTCGCGGAAGCCAGGGAGCTTGCGGCGGTTGCGCTGGCGCGGACCGGCGAGACCGTCGTTGTGACGAATGAGGTTGGCTGGGGGATTGTGCCGGTCGGCCGGCTGACGCGGTACTACCGCGATGCGCTGGGACTGGCGAACCAGGCGATTGGGCGGGAAGCGGAGCGGGTGGTGCTGGTGGTGGCGGGGAGAGCAATTGTGCTGGGGAGCTGAGTGGGGTTGTGCCGGGTGGGGGGATGCGGGGACGTGGGCGACGACGCGGCGGAGCGGGTGCTGGCGGTGCAGGGGAGATCCCGGGTGGGAGGCCGCCGGAACGGCGGGTGACGTTCGAACGGGGTTCCGCAAGGGGGCCGACCGGGCCGCGGGGGCGATAGACGAGGGGGTCGGGGCTGGAGGCAGGGCAAAAAGCTACGGCCCGGGTCGGGTGACCCGGGCCGTTGTGGTGTGCTGTGTGGGTTTGGTAGCGGGGGAGGGATTCGAACCCCCGACCTTCGGGTTATGAGCCCGACGAGCTACCACTGCTCCACCCCGCGGTATGTGAGGGCCGGCGAGCCGGTGCACCTCGAGGACTGAAGAGCGAAGAACTGCGGGACGGGCGTTTCATGCGCGCCGGGTCTTGCTGGAGGTCAAGCCCTCGACCATTAGTACGCCTCAGCTGAACGCATTGCTGCGCTTACACCTGGCGCCTATCGAACAGGTAGTCTTCCTGTGGTCTTACCCGATTGACTCGGTGGGAGCCCTCATCTTGAGGTCGGCTTCGCACTTAGATGCTTTCAGCGCTTATCCGGTCCGGACATGGCTACCGGGCGGTGCTCCTGGCGGAACAACCCGCACACCAGCGGTCCGTCCACCCCGGTCCTCTCGTACTAGGGGCAGCTCCTCTCAAGGCTCCTACGCCCACGGCGGATAGAGACCGAACTGTCTCACGACGTTCTGAACCCAGCTCGCGTACCGCTTTAATGGGCGAACAGCCCAACCCTTGGGACCTACTCCAGCCCCAGGATGCGACGAGCCGACATCGAGGTGCCAAACCTTGCCGTCGCTGTGGACGCTTGGGCAAGATAAGCCTGTTATCCCCGGGGTAGCTTATATCCGTTAAGCCACGGCCCTTCCACTCGGTACCGTAGGATCACTTTGACCGGCTTTCGCCCCTGCTCGACTTGTGGGTCTCGCAGTCAAGCTCCCTTATGCCAATGCACTCGACGGGTGATTTCCATCCACCCTGAGGGAACCTTTGTGCGCCTCCGTTACTCTTTAGGAGGCGACCGCCCCAGTCAAACTGCCCACCAGACGCTGTCCTCCTGCTTGCTCAGGAGTTAGAAAGCAGATCAGAGAAGGGTGGTATTTCAAGGTTGGCTCCACGCCGCCCGGAAGCAGCGCTTCGTCGCCTCCCACCTATCCTACGCATCTCAGACCCACTTCCAGCGCCAAGTTGCAGTAAAGCTCCACGGGGTCTTTTTGTCCTGCCGCGGGTCAACCGCATCTTCACGGTCAATTCAATTTCGCCGGGTCCTTCGTCGAGACAGTGCCCAGATCGTTACGCCTTTCGTGCGGGTCGGAACTTACCCGACAAGGAATTTCGCTACCTTAGGACCGTTATAGTTACGGCCGCCGTTCACCGGGGCTTCAGTTCAAGGCTTGCACCTCTCCCCTTAACCTTCCGGCACTGGGCAGGCGTCAGCCCCTATACATCAGCTTTCGCTTTTGCAGAGACCTGTGGTTTTGATAAACAGTCGCCTGGGCCTGCTCTCTGCGGCCCCCCGGTGCTTGGAACGCGAGGTTCTACACACCCGGGGGCGATCCTTCTCCCGAAGTTACGGATCCAATTTGCCGAGTTCCTTAACGAAGGTTCTCCCGATCCCCTTACGGTGCTTACCGCCACCTACCAGTGTCGGTTTGCGGTACGGGCGCAATGGTAACTAGCAGCGAGGCTTTTCTCGCCAGTGTGGGCTCAGCCCCCTCGCTTTGACAATGTCTCCACTCGTCCCGGTTCCTCCGCTTAACCCCGCCGGGGATTTGCCTCCGGCGAGACGCCTACGAACCAGGAACGGACCATGTCCAATGGGCCCGCGGGGCCTACCCTGCTGGGTCCCCCCTCTGCATCAAACGCTACCACTGCGGTGCTGGAATACTAACCAGCTGTCCATCGCCTACGCCTTTCGGCCTCGGCTTAGGCCCGACTAACCCTACGCGGATTGACCTTCCGTAGGAAACCTCAGGTATACGGGGGGCGCGGTTCTCACGCGCCTTGCGCTACTCATGCCGGCATTCTCACTTCGCTTCGCTCCAGGGCGCCTCACGGCTACCCCTTCACAGCGGAAGCAAACGCTCCCCTACCGCCAGCAGCTCGAGGCTGCTGACCCACAGCTTCGGTGCCACGCTTAGCCCCGTTGAATTGTCGGCGCAGAACCACTCGACCAGTGAGCTATTACGCACTCTTTAAAGGATGGCTGCTTCTAAGCCAACCTCCTGGCTGTCTGGGCGGTTCAACATCCTTTCACACTGAGCGTGGACTTAGGGACCTTAGCTGGTGGTCTGGGCTGTTTCCCTTTTGACGATGAAGCTTAGCCCCCACCGTCTCACTGCCAGGCTTTGTCCGACGGCATTCGCGGTTTGATAGGGTTCGGTAAGCGGTGAGCCCCCTAGCCCTTTCAGAGCCCTACCTCCGCCGGAGATCGCCTGACGCTGCACCTAAATGCATTTCGGGGAGAACGAGCTATCTCCGAGTTCGTTTGGCATTTCACCGCTACCCACAGGTCATCCAATAGCTTTGCAACGCTAGAAGGTTCGCGCCTCCATCCAGTTTTACCTGGACTTCACGCTGCCCATGGGTAGATCACTCGGTTTCGCGTCTACTCCACGCGACTGTGACGCCCTGTTCGGACTCGCTTTCGCTGCGGCTCCGCAAGTCTCCTTGCTTAACCTCGCCACGTAGAGTAACTCACCGGCTCATTCTTCAATAGGCACGCCGTCACCCGCCTTGCGACGGGCTCCGACTGCACGTAGGCACGCGGTTTCAGGTTCTCTTTCACTCCCCTCCCGGGGTACTTTTCACCTTTCCCTCACGGTACTGGTTCACTATCGGTCATCAGGGGTATTTAGCCTTGGGAAGTGGTCTCCCCGGATTCCCACGGGGTTTCACGTGTCCCGTGGTACTCAGGTACCGGCCGGCAGTCGCAGCAGGTTTCGTTTACGGGGCTATCACCCTCTCTGGCTGGCCTTTCCAGGTCCATTCTCCTACCCGTGCGATTGGTAACTGCACGATGGCCGGCCCTACAACCCCGGCAGGGCGTACCCTGCCGGTTTGGGCTCCTCCCCGTTCGCTCGCCGCTACTAGGGGAATACTCTCTTTTCCTCGGGGTACTTAGATGTTTCAGTTCCCCCGGTTCCCCCTCACAGGCCTATGTGTTCAGCCTGGAGTAGCCCGGTTTTGCCGGGCTGGGTTACCCCATTCGGAGATCTCCGCTTACGCTTGCTTGGCAGCTGGGCGGAGCTTATCGCAGCCTTGCCACGTCCTTCATCGGCCCCTGATACCTAGGCATCCACCGCGCGCCCTTGGTAGCTTGACCTCCACCAAGACTCGGTCGGTATGAATTGCCCGGCCTCGTTGGCGACGCTAGCGCGTGCCGCCGAGGCGATGCAGTATCTTCGCTCTTCAGTTCTTAAGGTGCGTGCTCCCGGCTGGGAGCCCGGCTTCGCCGCCGGCCGCTGCCGTGCTGGCAGGGGCTGGATGCGAAGCCTGTGTCGATTGGCTGGTGCCGCCGGGAGGCCGAACTGGCTGGTGGAGCCGAGGAGATTCGAACTCCTGACCTCCGCCGTGCAAAGGCGGCGCTCTCCCAACTAAGCTACGGCCCCTCCGGGTTCGAGTATGCCACGCCCGGCGCCCGGGGGTGAAGCGCTTGGCCGGGGTTTGAGCCAGGATGGTGGGCCATTCTGGACTCGAACCAGAGACCTCAGTCTTATCAGGACTGCGCTCTAACCAGCTGAGCTAATGGCCCCCGGGTACGCGGCCAGTGCACCTTCGACACCTGGATAGCGGACGAAAGACGGCTGCTGGGCGCCGCGGTGGTGTAACGACCCGGCGAAACGCCGGACCGATCGACCTGGGTGCTGCTTCCGGGCCAGCTGCCCCACCGCTGAGGCGGCTGGCGTGGATCCGGGGCAGGCTCCCTAGAAAGGAGGTGATCCAGCCGCAGCTTCCGCTACGGCTACCTTGTTACGACTTCGTCCCAATCGCCGGCTCCACCCTCGACGGCTGCCTCCCTTGCGGGTTAGCCCACCGGCTTCAGGTGTTTCCGACTTTCGTGACGTGACGGGCGGTGTGTACAAGGCCCGGGAACGTATTCACCGCAGTAGTGCTGACCTGCGGTTACTAGCAACTCCGGCTTCATGCAGGCGGGTTTCAGCCTGCAATCCGAACTGAGGACAGCTTTGATGGGATTAGCTCCGCCTCGCGGCTTCGCGACCCGTTGTACTGCCCATTGTAGCGTGTGTGTAGCCCCAGGCGTAAGGGCCACGCTGACCTGACGTCATCCCCTCCTTCCTCCGAGGTTTTCTCGGCAGTCTCGCCAGAGAAGTACAACTGGCGACAGGGGTTGCGCTCGTTGCGGGACTTAACCCAACACCTCACGGCACGAGCTGACGACGGCCGTGCAACACCTGTGCACGCTCCCCGAAGGGTCCCTCACCTTTCGGATCGGTACCACGTGCATGTCAAGCCTGGGTGAGGTTCTTCGCGTATCATCGAATTAAACCACACGCTCCGCTGCTTGTGCGGGCCCCCGTCAATTCCTTTGAGTTTTAGCCTTGCGGCCGTAGTCCCCAGGCGGAGTACTTATCGCGTTGGCTTCGGCACTGAAGGGGTCGATACCTCCAACACCTAGTACTCATCGTTTACGGCGTGGACTACCCGGGTATCTAATCCGGTTTGCTCCCCACGCTTTCGCCCCTGAGCGTCAGGACAGGGCCAGGATGCCGCCTTCGCCACTGGTGTTCCTCCCGATATCTACGCATTTCACCACTACACCGGGAATTCCACATCCCTCTCCCTGCCTCAAGCCAGGCAGTTTCCAGGGCACCCTCCCGGTTGAGCCGGGAGATTTCACCCTGGACTTGCCTGGCCGCCTGCGGGCGCTTTACGCCCAGTAAATCCGGACAACGCTCGACACCTACGTATTACCGCGGCTGCTGGCACGTAGTTAGCCGTGTCTTATTCGTGAGGTACCGTCAGAACTTCTTCCCTCACAAAAGGAGTTTACAACCCGAAGGCCTTCGTCCTCCACGCGGAATTGCTGCGTCAGGCTTTCGCCCATTGCGCAAGATTCTTAGCTGCTGCCTCCCGTAGGAGTCGGGGCCGTATCTCAGTCCCCGTGTGGCTGATCGTCCTCTCAGACCAGCTACCGATCGTCGCCTTGGTAGGCCATTACCCCACCAACTAGCTAATCGGCCGCGGGCCCCTCCCGTAGCGCCGGAGCTTTCACCACCCGGACTCTCACCGGGGGTCTTATGCGGTATTAGCTCCCCTTTCGAGGAGTTATTCCCCACTACGGGGCAGGTTACCCACGTGTTACTCACCCGTTCGCCACTAGCCCGAAGGCTCGTACGACTTGCATGCCTAATACATTCCGCCAGCGTTTGTCCTGAGCCAGGATCAAACTCTCCGTAGAAACAGAACCGACCTTGCGGCCGGGATGTTCCGTTTGAACGGGGTCCCAGACGTTCTCTTTCGTCCGCTATCCAGTTGTTAAGGTGCGCTGGCCTTTCGTAAGGCCCGAACGAGAAGATTAACTTCTCTCCGCCAGGCTGTCAACGGGGCCGCCCCTCGCGGGCGCTGCCGCCCTGACTGTGGCCGGCGGGGGAGTTTCAAGATGGCACGTCTCGGCGTTGTTTGCAAGGGGTCTGCCGCGGCCCTGGGCCGGTTTTTTACATTCGCCGCCGGCTGGCGAGACGCGCCTCTTCGTCGGCTGTCCGGTAGCGGGCGAGGAACTCGCGGCGGAATTGTTCGAAGCTGCCATCGCGGATGGCCTGGCGGGCTCGCTCGACGAGCCGGGCGAGGTAGCGCAGGTTGTGGTGGGTTGCGAGCCGGTGCCCGAGCAGCTCGTCGTTGCGGAAGAGGTGGTGGAGGTAGGCGAGGCTGAACTGGCGGCAGGCGAGGCAATCGCAGACGGGGTCGGGCGGGGCGTCGACTTCGCGGTTGGCGGCGTTGCGGATGGTGAGCCGGCCTGTATCCGTGAAGAGGGCGCCGTTGCGGCCGAGCCTGGTGGGGAGGACGCAGTCGAACATGTCGATGCCGCGGGCGATGCCTTCGACGAGGTCTTCGGGGCTGCCGACGCCCATGAGGTAGCGGGGCCGTTCGATGGGGAGCTCGGCGTTGGTGAGTTCGACGGTTTCCCACATGCGGGCTTTCGGTTCGCCGACGGAGAGGCCGCCGATGGAGAAGCCGGGGGGTTCGGCCTGGAGGGCTTCGCGGGCGTGGTAGCGGCGGAGGGCGGGGTGGGTCCCGCCCTGGATGATGGCGAAGGTCGGCAGCCCGGGGGCGGCCTCGCGGCAGCGGCGGTACCAGCGGAGGGTTCGCTGGACGGCTTCGGCGGCGGCCTCGTAGGGGGCATCGCCGGGGACGACGTGGTCGAGCGGCATGGCGATATCGACGCCGAGGGCCTGCTGGACTTCCATGGCCAGCTCGGGCGTGTAGTGGTGCTCGGAGCCGTCGATGTGGGAGCGGAATCGGACGCCGTCTTCGGTGACTTTGCGGAGGCTGGCGAGGGAGAAGACCTGGAAGCCGCCGCTATCGGAAAGGATGGGGCGGTCCCACCGCATGAAGCGGTGGACGCCGCCGAGCCGCTCGATGAGCCGATGGCCGGGCCGGAGATACAGGTGGTAGGCGTTGACGAGGATGATGCTGGCGCCGGTTTCGGCGACTTCGGCGGGGAGGAGGGTTTTGACGGTGGCGAGGGTGCCGACGGGCATGAAGACGGGGGTTTCGACGATGCCGTGGGCGGTGTGGAGGCGGCCGGTGCGCGGGGCGACGGGGCCAGCCGGGCGAGTGGTGAGTTCGAACCGGAAGGCGGCAGCGGCCGTCACGGGCGGGTCACGGTCTCGATGGCGTGGTGGACGAGGGCGTCGGGGACGCCCTGGCGGACGACGGCCTGGCCGATGCGCTCGAGCAGGACCCAGCGGATGGCGCCGGCGCGGACTTTCTTGTCGACGAGGGTGGCATCGAAGACGGCGCGAGGGTCGAGGCCGGGGGCGGTCTCGGGCAGGCCGAACCGGCGGATGAGGGCCTGCTGGCGCTCGAAGTCGGCGGAGGGCAGGAGGCCGAGTTCGACGGCGATGATGCCGGCGGCGCGCATGCCGATGGCGACGGCTTCGCCGTGGAGGTAGGTCTGGTAGCCGGTGACGGCCTCGATGGCGTGGCCGACGGTATGGCCGTAGTTGAGCAGGGTGCGGCGGCCGGATTCGCGTTCGTCTTCGGAGACGATGGCGGCCTTGATGGCGACGGAGCGGGCGATGAGGTCGGCCGATGTGAGGGGCGGGCCGTCGACGGAGGCTGCTTCGAGGTCGCGGACGAGCGGTTCGTCGAGGATGAAGCCGTGCTTGAGGAGTTCGGCCCAGCCGTTGCGGAGCTGGCGTTCGGGGAGGGTGCGGAGGAGGAGGGGGTCGATCACGACGGCGCGCGGCTGGGCGAAGGCGCCGATGAGGTTCTTGCCGCGGGGGTGGTCGATGCCGGTCTTGCCGCCGATGGCGGCGTCGGCCATTGCGAGGAGGGAGGTGGGGGCGTGGAGGAAGGGAACACCGCGGAGGATGGTGGCGGCGGCGAATCCGGCGAGGTCGGTGACGACGCCGCCGCCGAGGGTGACGACGAAGTCCGTCCGCTCAATTCTGTGGTCGATGAGGAAGTCGTAGACGGCGGAGAGGGTCTGGAGATTCTTGTGTTCTTCGCCCGCCGGGATGGCGAAGGTCGCGGCGGTGTATCCGGCGGATTCGAGCGCGGATTCGGCGCGGGAAGCGAAGAGGGGACCGACGGTGGTGTCGGTGATGATGAAGGCTCGGCCATCGAGGTCGAGGTCGCGGCAGATGGCGCCGAGGGCGCCGAGGGCGCCTTCGCCGACGAGGACGGGGTAGGTGCCGCCGGGGGCGGTGACGATGGCGGCAGGCTCGGGGATGGGCCCGGGTGCCGATTCGCGGGGGGCGGCGTAGGGCGAGTAGAAGCGCTGGGCGGGCGGGGCAGGGTCGCGCTGCCATTCGTACCAGAGGCGCTCGATCTCCTCGGCCTGCTCCTCGGGGGTGAGGTCGTCGCAGTCGACGGCGGCATCGGCGCCGCGGTAGAGGTCGATGCGCGCCTGGTGGAGTGCTTCGAGTCGCGCGCGGGGGTCGCCGGCGAGCAGGGGCCGTTCGGATGCGTTGGGGGCGGCGAGGATGCGCTGTGCGGCGACGGCGGGGGAGACGGCGAGCCAGACAACGAAGCCGGTGCCGAGGATGGGGCGGGCGGCGGGGATGGTGGGTGCACCGCCGCCGGTGGCGATAACCGCCGGCTCGCGGGCAGCGGCACGCTCGAGGGCGCGGAGTTCGCGCTGGCGGAAGGCGGCTTCGCCCTCGGCGGCGAACAGCTCGGCGACGGTGCGGCCGGCTTCGCGCTCAATTTCGTCGTCGGTGTCGATGAACTCCCAGCCGAGCCGCCGTGCGAGGATGCGGCCGGTGGTGGACTTGCCGCTGCCGGAGAGGCCGATGAGGAAGATGCGGCGGGGGACCATCAGCTGCTCCGGGCGCGGGGGCCGATGGTCGCGAGGAAGCCCTCGTAGTTGCGGCGGACTTCCTCGAGGGTGTCGCCGCCGAACTTTTCGAGCCACGCGTCGGCGAGGACGATGGCGACCATGGCTTCGGCAACGACGCCGCCGGCGGGGACGACACAGACGTCGCTCCGCTCGTAGTGGGCGAGGACCTCCTCGCCGGTATCGAGGTCGACGGACGGGAGGGGATGGGCGAGGGTGGGAATGGGCTTGATGGCGGCGCGGACGATGATGTCTTCGCCGGTGGTGATGCCGGCTTCGATGCCGCCGGCGTTGTTGGTGGCGTGCCGCCACGGGCGCCCCTGCCACTGGTCGACCGGGAGGATGACATCGTGGACGCGGGAGCCGCGCATGCGGGCGGCTTCGAAGCCGAGCCCGAGGCCGACGGCTTTGAAGGCGTTGATGCTGAGGATGGCCTGGGCGATGCGGCCGTCGAGCTTGCGGTCCCAGTGGACGTGGCTGCCGAGGCCGGGGGGAACGCCCATGGCACGGACTTCGATTTCGCCGCCGACGGTATCGCCATCGGGCTTGGCGGCGTTGATGGCTGCGACCATCGCCTCGGCGGCGACGGGGTCGGCGCAGCGGACGGGACTGGCTTCGACGGCGTTCCAGTCGATGGGGTCGGGAACGCTGGCTTCGACGCCGCCGATGGAGAGGACATGGCTGCGGATCTCGACGCCGAATTCGGCGAGGAGGCGGCGGGCGACGGCGCCGACGGCGACGCGGGCCGCGGTTTCGCGGGCAGAGGCGCGCTCGAGGACGTTGCGGACGTCATCGAAGCCGTACTTGAGGGTGCCCGGGAGGTCGGCGTGGCCGGGCCGGAGGCGGGTGACACGTTCGATTTCGGTCTCGACCGGCTCGACGGCCATCTTCTCGGTCCAGTTGACCCAGTCGCGGTTTTCGATCCAGAGGGCAACAGGGGAGCCGAGGGTGCGGCCGTGGCGGACGCCTGCGGTGATCTCGGCGCGGTCCTTTTCGATTTTCATGCGGCCGCCGCGGCCGTAGCCGCCCTGGCGGCGGGCGAGGTCCGGCGCGATGTCGGCTTCGGAGAGGGGGAGGCCGGCGGGAAGGCCTTCGATGACCATCGTGAGGCCCTTACCGTGGCTTTCGCCGGCGGTGAGGAATCGGAAGTGGCCCATGGTTACTCCGTGGGGTGCTCGGCCCGGGGCGCGGCTTCGGCGGCAGCCCCCGCGGCGGGGCGCGGCGGGACGCCGGTGACGGGCGGGAGCTGGATGGGGATGGCGCGGCCGGCGGGATCGCGCACGTAGTGCGCCTCGAAGCGGCCGAGGATTTCGGCGGGGGTAAGGGCATCCCACGCGAGGTCCTCAGCGACGGCCCGGTCGGCCGTGACCGTAAGGATGGGCTGCTGGGTGAGCGTGCCGTCGGGGGAAGCGAAGGTGGTGTACACGTCGACGCGCACAGTTCCGAGGCGCAGGTTGGGGACATCGTACAGCATCATGTCGAGGAGCTTTGCGGCGATGGCGATGGCGTCGTCGAGGGGCGAGATGACCTGGACTCGCTGGCCGCCTTCGGTGCGGAACTCGCCCTCTGCCGAGGCCGTCAGGGTGGCGCTGTCGGGCTCAACGGCCACGAGCTGGGCCGATTGAATCCCGGCCCAGGTGCCGGGGTGGATGCCCTTCGGCGGGCGCGCGCGGCGCCAGGTGCCCAGGGCCTCTTCGATGAGGGCGGCGATGATGTCGGTGTCGCCGGAGGCGACGCGGCGGCGCCAGGCGCGGTGCTGCAGCATTTCGGTGGTGACGGCCCAGCCGACGACGAGAAAGATGGCGCCGACGATGATCATGCCGAGGAGGATCACGGGGCGGCTCCTTCGCGGCGGGCGAGTTCGTTGCGGGCTGCGGCGAACATGACGTCGACCGGCGCGGGGAGGCCAGTCCAGAGTTCAAAGGCGAGTGCGCCCTGGTAGATGAGCATGGGGAGGCCGCCGAGCGTGCGGAGGCCGCGGGCGGCGGCTTCGCGCAGGAGCGGTGTTTCGAGGGGGGCGTAGACGATATCGACGACGAGCAAATCCGGCCCGGCCGTTTCGAGGGAGACGGGGGATGCGCCGGGAGCCGGGCCGCCGCGCATGCCGATGGTGGTGCAGTTCACGAGACCATCGTAGGGAGCGAGGAGCGGGAGGTCTGCGAGGGGACGGGCCGGGGGGCCGAGGTCAGCCGCGAGGCTGGCGGCGCGGGAGGGTGTGCGGTTCCAGATATCGACGCGGGCGGCGCGGGCATCGATGAGGGCAAGCGCGATGCCCCGTGCGGCTCCCCCGGCGCCGAGGAGCAGGAAGGAGCGCCCGGCGGGTTCGAGGAAGGCCTCCTGGCGGAGGGCGGCCACAAACCCGGGCCCATCGGTGTTGAAGCCGAAGAGGCGGCCGTCGCGATTGACGATCGTGTTGACGGCGCCGGCCCGGGCGGCCTGGTCGCCGACTTCGTCGAGGAGGGGGATAACCGCCTCCTTGTGGGGTACGGTCACGTTGGCGCCGAGGACGTCGGGGGCGCGCAGGGCGGCGACGCGCCCGGGGAGGTCGGCAAGCGGCGTGTCCCAGCGCTCGTAGACGACATCGAGGCCGCAGTGGGCGAAGGCCGCGGACTGGAAGACGGGCGAGAGGGAGTGCCCGACGGGTTGGCCGATGATGCCGGCGCGGCGGCTCATGGGGACCCGTAGAGCGCGATGTTTTGTTCGTGCTCGGCGAAGGTGACCGCGAACACGTGGGAGCCGTCGCCCTTTTTCGCGTCAGCGACGAAGTAGTAGTAGTCAGTTACTGCCGGGCGGGCGACGGCTTCGATCGAGGCGAGGCCGGGGCAGGCGATGGGGCCGGGAGGCAGACCGGGGAAGAGGCGGGTGTTGTAGGGGGAGGGGTTCTCGAGGTCGATGATGGTGAGCTCCTTCTTCCACCAGCCGTACTGGCGGACTGAGGCGGGGTCTTCGGCGACGGCGTACTGGACGGTGGGGTCGGCCCCGAGGCGGTCGCCGGCGGCGAGGCGGTTGTAGAAGACCCCGGCGATGAGCGGCCGCTCCTCGGGGATGACGGCTTCGCGCTCGACGATCGACGCGAGGGTGAGGGCCTGGTGGGGGTTGAGGCCGCGGGCGGCGGCGGCGGCGCGCAGCTCCGGGGTGAAGCGCTCGTCGAGGGTGCGGATCATGTAGGCGACGAGGTCATCCATGGTCGAGCCGACGGGCAGGATGTAGGTGTCGGGGAAGAGGTAGCCCTGGAGGGTGGCGCCTTCGGGCAGGTACTCGGCGAGGCCGGGCGGGAGCTGGGCGCGGGCCGTGGCGGCCAGGAATTCGTCGCGGGTGCCGAAGCCGGCCTGCTCGGCGATGACGGCCATTTCTTCGATGCGGAGCCCTTCGGGGAAGGTTACCCGGAGCACCGGGACGGATTCCTTGACGGTGAGCAGCTGGAGGACGGTGAGCGCGCTGGCCCGCTCGGGGAGGAGGTAATCGCCGGCGCTGAGCAGGCCCTGGACGCCCAGGAGACGTGCAAGCATCTCGAACTGGCGTGCTGAACGGATGATGCCAAGCTCTTCGAGGCGCCGGCCGACCTCGCCAGCGGAGGCGCCGCGCTCCAGGGTGAATGGCACCGTCGCGGCGGACGACGGCGGGGGTGCCTCGGCTGCCACGGGGAGACTGCTGCGCACCGACGCGGGGGTGCCAGCGATGCCCCAGGCGGCCAGGAGTGCAACCAGAACGGTGACGCCGATGCCGGCGGCGGCAAAGGGAGTGCCCGGGAATTTCGTCACGGGGCCCCCCGGCGGGCGTCGAGCAACGACTGGAGGAGGAGGGCGGCCGCGAGCGAGTCGAGGGTGCCGTCGCGGCGGCGGGCGGCAGCCGGAGCCTGGCGGGCGGCCTGGGCCGAGGTCAGCCGTTCGTCGGCGGTGCGGACCGGGACACGGACGGCTGCGCGGAGGTCGGCGACGAACCATTCCACGGCGCGGGCCTGCGGGCCGTGTTCGCCCGAGAGGGAGACGGGCAGGCCCACGACGACTTCGCTGACCTGTTCGGCAGCGACGAGATCGGCGATGGCCCTGAGAGCTGCGCGCCGGTCGCGCCCGACGATGGCGGGGCGCGGGTGGGCGAACATGCCGAGGTCGTCGGAGATAGCGACGCCGATGCGGGCTTCGCCGGGGTCGAGTGCGAGGATGCGGCGGCCGGCCGCGGGGTTTCGGTCGTTCATTCGCGATTCGCTGGAGATGTGCCGACTGCGGGTGATTCCTCGGGAACGGCGAGGCGGACATCGAGGCGGATGCCGAAGCGGGGCAGGAAGGGGGCCCAGCCGGGCACGACGCGCACGTCGGCTTCATCGATAGCATACCGCTCGCGGAGGGTCGAACGCGCCTCTGAGGGACGTTTGCCCTTGATGGCGGCCTGCAGGTCGGCTGCGGTGATGTCCCGGGCGAACTCGGCGGAGAGGCGGAGGCTGGTGGTGAAGGCGTCCGCTTCGGCGTCGTAGGTGGAGGCGCCCGTTTCGCTGGCGCGGATTGTTTCGGCGAGGAGTTCGCCGCGGGAGCCGGGGGGCACAAGAGCGCGGACGGCCAGCTCGCGGAGGACCGCTTCGGTTACTGCCAGCGCGGTGACTTCGATGGTGACATCGAGCAGGAGCACGGGGGAGGGGGTGCCGATGGCAGGGCGCGGCGTTCCGAGCTTTGCCGAGGCGGATGCTGTCCGGAGGAAGACGGCGTCGCGGGGGCGGGCGGCTGCGAGGTCTTCGCGGACGGCGTCGGAATCGGCGAGGCTGGCGGCGAGCTGGCGGATGGCGATAACGTCGGCCTCCGAGGGGGCGGGACGCGGCTCGCTGGTTCCGCCGGCTGCCGGCTCGGGATTGGTGACGGCAAGGAAGCGGTAGCGTTCGTCGAACCAGCCGGTAATCGAGCCGGCGGGGAGGTTGTACCGCTCGCCGGGCTGGCGGGCGACGACAGCCGCCGTGGCACTGCCGTTGCGGGGCACGGTGACGTCGGCGTCGAGTTCGAAGTCGAGGAAATCGGGGGCCGCGAGGAGCACGGCGCCGGCGGTGACGAGAACGTCGGCGGAGGTGGGGTTGGTGATGGTCACGGTTGCGCGGGCGTAGCCAACCCCAACGCGGACGGTGCCTGTGGCAGGCACGGCGAGTGTGTACGAGCGGGATGCCGAGACAGCAACAGCCGGCAGGCGGCGGGCGTCGTAATCGGGCTCCGCGAGGTCGCGAATCGCGGTGATGGTGATGGTCTCGGCGAGCGTTTCGGTCGGTGGATAGGCGACGACGGTTGCGGATGGGGCGAGGAAGAGCGCGAGGAAGAGGGCCAGGGCGGCAACGCCGGCGATGATGGCCACCTGGACGAACCGCCCGATGGCCGGTGCGACGATTGAGAGGGGACCGAGGCGGATGACGTACCGGCCGGCGGCGTCCCAGCGGACCTGGTGAGGACGGCGGGCGACCGGGAGGCCGGCCTCGCGGGCGCGGTCGGCGAGGGCGCGGGAGCGGGTGGCGACGGCGATGACGCGGCCGGTCTCTTCGGCGTGGCGGAGGAGGCGGCGCATGCCGAGCTCGGTTGCGAGCTGGCGGTTGCCGTCGGGGGCGTGGATGACGACCGCCCAGGTGGGTGCGGTATCGAGGCGGCCGCAGATTGCGGCGATGTCTTCCGTCCGGTCGACCAGTATGACGGAGGCGAGGCTGTCTGCGGGTTCTGCTGGCGGGACGTCCTGCGGGGGTGGTGCGTTCGTCAGCGTTCGGCCTCCATGAGTTGGGGCGCCGGCGGGTGACTAGCCGGAGAGCGCCTCCAATCCGAGCCGCCGGCCCTCGGCGAGGGCGGCGTCGATGCGGGACGGGTCTTTGGCGCCGGCCTGGGCGAGGTCGGGGCGGCCGCCGCCGCCGCCGCCGGCGGCCTGCGCGACGGCGCGGATGATGGTGCCAGCGTGGACGCCGCGGGCGACGAGGTCGGGCGTGGCGGCGGCGAGGAACGCCGGGCGGCCTTCGATTTCTGCGGCAAGGATGACGAGGGCGGACTTGAGCCGGCCGCGGAGGCGGTCGGCGACGTCACGGAGGACGTCCTGGGAGAGGGCGTCGACGCGGGCGACCACGAGGGCTGCCTCGCCGACGCGCTCGGCGCCGGCGACGAGACCCTCGGCGAGGGCCGCCGCCTGGACGCGGGCGAGCTGTTCGGCCTGTTTGCGGAGGCGCTCGAGCTCGGACTGGAGGGCGTCGATCCGGTCTTCGACCTCGGCCGGCGAGGTGTTGAGGCGCTCCGCGATGCGGAGAAGGCGGTCCTGCTGTTCGAGGAGGTAGGCTTCTGCGGCACGGCCGGTGACGGCTTCGATGCGGCGCGTGCCGGCGGCGACGGCGCCCTCGCGGATGATGTGGATGAAGCCGATCTGGCCGGTGTGGTGGACGTGGGTGCCGCCGCAGAGCTCGGCGCTGAAGACGTGGCTGTTTTCGCGGATTTCGACGACGCGGACTTCGCTGCCGTATTTGTCGCCGAAGAAGGCGAGTGCGCCGGATTCGATCGCCTGGCGATAGCCGGTGGTGCGCCACTGGACCTCGAGGTCGTGGCGGACCTTCTCGTTGGCAAGCTGCTGGACCTCGGCGAGGGCCTCGCGGGGCGTCTGTTCGAGGTGGGTGAAGTCGAAGCGGAGGCGGTCCGGAGTGACGAGGGAGCCCTGCTGGCGAACGTGGGTGCCAAGGATGGCGCGGAGGGCCGCGTGGAGGATATGGGTGCCGGTGTGGTTGCGGGCTGCACCCCGGCGCCAGTGGAGGTCGACGGTGGCGGTGGCGCGCTGGCTGGCACGGATCTCCCCTTCGACGACGCGGCCGCGGTGGACGATGGCGCCGCCGGAGGCCTGGGTGTCTTCAACGAGGAAGACGCCGGTGGGGGTGACGATGTTCCCGCGGTCGCCGACCTGGCCGCCGCCCTCGGGGTAGAAGGGGGTGGTCGAGAGGACGAGCTCGGCTTGCTGGCCCTCGGTGAGGAGGTCGGCGAGGGCGTTGCCACGGAGGATGGCGACGACGGCGGCATCGGCTTCGGTATGGGTGTAGCCGACGAAGTTGCTGTGGTCGTCGCCGAGCTGCTGAATGATGGGCGAGACCTCGCCCTTGAGGAAGGCGCCCTGCTGGCGGGCGCGGGCACGCTGGGCTTCGAGGGCGGCGTGGAAGCCGGCGTCGTCGAGGGCGAACCCTTCGGCGGCGGCGATTTCGCGGGTGAGCTCGACGGGGAGGCCGAAGGTGTCGTAGAGGGTGAAGGCTTCGTCGCCGGGGATGGTGGACGCGCCGGCGGCGCGAAGGCGTTCGAGGAGGTCCTCCAGCCGGTGCGTGCCGGCCTCGAGCGTGCGGGTGAACCGCTCCTCCTCGGCCGAGAGTGCCCGCTGGATGAAGGCCTGGTTCTCGACGAGGTGGGGGTAGTAGCCGCCGAGGCGGCCGATGGCGGCGGCGGCGAGGCGGTGGGTAAACGGCTCCCTGACGCCGACCTTGCGGGCGAAGTAGATGGCGCGGCGGATGACGCGGCGGAGGACGTAGCCGCGGCCTTCGTTGCTGGGGACGACGCCGTCGCCGATGAGGAGGGTGGCGGCGCGGCAGTGCTCGGCCATGGCGCGGATGGCGTATGCCTGGAGCTCGGTAGCGGCGCCGCCGAGGTAGTCGACGCCGACGACGGCCTGGGCCTCGGCGAGGATGGGGAGGAAGATGTCGGTTTCGAAGACGGAGCGCTTGCCCTGGAGGACCATGGCGACGCGCTCGAGACCGCTGCCGGTATCGATGTTCTGGGCCGGGAGGTTCGTGCGGCGGCCGTCGGGGTGCTGGTAGAGCTGCATGAAGACGAGGTTCCAGATTTCGAGGAACCGGTCGCTGTAGCCGACGCCGGCCGGGCGGCCGTCGGGGCCGGTGTGGAGGCGGGCCTCGGCGGGGTCGCGGGAGGGGTCGAGGTCGTAATAAATCTCGCTGTCGGGGCCGCAAGGGCCGCTGGCGCCGGGTGTGTCTTTGGGGAAGGAGAACCAGTAATTGAGGTCTTCGTCGCGCCGGTGGATGTGATCGTCGGGGAGGCCGACCTCGCGCCAGAAGCGGTAGCTGTCGTCGTCGTCCAGGTAGATGGTGGCGTGGAGGCGGGAGGGGTCGAGGCGGTAAACTTCGGTGAGGAGCTCCCAGGCCCAGCGGATCGCCTCGCGTTTGAAGTAGTCGCCGAAGCTGAAGTTGCCGAGCATCTCAAAGGCGGTGAGGTGACTGAGGTCGCCGACCTCTTCGATGTCGGTGGTGCGGAAGCAGCGCTGGACAGTGACGACACGGGGCGCGGCCGGAGGTTCTTCGCCCATGAACTGGGGCTTGAACTGCTGCATGCCGGCCGAGGTGAACATGGAGGTCGGGTCCCCGATGGGGACGAGGGGCCAGGGCGGCAGGAGCACGTGCCCGCGTTCTTTGAAGAAGGAGATGAAGGCGTCGCGGATCTCGTCGGAAGTGCGCGGGGGGTTGCTCATGGCTGTTGCTGGCATCCTAGGGTCGGGGTGCGGGGCGTGTCGAGAGCGCAAGCGGATCGGTTGACACCCGATCGCGGGGATTCCTAGGATGGAAGACGGACGGGATATCCGTCCGTTATGTGCGCCTCATCTGAACCTTCCAGTACATCGAGGCAGAGGGCCACTGCTGGCCCTGGCGGGAATTGTTCTTGCCGCGAGGCCGGGCTGTGAGCGGCACCGGGGTGGTTGTCCTGGCGGCGGGGCTCGGCACGCGGATGCGGTCGCGGCTCCCGAAGGTGCTCCACCCGGTGTGCGGGGTCCCGATGGTGCGCCACGTCGTGGTGGCGGCGAAGACGCTGGAGCCGGCACGGATTGTGGTGGTCACGGGGCATGGTGCAGAGCTGGTGGAGGCCGCGCTGGCAGACACCGGGGTGACGTTCGTCCGACAGGAGACGCTGGACGGGACTGCCGGGGCAGTGCGCCGCTGTGAGGGGGCGCTCGCCGGGTGCGGCCGCGTCGTGGTGCTGAACGGCGACGCGCCGCTCATTACCGGGGAGTCGCTGGCACGGCTGGCGGCGGCAGCAGCGGGCAGGCCGCTGGCGTTCGCAACGTGCCGGGTAGAGCAGCCGGGCCGGCTTGGCCGGGTGGTCCGGGGGCCAGGCGGCGAAGTAACTGCGGTGGTGGAGGCGGCGGAGTACGAAGGCTCCGATGGCCCGGCCGAGATCAATGCCGGGCAGTACGTGTTCGATGCGGCGTGGCTCTGGTCGCACCTGCCGGAGGTTCCCCTCAGCGCGAAGGGCGAGTACTACCTCACGCACCTGGTGGCGATGGCGGCGAACGAGGGCCGGCCCGCCGCCACGGTGGAAATCCCCGCAGTAGAAGCGCTCGGGGTGGACGACCGCGTCAGGCTTGCGGAGGCGGAGGCGGTGCTCCGGCGGCGGGTGCTGGAGCGGCACATGCTGGCGGGGGTGACGGTCGAAGACCCGGCAACGACGTTCATCGGCGCGGAGGCAGAGCTCGGGCAGGACGTGACGGTGCTCGCGGGGAGCCGCATCGAAGGGCGAAGCGTGGTGGCGGAGGGCGCTGTCATCGGCCCGAATACGACATTGCGCAATGCCCTGGTCGGGCGCGACACGCGGGTGGAGGCGTCGGTGGTGGAGGATTCGGTCATCGGCGAGCGGTGCACCGTGGGACCGTTTGCGCACATCCGCGGGGGCGCGGTCATCGGCGACGAGTGCGAGGTGCGCAATTACGCTGAGGTCAAGAACTCGCGGCTGGGCCGCGGGGTGAAGATGCACCACTTCAGCTATCTCGGCGATGCCGAGGTGGGCGACGGGACGAATATCGGCGCCGGGACGATCACCTGCAATTACGACGGCGTTGCCAAGCACCGGACGATCATCGGGCGCGGGGTGTTCATCGGCTCGGACACCATGCTGATCGCGCCGGTGACGGTGGGGGACGGGGCGTTCACGGCGACCGGCGCAGTGGTCACGCGCGATGTGCCTGCAGGCATGAGCGTGCGGGGCGTGCCGGCGAAGCCGTTCGAGCGAAAGGAGCGCGGGCAGGCCTCCCCCTGAGGGGGCGGAGGAGCCATCCATGGAACCTTCCAGTTTGCTTTCGGTCGTGGTCGTCATCGCGGGGTCGGCAGTGCTTGCGGCCATCGCGGCTGCGGAGGCTGCCCTCGAGCGGGCGAATGATGTGCGCATCCGTGCGCTTGCGGCGCGGGGGAACCGGCAGGCACAGCGGATTGCGACCACGGTGGAACAGCCGGGTCGCTACCTCGGCACCATAACAGCAGCGCGGGTGCTCGTCGCGTCGCTGGTGATTTCCCTCCTGGCCTACCTCGGTGCAGATCGTCACGGTCCGTTCCGGGGGGCAGTAGGCTACGGCATGGCCGGGGGCGCGCTCATCGCGATGGTGCAGATGGCTGTGGGGATGGTGGTTGCCAGGGCGCCCGAGTATGCGGCGCTCAAGCTCTCGGGTGTGGCGGTGGCGACCCGGCGGGCATTCGCAGTGCCGGCCTTTATCCTCGGCCTGCCGGCAGCGCTGGCGGCGCGGTCGATCCGGCTGGTCACGCCGGAACCGGAGACCGACATCCTGGCGCTGGTGGAGCGGGAGGAGGCCGAGGGCGGTGTGGAAGAGCAGGAGCGGCGGATGATCCGGGGCGTGATTGCGCTCGAAGACAAGACAGCGCGGGAGATTATGGTGCCGCGTATCGACGTGGCCGCGGTGGACATTACGGCAACGGTCGGCGAGGTGGCGGCAGTGGTGACGGAGCGGGGGTTCAGCCGGGTGCCGGTCTACCAGGAGAGCATCGACGACATCGTCGGCATCGTGTATGCGAAGGACCTGCTCCGGGCGATGGCGGACGGCGGCAAGGACCGGCCGATTCGCGAACTGGTGCGCGAGGCGTACTTCATCCCTGAGTCGAAACGGCTCGACGAGCTGCTGACCGAGATGCAGGCCCGCCGGACCCACATGGCGATCGTGGTGGACGAGTACGGCGGGACGGCCGGCATTGTGACGATCGAGGACCTGCTCGAGGAGATCGTCGGCGAGATCGAGGATGAGTACGACGTCGCGCGGCCGGCGGTCGAGGTAATTTCGCCGGACGAGGTGGTGCTCGATGCGAGCACCAGCACCGATGCCCTCCGGGAGCTGTTCGGCGTCGAGGTGGAGTCGGAGGATTTCGACACGATCGGCGGGTTCCTGATCCATCACCTTGGGCGGCTGCCGGCGGTCGGCGATGAGGTGGAGGTAGACGGGCTGACGCTGCGCGTGCTGAGCATGTCGGGGCGGCGCGTGCGGCGGCTGCGGATTTCGCGCCAGCGCTCACGCGAGCCGGAGGAAGTTGCGGCTCACTGAGGCGAGCCTGCTAGGATCCGGCGGGCATGGGCGAGGTGAACGAGCTGCCGTACTGGCTGGCGCTGCGGCGGGCCGGGCTGGGAACGACGAGCTTTGCACTGCTGATCGCGAAGTTCGGGTCGATTGCCGAGGCATGGAACGCGCCGGCCGGGGACCTGAAAGCGGCGGGCATCGATGAGCCGTATGTCCGGAGCGTGGCCCGGGTGAAGGCAGCGTTCGACGCGGACGAGGAGCTGGGGAAGCTCGAACGAGCGGGAGCGCGTGCGCTGACCTGGCGCGACGCGGAGTATCCGCAGCGGCTGCGGGAGATCCCGCAGAGCCCGCCGGTGCTCGTGGTGCGGGGGAGTGCGGGGCCGGAGTTCCCCCAGGCGGTTGCGGTGGTGGGCACACGGAGCGTGACGCCGTACGGGCGGCAGGCAACGGAGACGTTCTGCGCGGCGCTGGCTGAGCTGGGCGTGGCGATCATCAGCGGGCTGGCGCGCGGGGTCGATGCGATTGCGCACCGGGTGGCCCTGGAGCACGGGACACCGACGGTGGCGGTGCTTGCGGGCGGGGTGGACCAGGTGTACCCGCGCGAGAACGCCGGGCTGGCGGAGCGGATCGCGGAGCACGGGTGCCTGGTGAGCGAATACCCGCTCGGGACGCCGGCGCGGCGGGATTTCTTCCCGCGTCGGAACCGGATCCTGTCGGGGCTGGCGCGGGCCGTGCTGGTGGTGGAAGCGGGGGAGGGGAGCGGCGCGCTTCACACGGCGAACTGGGCGTTCGAGCAGGGGCGGGACGTGTTCGCAGTGCCGGGGAGCATTTTCTCGCTGCAGAGCGCGGGAACGAACCAGCTGATTCGCGAGAACACCGCGAAGCTGGTGGCAAGGCCGGAGCAGCTGGCGGAGGAGCTGAACCTGCTCCAAACCGGCGCCCAGCTGCCGCTCCCGGGCGGCACGGCGTCTCCAGCGGCAGGGGCGGCAGCGGCGGCCAGTGACGACCCGATCCTGCAGCTGCTGGCCGCCGGTCCGCTGCACATCGATGAGCTGGTCCGGGCGCTCGGGCGACCGGCGGCGGAGGTTTCAGGGGCGCTCGCCCTGCTGGAGATCGACGGGCTCGTGCGGCAGGCAGGGCCAATGACGTACGCCATCGCCTGAGCCAGCCGACGTTTCGAGACAACAGCGCGTCAAGCCCCTGTGCTGGACAGAGGGGCGACGGCATCACTACCTTGGAAAGTCCCGGCAGACCGGGAATCGAGGGGAACAGGCGAGTTCAACGTGGCGACAGCGACAGCAACGCGACGGCGGCGGAAGACGGAAGCGGAGGCACCGGCCCCGGCAGGCGGGAGCGAGGCGACGCCCGCGCGCGAGCGGAAAGGGCCGCGCTACCTGGTAGTGGTGGAGTCCCCGACGAAGGCGCGCACGCTCCAGAGCATCCTCGGCAGCGAGTACGAGGTGATTGCATCGCTCGGGCACGTGCGCGACCTGCCGACCTACGGCTACGGGGTGGAGAACGTTGAGCAGCTGGACTTCCGCCCGAAGTACGTGGTGGTGAAGGACCGCAACTCGCGGGTCGATAAGGCGGAGGTTATCAAGGAGATTGCGGAGGCGGCGAAGCGGGCGGAACGGGTCTTCCTCAGCACGGATCCCGACCGGGAGGGCGAGGCGATCGCCTGGCACATCAAAGAGGCGGCGGGCATCCCGGATGAGAAGGTGACCCGGGTGGTGTTCCATGAGATTACGCGCCCGGCGATCGAGGCGGCATTTGCGGAGGCGCTGGGACAGGCGCCGGCTTCGGCGGAGCACAGCCGGCGGGAGCCCGGGAAGCTCGATATGCACCTCGTCGACGCGCAGCAGGCGCGGCGGGTGCTGGACCGGCTGATCGGCTACCCGCTGACGTGGTTCGTGCAGAAGAAGGTGAGCCGGGGCGCGAGCGCAGGGCGGGTGCAGAGCGTGGCGCTCGGGCTGATCGTGAAGCGGGAGCGGGAGATCCAGTCGTTTGTGCCGGTGGAGTACTGGACGATCGACGCGGAGGTTGCGAAGGAGGGCCGGGGATTCACGGCCGGGCTGGTGGCCTTTGAGGGGATGCCGAAGGGCGCAAAGATCCGGCCGGAGTTCGGCCCGGCCGGGCCGGCAATCCCGGATGAGGCGACGGCGAACCGGCTGGTGGAGGGGTTCCGCCGGGCGACCTTTACGGTTGAGGCGGTCAAGCAGGGGCAGCGGAAGGTGGCGCCGGCACCGCCGTTCACAACCAGCACCTTCCAGCAGGCGGCCGTGAACCGGCTGGGGATGAGCACGGCGCGGGCGATGAGCGTGGCGCAGGAGCTGTACGAAGGCGTCAACGGGATGCCCGGCCTGATTACGTACATGCGCACCGATTCGGTGGCGGTTTCACCGGTGGCCCAGCAGCAGGCGCGGGCGTTTATCCGGGAGGCGTGGGGCGCGGACTTCGTGCCGGAAAAGCCGCGGGTGTACCGGACCCGGGCGCGCGGGGCGCAGGAAGCGCATGAGGCGATCCGGCCGACGAACCCGGCGCTGCGACCGGAGGAGCTGCGGCGGTCGCTCAGCCCGGAGCAGCTGAAGGTGTACGACCTCATCTGGCGGCGGTTCCTGGCCAGCCAGATGACCGATGCGGTCTACAAAACGGTCACGGTTGAGATTGCGGCGAAGGCCGAGGGTGCGCCCGCCGGGACGTTCCGGGCAACTGCGAGCACGCTGGTGTTCGAAGGTCATCTGAAGGTCTACGGGGCGGAGGCGGCCGAAGCGGACGAGAGCGGCGAGCAGGTGGTGGATGCCCTGCCGGAGCTGACCGCTGGCGAAGCGCTGGAGCGGCGGGGTGTGGAGGCGAAGCGGCATGAGACCCAGCCGCCGCCCCGCTACACGGAGGCGTCGCTGGTGCGCGCCCTGGAGGAGCTGGGCATCGGGCGGCCGAGCACATATGCAAGCATCGTCCAGACGGTGCTCAAGCGGGAGTACGTGCGGAAGGAGGGGCGCCAGCTGGTGCCGCAGGAGCTGGGCTTCATCGTGCACGACCTGCTCGAGCAGCACATGAAGAAGTATGTGGACGTGCCGTTCACGGGCGAGATGGAGGAGGAGCTCGACGAGGTTGCCTCGGGCGAGCGGGACTGGATGGAGGTGCTGCGCGAGTTCTGGCCGGAGTTCAAGGCAGAACTGGAGCGGGCGGAGGCCGAGGCGGAGAAGGAGCAGCAGCAGACCGACATCCCCTGCGAGGGATGCGGGCAGGCGAACCTCGTGATCAAGTGGGGCCGGAACGGGAAGTTCTTCGGGTGCCCGCGCTACCCGGAGTGCACGTTCACGCTGCCGATGGGCCCCGACGGCAAGCCGGTGAAGGCGAGCGCGCCGGAGGAGATCCCTTACCGGTGCCCGAAGGACGGCGGCAAGCTGCTCAAGAAGACGGGCCGGTTCGGCGCCTACATCGAGTGTGAGAACCGGGCGGGCGGTTCGTGCGACTTCCGGGCGGGGGTGCCGGTCGGGGTGCCGTGCCCGGAAGAGCCGGAGACAGGGCAGCTGGTGGAGAAGAGCTCGCGGCGGGGGACGTTCTATGCGTGCTGGAACTACCCGAACTGCAGCTACACGACGAACAGCCTCGAGCCGGGGAAGATGACCCCGCCACGACCGCCGGAGGTCCGGGAAGAGGCGAACCGGAAGCTGCTGGAGCGGAGCGCGCGGGGCAAAGCGGCCTTCGCAAAGCGCCGCGCCAATGCGGCGGCCCGCAAGGCGAGCTGACGGACCTCACCGGCGGCGGCGCCGGAGCGCTTGGGAGGAGTTGCGCGGTCGGGCTTGACGGTTCAGCATGCCGTTATGCCAACTCCGGCCCCGCATAAGACGGCCGAAGCGTTCCTCGAGGCGTACCTGCGCGAACTGGGCGCGGTGGCCGGCCGGTCGGCGTACACCATCCGGAACTACCGGAACGACATCGGCGCGTTCCTGCGGTGGTGCCGGGAGCGGGAACTCGAGCCGCTGGCGATTTCGCGGCAGGTGTTCCGGGAGTACCTCGGCGAGCTGAAGGAGGCCGGGATGGCGGCGGCCTCGCTGACCCGGCGGACGAGCACGGTGCACGGGTTCTACCGCTACCTGCAGCGGGAAGGTGCGACGGAGCGGGACCTGCTCCACGGGCTGGCGATGCCGAAGCGGCCGCGGCGGCTTCCGAAGGTGCTGGACCCGGGGGCGCTGGACCGGCTGCTCACGGCGCCGGACGTGGAGACGCCGCAGGGACTGCGCGACCGGGCGATGATGGAGCTGCTGTACGGGGGCGGGCTGCGCATTTCGGAGCTTGTGGCGCTCGATGTCGGGCAGGTGAACCTCGGGGAGGGGACGGCGATCGTCCACGGCAAGGGCGCGAAGGAGCGGCTTGTGCTCTTCGGGGAGCCGGCGATGCTGGCGCTGGAGCGGTACCTTGCCGAAGGACGGCCCGCGCTCGCCGCGGGAGCGAAACGCGGGCAGGGGTGCCCGGCGCTGTTTCTCAACCGGTTCGGCGGGAGGCTGACCGCCCGCTCGGTGCAGGGACTGGTACGGAGATACGCCGTTGCGGCGGGCATCCCGGCGGATGTGCATCCTCACCTGCTTCGGCACTCATTCGCGACCCATCTGCTGGACGGCGGGGCGGACCTGCGGATCGTGCAGGAACTGCTCGGGCATGCATCGGCGGCGACAACCCAGATTTACACCCACGTGAGCCGGCAGCTCCAGGCGGAGCTGACCCGCTCGGCGTGGGAGCGGCTTGCGGAGGAAAGCCTCGAATCCGGGAGGCAGCGGCGGCGGAAGGCAGCGGGGATGGGGTGACAGGGGGAGCGGGGCGTCGGACAATCGCGAGGCGATGTACCTCCTCCTCGCCCACGGCCCGAACCTGAACCTGCTCGGCGAGCGAAAGCCGGAGGTGTACGGCACGACGACGCTGGCGGACATCGAAGCGGAGGTTGCCGGCGTGGCGAATGGCCGCGGCGCGGCGGTCCTCTGCTTCCAGTCGAACCACGAAGGGGCGCTGATCGACGCGCTCCACAGCTACCGCCGGGTCGTCGACGGGGTGGTGCTGAACGCCGGGGCCTGGACCCATACGTCGGTCGCCCTGCGGGATGCCATCGAGGCGATCCAGCTGCCGGTGGTGGAGGTGCACCTTTCGAACACGCACCGGCGGGAGGCCTTCCGGCACCGGTCGCTCATCGCCGGGGTGTGCATCGGGCAGGTGACCGGGCTGGGACGCGACGGGTACCGGGTCGCCACGAATCTCCTGCTGGACTACCTCGAGGGGCGGCCGTGACGGGGCGGCTGGAGCGACTCCGGGCGCTGCTGGAACGGGAAGGGCTCGACGGGCTCCTGATTTCTGCGCCGGGCGAGGAAGGGCCGGGCTGGGAATCGCGGGCGTACCTGAGCGGATTCACGGGATCGGCGGGGGTGCTGCTGGTGACCCGCTGGGCAGCGGTGCTGGCGGTGGATTCGCGCTACTGGGAGCAGGCCGAGCAGGAGACTGCCGGGCGTGGCGTGCGGGTGCTGCGGGCGCAGGGTCCGCGGCAGGGCTGGCTCCGGGAGCTGGTTGGGGAGGCCGGGGCGGCGGGGAAGCGCATCGGGGTTTCGCCGCGCGACCTGACGTATGCGGCGTTCCTCGGGCTGACGGAGATGCTGGAGGCGCTGCCGCCGGGGGACCGGCCGGAGCTGGTGCCGGCGTTCGGGCTGGTGGAGGAGCTGCGCCGGGTGAAGGACCGGGAGGAGCTGGCGCTGCTGGAGGCGGCCATCGGCATCGCCGATCGGGCGTTTGCGCGGCTTGCCAGCGAGCTGGAGCCGGGGATGACCGAAGACGAGGCGGCTGCGCGGTTCGAGCGGTACGTGCGGGAAGAAGGCGGGAGCGGGGTCTCGTTCCCAAGCATCGTTGCGGGCGGACCGTGGAGTGCACTGCCGCACGCGCAGCCGCGCCGCGAGCCGTTCGCGTCGGGGACGCCGATCGTCATCGACGTTGGGGCGCGGTACCGCGGCTACTGCTCGGACCTGACGCGCACGGTGGTGCTGGGGGAGCCGGATGCGCGATTCCGGGAGGTGTACGAGGTTGTGCGGGCAGCGCAGGCAGCGGCGATCGCGGGGGTCGAGCCGGGGATGCGCGGCGCGGATGCGCAAGAGCTGGCGCACCGCGTGATCCGGGAGGCGGGCTACGGCGAGCAGTTCGGGCATGGGCTCGGGCACGGCGTCGGGCTGGCGGTGCACGAAGACCCGTATCTTGGTCCGTCATCGGACCATGTTCTCGAAGAGGGAATGGTGTTTACCATTGAACCCGGCATCTACCTGCCCGGCTGGGGCGGGGTGCGCATCGAAGATATCGTCGTGCTCGAGGATGGCCGCGCGCGCGTCCTGAGCCACGCACCGAAACTGAACCTTGAGGGGGACTGACGCATGATTTCGACAGGGGAGCTGAAGAAGGGCGCGACCATCGAGCTCGACGGGAAGCTGTATTCGATCCTGGACTACGCGCACATCAAGATGGGGCGCGGGTCGGCGCAGGTGCGCATTAAGTTCCGGGACGTGCGGAGCGGGGCGATCATCGAGCAGACGTTCCAGGCGGGGACGAAGTTCCAGCGGGCGCGGGTCGAGCGCCGGGAGATGCAGTACCTGTACAACGACGGCGAGTTCTTCTACTTCATGAACACCGAGACGTTTGAGCAGATCCCGGTGGCGGCCGACAAGGTTGGGGACGCGGCGAAGTACCTGAAGGAGAACGACACCTGCGAGCTGGTGCTCTACGGCGACGAGGTGATCGGGGTGGAGCTGCCGATCACGGTGGAGCTGCTGGTGACCGACACGGAGCCGGGCTTCAAGGGGGACACGGCGACGGGCGGCACGAAGCCGGCGACGCTGGAGACCGGCCTGGTGGTTCAGGTCCCGCTGTTCGTGGAGCCAGGGACGAAGATCCGGGTGAACACGGAGACCGGGCAGTACATCGAGCGGGTGCAGTAGGGTGCCGGGGCCGGCTGCTCGCCAGCGGGCGTGCGGCGGCGTAGCCTTGTCGGACGATGGGACCGACTGACCAGGTACTGCCAGTTTCGGCAGTCGTGAGCTTCCTGCGGGAGTACGTGGAAGCCAGCGAGCTGCTCTCCGACCTCTGGATCACCGGCGAGGTTTCGAACTATTCGCAGAGCCAGCTGGGGCACCGGTATTTCACGCTGCGTGACGCGAAGGCGGCGATCCGGTGCGTGATGTTCCGAGACCGGATGCCGCGGGGCTTCCAGCTGCAGGACGGCGACCGGATCATCGCGCACGGCCGGATCACGGTGTACATCCAGCGGGGCGAGCTGCAGTTCGATTGCGATTTCGCCCGGCCGGAGGGAGTGGGGGCGCTGGCGGCGAAGCTGGAGGAGCTGCGGCTCCGGCTGGAAGCCGAGGGGCTGTTCGACCCGGCGCGGAAGCGGCCGCTGCCGCGGTTTCCGATGCGGATCGGGCTCGTGACCTCGCCGGGGGGTGCGGCGCTGCACGATGTGCAGTTTGTGCTGCGCAAACGGTGGCCGCTGGCGACGCTGGTGTTCGCCCCGGCGATGGTCCAGGGCGAGCTGGCGCCCGGGCAGGTCGTCGCCGCGCTGCGGCGGCTGGCCGCCGAACCGGACCTGGACGTAATTCTCGTGGTGCGGGGCGGCGGCGCATCGGAGGACCTGCACGCCTTCAACGACGAGCGGGTGGCGCGGGCGATCTACGCGTCACCGTACCCGGTGGTGACGGGCGTCGGGCACGAAACCGACGTGACGATTGCGGACCTCGTTGCGGACGTGCGGGCAGCGACGCCGAGCGCAGCAGCCGAACGGGCCACGCCGGACATCGTGGCGGTGCGGCGAAACCTGGAGGTGCTCGACCGGGCGATGGCCTCGGCGGTGCGGCAGACGGCGGCGGGGCTGGCGGCCGACGTCGAGGCCGCGGCCGGGCGGCTGCGGCGGAGCGCACCCCGCGTCGCGGAGCTCCAGGCTGCTGTCCAGGCGCTGGCGCGGGACATGGAGGGCTGCATCGAGCGGCAGCTCCAGCGGGAGCGGGCGCGGTTCGAGACGATGGCGGCCCGGCTGGCAGCGCTCGACCCGATGGCGACGCTCCGGCGGGGGTTTGCGATTGTGCAGCGCGAGGGCGGCCGGCAGCCGGTGGTCTCGTCGGTGCGGGGAGTCCGCGCGGGCGACCGGCTGCGGGTCGCGGTGAGCGACGGGGCATTCTGGACGGAGGTGCGGTGATGCCGAGCGAGGCGAGCGAGAGCTTCGAGGCGCTGTATGCGCAGCTCGAGGAGCACGCGCGGCGGCTGGAACAGGGGAACCTGCCGCTGGAGGAGTCGCTGAAGCTGTACGAAGAGGGCGCGGCGCTGGTGGACCGGCTGCGGGCGCTGCTCGAGGGTGCGGAGCTGAAGCTGCAGCATATCCAGCAGCGGCTGGAGGCGGACGAGGGCAGGCTGATGGAGATCGAGGAGGACTACGAGGCGGACGGCGACGATGTCGAGTTCTGACCGGCTGCGGATCGCCTGGCTGACGTCCGGGCGCGGCCCCGGCTCGTACGGGGCGCTGGCATACCTGTTCGATGCGATCGGGCGGGGGCTGCCGGTGAACGTGGCGGTCGTCTTCGTGAACCGGGCCAGGGGCGAGGCCGAGCCAACGGATCGGCTCATCGCGATGGCGGAGGCGCATGGGGCGCCGGTGGAGCTGCTCTCCTCGGTGGCGTTCCGGAAGGAGCGCGGCGGAAAGGTCGGGAGGCCGGGCGAACCGCTCCAGCCGTGGCGGTACGAGTACGACGCCGAGGTCGCGCGGCGGCTGTCGCGGTACCGCTTCGACCTCGGAGTGATGTTCGGCTACATGCTCATTGCGACGGAACCGCTCTACGGGCGCTTCACGTTCCTGAACGACCACCCGGCGCTCCCGGACGGGCCGGTGGGGACGTACCAGGAGGTGATTGCCGAACTGATCCGGTCGGGTGCGGAGGAGTCGGGCTGCATGATGAACGTGGTGACGGGCGACGTGGACCGGGGGCCGGCGGTGAGCTTCTGCCGGTACGCCATCCGGGATGCGGCGAACGCGGCGCTCTGGGCAGAGCTTCCGCCGGAGCGGGCCGCAGGGATGGCTCTCGAGGCGGTGATGGCGACCCCGCTCTACGCAGACATCCGGGCGCGCGGGGTTGCGCGCGAACGGCCGTTCCTGGTCGAGACGCTGCGTGCCATCGCGGAGGGTCGGCTGGCGGTGCCCCCGCCGGAACCGGTCGACCTGACGGCGGAGGTCGAGCGGGCGCTCGCGGCGGAGCCCTCGGCCGTATACTGAGCGCCATGACCGCGATCACTGCAGCCTGCCCGGATTGCAACGCGCACTATGAGCCTTCGGACAACTACTGCCGCAACTGCGGCATGTACCTCGCTGCCCTGCGGGAGGTGGCCGTAGCACCGGCGGCGCCGGCTGTGCCGGCGCGGTACGAGCGGGAGCGGGCGTCGCTTCCGGCGCCGGTGAAGAAGGCGGTCACAGCCGTCGCGATCGGCACTGCGCTCCAGGTCGGGATGAGCCTGACCGGGAAGTACCTGGCGCGGCAGGCCGCGAAGCAGGCGGTGAACGCGGTCCGGGCGAAACCGAAGGGGCGGACAGCGCGGCAGAAGCCGGCCGAGGCGGCGCAGCAGGCTGTGCCGGTGGACGAGTACGCGGACGCAGCGGCGGTCAGCGAGACGGTAATCATCCGGCGGGTGTGGATCCGTCGCCCCTGAGCCCGGACGTCAGCTGACGAGGGTGCGAAGTTCGCGCGCGGCTTCGCGGACGCGGCGCGGGGCGGTGCCGCCGGGGATATCCCGTGCGTCGAGGGCGGATTCGACGGTGATGGCGAGGACATCGGGCTCGAAGAGCGGGCTGGCGGCCCGGTAGACCTCGAACGGGAGCTCGTTCAGCTCGCAGCCACGGGACTCAGCCTCGCGGACGAGGCCGCCGACGACGGCGTGGGCCTGGCGGAAGGGCATGCCCTTCTTCACGAGGTAGTCTGCGATATCAGTTGCGAGGGCGTAGCCCTGGCCGGCGGCTTCGTGCATGCGGGCGAGGTCGAACTGGAGGGCGGGCAGCATCGCAGCGAAGACCTGGAGGGTGGGAATGAGGGTGCGCCCCGCGGCGAGGTAGTAGGCCTTGTCTTCCTGGAGGTCGCGGTTGTAGGCGAGCGGCAGGCCTTTCAGCGTGGCGAGGATGCCGGTCAGCTCGCCGATGAGGCGGCCGGCGCGGCCGCGGGCGAGCTCGGCGACATCGGCGTTCTTCTTCTGGGGCATGATGCTGGAGCCGGTGGCGAAGGCGTCGGGGAGGCGGACGAAGGCGTATTCGCTGCTGGCCCAGAGGATGATCTCTTCGGCAAGGCGGGAGATGTGGACCTGCGTCATGGCGCAGGCGAAGCAGAACTCCGCGACGAAGTCGCGGTCGGCGGTGGCGTCGATGGAGTTGCGGGAGATGGCGTCGAAGCCGAGCTCGCGGGCGACCATCTCGCGGTCGAGGGGATACGGCGCGCCGGCGAGGGCACCGGAGCCGAGGGGCATGACGTTGACCCGGCGGCGGCAATCGAGGAAGCGGTCGCGGTCGCGGAGGAGCATTTCACCGTAGGCGAGGAGGTGGTGGCCGAGCGTGATGGGCTGTGCCCGCTGGACGTGGGTGTAGCCGGGCATTGGGTCGGCGGCGTGGCGCTCGGCGAGCTCGCAGATGACGAGGATGAGCTCACGGAGCGCGGCAGCGGCGTCGTCGCAGAGGGCGCGGACGGCCATGCGGTTGACGAGGGCGACCTGGTCGTTGCGGGAGCGGGCGGTGTGGAGGCGGCCGGCCGGGTCGCCGATGAGGTCGCGGAGAGCGGCTTCGATGTGGGTATGGATGTCTTCGAGTTCTGGATTCCAGGGGATTTCGCCGCGGCGGAACTTTTCGCGGACGGTTTCGAGGCCGGCGATGATGGCGTCGGCATCGGCGGCGGGGATGATGCCCTGGCGCCCAAGCATGCGGGCGTGGGCGATGGAGCCGGCGATATCGAACTCCCAGAGGTCGCGGTCCATGCCGGCGGTGTACTCGCGGGTGAGTTCGTGCATGCCGCCAGTGAAGCGGCCGCCCCAGGTTCGGCCTTCAGCGGACACGGGCGGCCTCCGCGAGGAGCGACCAGTCGAGCAGTTCGCTGACGCGGTCGAAGGTGAAGTCGGGGACGACGCCGTCGGCGTCGGCGGCGGAGCGTTTCCATGCAGCGGGCATGCCGAGGCGCTGGGCCCCGGCGATATCTTCGGCGAGGGAGTTGCCGACCATCACGGCCTCGGCCGGGGCGAGCCCGAGCGCATCGAGGGCCGCACGGAAGAGGCTCGGGTGGGGTTTGAGATAGCCGACTTCGACGGAGACGGCGATGACGTCCCAGTCAATATCGAGGCCGGCCTCGCGGAGGTCGGCGCGGAAGCGTTCACCGCCGAAGGCGCGGTTGGTGACGATACCGAGGCGGAAGCCGCGTTCGCGGAGCGCCTTGAGGGTTGGGCGGGCATCGGGGTAGGCGACTTTGCCGCCTTCGGCCCCGGACACGTAGATGGCGTCGAGGAACTCAGCTGCAGCGGCACGGTCGAGCGGCACGCCGAGGGCGGCGGCCGCATCAGCGGCGACCCGGGGGTAATCGGGTTCGATGAGGTCGCCGGCGCGGGCCGCGCGCATGGCGGCTTCTATGGCATCCCAGCAGGCGCGGGCGAGGGCGGCCGGGTCGGCTGCAGGGAGTCCGCGGGCGCGAAGGAAGGCGGCCGCGCGCTCGGCGGCGCGGCGGCGGAATTCGGCGGGCGGCGGCGCCCCGGCGGCGTGCCAGAGGGTATCGCCGACATCGAAGAGGACCGCACGGACTGGCATCGTTCGGGGCGACCTCGCGGCGGCTGCCGTGAGCTGATGATGGCAGAGGATGGGCCAACGGGACACCGGCGATCGCAGAGCGTTTACCGGCAAAGGGAGGAGCACGGGTAGAATGGAAGGATGCGACTTCGCCCTGCGCGGACGTTCATCGTCGAACCGAATCTGCCGGGGCCGCTGGAGCCCCTGCGGAAACTCTCCCGGAACCTGTACTGGACGTGGAATACGGACGCCGCCGCGCTGTTCGAACGGATCGACCGGGAGCTCTGGCGGGCGACGGACCACAACCCGGTGCGGCTGCTGCAGCTTGTCACGCCGGAGCGGCTGCATGAGCTGGCGGAGGATGCCGGGTTCCTGGAACACCAGCGGCGGGTGGCGGAGGCGCTCGAGGCGTACCTGAAGCGGCCTCCGATCCTGACAGTCGAGGGGCTGGATCGGGGGGACGTCATCGCCTACTTCTCGCTGGAGTTTGCGCTGGCGGAGTGCCTGCCGAACTACTCGGGCGGGCTCGGGGTGCTGGCCGGCGACCACCTGAAGTCGGCGAGCGACCTCGGGCTGCCGCTGGTCGGCGTGGGGCTGTTCTACCACGAGGGGTATTTCCGGCAGGAGATCTCGCCGGACGGGTGGCAGCAGGAGGTGTATCTCGACCTCGACCCGGCAACGCTGCCGATGCAGCACGTGCTCGGAGCGGATGGCAAGCCCGTCGAGGTCAGCATCCCGTTCGACGGCCGGGACGTATGGGCGCAGGCGTGGCGGATCGACGTCGGTAAGACGCCGCTGTATGTGCTTTCGACGAATATCGAACGGAATGCGCCGCCGGACCGGGAGATTACGGCGCGGCTGTACGGGGGTGACAACGAGACGCGCATTCAGCAGGAGATGGTGCTGGGGATCGGCGGGGTGCGCCTGCTGCAGGCGCTGGGGATCGAGCCGGCCGTCTGCCATATGAATGAGGGGCACTCGGCGCTGCTGGGCGTGGAGCGCATCCGGGCGGCGATGGAGCAGTTCGGGGCGACGTTTGCAGAAGCGCGGCTGCCGGTGACGGGGGCAACGGTGTTTACGACGCACACGGCGGTGGCGGCGGGCATCGACCTGTTTCCCCCGGACCTTGTGCGGCGGTACCTTGCGCACACCTGGCAGCGGCTCGGGCTCGACGACCGCGCCTTCCTCGACCTCGGGCGGACGCGCCCGGGGGACGACGGGGAGCCGTTCTCGATGGCGGTGCTGGGGCTGAACCTGAGCGGCTACCGGAACGGCGTATCGAAACTGCACCGGGGCGTTTCGCAGCGGCTCTGGGAGACGGCGTGGCCGAATTTGCCGCGCGAACTCGTGCCAATTGACGCCATCACCAACGGGGTGCACCTGCCGACGTGGGTGTCGCACGAGATGGGCGAACTGTTCGACCGGTACGTGGGCCCGGCGTGGCGGGACGACCCGGAGCGTGCGAACTGGATGGCGGTGTACGACATCCCGGACGAGGAGCTGTGGCGGGTGCACGAAGGCCAGCGCCAGCAGCTCGTTTTGCGGGCAAAGCAGCAGCATACGGAGGACCTGCTCCGGCGGGGCCTGCCGGCGCGGGAAATTGAAGGCGGGCGGACGCTGGACCCCGGGGCGCTGACGATTGGGTTTGCGCGGCGGTTTGCGGGCTATAAGCGGGCGACGCTGCTGCTGCGGGACCTCGACCGGCTGGCGCGGATTCTTGGGAATGCAGAGCGGCCGGTGCAGGTGCTGTTTTCGGGGAAGGCCCACCCCCGGGACGACGGCGCGAAGGCGCTCATTCGCGAGGTGGTGCAGGCGAGCCGCTCGCCGGAGTTCCGGGGCAGGCTGCTGCTGCTGGAGCGGTACGACGTGGAGCTGGGACGCCTGCTGGTGGCCGGCTCCGATGTGTGGCTGAACACGCCGCTGCGGCCGCTGGAGGCGAGCGGGACGAGCGGGATGAAGGCGTGCGCGAACGGTGTGCTGCACATGAGCGTGCTGGACGGCTGGTGGTGGGAGGCGTACCGGCCGGGCACCGGCTGGGCGATCGGGCGGAACCGGGTGGACGACGACCCGGAGGCGCAGGACGCCTTCGACGCGGAGTCGCTCTACGGGCTGCTCGAGGACGAGGTCATCCCGCTGTTCTACGACCGCGACGCGCAGGGCGTGCCGCGGGAATGGGTGCGCCGGATGAAGGCCACGATCGTGACGTACGCGCCGCGCTTCAGCACGAACCGGATGGTTTCGGATTACGCGACGCGGGCGTATGCACCGGCGGCAGCGGCCTGGCACGCGCTGCGGGCGAACGGGCTGGAGCGGGCCCGCGAGGTAGCGGCATGGCTCGAGCGCGTGCGGGCCGGCTGGAACGCGGTGAAGGTGTACGCGGTGGAGGATGACGGCAGCGAGGTGCGGCCGGCGGGCGCGCCGGTGCGGGTGCGGGTGCAGCTGTACCCTGGCCCCCTCCAGCCGACAGACCTGAAGGTCGATATTGTGTACGGGCGCACCGGCGCGGGCCGGGAGCTGCAGATCGAGGCCGAGGCGCCGCTTGCTTTCCTTTCGCAGCAGGAGGACCGCCTGTGCCGCTACGAGGGCAGCTTCGCCCCGGACTCGGGCGGGCGGGTCGGCTACGCGGTGCGGGTGACGCCTTGCCACCCACACCTGCCCCCGGTGATCTGCACCGGGCTTGCGCACTGGGCTTGAGGAAGGAGCCGCGATGATCTGCTGGGCGCTGCTGCTGCATTTCTACCAGCCGCCGACGCAAACGCATGACGTGCTCGTCAAGGTGGCGGAGGAGTCGTACCGGCCGCTCATCAGGGTATTGCGAGCGCATGAGAACGCGCGGGTGGCGGTCAACCTCCAGGGCGTGTTGACGGACCTGCTGCTGGAGCACGGGCTCGGCGACGTCGTTGCCGGGCTGCGGGAGCTGGCGGAGGCCGGGCGGGTGGAGTTCGTCGGGAGCGGGAAGTACCACCCGATCCTGCCGCTCATCCCGGAGGCGGAGCGGAAGCGGCAGATCCAGGAGAACGCGAGGACGAACCGCGCCGCGCTTGGCCGGGCCTGGAATCCGCGGGGGTTCTTCCCGCCGGAGATGTGCTATTCGCGGGAGATTCTGCCGGCTATCAACGCAAGCGGCCACGAGTGGGTGATTGTCAGCGGGGTGGCCTGCCCGGTCGACTGGCCAACGGACGTGATTTGCCGCGTGCCGGTGAACGGCAACCACCTGCGCGTGCTGTTCCGCGATGACATCCGGAGCAACCGCATCTCGTTCCGGGAGACCAACCCGGAGGCGTTTTTGCGGGACCTGGCCGGTGTGGGGGGCGGCAAGGATGCCTACGTGGTGACCGCTATGGACGCGGAGACCTACGGGCACCACATCCGGGACTGGGAGCGGGAGTTCCTCGGGGCGACGCTTGAGCTGCTCGCCGCGAACGGGAACGGCGTGCAGATGGTCTTCCCGAGCGAGCTGCTCGAGCTGTTCCCCGACGGGCCGGTGATTGAGCCGTACGCATCGAGCTGGAGCACGAGCCGGGACGACCTGGCGGCACACAACCCGTTCCCGCTGTGGAAGTCGCCGGGGAACCGGCTGCATGAGCTGCAGTGGGAGTATGTGGACCACTGCCTTGACCTGGTGGCGGTCGCGCGGCGGTACGCGACGACGGCGGAGGCGAAGGAGTTTGCGGCGGCCGCGTATGAGCGGCTCGGGCCGGCGCTGCACAGCTGCCAGTTCTGGTGGGCGAGCCGGCGGCCGATGTGGAGCATCCCGATGATCTACCGGGGGTTCCTGCTGCTGAACCAGGTGGCGACGTACGCTGCGCATGCGATCGCGGTCGGCGACGCTTCGGAGCCGGTGAAGCGGGAGGCGCGGTGGCGGCTGGCGGCGGCGAACGAGACGCGCCTCGAGCTGGAACGGGAGCTCATCGGGAGCAGGGCACCGTGAGGATCCTGTTCGCTTCGGCGGAGGTCGACCCGTTCGCGAAGGTCGGCGGACTGGCGGACGTGGCGGCATCGCTGCCGCAGCGGCTGAAGGAGATCGGGCACGACGTGCGGGTGGTGACACCGTGCCATGCCTCCGGGAAGGCGGCGCACGCAGCGTCGCGGCAGCACCGTCTGCTGACGGTGCAGAGCCCCGGCAAACCGCGGGATGTCGACATTGCGACGGTCGAGGGGATTGGCGGGGTGCCGGTCGAGCTGGTCGCCGACGAGCACTACTTCCTGCGGCCGAACGTGTACGGGGAGCCGGATGACCTGCTCCGGTACCAGTTCTTCTGCCGGGTCATCATCGAGATGCTGCGGGCGGACGAGTGGGTGCCGGACATTCTTCACCTGAACGACTGGCACACGGCGCCGCTGGCGTTCGGGCTGCGGAACCAGGCCTGGTCGAACCCGCGGCTGCGCGGGGTGGCGAGCGTGTTTACGATTCACAACCTGCGCTACCGGGGACCGGATGAGCTGAACGACTTCCTGGCGCAGGCGATTTACTATGCCGACGTTGTGACGACCGTGAGCCCGACGTATGCGCGCGAGATTCTGACGCGGGAGTACGGCGAAGGGCTCGAGGCGCTGCTCGGGCTGCGGGGCAATGCGCTGCTGGGCATCCTGAACGGGCTGAACTACGACCTGTTCAACCCGCGGACGGACCCGCACGTGCGCCACCACTACGACCTTGCCACGGTGGAGCAGCGCTGGCCGAACCGCGATGCCCTGCGCGAGGAGCTCGGCCTGCCGAAAACGGACGGCCCGATTGCGGCGATGGTGACCCGGCTGACCGAGCAGAAGGGCGTGGACCTGGCGATTCAGATTGTGCCGGAGATGGTGCTGGCGGGCGGGCAGTTCGTGGTCCTGGGGGATGGCGACGCCTGGCTGAAGGAGGAGCTGCGGCGGCTGGCTGCGGAGTACCCCGACCATGTCCGGCTGGCGCCTCGGCATGACCCCGGGCTCGCCCAGCGGATTTATGCCGGGTGCGACCTCTTCCTGATGCCCTCACGGTACGAGCCGTGCGGGCTGGGGCAGCTGATTGCGATGCGATACGGTGCGGTGCCAGTCGGGCGCCGCACGGGCGGGCTGGCAGATACGATTCTCGACCTCGACGAGCACCCGGAGACGGGGACTGGGTTCCTTTTCGACGAATTCAGCCAGTTTGCGCTTGCTTCGGCGTACGAGCGGGCGGTGCGGGCGTTCCGGGAGCCGGAGACGTGGCTGCGGCTGCAACGGAACGGGATGAGCCGCGACTATTCGTGGCGGGCCTCGGCGACCTACTACATTGAGGCGTATACGCAGGCCCTGCGGGCGCGAGGGATTGTCCCGCTGGAGTAGGGGCCGGGGCAGGCTGCCGTGCTATTCTCCCGGGGATGATGAACATCGAGCGGGTCGAATGATGGACGGGGGCGAGGTCCGGGTCCACATCGTCGGGCTGGGGCCGGGCGACGCCGGGCTGCTCACGCGTGATGCGGAGCGCCTGCTGGGGTCGGGGCTTCCGGTCATTCTGCGGACGCGGCACCACCCGACCGTCGCGGCGCTGACGTTCGCGGGGCGCGTGACGGACTGCGACGACCTGTACGCGACGGGCGGGCGGTTCGAGGAGGTGTATGCCGCGGTCGCGGAGCGGGTGGTTGGGGCAGCGGAGGTGGGGCCGGTGGTGTTTGCGGTGCCGGGGCACCCGCTGGTTGCCGAGCAGAGCGTGCAGGCGGTGCTCGCGCTGGCGGCGGAGCGCGGACTGGGGGTGCGGGTGTACCCGGGGGTGAGCTTTGTGGACGCGGCGCTCCCGGCGCTGGGCATCGACGGCGCCGACCTGCAGGTGTGCGATGCCCACGCGGTGCGGGTCGACACGTGGCGGCCGGCGCTCATCGGGCAGGTGTACAGCCGTGACATCGCGTCGGAGCTGAAGCTGCGCCTGCTGGAGTGGTACCCCGCAGACCACCGGGTGCGGGTCTGTTCGCGGCTGGGGACGGAGGCAGCGAGGGTGGAGGAGCTGCCGCTGGCGGAGCTGGACCACCGGCCGTTCGGCTACCTCGACGCGGTGTTCGTGCCGCCGCTGGAGCCTGTGGACGACGTGCGGCGCTTCGACGGGCTGGAGTACGTCGTGCGGCGGCTGCATGCGCCCGACGGGTGCCCGTGGGACCGGGAGCAGACCCACGCGACGCTCCGGCCACACCTGCTCGAGGAGGCGTACGAGGCGCTGGAGGCGATCGACCGGGGCGACCCCGCGGCGCTGGAAGAGGAGCTGGGCGACCTTCTGTTGCAGGTGCTGATGCACGCTGCCGTGGCGGAGCGGGAGGGGGAGTTCGTGCTCGGCGACGTGTTTGAGCAGATCACGCGGAAACTGGTGCGGCGGCACCCGCACGTATTCGGGGAGGAGGAGGCGCACACTGCGGAGGAGGTGTACCGCAACTGGGAGGCCCTCAAGCAGGCCGAGAAGCCGCGGACCTCCATCCTCGATGGTGTGCCGCGCACGCTGCCGGCGCTGGCGGCGTCCCAGGCGATCCAGGGGCGGGCGCGGCGGGTAGGGTTCGACTGGCCGGATATCGACGGACCGCTGGAGAAGCTGCGGGAGGAGATCGGGGAGCTGGCCCGGGCGGGTGACGGCGCCGCCCGCGAGGAGGAGTTCGGCGACATCCTCTTCACGCTGGTGAACATCGCCGATCGGCTGGGCGTGAACGCCGAGCAGGCGCTGCGAGGCGCCAACGAGAAGTTCCGGGAGCGGTTCGGCGCGGTCGAGCGGCTGGCGGCGGCACGGGGGCTGGACCTGCGGGAGCTCGACCTCGAAGCGCTCGATCGGCTGTGGGAGGAGGCGAAGGCCGGCGGCGGGGCGTTGTGAAGCGGGGGCCGGCCGCGTAGGCTGGTGTGTTGCAAGTGGCAACCTACGGGAGGCAGGCGATGACGCAGGCGAAGGAATCGGTGATTACGCTCGAGCGATTCAAGCGGGGGAAGACGTTCTGGGAGTACCTGGACTCGGGCATCCGGAACCGGGAGCTGTTCCTGGAGAATTACGAGAACACGAAGCTGACGCCGGAGCAGGAAGCGGCGCTGAAGGAGCTGGCGGCGCGGCCGGACGGCCCGCACCACATCGTGGTGATCGGCGAGGACTGGTGCCCGGATGTGTACCGGGGCACGGGGGTGGCGCAGCGGATGGCGGAGGCGATGGGCGCGGAGCTGCGGTTCTTCGAGCGCGACCAGAACAAGGACATGATGGCCGAGTACCTGAAGGACGGCGAGTTCGAGTCGATCCCGGTCTTTATCTTTTATGACAAAGACCACCGGGAGATCGCCCATTTCATCGAGCGGCCGCAGCTGGCCAACGAGCAGCTGCATCTGACGCGCGATGTCATCGGCGACACGTCGCCGGAGGGGATCGCGAAGCAGCTCGGGCACGAGCCCTCGGAGGAGGAGCTGAAGGCGGCGCGCGCAGCGGCCCGGGAGCGGTACCTGGCCTGGCAGAAGGGCGAGATCTGGGCCGGCTGGCGGGTGGCGACGGTCGACGAGTGCATCGAGCTGCTCCGATCGAAGCTGGGCGGCTGAGCGCGCCGGCCGCCAAACGGGTGGCCGGGGCGGCACTTGTCGCGCCGGCGGTAAGCCGGTGAAATGCGGCGGTGTCAACGATGGAGCGGGAACCACGACGTGGTGGAGGGCGGGCGTGGCTCGCCCTCCTGCTCTTTGGGGTGCTGGTGGCCGGGTATCTCGGCGCGCTCCGGGCGACGATTGGGGTCACGGAGGTCCATTCGGACCGGGATGCAGCGACCCGGGACCAGGTGTACCTGGTGCTCCACGGGGGGCTGCTGCTCATCGCCTCGGTCTCGGGGTTTGCTGCCGGGCGGTGGATCAACGGGCTGGGGCTGGCCTGGGCGACGCTGCTGGTGATTGCGCTGGCGGTGGCGATGGTGGCGGTGCAGGTGGCGTCGTTTGAGCTTGCCTGCTCGGCCGGCCAGAACGGGCTGGTTCGGCACTGGCACTGTTGATGCCGGCTGCGCGGGGCGGCCTGCGCGGAGGCGGTCGGGCAGCCGGCCAGTTGAGCAGCTTACTGGCGGGCGGGCTCCGCGGGCGGTAGCGTAAGCGGAGTGAACCCGGCAACCAGTGCAGCGGAGGCGATGGAGGGCTGGGAGCTTGCGCTCCTGGCACTGGCCCGCGGGGAGGGCGGTACCGCGCTGGCCGGGCAGGCCCGCGGCGCACACGCCCCTGGCGACCTGGATGCCGCCTTCGCGCGGTGCGCGGCGGTCACGAAAGAGCACAGCCGGACGTTCTACACGGCCACGCGGCTGCTGCCGGCCGAGAAGCGGCGCGCCGTGCGGGCGCTGTACGCCTTTTGCCGGGTTGCCGACGATATCGTTGACGAGCCGGGCGAGGAGCGGGAGGCCCGGCTCAGACAGTGGGGGCAGGCAGGGACGGGTGCGGCGCCGGCGGGAGACGACCCGGTCCTGCAAGCCTGGGCTGCCACGCGCGATGCGTACGGCATCCCGGCGCACTTTGCCGGGCAGCTCGTGGATGCCCTGGCGGATGACCTCGGCCACCGGGGGTACGACACCTTCGACGAGCTGGCCCGTTACTGCTACGGGGTGGCGTCGACCGTCGGCCTGATGTCCATGCGGATTATCGGCTGGTCGGGCGACCCTTCGCTCTACGCGATTCGGCTGGGCGTGGCGATGCAGCTGACGAACATCCTGCGGGACGTGGCGGAGGACTGGCGCAACGGCCGGGTGTACCTGCCGCGGGAGGACCTGGAACGGTTCGGCGTGACGGATGACCAGATTGGGGCCGGGAGAGTGGATGACCGCTGGCGGGCGCTGATGCAGTTCCAGGTGGCGCGAGCGCGCCGGCTGTACACCGGGGCGCGGCCGGGCGTTGGGCTGCTCCATCGCGACGGGCGGCTGGCGGTAACGGCGGCGCTCGAGCTGTATTCGCGGATCCTCGACGAGATTGAACGCCGGGATTATGACGTGTTCACGGGCCGGGCGAGCGTGCCCGGGTGGCGACGGGTTGCCCTGCTGCCGCTGGTCGCGTGGCGCGCGTACCGGGCGAAGCCGCCGAAAGGAGCAGAAGCGTGACGCGCACGGTGGTGATCGGCAGCGGCTTCGGGGGGCTGGCGGCGGCGGTCCGGATGGCCGCCCGGGGCGACGCCGTCACGCTGGTGGAGAAGCAGCCGAAAGCGGGCGGGCGGGCTGCTCCGGTCGAGGTGGACGGGTTCCGCTTCGACGGCGGCCCGACGGTGATCACGGCGCCATTTCTCTTCGAGGAGCTGTTCGAGCTGGCGGGCCGGCGGTTCGAGGACTACGCGACGCTGCTGCCGGTCGACCCGTTCTACCGGATCTTCGACGCCCGCGGGCGGTGGTTCGAGTACAACGGGAACTTCGACGATGTGGCCCGGCAGATAGAGCGGTGGAACCCGGCAGACATCGAGGGGTATCGGCGGTTTCTTGAGGCGAGCCGTGCGATTTTCCAAAAAGGGTTCGTGGAGCTGGCGGATGCGCCGTTCCTGCACGTGACCGACATGCTCAAGGTGGCGCCGGACCTGCTGCGGCTGCAGTCGTACCGGTCCGTGTACGGCTTTGTTTCGAAGTACATCCAAGACCCGTTTTTGCGGCGGTGCTTTACGTTCCACCCGCTGCTGATCGGCGGGAACCCGTTCGTGGCCTCGTCGATTTACGCGATGATCCATCACCTCGAGCGCGAGTGGGGCGTTTGGTACGCGAAAGGGGGGACCGGGGCGCTGGTTGATGCGCTGGTGCGGCTGCTCCAGGAGCTTGGCGGCGAGGTGCGGCTGGGGTGCGAGGTGACGCGCATCCGCGTGCGGGGGCGCCGGGCAACCGCGGTGGAGCTGGCGGACGGGGACGTGCTGGAAGCCGACCGCGTGATCTGCAACGGGGACGTCCCGCAGGCGTACCTCTCGCTCATCGACCCGGAACACCGGAGCTGGCGGAATTCGGACCTTCGCTACCGGAAGCTGACGGCGTACAGCATGTCGCTGTTTGTGGTGTATTTCGGGACGGACCGGCTCTACCGCGATACGCCGCTGGTGCACCACAACATCATCCTGAGCGAGCGGTACAAGGGGCTGATCCGGGACATCTTCCGGGCGAAGGGGCTGCCGCGGGACTTCTCGCTGTACGTGCATGTGCCGACGATAACTGACCCGAGCGGGGCGCCCCCAGGGCACGAGGCGTTCTACGCGCTTTCACCGGTGCCGCACCTTGGTTCTCCGACCGACTGGGAGCGGATGGCGCCGAAGTACCGCGAGCTGATTCTCGAATTCCTCGAACGGGAGTACCTGCCGGGGCTGCGGAGCCACATCGTTGCGGAGCACACGGTCGACCCGCGGCACTTCCGCGACAACCTGAATACCTACCTCGGGACGGGGTTCAGTGTGCAGCCGACGCTCTGGCAGTCGGCGTGGTTCCGGCCGCATAACCGGTCGGAGGACATCGACAACCTCTATTTCGTCGGCGCGGGGACGCACCCGGGCGCGGGCGTGCCGGGGGTAATGTCGTCGGCGAAGGTTGTCGAACGGATTATCGCGGAGGAGGAGGGGTGGCAGGCCTGAGTTGCACGAGGACGCGGAGGGCTCGACGCTGAGCGGCATGGCAGAGACGCAGCCGGCCGCGGCGGACCTGCCGCGGACCGACCAGCTTTCGCCGCGGGACGGCTTCCGCGCCCTCTGGACACTGCGGCACGGGACTGCAGGGCTGTATGAGGCGCTGGAGGTTGCGCGGAGGGGATTGGGGCCGGTGTTCGAGCTGGGCTTCGGACGGTTCCGGCCGGTGGTCGTGGCCTCCCCGGGCGGGCTGCGGGAGGCGCTGGTCGAGCAGAGGGAGGCTTTTTCGTGGCGGCCGGAGGGCGACCCGGTGGCCCGGCTGTTCCGGCGGAGCATCCTCGTGACGGACGGGGAGGAGCACGACCGGGCGCGCCAGGCGATGGCGCCGGCGTTTGAGCCGGCGCGGCTGCGGGAGCAGGCCGGGGCAATCCTGGCGATTGTCGACGAGGAGGTGCGGCGGTGGCCCGCGGAGGGATGGATTGAGCCGGTCGAGGCGATGCGGCGGATTGCGTGGCGGGTATTCGAGCAGGTGTTCTTCGGCTACCGGCTCGGGCAGGAAGAGCTGGAGGCGACGCTGCCCGGGCTCCACGCGGCGCTGCGCTACATCGGGCCGGGGCTGTGGGTGCTGCGAGGGCGGGCCGGGGCGCCGCCGCGCAGGGCCGCCCTGCTGGAGGAGCATGTCCGGCGGGTGATCGCGTGGCGTGGGGAGCACGGCGAGCCCGGCGCGACGCTCCTCGACCTGCTGCTGGCGGAGTTCGCTACCGAACGGGTGCGTGACCACGCGCTGACGATGCTGATCGCGGGGCACGATACCAGCACGGCGCAGCTTTCGTGGGCACTCCATCTGCTGGCGCGGCACCCGGAATGGCTGGCGCGGGCGACGCGCGAGGCGCGGGCGGCGCCGGCCGGGGAGGGGCTCGCGGCACTCAGGGGTGACGGGCTGCCGGTCATCGATGCGGTGTTGAAAGAGGTGCTGCGGCTCTGGCCGCCGATTCACGTTGGGGGCCGGCGGACAGTGCGGGAGGTGGAGATCGACGGCTACCGGCTGGCTGCCGGGCAGCGGGTGATGCTCTCGTACCTGCTGGTCCAGCGGGACCCGGCAACATGGGCGCGGGCAGACGTGTTCGACCCGGGGCGGTGGCTGGACGGGGGAGCGCCGGGCCCGTTTACGTATGTGCCATTCGGCGGAGGCCCGCGGAACTGCATCGGCGCAGGGTTCGCGAACCTGGAGGGGCGGCTCGTCCTGGCACGCATCCTTCAGCTGGTCGACGTTGCGGTGACACGGCGCCCGCTGCGGGGGGCGATGGGCGCGACGCTGGAGCCTCGGGGCGGGCGGCTGAAGGTGCGGCGGCGATGACGTACGGGGCGTTCCTGGGGCTGTTCCTGCTGCCGCCGATCGCGGTGCTGCTGGCCGCGCATCTCCGGCGGCCGGCAACGGTGCCGCGGCGGGAACTGGCGGGCGGCATCGCGCTGCTGGCGGTGGTCGCGGTGGCGTACACGACGCCGTGGGACAACTACCTGGTGGCCTCGGGAGCGTGGACGTACCCGGAGGAGCGGACCTGGGGTATCCGGCTGGGGTGGGTGCCGCTGGAGGAGTACTGTTTCTTCGTGCTGCAGACGGTGATGACGGGACTGTGGGTGGGACTGCTGCTGCGCCGGCCGGGGCCCGCCGGCAGCAATCCTGCCGGCAGCGGCGCGGGGCTTCGCTGGACAGGGGCGGGGGCGCTGCTGGCGGTGGCGCTGGGCGGCGGCGTTGCGCTTGCGGGACCGGAGTCGCTCCAGTATCTCGGCCTCATCCTGGCGTGGGCGGCACCACCGCTGGCGCTGCAGGCGGGGTTCGGTGCCGAAATCCTGGCGCGGCGGTGGAGGGTCGTCCTGCCGGGGTTCGGCGTGCCCACGCTCTACCTCGCGGCGGCCGACACCATCGCGATCAGGGACGGGATTTGGCATATCACGGAAGCGACATCGACGGAGATCTTCCTGCCGGGCGGGCTGCCGGTTGAAGAGTTTGTGTTTTTCCTGGTCACGAACATGCTCGTGACGTGGGGGCTGACGCTGCTGCTGGTGAGCGAGGGCCGGGGGCGCGCACGGGCGATGCTGGCTGGCATGCGCGGCGGATCTCCGGAGGCGCGCGGGGCATGAGGGGAGGGTGGGTCCTCGCCGGGTACGCGCTGGGAGCGCTCCCATTTGCGGCATGGGCGGCGCGGCTGCGCGGCGCGGATATCCGGGCAGTGGGCGACGGCAACCCGGGAGCGGCGAACGTTTGGAAGGGCAGCGGCCGGCTGGCCGGGGCGGCGGTGGCGGTTGCCGACTGGGCGAAAGCGGCAGCCCCGGTGGCGCTGGCGCTGCGCCGGGGGCCCGGGGAACGGAGCTGGTGTCAGCGGCCCTGGCGCCGATTATCGGGCACCGGACGAGCCCGCTCCTGGGCGGCCGCGGAGGCAAGGGGCTGGCTGCGACCTTTGGCGCGTGGACGGCCCTGGGCGGGCCGTGGGCGGCAGTGACCTACGGGGCTGCGCTGGCGATCGGGTTCGGGGTGTTGCGGCTGCGCGAAGGGTGGGCGGTGCTGGCGGGAGCACCGGCATTGCTGGGAGCAGCGCTGATCAATCGGCCGGGGCGGCGCGCGGAGTCGATTGCTGCATGGGTGCTAACCACGGCCTCGCTGGCGTGGGCGTACCGGGCGCGGTTCGGCTGGCCGCCCGTGCGGGAGCGATGATCGCCCGGGCTGGAAGGTACGTGCTTCGCCTGGCGGCGCGGGCGCTGCGGGACGACCGCGGGGTGCTGGCGTATCTCGCCGGGGTGTGTGCGAACGCGGCCTGGAATTTGCGGAACACGCCAGTGCTTGCCGATGGGAGCCGCCCGGAGCGGTGGCGACCGGCGGTTGCGGTGCTGGTGCCGGCTCGCAACGAGGAACGTGGGATCGAGCGGTGCGTTCGCTCGCTGCTGGCGCAGGAGTGGGAGGCGCTGCGCGTGATCGTTATCGACGACGGGTCGACCGACGGAACGGCGGACGTCCTCGCGCGGATCCAGCAGGAGGACGGACGGCTGACCGTGCTTCGCGGGAGCCCGCTGCCCGACGGGTGGCTGGGGAAACCGTGGGCCTGCGCCCAGCTGGCAGAGGCCGCAGCCGATGCGGAGCTGCTCGTCTTCGCGGACGCGGACACGTGGCACGGGCCGGGCATGCTCGCAGCAGTCGCGGCGGTGATGGAGCGGCAGCGGCTGGACATGCTTTCGGTGGTGCCGCGGCAGGAGCTGGGCGGGATGTGGGAGCGGTGGACGGTGCCTATCATCCCGTGGGCGCTGATGACCCACCTCTCGCCGGCTGCAGCGCAGCGGTTCGGGCTGGCACTGGCGGCGGGGGCGGTCGGGCAGGTGCTCGCGTTTCGGCGGGAGGCGTACGAGCGGCTTGGCGGCCACAGGGCTGTCCGGGGCGAGGCGGCCGAGGACGTCGCGTTCGCACGGGGCGCAACGCGGATGGGTCTGCGCTGGCGGGTGGCGTCGGGCCGCGAGGTGAGCGCGTGCCGGATGTACCAGGGCCGGAGCGAGGCGCTGGCGGGACTGGAGAAGAACCTGTTCCCGGCGATGGGCGGGCGGACGGTGCCCTACGTGCTGGCCTGGACCTGGCTGCTGCGAGCGTTCACCTGGCCGGCGCTCGCACTGGTTAGCGGCGGATTGGCCGGGCGGAGACGGGCCACAGCGGCGGCGGGCGCCGAGCTCATCCTCGGGGCGGCCACGTGGCTGGCCGTCGCGCGGAAGTTCGGGCTGCCGCTGCGGCTGGCGGCCGAGGGACCGGTGGTCGTGGCTGCGGGAGCGTTTGCAGCCGCGCGGTCGCTGGCGGCGTGGCGTACGGGCAGGGCGGCGTGGAAGGGGCGGCGGCTGGCGGGGTAGCGGGTGCGGTCAGTCGGTCCGTTCGGCGAGGACGACCGTGCGGAAGGCGTACTCGCCTTCGTTCGCCGGGCCGCTGCAGGTCATGAGGACAACGCTCTCGCGGCCCTCGAGGCCGCGGAGGATGGCGCCCATATCGATGGCAGCGAGGGGGTAGTCTACGACGGAGACGACGCGGTAGGCGTGAATCGAGCCGTCGGTGAGGGTGACCTCGACGCGGTCGCCGGGGCGGAGCGCGGTGAGGCGGGCGAAGACCCCGGGGCGGCCAAGGTATTCGAAGTGTGCAGCGAAGAAGGTGCTGCCGCCGGTGCCGGGCAGAGCGGTGTACGCCGGGTTCCAGCCGACGGTGACGATGTCCTGGGGGACATCGAGCCGGCCGTAGGCATCGAGGCCGAAGCGGCGGACGGGAGCGCTGTCGATGCCGATGGCCGGGATGGCGAGCGTTGCGATATCGACCGGGCCGGGCGGCGGGGGCGGGACCGGCTCGCCGGCATCTTTGCCGTAGCGTTCGACGGCGCGCTCAACAGCGGCGATGAACCGGTCATCGACCCGGTCGGGAAGGCCGGTGAGGGGATCGCGGCCGATGTAACGCAGCGCGGCTGCGAAGGGGGGCGCATCTGGAGGTTCAGCCGTTGCGGGCCAGGCGGGAGGGTGCACGCCGGCAGTGAGCGCCGTCAAGAGGACGAAGGCAGCAGCGCACGCGGCCCGGGGCACCACAAGGAGGAGTCTACCCGGGGTGCGGCGGCGGAGCGTCGAGGCATGCCGTGCGGGCTCATTCAGTGGTCAAGATTTGTGGCTTGCCGACGGTAACCTTTTGGTGGTACGGTCGTTGTTACCTTCCAGAAGGCGACATGACGCCGCAGGAGACGATGATGACCAAGAAGACGATTTTGAGCTCGCCGCGTCATGATGTTCGCACGAGTGGACTTCTGACCTAGTATTCCGCAACGGCAACACGGCAGAGCGCCGTACCGCCAGCGGTACGGCGCTTTTCTTTCTCATTCAAAGCGGACTGATCCGTCTCAGCCTTTTCTCCACCATGAGGTGGAATAGCTCACGGTGCAGTGGTCTGCATCGGACAGTGCTGCCAAGTTCTGCGGGCAGGAGGGGCGTAGTGTTGCATCCAATACTCGGCAATTCCGTTGAAGAGACAGCCTGGGTGACAGGGAAGCCGCTCGGAGACTGGCTTGTTCGTCAGCCGGGTTTCATCCACCGGGTCGCCCTGGCGGCGATCCGGCGGGGGGAGCGGTCACGCCGGCTCCGGCTCCGGTGGCGGCCACGACGCGCCGGCGGCGATCGGCGCCAGCGGGCATCGGCAGATGCGAAAGGATGGTGACAGTGATGTTCCAGTATCCATTTGAGCCGCGTGGGCATGGGCTTGCAGCGACGCACGACGGGCGGCTGTTCGCGACGGGGCTGCCGGAGCCGGCGTGGCTGCGGCGGCGGTTCGAACAGGCGGAGGCCCTGAAGGGCGGCGGCTCCGCAGCAGACCAGGGCGCCCCTGCGCAGGCAACGGCGGGGCGCTGGGCACGGCTGCGGTCGGTGTTCGGCGTCCGCTGACGCGCGTGAGTGCGGTGCGTGTTCGTTCCGCGCCGCCGGGAGCTCTCCTGGCGGGGGCGCCGGTTCCTTTCCGGCGGTGTGGCGAGGCTCAGGCCTGGACGGCCTGCTCCAGCCGGCCGTTGATGTGCTTGCGGATAAAGGTGGCCTGGCGGAGGTGTTCGAGGTAGTTGTCGACCTGGGCCTTGCGGAGCTCCCGCAGCTTCTCGCGGCCGCGGGCGATGTTGTCGACACTGCCGCCGAGGAGGATCGCGAGGGGTTCGCTGACGGCAGGAACAAGCCACTCTTTGCCCATGCGGGATTCGGCTTTGTTGAAGTAGAGGTTCTGCTCGTCGCGGCGGTCGGGGAGCTTGAAGAGCATGTGCTTCAGCCGCTCGATGTGGTAGTCGAGCATGCGCTTACGGTCGCGGGCGACGAGGCGATAGAGGTCGCGCTCGAGCTGGTTCTGGGCGAAGGCGTCGCCGTGGGAGAAGAGGGTGTAGAGCATGCTGTCCTGGACGAAGAGGATGGCAGCGAGTTCGGGGAAGGTGCGGGCCTCGCGGGCGACGCGGGAGAAGTCGGTCGGCGCCTGGAGGCCGAGGCCACCGCCGTTGGCGAGGGCGCGCTTGCGGAAGGCCTCGCTGTGGCGGGCGAGGTCGTAGATCACCGTGGAGAGGAAGAGCTTGAGTTCGAGGAAGCCGTAGGAGATTTCGGGGAGCCAGCCTGACCACAGGGCGCCGGCGACGTAGGCGCGCTCGGACTGCTCGGTCATGAACTGGCAGACGGCGCGCTCGATGTCGTGCGGGAGGGGCTCGAGGCTGTTCCAGTTGAGGTCGGTGGCAGAGACCCAGCGGTCCCGGATGGCTTCTTCGTAGAGGGGGATGCAGCAGTCGGCCCAGACGAGGGCTTTTTCGAAGATGGTGTACCCCATGTCTTCGACGACGGGGTTGGGGTAGGAACCGCGGGCGATTTCGGAGCGGTTGGTCCAAACGTCGGGGACGTCGCCGTAGGTGCCGATCATGAGGTCGGCGATGGTGAGACCCATGGCGGGGTCTTTGGGGCGTGCGCGGATGCCCCACTCGGTGGGGACGTGCATCCAGGAGAGGTCGCGGGGGATGGCGGCCTGGCCGCCCTGGAGGAATTCTTTGGCGCGCTTCCCGTCGACGCCGCCGCGGAGGGCCTGCCAGATGACCTGGAGGCTGTGGCCCTTGGCGAGGGCGAGTTCGATGAGGCCCTCTTCCCAGCCGAGTTCACGGACACGGTCGCGGGCTTCCTGGGGGATCTCGACCTGGGCGGCCTGGGCGGCGCGGGCGAGGGCTTCTCCGGTCGACATGGGGGTACCTCCGGGCGGGCTTGGAAGGGCGGGGCAGGCCGCCCCGCTGGGATGGACAGGCGATGGGCCGGGGTTAGGCCGGGTCGAGGAACTGGGCCATGAGCGGTCCGAGGCGCTGGCGGCGGTCGCCGAGGCCGGCGACGGTGAGGCGGTGGACGTACTCGTTGATCTGCCGTTTGCGGAGGAGGAGGAACTTCTGAAGGCCTTCGTCGAACTTATCGACGCCGCCCCCGAGGAGGATGCAGAGGGCTTCGAAGACGGGCGGGAAGGTGACGTCACCGGAGCCGCCGCCGGCTGCGTCGCCTTCGGCCTTATCGAGGTAGTGGTGGATTTCTTCGCGGCGCTCCGGTTCGGTGTCGAGCACGTACTTGAGGTGCATGACGCCGAAGGCGAGGTGGCGGGACTCGTCCTGGGCGCTCATGCGGAAGATGCGCTTGTCGGCCTCAGTCTGGCCGATGAGTTCGCCCATGCGGAACATGGACTGGACGAAGCCTTCGGCCTGGACGTGCATGAGGACGGACATTTCGGTGAAGTCGCGGGCCTCGATGAGGGTGCGGAGGCCGAGGCCGGCGCCCTGGGCGAGGAGGCCGCCGCCGTTGGCAAGCGCGCGCTTGCGGAAGACGTCGGTGTGGCGGGCCTCGTCCATGATCTGGGTCATGAGGAAGAGGCCGGCTTCGAAGTCCTGGGCGGAGACGAACGGCATCCACTGGCCGGGGACGTCGCCGGCGATGAACTCGACTTCGGTGAGCATGGTGGCGAGCTGGCACATGGCGCGCTCGAGCTCGTCGGGCAGGGGCTCGAGGGTATCCCAGGGGATGTCGCGGGCGGAGCTCCACTGGCGCTGGGTGGCCTCTTCGTAGAGCATGAGGCAGTTTTCGGCCCAGACGTCGGCCTTGGACTGGTAGTTGGGGCCGAAGCGCTGGGCGCCGGGGCGCGGGATGGCGCCGCGCATCCGGTAGGTCATGTCGCCGGCTCCGCGGGCGGTATCGGCGTAGCGGCCGAGGTTGATTTCTTTGAGGGTGAGGCCCTTTTTGCCGGGCTCGGCGGAGGTGGCGTCCTCGTAGAGGTTGAGCCAGGACAGGTCGAGGCTGGATTCGGTGGCGGGATTGGCTGCCATGGGGGTCTCCTGGGGCCGGCGTCTATGCTCGCGATAGCCTACATCTTGGTGTGCAGGGGCGGAAGGGCCGGAATTACCGGCGGGTAAATTTGGTCGAGGCGAAGCTTCGAAACCGGGGCGCAGGTGGACTGGCGTCACCTCTTATCAACCGGGACGCGGCTGCCGATACCTGTGGTAGAAACCGGGAGGACACGAGCATGACCAGGATGGAGAAAGCCTGTCCCTTTACGGCAGCGACGCGTGCAGCCCACTGCGAGCGGTGCTGGACGGCGCACGGCGGGGTGCCGCCGTGTGTGGCGGCGTACCTCGGCGGCAACCCGGCGGCCGAGGGCGTGATCCGGCTGGAGGTCCTGGAGCGCGCTGCGACCAGGCGGGCGGCCTAGGGGCGCCCAGGAAGCGAGGGCCGCAGGTCAGGGCGCCGGCCGGGATGCGGCTCTGGCGCGGAGGATGCGCTCGGCCTCGTCGGCCCAGGCGAGGAACGCCTCGATGAACTGGATGCCTGCGCGAAGGGTAAGGTAGGGACCGAGGAACGCGGTCGGGACGGCCGCGGGGTCGGCGCCTTCGAACGCGGCTTCGATGGCGCGGTAGGCTGCGAGGCGCTCCTCCTGCTGGCGGCGGTGCGTTGCGAGGGCCTCGATGGCGCGCTGCGGTTCGACGAGGCCGTAGCTCCAGACTTTGACGAGGAACTCGTCTTTCGTAAGGGTGAGCGGAGACGGGGTGAGCACCCAGTCGGCGAGGTGAGCGAGGCCCCGGGCGGTGATGGTATAGACGCGTTTGTCGGGCTTGCCGACCTGGGGGACGGCGCGGCCGGCCACGAGCCCTTCGGATTCGAGGCGGGCGAGCTCGGGGTAGATCTGCTGGGCGCGGGCGTGCCAGAAATAGCCCACGGACTGTTCGAAGCGACGGGCGATCTCGTAGCCGGACAGTTCGCCGGCCGTCAGGAGGCCGAGGATGGCGAAGCGCAGCGACATCTCCGCGAGTTTCGCGGGTGTGGGCCCGATGCGCCAGCAGAATTTCCCGGGAGCGGGCGGCATGCCATGATCGGCGTGCCATGCCGAAACAGGTCAGGAATGTTGCCAGCGACGATTATTTGACAGCGATTTACCGGATGAGCCACGACGAGGGCCAGGACGTCATCGCCGTGCGGCTTGCGGACCGGCTGGAGATCACGCCGCCGTCGGTTGCGGGGATGCTGAAGCGGCTGATGCGGGACGGGCTGGTGCACATCGATGCGAAGAAGGTGATTCACCTGACGCCCGAGGGGTTTCGGAGAGCGGAGCAGATGGTGCGGCGGCATCGCCTTGCGGAGTGCCTGCTGACCGATGTGCTGAAGGTGGACTGGTGGCGGGCGTACGAGGAGGCGCACCTCCTGGAGCATGGGATTTCGGACATCACGGAGCGGAACCTGTACGAGATGCTTGGGCGGCCGAAGAAAAGCCCGTTCGGCTATCCGATACCGGGGCCGGGCGCGCCGCAGAAGCTTTCGATGGTCACGCTGGGCGACCTGAAGGAGGGGCAGGAGGCGGAGATCGACCGGGTGTTTGAAGAGGATGAGCAGCTTCTGCGGTTCTTCGACGAGGAGGGGATTCGCCCGGGGGTGAAGGTCGTCATCGAAGAGGTTGCGCCCTACCGCGGGACGATTACGGTGCGGGTGGGCGAGCGGAGGATTGTGCTGGGCACCCCGGTGGCCAACAAGATCTGGGTGGTGCAGCCGGCGCGGGCGGGAACTTCGGCCGAAACGCGGCGTTAACGCTTCATGCCAGCCGGCTATCAGCCGACAACCAAGGCGTGGAACTGACGCACTGGCGGGAGCCGCGGGGAACGATGCGGGTCCTCGTGGTGGAGGATGACCCGGCGCTTGGGCGCCTCATTCAGCTCGTCCTCGGACAGCACCTTGCGGAGGTCCGGCTGGCGCGGTCGGGCGCGGAGGCGATTGCTGAGCTCGCGACGGGCCAGTTCGATGCCATTGCGTCGGATATCAGCCTGCCCGACATGTCGGGGCTGGACGTGATTGCGGAGGCGCGGCAGAGGGCGCCGGCTGCCGGGATTGTGGCGATTACCGGTTTCGTCGACGTCGACACGGCGGTGCGGTCGATGAAGGCCGGGGCCGACGACTTCCTCGGGAAGCCGTTTGATGCGGAGATTCTCTGGCATGTGCTGAACAAGGCGGCCGACAACCGTGCGCGGCAGATTGCGGCGGAGCAGGCTGCGGTGTACCGGCAGCTGGCCTACACGGACGCGTTGACGGGGTGTCCGAACCGCCGGTTCATCGACGAGTTCCTGGCCGACGCGGTCTTCCGGGCGCGGGAGGAGGGCAGGCAGCTTTCGGTGGCGTACCTCGACATCGACAACTTCAAGCTGCTGAACGACTTCGTGGGGCACGAAGAGGGTGACCGGGTGCTCCAGCGGGTGGTGCGAACGCTGGAGCGGCACGTGGAGCCGCCGGCACAGTTCGCCCGTTTCGGCGGCGACGAGTTCGTGGTGGTGCTGCCGGGCTGGACGGAGGAGCGTGCGCGGCGGCTGATGGAGCGGGTGCGGCGGGCCATCGGGCAGATCGAGGTGGTGAACGGGGCTCGGGTCACGCTGCCGACGCGGATTTCGGTGGGCGTGGCGAGCCTGCGTGAGGGGCAGTCGCCACGCGACCTGGTCGCAGAGGCGGAGGATGCGATGTACCTCGACAAGGCCGTCTCGCCGGCGATGGTGACGGCGGCGATGGAACGGGCAATCACACAGGAGGATGCGCTGCTGAAGGCTGGGAACATCAAAGCGCTGCGGAACCTGGTGAAGGCGATTGACCGGCGGGATTCGTATACGCGGTTCCACAGCGACCACGCGACCCAGCTGGCCATCCGGCTTGGCACGGAACTGGGACTGGACGACGGGGCGATGCAGGCGCTGGCGATCGGGGGGCCGATTCACGACCTCGGGAAGATCGTGGTGCCGGACGAGATCCTGCGGAAGCCGGGGCCGCTGACGCTCGAAGAGCGCAGGGCGATGGAGGAGCACCCGGTGATGGGAGCGGCCATCACTGCGGCGGTTACGGACCTCGACTCGGTGGTAAACCTCGTGCGGCACCACCACGAACGGTACGACGGCGAGGGGTACCCGGGACGGCTGAAGGGAACCGAAGTGCCGCTGGCGACCCGGCTGTTCACCCTGGCGGACGCGTATTCGGCGATGACGACCGACCGGCCGTACCGGAAGGGGCTGACACTGGAGATGGCGGTCGAGGAGATCCTGCGCGGGCGGGGGACGCAATTCGACCCTGAGCTGGCGGAGGCATTCGTCAGCATGATCGAGCGGGCAGCCAGGGAGAACGCGGAGCGGGCCGCATGAGACGGCTGGGGATCCTCGCTTCGGGCGGGATGCTGGTTTGGTGCGCCCTGGAAATCGGCCTTCGGGCCGCGACAGGGACCCTCGATGGCGCTGGGTCGGCCCTGTCTGCCGGTGCCGCGGCGTCCGTGAGCACCCTGCTGCTGTGGCGCGCAGGCTGATCGGGGTCCGAGGAAGCGGGTACACTCCGCGCGTGGCCGGACACCGGCCCGTACGGAGGAACGGATGGCGCGACTGCCGTTTGTCACGAGGGAAGACCTGCCGGAGGAGCTGCGGTATGTGTGGGACCGGAACGCGGTCGGCCGGGAGGTGCCGAACATCTTCCGGACGATGGCGAATAACCCGGAGGTGTGGCGCGCCTACCTGCGGCTCGGCAACGGGCTGTGGAATCACTGCGGCCTGGACGTTGGGACGCGCGAGCTGGTGATCCTGCGGACGGCGATCCTGCACCACAGCCAGTACGAGTGGCACCAGCACGTGCGGATTGGGCGGCAGGCAGGCCTGAGCGACGCAAAGATCGTGGCGCTCCACCACTGGAAGACGAGCGACCTGTTCAGCGAGGTGGAGCGGGCCATCCTGGAATATGTCGACGCGGTGAACGCATCGGGCCACCCCGGGCAGGAGGTGCATGACCGGCTGGCCGCGCTCGTTGCGCCGGGGACACTGGTGGGCGTCAACCTGCTGACGGGGTTTTACGGGATGACCGCGCGGTTTCTCTCGGCGATGGAGGTTGAGCTGGAGGAGCCGTTCGTGGGCTGGCAGCTGAACGGATAACACGTCATTCACGGCCGGGGCGGATGGTGGCCGATGCGCGCAGTATGCGACAGGGGGTTCGGGCCATGCAGAGTGCGATGACGGCAGCAGCGGTCGGGCCGGAGCGGCCGGGCGGACAGGGGCTCGACCCGCACCAGGAGGAGTCGGGGAACCTGGCCATCCACAAGCTGCTCACGACCGACGACGGCCGGGCGTGGACCGATTTCGTGGCCACGGTGCGGCAGGGGCGGGACGGGTCGTGGAGCTATGAGGCGTGGGCGCTGCGGGGGATGGTGCGCTGGATACGCCGGTACGCGCCGGAAGGCGGATACGTGCACGAGGTGGTCGAGGTCATCGGCGAAAACCCGCTGGAGCGGCAGGACTACCGGGCGCTCGCGACCTACGACGAGGAGATGGCGGCGGCAGGGAACCCGGCGGACGTGCAGCAGGCGTACATCGAGCCGGAGCGGCTGACCTACCCGTACGCATACGAGCGGATCTCGCAGCTGTTCGACAGCCCGAACGCGCCGGACCTCATCGTCAACCCGAAGAGCTATGCCTACGGGCGGCAGCCGGGCCAGCACGGGGCGCTGGATGTGGTGCAGTCCCGGTCGCCGCTGGTGTTTTCCGGGCCGGGGGCGAAGCGCGGGGCGGTGGTTGATGCGCCGGCAAAGCAGGTGGATATTGCGCCGACGATTGCGCGGCTGATGGGCTTCCCGCTGATCGACGGGCGGGACATCACCGGGCGGACGTCGAGTGAGCGGGGATGCCCGCCGGACGTGTACCTGAAGCGGCAGGACGGCAGGGTGCTGGAGGAGATGCTGGACGACTCGACGGGCCGCCCGGAGCGGGTCTATATCCTGCTACTGGACGGGCAGTCGCATACGGAGCTGCTCTACCGGCTCGAACGAGAGCCGGATGCGATCCCGAATCTGCGGCGGCTGATTGCACGCGGGTGTCTGCTCCGGTACGGGAGCATCACGAACTTCCCGAGCATCACGTGGCCGAGCCACAACGCTATCGGGACGGGGGCATGGAGCGGGCACCACGACATCGTGAACCCGACCTACTTCCTGCGGGCGACGCGCGAACTCGTCTCTCCGCAGGGGCAGCAGTTCGACACGGCGCGGTTCCTGAATCCGGAGGTGGAGACGCTTTTCGAAGCGTTCAAGCGGGTGCTGGGGGATGGGGTGTTTACGGCGTCGATCAACGAGCCGTGCACGCGGGGGGCGGACCATGCGTCGCTCGAGCGGCGGCTGGTCGGCGACCGGGGCCGGCTGATTGCCCTGACGAAGGAGACGGAGCATGAGATTAACCCGCGCTGGTACGAGGAGCTGGAGGAGGAGGGGCACCGGCTGCAGGGCCAGATCGACAACCGGGGGCTCGCGCAGGCGCGGCTGCTCTTCCTGGATGAGAGCCACCCGGCGCCGGTCTTCGTCTACCACGAGTTCGCACAGCCGGACAGCTCGGCGCACGACTACGGGCCGCACCACGAGGGAGCCCGGGCCGCGCTGGATGAGACGGACCGCCGGATAGGGCACATCCTGCGAACGCTCGAGGAACGTGGGCTGTTCGAGACGACGCTGTTCGTGATTACGACGGACCACGGCATGGCAACGCAGAACATCGAGCTGCGGGCGAACCCGGCGCGGATTCCGCAGCGAGACGGGATGGCAGCGGTAACGGCAGAGCCGTGCATCTACCTCCGCGACCTGCGCGTGGAGGTGGAGGTGACGCACGACGGCCGGAGCGCGCGCTTTTTCGTGGCCGATAACGACCCGGATGAGCGCGGGGAGCACCCGCCGGTGCCCGGGGCGACGATCGTGGTCACCGACCGGAAGGATGGGCTGGTTGCCCGGGTGGCCACCGATACGAACGGGCTGGCGGCGTGCGCTGTGCCGGCGGAGCTGGAGCCGGGCGAGCTGCTGGCGGCGGTGCACGCGGAGGGGTTCAACCCGCGCCACCTGCGGCTGGACGGGACAAATGTGTGCATCGACCTGCGAGAGGTGCTCTACGGGCAGGGGTAACGCCAAGGTCGGACCGGAGGGCCCGTGGTAGGATTGATGCGTGGCATTCACGGTTGAGGATGTGCAGGACCTGATCCGCCTGCTGGCCGAGCGGCCGGAGTGGCGGGCGCAGCTGCGCCCGCTGATCCTCGGGGACGAATTCGACCGGCTGCCGCGGATTGTGGCGGAGCTGGCGGAGGCCCAGCGGCGGACGGAACAGCGGCTCGAAGAACTCGGGCGGCGCGTGGACGAGCTTGCCGAGGCCCAGCGGCGCACCGAGCAGCGGCTTGAAGAGCTCGGGCAGCGGGTCGAGGAGCTGGCGGAGGCCCAGCGGCGGACGGAACAGCGGCTCGAAGAACTCGGGCGGCGCGTGGACGAGCTTGCTGAGGCCCAGCGGCGCACCGAGCAGCGGCTCGAAGAACTCGGGCGGCGCGTAGACGAGCTTGCTGAGGCCCAGCGGCGCACCGAGCAACGGCTCGAAGAACTCGGGCGGCGCGTGGACGAGCTTGCTGAGGCCCAGCGGCGCACCGAGCAACGCGTCGATGAACTTGCTGCGCGGCTTGAGGAGCTGACCGCGCGCGTCGACCAGCTGACCGCGCGCGTCGACCAGCTGACCGCGCGCGTCGACGAGCTGGTCCAGGCGGTCGGCGTGATGCGCGTGGATATCAACCGGGCGCATCAGCGGCTCGACGCGGAGCTCGGCTACCTCTACGAGATGCGATTCGAGCGAAAGGCGCCGTCACTCTTTGGCAACTGGCTGCGGAAGCCGAGGGTGGTGACCCTCAGCGATCTCGACCTGGTCGATGAGGCGGAGGATGCGGGCAAACTCGATGAACGGGAGCTGCTGGAGCTGCGGGCGCTCGACCTGATCATCGAGGGGCGGGACCGGTCCGACCCGGCCCAGCGTCCCCTGCTGCTTGCAGTGGAGATTTCGCGGACAATTGATGCCGACGATGTGAGCCGCGCCGTGACCAGGGCGAAGGCGCTGGAGAAGGCGGGCTACCGGGCACGGGCCGCGGTCGGCGGGCGGGCGATCGACGAGCGGGCGCGGGTGCTCGCTGAGGCGGCCGGCGTGCTGGTGCGGGTGGCGGACGACGTGGCGGCGTAACTGGTCGCTTGCCTCACCTTGACGTTCACGGTAGACATTGACGTTGCACGTTCGCAGCCGGGACCGGAAAGCGGCCCGGACTCTTCGTCATACAGGAAGGCACAGGGTTGCACGATTACTCCAAGGTTCTCCCGCAGGCCACGCCGGAGACCCAGCCGTTTTGGGATGGGTTGAAGGAGGGCAAGTTGATGCTCCAGCGGAACAAGGCGACGGGGAAGGCGTACTTTCCGCCGCGGCCGTTCGACCCCCGCGACCCGTTCGCGGAGGTGGAGTGGTTTGAGGCGAGCGGTAAGGGGCGGCTGCTGAGCTACGTCATCAGCCACCGGCCGCCGCCGGGGTTCGAGGCGCCGTTCGCGATCGCGGTTGTCGAGACGGACGAGGGCATCAAGATGATGACGAACATCATCGATTGCCCGCAGACGCCGGAAGCGCTCCAGCTGGACATGCGGCTCGAACTGGCGCCGACGAAGGTGAATGACGAGATCACGCTGCCGACCTGGCGGCCGGCGAGGGAGGCGTAGCCATGCCGAAACCGGGAAGTGTTGCCATTGTGGGCGCGGCGGAGGTGGTTTCGCCGGAGGGGCGGTTCCCCAATCTTTCGCAGCTGGGGCTGCATGCCCGGGCAGCAATCCTCGCCATGCAGGAGGCCGGGCTGAAGCCGTCGGACATCGACGGTGTGGCCTGTGCGGGTGCGAGCCCGACCGAGGTCGCGTTCTACCTGGGCATCACGCCGACGTACGTGGACGGTACGGCCGTGGGCGGGTGTTCGTTTATGATCCATGTGCGGCACGCGGTGGCGGCGATCGAAACGGGCCTTGCGAAGACCGTGCTGATTACGCACGGGGAGAGCGGCCGGTCGGGCATCGGGCGGGGCGGATTCGGCTTCGCGCGGCAGTCGCTGAATGCCCAGTTCGAAGGCTGGACCGGGCCGATGGGTCCGCCGACGCTCTTCACGGTGCCCGTGCTGCGGTACATGAAGACGTACGGGGTCACCGAGGAGCACCTGGCGATGGTGGCGGTGGTCCAGCGCGAGTATGCGGCGCGCAACCCGAACGCCATGATGAAGGACCCAATCACCGTCGAGGATGTGCTGAACTCGCGGATGATTGCGTATCCGTTCCGGCTGCTGATGTGCTGCCTGGTGACGGACGGCGGCGGGGCGCTCATCCTGACCTCGGCGGACCGGGCGAAGGACTTCCCGACGAAGCCGGTGTACGTCCTCGGGACGGGCGAGAGCGTGGAGACCCCGATGGTGAGCCAGATGGAGGATTTCACGAGCTCGCGGGCGTTCCGGGTTGCGGGGCCGCGGGCCTTCCAGGAGGCGGGGATCACGCACGACGACGTCGACCACCTGATGATTTATGACGCGTTCGCGCACCTGCCGCTCTACGGGCTCGAGGACCTCGGGTTCGTGGGCCGGGGCGAAGCGGCGCAGTTCATCTGGGAAGGGAACACCCGGGCGAATGGCAAGCTTCCGCTGAACACCAACGGCGGGGGCCTGAGCTACACCCACTCGGGGATGTACGGGATGTACGCGCTGCAGGAGAGCGTCCGGCAGTGCCGCGGGACGGCGCCCGCGCAGATTCCCGGCGTGAAGGTGAGCGTTGCGCACGGGGTCGGCGGGATGTTCGGCGCATCCGGGACGGTGGTGCTTTCGAACGAGCGGCCGTAAGGTTCGCCGGGAATGATGCGATTGACGGGGCGGGCCGGCGCCGGCCCGCCCCGTTCCCATGCTGAAGGAGGACGGAGATGCCGCTCGTGATTGGACTTGCGGGGACGATTGCCGCCGGGAAATCCACGGTGGCGCAGCTGCTGGTGGAGCGCGGGGCGCACCACTGCGATGCCGACAAGCTGGTGCACCGGCTGTACGACCCGGGCACGCCCGGGTTCGCGCGGGTGGTGGAGGCCTTCGGCGAGGAGATTATCGGGCCGGACGGCTCTATCGACCGGAAGGTGCTGGGGGCGAAGGTCTTCGGGAAGCCGGAGGAGATGAACCGGCTGACGCGGGCGATCGGCTCGATTACGGAGGCGGTGAAGGGCGTCATCGATGGGTGGCGGGCCGAGCTGGGCGACGACGCGATTTGCGTGATGGAGGCGGTGAACCTGATGGAGCCGGGGTACGCGCGCTGGTGCGACCAGACGTGGCTCATCGGGGTCGATGATGCGATTGCGCGCCGGCGGCTGATTGAGACCCGCGGCATGAGCGAGGAGGAGGCGAACCAGCGGCTGGCGAGCATGGTGCCGCTCGAGGTTCGCGCGCCGGGCGCCGACTGGGTGTACCGGAACAACGGGACGCTGGAGGAGCTGCGTGAGGCCGTCTACGGGGAGCTGGACCGGCTGCTGACGAAGCGGGCGGCCGGCGAGCCGCTGGAGTCGAGGTTCCCGGCGTGGTGGGCGGCCTTCCTTGAGCGGAACCGGGAGCGGCTGAAGGCGACCGGGGTGACGATCCCGGAGCAGGCAGCAGGCAGCTGATGCCCGGGCTGCATGGCGGGAGCGGGCGGCCTCGGGTAGGATGCGCCCGCACATTCTTCGCACCGAGGAGGCTTGCGATGGCTGATGAAGGCTTCGAGTTCCCGGTCGACCGGACGCAGGTGATGCTGTTCGCGCGGTCGCTCCTGGACATCCGGCCGGAGTACTGGGACCCGAACGACCCGGCGACGAAGGCGATCGGGGGCATTACGGTGCCGCCCACCTTCGTGCAGTGCAGCGCGCACTGGCAGCCGGATTATCCGCTCGACCTGACCCGCCCGCGGAAGGAGCCGCGCCAGCCGCGGCCGGAGGGGCAGGGCGGCGGGGGCCTCGGCCGCGGCCTGCATGCGGAGCAGCACTACGAGTACCATCACCCGATTTTTGTCGGGGATACGCTGACGGTGACGACCAGGCCGGGGCGGCGCTGGGAGAAGGAGGGCCGCCGCGGCGGGCGTCTCCAGTTCTCGGAGACGATTACGGAGTACCGGAACCAGGACGGGGTGCTGTGCGTGACGGCGATCAGCGTGGGCGTGCAGACCGAGAAGGCTGTGGAGCAGTAGGAGGAGCGAGATGCCGCTGCAGGTTGGCGATACGCGCGAGCAGGTGGTGATCGAAAAGATCAACCGAACGCACATCGTGAAGTACGCGGGGGCGAGCGGGGACTTCAACCCGATCCACCACGACGAGGTGTTCGCGAAGGAGGTTGCCGGCTACCCGTCCGTGTTCGCCCACGGAATGCTCTCGATGGGGCTCACGGGCCGGGCGCTTACGGACTGGCTCGGGGTGATGGCCCTGAAGCGGTACGGCGTCCGGTTCACGCGGCAGGTGTGGCCGGGCGACACGCTGACGGCAAAGTTTGAAGTCACGAAGGTGGAGGATGGCCTCGCGACCATCAAGGTGGTCACTGTGAACCAGAACGGCGAGACGGTGATCGAGGGCGAGGCCGTCGCAAAGGCGGACGCCGTCTAAGCGGCCCGGGCGATGAGCAAAACCGGGCAGGCGCCGCGCGGCGCCTGCCCGGTTTTTCTTCCCGGTTGGACGGGGAGTCAGCCGCCTGCCGCGGGGGCAGGGGCTGCTGGATGCACACCCGGGACGAGGAGGCGTTCATCACGCTCGCGGCGGAGCCGCTCGACGACCTCGGCGAGGGGGACGGAGCCCTGGTCGCCTTCGCCGCGGACGCGGAGGGAGACGGCGCGGGCCTCAGCTTCGCGGTCGCCAACGATGAGCATGTAGGGCACCTTCTGGAGCTGGGCGTCGCGGATCTTGGCGTTCATGCGCTCGTTCCGGTCGTCGACCTCGACGCGGAGGCGGTACTGGCGGAGCGCCCCGGCGACCTCGCGGGCGTAGGGCTGATGGCGGTCGGCGATCGGGATGACGACGGCCTGGACGGGGGCGAGCCAGAGGGGAAAGTTGCCTTCGTACTCCTCGATGAGGAGGGCGACCATGCGCTCGAGGGTGGAGATGACGCCGCGGTGGACGATGATGGGCTGGTGCCGCTCGCCGTCCTCGCCGATGTACTCGAGGCCGAACTGGCGGGGGAAGTGGAAGTCGACCTGGATGGTGGAGAGGGTCTCCTCCTTGCCGGCGGCGGTCATGAACTGGACATCGATCTTGGGGCCGTAGAAGGCGGCTTCGCCGACGGCGGGGAAGTAGTTGAGGCCGAGGCGATCCAGGACGCGGCGGAGGAGGGCCTCGCCCTGCTGCCACATCTCGGGGTTATCGACGTACTTCTCCTTATCGTCGGGGTCGGCGAGTGAGAGGCGGTAGCGGTAGTTGCGCAGGCCCAGGACGCCGTAGGCGTGCTCCATGAGGCGGAGGACCCCTTCGACTTCGGCTTCGACCATGGCGGGGTCGGTGCAGAAGATGTGGGCGTCGTTGAGCGTCATGATGCGGACGCGGCTCATGCCGGAGACCTGGCCACTCTTCTCCCAGCGATGCATGTTGCCGAACTCGGCAATGCGGATGGGGAATTCTCGGTAGGAGTGGAGCTCGGAGGCGAAGACCATGATGTGGGACGGGCAGTTCATGGGGCGGAGGACATATTCTTCGCCTTCGCGCTCCATGACGGGGTACATGGCGTCGTGGAAGTGGTCCCAGTGGCCGGATTTGACGTAGAGCTGGCGCTTGGAGACGGCAGGGGTGACGACGTGGCGGTAGCCGCGCTCGAGCTCGAGGTCTTCCATCCAGCGCTGGAGTTCGCGGCGGATGGTGGCGCCGTTGGGGAGCCAGACGACGTGGCCGGGGCCGGTTTCATCGAAGAGCTCGAAGATTTTGAGCTCTTTGCCGATGCGACGGTGGTCGCGCCGGCGGGCCTCTTCGAGCTGGCGTTCGTAGGCGGCGAGCTCTTCCTCGGTTTCGAAGAGGGCGCCGTAGACGCGCTGCAGCTGGGGGTTTTTCTCGGAGCCGCGCCAGTAGGCGCCGGCGACGGAGGTGAGCTTGAAGGCGCCGATTTCTCCGGTGTGGTTGACATGGCCGCCCTTGCAGAGGTCGGTGAAGTTGCCGTGGGTGCACTGGGTGATGGCGCCGTCTTCGAGGTCTTTAAGGAGGTCGAGCTTGAAGGGCTGGTTCTTCCAGCGTTCGAGGGCTTCTTCGCGGGAGATGCTGGCCATCTGGAAGGGGAGCCTGCGGGCGACGCTCTCGCGCATGCGGTTTTCGAGCCATGCGAGGTCCTCGGGGGTGAGGGAGCGCGGGAGGCGGAAGTCGTAGTAGAAGCCGGTATCGATGGGCGGGCCGATGCCGAGTTCGGCATCGGGGAAGAGCTCGAGCATCGCCTCAGCGAGGAGATGGGCGGCGGAATGGCGCATGCGCGCAAGCCGCTCTTCTTTCGGGAGGGAGGCGAGGTCGACGTGGGTTTCGATTGGCGTTGCCATCGCGGGGAAACCTCCGGCGGGATGCGGGGAGCGCCGCAAGGCCGGGACGAGCGGCGCGCTCGTGGTTCCACCCGGCTTTTCCGCGCGGAGGCACGGACTCCTTGGCGGCCGATAACGGGGCCATCCGCGCGACCTTATCGCCCGGGCGGGCGCTTCGGAGCGGGCTCGCGGGGGGTGTTCGCCTGCCTGGGGCCGCGCTTTCAGCCGGTGGCGCGGCTCTCTGTCAGGGGGTCGGCGGGCTACTCGTCCCGGTCGTCGCCTGTTGGCGGACGCGGCTGTGTCCGTTGGTAGTGGTCGGGAGGAGTATAGCACCGGGGTGCGCACGGGGCCGGCCGGGGGCTTGTCCTTCTCCGAAAACTTGCTATGATGGAAAAGGCGCATTCTGCCCTGCGCGACTTGAGATATCCCGAGAGGGAGAGGGAGCAGTAAGCTGAGCATGACCGACGATGTCCTGGCCGATTCGACCATCACGAGCGATGACTCCGTCCTGGACGGGGTCCTGAGCCGCCTTTCCTCGTACGACGATGCCGAGGCGGCTGAGGATGACCTTGCCGGCCTGGCCGTCGAGGAAGAGGAGAGCCCGCTCGACGAAGAAGAGGAGGACGAAGAGGCGAGCATCGCGCTGCTGACCGAGGAGTCGGAGGGAATCGACGACCCGGTCAGGATGTACCTGCGCGAAATCGGGAAGGTGTACCTGCTGACGGCGGATGACGAGAAGCATCTTGCCCGGCAGATGGAGCACGGGCTTCACATCGATGCGATTGTGAAGGAGTACGTGGAGAACTACGGGCATCCGCCATCGGCCGGGCGGATTGCGGTGCGGCTGCTGGAGCAGTGGGCTGCGCTCCTTCCGGTGTACAAGGAGGCGAAGCGCTTCATCGACGACTTTGACAAGTTTGTCAAGCCTGCCGCCGAGGGCGAGCCGACGGTTGTCCGGAAGTGGCGGGACCCGAACGGGCGGAAGCTGAAGAACCTGAGCTACAGCGAGGTTATCGGCGACCCACAGTTCCGCGGGCTGGTCGACGGCGAAATCGACCCGGATTTCAAGCAGCACATCGTCAACAAGCTGAAGATTTCGGACGAGGACGCTCATCAGCGGATTGTGCAGCTCTCCATTGTGACGGCGGTGCTGACGCCCGAGCTGATGCGGGAGATGGCCGAGGAGGCCGGCGGCGAGGATCAGCTGGTGCCGCCCGCTCCGGATTTGATCGAGAAGCTGGCGCCGCTGGAGGAGAAGCTGCGGTACCACTTCGACACCATCATGCGGAACGGCCAGAAGGCGCAGCGGCGGCTGACGGAGGCGAACCTCCGGCTTGTGGTGTCGGTTGCGAAGAAGTACATCGGCCGGGGGATGTCGCTGCTGGACCTGATCCAGGAAGGGAACATCGGCCTGATCCGGGCGGTCGAGAAGTTCGACTACCGGAAGGGGTTCAAGTTCTCGACCTATGCGACGTGGTGGATCCGGCAGGCGATTACCCGGGCGATCGCGGACCAGGCGCGGACGATCCGCATCCCGGTCCATATGGTGGAGACGATCAACAAGCTGGTGCGGGTGAGCCGCCGGCTGGTGCAGGAGTACGGGCGCGAGCCGACGAGCGAGGAGATTGCGCGGGGGATGAGCGAATCGGGCAAGGGCGATGCGGCGCTGTTCACGCCGGAGCGGATCCGCGAGATCCAGAAGGTTTCGCAGGAGCCGGTGTCGCTCGAGACGCCGATCGGCGAGGAGGAGGACAGCCACCTCGGTGACTTCCTCGAGGACCCAGGCGCGCTCTCGCCAGCCGAGGCGGCGAGCCAGCAGCTGCTGCGCGAGCAGGTGGAGGATGTGCTGGCGAGCCTGACGGCGCGGGAGCGGCGGGTGCTCCAGCTGCGGTTTGGGCTGGAGGATGGCCGGAGCCGGACGCTGGAGGAGGTTGGCCGGGAGTTCGGTGTGACGCGCGAGCGGATCCGGCAGATCGAGGCGAAGGCGCTGCGCAAGCTGCGGCACCCGAGCCGGAGCAAGAAGCTGCGCGACTACCTGGAGTAATTCGGCAGCCGGTCTGCTGCATGCCGGGCGGGGCGGCCCCCTCTGCGGGCCGCCCTGCTGTTTTGCTGCCGGGCTGCCGGGGGGCGGCGTCGACGGTTCGGGCGGGATGGCTGAGAATCGGCGGGATGGCTGACCCGCGCGTGGTATCGATCGAGACGGTGTACCGCGGCCGCCTGTTCGATGTGGAGCTGGCGACGCTGGAGATGGACGGCGGCGTGGTAGCGCGGCGGGAGACGATCCGGCACCCGGGCGCGGTGTGCATGGTGCCGGTCCTGGCGGACGGGTCGCTGCTGCTGGTAACGCAGTACCGGTACGCCGCGGGGCGGCGGCTGCTCGAACTGCCGGCGGGAACGCTCGAGGCCGGGGAGGCGCCGGAGGCGGCGGTGGCGCGTGAACTGCAGGAGGAGGTGGGGCAGGTGCCGGGCCGGGTGATTCCGCTCGGGGGGTTTTACGTGGCGCCGGGGTATACGAGCGAGTACATCCACCTCTTCGCCTGCCTGGAGCTTCAGCCGTCCCGGCTGGCCGGCGACGAGGACGAGGACATCGAAGTGGAGCGGCGGACACTGGCCGAGGCGCTGGCTGCGGTAGAGGCGGGGGAGATTTGCGATGCGAAGTCGGTCATCGGGGTGCTTCGCTGGGCGCGAATGGTTGAATCATCGAATCGATAGATGGGCGAATGTTCTATAGCTGGGATGTATGACGGCTGATTGAACGGCCGGCGGAGTGGGTCGTAGGATTCGCGGGGAACTGCAGCAGGCGTGACGGTGCGGGAATCGCCGGGGGCAGGACCTGGTCGCCCGGGAAACTTGCCACGGCCGGGCGAGCGACGTCCAAGGAGGGGGGCATGCTCTCAGGGACACGGGCGCGCGGCGTTCAGCCGCTGCGGCAACGGCGCGTGAGGCCACGCATCTGGATTCTTGATTTCTACGGCTCGGCGGTCGGCAAGAAGGCAGTGATGGCGGTCACGGGCATTGTGCTGCTCGGCTTTGTGCTCGTGCATATGCTCGGCAACCTGCACCTGTATGAGGGTGCCGAGAAGATGAACTGGTACGGCGAGTACCTGCGCGAGATTGGCGAGCCGATTTTGCCCCGCACGGGGCTGCTCTGGATTGTGCGGAGCGTGCTGATCGTTGCGTTCGCTCTGCACATCCATGCGGCGGTGACGTTGACGCTGATGAACCGGCAGTCGCGGCAGACGAAGTACCAGGGCGGGCGAGACTACCTCGCGGCGAACTATGCGGCCCGGACGATGCGGTGGAGCGGCGTCATTGTCGGCCTGTTCGTCATCTACCACCTGATGGACCTGACCTGGGGCATGGGCGGCGCCGAGTTCACGAAAGGACAGCCGTACGAGAACGTGGTGGCGAGCCTTTCGCGCGCGCCGGTGGCGGGGGTGTACATCGTGGCGAACCTGCTGCTGGGGATGCACATCTACCACGGGGCGTGGAGCCTCTTCCAGTCGCTGGGGTGGTCGCACCCGCGGTTCAACCACTGGCGGCGGTGGTTCGCGGTGGCGTTCGCGGCCGTTATCGTCATCGGCAATGTGTCGTTCCCGGTCGCCGTGCTGACCGGCATCGTGGAGTAGGGGGAGGGCAATGCTGGACGCGAAGATTCCCGCGGGGCACCTTTCGGAGAAGTGGAGCAACGCCAAGTTCGAAACAAAGCTGGTCGCACCGCAAAACCGGCGCAAGTTCGAAGTCATCGTGGTGGGGACCGGGCTGGCAGGCTCCTCGGCAGCGGCGACGCTCGGGGAGATGGGCTACAACGTGAAGGTGTTCTGCTTCCAGGACAGCCCGCGGCGGGCCCACTCGATCGCAGCGCAGGGCGGCATCAACGCCGCGAAGAACTATAAGAACGACGGCGACTCGGTCTTCCGGCTCTTTTACGACACGATCAAGGGCGGTGACTACCGCTCGCGCGAGGCGAACGTGTACCGCCTCGCCGAGATCAGCGTGCAGATTATTGACCAGTGCGTGGCGCAGGGCGTGCCGTTCGCGCGCGAGTACGGCGGCCTGCTCGATAACCGGTCGTTCGGCGGGGCGCAGGTGGCGCGCACGTTCTACGCGCGGGGGCAGACGGGGCAGCAGCTGCTGCTCGGCGCGTACCAGGCGCTCTGCCGGCAGATCGAGGCGGGCACCGTGAAGATGTATCCGCGGACGGAGATGCTCGACCTGGTGGTCGAAAACGGCCGGGCCGTCGGGATCATCACGCGCGACCTGGTGACGGGCGAGATCCAGCGGCATGCGGGGCATGCGGTGGTGCTCGCCACGGGCGGGTATGGGAACGTGTTCTACCTTTCGACGAACGCGAAAGGAAGCAACGTCACGGCGGCCTGGCGGGCGCACAAGAAGGGCGCGTTCTTCGCGAACCCGTGCTTCACGCAGATTCACCCCACCTGCATTCCGGTGAGCGGCGACTACCAGTCGAAGCTCACGCTGATGAGCGAGTCGCTGCGGAATGACGGCCGAATTTGGGTGCCGAAGAACAAGGATGACAACCGGCCGCCGAACCAGATCCCGGAGGAGGACCGGGACTATTACCTGGAGCGGATGTACCCGTCGTTCGCGAACCTGGTGCCGCGCGACGTGGCCTCGCGGGCGGCGAAACGGATGGTCGATGCGGGCTACGGTGTCGGGCCGCTGAAGAACGGGGTGTACCTCGATTTCAAGACGGCGATCGAGCGGCTCGGACGGGCGGTGATCGAGCAGCGGTACGGCAACCTGTTCGACATGTACGAGAACATCACGGGGGAGAACCCGTACGAAGTGCCGATGCGGATTTACCCGGCGGTGCACTACACGATGGGCGGCCTCTGGGTGGACTACAACCTGATGTCGAACCTGCCGGGGTTGTTCGTCATCGGCGAGGCGAACTTCAGCGACCATGGCGCGAACCGGCTCGGCGCCTCAGCGCTGATGCAGGGGCTCGCGGACGGGTACTTCATCCTGCCGACGACGATTGCGGGGTACCTTGCGCCGCAACTGAACCACCCGGTGCCCTCGACCGATTCGCCGGCCTTCAAGGAGGCGGAGGAGTGCGTCCGCGAGCAGATCAACCGGCTGCTGAGCATCAAGGGCAGCCGGTCGGTGGACTCCTTCCACCGGGAGCTGGGGAAGATTGTGTGGGACTACTGCGGCATGTCGCGGAACGCTGAGGGGCTGAAGTACGCCCGGAAGCGGATTGCGGAGCTGCGGGAGGAGTACTGGAGCGATGTGAAGGTGCTGGGCGAGGGCGAGACGCTGAACCAGTCGCTGGAGAAAGCGGGGCGAGTGGCGGACTTCTTCGAGCTGGCGGAGCTGATGTGCCAGGACGCACTGCACCGCGAGGAGTCGTGCGGGGGGCACTTCCGGGAGGAGTACCAGACGCCGGATGGCGAGGCGCTGCGCGACGATGAGCACTTCGCGTATGTGGCGGCCTGGGAGTACTGCGGGCCAGGGAAGGATGCGAAGCTCCACAAGGAGGAGCTGGTGTTCGAGTACGTGCACCCGACGCAGAGGAGCTACAAATGAGGACGCTGAACCTGACGCTGAAGGTGTGGCGGCAGTCGGGGCCGAACGACCCGGGCCGCTTCGAGGTGTACGAGGCGCGGGACATCAACGAGGACAGCTCGTTCCTCGAAATGCTGGACGTGGTGAACGAGCGGCTCATTGCGGAGAACAAGGAGCCGATCGCCTTCGACCACGACTGCCGGGAGGGGATCTGCGGGTCGTGCGGGATGGTGATCAACGGGGTCCCGCACGGGCCGAAGAAGTTGACGACGACCTGCCAGCTGCATATGCGGAACTTCAAGGACGGCGACACGATTGTGGTGGAGCCGTTCCGGGCGACGGCCTTCCCGGTGATCAAAGACCTGGTGGTGGACCGCTCGGCGTTCGACAAGATTATCCAGGCGGGCGGGTACATTACGGCGCCGACGGGTGCTGCGCGGGACGCGAACAGCATCCTGATCCCGAAACCGGTTGCGGACCGGGCGTTCGATGCGGCGGCGTGCATCGGCTGCGGCGCGTGCGTGGCGGCGTGCCCGAACGGGGCGGCGCAGCTGTTTACGGCGGCGAAGCTCGCCCACCTGAACCTGCTGCCGCAGGGGCAGCCGGAGCGGTGGAGCCGGACGGTCGCGATGGTCGACACGATGGAGGAGTACTTCGGCAGCTGCACGAACTATGCCGAGTGCGAGGCGGTGTGCCCGAAGGGGATCAGCATCGAGTTCATCGCGAAGATGAACCGCGACTACCTGAAGGCGAAGTTCAAGGACCGGCGAGAAGTCGTGAAGGTCGATATGACTGAAGCGGCAGGCTGAGCCATTCCTAAGGAGTTACCTCGGCCAGCCTAGGGTCTTCTCCCGATTTGGAACATGGCGGTGGCCTCCGAGACTGAGAGCGACGCATCTCACCCGGGGGTCGCTTCATGTCCGAGACCGGTACTTTGCGGGCGCTCACGCGCCTCTCTGTCGCGAACCTGCTGCTGGCTGCATGCCTGGGAACGGTCGCGCTCATTGTGGTCATGGGCGTGCTGGGCTACACGTTCCTTTCTGACGCTGGTGAAGCGGGGCGGGCACGCCTGATCGCCGGAATCGCTATCGTGGCGAGCGCAGGCGCGGTGGCCGCCGGGTTCTGGCTGTGGGCGCAGATTCGCGCTGGTTCGGCGCCGGTGGTGCGCGCGGCACGGGAGCTTTCGCACGGGGAGCTGCCGGCCGAACTCCCGGAGGGCGGTGTCGGGGAGTTCGCCGAGCTGGCGGCGTCGTTTGCGGCGGCGATTCGCCACCTCAAGGAGCTGAGCGCGGTGGCGGAGAAGGTTGCTGCCGGCGACCTCACCACCGCAGTTCCCAAGGCGTCCGAGGGCGACGTGCTCGGCACCGCGATGCAGCGGATGGTGGATGACCTGCGGGAAGTGGTGGGGACGCTGCTTTCGGGGACGAAGCGGCTGGTCGATGCCTCGGCCGAGATGCACCAGTCGTCGGAGATGATGCGCAGCGCGTCGCAGGAGATTGCGATGGCGATCGGCGACGTCAGCGCGTCGTCGGTGCACCTGGCGGAGCTGGCGGCGAATTCGGACCGGCATTCGAACGAGCTGACGGACGTGCTCGAGATGATGGTCGAAACGGCGCGGGAGAACGCGGCCTCGGCGCGGGAGGCGCGGAACGAAGCTGAGGCGATCGGGGCCAGGGTGACGGAGATGGCGGCGCGGGCCTCGCGGGTGGCGAGCGAAGCGGCCCACAGCCAAGAGGTGGCGACGGAGGGGTACGAGGCAGTGCAGCGGGCGATCCGGGCGATCGACGGGCTGGCGGCGTCAGTGGAGGCGACCGCGCGGACGGTTGACGAGCTCGGGACGTTCGGGGAGCAGATCGGGGACATTGTGCGGACGATCGACGAGATTGCGGGGCAGACGAACCTGCTGGCGCTGAACGCGGCGATTGAGGCGGCGCGGGCCGGCGAGCAGGGACGCGGGTTCGCCGTGGTGGCCGATAGCGTGCGGGCGCTGGCGGAGCGGTCGTCGGCAGCGACGAAGGAGATTGCGGCGCTGGTAGCGCGCGTGCAGGAAGGGACCCAGCAGGCGGTGGCAGCGATGACTGCGGGCGTGGCGCAGGCCGAGGAGGGCCGGACCGTCTCGGCGCGGGCAGGGGAATCGCTGCGGGCGATCATTGATGCAGTGCGGAATTCGACGGAGCACATCCAGGCGATTGCCGTCGAGGTGGGCGACCTGCGGAACGGCGCGGAGCGGATCGTGGCGGCGGTGACGTCGATCGCGGAGGCGGCTGACCAGAACGCAGGGCGAGCAGCGGAGACGGCGCGGTCGGCGGCGGCGCTGCGAAGCGCCGTGCTGCAGGTTGCGGCCACGAGCGAGGAGAATTCGGCTGCGGCGGAAGAGGTCGCTGCCTCGACGGAAGAGCTGACCGCGCATGCGGACCGGCTAAACCAGACGGCAGTTCAGATGCAGGGGCTGGCCAGCGAGCTGCGGGCGGCGTCGGAACGGTTTGCATGGGAGCGCCGGAAGACGAACGTCCCGGTCGCGGTGGACCGGCGGAAGCGGCCGGCGGCCTGAGGGGCCAAGGCAACCCCGGGAACGCACCACGCACTTCGGGCGCCCGCCGGGAAACCGGCGGGCGCGTTGCCTCCCGGGCAACGGGGCCGGGCCTGACAGGCGGAGGCAGGTGCGGTACGGTACCGGGCATGGGGCGCAGGCGGAGCAGGAAGGCCGAGCGGCGCCAGCAGCGCCGGGAGTGGACCGGGACGTGGCGGGAGGACCCCGGCCCACTGGCAGCCTGGGAGCATCTCGAGGCGCGACGGGACGGGGAGACAGCCTGGCGGGTGCCGTTCGGGAGCAGCGATGACGCGCTGTGGGCGGCATTCGCGACGGGGGCGGCGGAGCCAGCGCGGCCGGAAGCGGCAGCGGCGCGCACCTGCGGCGGGTGCAGGGAGTTCGTGGAAGACGGCGACCTTGGCCGGGGGACCTGCCTGCACCCGGGGAGCGGGGTGCTGCACCCGTGGACGGACACACCGGCGTGCGCGTTTTGGAGCCGCGGGCGGCGCGACGAGCTTTGGCGCCGGTAGGCGGGGCGGCAGATCTGCCACAAGATCTTGTGGCAGCCCCTTGACAGGCTACTAGATATTGGGGCAGTATTTGCCGGCGCCGGCAGGGAACTGCGCAGGCGCCTACACCGTTCAGGAGTTGTTGCCGCGGTGCGCTGCCCCTACTGCCACTACCGGGATTCGCGGGTAACGGACAGCCGTTCGACCGACGACGGGATCCGGCGGCGCCGGCAGTGCATCCGCTGCGGCGAACGGTTTACGACGGTGGAGGTCGTGCAGGTTTCGACGGTGCAGATTGTGAAGCGGGACGGGCGCCGGGAGGAGTTCTCGCGGGAGAAGCTGCTGCGGGGGCTGCGTGCGGCGTGTGCGAAGCGCTCGATTTCGGTTGCGCAGCTGGAAGGCATCGTGGCCGAGATTGAGGCGAAGGTGCTGGCTGACGGCCGCGCCGAGGTGCCATCGCAGGTAGTGGGAGAACTTGCGATGGATGCGCTGCGGAAGCTGGACCACATCGCCTATATCCGTTTCGCCTCGGTCTACCGGTCGTTTGCTGACATTGAATCGCTGAAGGAGGCGGTGGAGCAGCTGGAGCAGGGCCGCATTCCGACGTTCGAAGAGCGGACCCTGCAGCTGGCGCTCCCGGAGCCCGAGCCGACCGACCTGCGGGCAGTCCGGGCGAGCCGCGATCAAGCAACGCCGCTGGCGGAACCGGCACGGTAGCGCCGTGAAGATCTGGGAGGTGCACGCCAGCCTGGGGCATGGCCCCATCCGGACGACGCCGGACGGCGACGCGGATGTGGGCGGGCTGCTGCTCTCGGAGAAGGCGTACCTGCTGGTGATGCGGGCGCTCCGCCCGCAGGAGCTGACGGCGCTGGTCGCGACCGAAGGTCCCGCCGGGGCTGCGGAGCGGCTTATCGCGCAGTTTGCCGCGTTTGATGGCGACAGCACGGGGCGGGCCCTGGCGCTGGGGCGGACGCGCCTCGGCGAGCCGATTCTGCGGCGGAACGACGAGGTGCCGCTGGCCGAAGCCGGCCGGTGGAGCCCCTAGGCAAGCGGAACATTTGTTCGTACACTACGGTCCCACCCCGCGGACCGCGAAACACAGGGAGGAATACCATGGTCACCACCACGCACGACATTCCCGGGCTCGGGGGCGACTTTCAGCCGGCGGAGCTTTCGCACAATGCAAAGGTGGTGATCGAGCGCCGCATCGCCAAGCGGAACGAGCAGGGCGATGCGGTTGAGACGCCGGACGAGGTGTTTCGGCGGGTTGCGCGGAACCTGGCTGAGGCGGAGCTTCGGTTCGGCGGGACGGAGCAGGACCGGGCCGCGGCGGAGGAGTCGTTCTACCGGCTGATGGCGTCGCTTGATTTCCTGCCGAACTCGCCGACGCTGGTGAATGCCGGGCGGGAGCTGCAGCAGCTCTCGGCGTGCTTCGTGCTGCCGGTGCCGGATTCGATCGAGGGCATCTTCGAGGCGATCAAGCAGACGGCGATCATCCACAAGTCGGGCGGCGGGACCGGCTTTTCGTTCTCGCGCCTGCGGCCGGCGAACGCGAAGGTGAAGACGACGATGGGCGTGGCGAGCGGGCCGGTCTCGTTCATGAAGGTGTTTGATGCGGCCACGGAGGCGATTAAGCAGGGCGGGACGCGCCGGGGCGCGAATATGGGCATCCTGCGGGTCGACCACCCGGACATCGACGAGTTCATCGAGATGAAGGCGGACATGACCACGCTGACGAACTTCAACATCAGCGTGGCGGTGACCGAGGCGTTCATGAAGGCGCTGGAGGCGGGGACGACCTACGACATCATCGACCCGCAGACAGGCGCAGCGGTCGCGAAGCGGGACGCCCGCGAGGTGTGGGAGAAGATGGTGCGGAACGCCTGGAAGAACGGGGACCCCGGGGTGATTTTCATCGACCGGATCAACGCGAGCCGGGCGAACCCGGTGCCGAAGCGGGGGCCGGTGGAGTCGACGAATCCGTGCGGCGAGCAGCCGCTCTACCCGCACGACTCGTGCAACCTTGGTTCGATCAACCTGAAGCACTTCACGAAGGGGGAGCCCGGGGCGAAGACGGTTGATTTCGAGCGGCTGCGGACGACGGTCTGGCGGGCGGTGCACCTGCTCGACAACGTGATCGAGATGAACCAGTACCCGATCCCGGAGATTGCGGAGGTTTCGCACGCGATCCGGCGGATCGGGCTCGGGGTGATGGGCTGGGCCGACATGCTGATCGACCTGCGCATCCCGTACAACTCGGAGGAGGCGCTGCGGCTGGCGCGTGAGGTGATGTCCTTCATTCAGAAGGAGGCGGACGCGGCGAGCGAGCAGCTGGCGCGGGTGCGGGGGAACTTCCCGGACTGGGCCGATTCGATCTATGGGCCGAAGGGGCCTGAGGGGCCGCGGCCGATGCGGAATGCGACGCGGACGACCATTGCGCCGACGGGCACGCTGAGCATTATTGCGAACTGCTCGGGCGGGATTGAGCCGGTGTTTGCGCTGGCCTTCATCCGCTCGCACTACCTGGACAAGAACGACCCGACGAAGCGAACCGAGCTGACGGAAGTGAACGAACAGTTCGAGGCCGTCGCGAAGGCGGAGGGCTTCTACAGCGAGGAGCTGATGCGGTTCCTGGCCGAGGGCGGGCACCTGTCGGAGCGGCCGGAGGTTCCGAAGTGGGTGAAGGACGTGTTCGTGACGGCGCACGAGATTTCGCCGGAGTGGCACGTGCGGATGCAGGCAGCCTTCCAGGAGTTCACGGACAACGCGGTTTCGAAGACGATCAACTTCCCGAACTCGGCGACGGTCGATGATGTGCGGATTTCGTACGAGCTGGCGTACCGGACGGGGTGCAAGGGAATCACCATCTACCGGGACGGCTCGCGCGAGTTCCAGGTGCTGAAGCACGCGGAGAAGTCGGACGCGGAGAAGGCGGTCGAGGCGGCGCAGGCGATTGTGGCGCAGGCTGCGGGACCGGTGCGGCGGCGGCTGCCGGACGAGCGGCAGGCGATCACGCACAAGTTCCGGGTCGGCGAGCAGGAAGGGTACATGACGGTGGGCCTGTTCGAGGACGGGACGCCGGGCGAGGTGTTCATCAATGTCTCGAAGCAGGGCTCGACGGTCTCGGGGCTGATGGACACGGTGGCGATGCTGACGAGCTACGCGCTGCAGTATGGCGTGCCGCTTTCGGAGCTGGCTTCGAAGCTGAAGAACACGCGGTTCGAGCCGAGCGGCCCGACGAGCAACAAGGAGATCCCGATCGCGACGAGCATCGTGGACTATGTGTTCCGGTGGCTCGAGCTGAAGTTCGGCGGCTCGAAGGCGGCGGCCCAGCCGGCGCTCATCCCGCCAGACCTGGTGGTCGAGAGCACGGGCGCGAACGTGGCCGCGAAGCTGCACAGCGACGCGGTCGCCAGCGGGGTCGGGTGTCCGGAGTGCGGCGCGGTGCTGTACTACGCGGAGGGCTGCCTCGTCTGCCACAACTGCTTCTACAACAAGTGCGGCTGACCTGAGCCGCGGACGGGGCACGCACGACGAAGGGGGGCAGGCCAGTGAGCCTGCCCCTCTGTCCGTTCGACAGGGAGCGATGCCGCGGCCACAATCGGAGGCATGGGGTTCTACTACGGGCCGAGCCAGCCGCAGGACGACCCCCCGCCAGGCTCCTGGCGGGAGACACTGCTGATCATCTGGGTGGTATTCAAGGCGCTGGCGCTGCCGCTCGGGCTGCTGTTTGGGGCAATTCTCGGGTTCGTGCTCATCCTGTGGGCCTTCCTGACCTCGCCGTGGCTGGGGCTCGCACTCCTCGGGCTTGCGGTCGCAGCGGTAGTGGCGCGGGGAATTTGGGAGGCCCGCCACCCGCCGGACCTGCCATGACGGCGGCGGCTGGCAGCATCGCAGAGCGAGTCGCGGCGGTGCGCGAGCGGATCGCCGGGGCCTGTGCCCGGGCCGGGCGAAACCCGGCATCGGTGCGGCTGGTCGCGGTGAGCAAGACCTTCGGGCCGGAAACGGTGGCGGAGGCGCTCGCGGCGGGCATCCACGAATTCGGCGAGAACCGGGTGCAGGAGGCGCTGGCCAAGGTCCCGGCGGTGGCGGAGCTGGCGGCGCAGCGGGGGCTCCCGGTGCCGACGTGGCACCTGGTGGGGCACCTCCAGACGAACAAGGCGCGGGCCGCTGCGGGGGCCTTTGCTATACTCCACGGCATCGATTCGACCCGGCTCCTCCAGGTGCTCGACCGTGCTGCAGCGGCCCCTGTGCGGGTGCTGCTGGAGGTGAATGTCGCCGGCGAGCCGAGCAAGTTCGGATTCGCGCCGGAGGACGTAGCCGGCGCCGTGGCGCTGGCGCAGACCCTCCCGCACATCGAAGTGGCCGGGTTGATGACCGTCGCGCCGCGGGCGGATGACCCCGAGGACGTGCGGCCGGTGTTCCGGCGGCTGGCGAAGCTGGCCCGGGGCCTGGGCCTGCCCGAGCTGTCGATGGGCATGACCGAGGATTTTGAGGTCGCCATTGAGGAAGGGGCCACCATGGTGCGGATCGGCCGGGCGATATTTGGAGAACGCGGATGAAGGTCGCAATCGTCGGCGGCGGCGTGATGGGCGAGGCGATCCTCGCCGGGGCGCTCGACCGGGGCGTGTTCGAGCCGCAGGATGTCACGGTCATCGAGAAGGTCGATGCGCGCCGGACGCAGTTACGGGCGGCCTACGGCGTGGAGGCCACGGCCGAGTTCGGGCCGATGGGCGATGCCGGGCTCGTGGTGCTGGCGGTGAAGCCGCAGGAGCTGGCGACGGTGAAGGGGCGGGTGCGCCCGGGTGCGCTGATCCTGTCGATTATGGCCGGGGTGCGGATCGCGACCATCCAGGAGGCGTTCGACCACCCGTTTGTGGTGCGGGCGATGCCGAACACGCCGGCGGCGATTCGGGCCGGGATGACTGCGTGGACGGCGGCGCCGACGGTGACGGTGGAGCAGCGGAGCATTGCGCGGCGGCTGCTGGGGGCCATCGGGCGGGAGCTGTACGTCGACGACGAGCGGAAGATTGACATGGCGACGGCCGTCAGCGGCAGCGGGCCGGCCTATGTGTTCCTGTTCATCGAGGCGCTGATCGAAGGGGCGGTGAACGTTGGGCTGCCGCGAGCGCAGGCGGAGGAGCTGGTGGTCCAAACGGTCGTGGGCTCGGCGCAGTATCTCCAGGAGAGCGGGAAGAGCGCCGCTGAGCTCCGGGCGATGGTGACGTCGCCGGCGGGGACGACCGCGGCGGGGCTGCTCGAGATGGAGCGCGCGGCGCTCAGGGCGGCGATTATCGAGGGCGTCCGGGCGGCGTACGCCCGGGCGGTCGAGCTGGGCGGGCCGGCATGAACGACACTGTGGCGTCGCTGTTCACGCTGTTCCTGTGGCTGCTGATCCTGGCGGTCTTCCTGCGGTCGCTGTTGAGCTGGTTTCCCATTAGCCAGGAGAACGAGGCAGCCCGGCTGCTGTACCGCATCACCGAGCCGCTGCTGGAGCCGGTGCGCCGGGTGCTGCCACGGACCGGGATAATCGATTTCTCGGGCATGGTGGTCATCATCCTGCTCTACGTGATGATCGAAGTGGTCCGGCGCGCGGCTGCCCAGTAAGGGCTCCTGACGGGGGCCGATGCTGCCGATCTGCTAAGCTGAAGGGAGCGACGCCGGGAGGACGAGCCATCAATCCGTATGTTGCCCAGCTGACGTTTACCTTCCTGAACATCCTGACCTGGGCGATTATCGCGCGGGCATTGTTGAGCTGGCTGCCGATCGACCAGTCGAGTCCGCTGTATCAGCTGCTGTTCCGCGTGACGGAGCCGATCATCGACCCGTTCCGGCGGGTGATCCCGCGGGCGGGCATGATCGACCTCTCGCCGATGATGGCGATCCTCGCGCTGCTGGTGATGCAGCAGCTGGTCGCCATGCTGGTGGTACCGGCGTAGGCGCCGACGGCGGCCTGTGCCGGCCCGGTCACTCGATCCAGCACCGCCGGGATGTGACACTGGGCGTGTGAGCAGCGCGGTCGTTGCGGAGGGTGTCCGGCGGCAATACGGTGAGCGGGTCGCCCTGGACGGTTTTTCGCTTGAAGTACCGGAGGGGAGCGTGTTCGGGGTGCTCGGCCCAAATGGGAGCGGCAAGAGCACCTTTCTCGCGCTGGTTGCCGGCGCTGAACGGCCGCCGGAGGGCTCGCTGACGATCCTCGGGGGGCCGCCGACGCGCAGCGTGCGCGCCCGGATCGGCACCGTGTTCCAGGAGAACGCATCGGACCCGCTGATGACGCCGCTGGAGTACCTGCTCTTCGCCGCGGGGCTGTTCGGGGTGACCGGGCGGGCGGCGCGGGAGCGGTCGGCGGACCTGCTCGAGCGATTTGGGCTTGCAGCGCGGGCGAACGACCCGATTTCGACCCTCTCGGGCGGAATGCGGCGGCGGCTGGAGGTTGCGCGGGCGTTGCTGCACCGACCTGCGCTGCTGCTGCTGGATGAGCCGACGACCGGCGTGGACCCGGAGGAGCGGAAACTGCTCTGGGAGACGGTGCTGGCGGAGCGGGGCGGTGCGACGGTGCTGCTGGCGACCAACGACCTTCACGAGGCTGACGCGGTGTGCGACCTGGTGGCGTTCGTCCAGGCGGGGCGGGTCGTGGCGACGGGCTCGCCGGCTGAGCTGAAGCGGAACTTGCGGAAGCAGACGGTGCGGGTCGAGCTGCACAGCGCGAGCAGCGAGGTCGAGGCGCGGATTGCGGAGCTGGCCGGGGCCGACAACGTGGCTGCAGCGAACGGCGAGCTGCTGCTTACGACGGATGACGCTCCGGCGCTGGCCGCCCAGCTGCTCGCAGCGGTCGGTACGGCGATCCGCGGCCTGCGCATTGACGAAGCCTCGCTCGAGGACGCGTATTTCCAGTTCGTGCAGCGACGCATGGAGGCCGTGCGATGAGCCAAACAACGTCAGCCGCGGCAGGGGCGGCGGTGCGCCCGGCGGCGCGGGGCAGCGGCGCGATGGACGGCGCCCGGGTGGCGGCAGCGATCGCGCTCCGGGACCTGCGGGCGGTGGCGCGGGCGCGGTCGCAGCTGTACTCCTCGGTGCTGACGCCGCTGATGCTGCTGGTGTTTCTTGGGAACGGGGTGTCGCAGGGGCTGGAGCCGTCGCGGCTGCCGGCCGGCGACTTCACCGCCTACCTGGTCGCGGGGACGGTGGTGATGACATCGGTATTCTCTTCGACGTTTTCGTCGGCGTCGTATTACCGGGACCGGGACAGCGGATTCCTCCGTCTGCTGCTTTCGAGCCCGCACGACCCGCGGACGGTGCTGTTGGGGAAGTCGCTAGCGGCGCTGCTGATCGGCGCGGCCCAGGCGTTCCTGGTGCTGGCGGTGGCGGCCCCGTTCGTCGATTTCGGCTGGCAGCACGGGATGGCCGCAGGATTTGGGCTGGCACTGCTGACGGTGGTGCTGCTGAACCTGATGCTGACCGGGCTGGCGCAGGCGCTGGCGACCCGGGTGCACTCGATGCAGGGGTTTCACCTGGTTATGAACCTGGCGCTCTTTCCGCTGCTGTTTTTCTCGGGGGCGTTCTTCCCGGTCGATGGGCTGCCGGCCTGGATGAAGGTGCTGGCGTACGTGAACCCGCTGACCTACGCGGTCGATGCGCTGCAGCTGGCCACGTATGCGACCGGGAGCGAGGGGTTCATCGGGTACGGCGTGGATTTTGCGGTGCTGGCCGTGCTTGGTGCGGCAGTGTACGCGCTGGGCTTCAGCCGGCTGCCGACGCTGACCTGGTCGGGGCAGTAGCGCAGGGAGCAGCGGGGCCCTAGCGGCGGTGAAGCATACGAAACGGGGCGGCGCCGGAATGGCGCCGCCCCGCAGTTGCTGCGGCCGGGAGAGTCAGGTTGCGAGTGCCGCGCGGGCCTTCTCGGCGAGCTGCGAGAAGGCGTCGGGCCGGGTGACCGCGAGGTCGGCGAGGACCTTGCGATCGAGCTCGATGCCGGCTTTTTTGAGGCCGTTGATGAAGCGGCTGTAGCTGAGGCCGTTGAGGCGGGCTGCTGCGTTGATGCGGACGATCCAGAGCTCGCGGAAGTCGCCCTTGCGGTCGCGCCGGTTTTCGTAGCTGTAGCGCAGCGCGTGGAGCATGCTCTCGTTGGCGCGGCGGAAGAGCCGGTGGCGCTGACCGGCGTGACCCTTCGTGAGGGCGAGGACCTTTTTATGTCGGCGGTGGGCGGTGACGCCCCGCTTGACGCGGCTCATGCGGTGCCTCCTGGGTTAGCTCAGCCCTGACCGGCCAGGAGCCGGCGAACGAGCTTCGTGTGGGATGGCGCGACCTCGACCGTGCGACTGTACAGCGCATTGACGGCCGTCCGCTTCTTGCGGCGGAAGTTGTTGCGGCTGCCGTACATCCGCATGATCTTGCCGCCGCCGGTTACGCGGAAGCGTGCGGCGGCGCCTTTGTGCGTCTTGAGCTTGGGCATCGGTTACTCCTCTTCGGCGTCGTCGCCGTCGTCGTCATCGCTGTTGATGTCGTCGTCGCCGACGACGGGTGCTGCTGCGGCAGCGGCGGCTATGGCCTCGTCCTCCTCCTCGGCGGCCGATGCCTCGGCCTGCTTTTGCGCGGAGGCCTTGGCCAGGGCGGCCAGCTTTTTCTTATCGGGGGCGAGGATGACCGTCATGTGACGGCCTTCGAGCATGGCTTCCTTCTCGACGAGGGCGATGTGCTCAAGGCTTTTGACCACCCGGTCGAGCAGGGCCTTGCCGATCTGGGGGTGGGTAATTTCACGGCCACGGAACATGACCGTGATCTTGACCTTGTCCCCTTCTTTCAGGAGCTTGGCCGCAGTCCGCGTTTTGAAGTCGATGTCGTGATCGTCGATCTTCGGTTTCATGCGGACTTCGCGCAGCTGGACATTCGCCTGGTGCTTGCGGGCCTCGCGCTCTTTCTTCGATTGTTCGTATTTGTAGCGGCCGAAATCCATGAGCCGCGCGACAGGCGGGCTGGCCTGGGCTGCGACCTCGACGAGGTCGACGTCGCGCTGCCGCGCCATGGCGAGCGCCTCGGACGTTTTGACGATGCCGATCTGGCGCCCTTCTTCGTCGATGAGCCGGACTTCGGGAACGCGGATGCGTTCGTTGATCCGGGGCTCCGGCGGTGCCGGCCGTGGTGGAACCTTAGGTCGTCTCCTCAAAATGCTCCCCGTAAGAGATTCGGACAGCTTCTCATCCTAGCAAGGGCGGCGTGTTCTGTATATCCGGTAACGATGCAGGGGCCTAGGATCGAGGGCGTATGGTGCAGCCGGTTACCACGGCAGTCATCCTCGCGGCTGGGCTGGGGACGCGGATGCTCCCGGCGACGAAGGCGGTGCCGAAGGAGATGCTTCCGCTGGTGGACCGGCCGCTCATCGACTGGTGCGTCGACGAGGCGGTTGCGGCGGGGATTACGCGGATTGTGTTCGTGATTGCGGAGGGGAAGGAGTCGATCCTGGAGCACTTCCGCGCGGGGGCGCGGGTGGAGACGGCGCTGCGGGAGACAGGGAACCAGGCGCTGGCAGATTCGCTGGCGGCGATCGCGGCGAAGGCGGAGTTCCATGCGGTGTACCAGCCGAAGCAGCTGGGCATCGCCCATGCGGTGGCGTGCGCCCGGGAGTTCGTTGAGGGACAGCCGTTCGCGCTGCTCTTCCCGGATGACGTCATTCTCGGACGGCAGTCGTGCACGGCGCAGCTGGTGGAGGCGTACGCCGCGACGGGGGGGACGGTGATCGCGGTGGAGCAGGTGGCCGACGCGGACGTGCCGCAGTACGGGATTGTGGACCCCGCGGATGACGGGAACCCTGCGCGGCTGCGGCGGGTCGTTGAGAAGCCGCGGCTGGAGGAGGCGCCCTCGCGGCTGGGCATCGTGGGGCGGTACGTGCTTTCGGAGACGATTCTCGCGCACATCGATGCGACGCCGCCGGGGAAGAACGGCGAACTGCAGATTACCGATGCGATTGCCCGGCAGATTGCAGCGGGCGAGCCGGTTTCGGCGCTGCGGTTCGAGGGCCGGCGGTACGATACGGGGCGGCCCCTGGGGTATATCGTCGCGAATGTTGCTGCCGCGCTCGCGCGGCCGGAGCTGGCGGGGCCGCTGCGGGAACGACTGGCGCCGCTGCTGAACGAGGAGGAGCCGTGCGCATCCTGAGCATTTCGTTCCCGCTGCCGAATGTGGCGATCGACAACTACAACCCGCTGACGGCGCCGAATTACAACGACTACGACGCGCTGATTATCGACCCGGCGGGCATCGACCGGGTGGTGCGGGAGGTCATCGAGGAGGGGAAGGAGTTCGAGGCGTTTGACGGGCGCCCGGTGCTGAATGTGCCGGGTTCGGCCACGGTGGCCGGGATTGCCGAACAGCTCCGGCGGCGGCTGGAGGAGACGCGGCGGCTGCTGGAGGCCGGCGGACTGGTGGTGGTGCTGGCACGTCCGGATGCGTTCCAGGCCGGGGTGGTCGGCTTCGAAGGTTGTGACCGGTATCACTGGCTGCCGGCCCCGGGCGGGATGAGCTGGTCGACGCCCTGGCTGCGGGCGGGCGAAGGGAAGACGGTCCGGATCGCCGATGAGCACCATCCGATGAGCGCGGTGCTGCGGGAGTTCCGGAGCGAGGTGGGCTGGCGGGCGTGGTTTGATGAGCGGCAGGCGGAGTTTCGGCGGCACGGGCGGCCGATTGCGCTCGGCGGCTCGGGCGTGCCGATAGCGGCGGATTTCGAGGTGCTGGGCGGACGCGTGGTGTTTATTCCCGCGATGTCAGAGGCGTACGGTACGCCCCGCACAAACCTGGCGCAGGCGCTGGTCGATGCCTGTCGGCAGATGGCCGGCGTGGACACGGGGGCCGAGGCGCCGTACTGGGTGCGGTCGGTGGCGGTGCCGGGGCTCGAACAGGTAGAAGCGGAACTGGAGGAGGCGGCGGCGGCCGAGGCAGCGGCGCGGGAGCGGCTTGCGGCGGTGCGTGAGCGACATGATGCGCTGGCCCGCCACCGCGGCTTGCTCTGGAAGGACGGACCCGGCTACGGGGAGGCTGCCCGTGCGGCACTCCAGGCGCTGGGCTTTGCGGTGGTTTCGCGGCCGGGCGAGCCGCTGGCGGTCCAGAGCGAGGATGTGCTGGCGTTCGTGGAGCTGGAGAGCGCGAGCGGGCAGGTGGTGGAATGGCCGTACATCCGGCTGCAGCGGCGGATCGAGGCGGAGCTGCTGGCCGGGCGGCCGGCGCCGCGGGGGCTGATCATCGCGAACGGGTACCGCGACCGGGAGCCGGAACAGCGAAGCGGCGAGCTCAGCGAGCCGCTCGTGCGCGCCTGCGAGAACTACCGGTACGCGCTGGTGACCGCCCGGACCCTGTTTGAACTGGTCCGCCGGGCGCTCGGGGGCGCGGACGAAGCAGCGCTCCTGGGCATGCGGAGGCGGCTGCTGAACGGCGCTGGGCTGCTCGAGGCGCCGAAGCTGCTGGGGCTGGAAGACGAGGAGGCGCCCGAAACGGGCCCGATTTTCTGACCGGTCGGACGCCGGCGTTACCCCGCCAGTGCCGTACGCTTCACCTGTCACGACTCTGACGCGGAGGTGCCTGTATGAAGCGGACGAAGGCGATCATCGACTGCGACCCGGGCCACGACGATGCGGTGGCCATCCTGCTGGCGGCGCGGCATTTCGACCTGCTGGGTGTCACGACGGTGGGCGGCAATGCGCCGGCCTGGCAGGTGACAGAGAACGCGCTGCGCGTGCTGGAGCTCATCGGCCGCCCGGAGGTGCCGGTGGCCCGCGGGGCCGCCGAGCCGATCATTGGGAGCCTGCCACGGGCGGGCGAGCGGGTGCACGGGGCGACCGGGCTCGATGGCGCGGAGCTGCCGCGCGGTTCGAACCGGGTTATCACCAGGGGCGCGGTTGAGTTCCTGGTTGACACGGTGATGGCGAACGCGGGCACGGTGGTGATTGCGACGGGACCCCTGACAAATGTTGCGCTGGCGATGCGGGTGGAGCCGAGGCTGGCGAAGAGCATCGCGCGGCTGAGCATCATGGGCGGGTCGGCGACGTGGGGGAACGTTACCGCCGCGGCGGAGTTCAACGCGTGGGCGGACCCGGAGGCGGCGCATATTGTGTTTTCATCAGGGGCGCGGATCACGATGTGCGGGCTCGACCTGACGCGGCAGGCGGCGGTGGGGGCTGAGACGATTGCGAGGTTCCGCGCAGCCGGGACGCGAACCGCGAGCGTCGTGGCGGACCTGCTGGAGCACTACCGCGCGTCAGCGGAGCGGGTCTACGGCACGCCCACGGTGCCGCTGCACGACCCCTGTGCGGTGGCTGCCCTGGCGGCGCCGGAGCTGTTCGAGCTCACTGAGGCGCACGTTGCGGTGGAGCTGCGGGGCGAGGAGACGCGGGGGATGACGGTGGTCGACCACCGGTACATCGGTGCGAGCGAGGAGCTGCGACGGTCGGCCGGCGCACCGGAGCCGAACTGCCGGCTGGCGACGAAGGTGGATGCCGGGGGGCTCTTCCGCCTCATCGAGGAGGCGCTGGCGGCCTGCCCGTAGGTGTCTCAGCGTGCGCCGGCTGTCTCGGGGAAGGTGACGCAGGTCGTGGTGCTTTCGATGCCCTCGATGGCGCGGATGTGGCGCGAGATGACCGCCGGGACGTCGGTGAGGTTCGGGACCTCGACGACGGCGACGATGTCGTAGGGACCCATGACCTGGTAGACCTCGGAGATGCCTTCGACGGCGCGGAGCTTTTCGTAGACCTCAATGGTTTTGGCGGGGTCGACGACGATGAGGACGAAGGCTTTCACCATGAACGGCGCTCCACGTGGTTCGGCACGGTGTGCCGGGATTGAAGAAGGTTAACAGGCCCGGATTTCGAACGGATTACGGGCGGCGCTGGTCACTCCCTGAGGCGGAGGACGGCCATGAAGGCTTCCTGGGGGATTTCGACGCTGCCGACGCGCTTCATCTTCTTCTTGCCTTCGGCCTGCTTTTCGAGGAGCTTCCGCTTGCGGGTGACGTCGCCGCCGTAGCACTTGGCGAGGACGTTTTTGCGCATGGCGCGGATGGTCTCGCGGGCGATGATTTTGCCGCCGACAGCCGCCTGGATGGGGACTTCGAAGAGCTGGCGAGGGATGAGGTCTTTGAGTTTGGTTACGAGAGCGCGGCCGACTTTTTCGGCGTTGCTGGCATGGGTGATGACCGAGAGGGCATCGACCGGGACTCCGTTAACGAGGATGTCGACCTTGACGAGCCGGGCAGGCCGGTATTCCTTGACCTGGTAATCGAGGCTGGCGTAGCCGGAGGTGGAGCTCTTCAGCTGGTCGTAGAAGTCGACGAGGATTTCGGCCATCGGGACGTCGTATTCGAGGAGGACGCGGGCCTCCCCGGGGGCGAGTTCGTTCTCCGCTTCGAGGAATTCCATGCGGAGGAACTGGCCGCGCCGGCTGGTGACGAGGTCCATGACCTGGCCGATGTAGCGGCTGGGGGTGATGACATCGATTTTCGCCCAGGGCTCGGAGATGACGGCGATGCGCGAGGGGTCGGGGAGGTCGGCGGGGTTGTCGACGACGATCTCCTCGCCGGAGGTGGTTTGGACGCGGTATTCGACGGAGGGGGCGGTGGTCAGGAGGGAGAGGCCGTATTCGCGCTCGAGCCGTTCGACGACGATTTCGAGGTGGAGGAGGCCGAGGAAGCCGCAGCGGAAGCCGAACCCGAGGGCGACGGAGGATTCGGGTTCGTAGACGAGTGAGGCATCGTTGAGGACGAGCTTGGCGAGCGCGTCGCGGAGCTCCTGGTACTGGTCGGAATCGGTGGGGTAGATGCCGGCGAAGACCATGGGCTTGGCGCGGCGGTAGCCGGGGAGCGGCTCGGCGGCGGGTTCGTCGGCCCAGGTGATGGTGTCGCCGACGCGGCACTCGGCGACGTCCTTGAGGCCGGTGGCGACGTAGCCGACTTCGCCGGCGGCGAGGCCCTCGAGGGGGCGCATGCCGGGGCTGAAAATACCGAACTCCAGCGGTTCGAAGACTGCGCCGGTGGACATGAGCTTGAGGTTCCGGCGGCCGTGCATCTCGCCGTCGACAACGCGGACGTGGGCGACGACGCCCTTGTAGGCGTCGTATTTCGAATCAAAGATGAGCGCCTTGAGGGGGGCGTTGGGGTTGCCGGAGGGCGGCGGGATGCGGGCGACGATGGCTTCGAGGATCTCGTCGACGCCGACGCCTTCTTTGGCGCTGGCGAGGATGACTTCGTCGCGGGAGAAGCCGATGACGCGCTCGAGCTCGGCGGCGACGCGTTCGGGCTCGGCGTGGGGAAGGTCGATTTTATTGAGGACCGGGATGAGGGTGAGGTCCTGGTTCATCGCGAGGTAGACGTTGGCGAGCGTCTGGGCCTCGATGCCCTGTGAGGCGTCGACGACGAGGAGGGCGCCTTCGCAGGCGGCGAGGGAGCGGGAGACCTCGTAGGCGAAGTCGACATGGCCGGGGGTATCGATGAGGTTGAGTTCGTACTCCTGGCCGTCGGAGGCGCGGTAGAGCATGCGGGCGGCGGCGGCTTTGATGGTGATGCCCTTTTCGCGCTCGAGGTCCATGGAATCGAGGACCTGTTCGGCCATTTCGCGCTCGGAGATGGTGCCGGTGCGTTCGAGGAGCCGGTCGGCGAGGGTCGACTTGCCGTGGTCGATGTGGGCGATGATGCAGAAATTGCGGATGTGGGACTGGTCCACGATTCGAGTGTACGCGAGGGCGGGCGTACGGGGCGGTTCGAGGCGCGGGTAAGGCGGGCGCGTGCTAGCCTTGGCAGGCACAAACCAGTTGAGCAGGGAGCCGCATGCCTCGGAAGAAGGTCACGATTGTTGGCGCCGGGATGACCGGCGGAGCGATGGCGCAGCGCCTGATCGAGCGGGACATCTGCGATGTGGTGCTGCAGGATGACCCGCAATTCGCGGGGACGATGCACCACGGGAAGGCGCTGGATGAGTCGCAGGCGGCGCCATGGGAGGGGTTTTCGACGCGGATTATGGCGACGGACGGCTGGGAAGAGACCGCCGACAGCGACGTCGTGGTGGTCACGGCCGGGGCTCCGCGGAAGCCAGGCATGAGCCGCGAGGAGCTGCTGAACGGGAATGCGGAGATTGTGCGGTCGAAGGTGGCCGCGGCGGCGAAGGTCTCGCCGAACGCGGTGATCATCGTGTTTTCGAACCCGATGGATGCGATGTGCCACGTGGCGATGCAGGCGAGCGGCTTTCCGCGGGAGCGGGTCATCGGGCAGGGCGGGGCGCTGGACAGCGCGCGCTACCGGTATTTCATTGCGGCGGAGCTCGGGGTTTCGGTGAACGACGTCCACGGGTATGTCATCGGCGGGCACACGGATACGACGATGGTGCCGGTGGTTTCGCAGACGCGCGTGGGCGGGGTGCCGCTGACCGACCTGCTGCCGCCGGAGAAGGTGCAGGCGATTGTCGCGCGGGCGATGCGCGGCGGCGCGGAGATCGGGGAGCTGTACAAGACGGGGTCGGCGTATTTCGCGCCCTCGGCGGCGACGATTGCGATGGTTGAGGCGATCCTGCTCGACCAGCGGCGGCTGATCCCGTGTTCGGTGTACCACCAGGGCGAGTACGGCATCCGCGACGTGTTCAGCGGGACGGTGTGCCAGCTCGGGGAAGGCGGCATCCAGCGGACGTTCGAGCTGCCGCTGACGGACGAGGAGCGGGCAAAGGTCATCGCGGCGGCGGAAGCGACGAAGGAGCTGCTGAAGCTGCTGAACTGACGTCCAGCGCGCCTGCCGTGTAGGCTGGAGGCGTGTCACTTGCGGGGCCACGGTCACAACGGACGCTGGTGCTGGCGCTGTTGTGCGTGGCCTCGTTTGCTGTCGTCTTCAACAACCTGATTATCACGCCGATCCTGCCGGAGATTTCGGAGGACTTCGGGGTGCGGGTCGCCGTGGCGGGCCTGCTGGTGACGGCGTACGCGGTAGCCGGCGGGATTGCGGCGGTATTCTCGGGGCCGTTCATCGACCGGCTGGGGCGGAAGCCTGTGGTGGTTGCGGGGATGGCCACGCTGACAGTGGCGACGGCGTTCTCGGCGGTTGCGCCCGGCTTCGTGCCGCTGCTGCTGGCGCGGGCGATGGCGGGGCTGGGGGTGGCGTGCCTGACGCCCGCAGTGTTCGCGGCGGTGGGGGATTATTTCTCGTACGAAGAGCGGGGGCGGGCGATGTCGTGGGTGATTTCGGCAAACACGAGCGCGAGCATTTTCGGGGTGCCGGCGGGCGCGGTGCTGAGCGGCGTGTTCTCGTGGCGGTGGACGTTTGTGGCGCTGGCGGTTCTGCTGGTGGTGTTCACGTGGCTGCTGTTCCGGAGGCTGCCGGCGGACCCGCCGCGACGCAGGGACGGCAGCGCGGGGAGCGGGATGGCGGCGATTCCGCGGGTGCTGCGGGACGTCTCGACGAGCGCGGCCCTGTTTTCGAACTACCTCTCGACGAGCTACTGGTTCGTGTTCGCGACATACATGGGCGCCTACTTTCACGATGAGTTCGGGGTCGCGAAGTGGGCGCTGGGCGGGCTGACGATGACGATGGGCCTCGGGGTGCTGCTGGGCAGCAACGCGGGCGGGCGGCTGGCGGACCGGGTCGGGAAGCGGCCGGTCATCCTGTGGACGTCGCTGACGTGCGCGGTGTTCATTGCGCTGACGACGACGGCTGCGGTGGCGATGGCTGTCGGACTTGGCTTCCTGTTCCTGTTTGCAGTCTCAGGAGGGGCGCGGTTCGCGAGTTCGCAGGCGATCATGACGGAGATGTCGCCGAACGACCGGGGAACGGTGATGGCGTTGAACGCGGCGGGGCAGCAGTTCGGGATTGTGACGGGGTCGGTAGTCGGCGGGCTGGCGCTGGAGGCCGGCGGGTATACCGCGCTGGGCCCGACGGCGGCGGCGCTGGCGCTGGTTTCGATGGCCATGTACGGGCTGTTCGTGCAGGAGCGGGGCCCGGCCGGGGCGGGGCAAGGGGAGCTCGCCGCGGAGTAAGCCTTGTGTTTGTAATCACAATCCCCCGTTGGTAGGATCGGGACGCTACGGGGCCCGAGTGCGCCCCGTGGGACTGGAGGACCTCCCCATGGCTTACGGCAAGGGCATCGCGAAGGGGATGAGCCTGACGCTGCGGAACATGTTCCGGCCGCCGGCGACGATCCAGTACCCGGAGGAGGTCCGGCAGGTCCCGGTCTACGCGCGGACGAACCTGCTGTGGTTCGAGGAGCGGTGCACGGGCTGTTCGACGTGCGCGCAGGCGTGCCCGGACGGCTGCATCCTGGTAGCGACGAGCCAGGACGCGGAAGGCCGGCGGAACATCGACCGGTACGAAATTGATTTCCGGATTTGCATGTACTGCGGGCTGTGCACGGAGGCGTGCCCGTATGAGGCGATTCAGCCGGGCGGCCCGCTCGACGACGCGGTGTACGACTTCGAGGAGATGTACCGCGACAAGCACGCGCTGACGCGGGTGGCCCAGGAGTTTTTGAAGCGGAACAACAACACGTATCCGAACGGCATGAAGGCGCCGGACCCCGACGCCGACTTCCACCGCCTGTAGGGAGCCCATGGTCCAGATAACAGTCGACGGCAAGGTCATCGAGGCGCCGGCGGGTGCGCCGCTGGTCGAAGTCCTGAAGAACAACGGGTTTTATGTTTCGAGCCTGTGCTACATCGATGGCCTAAAGCCGTATGCGGGCTGCCGGTCGTGCCTGGTGGATATCGAAGGGCCGCCGGGGCTGCAGCTTTCGTGCACGGCGGTGGTCACCGAGAACATGGTGGTGCGGACGAACACGCCGGAGGTGCTCGAAGGCCGCCGTTCGGTGCTGTCGATCATCCTGGCGAACCATAGCGACCGCTGCCTGACGTGCCACCGTCGTGAGCACTGCCACCCGGGCGACATCTGCCTGCGCGATGATGTGGTGACGCACCGCTGCCTGACGTGCTCGAAAAACTACCGGTGCGAGCTGCAGGCGACCTGCGAGATGGTGGGGAGCGCCGGGTATGAGCCGTGGGTCGGCGAGCAGCGGACGTGGTACCAGACGCCGCAGCCGCCGGCCGACCGGGGCAACCCATTCATGGAGTTCGACCCGCAGATGTGCATCATCTGCACGCGCTGCGTGCGGGCGTGCGATGAGAAGCGGCACACGGGCGCGATTACGCTGAGCGGGCGCGGGTGGGATGCGATGATTGCCTTTGGGGCGGGCGGACCGATCCACGAGAGCAACTGCGACTTCTCGGGGGCGTGCATCGACGTCTGCCCGACGGCGACGCTGATGGAGCACCCGAACAAGTGGGTGGCGAAGCCGGAGAAGTGGACATCGACGACGTGCGACTCGTGCGCGGTGGGCTGCAGCATCCGGCTGGGCTCAAAGGACGGCCGGGGCGTGATTGTGCGGCCGGGCGACGGCAACGCTTTCAGCGGCGACCAGATCTGCGTGCGCGGGCGGTACCACTACGATTCGCTGAAGCCGCGTGAGCGGCTGTCGAAGCATCTGCTGCGGCGCGGGAACATCCAGGCCCCGGCGACGCTTGCCGAGACGGCGGCTGAGGCGGCGCGACTGCTGCGCGAGGCGAAGAGCCGCGGGCGGGTGGGTGTGCTGGTCGGGGGGACTGTGACGAACGAAGAGGCGCTCGCCATCCGGGAGCTGGCGCAGGCGCTGGGGGCGACGCCCGACCAGTCGCTCGGCCCGGTCGTGCGCGCCATCAAGGGCGCGCTGGAGGAGCGGTTCGGCACGTGGCGGATGGCCGCCAACCTCGAACGGCTGCCCAAGGCGAAGGCGATTGTGACGGTCGCGGACGACATCGAAGAGAGCCACAACGTGGTGAGCGTCCGGATTAAGGACGCAGTGGTTTGGGAGAAGGCGAAGCTGGTGGTCATCGGGCCGCTGCGGAGCGAGCTGGTGGACTTCGCGGCGGCCTGGATTCGAACGGCGGCCGGCGAAGAGGGCCTGGCGGCGTCGCAGCTGGCGGAGGCGCTGCAGGGCGGCACCCCGGCGAACGAAGAGATTGCGCGGGCCGCTGCGCTGCTGCGCGAGGCATCACCGGAGTCGACGATGGTTGTGTGCGCGCCGAACCCGGTGAGCCCGGCTGTCGCGGCGGCGATGACCGGTGGCGCGGCGAACCTGGCGATTGCGCTGCTCGGCGAACGGGCGAGCGACGGCCTCGCGGTGCTGCCGCCGGAAGCGAACACGTGGGGGCTGCTCGACCAGGGCATCGGCGCCGAGGGCGGCGCGAAGCCGCTCGAGGAGCTCGCGGGGCTGCTGGTGATCCGCGATGACCCCACCATGCGGCTGCCGGGCGCGGCGGCGGCGCTCGAGCAGATCGGGACGATTGTGGTGGTCGATGGTGTCGCCCACCCGACGGCGAAGCGCGCGCAGGCGGTGATAGCTGAAGGGCGGGCGTATGCGTCTGCGGGCACGTACACGGCCGCGGACTTCCGCGTGCAGAAGCTCGCGCCGGCGATCCGGCCGGAGGGCGATGCGGTGCCGCTGTGGGAGGCGCTCCATGTGCTTGCGAAGGAGCTGGGCGTGGAGCTGCCGGCGACGCCGGACGACGCGCTCGGGCAGATTGCGAAAGCGAACGCCGCCTACGAACCGGCGTGGGACCTAATCATCGGCGAGGGGGTGAAGCTGCCCATCGGCCTGGCGCCGAGGGCGCAGGCTGCGCCAGTGGCAGCACCCACGGCCGGCGACGGCTGGCGGGTGATCACCTCGCGAGACCTGTACACGGCGGCGGATGCCGCGGCGCTGCGGCACCCGGAGGCGGAGAAGCTCCACCGGTATGACCGGGTCCAGGTGAGCGAGGAGGATGCCGCCGCGCTGGGCATCGCCACGGGCGACCCGGTGCGGGTATCAGCCAACGGCGTGAGCATCGAGGCACCCGCCTGGGTGACGGAGCGAGTGCCGGTCGGGCACGTGTACATCTCGTGCCTGTTCCAGGGCGGCGCCGTGACCGGTCTGTTCGACGGCGCGGACATTGCAACGGTGCGGGTCGAGGCACGGGTGCCGGCAGCGACTGCCTGACATCGGGCGGCAGACGCGCTGGAGTATCGTTTCAGCGGAGCATGCAGCGAACCCGCCGGGCCAAACGGCGGGTTCGCTTTTGCGGCGTTGTTGCTGGAGAGGCAGGAGCGTAAACGCCAGGAGACCGGGGTTTTGGCCAGGCGCCCGCCCCGGGGAAAGACGGGCGCCTGGGAGGACGGACCCGCCGACTGGATCGGCGGGGGTGCTGCTGAGGGAGGAGGTCCGCCATGGCCGTCCCCGGGAGGGGGCCCGGGTGCGGAGAAGGTGGGGGAGAGCGTGCGAACCTCCGTACCCTTCGCTCAGTACGGTAGCGGGGCGATGTGAAACCGGTCCGGGGAGTTCGTAAACGGTGCGCAAATTGTGCGGACGGCTGCGTGACAGCCGGGAGGCGGCTGCGTTACTGCCCCGCGGGCGGGGCGACCTCGCGGAGGAAGCGGAGGAGCGCAGCGGTCACTTCGGCGGGGCGCTCCTGCTGGGTCCAGTGGCCGCACCCTTCGAGGATGGCGAAGACGCGGAGGTCGGGGACGACATCGCGGAGGCGCTCGATGGCGGGCGGGTTGCGGGCAGGGTCGCGGCTGCCGGTTACGAACAGCGCGGGCTGCCGGACGACGGCGCCGGCGAGGTCGGCGGAGCGCTCCCAGTTGCGGTTGACGTTGCGGTACCAGTTGAGCCCGCCACGGAAGCCGCTGCGGGTGAAGGCGTCAACGTAGACGTTGAGGTCGGCGGCGGTCAGCCAGGCGGGAAGCTGCGCGGGCGGGGCGAAGGAGTCGATGAAACGGGCGTCGCGGCGGATGGGCCGGAACCGTTCGTCGCGGGGTGCATCGCCGGAGATTGACCAGTACAAGCCGAGGAGGCCGGCGCGGACATCGGCTTCGAACTCGGCTTCGGCGAGGCCGGGCTGCTGGAAGTAGTCAATGTAGTGGATGTGGTCGGGTCCGGCGGCTTCGCGCATGAGTTCGAGCGGAGGGCGTGACGGACGGGCGGCGTGCGGGACGCTCAGCGAGCCGACCGCGCGGATGAGGCCGGGGTAGCGCAGCGCGGCGTGCCAGGCGACGGGTGCGCCCCAGTCGTGGCCGATGACGACGGCCGGCCCGGCGCCGGCCCAGCGGACCAGGGCCGCGACATCGCCGGCGAGGCTGTCGAGGTCGTACGCCTCGACGGGAGCGGGAGCGCTGCTCGCGCCGTAGCCGCGCTGGTTGGGCACGATGACGCGGTAGCCGGCGGCGGCGAGCGGGCCGACCTGGTGGCGCCAGGAGTACGCCAGCTCGGGGAAGCCGTGAAGGAGGATCACCGCCGGCCCGGCGCCGGCCTCGCACAGCTCGAGGTCGACGCCGGGCGCGACGGTGACGATGCGGCGTTCGGCGCCCGGGATCATGCGGTGGCGATCACTTCGGGGTCGAACGTGGTGGCGATATGGCCGGCGGCGGCGAGCCGCTCGATCTCTTCGTCGGAGAGGCCGAGGACTTCGCGGTAGACGTAGTCGTTATGTTCACCGAAGAGGCAGGGCGGGGTCCGGAGGTCGACATCCGACCTGGAGAACCGGTAGGCAGGGCGGAGCCAGTCGACCTCGGGGTAGTCTTCGGTAGCGGGAAGGCGCTTCCAGGCCCCGGTTGCGGCGAGGTGCGGGTCTTCGGCGGCTTCTTTTGCGTTGAGGACGGGTCCGGCCGTGACGCCTGCCTGCTGGAGGGCGTGGAAGAGTTCATCGCGGTCGCGCGTGGCGGTCCACTCGGCGAGGCGCTCTTCGATCATGTCCTGGGCGGCGGCCCGGCCCTCGGCGGTGGCGAGTTCGGGTGCGGTCGCCCAGGCGGGGCTGCCCATGAAGGCGACGAGCGCGCGCCATTCGGCGTCGTCGCGGCAGGAGATGCAGATCCAGCGGTCGGTGCCGGCAGCGGGGAAGACGCCGCTGGGGACGTGTCCTTCGATGGAGCGGTTGCCGATGGTGCGGTGTTCGCGGCCGTTCCAGGCGGCGTCGAGCGCGGCCTGGGGGAACATGTGGGCGGAGGATTCGACCTGGGCCATTTCGATGACCTGGCCCTCGCCGGTGCGCCGGCGGTGGCGGAGGGCTGCCATCACCGCGACGGCGCCGTGCATGCCGCCCCAGTAGTCGCCGGCGAAGATGCTGACGTTGTCGACGGGGGCGGTGTCGCGGTAGCCGCGGAGGATGGTTGAGCCGGCAACGCTATCGATGTGGGCGCCGTAGCCGCGGCCTTCGACATACCTGCCGGTGCGGCCGAAGGCGGGCATGTGGAGGATGATGATGTCGGGGCGGACGGCACGGATGGCGTCGTCATCGAGGCCGAGCTTTTCGAGCGTGCCGATGGCCAGGTTCTCGGCGAGGATATCGCTGATGGCGATGAGCTGTTTGACGATGGCGAGCCCCTCGGGGCGGCGGCTATCGACGGTGAATGACTTCTTGTTGCGGAGCACCTGGATGAAGGCGGGGCTGTTGTTCCAGGGGCGGGGGCCGGGCTCCGGGGGATGGCCGGCGATCCAGGGCGGCATGAGCTGGGCCATCATGGCGTTCATGCGCGGGCTGGCGGCGCGGGTCATTGGGTTCCAGATGAACGGGTTTTCGACTTTGATGCACTCGGCGCCGAGGTCGGCGAGGTACATGGTGGCTGTCTGGCCGGCCCAGACGGCGGTAAAGTCGCAGATTCGGATGCCCTGCAGGGGAAGGGGTGCGCTCATGCGATGACTCCGGAAGCAGCGAGGGTGTCGACGGCGGCGGGTTCGAAGCCCGCCTCCTGGAGGATGGTGCGGGTGTGCTCCCCGAGGCGCGGCGCAGCGGAGCGGATGCGCCAGGGGGTCTTCTCGAAGATGTAGGGCCGGCCGAGCATCGGCAGTTCGCCAAGTTCGGGGTGCTGGATCGTGGTCCAGAGGCCGCGTTCGCGGAAGTTCTCGTCGTTCCAGAGGTCGAGGCCGGTGTAGAGGGGCCCGCACATTACGTGGTGTTCGCGGGCGGCCTCCCAGACTTCGGCGCGGGTGCGTTCGAGCATCCAGGGGATGACGATGGCATCGACGGCCTCGCGGGCGCCGGGCTGGAGGGCGGCGAGGGGGCTGTCCAGCGCGGGGTCTTTGAGGGATTCATCGCCGATCATTTCGACGAAGCGGCGCCAGTAGGTGCCGGGCAGCGCTGCGATTTCGACGTAGCCGTCGGCGACGGGGTAGATGCCGCCGGCGAGGCCGGAGATGTGGGAGGCGGGCCGGTCCTGGACGCGGCCAGAGAACCGGTAGGCGAGGATGCTGGAGCTGCGGCGGTCGATGTTGTTGACCTGGACGTTGAAGCAGGGGACATCGACGAGCTGGCCGACGCCGTGGACCTCATAGGCGGTGAGGGCGCCCAGGGCGGCGACGGCAGCCATGGCGCCGCACTGGAGGGTGGCTGCGGTGCCGCCGAGCTTGAGCGGTTCGCGGTGCAGCAGGCCGTGGCTGTACATCTCGGCGCCCATGGCGTAGACGACCAGGTCGTCGAGGGAGTAGTCGCGGTAGGGGCCGTCGTGGCCGAAGTTGGTGATGGCGACGACGGGGATGTCGCGGTAGCTGGAGAGGGTGGCGTAATCGATGCCGAGGGCTTCTTCGACGCGCGGCGGCGAGGCGGTGACGACGAGGTCGGCGCGCTGGACGAGGGCGCGGACGACGTCGCGGGCTTCGGGCCGCTTGAGGTCGAGAACGACCGACTCCTTGTTGGTGTTGAGGTACTGGAAGGTTGCGCTGCGGTCGGGGCCGGGCTCATCGCCGAGGAACGGCGGGAGGTTGCGGGCCGGGTCGCCGCCCGGGCGCTCGACTTTGATGACTCGTGCGCCGAGGTCGGCGAGGAGTTTGGTGCAGTAGGGGCCTGCGATATGGCTGGAAAAATCGAGGATGGTGACGCCCTGGAGTGCGTCCATGGTTCCTCCGGAATGGGATGTGCTGCCGCCGAGATTCTGCCGGATTCGTGGCCTGGCTGTCCCGTGATGGGCCCGTCAGCGGGGGACGGTGCGCTCGGCGACGAGGATGACCCGGCTATCGTACTCGCCGCCGCCCGGTCGCGGGATGAAGGTGCCGCCGCAGGAGATGAGCGTGACGCGTTCGCGGTCGGGTGGGAGCGGGGGGAAAACGACGGCGTCCATATCGAGGTCGGCGAGGCGGACGACATCGACGGAGACCACGGTGTAGGTGACGACGAGGCCGTTCTCCATGACGAGGGAGACGGAGTCGCCAGGGCGGACGGAGGTAAGGCGGGCGAAGGGGCCGGGTCCGTAGCCGACGTAGTCGATGTGGGCAGCGAAGATGCTGTTGCCGCCGGGGAAGCCCGGGCGGCCAAAGCGGGGGTACCAGGCGATGGCGTCCGGGCGGGAGGGGTCTTCAAAGGCCTCGCGGCCGGCGACGATGGCGGTGTCACGCTGCTCGATCGGGAAGCGGCCGTCGACGCCGGCGGCGGGGACGACCAGGGCGGCAACCTGGCCGGCGAAGGGGGGTACAGGCGTGGGCGTCGGCGTAAGGTCGCCAGCGGCGATGTTTGGGAGGACGGCCCGGGGCAGGAGCGCCGCCGGGTCCTGGGCCGATGCCGCAGCGGCAGCCACCCCGCCGATGAGCACGGAGAGCAGGAGCGCCGCGTGCGCCAGGCGGGCGGCGTTCATGCTTCGCCGAGGTAGGAGCGGCGGACGGAGTCGTCGCGGCTCAGCTCGGCACCGGTGCCGCTGAGGGTAATTTCGCCGGACTCGATGACGTAGGCGCGGTCGGCGATTTCGAGGGCCATGAGGGCGTTCTGTTCGACGAGGAGGACGGTGGCGCCTTCGCGGCGGATGGCCTGAATGGTTTCGAAGATGGTTTCGACGAGGACGGGGGAAAGCCCCATGGAAGGCTCGTCGAGGAGAAGGAGGCGCGGGCGGGCCATGAGGGCGCGGCCGATGGCGAGCATTTGCTGTTCGCCGCCGGAGAGGGTGCCTCCGGGCTGGCGGAGGCGTTCTTTGAGGCGCGGGAAGAGGCGATAGACGCGCTCGAGGTCTGCCTGGAGCCCGGCGCCGTCATTGCGGGTGTAGGCGCCCATGAGGAGGTTTTCGTAGACGGAGAGGCTGTGGAAGATGCCGCGTCCCTCGGGGACGTGGGAGAGACCGAGGCGGACGATGGCATGGGGCTGGAGGCGGTCGATGCGCTGGCCGGCGAAGGTCACCTGGCCGCCGCGGGGGCGGATGACGCCGGAGATGGCGCGGAGGGTAGTGGACTTGCCGGCGCCGTTCGAGCCGATGAGGGTGACAATTTCGCCTTCGTCGACGTGGAGGGTGATGCCTTTAACGGCGGTGATGGCGCCGTAGCCGGCGCGGAGGTCGCGGACGTCAAGGAGCGGCATGGCCGCCTCCCTGGATTGCGCGGGAGCCGAGGTAGGCTTCGATGACGGTGGGGTTGCGCTGGATGGCAGCAGGCGGGCCCTCGGCGATTTTGCGTCCGTAGTCGAGGACGGTGATGTTCTCGCAGACGCCCATGACGACGCGCATCTGGTGCTCGATCAGGATGATCGTGGTGTCGAACTCATCGCGGATGCGGCGGATGAGGCTGACCATGGCGCCGGCCTCCTGGGGATTCATCCCTGCGGTGGGTTCGTCGAGAAGGAGCAGGGAGGGACGGGTGGCGAGGGCGCGGGCGATTTCGAGGCGGCGCTGGTCACCGTAGGGGAGGTTGCGGGCGAGGTCGTTTTCGCGGCCGCGCAGGCCGACTGCCGCCAGGAGTTCGCGGGCCCGGGTGACAGCAGCAGCCTCGGCAGCGCGGACACGCGCCGGCCGGGCGATGGCGCCGGCGATTTCGATGACGCCGTTCACGGCGGCGCGCGGGAAGCCGCGGAGGATGAGCAGCCGCTCGACGGCGGTGGGGTAAACCGGACGGCGCGTGCTGAGGATGTCGGTACCGCCGACGGCGATGTGCTGGTGTTCGCCGACGAGGACGTTTTCGAGGACCGTCATATTGGCGAAGAGGCGAATGTTCTGGAAGGTGCGGGCGACGCCGAGGCCGGTGATCACGTGGGGCGGGAGGCCGTCGATGCGCTGGCCGGTGAGGTAGATGGCGCCGGAGGTGGGTCGGTAGAAGCCGGTCAGGCAGTTGAAGAAGGTGGTTTTGCCGGCGCCGTTGGGGCCGATGAGGCCGTGGATTTCGCCGGGCGGGACGCGAAGGGTGACTCCGTCGAGGGCGGTGAGCCCCTCAAACTGCATGCCGAGGCCATCGACAACCAGCTCTGCAGCGGTCATGCGGCGGACACCGGGGCGGAAGGTTCGGTTTCGTCGTGCGCGAACTCGAGGCGGCGGCGGGAGGAGGGCCAGAGCCCCGAGGGACGGACGACCATCACGAGAACGAGGAGGGCGCCGAAGATGATGAAGCGGGTATCGTCGGCGAGCTGGGCGCCCCAGGTTTCGGCGGGAGGCAGGCGCCCAATGGAGCCGGGCAGGGCGGCATCGACGGCGCCGATGAGGCCGTTGAGGCCGTCGCGCAGCCACTCGAGGCGGGCGAGGAAGTCGCCGGTTTCGCGGAACTGGAGGATGCGGGGGATGCCGATGAGGATGAGGGACCCGAGGATGACGCCGGGGGTGCTGCCCATGCCGCCGATGATGACGATGGCGAGGACGTCGATGGAGACCTGGAGGGAAAAGGCGGCCGGGCTGATGAACCCGATGAACGAGGCGTAGATGACGCCGCCGAGGCCGCCGATCGCCGCGCCGGTGGCGAAGGCGAGGAGCTTGTACTTCGTGGTGTTGACGCCCATGGCGGCGGCGACGTCTTCATCTTCGCGGATGGCCTCCCAGGCGCGGCCGATGCGGGAATCGCGAAGGCGGGCGGTGCAGAAACCGACGAGGACCGCCGCGGCGATGACGAAGTAGAACCACTCCGTGAAGGAGTCGATGCGATAGCCGAAGAATTCCGGCCGGGGGATTGCGGAAAGGCCCTGGGAGCCGCGGGTGAGGTCGTCGCGATTAATGAGGAAGAGGCGAATGATTTCGCCGAAGCCGAGGGTGACGATGGCGAGGTAGTCGCCGCGGAGGGGGAGGACAGGGAGGCCGAGGAGGAGACCGACCACGGAGGCGATCAGGATGCCGAGGGGGAGGATGAGCCAGAAGTTGAGCCCGGAGTCGATCGGCGAGCCGGGCGAGGTGAGGAGGCCCATGGTGTAGGCGCCGGCTGCGAAGAAGGCGACGTAGCCGAGGTCGAGCAGGCCGGCGAAGCCGACGACAACGTTGAGTCCGAGGCCGAGCACGATGAAGAGGCCGACGAACACAAGCATTTGGACCCAGACATCGGAGAGGACGACGGGGAGGAGGCAGACGAGCGCGACGAAGAGCGGCCAGCGGATGCGGAGGGCGGTGCGGGCCCAGTCGGGGGCAGGGGTATCAGGCACGGGTGGTGCTCCGCTGGGCGAAGATGCCGGTGGGCCGGAAGATGAGGATGGCGACGAGGAGGGTGAACGCGATGACATCGCGCCACTGGTTGCCGAGGTCGATGCCGGGGAGCTCGTTCAGGAGTTCGCGGCCGACGGTTTCGGCGAGGCCGAGGGCGTAGCCGCCGGCCATGGCGCCGGGGATGCTGCCGATGCCGCCGAGGACCGCCGCGGTGAACGCTTTGATGCCCGGGATGAAGCCCATCGAGCCGCGGATGGTCTGAAAGAAGAGGCCGTAGAGGACGCCCGCGACGCCAGCCATCGCCGCACCGAGGATGAAGACGAAGACGATGGTGCGGTTGACGTCGACCCCCATGAGGGAGGCGTTGGTGGGGTTTTCGGCGACGGCGCGGATGGCGCGGCCGAGGCGCGTGCGCTGGATGATGGTGTAGAGGACGGCCATCATGGCAACCGAGCTGGCGATAAGGAAGAGCTGGATGTAGGTGATTGCGAAGGGGCCGGCCGCGACTGACCCCCGGGGGAAGATATCGGGGTAGAACTTGGCGCGGGCGGAGGTCTGTTCGAGGACGAGGTACTGGAGGAAGATGGAGACGCCGATGGCGCTGATGAGCGGCGCGAGGCGGGGGGCGTTCCGGAGTGGGCGATAGGCGAGCCGCTCGATGACGACTGAGGCGCTAACGGAGGCGGCCATGGCCACGATGACGGCCCCGAGGATGGCGAGGGCGATGATGGGCCCGGAGAGTTCGTTGCCGCCCATGACGACGAGGGCGCCGTACCCGGCGAAGGAGCCGAGCATGAACACTTCGCCGTGGGCGAAGTTAATCATTTTGAGGACGCCGTAGACCATGGTGTAGCCGAGGGCGATGAGAGCGTAGAGGCTGCCGGTGGTGAGGCCATTGACGAACTGGTCGGACCAGAAGCTGACGGAGAGGGTGAAGGCGAGGGGCATGGACGTTCCTCTGCCGACGGGTTGACGTGCGGAGAGGCGCCGCGATTGGCGCCTCTCCGCTGCGAATCGGGAGTATGTAGGCTTGCGCCCTGCGAGCGCTACTGCTTGATCTCTTCGAAGGCGCCGTTCTTGACCTGGAAGAGGCTGACGGGGGTCGCACCGCCGACGTTCTCGCCGCGGGCGTCGAACTTGATCTTGCCGGAGGCGCCATCAAGTTCGGTCTTGCGGATCTCCTCGTTGAGCTTCTTGAGGTCGATGACGAGCTTGCCGTCCTTCTCCTCGGCGACCTTTTCGAGGGCGCGGATGATGACGGTTGCGGCGTCGTAGGCTTCGGCGACGAAGGGGCTGGCGTCGCGCTTGATACCGGTTTCCTTCTCGAAGAGGTCGCCGAAGGTCTTATAGGCCTCGCCGGTGTAGACGGGGCTGGGGAGGGAGAGGTAGGCGCCTTCGGCATCGGCGCCGGCGCCCTTGATGAACTCGTCGTTCTTGACGCCGTCACCGCCGAGGAACTTGACGTCCTTCATCTCGGCGCGGAGCTGCTTGATGAAGGGGGTTGCCTCGGAGTAGAAGCCGGCGAAGTAGACGAGGTCGGGCTTGGCGTTCTTGATGTTGGTGACGACGGCCTTGAAGTCGGTCTGCTTCTTTTCGTAGCCCTCGCTGCCGAGGATCTTGCCGCCCTCTTTTTCGTAGGCGGTCTTAAAGGCGTCGCGCAGGCCGGTGCCGTAGGCGTCGGTGTCGTAAACGATATACGCGGTCTTGGCGCCGAGGGTCTTGTAGGCGAACTTCGCCTGCGCGGGGCCCTGGATGTCGTCGGAGTAGGTGGTGCGGAGGAAGGTCTGGAAGACCTGGCCGCGGTCCGGGTAGGTGGGCTTGTGGGCCGTTGAGGACGGCGAGACGTGGGTGATGCCGGCGGCTTCGTACTGGGGCTGGGCGGCGACAACGGCGCCGGAGCAGACGGGGCCAACGACCGCGACAACGCCTTCCTGCAGAAGCTGGGTCGCGGCGGAGGCGCCGCCATCAGCCGAGCAGAGGTCATCCTTGCCGATGACCTGGATGGTGCGGCCCTTGATGGTCTTGTCCTTGGCTGCGAGTTCGACGGCCTTCTGGATCGGTTCGCCGATGCCCTTCAGGTCGCCGGAGAGCGGGCCGGAGTAGCCGATCTTGATGGGCTGGCCGGAGGCGATTTCGACGGTTTTGAAGCCGGCCTTGCCGTAGGTGACCTCGCCGCCGCCGGCGTCGTCGTCATCGTCGTCGCCGCCGCAGGCGACGGCGAGGACCATGGCGAAGGCGGCGAGGAGCAGGAGCCAGGCGAGCCTGGGCCGTCCCTTCCGTTCGATCATGTTGCGCATCCCTCCTCATGTAGACGCTGCGGTTTACCGGGTGGTAACCCCGAATTGTGCGTGCCGCAGTCGCGGAATCCTAGCCATGCCCGGCGCCGATGGTCAAGACGCGCAGCGGGCCGGAAGGGGAGGCAGCGCGGCGGGGGCGGTCAGTCGCCGGTGGGGTAGCCGGCTTCGACCCAGGCGAGGGTGCCGCCTTCGACGTTGTAGAGTGGAAGGTCATCGAGGCCGGCTGCGGTGGCGAACTCTGCGGCGAGGGCACTGCGCTGCCCGCTGCGGCAGATGAAGAGGACCTCTTTACCGTTGGCGAATTCGCGGATCTGCTTGACCTCGTTGATGACGGTATTGACGGGAATGAGCCGGGCTCCCCTGGCGTGGACCTCAACGTATTCGTGGGGCTCGCGGACGTCGATGAGCACGGCTTCGCCGCGGTCGAGCTTCTCCTTCGCTTCATGGACGGTGATGCGGGTAAACGGCTCGCGGGGGTCCCTGGTGGCCACAGGCTGCTCCGGTTTCGTGCGGTGGGATGTGGGAAAAGGGTAGCACGGGGTTGGGTAAGTTGCCGGGGCAGTGAGCGGGCGTCACACTCCATGGACCGACAGGGGAGGTGCACGCCATGGACCGCGTCATCGGGCCGTACCGGGAGTGGCGGGCTTCGCTGCGCAGCGGTTTGCAGTCGCTGGCAATGGCGGGAGCGACGGCCGGGCAGGGCCCGGAGGATGCAGCGCGTGCTGCCCTCGCCGAGGCGGTGCGCTACGTCGAGGAGACGCTGCTGCCGGCTTCGCGGGCGGAGGAGTTCACGCTCTTCCCGGCGGTGGACGGCGTGCTGGGGCTGACGGGGTCGTGCGCGGTGCTCGAGCGGCAGCATGAGGCGATGCGGCAGATGGCGGGCGACCTCCGGCAGGTGGCCGCGGCAGCGGAGCAGGACGGGGACACGCGTGCCTATGCGCGCTACCTGCAGCCGCTCCTGTTCGGCCTCTACGGGCTGGCGCGGGCGCACCTCGAGGCGGAGGATGCGGTGTTTCTGCCGCTGCTGGACGAGCACCTGAGTGAGAGCCAGGTGGATGTGCTGGTGGAGAACAGCGAGCGAATCGCTTCGGCGAAAGCGGCCGGCTGAGGGGGTTTTCGCCAACCTTGACGTGAGGGTACGCTTTCGGGCCATCACGATTCGGCTGTTCGGAGGGAACGATGGCTGGAAGGCTGGCCGGGAAGACGGCGATTGTTACGGGTGCGGGGCGCGGCATCGGGCGCGAGGTGGCGCTGCTGTTTGCGCAGGAGGGCTGCAAGGTCCTCGTGAACGACCTCGGGACGTCGGTCGCGGGTGAAGGTGCGGATACATCGCCGGCGGCGCAGACCGTGGCGGACATCCGGGCCGCCGGGGGCGAGGCGATCGCGCACTTCGGGGATGTGGCGGACCTCGATGCTGCCGAGGACATGGTCCGGACCGTGCTGAACGAGTGGGGCCAGCTCGACATCCTTGTGAATGTCGCGGGCATCCTGCGGGACCGGATGGTGTTCAACATGACGGAGGAGGAGTGGGATGCGGTGGTGCGGGTGCACATGAAGGGCACGTTCGCGACGACGAAGTTCGCCTCGCTGCACTGGCGGCAGGCGCGGAACGGCGGGCGGCTGATCAACTTTACGTCGGGGTCGGGACTGTTCGGCGCGCCGGGCCAGCCGAACTACGCGGCGGCGAAGATGGGCATCTGGGGGTTCACGCTGAGCTGCGCGCGGGCGCTGGGGCGGTATGGCGTGACGGCGAACTCGATTGCGCCTGGCGCGGCGACGCGGATGACGGACACGGTCCCGGCGGAGCGCTCGGCAGCGGGGCCGAACCGGGTGACCTCGGATGCGGCGAAGGGGACGGAGCGCGACCCGGCGAACATCGCGCCGCCGCTGGTCTACCTCGCGAGCGACGCCGGGGGCTGGATTTCGGGCCGGTGTTTCGGGATTGCGGGGTACCGGATCACGCTCTACAGCAACATCGCGCCGCAGGTGGTGCTGCAGGGCTCGAAGATGTGGACGGTCGATGAGCTGTTCGAGCGGATGGAGCCGACGTTCAAGCCGTTCATCCAGCCGATCCAGTAGGTGCGGCCCGGGCCGGCCGGTTCCGGGATGGGGGCAGGCAGGCCGGACAGGGGATGGGGTGATCGGCGGCGCCGGCGGCGGTAGACTCCAGCGGACCACGCCGGAGGGGAGTACACGGTGTCGACGCAGCTGCCGGGGCCGCACGACGAGGTGCCGCCGCCGACCATCGAAGAGGTCAGCCCGGGGATTTACGCCTACATCCAGCTCGATGGGAGCTGGTTCCTGAACAACGCCGGCTGCATTGTGGGGAGCCGGTCGGCGACGGTCGTTGACACGACCGGGACGGAGCGCCGCGCGCGGGCGTTCCACGCTGCGGTGCGGGAGGTGACCCAGCTCCCGGTCAGCGCGCTGATCAATACCCACAGCCACGGCGACCACACGCACGGGAACTTCATGTTCGCGCCGGCGAGCGCCATTATCGCGAGCGAACGGTGCCGGCAGGAGATCCTCGCGGCGGGGCATGCGGTCTACGCGCTGTTCCCGATGGTGGACTTCGGGGAGTGCCCGCTGACGCCGCCGACGGTGACGTTCGAGGACCGGCTGACAGTGTACGTGGACGACCTGCGGGTGGAGTTGCTGTACATGGGGCCGGCGCACACGACGAGCGACATCGTGGCGTGGATCCCGGAGCGGAAGCTTCTATTCACGGGCGACCTGGTGTTCAACGGCGGGACGCCGTTCGCGCTTGGCGGGTCAGTCGGTGGCTGGCTGGAGGCACTCGACCGGCTGGAGGCGCTGGGGGCCGAAACGATTGTCCCGGGACATGGCCCGGTGGCGGGGCCGGAGGTGCTCGGCCAGGTGCGGCGGTACCTGGAATGGCTGCTGGCCGTGGGCCGGGAGGGGTTCGCGCGGGGGGTGCCGCCGCTGGAGCTGGCGCAGGGGCTGGAGTTCGGCGAGTTCGCGGAGTGGCACGACCGGGAGCGGATTGTGCCGAACCTTCACCGGGTATACAGCGAGCTCCGAGGTGAGCCGCGGGGCACGCCGCTGGACTACCGGCAGATGTTCGCAGAGATGCTGGCCTTTAACGGCGGGCGGCCGCTGCGCTGCCTGTCCTAGGGCTTCGGCTGGAGGGCGGCGCGCACCTTTTCGAGCAGGTCCTGCGGGCGGTAGGGCTTCTGGATAAATCCCGCGAGGCCCTTGCCGGCGAAGCGTTCTGTGGCGTCCTGCTCGTTGTAGCCGGAGGTGAGGATGACGCGTACCCCGGGGTCGACCCGGCGAAGTTCGCGGAAGGTCTCTTCGCCGTCCATGCGGGGCATGGTCATGTCGAGGAGAACGAGGTCAATGCCGGGCCGCTCGCGGTACACGTCGAGGGCGTGGTGGCCATCGGCTGCGACGAGCACGGTATGGCCAGCCTGCTCGAGCATGCGGCGGGTCACCGTGCGGACCGTCTCGTCGTCGTCCACGACGAGGATCACTGCGGGTGCGGCGGAGGGCGGTGACGCTTCGGCGACGCCGACCGGAGCGCCCGCGGGCCCGGAGCCGGCAGCGGGGAAGAGAATCTTGAACGTGGTGCCGCGGCCGGGCTCGGTGTAGAGCTTGATGGCGCCGCGGTGGCCGCGGACGATGCCGAGGACTGCGGCGAGGCCGAGCCCGCGGCCCGTGAATTTGGTCGTGAAGAACGGGTCGAAGATGCGGGCGGCAATCTCCGGGTCCATGCCGATGCCGGTATCGGCGACTTCGAGGTAGACGTAATCGCCCTCAGGGAGGCCATCGTCCATGTACGCCGTCCGGAGGTAGGCGGCGTCGGCGTACATGAGGCCGGTGGCGATGGAGATCACGCCGGAGCGGTCGCCGATGGCGTCGGAAGCGTTGGTGATGAGGTTCATGATGACCTGGCGGATTTGGGTGGCGTCGCCTTCGATGGCAGGGAGGTCGGGCGCGAACCGGTATTTCAGGACAGCGCGCTTGGAGACGGAGACTTCGAGCAGGTGGGCCATCTCCTCGACGATGCGGGAGAGGTTGAGGCGCTCGATGACGAACCTGCCCTTGCCGGAGTAGGCGAGCATCTGGCGGGTGAGCTCGGCGGCGCGCTGGGCGGCGGTTTCGATCGCGAGGACGGTTTGGCGGGCGGGCGACTCGGGCGGGAGCTCCATGAGCGCCAGGCCAGCGTTGCCGAGGATGGCGACGAGGAGGTTGTTGAAGTCGTGGGCGATGCCGCCGGCGAGGACGCCGAGGCTCTCGAGCTTCTGGGTCTGCTGCATCTGGAGGTCGAGGCGGCGCCGCTCCTCTTCAGCGCGGACGAGGTCGGTGGTGTCGAGGGCGGAGAGGATGGTCGCGTCGCGGCCATCGAACTGGAAGGGAGAGGCTGCAACGCGGAGGTGGCGGAGTTCGCCGGAGCGGGTGGTAATGCGGATGGTGAAGCGGGAGACCTGTTCGAGGCCGGCTCGCCGCCGCTCGAAGTGGCGGAGCATGACGGGGATGTCCTCCGCAGCGATGAGCGAGGCGAGGAAACCGGATGCCATGAGTTCATCGCGGGAGTAGCCGGTGAGGCGCTCCATTTCGGCGTTGACGAAGAGGGCGCTCGCGCCGTCGGAGACCCAGACGGCGGCAGAGACGGCATCAAGAAGTTCGCGGAAGCGGGCCTCGCTGCGCTCGATGGCCCGCTGCGCGAGGACAGTTTCGTGGATATCGATGACGGTGCCGATCAGGCCCCGGAAGCCGCCCTGGTCGTCGAGGCGGGGCGTGGAGTATTCGACGACCCAGCGGTACTCACCGGAGCGGTGGCGGAGGCGGTAGCGCAGCGTCGACGGGCCGGGCTGCTCGAAGCAGCGGGCGTAGTCCTCGAGGACGCCGGGAAGGTCACCAGGGTGGATGAGTTCAGCCCAGCCCTGGCCCAGGATCTCTTCTCCCCGGCCTGTGAAGTCGAAGCAGGCGCGGGACATGTAGTCGACCTGGCGGTCGGGGCCGGCGGTCCAGATCATGATCGGGGCGGAGTCGGCGAGGTGGCGGAACCGCGCTTCGCTTTCGGCAAGGGCAGCGCGGTCGCGGACGCGTTCGGTAACGTCGCGGGCAACGCTGCCGATGCCGATGATGTCGCCAGCCGGGTTTCGGAGGGGGAAGTAGGAGCTGGAGAGAATGACCGTGGTTCCGTCCTTCCGGCGCCAGGCGCGTTCCATGTCTTCGATGTTTTCGCCGGCGAGGACGCGGGAGCGGATCCATTCGCGAATGGGGAGCGCGTCTGGCTCGAAGAAGAATTCGGTCGTTCGGCCGAGGACTTCGGCAGCGGTGTAGCCGAGGGCCAGCTCGGCGCCGCGGTTCCAGGAGGTGATGCGGCCCTCGAGGTCGGTGGTGACCATGGCATCGCGGGAGAAGGCGACGATCGAGGCGAGCCGGGCATTTTCGGCGGCGGCGCGGTGGAGTTCGGTGAGGTCGCGAGTGATGGAGAGAACGGTCGCGACGGAACCGTCCTCGGCGAACTCGGGAATGAGGTAGGTCTGGCTGTAGGCGCCGGGGCCGCGGAAATCGGAGGGGCCTTCGAGGGTGAGGGATTGGCGGGTCTCGAGGACGGTGGCGACTGCCCGTTCCCAGCGCTCGAGCGCAGCGTTGCCGGGCAGGAAGTCGGTCGGACGGAGGCCGGCGACGGAGCGGAGGTCGGCGCCGACGCTGGCGAGGGCTGCGGGGTTGGCGTAGATGATGCGGAGGTCATCGTCGAAGCGGACGATGAGGTCGGGGGAATTTTCGGCGAGGGTGCGGAACTCGCGCTCGCGGCGGAGGAGCTCGGCCTCGGCCGCGCGGCGCTGGCGGATATCGAGGATGGCGCCGCGGATGAGGCGGCGGTCGAAGGGCGGCATCCGGACGAGGCGCACTTCGCAGAGGATCGGGCGGCCGGAGGCGTCCAGGTGGACCCATTCGAACTCAAGTGCTTCTCCGGCGAGTGCGCGCTCGAGGAGCGCACGGCCGAGCTCGTCACTTCGTTCGCCTGAGGGCTGGCGCTCGGGGCTGAGCGAGGCTGGAGACGACTGGAGGAGCTGTTCGCGGGAGATGCCGAACAGCCGGCAGGCGTCGTCATTGGCCTCGACGAATCGGCCGAGGTCCATGTCGAAGACGACGATGGCGTGGCCCGCGTAATCGAAGATGGAGCGGAAGCGCTGCTCGGCATCGCGGGCGATGGCGAGGGCTTCGTCGACGGGCGTGTGTTCGAGGATGAAGGTGATGCGGGCCGGGCGTCCGTCGTACGTGATGTCCTGGCCGGCGATGCGGACCTGGAGGATGCGCCCGTCGCGCGTGCGATGACGCCAGAAGGCGGGCGGCGGGCCGGGGAGGGTGCCATCGACGAACTGTCGGAGGAGGGGGACATCCTCGGGCGGGCGGATATCGGCGAGGGTCAGCCGCCGGAATTCCTCGGCAGAATACCCGTAGAGGGTGCAGGCGGCGCGGTTGGCTTCGAGGATGCGGAGGGTGCCGCGCTCGAAGACGAGTGCCGGGAGCGGGTGGTCGGCGAAGAAGATGCCGGGCGGCAGTCCGCCGGCGAAGCCGGGCAGGCTTTCACCGGGCGGCCGGGTCGGGGAGGCACCGTCCTCGCTGGATGTCACCTGCGCGTCCTTTTCGTCGCTGGCATCGTACGGGGCATTGCGCAGCGGAACCTCGGGATTTTCCCTATTTTGCGAGAATTTGCCCGAGCTAACCGCGGTTGTTGTTAGGGCAGTTTGATCACGCCAGCGGCGGCTGGAGCACAACCGCGTAGTCCTGGGAGCCGTGGATGCCGCGGACGATCACCTTCTCGATGTCCGCGGTTCGGCTGGGGCCGGTGAGGACGAGCGCGTCGTCGGTGCCGAGGAAGGGTTCGAGGCCGGCGGGGTGCTCGACGACGGCAGCGGGGTCGACCATGAGCGTGACGGCCGGGGCGGCGAGGAGCGCTCGGCGGTCGATCGGGCTGCCGGTGAGCAGGACGGACCCGGTGCCGGCGACGGCGGCAGCGGCCCGGAGGACGAGCGACCCGGGGGCGGGCGCTTCGGCGAAGGCCACGCCAAGCGCCCCGGCGCGGAGGCGGAAGCGCTCGGCGGGGGTTGGCGGCAGGACCTCGCCGGGTGCGATCACGGTGCGTTCGGTGCGGTCGGGCCCCGCGGCCTGGAGGAGGGCAGGGTCGTGCGGTTCGGCGGGTTCCGGGAGGATGCCGGGGTCCGCGCGATTCGGCGCCGGGGGGCGAAGGAGGCGCCCGGCGCCACGGAGGCCGACCCGGGCGAGGGCGGCAACCGCCCGGGCACCCACGGGCAGCGAGAAGGCTGCCGACCAGGCTTTCCAGGCTGCGCGCTCTGCCCGGCCGGCAACGAGGCCGCGGGCAACGGCGTCGGCGCGGAGGTCGAGGAGCATGCGATGGAGCGGGATGCCGACGGGGCAGGCCTCGGTGCAGGCACCGCAGAGGGAGCTGGCGAACGGGAGGTCGGCATGGTCCGGGCCGGGCCAGAGGAGCGGGGAGAGGACGGCGCCGATCGGGCCCATGTAGGGCGAGCCGTAGGCGATGCCGCTGACGGTCCGGTAGACGGGGCAGGCGTTCATGCAGGCGCCGCAGCGGATGCAGCGGAGGACGTCGCGGTAGCGGGGGTCGGCGAGGACGCGGGAGCGGCCGTTATCGACGATGACGACGTGCCGCTCCTGGCCCGGCGGCGGCGAGCCGAGGATGTGGGTGAAGGCGGTGAGGGGCTGGGCCGTGGCGCTCGGGGCGAGGACCTGCAGGACGGCGAGGGCGGCGGCCTCGTCGGCGACGATCTTTTCGAGGCCGGTGACGATGATGTGCCGGCGCGGGTGGGAGACGCCGAGGGCGACGTTGCCTTCGTTTTCGACGATGGCGATGCGGCCGGAGCGCGCGATGAGCATGTTCGCGCCGGTGATGGCGGCATCGCAGTCTTCGAAGAAGCGGGCGACGACATCGCGGATGTGCTGCGAGAGGACGACGGGGTCGTCGGTATCGAGGCTGGCGCCGGCACGGCGGAGGATGTCGCGGATACGGCCCCGGTTGAGGTGGATGGCGGGGGCGGTGATGTGGCTGGGGCCGCGGCCTTCGAGGTCGACGATGTACTCGCCGATGTCGGTTTCAAGGACGTCGATGCCGTCGGCGCGGAGGGCGCGGGTGAGGCCGATCTCCTCGGCGACCATCGATTTCGACTTGGCCACGCGCCGGGCGCCGTCGAGCAGCCGCCGGACGATGTCGACGGCTTCAGCAGCCGTCGCGGCGCGGTGGTAGCCGATGCCGCGGAGCGCGAGCTGCTCACGGAGCTGGCGGTGCAGGGCTTCGAGGTTCTCGACGGCGGCGGCGCGGGCGGCCGTGGCGCGGGCGCGCGCATCGGCGGGGCCGCGGGCGAGCATGGCGCGGGAATCCTCGACGAGCTTGCGCATGATGGGCTGGAGGGTGGCCGAGGGGTGCCCGGCGGCGATTTCTCGGCAGGCGCGGTCGCGGAAGGCGGTCATTCGAGGGCCCTTGCGAGGAGTTCGGGGAGGGTCCAGCCTTCGAGCTGGATGCCGAGCCCGGCGGCGCCGGCCTGGAGGTGGGCGAGGCAGGAGTAGTCGGGGGAGACGACCACGCGGGCGCCGGTCGCGGCGAGGGCCTCAAGCTTTGCGCGCATCATTTCGACGGAGACTTCGGGCTCTTTGACGGCGAAGGTGCCGCCGAAGCCGCAGCACTCCTCTGCGAAGGCGGGTTCGCGGACTTCGAGGCCTTCGATGCGGGCCAGCACGGCGGCGACGGCAGCGGACGCCCCGAGCTCGCGGCGGGAGTGGCAGGATTCGTGGAGGGCGACGACCCCGGGGAGGCGGAGGCCAAGGCGTTCGAAGCCCGGGTGGCGGGCGACGTAGGTGGGGAAGTCGACGAAGCGGCTGGCGATGGCAGCCGCGGCTGCGGAGCGCGGGGGCTCCCAGAGCGCGGGGAGGTAGTGACGCACCATTGCGGTGCAGGAGCCGGAGGCGGTGACGATGGCGGCGTGCGCGCGGGCGGCGCGGAGCAGCTGGCGGCCGACGGCCCGGGCTTCGGTGCGGAAGCCGCTGTTGAAGGCGGGCTGGCCGCAGCAGCGGCCGTCGATGAGGGTGACCGTATCGCCGAGGGCTTCGAGGACCCGGCGGGCGCAGGCGGCGTCGCCGGGGCGCAGGGCCTGCAGGTAGCAGGGGTCGAACAGCGCGACGGCAGCCATGCCGGGCATTGTACGGCGGCGTGGTTTGCGCCGGCGGCGAGCAGGCGCGGAAAATTTCCCGCTGAACGCAGTCCCGAAAAGGAGTCGACAGGATGGCAGAGACGACGATCACGGTCCGGGATAATGGCCCGTACATTGTCCGCGGCGAATTCACGGTGGTTGACGCGGAAGGGAAGCCGTTCGAGAAGAAGGACGTGGTGGCGCTTTGCCGGTGCGGGCATTCGGCGACGAAGCCGTTCTGCGACGGGGCGCACCAGCGCGAGGGCTTCAGCTCGGCGCCGCGGGCGGGTCAGTCGTAGAGGGCTGCGGCGGCCTGTTCGAGTTCGCGCATTTCTGCGGGGCTCATCGGCACGAACGCTTCTACAGCTTCGATGTTGGCGCGGATGCGGTCGGGGTACCGGGCGCCGGGGATGACGACCGAGACCGCGGGGCAGGTGAGCACGTAGCGGAGGAGGTTGGCGGGGGTGAGGGGCCCGGCTTCGCCGCGTGCGATGCGCCCGCGGATGGTGCTGGTGCGCCCGGAGCCGCCGAGGGGCCGCATAACGATGACCGCGAGGCCGCGGTCGGCGGCGTGTTCGAGCACGGGGAGCGACTCGGGGTAGAAGGCGGAGTACTCGAGCATGATGGCGGCGAAGGCTCCGGAGTCGATGGCAAGCCGGGCGACTTCGAGGCTGTGCGTGGAGATGCCGATGTGCCGGATGGCGCCCCGGTCGACGGCATCGCGCAGGCCTTCGAGCGCGCCGCCGGGGGCCATCACCTGCGCCCACGCCTCCGGGGTTGAGACATCGTGGAGCTGGTAGAGGTCGACCGTCTCGCGGCCGAGGACCTGCCGGGAGCGGTCGATGTCGTACTGGGCGCTGGCGGCGGTCCGGCGGAAGGTCTTGCTGGCAAGGAAGACATCGGCGGCGGGCCGCTCGCGGAGGACGCTGCCGAGGAGGTACTCGGAGCCTTCGTAGTCGCGGGCGGTATCGATGAAGCGGATGCCGGCATCAAGGGCGGCGCGGACGGTCGCCTCGGCTTCGGGGGAGTGAGGTGTATCCATGGCGCCGAGGCCGAGCACCGGGAGTTCGAAGCCGGCGGCGCCGAAGGGGCGGGTGGGGATGGACATGGGGCCAGTGTACGGCGCGGGACGGGACAGGAGCGGCGGGTTCGGTGTACGCTGCCGGTTGGCCGAACGGGGTTCGGCCGCAACACCTGAGACAGCGAGGTTGTTGACGTGCCAATCGATCCTTCGAAGGCGCTTGGGGCGCCGATCCAGGGCGGTTCGTTCCGGTGGGACCGGGACCGGGTGATTCTCTACCACCTCGGGATTGGGGCGGGCGACCCGCCGACGGACCCGAACGAGCTGGCCTATACGTACGAGCGGAACCTGAAGGTGCTGCCGAGCTTCGGGGTGATCCCGGCGTTCGGCTCGCTGGGCGGGGTGGGCCAGGTGCCGGGGCTGCAGTTCAATCCTGCGCTGCTGCTGCACGGGGAGCAGGACCTGGAGATTCGGAAGCCGATCCCGGTCGAGGGGGAGGTTGAGACGCGGGGCAAGGTTGCCGGGATTTATGACAAGGGGAAAGCTGCGCTCGTCGTGCTGGAGACGGAGACCACGCTGAAGGGCGAGGCGGAGCCGCTGTTTGTGAACCGGTTCTCGCTCTTCCTGCGCGGCGAGGGCGGCTTTGGCGGCGAGAGCGGGCCCCCGGCAGGGAACGAGGCCCCGAACCGGGCTCCGGATGGGACGGTGGAATCGAAGACGTTGCCGCAGCAGGCGCTGCTCTACCGGCTTTCGGGTGACAAGAACCCGCTACACGCGGACCCGGAGTTCGCAAAGATGGGCGGCTTCGACCGGCCGATCCTGCACGGGCTGTGCTCGTTCGGTGTGGTGTGCAAGGCGGTGGTCGACCACGCGCTGGGCGGCGACACGGGGAAGGTGGCGCGCTACCAGGCGCGGTTTGCGGGCGTGGTGTTCCCGGGCGAGACGATCGTGACCTCGTTCTGGCGGGAGGGGAACACGATTCTCGTGGCAGCCCAGACGAAGGAGCGTGGGACGCCGGTCATCACGAACGCGGCGATTACCGTGCGGGGGTAAGCTCCCGGGGGAAACATTTCTTGCGGGAGCCCGCCCTTGCGGCCGGGCTCCCGCTGCGTTTCCTGCGTGGGGGACGCGTGTTGGGTTCGACTATTCGAAGAGGAAGCGGCGGCGCCGGGGGACCGCCTGCCGGTAGCGGAGGCCGAACTTGCGGATTCCGACCTCGCGGACGATGGCGGCGGCCTCCTCGGGCGAGTCGGTGAGGACGAGGCGGTCAAGGTCCTCGGGGTCGATGGTGCCCATGGCGACGAGGCGGTTGAGGAGGAAGTCCATCAGGGGTTCGTAGTAGTCGACGCCCATGAGGATGCAGGGGTAGTCGCGGATTTTGCGGGTTTGGATGAGGGTAGCGATTTCGAAGAGCTCATCGAGGGTGCCGAATCCGCCGGGCATGGCGATGAAGGCGTAGGAGTACTTGGCCAGCATCACCTTGCGGACGAAGAAGTAGCGGAACTCGACGAAGGTATCGAGGTAGGGGTTGGGCTTCTGTTCGTGGGGCAGCTGGATGTTGCAGCCGACGGAATGGCCGCCGACATCTTTTGCGCCGCGATTGGCGGCTTCCATGAGGCCGGGCCCGCCGCCGGTCATGACGGTGAACCCTTCGCGGGCGACGGCCTGGCCGACGCGGCGGGTGAGGTCGTAGTAGGGGTGGTCTTCGGTGAAGCGGGCGGAGCCGAAGATGGTCACGCAGGGGCCGACGAAGTGGAGTTTGCGGAAGCCGCGGATGAACTCGGCGGAGATGCGGAGGGTGCGGATGAGCTCGGAGCCGCGGTCGGCCGGGCCTTCGAGGAACTGGCGTTCTTCTGCGCCGTTGACGGCTTTGCCCCACTCGGGGGCGCGTGCCGGAGGGGCGGGCAGGGGCAGGGAATCGTCAGGCATGGCGACAAGTCTATCGGCCTGCTGCCCAAGAGGATGCAGGGGTCTCCGGCGGAGGTCCAGGGTATTCCCCTCTGCTGCCGCGCGGGGAACGGACGATGGTTCGGAGTATGACGATGCGCGGCAGGGAAGCAGTCAGGGAGCTCCACCTTGTGCCGGGTCCGGCGGGGTGGGCGCTGGTGCGGGAGGGAAGCGAGCAGCCGCTGGGGATGTTCGGGGACCTGGGGCGGGCGCTCGACGCGGCGACGGCGGGTTCGCGGCGTGTGCGGGTTGTGGTGCACGGGCGTAAGGAATGGTAAGCCGCGGGCCGGAGGGGGTTCAGGCATCCCGGCCCCCGGCCGACTGTAGGTACACGAACATCCTTTTTTGAGGCCTGGATGATGCGGCCCCGGAGCTGGCTGTTACTTTCAATGGGCGCGGTGCTCGTACCGCTGGTTGGGTTTGCAGCAATGAAGCTGGTCCCCGGCTGGGACCCAATGCTTGTGTACCCGGTCGAGCATTTCTGGGTGGTGTCGGCGGCCGCACTCCTCTCGGCGCTGGTTGGCACCGGCCTTGCGATGTCGGTGGAGAGCGTGCGGACAACCCGGACGGTGTACCTTGCGCTGGGATTCGTCGCCATCGCGATGGTGTTCGCGACGCATGGCCTCGGGACTCCGGGGCTGCTCATCCCGGAGACGGATTACCCGTACGCGGTCATCATTTCGGCGGGGCTGAGCCAGTTCCTGGGGGCGATCTTCATTGCGCTCAGCGTCGTGCCGCGGCGTTGGCCCGGGGGCACATTTGTCCAGCGGCATAGCACCGACGTCCTGGCGGCGGGCCTGGCAGTGCTGGCAGCTTACCTTGTGAGCATGGTGCTTCGGCCGGAGCTGTGGGATTTTGTGCCGAGGTCGCGGTCGTGGGATAGCGTGCTGGCAGGGACCACGATCGCTCTCCTGGGGATTGCCGGCTGGCGCTATTTCCAGGCCTGGCGGCTCACGGAACTGCCGGGCCAGCTGGCCATGGTGACCGCGCTGGGGCTGCTCGGGGTTGCGCAGCTTTCGATGTACTACAGCGACCTGTGGCAGCTCAGCTGGTGGCTGTATCACGGCCTCCTGCTCATGGCCTTCCTCGTGGTGATCGGGGGTTGGGCGATCGAGGCAGCGCGGGCGAAGAGCCTTATCGTGTTTGCGCGGGCCCTCGAGCTGCGGGACTCGCTGGATGAGGTCCGCTCGATTGCCGACGTGCGGGTGCTGGAGTCACTGGAGGAAGCGGTAGAGCGGAAGGACGCCTACACGCGGCACCATATGGGACGGGTCGCCGAGTTTGCCGAGGGGCTGGCGCGGGAGCTCAGGCTCCCGGAGCGGCAGGTGATGGTATGCGCGGCGGCCGGGAGGATTCACGACGTCGGCAAGATCACGGTCCCGGATGCGGTGCTTCTGAAGCCCGGCAAGCTGACGCCAGAGGAATTCGAGGTGATGAAGCACCACACGGTGCGGGGCGCGCACATTGCGAAGCTCCACCCCGAACTCGAGGGCCTGGCGGCGGTGATTCGGGCCCATCACGAACGCTTCGCAGGGGGCGGCTATCCCGACGGGCTCAAGGGGGAGCAGATTCCGATCGAGGCGAGGGTGGTGGCGGTCGGCGACACGTTCGATGCGCTGACATCGACGCGGGTGTATCGGCCGAAACGACCGGTATCTGAGGCGCTAGAAGAGCTCCGGCGGGTAGCGGGCACGCAGCTTGATCCGGATTGCGTGGAGGCGTTCATCCGGTGGCTGGAGCGCACCGGCCGCCTGGACGACTACACGCTCGGCGCATCGCGGCCGGCGGCGTAGGGGCCGGGCGGGAGGAAAGCTGATTGAAGCGGGCCGGCGGGGCGGGTATTCTGCGGGCGGCCGGTGGTTGCCGGCGAGACTTTGGAGCAGGAGCCGGGGATGTCCGATTTGCGGGCAGTCTTAACAAACGGCCGGTCAGTGAATCTGAACTAGACAATAAACATTCGCATCGGGGCGGTTTGACAGCAATTTGACAGCAACGAAGGAGAGAGATGAGGGGGCGGCCCGTGCGTGTCTTATGCAATGCAACGGCGCGCGGGGTGGGCGAATGAGTAGTGGTGCTCTGCCCCAAAATCTCCGGCCCAATCGGCCCAGCCGGCAGAGTGGCGTACGCAGGCGTGCGCTTCTGCATGTGTGCGTTCCCGGCGGTACAAAAGCCTGGGGCCGGTCCCTTCTCGGAACCGGCCCAAGTATCGGCCCACACGAGCCCCGGCAAGCGGGCCTGCTGCTAGCTCATCAAGGCCTGAGCGATGCGGCGGACGGCCTTCTCGTCCGCGCCCGGCACAGCGTGAGCGTACGTGTCGAGGGTCATGGAGGGCCGCGAGTGCCCCAGCAGCGCCGAAGTCTCCCGCAGGCTGACGCCGTTTGCGAGGGCTACCGTCGCGGCGGTATGCCGCAGGTCATGGAATCGGTAGCGGGGCAGCCCTGCACGCTCGAGCAGCTCGTGGTACCACCTGAGGACGGACCGTTCGTTGAGGTAGTAGCCGTCAGCACGGCAGAAGACGAGGTCGAGTTCGCGCCAGGCCGGGCCGGCCCGGAGCCGCTCCTCCAGCTGGCGCTGACGGTGGGCGCGAAGCGCGTCGACGGCTTCCTGCGGGAGGGGAATGCGGCGGCGGCCGGAGGCCGACTTGGGCGGCTCGATGCGGTAATCACCGGCAATCCTTACGAGTGTCCCTGACACCTGAAGCAATCCGTTATCCAGGTCGATGTCTCGCCAGCGCAGGGCGAGCAGCTCCCCCTTCCTCATCCCTGTCGTGAGCGCCAGCACGACCAGCGCCTCGAGGGAGTCTCCGCGGGCGGCCTGCAGGAGCCGTCGCGCCTCCTCAGGCAGCATGGCCCTTTCGGCCCTTGAGCGGGCTCCCCGCGGAGGGGCCAGGTTTTTGGCAATGTTGGCCGGCAGGTAACCCAGGCGGACGGCGTCCCCCAGGGCACGGTGGATGATGCGATGAAGCATTTGGACCGTGGCCGGAGAGTCCCCTTTCTCGAGCTGCTGGCGGTACAGCTTTTCTAGCTCGAGGGGGTGAAGTTTCGAGAGCTGGCGGTGGCCGATGTTCGGGAGAATGACGTTCTCAACCCGCTCCCGGTAGGTGCGGAGCGAGGACGGCTTCAGCTGTCGCTCTTTCATTGCCAGCCACTCGGTGAAGTACTGCTTCACGGTAAGCCGCTCACTTGAAGGCGGGAGCGCACCTTCACGCACCTGAGCCTGCATGGTTTTGAGCAGTTCGATCGCCTCCTGCTTCGTCCTTGCGTACGAGTATTTCCGCCTGCCGTCGGGCAGGGTTTTCTGGGCGACCCATTTTTTGGCCCGCCGCGAATCGTTGCGTTTGTAGACCGAACCCTCACCGTTGAATCGGCGTCCCATTTCTTCCTCCTTCGCTCAAATCTCGCGCTTGTTCCCGGGCGGCTCGCTGCGGTCCACCGAGGTTGCAGTCACGGACAATCATCGCCATCGCCTTGCGGACTCCGCGGTCGGCGTGCGCCCGCAGGACGTGATGCTCGGTGGAACCGTCTGGGCGGACCACCTTTACCAGGACCGAGTCTCGCCCGGGGTTGCGGCTGCAGAGCTCAGTGACGGCCCCGACCGCGGAAGCGGCCTCCTCCGCGGTGCGGGGCCGGAGCGTGCAGCGGCAGCGGGGCTGAAGCCCAAGTTCGACGGCCAGCCTCAAGAGATGCCCCCCCGGAGGCGGCAAGGTGCGGAGGCAGTCGATGACCTCCTGTTTGTGCGCTCTGAGCTCCTCGAGGAGAAGTTCTGCCTCGGGTGTATCCGGCACGCTGACATTCAGCTTCTGGCCGTCGGCCAGGGAGACCTTGAGGCCAGCCCCGTAGCAGCGTTCAAGCAGCTCCATCACAGCTCGACTTCTCGGGAGTCCTCGAGGATTGCACCGATGGGGAGCACGAACACCTCCCGCCTGACCCCGCCGATGGTCTTGCGCACCCTGTTCTTACCTCGGCTCTCGTCAGCAGCGGCCAGGTACCCCCTCTGCTTGAGCGCGCAGCCGAGAGCGCGGCCGGTGTTCACGAAGGGCTCGCTTGCCGGGGCGGCCTGCTGGGCAGCCTGGAGAGCGGAATTGGGGTCGAGGTAGATGTGTTCGCCGTCGACCCAGCCGATACAGACGCCCTGGGGCCGCCATTCCCCGCTCATGCCCCCCTCGGTCTCGCGCCAGCCGAGCACTTCGGGCATTTTCCCCGGGCATTTTCCGGAGACATCGGCGATGTGAGCTTTCCCACTACCAAGGGCCGAGCGGAGCAGGTCGAGGAACCGCCGCGCGGGGTCGCTCTCCCGCTGGGCGGATGCCTGGGTCGCAACGCCCTCCTCCAGCGCTGCGACGGCTTGCTTCAAAAGTTCATCGGCCTGGGCCTGGGTGAGGGCGCCGGCCTGAACGCAGAACTGGAGAACAAACCGGACGGTGACCTCAAGGGCGGCCTGAGCTGATGCCGTTCGTCCATGCCGGCCTGCAGCAAGCTCGCTCCTGCGCTTTTCGAGCAGGTCTTTCGCCATCACGCGGATGGCCCCCCAGTCTGCGGCGAGCCATTCCAGCCAGCCGGCCATCCAGCGGGCGAGGGCTCCATCGGCCGCGAGCCTCTGAAGCTCTGTCAACCGGCCGAGGTCCACGTCGCTAGGCTCGACCTCGCCCACCCAGGTGCGCGCTCGGAGGCTGTGGCCGGGCGGGATGTCTTCGCCCGTGCTGAGAATGAGGCAGCGAGGCGGCCTGCCGTTTTGGAGTCTGGCATCCCTGGTGAGCCGCTGCCGGCCTGCCCGGTTGCCGGCGCCGCGAAGCAGCTGCTCGGCGTGGCGATACAGCTGCGTCACGTCCTGCGGCGACCCGACCGGGACGAAGTCATCGACCACCAGCACGCAGTCTTTTGCCAAGAAGGCGAGCGTCTCGAGGGCGTTCGCGGTCGACCGCCAGCTGGCAGGCAGGTTCCGTGCGTTCATCCCGGGGCCATAGAACTGCTGAACGAGCGCAGCCAGCTCGGTCTTCCGAACTCCGCTTGGTCCTGCAAGGTGGACAGCGAAGTCAGGCTCGAAAAGGGTGGGCAGGAAGGCCGCAGCCAGGAGCGTCCAGCTGATGCGCGGCGGCGCGACGTCGAGCAGCCTGGGGAGCACCTCCTTGATGTCCCGGCGCAGCTCTTCGGGAGACGGGGGGTTCGGCAGCGCAAAACGCTGAAGGTCGGCTGGAGGCCTCGTCAGGACGCCCTCGGCGCCGACTGCGCCGGAGGCGTGCAGGAAGACTTGACGGCCGTCAATCTCGCGCCAGCCAAGGTGGGCATAGACCCGGACCTCGGGCACGTCTCCGGACAGCTGCTGGATGGCGGCACGGAGATGGTCGCGGACCGAAGGACCCGGGAAGACGATGGCTGAGGCTCCGAGGCGCTCGAGGGGCCAGTCCATCTTCTGGAATTCCGCAGCGCTGAGCGTAAAGCTCTTCGCCGCCCCGTTGACGGCGGCCTCGATTTCGAACTCGCGCTGCTCAAGCTCGCCGTCGTCGATGATTAACTCTCTCCTGATGCGTGCCGAGAACGTGGCAAGCTGTTCGAGGTCCTGGGGGCCGCCGTCCCTGGTCCTCCGCCGCCACGTGCCCCTGTCGTCGGCGAAGTACTCGATGGGTGTTTTGGGGGCCGCGGCAGCCGCGTCCAAAGGGCCCTCAGCCGGGTAGCGGGCGATGGATTCCGCAATCCGGCGGACCTCATCATCGGGGAGCGGCGGGACGCAGCGCGCGGCATTGATGGCGAGCAGTTCCGCCTCAATCCCCGCCTGCAAAAGTCCCCGGCGGCGCAGCCGGCCGGCCAGGCTCGCCAGGCAGTCGTTCCGCTGGCCCTCTCGCACCGGCCCGCCCTCCAGCTCGCGGTAGAGCGGCGCCCTGCGTGCGCCGGCGGCCTCGAGGAGCCACGCCGGAATAAGAGCCAGCGGCAGGCGTTCGGTGCTGGCCTCCACCGCGTACGGCCGGCCGCTGGGGTGGACCGACGGCGGGGCGACGACGTAGCCGCCGTCGCCCTTCAGGTCGACACCAGGGGCGAGCTTCCGCGAAGGGACGGGGCCGTCCGCGGCGAAGTAGTAGTGCGCTCCCCCGCCGCCGGTGAGCACGGTATAGGTCTCGGGATGGCCGCCGGCGTCGGTGGGTACGCCCCAGCCGCCGTGCTCAGCCAGCAGCCGCTCAAGGGCCACGTCGCCGCCGTTCCGGGGGTCGATATCCAGCACGGCGAGCCCCGAGGGGGCGCCGGTGGCGATGCCGACGTTCGCCTTCGGCCAGCGGCGCCACCAGGCCTCGATGGCGGCCGGGTCGGTGGTGGCGTCGTGGACGCCGTGCTCGGTCAGCGGCTCCTTGCCGCGCGGCTTGAGCGGGAGCACCTTCCAGCCGCGCCGGGCGTAGGCGAGGGCAGCCTCGCGGCAGGCAGCGTGACCGCCCGGTTCGGCACCTGCCGGGACGGCGCCCCGGTCTACCCGGCCCTCGGGCTCCGGCGCGGCAACCCCGGCCGGGAGGGCAGGTGCGGGCTCATGCAGGCCAGGATGCGGGTCATCTGCGGCACCGGAGAGGTCCTCGCCGGGGGCAGGACTGTCCTGCGGCCCTATCGGCCAGCGGCCCGGGGTGCATCCCCGGCCGCCGGGCCGGCCCCGACGTTGGCGGCGCTGGTCGCGGCGGCTCGCCAGGATGTCGCGGACCTGGACCCCTTCCGGATGAGCAAGCCTTCGGTTCTCGGAATCATCGGCGGCACTCTGTCCCGGTGCGGTGGCCTGGGGGCCGCTGGGGGCTCGCTCGTCGCCGGCCGGTCGCGCTCCTCAGACAGCGGCCGCCCTGCACCTTCTACGGTGCTGTTGTGCCCGACATTGATGGCGCTCCCAAGAGTGGTTGATTGATTCATGGCTTTCCTCCTTCCAGATGCGATGTTTTTAGGAAGCATTTGCGGAGCTCAGCTGCTCGGCAATGAACGTCTCAACCGCTGTTACCGGAATAAGACGCCGCTTGCCGACCTTGAACGACGGAAGCTTGCCTGACTTGACGAGCCTGTAGGCAAGAGTCCGGCTGATGCCGAGCAGCCTGGCAGCTTCCTCGACCGTGCACGTGAGGCGATCGGCCATGGCTCTCACCTCCTTTCGGAGAGATGCTTCGTTCCAGCAAGGCACCTGAATTGCATCAAATACCTTGCTAGCTTGAGGGAACTAAGGAGATCACTGCGTGACCACCGAAAGTCCTGTGGAGATTATACAAGCACCCAACCTGGCTCGTTCGTACAGGAAGCACGTAGCGATCGACTTTTACGACATGCGTGAAACAACATGACAGTATGTCGGAGGAGGACATGTGCTTTAATGCTAGGAAGTTGGGACGATTGACCGACCTCCAGGACGCGAGGGTCAGCAGTAGCAGGGAGCCTTGCTCTTTCATGCTCAGGGGGAGCGTGCTCAGACCCGTCGCGGTGGGTGGAGCGGCCAAAGGAAGCCGAAAGAGTGAAGTGCGAGCCAGCGCGCATCGGCGAGGTGTTCTCTCTTGCCGGAACCAGTTGATGCAGGAAAGGTCAAGGTTTGCCAGGCCGGTAATTTCCGGAGCGTATAGCTCGAAGACTGACAGTTCCCAGCGATGAAGGCAGGACCAATGGTGGACGAAAAGCCGGCCAGGCACCTGCATGAGCGTCGCCCGCCCAGGAGGTGAGCGGGTGTGGCTCAGCTACTCCAGGTGCTGGCACGGCAAGGGGCTAGCAGGTCAATTCCGGCCACGACCCGACGCCAGGTACCGCCAATTGGGATGCCGCGCAGTACCCCCGAAAGCCCGTCGGACTTTCCCAGCCTAGGGCCTGGGCTTCGGCCTTGTTCAGTGGCGCGAGGGAGCGAGAGTTCCGCGGGACGTGGCTGCGGTTGCGCGGCGGCGCAGGACGGGGAAGTGGCCGCCTGGCTGAGGGACTGGCCACGGGGGGGCAGGGCGAACTCCGTGGCGACGGCCAGGGGGAAGGCAGGTGGCAGGCTGGCGTTCCGAGCCTGGAGGTACCAACTCGGACACGTTTGCCGGCGTTGGAAGTCGGAAATCTTCGCTCTCCGGGCCATGGGCCGGTGCGCAACGCCATGCTTTCGGGGCGCCGGGCGGTGCGGGCGCTTACGGATGCGGTGATTCACGAAGCCGGCTGGGGGGCAGGATGTGCGACGGAGGGGTCGGCCGGGGGAGGGTCGAGGAGTGAGGTGTAAGGGGCGCGGCATGCTTCGGCAGCGGCCATCCGGTCGTAGGCCTCGAGGACGAGGCGGGCGGTGCGGTATTCGCCGAAGCGCTCTTCGTCGTGGCGTTTGACGATGGGGAACTGGTCCAGGATGTAGCTCACGGCATCGCGCGGCGCCGGGAAGAGGGCACGGAGCTCCGGGCTTGCCTGGGCCTGCCATTCGTCCTCGCTGCCGAGATAGAGGCGGAAGAAGCAGGCATCGAGCTCGGCGCGGAGGCGGGCACGGCGTTCGGGGTCGTAGCGGAAGGGCGGGCCGTGGTAGCCGAGGTCGCGGGCGAAGGGGGCCAGGTCCCAGGCGGTATAGGTGAGCTCGAGGATACGGGGGCGGAGCCAGTCGGCGATCGAATATGAGTCAAGCCACGGGCAAACGTTGGCCAACAATTCTGCTGTGATGGCAGGAAGCTGCTGAAAGATGAAGTAGTTGAGGTTCATGCCTCCCACCTTTTGGCGGGCGACGAAGTCCAGCACCTGGGCGGACAGGATTGTGCTGAGTAAGGGTGCAGCATCCTCGGCTGCGAGCGCCAACGGGAAGTTGTTGCCGACGGCGACGCGGGGGATGACGGCGGAGATAACGGTGCGCTCGTTGGTGGCGTTGGTGATATTCCGCCAGCCGAGCAGCCAGCCGCGCTCCCAGCGGCCGGCGAGGCGGGATTCGACTTCGCGCTCGTGCACCCAGTAGCGGGGAAGGACGGTGTAGCCGGGGTCGCACTTCGCGGCGTCGGGGACGTCTTCGGTGGCGCCGGAGTCGTTGTAGGTGGCCCAGCGATGGTCGAACTGGTGGACCAGCTTGGCCTCGTAGAGGGGGAGGTAGCGCTCGTCGCCGCGGACGAAGAGATTGCCGGCGAGGCGGAAGCCGGCGTCCTCGAGCTGTTCGCGGGTGCGGAAGAGGCCGGAGTCAGTGTTCATCATGAACATGAGCAAACCCTTGAAGCCCCACGGGTTGCCGGCATCGCCCCTGGTTTCATCGACCAGGACGGGGACACGGCGGTAGATGTGGCGGGTGAGCTCGGCGTCGCGCCTGGTGCGGAAGACCGGCGCGGTGCGGGTATTGGGGTTAAGGAGGCGGAAGTCCTCGGGGGTGAGGGTAAAGCGACGCTCGGGGTCGGCGAGGTCGGAGATGTCGTGGCAGAAGAAGGCGAACTCGGCGGCTGCCGCGGGACGGGCCTGCCCCGTGAGCGTGAGAATGGCGAACTTCATCCGGCTGTCAACCGCCGGGAACAACTTTCTCCGGTTCTCGAAATCGTAGAGGCTGGCGAGCTGGCGACGTTCCACGATGTGAGCGAAAAAGTTCTGGGTGAACGCGTCAGTAGCAATACCTGTTGGAACAATTAATCCCGCATATCCGGCCGCATCACAAAGACGCAAAACATTCTCGGCAAACAAAGGTGCAAGATTGATTCTGCCGCGACTCGTCAGAGGGAATAGATCAGAGCTATGTACGAATGATTGCAAGCCTTGTATGTAATGAATGGCACCGATGTATTGCTTGAAGAGGCTATGGTCTTCTTCCGAGAGCTTGGCCAGCATTCGCTTACGAACGGCCATGCTAGGAGCTTCGGCGATGTCCGGCCGGGTCGATGCAAAGAACTCGCGGTCGTCGAGCTGAACCTGCTCCCAGGGCGGGTTGCCAAGGATGACGTCGAAGCCCCCAGACCAGCCTGCCTCGGGGTTGTCGGAGGTACCGTTGACGCTGCGGAACACCTCGGGGAACTCGAGGTGCCAGTGGAAGAAGCCGAGTTCGCGGGCGAGGTGCTGGACCTGGTCGCGGAGGGCAGCCGGCACGAGCTCAGGGTTGCGGGCGAGCCGACGGAGGACGTCGGTGGTGATGGCCTCGGCCCCTTTCTGCTTTGGAAGGAAGAAGGCAGCGCACCAGGCGTCGGCGACCAGCCTGGCGTGCTGATAGGCCTGGCCGTGGATGAGTTCGTGGAAGGCGGATTCCTTGGCTGCAAGCTGGTCGGGGGTATCGTCGGGGGCCTCGGCGAGGCGCCTGGCTGCCTCGGTGAGCTCGCGGACGTCACTGGAGAGGGCGTCATCGAAGGTGAGCTGGAGGGCTCCATGCTGGAGCCGTTTGCGCTCCTCACGGTTGCGCTTTTTGAGGGCGCGGGCGGTCTCGCGGTCATCAAGGGCGTGGGGTTCGTAGGCTTCGTCGGGGATGCCGGAGGCGAGGAGGGCCGGGGTGACGCCGATGAGGCTGTTGCCGCGCCTGATGTGGGCATCGAGGAAGGAGAGCGGGCGGCCAGGCTCGAGGGCCTCGAGCCAGAGGGAGACCTTACAGAGTTCGACGGCCATCTCGTTGACGTCGACGGCGTAGATGCAGTGAGAGACGACGTCGCGGAGGGCGTGACGAACCGCTTCAGGGGAGGGTTCGGGGTCCCCGGTGCGGACTGCGGCGAGCCGGCGAGCGATGCGGTGGGCCGCTGCGACGAGGAAGTGCCCGGAGCCTGAGGCCGGGTCGAGGACCTTGAGGGAGAGGATGGCGGCCTCGGGGTTGCTGGCACGGGCTCGTTCCTCGAGGACTGGCTCGAGGGCGGTATCGAGCAGGGCCTGGACGAGCTGGGGAGGGGTGTAGTAGCTGCCGGAGGTTTTCCGTTCGTGCCCGGCCTCGACGCGAAGCTCGAAGGTGCCCTGGTCGATATTAAGTTCGGGCCGGAGTTCGAGGAGGGACTCGTAGACGCCGCCGAGCTCTTCGCTTCCGAGGTTGCGGTAGTCGACCGCGCGGACGGTCCCTCCGTCGCTGACGCGGGCCAGGTGGCCAACTGCCCGGAGGAGAACGTCGTTGGAGAGGCTGCAGGCTTCGAGGTGGGGGATGGCGCGTGGGGACCAGAGGAAGCTGCCGAGCGGAGGGAGGGCGAGCCCAGGTTCGCCGGCGTGGGCATCGAGGGCGCGCATGACGACCTTCAGGCCTTCCCAGAGGTCGCCGTGGCGGGGTGAGACACGTCGAACGGAGAGCCGGCGGAGGCGCTGGGTAGAGTAGAACCTGGTGTAGCGGTCACGGGCCTGGGGGTCGGCGTCGGACGCGAAGAGGACTTCACGGTCTTCGGCGGCGAAGAGGAAGATGAGGCGGTAGACGAGCCGAAGGAGCTGGCGGTAGTAGTCCTGGCGGTCGAGGGTTCCTGAGCGAAGTGCTTCGCGAAGGGCGGTGTTGGATGGATGGGCGAGGAATCCGGAACCGAGCGCCTGGAGGGCATGTTCGACGCCCTGGCGGAGGGCCTCGAGGGCGCGGACGCCCTGCTCTCGGGCTGATTCGCGCCAGCGTTCGAGGATGCAGGATTCCGGGGGCTCGCCTTCGAGACGAGACTGGTGACAGGTGAGCCAGAGGAGGGCGAAGTCGGCATAGCTGTCGCCATCGAACATGGCGGCCAGGTCGAACTCAACGTAGGACTGGCGGGTCAGGGAGGTGGAGTCGCGGAGGAGGCGAAGCGCCTGGCCGTTGGATACGAAGCCGTAGAGCCGCTCTTCTGAGCGGTTGAGGAGCTCCTGGACGAGGCCGTGAGGACTCTGGGAGGCCGCACCTGCCAGGCCTTTGGTGCGGCGGTCGAGGTCGACGCCCCAGCCGAGGAGATGAATGGGGACTGGGCCCCAGCTGTGGGAGACGGGGTAGGAGCGGCCGTCAATCTCGATGGCCCTGGACGTGGGCAGCCTGCCGTAGCCCAGCTCGGAGAAGAGGGGGAGCAGCCAGCGCTCCCGGGTCAGCGTGGTGAACGACTCGCCCTGCCCGGGCTGGCTTTGCTGGCGTTCGAGTTCATCCCTGAATGCGCGCCAGGTGCCGACGAGCCTGTTCCAGGAGCGAGTGATGGCCTCGCCGAGGCGGTCGCCGGGGGAGAGGTGGTAGTCGCCGGGCTCGAGGCCACCGAGGGACTGGTCGTTGGCAGCGATTCGTGCGAGGAGGTCTGGAGGCAGGATGCCGCCCTCGGTGCGGATGGTTGAGAAGAGCTGGTTGCGGGCGTTGCTCACTGCTGGCCAACCGGGAGGTAGACGTAGACGCCGAGGATATCGGGCGGAAGGCAGGGCTCGATCGAGAGGTTGAGGCTGCGGATTTTGGCGCCGGCAGCGACACGCTCATGGGAGCGATGAATGGCTTTTGCGCGCTGATGGGCGAAGGCTTCCAGGGCGTCCTGAAGAGCAGGCAGTCCATCGATGATGCGCTGGAGGTGGTACCTGGCCTGGTCCGGGGTGACATTCGCCGCGGGCTCGAGGCTGAGGAGACGCTCGGCTTCGGCGGGGGCCAGGAACTCTGGCCGGTCTGGAGAGCCTGAGAAGGCGAAGAGGCCGGCTTCCTCGCCGAGCTGCAGCCTGACATCTGCTCCATGCCTGGTCACAAAGTTGTAGCGGAGCCTGAGAAGCAGGAGGGTGGACCTGCGTTCGACGCCGCGGGTCCGGATGACCCCTCCTCGCCTAGCGATACGGAGTTCGGACGGTGCGTGGGGGTCGAGAGCGGTATCGAGGACGAAGGATGCGAGGGCCTGGATATTGGGGTGGGTGCGGGAGAAGGGGAACGGGAAGGTGTCATCCCGGTTGCCGTTGGCGCCGGGCCGCCGTTCGACGGCGAGCTGGTCGAGGAGTGCCCTTGGGGCATGGTCAAGGCTGGCCTGGAGGCCATCCTGGTCAATGGAGGTCACGACTCCACCAAGGGAAACCAGGGCGTTTTCGGCGAACCAGCGAATATCGAGCGGCCCGCCGAGGGCCTGGCGGGTAGCCTCCAGCTCGGCTGCGACCTCCTCGGCCTTGATGCCCTCCTGGGCAAAGAGCGAGCGTGACTTGCGCTCCTGTTCGACCGCGCGGTCCCATTCGCGGTGGAATTCGATGCGCCGAGGAGCGACGACGTCGCGTTCGAAGAGTTCGAGCTGGCCCAGGATTTCCTCGTCGGGACGGCCGCGGAGGAGCAGGCCCTCGAGGATGGCTTCGAGGACGGACTGGCTCTCAGGAACGGGCACGCTGACGCCCAGGCTCTCGCGAATCGCGCGGTGTTTTCGGAGGAGGACATCGAGGACGATGCCGTCGACGGGGTTGTCGTCGCCGTAGAGCATGACGGTGAAGACACTCTTGCTGGGCTGGCCGAAGCGGTCGACGCGGCCTTCGCGCTGTTCGTGACGCGTTGGGTTCCAGGCCAGGTCGTAGTGAAGGACTGCGTCGAAGTGCTCCTGGAGGTTGATGCCCTCCGAGAGGCAGTCGGTGGCGACGAGGATGCGTTTGGGGTGCTCAGCGAGAGCAGCGACGCGACGCTCGCGCTCGTCGTGCGGAAGCCTGCCGGTGACGGCCTCGACGGTGGCGTCGCGCAGCTCATTGCGGAGTGCGGCGGCGACGTATTCAGCGGTTTCGATGAACTTACAGAAGACGATTGGGGATTTGCCGCGGCTAACCAGCTCACGGACGGCAGCAATGCCGGCTTCGAGCTTGCGGTCGGCCGGGCCCTTCAGCTGCTGGGCCCTGAGGGCCAGCTCGCGGAGCCGGCGGCGTTCGGAGGCACCGAGCGTGGGTTCGTCGGATTCGGGCTCAGCGCCGGGGGTGACGTCGGTGCCTTCGGCGGTCTCATCGGTGAGGTCCATGACGGTCCGCCGGCCGAGGTCATCGGCCTCTGCAGCTGAGGCCGTGGCCTCGGGCAGGGCCCTTTGGTAGAGCGTTGCGGCGGCAGCAGCGGGGCTCGAGCCGATGGCACGGAGAAGCCCCAGGGCAGCCCACCAGCGGACGCGCTGCCGGTGCTCTCCACCGCCGGACTGCCTGACTCGCTCACGGCACCAGCGGAGGACATCGTAAAAGAACTGCCGGTACTCGGGGCTGAGCTTGTAGGTCTGGTCGAGGGACTCGCGCTTTGGGAACGCTGTGCTGGTGTCCAGGTAGCGGAGGACGTCTGACCTCCGACGCTGGACGAAGTGGTTGGCGAGGAGCTTGCGCTCTGCCCGGCGGGCCTCGGGAGAAAGGTCATCGGGGAGCTGACCGAGCCTGGGGTCGAGGAAACCGAGGAGGTTGTGGAAGGCGCCTTCGTTGCCGGAATGCGGGGTCGCAGTCACGAGGATGAGGTGACGCGAGGTATCTCGGGAGATCTCAGCGATGAGGCGGTACCTCTGGTGGCTTGAGCGTCCACCTGATTGGTCTGCACATTCGTGGGCTTCGTCGACGATGACGAGTTCGGGGCATGCCCTCACAAACTCCTGCCAGCGCCGGTCTGTCTTGATGAAGTCGGTGGAGACGATGACGAAAGGGTACCTGTCGAAGATGGACTCATTCAGGGCGAGGCCACGCTCGAGGCGGTTCGCGGTCCCCGGAAGGACGAGTTCGGCATCGAGGTTGAATTTCTCGGCGAGTTCGCGCTGCCACTGTTCGGCGAGATGCGGAGGGCAGAGAATGGCCAAGCGGTTGACCTCGCCGCGGTCGAGGAGTTCGCGGGCGATCAGGGCAGACTCGATGGTCTTCCCGACGCCAACGTCATCGGCGATGAGAAGGCGAACAGGGTCGAGCCTGAGTGCCATCAGGAGGGGCACGAGCTGGTACGGTCGAGGCTCGAATGCGATGTGGGCGATACTCCGGAGCGGGGCCGTCGTGTCCCTGAAGCCGAGCCTGAGAGCATCGCGGAGGAGTTTGGCAGAGCGAAAGTCGCCGAGGTCCGATGCGTCGGGCCGAGGGAAGGAGGCAGGACTAACTGGCTCAATGGGGAGGTAAACAGCGGTGACCTCCTCATCGGTACCGCCGAGAGGGCGGAGCATGAGGAGGTCAGGGTCAGCGTCGGACAGGACTACCCAGTCTCGGCCACGGACCCTGACGAGGGACCCTACCTGGAAATCCTGCCGAAGACGTCCGGCCATTTTTGGAACACCCCTTCCCACGTGTCCTGATCGCTGCCAAAGCGGACCACGGTCCAGCCTTCGTCCTCAAGGCGACGCTCAGCCTCTCGGTCTCTGGCGGCCACGTCAGGGTACTGGTGAACCGGTCCATCAACGAAGACTGCCGTGAGGCTGTCATCGTAGGTGAAGTCAGGCCTCGCATCTGCTGCGGGGATATGTTTCTGGGCCCTGGTTGGCAGGGTCAGCCCAAGTTCATCAACAAAGCGCAGCCACTGGCGTTCGAGCTCGGTCTGGCAAAGGTTCAGGAGGGCCTGGAGGTGCTCGTGGCGAGGGGTGGCGACGGGCGATGGCTCGGCCCTGGCCCCGGCCAAGTCGAGGAGAAAGTCACGGACGCACTGCCGGTCAAGGAGTCTGTGGTCGGGCTGGTTGGTGTAGCTCATGAGGCAGTCGTAGCAGGCTGCCTCGCAGTTCTCGCTGGCATGTGGGGCTTTTCCGAGGTCTCTGCCGTCATCGGGGTCAAAGTGGCAAATCTCGAGGGCGCGGCGGGCGACCCGGCTCATTGCTTGAGTATCAGCGACAAGCCTTCGGAGGACGCCGGCTCCGCCTTCGGCGGCTTCGTAGAAGAGCAGTAGATTGCGCTTCTCGCGGCGGGGCAGCGGTTCGACAGCAAGCTCGGATTCCTCGAGCTGGAACTCTACCTGTATGGCCCGCTTCAATGCAGCCGCCAGTGAGGCCATGAACTGGACATCCTGGGGGGTCACAGGTTCAAACAGAAGTGCGTTGCGGCGGTCTTCTACGTAGGGCACCACCCTCTGGCGAGGCCGTTCCTGCTTTTCCTCTGCATCATCGGACTCATCTTCGCGCCGCTGCCAGGTGCCGCGCTCAGGGTCAATCCAGAACCCCACTCCAGCCGTGCTCTTGCGCCGTCTCCAGCCGAGGTTAATCCGCCAGAGGGTCGCGGCGCCGCTGTAGGTAAGGGTTGCGAGTTTCTCCTCGTCCTTGCGCACCTCAGCAATCCTGGCCCGAGTAGCACCGGCCTCCTCAGCGAAGCGGATGCCGGTCTGCACGTCGTAGCCAACCCGAACGCGCTCCTCCTCGTCGGAGGTAATCCGCTCGCGGCGAACCGTGGAGACATTCTCAAGGCGGAAAAGGCTATCGATGGGGGCGTCGAGGAGGCGGTCACAGCGCTCGCAAAGGTCAGGTCCGGGGGGTTCGGCAATAAGGTGGAGGTAGCCGCACTCGCTGCACTGCTTCGCCGAGCTGGTGATGAGCTTTCCGTCAAGAGTTCTGCTCGGCGGCAGAAGGACCCGGCTGATAACGTACCTAGCCCCTTCGTGGTAGACGATGCCGCGGGGCCCGAACTCCTCAATAGCCAGGAACCTTGGGCGTGAGAGAAAGTCGTCTTGCCCCTTGGTGCCGCGCCGGCCGGGGATAAATGCGGAGAGCGGGAGCCGGGGGAAGTTGTACCCGGGCAGGAACCCCTCGCTGGCGAAGTAGCGATAGCTGTAGAAATCTGACTGGTATGTTCGGTTTCCAGCAGTATCAGCGCGGAGCAGATCAAGCTGGGATTCGGCCTCGGCCCTGAGCCGCTTGGCACGGTCACGGTCCTGCCTGGAGCGTGAGGCGTCCCCGATGATGCGATTCTGTTCCTCTCTGGTGTTGAGCGCTGCCCGGTAGAGGGAGCGCCAGCGGTCACAGGCGGCGTCGAAGCTCGTGAGGGCCCTGCTGAGGACTTCATCGAGCCAGCCTTCGTGGTACCAGTCCGCTTCCTTAAGGCCAGGAACCGTGTCCAGGATGCTGGCACACCTCGCATTCGCACGCTCCCTGGCCGCGGGATTGGCCAGAGCGTTTCTCAGTGAGGCCTGGAGTTCCAGGGAAGGCGCTTCGCCGGACACGTCGAGGACATCGGCCATCGACGACCCAAGGTCCTGGCCGGTTTCGGCCAACCAGACGGCGTGGACGTGAGCCTTGAGGAGGTCCTCATTGGCAAGGTCAAGCTGGGGAGGCAACACCTGGCCGGCGACCATTTCCACGGGATGATTGAAGAAGTACTGGTCGTGAGAGCTGGTAGCTGAGCAGTAGGTAAAGACCAGGGCTGGCTGGCCCCGCCTGCCGGCACGGCCGCTGCGCTGGGCATAGTTGGCCGGGGTTGGGGGAACATTACGGAGATTCACCACATTGAGTTCGGCGATGTCGACCCCAAGCTCCATGGTTGGCGAACAGAAAAGCACGGGAAGCCTGCCTTCCCTGAAAGCCTTTTCGCGGAATTCTCGGACTCCTGACTGGACCTGGGCGGTGTGCTCCCCGGCCATAAATCCGACCATCGTGTCCGCAACCTGCCGATAAAGGTCGACAAAATACCGATTTGCGCCCCTGGGGGTCTCATTTAAGAGGGTCACCCGCAGGGGGTCATGCATGGGTCTGGTGCCATCGCCGGCCAACCAAACCATCGAAGCGGCTGAGAGCTGGTAGCCGGGAGCAGCTTCATCCCGGTCATCGACGACGTCAACCAGCCCGCCGATGCGAAGGACCTTAAATAGGTCCGCAATGACCGCCTCGACTTCCCTTTGACTGAGAGCTGGACGACCTGAGCTGCGGTTGAGCCTTCTCAGGTACTGCCCGAACAGGCTCCTCGACGAGATAAAGACGTGCCTCCAGTCCTTATCGTCGCCGTTGCGGCGGGGGCCGGGGTAGGCTACTGATGCGCTCTTGAGCTTTTCGTCTTCGTCGAAAGCCCAAGGGGCTGCCAGGCGGGAGTCAGACCTCTGTTTTATCCGCTCCAGATAGCCGGACTCGAGGTAGTTGACGCTAATGGCCAGCTCGCGGCGGAGAAGGTCGAGAAGTACCCGCGATACTTCCTCTCGCTCGTTGGGAGTCGCCCCGGCGAGCGCGGGGTGAAGGCTCTGCCAGTCCCTCTCGCTGGAGCAGAGTTCCGCCAAGGAGAGGTACTCGAACCTCAAAAGCCCGCACTGCTCAAGATTTGGTGCGGTGAGCCGCCAGCCTCGCTCGAGGTCGCGATAGAGGCGATAGCCGAGGACGTCCCGGAGCGCCTGGGCAGCCTCGTCTCTCGCGGCAAACCCCTTCTCGGGGTCCTTTGCATACTGTTCATACGGTAAGGAAAGGGCCTTGAAGACAGCCTGGGTTAGTTCGTCATACCTCAGGCCTTGGGGCCCGGCCTGAGAGACCGCCCTGTACAGCGCTGAGCGAAGCAGGCCAACCTGAACAAAGTCGTTGAAGTGTCCTGCCTGGAGCGAGGCGTCCTGCCTGTTATCGGTGAAGCTCAGAACCTTCCTGGCTTCCTGCGGAAGGTCGGCGGCATCCTTAAGGCGGCGCAGTGCTTCGGCGACCAGGATAGTCGTCGCAGAAGCCCTGCCACCCTCACCGATGGTCGCGAGGCGGGCGTAGTCCTGCCTTTCCTTCCCCTCGTAGGACACCCCGCATCGGAGACAGAACGGAATTGGCGAGGGAATGACCAGGACTTCGCGGCCGTCTGGTGAGGGCTCTCCGTTCGCCCCCACGCGGCGAGCGCGGGGGAGCTTGCTCCGCCGGGCTCTCAGGACGTCTCCAGTCGAAGGGTCGACCCAGGAGTCAGGAATGCGCTCTCGGTACGCATCTGGTGCTTCATCAGGGTCAGGCAGGTACAGGTAAGCAGCACCCTCGCCTCCTGACCGAGGGTCCCTAGGTTCGAACGTGGTCGGTGACACATCGCCGGACTGGAACGAGACATTGTCGTTCGCCCCCTGGGCCGTTTCGACAACCGAGTAGTACTCCTGGCCACATTCTCGACAAAACGCGAGAGGGAAGAGCAGCCTTGACCGGTCGCCAGGAACATACTGCTGCTCGCGAAGGGTCAGATACCGGGATTCCGGGGGTTCGAGCGAGGCGTAGACGGTATCGCCCCTGGTGAAGAACTGATGCAACCGAAAGGCAAACATGGGCTGGCCCGTCTCTGGATTGAGGACACGGAACCCGGAAGAGAGGATGGCCTCGATCGCTTGTGCACATCGTTCGGGGTCGAGGCCTGTGAGCTCGGCCAGCTCGGCTGCGAGGCCGCCGTCCTTACGAATCGTCCGGGGCTTGGCCCTCCGCAAGTGCTGGCCCTTTTGCTCGATTCCCAGTTTTTCTTCAACCCAGCAGGCAAGGGCGTTTCTCCTCAGTTCCTCGGCTGAGGCAGGGACCGACCCGGATTCGACGGCGCGACGAAGCTCAAGGACGAATGCGGGGTCCGACATGTCCCGTTGGTCGGTGACGCGTTGGAGGGTTTCGAGGATGACGCTGTTGGGCCCGACGGTGGTCCCAAAGAGAAGCGTTGCGACTTCGGCGACACGCTCGCGCTGTTGCTTGAGGTCGTCGACACCTGCGAGGGTTGCCGAAGTTCCGATGCACTGCAGTTGGCGAGCTTCGCAGGCCTCCCGGACCCGCCTCACGAGCATGGCCACGTCGGCGCCCTGCCTCCCGCGGTAGGTGTGGAGCTCGTCCAGAACCAGGAATCTGAGGCCGCGTGCAGCCTGGACAAGGGGCCGCTCGAAGGGCCGGGTCAGGATGAGCTCCAGCATGACATAGTTGGTGAGCAGGATATCTGGAGCATTGGCGACAATTTCCTGTCGCTCTTCGTCCGACTCCTGACCCGTGTACCTCTTGTAACGGACGGGCCCCTGACCTCCAGGGAACCCAAGCTCGAGGAACTTATGGAGTTCGCCAGCCTGGCTGTTGGCCAGGGCGTTCATGGGGTACACGATGATAGCCCGGATACCTTTACCGGGGCCTTCTCGCAAGATGGCATCCACGATTGGAATGAGGTAGGCAAGGCTCTTGCCTGAGCCGGTGCCGCTGGTGAGCACGTAGCTTTCGCTGCGCCTTGCGACCTCTATAGCTTCGATTTGGTGCTGATAGAGCCTCAGTGGCCTGCCAACAGGGTCATGCTCGCTTTTATCCTTGCGGAAGATGCGGCGGCACTCCTCGTGAAGCAGGCCACGGTCCACGAGCGTGTCAATGTCTGCCGGCGTTTTGAAGCCAGGGTTTAGCTGGACCAGTGCTTCAGGCCAGAGCAGCCCTTCGCTGAGGGCCTGGTCAACGACTGCCCGAATTCGGTCATCCCGGATAGTCAGGAAGCTCTCTACGAAGTCGCGATACTCCTTGACCAGGCTATTCCGGAGGGAGAAGACGTCCATGGCTGCTCCAGGTGACGGAAAAGTCTGAGCCCGAACGAACAGTACCGGGATTCTAGCGGCAAACAGGGCAGAGGGCAGCGTGCCTGCCCTGTTCAGACCCCCGGGCGACACTGAGGACCCCAGCCGGAGTCAGTTCATCGCACCTTACTGGAGTTCCCCGAGAGGGCTGGGCGAGGAGAGCCGGCAGGGACGCGCCGGGAGCTAGCAGGCCTGCCCGGGGGCCGAGCATTCCCTGACGAGGTGGCCGAGGCAGTGGGTTTTCACCGGTCCGCTGGCCCAGGCGCAAGCCTTCGCCTTGGTCGACGATTGGGAGACCCGCAGCGTCGAGGGCCGGCATCGACCCAATGGCCGAAGGGGCATCGGCTGGCCACCAGAGTCGAGTTATCGAGATAGAGCCCGTGGACAGCGATGTTGTCCGGACTTTCTCGTACACACTGTTGAGCTGTCGATATGGGCTGGGCATGGCATTTCGGGGGAAGCCGGCGCCGCTGGCTGGCGACCGCTGACCGGTTCGGATGCTCGAGGGAAGCCATGCACTGCCCGCCGGCATCAGGGGCGGCTTGGCAGGGACGTGTCGCGCCACATTGGGTCCAGCCACCCGGCTGCTCGTCTACTCAAAGCAAGTGCCGGCAGAGCCGCCGCCGGCTGAACGCGAGATGAACTGCGCACCACCAAGGAAGGTCTCCACGCTTCGCCAGGGCCAAGGCCTCGGCCGCAGCGAACCGGCCAGACGCCTTGGCCCGCCATCCACGGTGGCATAGAAACAGAACTTTTGGCCACTTGAGCCTCCCTGGCGAAGCGGCCTGCGGATTAGTCGGCTGAGAGGGCAGGGGAACCCTTCGCCACAAAGGGTTTGGTTCGACAGCCACTCATGGAGGCCAGCCCGGTCGGCTTCGAAACGTTCAGCAGCGCTCGGCCAGGGCACAGCCGACACCGGGTGCTGGACTCGGTTTCTGGGGCTGGCGGATACCGGGCCGGAAGCACCGCAGCCGCGAGAATGGGCGGACAGCGGCAGCGGCACGCGAATACACCCCGGAAGTGGAGCCAGATGGCTGGCATCCAGCCGTCTGCGACAGGGGGAAACTAAACCTTGCGTACGGCGAGCCGTCAGACCATGACTCAACCGCCATCGCCAGGGCGGCCACCGAAAGGGTGAATGGCTCCGCCGACCGGCAACGGTACGCCCCGGACATCGGCCTTCGGCTGCCGGTGAGGAGCCGCGGCCCTTTGCAAAGAGCCGCGTCACGCCGCAGCGGTCGGGCAATCGGTCGCCTGCCGGTCGTCAGCGACGCCCAGCCGGCCGGATGCTCGGCTGCGGTTCGGCCATGGGGCAGGGAGAGTGGAACGAACTGCAGGCGCCGTTGGGGGTGCAACGGCCGATCGTGGCGGCCGGAAGCTCCTGGTTGCCGCAATCGACCCGGTCTTCTGTCGGCTCTTTTGTGGAATGCGCTGCCGTGGTTACCGCACCTCACGGGGGTACTGAAGGTAAATGGAGAGGCGGGGCTGAAGCGTGACACAGCTCCCCAAAAAGAGCCCACTGCGCTGCGTCCGGGCAACGAAGCGGGGCCGCGGGGTGGTAACTGCTACCGGTAACAAGGTTCTCCTAGCGGTGGAGTCAAATTTGCGCCCAGGCAGGAGGCAAGCCGCCCGCCCCGGGCGCGGCCCCTGGCGCAGACGAAACAAGATGGCCAACAACCTCAAACATGCGTCAGAGACCTAACCGGCCTTCAGAGAGGCACCAGCCCAGTAATCCCCGGCGAATTGCGCAAAGCCTCTCTTGGACCGGCGAGCTGCCCAAGGGGACCGGGGGAGGGGGCTTCCCCTTAAGCCCCATCGTCGGACGCGTGGTACCCCCTCAGCCGTGTTCGAACCCCCTCAGGCCTCCTCTTCGTCGGCTTCTTCCTCATCCCATTCGGCAGCAGACTTTTCATCCCACGCCTTCGATCCCCTTGACCTGAGACGCTCTAAAACCTCGCTGACAATCGGTTCGTTGCCCACGACCGTATATTCGCCGACCGGCAGGCAGTCTACGGCTTCACGCCAGTCGAGAGAGTCAGAAGCTTCGCCGAAGTCCATGTAACTCCCGTCGTCCAAAACCACCCCAATCTTCTCCGCATCGCACCAACTAGAGTTGTAGAACCTTCCTCGGTAAACTGTCGCTTCCACGTAAGGCGAGTAGTCGTCTCCGTTGTGCAGACGCCACCTAGCGACATCCAGAGAACAGTCCGACATTTCTCTCATCCGACCACCAATGACCTCAGCTCTAACAAAAGGGTCGGGATGGAAGCAAGTATCAAGCACGGTTTCGAATCCGAATTCATCGATGAGACGCAGAGCTACCTTCTTAGGATCGTCTGAATGAAGCAACCAGCCAAAATCGTCAGCGATAAGCTCGGCCAATTTTTCAGGAGTCATGCTGCTTTTAAGGTCTTCGGTTCTCTCGCCTGACATATCCGTATTCCCCTAGAGCTGGGCTACGACATTTCCCTTGACCGACTTTTGCAGTGTCGTCGTAGTCCGCGGCCACTTATCTTGCCGCAGCCGGCACCGCCGACGCAAGCCCATTCCACGGTTCTAGAGTGGGTGGACGGCACAGTGACACACACCTGACACGTTTACCTGCCGGAAGGCATACCGGCATCAACACCAAAGCAGCCACAGATCTCCGGCCATTGAGCAGCCCGAGCTGTGGATACCTGGCGCGGAGACACTGGACGACGCACGTGGACCGGACTCACTGAGGGACGCGATCCTGTATGCGACAAATTCGCGTCATGCTTCTGCGTTTTCGGCAGCAGCAGGCTCCCTGCACGCCGTGCTCCGGATTGCGCGGACGACCGAGGTTGAACAGAGCTTGCTGGCAACGCAGCGGGTCCCGGGAACCTGATTCGAAGTTGAAAAGCGACCGGGCCGTGCCCCTTGCGCGACGCGCCCAGCGTCGATGCCCAGCCGTTCGACAGGCGCCGTGGACAGTACAGACTCCTCTGGCGGCTGGCAACACGGCATTTGCGGGTGCCCACTGCCGCACCGGGCCGCGTGCCGGCTGCCCTCGCGGCTGCAGCGCCAGGGTTCCCATGTCGGCGCCGGCGGCACCGTGCGCCCCTCGGCTACGACGCCGGGACCCTCGGTACGGGGAAGGCCTTGCAGGCTGCGCACCGCCGGTTTGACCCTGCATGCGCCAGGCCAACCGCCTTCCCCTTGGCCCGAAACGCAATCGGCAGGATTCAGCTCCGCATCGCTCGGGGCGGCCAGTCCGGCAAGCAGCGACATCCGGGGCCAGACAGGGGTCGAGCCGGCTGCAACCCATCAGCCACCAACGGTCCCCGGCCTCACATTCGCCAACGCAACGGGGCGAGTCGGCCGTCCTCGCGGACATCAGGCTAAGGGCACGGATCGGCTTCGCTTGCTATCGCTCGCCCGGCGTAAGGCTCCTGAATCGGACGAGGCTGGTGGGGCAACCGAAACCCACCGCAGGCGAAGGGAGGGCCTATCCGAGGACAGGTCGAGATGTGCAGAGCCGGCCAGGCAGCAGGCCAATGAGGTGCGGCACCCCCTGACCAGCTCTGGGACGGCCAGAGCCAAGTCCCGCGCCGCATTTCAGGCTGCACAGGAGCCCTTTGAACACGTAAGCCCGAAAGGCAGCCCGGTGGCATACGGGCATTGCACAGCCTGCAACCGTTCGGGCCCCGTTAAGCCTAAGCCGACTGGCCGTTCTTCCTGTCCTTGTCCTTCTCCTCCTTCTCCTGCTCCTCGCTCGCAGCCTCGTCAGGCTCCTCTGCCCGGGGGCCCATCGGTATGAAGATGGCTCGCCGGTAAAGCTCCTGCAGCTCCTTTTCCTTCTCGTCCATCGTGACCACCTCCCGTCGAGTTGGAACATGGTCCGGAGAACCGGGACATCCGCAACTGCGACATTTAGGCGACAGTTTTCGCGAACGCCGGTCCGCCGTAGGCCGGTATTCTCGCTTCTCCCCGGCTCGTGGTCAACGCGCCGAGGGTGACTGCCAGAGTCGGATATGAGCAATCGTCCATCGCTATCAACATCGCAAATCTATCCGCAAGAACATTCCTTACAGAATGACTACAATTAGAAAAATCAGGAATGGAACTACTTTAGATGCGTATAAAATCTTGAATAAGCGATCGCTTCTTTCATGGAAGGAAGGCTGGAAGTTGAGAAATACTGCTCAGAAGTTGAACAAGACATTACCAGATGCCAATCAAACCGTGAGTCGGGCGGCAATCTCGCAAGAGCCTGCCTTAAGCGCACAGCCCAGGCAGCGGCCGAAATCGCCGGGCAAGCGGGCGCCTGGGTTCCTGCCTTCGGCCACCCTGCGATGCCAGGTCCCAGACCATGAGCATGCACGTGTGCGACCTCAAGATCTTCTCCAAGCGCGGCCCCCGACGACGCAGTCGCTCGCGCTCTTCCGGAGCGCGCGAAGCGAGGCATGCGGGAAGCCGCCGTGGAGGACAGGGACTGGAGGCGGGCGACACGTCCGCAGGAGCGGTCCAGAGCATTATCGCCAGGGGCAAGCGTCTCGGTACCCGCCCGTGCGGGCTCTTGCGTGGTCCTGGCGCCCACCCATCGACGCACGCTAGGGCGCACTTCTTCATCCTGACGCGCCCATTGTTCAACCCGGAGGTTGGCGTCGACCTTGCCAGGGGAACCGCCGTGCTTCGTCCTCGCACCTGGCACCGAAGCGGCCAGAGCCATCGAAAGCGCAGGCGGGAGTGCACGACTGGGCGAGATGCAGACGTGCGCCGAGCTATGGCAAGAGATGGCTGCGTCTGCCGCCATTGGAGAGGGGGCGACGATGATGGCTGTCGGACCCTAACCGATACGGGACGCTACGACGGCGTCAATCAGGTAGCGTCGTTCAGGCCGCAGTAAGTTCGCTTGGACTAGTTCGATGGCCGGACGATGGGCAAACGCCCTCGGGCCGACGTGCAAAATTCGCGGCACCGCGACGGACCGTCCGCCATGGCGGCGCCCGGCGCCGCACACGCTGGAGCTGACGCAACCGAGAGAAGGAACAGGCAGCCGCAGCCCGGCGAGTGTCCCGGGCGGCCAAGCTCGCTATATGAGTCAGGCCCAGGATTAGCAGCCGAGTCGCGGCATCGCCTCTCCTGGAATGTGCGGATGTTGCGGCCAAAGCGCCACGACTTATCGGCGAGATGCCGGGCAGGCGCCCAGGCGCATCCCGCGCGCGGGCAAGGCTCGATAAGCGATCATGCTCTGACCGCTCCGGACTCGGAAACCCTGCATGCCGGAATGCCCAAACCTTGTTAGCAGCCGTTGGCGGGCCGGGAACAACAACCGCTCCCAACCGTCCCCATCGTCTGGACGTCGAGGCGCGCCGGTGGCGACCTCGAGCAAGCGACGCGGGCCGCGACGTTCGAGAGCGCTGAGACTGCCAGAGGCGCAGAGGGGAGAGGAGCTATAAGGCGTCGACCCCGGGCCGGTATCAGCCCCTGGCCTCCAGGCAGCCAGATATGCCCAGGCCTCAGGCCGTCGCCGGGGCGAGCAGGCTACCGGCACTCCGGGGGCGCGAAGACCACGAGCCAGGTCATTGTGACCTCACTCAGCGTCGCCTCGAAAAACCCGTAGTAGCCGCCAACCATTACGCCCGGACCACCCACATTCCAAACACCGTCACCGACGTAGGTGGCATCAAAAGACACCGGCAAGACAGTCACCGCACTGCCCTGCTGGACACAGTCCCCAAAACGGCGATACGCCGCTTGCCGAACCTGCTCCGCTGTCAGGCGGGGGCTCGGAGTCGCGGCCGGCATCGGAGTCGGCGGAGGTGGAGGGGGCGGCGGAGGCGGTGTCGGCGTGGCGGTCGGCGGCTCCGGTGTCGCTGTTGCCGTCGGGGTGAAGGTCGCGGTCGGCGTGGGGGTGGACGCCAGAGGTGTGCCGGGACCGGGCGATGCGGCCGACGCTGCAGAGACCTGGGTGCGAAGTTCTGCGACCTCCTCCCGAAGGGCCAGCAGTTCCTCGCTGTCATCGTCGCAGGCAGCCAGCACGGCCGCAGCGAAAAGCAGCGAAATGACAGCACCAAAGCGCATAGTCGGGATTGTGCGATCGGCATCCAAGGGGCACAAGGGGGATGGCTCCGCTGATGCGGTGAGACGCCACGAGAACGCCGCTGCCTCTACCTTCGAACCCTGGCAGCAGCCGGGGGAGTCCTGACCGTCACATGGGCCGAAATGGCGGCACCGGGGGACACCGTCCCGCAATGCCGGGGCGCCGACGACGGAGCTGGGGAAAAGGTCATCACTGAGAGATCTGTGCCGCCCGGCCTCCCGGGGCTGATGGCCCATTCAACGCCCGTGACCCAAGGCCGGGGCCAAAGCCTGGCACGGGTGACCCTCCAGGGCAGGGCAGCAGGGCCCGAAAGGACACAGGCGGGCAGGGGCGTCACGCGACCGGGCTCGATAGCCACTCGGCGCTAGGGCGGCCGCATCGTCAGAGCTGTCCGTCAGCACCGCCGCCGACGGTCGGGTCTGCCGGCGGCGCCGACCGCGGCAGTGGGCCGGTTGGGCCTGTCGTGGGCCGGTTCTCGGGGCGGAACCGACCCAGAGGTGGAGTACCGCGGTGAACGCGGCGGTACCGCCATGGCCGCCGGGAACCTACCCACCTGGTCATTGGGCCTGTTGGGCCGGTTGTTTGATGATACCACTCGCTCCTGGTGGCACTTCGAGGGGGCTGCGTCGCGCGTTTGAAGCCGCCGGATAGGGGCCCGACCGGGGGCGAGCCGGTGACAGCAGTTTGACAGCTACACGGGCGGATTTTAGGGTACCGACGCGACCATAACGAGACGGGCCGACCCGCCGTCTGAATCTGTGGTGAACAATAACGAACTAAGAGAGAGGTACATCACAAAATGTCCGATTTGCGGGCGACGCAGGAGCGACACGCGCAGGATGTGGTGACAGGGAATGTGGCCGGGCTGATGGGCGACTTTACGCCGAACGCGATGGCAAAGGTGATGGCGCTGGCCGCCAATCCCATCCGGGCGACGAGCTTCGAGATTAAGGACCTCGGCAATAACGAGGTGGAAATTTCGTACATCGGCGACACGACGCGCGTCGTCTGGAGCAAGTGGGTCGAGAATGGTGGGAAGTGGCAGATTGACGACGTGAAGGAAGTGACGGCGTCGTGAGTGCGGAGCCCGGCGACGTGCGCGCGGCAGTCGAACGGACGGCGCGGGCGGTGATGACCGGGAATCTTGCGCAGGTGATGGCCGACCTCGCGCCGGAGGCGATGGCGCAGCTGATGCAGCTGGCGTCGGGTGCGCAGGGTCTCTCGCCGGCGCAGCTGCCGTCCATCGACGGCTTCGAGGTCGAGGAAGTGTCGTCGTCGGCAGAAGAGGCGCGCTACCGCGTCCGGTTTCGCTCCTCGATGGGCAGTGTGACGGTGGCGACGACGTGGCGGCCGATGGTGGGGCAGTGGAAGGTCGTCGAGATTGGGCTGGCAGGGTTTGAACTCGCCGAGGGCGGGGGACCGCCGCCGGAAAGGTAGGCTGGGGCGATGGAGCTGCTGCTCGTCCGGCACGCGATTGCGGTGGAGCGGGGCACTGTGGCGAGCGATGCAGAGCGGCCCCTGACTCCGGAGGGCCGGGCGCGGATGACGGAGGCCGCCCGGGGGCTGGCGCGGCTGATCACTCCGCAGGCGATCCTGAGTTCGCCGTGGCTGCGGGCGATGCAGACGGCGGAGATCCTGCGGGAGACGTACGGACTGGGGCGGGTGCGCGTCTGCGAGGCGCTGGCGAGCGCTGATTACGACGCGGTGATCGAGGCGGCGACGGAGACGGACGCATCGCCGGTCGCGCTGGTGGGGCATGAGCCGTGGATGGGGGAGCTGCTAGCGTACCTGGTGACCGGGGACCCCGCCGGCATGGGGGTGACATTCAAGAAGGGCGGGGCAGCGCTGGCCCGCTCGGCGGGAGAGCCGCGACCGGGCGGGTGCTGGCTCGAGTGGCTGATTCCTCCGGGCGTGCTGCGGCGGGTTGCGGGGGAGCAGAAGGGTTAGCTGCCCGGCACGTGCTCGACGAGCAGGCGGCAGCGCAGGATGGCTTCGAACCTGCGGCGCCGGTTCTCCAGTTCGTACAGCTCGGCGTCGATCGGCGCGGCTGCGCGGAGCTGCAGGCGCAGGGCGGTACCTTCGAGCACGGCGTGCACGTCATGGATGGGTGAGGGTGAGCGCCGGCGGATGGCCCGGGCGAGGCCGAGGAGGGAGGCGAGGACAGCGGCGCGGCGGGTGTCGTCGGGCTGGATGATGGCGCGGTAGGGCGAGAGGTCGGGGGTGCCGGAATCGGCCCAGCGGACGAGGGCGGCGAGGAGGACGACTTCGCGGTGGGAGTAGCCGTGGAGGTCGCCGCTGTGGACGAGGTATTCCGCGTGGCGGTCGCGGTTGTAGTAGTCGATGTGCATGCCGATGCCGGCGAGGCGGGCGGCATCGAGCAGGAGCTGGCGATCGGCATCGCCGAGGCCGTGCAGGGGCCGGGCTGCGTCGAAGAGGCTGGCAGCTGCGGAGACCGTTGGTTCGGCGGAGGTGACATCGACGCCGTTCGCGAGGGCGAGACCGGCGAGGCTGGCGGAACGCACGTCGGGAAGGATGGGGGCTTCGCCGCGGATCGCCTGCCAGGCGAGGCCTTCGCGAAGGCCCTGGCCGGAGACGGTGAGGGCGTCGGCGCCGAGGATGTCCATGACTTCGTCGATGACGATGGCAGCGGCATGGAGGAGGTCGGCGCGGTTGCTGCCAACGCCGGGGATACGGCGGCGCGCCTCGGTGGGCACGGCGCTGAGTTCGCGAGCGAGGCGGCGTACCTCTTTGCGGGCGAGTTCGAGACCATGCAATCGACCGAGGGGGTACCGGCGGCGAATACGGACGATGCGGGCGAGGTTGCGGATGGCGCCGCCGGTGCCGAAGAGGACGGGCGGGGCGCCGGCGACCGGGACGAACGAGCGCCGGACGGCCTTGCGCAGGGCACGGATTTCGCGGGGAGCGGGCGGGTCGGAGTGGAAGTAGGTTTCGCGGCTGTAGATGGCGCCGAGCGGCACGGACTGGACTTCGCGGAGCTGGCGCCCGGCGATGGTCATGAGCTCAAGGGAGCCGCCGCCGAGATCGAGGAGGTAGCCGTCCGTGAGCGTGGTGCTGTTGATGACGCCGATGTAGCCGGCGTGGGCTTCTTCGAAGCCGGAGAGGACCCGGATGCGGACGCCGGTGCGCTCGCGGACCCGTTCGAGGAATTCGTCCGCGTTCGGGGCGCGCCGGAGGGCTTCGGTGCCAACGGCGAGGAGGCGTGCGGGCGCGTAGGACTCGGCGAGCTGGGTCATGATGGCAAGGGCGCGGAGGCCGCGGTCGATGCCTTCGGGGGTGAGGTTGCCGCCGGCCTGTCCAGCGCCGAGGCGGGCGCTGTAGCGGGCTTCGTCGATGACTTCGAAGGCGGTGTGGCTGAGGGCGCGGGCGACGAGGAGGCGAACGGAGTTTGAGCCGACGTCGATGACTGCGATGATGTCGTGCGGGTGAACCGGCATGATCCAATCCCAGCTTGCGCCGGGATGGGGGAGGGGGCAAGGCGGAGGCTGGACGGGCGTGGTAGACTGCATGGCAGTTGGTTAAGGAGGCCGCCTGTGCGCCGGGCTTTTGTCATTTTTGTGACGCTTCCGTTAACGTTTGCCCTCCTTCCGCTCGCTGCTGTGCTGATGACGCCGGGAGCGCCGGCACGTGATACGACCCTGGTGCTGGAGCAGGAGCCAGCGAGCCCCGGCCCCGGTCTGCCGACACCCGCGGGCGTCGCGGCGTGGGACGCGGCCGAGTTCGGAGGGCGCGACGGCGCGCTGACCTTCCGCGGGGCCGAGCCGAACGGCGGACCGGCGGGCGGCTGCGAGGAGGTTCCGCAGAGCTGAGGGCTCGACGGGCCCCCGACAGGGATGACCGACGGCCCGCCGGTTGCCGGCGGGCCGTTTGCGTGCGCGGCGATGCGGCCTGTTTCAGCCGCGCGGGGGCAGGGCCTCCAGGGCGCGGCCGATGACCAGGCGCTGGATCTGATTGGTGCCTTCGAAGATCTGGAAGATCTTGGCGTCGCGGACCCACTTTTCGACGGGGTGGTCGCGCATGTAGCCCTGGCCGCCGAGGACCTGGACGGCATCGACGGTGACCTTCATGGCGACATCGGAGGCGTAACACTTGGCCATGGAGCCCTCGGCCTGGAGGTAGGGGACGTTGGCGCCGGCCATCCAGGCGGCGCGCCAAACCATAAGGCGGGCGGAATCGACGGCCATGGCCATGTCGGCCAGCATGAAGGAGATGCCCTGGTTCTTGATGATCGGGCGGCCGAACTGGACGCGGGTTTTGGCGTAGTCGAGGGCGTATTCGTAGGCGGCGCGGGCGATACCGACGGCGTACGCGCCGACAACGGGCCGGGTCCGCTCGAGGGTCATGAGGGCGCCGACGGCGCCAGGGCCGGCGGAGCCGCCCGGCTTCGCCGGTGCGCCGAGCTTGTACTCGGCCGGGATGCGGCAGTCGTTGAAGATGACATTGGCGGTGTGGGAGGCGCGGATGCCCATTTTCTTCCAGACGGTGCCCTGCTGGAGACCGGGCGTGCCTTTCGGGACGACGAAGGCGCTGATGCCGCCCCAGCCTTTTGAGCGGTCCTCGGTGGCGAAGACGACGTGGACATCGGCGATGCCGCCGTTGGTGATGAACTGCTTTTCGCCGTTGAGGACGTAGAAGTCGCCGTCGCGCGTGGCCGTGGTCTGGATGTTGGCGACGTCGGAGCCGGCATCGGGCTCGGTGAGACACATGGCGCCGAGGCGGACTTCGTGCTCGTCGGAGGCGATGGCGGCGAGCCACTGCTGGCGCTGCTCGGGGGTGCCGGTGGCGGCGATGGCGGCGGCGGCGAGGCCGGAGCTGTTGATGGCGAGGGCGATGCCGGCGCACCCCCAGGAGAGCTCCTCGGCGATGATGGAGGGGATGAGGGAGGAGCCTGCGCCATCGAGGAGGGAGCCCTGCTTCGAGATGCCGAAGCCGACGGCGGCGGCCTTTTTGATCAGGTCGTAGGGGACCTCTTCGCGTTCGTCGTAGTAGGCGGCGACGGGGCGGATCTCTTTGCGGGCGAAGTCGCGGGCGACCTGCTGGATGAGCTTTTCTTCGTCGTTGAGTTCGAGCGAAACCATCAGCGCATCTCCTCCGGGAAGGGCGTGAGGCACAGCTTACCAGCCGGTAGAGCAACGGTCGGCTGGGGGTGCACGGTTCATCGCGGCGGGCTAGCCTCAGTGGAGAGAACCGCCCGGGCCCCGGGGAAGGTAATTCGTATTTGTTATGCAGGAATCCGGACGGCAGATCACGGAAATTCACGGAACGGGGCTCGAAATGCGTGGACACCATGGGAAGCGGCTGCCTATCATGGCGCCGCCCCTGGAACCCACGACCGCAACGGCACCGAGGTAACGCGACGTGACCAACGAGCGCATCGACCAGTTTTTGAACTTTCTCGCGGTGGAGAAGAACGCCTCGCAGAACACGCTGGCGGCGTACCGGAACGACCTGCTGCAGTTCACCTCGTTCATGGAGCAGGCGTTCCCGGGGGTTGCGCCTGAGGCGATGACGAAGGACCAGCTCGTCGCGTTCGTGGAGCATCTCCGGGAGCGGAAGTACAAGGACACGACGGTGGCGCGGAAGGTCGCCTCGCTGAAGTCGTTTTTCAGCTTCCTGGTGGGGGAGGGGATTATCGAAGCGGACCCGACCGAGCAGGTGAAGTCGCCGCAGGTGGGCAAGCAGCTTCCGCGGGCGTTGACGGTGGAGGAGGTTGACGAGCTGCTGGAGCAGCCGGCGCGGCGGAATACGCCGGAGGCCCGCCGGGACAAGGCGATGCTCGAACTGGCGTATGCGACCGGCCTGCGGGTGACGGAGCTGGTATCGCTCGACGTGAACGACGTGGCCCTGGAGAGCGACCCGGTGACGGTGCGCTGCGTCGGCAAGGGCGACAAGGAGCGCGTGCTGACGCTGCCTCCGACGGCGGTGGATGAACTCCGGCAGTACATCTTCCATGTGCGGCCGCGGCTGGTGCGGAACCGGCGGGAGGCGGCGCTTTTCGTGAACCGGCGGGGCGAACGGCTGACGCGGCAGGGGTTCTGGCTGATCCTGAAGAACTACGCGAAGGAGGCGGGGCTCGATACGGCGATCACGCCGCACACGCTCCGCCACACGTATGCGACGCACATGCTCGCCGGGGGGATGCCGCTCCGGTACGTGCAGGATGCGCTGGGCCACGCGAGCATCTCGACGACGCAGATTTACACGCACCTGACCGACCAGCAGAAGCGAAAGGCGTACGACCAGGCCCACCCGCGGGCCTCGGCCTGAGCGGCGGAGCCGGGGGCCGGCTCAGGCAGCCCGGAGCACGTCGGCGAGCTCGCGGCGGCTGATGCCGAGCGAGGCGAAGAACATGGGGCTGCACTCGCCGGACTCAGCGAGGGCGATGGCGAGGCCGCGGGCCGTGATGGTCCGTTCTCCGGCGGCGCGTGCAGCGGCCGCGGCCGCGGAGATGGCGTCGCGGGCGGCGGAGCCGAAGATGACGTCGCGGTCGAGGGGGTCCTCGCCGATTCCCTGGGTGGCCACGAGGGCCTGCTGAATTGCCCCGGGCGACGGGAGGCCTACGGCGCCGGCTGCGTGGAGGCGAAGGAGGCAGGCGGCGAGCAGGTGTTCCGGTGCGACGATCGCGCAGTTCATCCGGTAGCAGAGGGCCTGGGACTCGCGGAGTGCCTGGGCGGCGTCGGGGGCGAGGGTGAGCTCTTCGGAGGTCATCGGCCGCGTTCGAGGGGCCGAGCGGCGGCCGTGGGCGCGAGGTCGAGGACCTCGAGTTCGACGCCGGTCCCGGAGAGGTCGTGCTGGAGCGAGTAGACGATATCGACTTCGTCGTCGAGTTCGGCGCCTGCCTGGCGGAAGGCGATGCCGCGCCAGGTCACCTGGCCGTCGCGGACGGCGAGGCGGAGGTGGTCGCCCGTCTGCCCGACCGGTTTGGCATCAAGGAGGCGAACTCCGCGGCTGAGGAGGACCGGCTTGCGGTTGCCGTGGCCGGTTGGTTCGAACTTCATGAGCCCCTTGACTTCCAGGCCGTCGAGAGCGGCGAGGGGCGCCTCGGCGTCGATGTCGATGACCCGGCGGGCGGGCTCGCGGCCAAGCTGGGCCGCGGCGGTGGCAGTCAGGCGTTCGCGGAGTTCGTCGAGGTGTTCGTTGCGGACGGTGAAGCCGGCGGCGGAGCGGTGGCCGCCGTGGCGTACGAGCAGGTCCTTTTCTTTGCGGATGGCGGCGACGATATCGAAGCCGGGGATGCTGCGGGCGCTGGCGCGGGATTCTTCCGGGCCGCGTGAGAGGACGACGGCAGGCCGGTTGCGGCGCTCGGCGAGGCGGGAGGCGACGAGCCCGACGATGCCGGGAGCGATCCGGTCGGTGACGACGAAGAGCAGGGGGGCATCGGCGGGACCGAGCAGCTCTTCGGCGAGCTGGGTGGCCTCTTCGGTCTGGCGCTGGCGCTCGCGGTTGAGGGCGTTCAGCTCACTGGCGAGGTCGAAGGCGCGGCGGTAGTCGCGTTCGAGGAGGAGGCGGAGGGCGATGTTGGCGTGGGCGAGGCGGCCGGCGGCGTTCATGCGGGGGCCGAGGGCGAAGCCGAGCGTTTCGGAGGTGAAGCGTTCGGGGGCCACGCCGCTGACGCGGGCGAGGGCCGCGAGGCCGGGGCGGAGGCCGCCGGTTCGCATGACCTCGAGGCCGCGGGCGACGATGCGGCGGTTTTCATCGATGAGCGGGGCGACATCGACGACGGTGCCAAGGGCGGCGAGGTCGATGAAGTCGGTGTCGTTGAAGGCGACGCCGAGATGGTCGTACAGGACTTCGAGGAAGCGGTAGGCGACGCCGCAGGCGGCGAGTTCGTCGAAGGGGTAGGGCGAATCGATCCGCTTCGGGTTGACGGCGGCGAGAGCGTCGGGGAGGACGTCGGGGACGGTGTGGTGGTCGAGGATGATGACGTCGAGGCCGAGTTCGTTGGCGTAAGCGACCTCGGCGACCGAGGAGATGCCGCAATCGGCGGTGACGAGGAGGGTGGCGCCGGCTGCAGCGAGGGAACGGATGGCGCCGAAGTTGAGGCCGTAGCCTTCGGTGAAGCGGTCGGGGATGTAGGGCAGGGTGCGTGCGCCGAGCGGGGCGAGTCCCTCGTGGAGGATAGCGATGGAGGTGACACCATCGACGTCGAAGTCGCCGTAGAGGGCGATGAGTTCGCCATCGCGGAGGGCGCGGTCGACGCGGAGGATGGCGTCGGCCATGCCGGGCAGGAGGAGGGGGTCGTGGTCGGGGAGGAGGTGGGGCCGGTAGAAGGCCTCGGCCTGCTGGCGGGTGGTGATGCCGCGGGCGGCGAGCACGGTGGCGAGGACTGGCGGGTACCGGGGAATGCCGTTCTGGTGGGCGTAGGGGTCGCGGAGCCGCCAGCGGGGAGGCAGGGCGCCGACGAGCTGGGTCATGGCGCGGCCCGGTAGGTGCGGAAGATGAGGCTGGAGTTGTGGCCGCCGAAGCCGAGCGAGTTGGTCATGACCGCTTCGAGGCGGGCCGGGCGGGCGACGTTGGGGACGTAGTCGAGGTCGCAGTCCGGGTCGGGGACCTCGTAGTTGGCGGTCGGCGGGATGATCTGTTTCTGGAGGGCGAGGACGCAGATGGCTGCTTCGACGGCGCCGGCAGCGCCGAGGAGGTGGCCGGTCATGGATTTGGAGGAGCTGATGGGGAGGTCGTAGGCGTACTCGCCGAAGACGCGTTTGATGGCGAGGGTTTCGAGGCGGTCGTTGATCGGTGTGGAGGTGCCGTGGGCGTTGAGGTAATCAATCTCGTCGGGCTGGAGGCCGGCCTGGCGGAGCGCGAGCTGCATGGCGCGGGCGGCGCCTTCGCCGCGCTCATCGGGCTGGGTGATGTGGTAGGCATCGGAGGTGGCGCCGTAGCCGGCGAGTTCGGCGAGGATGGTCGCTCCCCGGGCGCGGGCGTGCTCTTCACTTTCGAGGACGAGGATGGCAGCGCCTTCGGCGAGGACGAAGCCGTCGCGGCGGGCATCGAAGGGGCGTGATGCGCGGGCAGGGTCGTCGTTAGCGGTCGTGAGCGCTTTCGATGAGGCGAAGCCGGCGACGACGATGGGGGTGATGGGTGCTTCGGTGCCGCCGGCGAGGGCGACCTCGGCGTCGCCGCGGCGGATGATGTTGGCGGCTTCGCCGATGCTGTCGGCGCCGCTGGCGCAGGCGCTGACGAGGCAGTAGTTCACACCGCGGGCGCCGATGCGGATGCTGAGCTGCCCGCTGGACATATCGGCGAGCATCATCGGCATGAGGAAGGGCGAGACGCGGCCGGGGCCCCGGGTGCGGAGCGTTTCGAACTCAGCGGAGAGGGTAGTGATGCCGCCGATGGCGGTGCCGACGATGACGGCAACTTCGGAGCCGTCGTCGGGCGCCGGGCGGAAGCCGGACTGGGCGAGCGCTTCGTCGGCGGCAACGAAGGCGAACTGCGTCGCGCGGTCCGCGCGACGGGCCTCTTTGCGGTCCATGTAGGCGGTGGGGTCGAAATCGGGGACTTCGCCGGCGACCTGGGAGTCGAAGCCGGCGGGGTCGAAGAGGGTGATGCGGCGGGTTCCGGAGCGGGCCTCGACAAGGGCGTTCCAGGTATCGCATGCGTTCTGTCCAAGCGGACTGACGATGCCGAGGCCGGTAACGACGACGCGACGGGCGGGGTTCGATGCGTGGTTCGTCACGTGTTGGTCTGAGTGTACATCAGGATTGGGTTAGGTCCCGGACGATACGGGGGAGGCGTGCTGCGATTTCGCCGGCGATGAGGCCCGCGCGCCCGTACTCGGGTTCGAGGGCTTCGGCGACGGCGGCATGGAGGTAGACGCCGAGGCGGGCGGCGGTGAAGGGGTCGGCGCCCTGGGCGAGGTAGCCGGCGATGATGCCGGCGAGGACGTCGCCGCTGCCGGCGGTGGCGAGCAGGGGGTTGGCGAACGGGCAGAGGGCGGCGCGCCCGCCCGGAGCGGCGACCACGGTATGGGCGCCCTTGAGGACCACGATGCAGCCGAAGCGGTCGGCGGCGGCGCGGGCTGCGCCGAGGCGGTCGCGCTGGACCTCGGGGACGGTGGTCCGGAGGAGGCGGGCCATTTCGCCCGGGTGCGGGGTCAGGATGGCGCGGGGGTGGAGGCGGGCAGAGGCGTCGTCCATGGCGGCCAGGGCGTTGAGCGCGTCCGCGTCGACGACGACGCCGCCGGCGCAATCAGCGGTGTCGGGAAGGGCGGCCCAGGTGAAGGCGCGGGTATCGTCGGTGAGCGAAAGGCCCGGCCCGATGACGGCTGCCCGGGCGGCGGCCCACTCCGACCGGAGCGTGATGGCGGTTTCGCCGGGGAGGGAGCCGTCGGGCCCCGGGGGCTGGGGGAGCCAGGTGGCCTCGGGGATTGCCCCGGCGAGGTCGTGCGCGAGCTCTTCGAGCGTGGCGATGGTCACGAGGCCGGCGCCGGCCCGGTAGGCGCCGGCCGCAGCGAGGGCCACGGCGCCCCGGTAGCGGCGGGAGCCGCCAACGACGAGGACGCGGCCGAAGGTGCCCTTGTTGGCATCGGCTGGCCGGGCCGGCAGGTGCTGGCGGACCCAGCGGGAGGTGATGAGTTCGAGGGGGACGGCATCGACGGCGTCTTTTGGGATGCCGATATCGATGACCTGGACGCGGCCGACGGCGTCGCTCCCGGGGAGCTGGTACATGCCAACCTTCGGCAGGCCGAAGGTGACGGTGATGTCAGGGCGGACGAGCAGCGGGTCGACGGCGCCGGTATCGCAATCGAGGCCGGTGGGGACATCGACGGCGACGATTTTGGGCGGCTGGTAGGAGGAGCGCGTTGAGGCGAGGGCCGCGAGCGCCCGGGCGATGGGGTCGGCGGGGTCGAGGGGGAGACGCTGGCCGATGCCGAGCAAGGCGTCGATGACGAGGTCGGCGGCGGCGAGCTGGGCGGCGAGCTGCTGGCCCTCGGGGTCGTCCTCGCCCATGAGGAGGGGGATTTCGCGCGCGCGGAGCTCGTCAAGGCGGGCGGTCTCGCGGTGGCCTTTGGGGAAGTAGACGGCGACGTCGGCGCCCCAGTCGTAGAGGTGGCGGGCAGCGACGAGGCCGTCGCCGCCGTTGTTTCCGGGGCCAGCGAGGACGAGGATGCGGCGGCCTTCGAGGGTGCCGAGGAGCATCCAGGATTCCTGGGCGACGGCGAGGCCGGCTTCCTCCATGAGCTGGACTTCGGAGGAGCCGGCGGCGATGGCGGCGGCCTCGAGCTGGCGCATTTCGGCGGCGGTGACGAGTTTCATCGGAGGCCTTTCTCGCGGATGAGGCGCAGGGCGGTCTCGCCGCGGCGGGGGGTGTCTTCGGCCTCGGAGAGGTCGCGCTCGCCGACAACGGAGGCCATCGCGAGGTCGGCGAGGTGGGTCATGGAGACTTCGAGCCCGCGGAGGCCAATCTCCTCGGCGCGCTTTGCGCCGCGGCCGTAGAGGAAGACGAGTGGCTTGCCGCGCCGGTTGGGGAGGATTTCGATGTCCTTCCAGCCGACGCCGCGGATGCCGGTGCCGAGCGCCTTCATGACGGCTTCCTTGGCGGCGAAGCGGACGGCGAGCTCGGGGATGCGGCCGCGGCAGTGGGCGAGCTCATCGGGGGTGTAAACGCGGTTGAGGAAGCGGTCGCCGTGGCGTGCGATGACGTCGGCGATGCGGTGCGTTTCGATGACGTCGATGCCGTGGGCGAACTTGCGCGGGCGGTGCGCGGGCATGTCGTCGGGCATGGGCGACCCCGGGGGCAGGATGATGCTGGCTGGCAGGCTGGTGCGGATCGTACGCGAGCAGCGCCGATTGCGCGCCGGCCAGCGGATGCAGGCCGGGGATTTTGGCCCGGAGCGGGGTTCCCCGATACGCTACGCGCATGCCAGCAAAGCTGATTGACGGGGCTGCGATTGCGGCCGAGATCCGGGCGGAGGTCGCGCGGGAGGCCGCGGCGCTGCGGGAGGCGGGGGTGACGCCGGGGCTGGCGGCGATCATTGTCGGGGATAACGCGGCTTCGATTAGTTATGTCTCCATGAAGACGAAGGCGTGCGCCGAGGCGGGCATCTTCTCGGAGACCTTCCGGCTGCCGGCGACAGCAACGCAGGACGAGGTGATTGCGCTGGTCCGGCAGCTGAACGCCGACCCGCGGTTCCACGCAATCCTGCCGCAGCTGCCGCTGCCGCCGCAGGTGAACGAACTCGCGGTTATCGACGCGCTCGACCCGGCGAAGGACGCTGACGGGCTCCACCCGGTCAACCTCGGGAAGCTGCTGCGGGGGGAGCTGGACGGGGCGATCCCGTGCACGCCGCACGGGGTGGTGGAGCTCTTGCTCCGGACGGGGAACGACCCGGCCGGGAAGCACGTCGTGGTGGTGGGGCGGAGCACGCTGGTGGGCCGGCCGCTGGCGGTGCTGCTATCGAACAAGGCGCGGGGCGGCAACGCGACGGTGACGATCTGCCACACGGCGACGCCGGACCTCGCCGAGCACACGCGACGGGCCGACATCGTGGTGGTGGCGGCGGGGCGGGCCGGCACGCTGACGAAGGAGATGGTGAAGCCGGGCGCGGTGGTGATCGACGTGGGAGTGAACCGGGTGGATGCGCCGGACCGCCCGAGCGGGTACCGGCTGGTCGGGGATGCGACGCTGGACGTGCGCGAGGTGGCCTCGTGGGTGACGCCCTACACCGGCGGCGTCGGGCCGATGACGGTGGCGATGCTGCTGGTCAACACGGTCAAGGCGGCCCGGCGGGCGCTGGAGGGCCGGGGATGACGCCGCCGGAACGGGTGGCGCAAGCGCTGGCAGCCCTGGGCCTCCCCGCGGAGGTGCGCACCTTCGAGCAAAGCACGGCAACGGCCGGGGAGGCTGCCGCGGCAGTGGGCTGTGCCCCGGGGCAGATCGTTAAGACGCTGTTCTTCCTGGCCGATGGGCGGCCGACGATGGTGCTCATGGCGGGCGACCGGCAGGTCGACACGGCGGCGCTGGCGGAGATCCTGGGCGTGAGCCGGAAGCGGCTGAAGATGGGCACCGCGGAGGAGGTGCGGGAGTATACGGGCTACGAGGTGGGCGGGGTTGCGCCGGTCGGCTGGCCTCGGCCGGCGGATGTGGTCATCGACGACTCGCTGCGGCGGTTCGAGACAGTTTGGGCGGCTGCCGGTGCACCGAACGCGGTGTTCGCGGCGCCCCTCGCGGCGTTGGCGGCAGCGATCGGCGGGCAGTGGGCGGCGATTGCGAAGGAGCGGGCGTGAGCGCGGAGCCGGGGCCGCGCGGCGGGACGCTGCGCGCACTGGTCGCGGCGATGCGGCCGTACCAGTGGCCGAAGAATGCGGTGGTGTTTGCGGCGTTCGTGTTCAGCGCGGGGGAGGCCTGGACGCCGGGCGACCCGGGGACGTGGTGGCCGCTGCTGTGGCGGTCGATGGTGGTGTTTGGGCTGTGGTGCCTGGCGGCTTCGGCGACGTACCTGGTGAACGACGTGCGCGACCGGGAAGCGGACCGGCTGCACCCGCGGAAACGGTACCGCCCGATTGCGCAGGGGGCGCTTTCCCCGCGCCTTGCGGTCGGTGCGGCGGTTGTGCTGGGCGCGGCGGGCGTTGCGGGGGCCACCGTCGTCGACGCCATGGCGGGGCTGGTGCTGGCCGGATACCTGGCGGCGATGACGTTCTACTCGCTGGGGCTGAAGCGGGTGGCGATCCTCGACATCCTGCTGCTCAGTGCGGGGGTCGTGGGGCGGGCGGTGAGCGGCGCGGCGGCGATCGAGGTGGACATCAGCCCGTGGCTGTACGTGTGTTCGAGCTTCGCGGCGTTCTTCTTTGCGACGACGAAGCGGTGGGCGGAGTTCCGGCAGCTGGGGGCCGAAGCGGCGCGGCACCGGCCATCGCTGGCGGCCTACAACGCGGAGGTGCTGGAGCTGATGCTGGGGGTGAGCGCTGCCGGGGCGCTGCTCAGCTACTCGCTCTACACGATTGAATCGGCGCGGGTGCCGGAGGATGGTTCGATGGCGCTGACGATCCCGTTCGTGGTGTTCGCCCTGTTCCGGTTCCTGCTGCTGATGAGCGGGCCGCGGCAGGCGGATGCGCCGGACCGGGTGCTGTTCACGGACCCGCAGCTGCTGCTGGCGGTAGCGGGCTTTACGGCCACGGCGTTCGCGGTGCTGCTGGCGCACGGGTAGGATCGGCGCCGAGGGAGGCGCGATGGCAGGCTATTCGCCGCTGGTGCGCGAGCACTTCGAGCACCCGCGCAACGCGGGGGTCCTCGACGACCCCGACGGCATCGGGGAGCGGTCGAACCCGGTGTGCGGCGACCGGATGACGGTGATGATCCGCGTTGCGGACGGACGGGTGACGGAGGTGCGCTGGCAGACGCGCGGCTGCCCGGCGGCGATTGCGACGAGTTCGTTCGCGAGCGAGCTGGTGCGCGGCTGGACTCTGGCGCAGGTGCGGGAACTGACGCGGGAGGCGATTGCGGAGGCGATGGGCGGGCTCCCGCGCGACAAGGTGCACTGCAGCGTGCTGGCGGCCGATGCGCTGAAGGCGGCGGTCGCGGATTTCGAGCGGCGGCAGGCCGCGGGCAGCTGAGGAGACGCAGCCGCCTCAGCGGCACCCCGATCGTTCCCGGCGGTTCAACGTCACGTTCACCGGCCGGCCCCCTGTGACGGCCGAATTCCCCAGTGGGCCCATCTCGCAAGTGCGGGCCCGGGGGACGACATGGCTGCTGGGGTTCGACGTTCCACACTTCCGCTGGCGGCGGCGCTGCTCGGCGCGCTGCTGGCGGGGCTTTCGATGACGGTGAGCGCCGGGCAACGGGCGGACGCGCTGACCAACTGTTCGGTGACGCACGATGCGCTGGACAGCGAGGAGCAGGCGTTCCTCGCGCTGATCAACCAGTACCGTGCGCAAAACGGGCTGGGGCCGCTGACGATTTCGACCAACCTGAACCGGGCTGCGGCGTGGATGGTCGAGGACATGGCGACGAAGGGGTACTTCTCGCACACGGACAGTCTCGGGCGGTCGCCGTACCAGCGGGCGATCGACTGCGGGTATCCGTCGGGGGCGGGGGAGAACCTTGCGGCGGGGTCGAGCTGGTCGACGGCGCAGGCGGCATTCGAGGCGTGGCGGAATTCGCCGGGGCACAACCAGAACATGCTGACGTCGTTCTACCAGCAGATCGGGATTGCGCGGTACTACCGGGCGGGCTCGCCGTACGGGTGGTACTGGGCAACGAATTTCGGGGCGACAAACGACGGCACGGGCGGCGGCGGGGCGGGCCAGCCGACCGCCACGCCCACGAACACGCCGACGGCGACCCCGACGAGCACGAGTACGCCCACGCCTACGAACACCCCGGCGACGCCGTCGCCATCTCCGTCGCCGACGAGCACGCCGACGCCGCTGCCGCCAACGGCCACGCCGACGCCCCCGGGCGGGACGGGCGGAGGCGGGCAGTGGCAGCCGACGGCGACTCCGACGATGCCGCCGCTGCCGCCGACGGCCACGCCGACGCCGCGGCAGGCGAGCCCGACACCGACAGTCACGCCGACCCGCGAGGCGACGGCAACGCCGACGCCGACCCCGCGGCAGGGGAACGGGGGCGCGCCCTCGCTGCCGCTTTCGCCGGGGGCAAACCTGATCGCGTGGCCGGGGAGCCCGGTTTCGCCGGCGGAGGTGTTCGGGTCGAACAGCCAGGTCGCGGTGGTGTACGAATGGGACCCGGCAACGGGCACGTGGAAGCGGTATCTGCCGGGGATGCCGGCCTACCTGAACACGCTGGGGCAGCTTCGCCCGGGCGCCGCGTACTGGGTCATTGCGAAGGGCCAGGCGCAGGTAGCCGTGCGGTAGGCGACAGTCAGCGGCCGGCGACGGTCATTTCGCGGATGCGGAGCGTGGGGGCAGCGGCTGAGCCGAACCAGGCGAGGTCGCTGCCCACGGCGTCGATATCGGCCAGCATGGACGCCAGATTGCCGGAGATGTTGACCTCGGTGACGGGGTAGGCGAGCTGACCGTTTTCGATCCAGAATCCGGCGGCCCCGCGGGAGTAGTCGCCAGTGGCGGGGTTGAACCCGGCGCCCATCAGGGCAGTGACGTAGAGCCCCTCCGGGATGCCGGCGAGGATTTCGGCAGGGGTGAGCGTGCCGGGCTGGAGCACGAGGTTTGAGGCCGAGGGCGACGGCGCGGATTCGAGACTGCGGGACGCGCTGCCGGTGGTGGCCCGCCCGAGGCGGCGGGCGGTGTAGCAGTCGAAGAGAAATCCGCGGAAGGTCCCGGACTCGACGAGGACGTTGCGGCGGCTGGCGACGCCTTCGCCGTCGAACGGGCGGGTTCCGAAGCGGCCCGGGAGGAGCGGGTCATCGACGATGGTGACAAGGGTGGAGGCGAGCGGCTGGCCTTCGCGCCCGGCGAGGAAGGTGGCGCCGCGGTAGAGGGCATCGCCGGTGGCGCAGCCGGCGAGGTGGCGGAGGAGCGAGACGGCCATCATCGGCTCGAAGACGACGGGAACGCGGGTGGTCGCCGGTTTCCTGGCCCCGAGCTGGTCGACGGCGCGGCGGGCGGCGGTCCGCCCGACCTCCTCGGGGTCACCGAGGCGGGAGAGGGAGCGCTCGGCGGAGAACCAGTAACCGTTGCGCTTCTTGCCTTCGGCGTCGTCGGCGATGGCCTCGACCGCGAGAGAGATGGAGGTGGCCGGGTAGCTCCCTTCGAAGCCGAGGGAGTTGACGAGCGCGACCTCACCGACGTGGGTGGAGAGGGTGGCGCCGTCGGTGTTGGTGATGCGGGGGTCGGCGGCGAGTGCGGCGGACTCGGCGGCCAGGGCGAGGCGGATTTTCTCGTCGGCGGAGAGGGCTTCGATGCGCTCATCGTAGAGGCCGAGGGCGGCGGCATCGGCCGGGCGGCCGAAGAGGGAGGGGTCGGGCAGGCCGGCGAACTCGTCGGGGGCGCTGATGGCGGCGAGTTCGACGGTTTCGGCAGCGAACTGCTCGAGGGCCGCGGGGGAGAGGTCGGAGGTGGAGCAGACGGCGGTGCGGCCGCCGATGATGACGCGCAGGCCGAGCCCGAGTGAGCCGGCCTCGATGAGCTTCTCGACCTCGCCGAGGCGGACGGCGACGGTGCTTTCGCTGCCGGCGACGACGATGGCGTCGCACTGCTCGGCGCCGGCCCGGCGGGCGAGCTGGACGGCGCGGCGCGCAAGGTCGAGCGCGGAGATGCCTTCAGCGGCGCGGGCGGTCACAGCCTGGTGCCCCCGACGGTGATGCCGGAGACGAGGACCGTCGGCATGCCGACGCCGACGGGGACCGACTGGCCATCCTTGCCGCAGGTCCAGCGGCCGTCGGAGAGGCGATAGTCGTTGGCGACGCGGGTGACTTTGGAGAGGACATCGGGGCCGTTGCCGATCAGCATGACGTTTTTGAGCGGGGTAGTGATGCGGCCGTTTTCAATCAGGTAGGCCTCGGTGACGGAGAAGACGAAGTCGCCGTTGGAGATATTGACCTGTCCGCCGGAGTAGGAGACGGCGTAGATGCCGCGGTCGACGCTGCGGATGATGTCTTCGGGGGTATCCTCGCCGGGGAGCATGAAGGTGTTGGTCATGCGGGGCATGATGTAATCCTTGAAGCTCTGCCGGCGGCCGGAGCCGGATGGCGCGACGCGGAAGTGGCGGGCGGAGATTTCGTCGTGGAGGTAGCCGCGGAGGATGCCGTTCTCGATGAGGACGTTGCGAGTGGTGGGGTTGCCTTCGTCGTCGACGTTGATGGAGCCGCGCGAGGCGGCGATGGTGCCGTCATCGACGACGGTGACGAGCGGGCTGGCGACGGGCTGGCCGATGCGGCCGGTGTAGTTGCTGGTGCCTTTGCGGTTGAAATCGGCTTCGAGGCCGTGGCCGACGGCTTCGTGGAGGAGGACGCCGCTATCACCGGCGGCGAGGACGACGGGAAGCGTGCCGGCGGGGGCCTCGGCGGCGTCCTGCTGGAGGACGGCCTGCCGGGCCGCCTCGCGGGCGAGGGCTTCGGGGGTGGTGACCTGCTCGAAGTATTCGATGCCCATGCGGCCGCCGCCGCCCTGGCGGGCGACCTGGCGGCTTTCTCCGCGCTGGGAAAGGGCGGAGACGTTGAAGCGGATGAGCGGCTGGACGTCGCCGACGATTTTGCCGTCGCTGCGGGCGATAAGGATGTACTTCAGCTCGTCGCCGATGGACGCGTCGAGGCGGACGATGCTGGGGTCGTAGCTGCGGGCTGCGCGGTCGGCACGCTCGAGGAGGGCGACCTTGGCGGCGGCCGGTTCGGCGACGAGGGGATGGTCGAACTCGTAGTAGCTGGTGCCGACCAGGAAGGGGGTGGCGTCGATGGGCGGCGGGGTGCGCTCGCCGGCGCAAATGCGGGCCGCGGTCTCTGCGGCACGGCGCATGGCTTCGAATTCGAAGGATTCGGTATAGGCGTAGCCGATGGCGTCGCCGCGGACGACGCGGATGCCGACGCCCTGCGAGACGGTGCGAGTAGCGCTCTTGACCTGCTGGTCTTCCCAGGTGATGGCGCTGTTGGTGCGGTGTTCGAAGTACAGCTCGGCGAAGTCGCCGCCACGGGAGAGCGCGACGGAGAGGAGCGAGGAGGTGACTGCGGGGTCGATTGCGAAGCGCTCGCGGAAGAACTGGAGCGCAGCTGCGGCGGGGTCGGGCATCTGGGGAACTCCCGGTGTGATGGTTCGATCGTAGCAGGGTGAGGGGGCCGGGTCGGGGAAGGCCCGGGTGGAGCGTTGGGCGATGATTGTGCAGGATCGAACGACAGGGTGCCCCTGCGCCCGGAGCTCTCGCTTGGCGTCCCCTGCGCTCCCTGCAGCCGAACGGAGGCCCCGTGCGGGCGGGCTGACCGCGCCCGGGCGGCCGCTGGCATCGCTGCGGCACCGGGACTTCCGGGTGCTGCTGGCTTCGACGATGGCGCTCCAGGTCGGGTCGTGGGTGCAGACGATCGGCCAGGGCTGGCTGGTGGTGCACGACCTGGGCGGGTCGGCGACGAACCTGGCGGTTGTGGCGCTGCTGCGGGGGGCGTTCCTGGTGCTGGTTTCGCCGTTCGGGGGCGTCATCGCGGGGCGGCAGGAGCGGCGGCGGCTGCTGATGCTCTATACGGCGGTGAGCGCGGTCATCGCGGTGCTGCTGGCAGCGCTGGTTTCGACGGGACGGATCGAGCTGTGGATGGTCTACGTGCTGGCGGCGCTGGCGGGGATTGTGGAGGCGCTCGCGGGCCCGATCCGGAGCCTGCTGGTGTTCGATTCGGTCGGACCCGACGAGATGACGAATGCGGTGGCGCTCAATGCGCTCGGCGGGAACGCGATGCGGGTGATCGGGCCGGCGATCGGCGGGGCGCTCATCGGTCTGATCGGCACGGAGGGGACGTTCGAGGTGCAGGCGGGTTGCCTCGTGGTATCGCTGGTGCTGACGGCGCGGCTGCGGCGGTTCGAGCCGGAGCTGGCGGAGGCGAAGGAGAACGCCTTTGTGAGCGTGGCGCGGGGGATTGCGTACGTGGTGCGCGACCGGCGGATGGCGCTGATTGTGGGCATGGCGGTGCTCCCGAGCGTGCTGGTCTACCCGTATGTCAGCTTCCTGCCGCTGTTCGCGAAGGACGTGCTGCACGAGGGAGCTGAGGCGTACGGGTTCCTTGCGGGAGCGGTCGGGCTGGGGTCGCTGGCAGGGGGCGCGATTGTGGCGGCAACCTCGAACCGGCAGCGGCTCGGTCCCCCGATGATGTGGTCGTGCCTGCTGTACTGCCTCTCGGTGGCCTCGTTCACGTTCATGCGGGAGCTGTGGCTGGCGGTAGGGGCGCTCGTGGTGGCGGGGGTATTCCACAGCATCTACGCAGCGTTCAACGCCTCGCTCATGCAGATGAAGGCGGCGCCGGAGTTCCGGTCGCGGGTGGTGGCGCTGCAGACGATGACCTGGGGGATGACACCGTTCGCCGGGCTGCTGATGGGCGCGATGATCGACCGCTGGGGTGCGCCCCACACGGTGTTCTGGTGGATGATGGCGGCTGCCGCGCTCACGCTTGCGCTGACCCTGGGGAGCCGGGAGCTCCGGAGGGTATAGGCAGTGGAGGCGCTCCATTCGCTCCTTGGGCTCGGGCTGCGGCGGCTTGACGCGGAGGGACGGCTGACCGGCGAGCCGGCCGGGCAGGAGCTGCTCGAGGGGGTAACGGCCCTGTTCGTGGTCGACCTCGAGATGTCGGGGCCGAACCCGCAGGTGCACGAAATCCTCGACATCGGGGGCGTGCGGGCCGCGCTTGTGCCGGGGCTGCCCGAGGAGGAGGCATGGAGCGCGCGGGTGCGCCCGCGGCGGATCGGAAATGCGGTGCCCGCGGCGCTGAAGGTGGTGGGGTATTCACCGAAGGCGTGGAAGACCGCGCTCGAGCTGGAGGCGGCGATGGACCGGTTCGCGGCTGTTGGGCGCGACGCGGTGATTGCGGGGTGGGGGATGGCGCAGGACCTCGCCTTCCTCGCGGAGGCGTTCCGTGCGCTGGGGTCTCCGTGGCCGTTCGCGCTGGCGGCACTGGATGTGCAGGTGATTGCGCGGGCGCTGCTCCGCGGCAACGGCGAAGTCGACCGGTTCAACCTCGGGCATGTGGCGGACCGGCTGGGCATCGGCCGGATGGGGGAGCACGGGGCGCTGGCGGATGCGTACGCGACGTACGACGTGCTGGTGAAGCTGGTGGAACGGGTCGCCCGGCTGACGGCCGAGAGGGAACGCTAAGGCCTGCTGGCGTCCGCGAGCCCTGCCGCGAAGTCCGCCTCCTGCTGCCGGAGCTCGGGCGAGGCGTAGCGGATGGTGTATCTGCCGATGCCGTTGTGCTCGTCGTAGCGGATCACCTCGAGCGGGGGCGTCGAGAACGTGGCCTGAGCGATCCCGAGGATGGTCCCGTCCGGAGCGATGTGAACCTGGAGGCGTGCAACCCGGTTCTCGGGGCGGGAGGCCTGCACAGGCCCGCCGGGGACGTCGAACGGGTCGCGCGGTTCGATCCCGAGGATCGCCAGCGTGGTGCCATCCGCCATAGTGGCGAGGAGGTCGAGCCGCGGCACCGGGCCTGCCAGGAGGTACTCGACCGCCCTGCGAGCATCGGCTTCATCAGCCCAGAAGCCGTTCGGCCGCCGGTCGAGCGTCACCTTTCGGATGACGGTGCCGGGGGCCACGCCGAGGCGCGTGCAGTCTGTTTCGCCGCGCACCATGATCGTTTCGCAGGCGACCGACAGGGTGCGAAGGCGGGAGAGCGTCGCTGCCGGGTCGCCGCGGAGGAGCCCATCGAGGGCAGAAGCCGCCGCAGGAGCTTCCTGCTGCAGCCGGGAAAGCGCCCCAACGGGGTCAGCGGGGACTCCGGAGAGAAGGCCGGGCGTAGGCGTCGGGGCTGCAGACACCGGCGGCTGCTCGCTGCTGCCGCTCCTCGCGTTCCAGAGGAGCGCGCCGGCGGCGATGATGACCGCGGCGAGTGCGGCTGCCGTCAGCGCAAGCTGCCGGGGGTGCCTCCACGAGATGTTCGATGAAGCCATGGCGCGGTTCCTTTCGCCGGGCGCCACTGCCCGGCCGCTCAATGTGCTTCGAACGCTGGCGTGTCGGGCGAGCGCCAGCGTAAGGACCAGTTCTGACAGGAGTAGGGAATCCATGACGGGGAATAGCCAACCCCGCCCGACCGGTTGATGGTCGAGCCGACACGATATCCGGGGCACGACGTAGCCGAAGGTCCATGCAGCCCCACTGATTTGCCGCCCATTACCGAACATTCTGAACCGTTCGCCCAGCACGTGTCGTCCGTCTTATCCACGACGGCCACGTACGCTGAGGGCCGCATGGCCATATGAAGGTGGAGCGCGCTCGTCCCACAATACCCCGGATTGGCAACGACGGAAGCAAGCCACTGCCCTGCGGAGCTGACGGCTGATGTGTACCCGGAGCTCACAGAGGCCGTGGAAACGTGAAGGATGTCAATGTCGTGGTCGTAATCGGTGACCCAGGTCCCTGCGACCAGGCGCTGCATGCGGGCCCGCACGCGGCAGTCCTCGGCAAGGAAGTACCAGTACCGGACGGGATACGCCTGCGTGACGGGTGCCATCGCCCGGACGTAGACCGGTGTTGAAAGCGAGAGCGACCCAGAGTAGTCATAGGCTCCGAGGCCCGCGTAGTCGTCGAAATGCAGTCCATAATCAGCAACGGAAGCACCGCCGTTCTGATGGGCTGGCATTACCCAGACCTGCGTCGCAAGTGCCCCAGCGCTCCGTTCTGCCGTGAACGACGCGAGCGTGACTGTCGCACAAGCAACGATGACAGCCACTCGCTTCATGGGCGACCTCCGGTGCATAATTTTCGTCATGCTAGCCACAAATTGGGGGGGGTCAAGGGCTCGGCAACGGTGAGCGAGGGGCGCCGGCAGCGGGCGCTGGCCCCTTGACAACCCTTAGCCCAAGGCGAACGATACAGGTGATGTTCTCGGGGCGGGGTGCAATTCCCCACCGGCGGTGAGAGCCCGCGACCCCCGAGCCGCTGGCGCGGCGAGGGGCTGACCCGGTGGAATCCCGGGGCCGACGGTAACAGTCCGGATGGGAGAGAACAGGGCTGGCGCTGCGCTATGCGCGGCGCCGGTCGGCGGTCGCCGTCGTATGCCCGTCTGCCCCGGGGAGATCGCGACTACGGACCCGGGGGCCAGGCATCGATGGCAGCAGCGCAAGGTGACATCAGCCATCCGGCGGGCGAGGGGCACGGCTGATGTTCACGGGAATCATCGAAGAGGTTGGCGAGGTGGTGGAGGCGGGCGAGGGGACGCTGCGCATCCGCGCACCGCTCATCCTGCAGGACACGAAGCTCGGCGACTCGATTGCCATCAACGGGGTGGACCTGACGGTGGCGGAGATCGCCGGGGACACGTTCTTCGCGAACCTGATGCCGGAGACGTACCGTCGGAGCAACCTCGGTGAGCTGCGGCCCGGGGACCGGGTGAACCTGGAGCGGTCGTGCCGCCCGACCGACCGTCTGAGCGGGCACATTGTCCGCGGGGTGGTGGAGGGAACCGGGACGATCGAATCGTTCATGCCGGAGGGGGATGCCGTGATCGTACGGATCCGGGCGCCCAGGGAGCTGCTGAAGTACATGGTGGTGAAGGGGCCGGTGTGCATCGACGGCATCAGCCTGACCATCATCGCGAAGGACGCGGAAAGCTTTTCGGTCTCGCTGGTGCAGTACACGCAGGAGCACACGAACCTGGTCGGCCGGAAGCCTGGCGACCGGGTGAACCTGGAGACGGACATCCTGGCGCGGTACGTTGACGCGCTGCTCGAGGCGCGAGCACAGGAGGCGGGGCAATGACGGAGCGCGACCCGGTGATGGCGACGGTGCCGGAGGCGATCGAGGAGTACCGGCGCGGGAAGTTCGTCATCATCACCGACGACGAAGACCGGGAGAACGAAGGGGACCTGTGCATTGCGGCGCAGTTCGTGACGCCGGAGCACATCAACTTCATGGCGAAGTACGGGCGGGGGCTCATCTGCTGCTCACTGACGGAGGAGCGGTGCGACCAGCTTCAGCTCCCGCTGATGGTGGACCCGCGCTCGAATACCTCCGGCTTTGGGACGCCGTTCACGGTTTCGGTCGAGGCGCGGACCGGGGTGACAACGGGCATCAGCGCGGCCGACCGGGCGCGGACGGTGCAGGTGCTGATCGACCCGGCGACCAAGCCTGAGGACCTTGCGCGGCCGGGGCATATGTTCCCGCTGCGCGCGCGGAAGGGCGGGGTGCTGGTGCGCGCGGGCCAGACGGAGGCGAGCGTCGATCTCGCGAAGCTGGCGGGGCTGTACCCGGCAGCGGTCATCTGCGAAATCATGAAGATGGACGGGCAGATGGCGCGGATGCCGGACCTCAAGCGGTTCGCGCGTCGGCACGGCCTGCGGATCGTCACGGTGAACGACATCATCCGGTATCGGCTGCGGACAGAGCGGCTGGTGACGCGGGTCGCGGAAACGCGGCTCCCGACGCCGTACGGGGAGATGATGATCCTCGGGTACAAGGCGGAGGGGCAGCCAGACGAGCACGTCGCGCTGGTCAAGGGGGAGATTGACCCGGACCGGCCGACGCTGGTGCGGGTGCACGACCAGTGCGTGACAGGGGATGTGTTCGGGTCGCTGCGGTGCGACTGCGGGGAGCAGAAGGAGAAGGCGCTGCGGATGATCGCCGAGGAGGGCGGCGTCTTCCTGTACATGCGGCAGGAGGGCCGCGGGATCGGGCTGCACAACAAGCTGCGGACCTATGAGCTGCAGGAGCGGGGGCTGGATACGGTTGACGCCAACCTTGCGCTGGGCTTCCCGGCCGACCGGCGGGATTATGGCATCGGGATGCAGATCCTGCGGGATATCGGCGTGAGCAAGATGCGGCTCATCACGAACAACCCGGCGAAGCGGGCGGGGCTGGAGGCGTACGGGCTCGAAGTGGTCGAGCGGGTGCCGATTGTGACGACGCCCAACCCGCACAACATCCGTTACCTGGAGACGAAGCGGCAGCGGATGGGGCACCTGCTGGACGGGCTGGAGTCGCTGGTTGTCGAGGGCGGCTCGTGAGCCGGGTGCTGGAAGGGGCGCTCGACGGGGCCGGGCTGCGCGTCTGCGTGGTGGTTTCGCGGTGGAACGAGTTCGTGACCCGGCGGCTGCTCGAGGGCGCGGAGAAGGTGCTGCGCGAGCGGGGCGTCGCCGATTCGGATGTCACGGTGGCGTGGGTGCCGGGGGCATTCGAGCTGCCGACCGCGGCGAAGTGGGCGGCGGCGTCGGGGCAGTTCGACGCCGTGGTCTGCCTTGGGGCGGTGATCCGCGGCGAGACGGCGCACTTCGAATATGTCGCAGGCGGGGCCGCGGAGGGGATTCAGCGTGTGGCGGTGGAGACGACGGTACCGGTGATCTTCGGGGTGCTGACGGTCGACACGGTGGAGCAGGCGCTGTCGCGGGCAGGCGGCAAGGACGGGCACAAGGGCGAGGAGGCGGCGCTTGCGGCCATCGAGATGGCGAACCTGCGGCGGCAGTTGTTGTAGCCCGCCGGTGTGCGGTCAGAGCGGGCAGATGTCCCGGTAGGTGTACTGGGGATTGGCGTAGCCGTGGTCGAGGAGGCGCTGGACGTAGCCCGGGGTATCGATGCCCGGGCCGGTGGTGGCGAGATAGCGGGTTGCTTCGAGGCAGCCGCCGACGACGGAGCCGCGCTCCTGGTAGCCCTTGCGGAAGGCCTCGGCGGCGTTGAGGAAGACCTGCTCGCGCCCCTCGCGGATAACCCGGTCGAGGGCGGGGTTGGGGTCGGCGCCTGAGGCAGCCGTGGCTACGGCGATGCGGAAGAGTGCATAGGAGACCAGTGCATCGCGGGAGTCGCCGCGGCCGTTTTCGGCCTTCCAGTCGCGGAGGGTCTTGTCGGCGATGGCGGCTTCGTAGGCGGCGATGGCGGCCTCCCATTCGCCTCGGGCGAAGCGGTCATCGGCATCGAGGATGGCATGGAAGAGGAAGACGGGCGGGTCGAGGTCGACCCTGAGCGCGCTGAACCTCCCGCCGGAGAGGGTGTAGCGGTAGGTTCCGCCGCGGGTGGGGCCGGCCGCGAGGCTGCTCGAAGGGCCGGCGTGGAGGACGATGGCGGTGGACGCGCCGGCGCCCTCGAAGGCGACGCGGTCGACGCCGGTGATGCCCTGGTCGGCGGGGCCGATGTCGCGCCAGGCGGAGCCGTCCCACGTGTAGACGCGAACGAGGGTGGCGCAGCGGGTGGCCGTGCAGAAGTTTTCGAGGAAGGCGACCTCAGGGCGCGGGCGGCCGTCGCGGTCGGCTACGGAGAAGATAGCGCGGCCGAGGATGGAGGTGTCGGCAGCGCCGGGCGGCGACAGGGCGACGAACCCGGGGGCCGTGGTGAGATTGACGAAGACGACGCCGGGGTAGGGGCCAACCGGTGCGGGCTGGGGCAGCGGGAGGAGGATTGCGGAGTCGGGAGCGAGGTCGCCGTCGATGTCGGCCTCGATGCAGGAGAGGCCCCAGCGCTCAGCAACCACGGGGCTGCACGGCCCGGCGGTGCGCTGGAGCCGCTCCAGCGCCTGGCGGGCTTCGGCGATGTCGCGCGGGGGCGGGCCGATAGGGTCGGGGGTTGGGGTCGCGGTCGGCGCCGGCGTGGGGGTGGCCGTTGGCGCCGGCGTTTCGGACGGAGGCACGAAGTCGGCGGCGGTGCCGCAACCGCAGCCGCCGGTGACGATGGCGAGTGCTGCGAGGAGGGGCGCGATCAGGGCGCCGGTGTGAGGTAGTTTTCGACCGCCCATCCTTCACCCAGCGTGGTTTGAACTTTCCACCACGTGAAGTTCCCGGCCTGCTGGGGTCCGCCGGTGACGCGGACCTCGGCGCCATCCTGCAGGCATATGATGGCGTCGTTTTCTGTGCCGGGATTGGTGCGGACGTTCAGGCAGTCGCCGGTGCCGGTGACGATGAGGCGCTGCCCGGCGGTGAACCGTCCGGGGCCGACGGAAGCCGTCACCGCCGGCGTGGGCGGTGCGGGCGAGCCGGTCGGGCCCGGGGTGCTGAATGCAGGTGCGGTGGGCGTGGCCGTAGCAGCCGGGGCGGCGGTGGGGGTTGGGTCGGGTCGAGCGGGTTCGCTGCCGGTGAGACGGTCGGCGGCCCAGGTAATGCCGAACGCGACCCCGACAGCGAGGAGCACAGCGAGCGGGATGTACCAGTAGGTGAGCCAGCGGTGGCGTTCGTAGATTCGGGGCAGTGGCTTGCGGGGAAGGGGTTCGTCGCGCGGGGGCTGGTAGCGGCGCGGACCGCTGCCGACCGGGGGCGCGACGTCGTCGGGGAGCTGGCGACGGACGAAGGTGGTGCCGATGACGGGTTCGGGTTCGGAACCCTGCGGCCGGGGCGGCATCGCCCCGGGGGCCGCCGGCGCGGGCGGGGGCGGCGCGACGCGGGTGCCCTCTCCGGGATGGGGCGCCGGTTCGCCGGGCGGGCGGCCGGGGGCACCGTAGGCTATCGCCTGCGGCGAGGACTGGTGGGGTTCGCGGGTCGCGCAGCCGTTGTTGGCGACCCAGCAGCCGGGGTGGTGGAGGACGCCGCAGCCGGTGCAGCGGAGCACCGCTTCGCCGTCGTCGAAGGCGCGGTCGCAGAGGGGGCAGAAACGCTGTTGAACGCTCAAGCTGGGACCCCGGGGCGTCTCCCAGTATCCGTGCCGTGATCTCCATCTTCAAGACGGAACGGCGAGGGCGCGGAAAAGGTTCCCATCAGGCGGGCAACCGGGAGGTAAATTCTTCGACCTCGGCGAGGGTGGGGAGCGAGGCAGCGGCGCCGCGGCGGGTGCAGGCGAGCGCTGCGGCCCGGCAGGCAAATGCAGCGGCGGCGGGGAGGGGGTCGCCGGCGGCGAGGCGGACGGCGAGGGCGCCGCAGAAGGCATCGCCTGCGCCGACGGTATCGACTGCGTTGACCGCCGGCGCAGGCACGCAGGTGTCGCCATCGGGAGCGTGCACGAATGCGCCCCGCTCGCCAAGGGTGATGATGACGGCGGCCGGGCCGAGCTTGCGGAGCGCTGCAGCCTGCGCGGCCGGGTCAGCGGCGGGCAGGCCGGAGAGCGCGGCGGCCTCGACCTCGTTCGGGATGAGGAGGTCGGCGAGGCGGAAGACCTCGGGCGGGTGCGGCGCGACGGGCGCGGGGTTCACCAGGGTGCGGACACCGGCGTCGCGTGCGATGCGGAGGGCGGTGAGCGTGGCTTCGGGCGCGACTTCGAACTGGACGAGGAGGAGGTCGGCGGCTTCGATGGCGGAGCGGACGGCTTCAACGTCAGCGGGGGCGAGGGCGAGGTTCGCACGCGGGAGGGCGTAGATGAGGTTGCTGCCGTCATCGAAGACGACCGGCACAGCGACGCCGGTCCCTTCGTGGTCGAGCTGGCGGACGAAGCGGGTATCGATGCGCGCGGCGGCGAGGCTGGCGAGGATGGTCTCGCCGAAGGGGTCGCGGCCGACGGCCCCGACCATGGTGACCTGCGCGCCGAGGCGGGCGGCGGCGGTGGCCTGGTTGCCGCCTTTGCCGCCGACGAAGGTGGCGAAGGAGCGGCCGATGAGGGATTCGCCGGGGAGCGCAGGGCGCCGGGCGCGGACGACGAGGTCCATCATGAGCGAGCCGACGACGGCGATGCGGGCCACGGGGGCAGTGTAGCGCGGCTCGCCCGGGCGGCGCCGGCGGCGTAGGCTTCGCGGCATGGTACGGATACTTGGCATCAACGGGGCGATTCGGCCCGGCAGCACGGCTGACCGGGCGCTGCAGTTCACGCTGGGGCGGCTGGCATCGCTCGGGGCCGACTGCGTGACGTTCGATATCGGGCAGCTGCCGCTGCTGGACGGGCGCCCGGCGGAGCAATACCCGGAGGCCGTGGGGGCGTGGCGGGCGGCGTGCCGGGAGGCCGACGGGTTTGTGGTGGCGGTGCCGTCGTATCACGGGGCGCTGCCGGGCGGACTGAAGAATGCGCTCGACTTCATCGACGCGCCGGAGGCGGGCGGGAAGCCGTTCCTGGTGGTAGCGGTTGCCGGGGGCGACGCCGAGCCGGGCGGGACGGACGTGACCCGGGTGCTGCGGCACATCGGTGCGGTGGCCGGGGTGCCCGACGTGGTGGTCTCGCGGGCGGCGGAGCAGTGGGGGAAGGGCGCGGGACCGGCAAACGGGGAGGTGGCGGCGGCCATTGAGCGGGCGGCGGCGGCGCTCATGGCGCTCGGGCGTCTGCGGGCGGAGGGGCGGCTGCCGGCGCCATGAGCGGCTGGAGGTTCTGCCCGGCATGCGGGAAGGAACGGGACTCAGGCCCGGTGGACCCGACGACGCCGTGCCCGGGGTGCGGCTACCGGGAGGTGCGGTATCCCGGCGTCGGGGTGGCGGTCATCGTGCGGGACGGGGAGGGACGGGTGCTGCTGGGGCGGAGGGCCGGCGGGCGCCGGGCCGGGCTGTGGTGCATCCCCTGCGGGCGGCTGGAGTGGGGGGAGGAGGTGCGGGCGGCAGCGATTCGCGAATTCCGGGAAGAGACGGGGCTTGAGGTTGAACTGGCGGGCGTGTACGACGTGCACTCGAACTTCCATGACCCGGACCGGCTGACCGTGGGCATCTGGTTCGTGGGACGGGTGACCGGCGGCCGGCTTCGCCCGGCGGACGGGGAGCTGAGCGAGCTGGGGTGGTTCGACCCGGCTCAGCCGCCGGAGCTGGCATTCCCGACGGACGCGCTGGTGCTGCGACGCCTGGCGACGGAGGGCCAGGGCCAGTAGCGGCCGAGGATGCGGCCTTCAATGAGGTAGGGCGGCACAGCGCCGAAGTCGCGGCTGTCGGTGCTGGCGGCCGGGTTGTCGCCGCGGAGTTCGACAGCGCCGTCGGCGTGCACGCGCGCCACACGCTTGACGAGCAGGCGGTCGAAGTTCCGCGGGTCGTGGGCGAGGACGACGTCGCCGGGGCGGGGCGGGTGGGTGCGGTAGGCGCGGCGGTCGGCGATGACGCAGTCGCCGGGGCGGAGCGCGGGGCGCATGCTTTCGCCCTGGATTTCGGCGCGCTGGAGGCGGCCGGTGAGCACCTTCGCGCTCGCAGCTACCAGGCCGAGGACGAGCAGGAGTCGGCGGAGGCTCATGGGCAGGCTCGCGGGGTCAATGGATGAGGGGGGTGCCTTCGGGAGCGCCACTGAGGTCGGGGCGGCCACTCCACAGCCAGGCGAAGTTGGTCTTCGAAACGCCGACGAGCATGCCGAAGAGTGATTTTGGATGGATGAAGATGTTGGTGCCGGGCGGGCGCCCCTCGGCCTGGGAGTACTGAAGGCCGAGCGCGTCGAGGCGTGCCTCGAGCAGGGGCACGTCATCGGTTTCGAGGTAGCACATGTAGAGGGAGGGGCCGCGCTTCTGGAAGAAGCGGTCCATGGCGCCGCCGCCGAAGGTCTGGGTGATTTCGATGCGGTCGAGCCGGTGGGGCGGGTCGAAGAGGGTGAGGACGCCTTCGTAGCCGTAGAGTTCGCTGCGGATGGGGACGAAGTGGGCCGGTTCGAGGCCGAAGATGCGGGTGTAGTAGTCGGCGGCGGCGCGCCAGTCGGGGACGGGGTTGGTGACTTCGTAGATGGAGCGGATATCCCCGACCGGGTCGCGGTGAACGTCCTGGATGATGACGGCGGGCATGCCGTAGGGGGCTTCGCGGAGATAGAGGGCGCCGTGTTCGACGGTGTACGGAACGTGGTTGGCGTCGAGGCGGGCAGCCATGGCCTCGATGGAGGGCGTGGCGAAGCCGACGCCGTACAGCCCTTCGCCCCAGCGGTCGGCGAACTGCCGGGCGGGGCCGGGCCCTGAGGGGGTGAGCAGTTCGATGAGCGACTCGCCGGCCTGGAGGGTGGTGCGGCGGGCGCCGAGGACTGCCGAGGCGTCTTCGGCGAGGCGGCGGGCGCCGAAGAGGGCGGCAAAGCGCTCTGCGGCCTCAGCGCGGTCATGGACAACGAGCAGGATGCGGTCGAGACGTGTCAACACGTGCGAACCCCCCGGTGTGCTATTGAAGCACACGGGCGGGAGGAGGGGGCAAACGGGGTGTGCTCAGGCCGGCTCGCGGACGCCTTCGCCGGAGGTGGAGAGGTCGACTGCCTGGCCGCCGCGGGTAAGGAGGAGCGGGCGGGTCTTATTGACGACGCAATCGGCGTTGACGACGCACTTCTTGATGTCGGTGCGGCCGGGGATTTCGTACATGACGTCCATGAGGGTTTCTTCGAGGACGGTGCGGAGGCCGCGTGCGCCGGTCTTGTGTTTGATGGCGAGGTCGGCGATGGCGCGGAGGGCATCGTCGGTGAAGACGAGTTCGACGCCGTCCATGGCGAAGTAGCGCTGGTACTGCTTGACGAGGGCGTTCTTCGGTTCGGTAAGGATGCGGACGAGGGCATCCTCGTCGAGGGACTGGAGGCCGACGACCATGGGGAGGCGGCCGACGAATTCGGGAATGAGGCCGAATTCGAGGAGGTCGTCGTGGGTGACGTGGGAGAGCAGCTCGTCTTTGCGCTTCTGGCCGCGGAAGCCGCGCTGGGCGGCCTGGAAGCCGAGGCGGACGTGGTCGCGGGTGAGGCGCTTTTCGATGATGTTTTCGAGGCCCTCGAAGGCGCCGCCGCAGATGAAGAGGATGTTGGCGGTGTTGATTTGGAGGAAGTCCTGGTGGGGGTGCTTGCGGCCGCCCTGGGGCGGGACATTGGCGATGCACCCTTCAATGATTTTGAGGAGGGCCTGCTGGACGCCTTCGCCGGAAACGTCGCGGGTGATCGACGGGTTGTCGCCCTTGCGCGCGATCTTATCGATTTCGTCGATGTAGATGATGCCGCGCTCGGCCTTCTGGATGTCGAAGTCCGCGGCCTGGATGAGGTGGAGGAGGATGTTCTCGACGTCCTCGCCGACGTAGCCGGCCTCGGTGAGGGCGGTGGCATCGGCGATAGAGAAGGGGACGTCGAGGAGTTTTGCGAGTGTCTTGGCGAGGTAGGTCTTACCGACGCCGGTGGGGCCGACGAGGAGGATGTTCGACTTTTCGAGTTCGATGTCGCCGTCGGTGTTGTGGCCGATGCGCTTGTAATGGTTGTAGACGGCGACGGAGAGGACCTTCTTGGCCTGTTCCTGGCCGATGACGTATTCGTTGAGGTGTTCGTAGATTTTTCGGGGCGGGGGGACGTTCTGGACGGTGACGGTGCCGTGGCGGCTTCCGGAACCGGACGCGGCCTGACCGTTCTCCTCGTCGATGATTTCGCGGCAGAGGTCGACGCATTCGTCGCAGATGTAGACGGCGCCGGGGCCGGCGATGAGGCGCCGGACCTGGTCCTGGCTCTTGCCGCAGAAGGAGCAATGGTACTGGACGCGGTTGGTTCGATTGGTGGCCAAGGCGGTGGTGTCCCCTCTGCGTAGTTCGGTGCTATTTGCCGTCCGCCACGGGGCGGAGGAGTTCGTCGACGAAGCCGTATTCTTTGGCGCCCTCGGCGTCGAGGTAGAAGTCGCGGTCGAAGTCGCGGGTGACGCGTTCGACGGGCTGGCCGGTGTGCTTTGCGATGATGTTCCGGATGATTTCGTTGTTGCGAAGGATCTCCTTCGCGGCGATTTCGATGTCGGCGGCCTGCCCGCGGGCTCCGCCGAGGGCCTGGTGCATGTGGACGGTGGCATTCGGGAGGGCGTAGCGCTTGCCCTTGGCGCCGGCGCAGAGAAGCACGGTGGCCATGGAGGCGGTTTGCCCGACGGCGATGGTGGAGACGTCGGGCTCGATGAGCTGCATGGTGTCGTAGATGGCGAGGCCGGCGGTAATGACGCCGCCGGGGGAGTGGATGTAGAGCGAGATATCGCGCTCGGGGTCTTCGCGCTGGAGGTAGAGGAGCTGGGCGACGATCAGGTTGGCGACCTGGTCATCGATGGGGGTGCCGAGGAAGACGATCCGCTCCTTGAGGAGGAGGGAGAAGATGTCGAAGGCGCGTTCGGAGCGGGGGCCGGATTCGATGACGGTCGGGATGACGTCGTAGATGAGCGGGTGGATGCGCGGGGGCTGATTCATGCCTGTTCCTCCTGGAGTTCGCCCCGGGCGAGGGCGCTAAGGCGTTCGAGGGTCTTCCGCGAGAGCAGGTTGCGGCGGATAGTGGCGACCCCCTCTTCGGTGGCGAACATCTGGCGGAACCGTTCGGCATCGTCGCCCATGGGCGCGACCAGCGAATCGAGCTCCTGTTCTATCTCTTCGGCGGAAACGGTAATCCCTTCAGCCTCGGCGAGTTTTTCGAGGACGAGGGAGCGCTTGACGCGGGTTTCCGCGGCTTCCCGCCACGTTTCGCGGAACTCCTGTTCCGTCCGGCCGATGGTCTGGAGGTAGGCCAGGTACTGCTGGCGGTCGTTGCCCATGGCGTCGCGGATGAGGTGGTCAATTTCGTGCTCGACGAGGATCCGCGGGTATTCGATCGTGGCTATTTCGACGAGCTTATCGACGGCTGCCGTGCGGAAGCGGTTTTCGGCGGCTTCTTCGAGGGTGCGGCGGAGGTCGGCCTCGATGCGCTCGCGAAGGGCCTGCAGGGTGGGGAATTCGTCGGCGTTGATGGACTGGGCGAACTCGTCATCGAGCGCCGGGAGCTGTTCTTCCTTCACCTCGTGGACGGTGATGGTGAAGGTTGCGGTTTTGCCGCGGAACCGCTCGATGTGGAAGTCATCGGGGAAGGTGATGTCGAAGGTCCGGGACTTGCCCTTTTCGAGGCCGAGGAAGGCTTCTGCAAGGCCTTCGACGAAGAGGGTTTCGCCGTCGCGGAGCTGGAACTCGGCGCCGTCATCGCGGAGGACTTCTTCGCCGTCGATGGTAGCCGAGACATCGGCGATGAGGATGTCGTTCCACTGGACCGGGCGATCGACCGGGACGTGGGTTGCGTGGCGCTTGCGGAGCGCTTCGAGCTGCTGGTCGACCATGTCGGGGGTGACTTCGACCGGCTCGCGCTCGACGCGGATGCTGCGGTAGTCGTTCAGTTCGACGGTGGGGCGAACCGGGACGATGGCCTTGAAGCGCAAAGGTTCGAGGGAGTCGATCTGGAGCTCAGGCTGGCCGATGGCCGGGACGTCCTGGGCTTCGATGGCCTCGTTGTAGACATCGGGGACGAGGTCATCGAGGGCTTCGCGGATGAGGCCCTGGCGGCCGAAGGCGCGCTCAACGATGGCGCGGGGGGCCTTGCCTGGGCGGAAGCCGGGGAAGCGGTTGCGCTTCGCGATTCGGCGGTAGGCGGCGTCGAGCGACCGCTCGAGACGCTCGTCGTCGACTTCAATTTCGAGCTGGACGCGGCTCTCGGGGAGCCGCTCAAGGGTTACCTTCACGGGCTGAAACGTTCCTCCGCTTCGAGTATAGCAAACGGTTCGGCCTGGGCCCGGCAGGGCCCGGCAGGGCCCGGCCCGGCGTCAGCGGACCGCCTGCGTGCGAGGCTCGAGGAGGTCGACGAGGGCGTCGCCGAGGAGGTTCCAGGCGAAGAAGAAGAGGGTGACCGGGATGGCCGGTGCGAGGAGGAGGTGCGGGTAGCGCTCGAAGGTCTGGGGGCCGGCACCCGCAGCGATGAGGGAGCCGAAGCTGGCGGTGGGCGGGTCGATGCCGAGACCGAGGAAGCTGAGGGTGACCTCGGCGCCGGCGGTGCCGGCCATGCCGGCGGAGACGCCGACGACGAAGAGGGGGAGGACGCCGGGGAGGATGTGGCGGGTAATGATCCGCCAGGAGGAGGCGCCCATCGCTTCGGCGGCGAGGACGTAGGTTTCTTCGCGGATGGCGAGGGCCTGGCTGCGGACGATGCGGCTGGTGCCGATCCAGGCGAAGGGGACGGTGGCGAAGACGATAATGGCGAATTTGACGAAGGTGCGGGCATCGGAGCCGAGGAAGGTGTTGTCCTGGAGCCAGAAGGCGACGTCGTTGATGCGGGTGCGGAAGGCGGCGGTGATGGCGAGCATGAGGAGGAGGGTGGGGAGGCCGGCGAGGACCTCGCCCACGCGCATGATGAGGGTATCGACCCAGCCGCCCCGGTACCCGGCGAGCAAGCCGAGGCCGAGGCCGAGGACGAGGCTGCCGCTGATGAGCACGACGACGGTGAAGACGACGGTGGTGCGGGCGGCGTAGATGACCCGGCTGGCGAGGTCGCGGCCCAGGGCGTCGGTGCCGAGCCAGTGTTCAGCTGAGGGGCCCTGGCGGGTGGCGCCGGGGACGAGGTTCTGCTGGTACGGGTCGTGGGGTGCGATGAGCGGCGCGAAGATGCCACAGGTGTAGAAGATCGCGAGGTAGACGATGGCGAGCATGGCGAGCTTCTTGCGCAGGAGCTGGCGGAAGAAGCGGCGGCGGGGCGAGGCGGCAGCGCGGGCTTCGACGGCGAGCGGGTCAGCGGCGATGGCGGTGCTCATCCGCGCTGGGCTCCGAGGCGGATACGCGGGTCGATGACCGCGTAGAGGATGTCGATCAGGATGTTGGCCAGGACGAAGAGCACGGAGCCGAAGAGGACGAGGGCGAGGATGACATCGAAATCGGGGGCGAGGACGGCCTCGAAGCTTTCGGCGCCGATGCCGGGGATGCCGAAGAGCTGCTCGACAATGAGCGAGCCGCCGGCGACGCCGGGGAGGGAGAGCCCGATGATGGTGATGAGCGGGAGGAGGGCGTTCCGGGCGATGTGGCGGATGACAACGATCCGCTCGGGGAGGCCCTTGGCCCGGGCGGTGCGGACATAGTCCTCTTTCATGACGCTGATGACGGAGGCGCGGACGAAGCGGGCGATGCCGGCGGTCCCGGGGAGGGAGAGGACGAGGATGGGCAGGATGATGTTGGCGCTGGTGAAGCCTTCCCAGCCGAGCCCGACGAGGTCGAGCCTGACGGCGAAGAGCCACTGGAGGAAGGGGATAGCGACGAAGATGGGGATGGCGTCGATGGCGAGCCAGAAGGAGATGGTGGCCGGGTCGAGGAAGGTGCCGCGGGCGAGGGCGGCATAGATGCCTGCGGCGATGCCGAGGAAGAAGCTGATGACGAGGGCGATAAGGCCGAGGCGGGCGGAGACCCAGATCTTGGGAAGGATGATTTCGGAGACGGTGAAGGTCTGGTGGCGGGTTGAGATGCCGAGGTCGCCGCGGAGGAGGTTCTGCATGTACTTGACGTACTGGATGTGAATCGGCTGGTCGTAGCCGTACTTTTTGCGGAGCAGCGCAGCCTCTTCCTCCTGGTAGCGCTGGCCGAGGAGGGTGTCGACGGGGTCGCCGGGGGCGAGCCGGAGCATGTAGAAGACGATGACTGAGATGGCGAAGAGCACCGGGATCGCCCAGAGGAGACGGCGGACGATGTAACCGGCGAGGCCCGGTGCCACGGGTCACGGCTCCTTGATTTCGACGTACCGGAACTTCGGGATGGTCATTGGGGCATCGGGCAGGCCCTGGACGCACGGCTTGACGAGCATGTGCTCCACGGACCAGAAGGTGGGGATGATGGAGGCGTCATCGATGATCTTCTGCTCTGCCTGGGCGTAGAGCTGGTAGCGGCGCTCGCGGTTGGTTTCGACGCGGGCCTGCTTGAGGAGGGCGTCGACTTCGGGGTTCCGGTACTTCGTGTAGTTGAGGGGGCTGTCAGAGGCGAAGAGCTTGCCGAGGAAGTTCTCGGGGTCGGGGTAGTCGGCGGACCAGCCGTCGCTCTGGATCTGGAAGTTGCCCTGGCGCTGTTCGCGGAGGAAGGCGGCGGTATCGATCGCCTGGAGCTCGACGGTGACGCCGAGGACGTTTTGCCAGTTTTCCTGGATCGCGACGAGAAGGTCGCCGGGGGCTGCCCCGCTGCCGGCGTAGGTGAGGATGATGCGGGGCATGCTGCCTGCGTACTTGGATTCGGACAGGAGCTGCTTCGCGCGCTGCGGGTCGTAGGGGTAGGTTTTCACGGAGCTGGAGCGGCCGGGCATGGCGCCGGGGGCGATGCCGCCCGCGACCTCGTAGTAGTTGAAGAGGAGGACCGTGTTGATGGTCTCGCGGTCGATGGACATGGCGAAGGCCTGGCGGACCTTCGGGTCATCGAACGGGGGCTTATTGGGATTGAGGGTGAAGTAGAAGGTGGCGAGCCCGCGGTAGGAGCGGTACTGCTTCGAGAGGGGGTTCGAGCCATCGAGGATGGAATCGAGGAGCGAGGCAGGGACAGGGGTGAGGTGGATTTCGTCGTTCTGGTACTGGGTGAGGAGGGAGCCGCCGCCGAGCTGGAAGATAACCTCATCAACCTTCGGGGCGCCGAGGTGGTAGCGGGGGTTCTTCACGAGGCGGATGCGCTCGGCAGGCTTGAACTCGGCGAGGCGGAAGGGACCGGTGCCGTTCGGGTTGCGGGTCCAGTTGCGGGGGTCGGCCTCGATCTGCTGGCGGTCGACGACGAAGGAGACCGGGTAGGTCAGTTCGAAGATGAAGTAGTCGGACGGTTCGATGAGGTCGATCTGGAGGGTGCGCTCATCGATGACTTTGACGCCGGAGACGGAGGGGGCGCGGCCCTGGAAGCGGTCCTTGAGGCCGACGATATTGCCGAGGTAGGCGACGACGGTGGGGGAGGCGTTGGCGGGGTCGGCGGCGCGCTCGATGGAGTACTTGACGTCCTCGGCGGTGACGCGGCGCTGGTTGCCGGTGTGGAAGACGACGTTATCGCGGAGGCGGAAGGTGTAGGTGCGGCCGCCGTTGGAGACCTCCCAGCTCTCGGCGATATCGCCGACGACCTTGAGGTCGGGGTCGAGGGTAACGAGGCCGCCGAAGATTTCGACGACGTACTCGCTGGTCGAGACATCGACGACCTGGATCGGGTCGAGGACGGTGTTGGGCTGGGAGCCGGGGATGATGAGCGACTTACCGGAGCAGATGCCGCCGGCGGAGGAGCGCGGGCGGTCGTCGCCGCCGGGCGAGGCCGGGGCCGCATCGTCGTTGCCGCCGCCGGCGAGGGCGATGACGAAGACGACCCCGACGGCAAGGATGAGGAATGCGACGACGCCCATCATGAGGGCGAGCATGCGGTTCGACATCGTTCGGACTCCTGCGGCGGCGCTGGGCGAAGCCGGCGCTGGGGGCGCTGATTCGGCGCCCCGGATGGCCTACAAGCGTACACGGCGGCAGGGGCTCAGGGGATCACCTCGCGCACAGGGCGGCGAAAAGAGCGCTTTACTGCGGCACGATCACGCGGATGCCGAGCTCTTCGAGCTGCTTCGGGTCGACCGGGGCGGGTGCACCCATGAGGGGGTCGGTGCCGGAGGAGGCCTTGGGGAAGGCGATGACGTCGCGGATGTTTTCGGTGCCGACGAGGGACATCATGAGGCGGTCGATGCCCATGCCGACGCCGCCTTCGGGGGGGACGCCGTAGTCGAGGGCATCGAGGATGACGCCGAAGCGCTCCTGCTGCTCTTCGCGGGAGTAGCCCATGAGCTCGAATACCTTTTCCTGGTGACGCCGCTTGTTGATCCGGATGGAGCCGCCGCCGATTTCAACGCCGTTGAGGACGAGGTCGTACTGGCGGGCGATGACGGCGCCAGGGTCGGTATCGAGGAGGGGCTCGTGTTCAGGGAGGAAGCCGCTGAAGGGGTTGTGGGTGGCATCCCAGCGGTTCTCTTCGGGCCGCCACTCGAGGAGCGGAAAGCCGGTGACCCAGGCCATGCGGTAGACGGAGGGGTCCTTGAGGCCGAGGCGGGTGCCGAGCTCGTCGCGAACTTCGTGGAGGGAGCGGGCGACGACGGCAGGCTGGTCGGCGACGATGAAGACCATGTCGCCATTGCGGGCACCGGTGCGGGCGCGGATCGCGTCCAGCTCCTCCGGGGTGAGGAATTTCGCGATGGGCGCGCGGGGCTCGCCGGGGAGGAAGCCGATGTAGGCGAGGCCTTTGGCGCCGCCGGAGCGGGCGATTTCGGTGAGCTCGTCGATCTCGCGGCGGGTCATCTCGGCGCGGCCTTCGACGCGGATGGCCTTGACCTGGCCGCCGGCGGCGAGGGCGCCGGCGAAGACCTGGAAGGCCGTGCCGCGGACGGCATCGGAGATGTCGACGAATTCGAGGCCGAAGCGGAGGTCGGGCCGGTCGATGCCGTACTTCTCCATGCATTCGGCGTAGGTGAGCCGGGGGATGGAGCGCGAGGGGAGCTTTGCGGTGCCGAAGCGGGAGAGGACTTCGACGTAGAGGTCTTCGATGAGGCCCATGACGTCGTTTTCGTCGACGAAAGCCATTTCGAGGTCGAGCTGGGTGTGCTCGGCGACGCGGTTGGCACGGAAGTCTTCGTCGCGGTAGCAGCGGGCGAGCTGGAAGTACTTTTCGAAGCCAGCAGCCATGAGGAGCTGCTTGAGGATCTGGGGCGACTGCGGGAGGGCGAAGAAGGTGCCCGGGCGGATGCGGGCTGGGACGAGGAAGTCGCGGGCGCCTTCAGGGGTGCTTTTGACGAGGGTGGGGGTTTCGATTTCGTAGAAGCCGCGGCTGCTAAGGTAGTCGCGGATGAAGCGGACCACTTCGTGGCGGAGCTTGATCACGCTGGCGACCTCGGGCCGGCGGAGGTCGAGGTAGCGGTACTTGAGGCGGAGGTGCTCGTCGACGTCGGCGGGCTCGTTGATGTAGAAGGGCGGCGTGTGGGCCTCGGCGAGGACGGTGCAGGCGGAGGGGATGACCTCGACCTCACCGGTCGGGAGGTTTGGGTTGACGGTGGCGGGGCTGCGGAGTGCGACGGTGCCCTTCACCTGGAGGACCCACTCGACGCGGGCGCGGTGGGCGATGGCGTGGGCCTCGGGGTTGTCGGGGTTAAAGACGACCTGGACGATGCCGGAGGTGTCGCGGAGGTCGATAAAGATGAGGCCGCCATGGTCGCGGCGGCGGTGGACCCAGCCGGCGAGAGTCACGGCCCGGCCTTCGTCGGAGCGGCGGAGCTCGCCGCAGTAGGCATCCTTGAGCATGTCCGACAGGGTAGCGGAGGCGGGGCTTACGCGGTGTGGCGGGCTGGCGGCGCGAATGGTTCGAGCTCTTCGCGGAAGGCCTGCTCGACGGCGGCGTCGACGCGGCGGCGGAAACGGCCGTAGGCTTCGACCAGGCGACGGCCGTCCTCGGTGAGGGTCGAATGCCCGCCGCCGGCGCCGCCGACTTCGGAACGGACGAGCTGGAATCCGAGGTTGGCCTCGAGTTCGCGGACCTTGCCCCAGGCGCGTCGGTAGGAGAGGCCCATGGCGGCGGCTGCGGCGGCGAGGGAGCCGGTCTCGCCGACGAGGGTCAGGAGGCGAAGCCGATAGTCGGACATGACGAGCCGGCCGCCGGCTTCGAGCCAGAGTTTGCAGCGGGGCGCCAGGTTGGCCATGGGATCAGCCTAGCCTTCCGGCGTGCCGGTGGCCACCGGCCCCGGCTGAAAGGCGAGGACGGCGGCAACGAGCATCGCGGACGGCACGCGGAAGCGGAGTTCCCACTGGAGGCCGGGCAGAGCATCCGTGGCGGTGCGGTACCGTTCTGAGCGGGGAAATTCGTCGAGCAGTTCGAGTGCGAGGCCGGCATCGGCGAGGGAGGTGAGCAGGTCGCCGAGCGTCCAGGGATTGTCGCCGGGGCGGAACGGGAAGTAGCCGCGGGCCACGACAAGGAGCCCCTTGTGGAGGCCGACGACGTTCGCGAAGGGGTGGCGGTCATAGAGGACGAGGCGGCCGGCGGGGGCGAGCAGGGCAGCGACGCTGGCGGCCCAGCGGTCGAGGTCGGCATCGGGGGCGAGGCCGCCCCAGCAGTGGTAGATGAGGTCGAAGCTGCCGGGCATGCGGGCGGCGAGCTCTTCGAGGGCGCCGAACTGCCAGGCGAGGGCGAGCCCGGCGGCGTCGGCGAGGCGGCGGCCGGGCTCGGCGTCGGCCTCTGCGGGGGCCCAGGCGGTCACGCTCGCGCCGAGGTTAACGAGGGAGAGGGCCTCTTCGGCCTGGTTTTCCGGGGAGACCGGCCCGACGAGGGCGCGGAGGCCGGCGGGCTCACCGAGCGCGGCGGTTTCGTCTTCGGAGAAGCAGGAGCCGCCGTGGGCGTAGAAGGCCGGGTCGATTTCGAACCAGGCCGGGGATGGTTCGAGGGTCCGGCTCATGCGTTGAGGTCGGAGCGGGACGACTGGATGGGCATGACGTGGGAGTAGTCGTTGATGGTGAGGATGACGCGGCGGGTATCGGCGGCGCGCATGACGCTGATGGAGGTGTGGTGGACCGGGACGAGGTGGTCGAAGGGGGAACCGAAGACGTCGCTGAGGATGGCGTTGATGACGCCGCCGTGGCAGACGACGGCGACGCGCATGCCGATCGACTCTTCGATGATGCGGTCCATGGCGCGGAAGACGCGCTGGCGGAAGGCGTCGACGTCCTCGCAGAAGGGGTAGGCGCTGTGCTTGCGGGTGCGGGTGACCTCGCGGTAGACCTCGACGAGCTGTTCGCGGGTGTAGATATCGAGGAGGCCCTTGTCCTGCGGGGCGCGCTGCCAGAGGTCGATTTCGCGGAGGTCGGGGATGACGACGGGCTCCATGCCGTGGTGGACGGCGATGGCCTTTGCGGTGTCGTACGCGCGGCGCATATCGGAGGAGTAGACGCGGCCGAGGCGCGCGGGGGCGAGCCGTCGGCCGACGGCTTCGGCCTGCTTCTGGCCGAGTTCCGAGAGGGGGGCATCGTAGGCCTGGCCGAGGGGGATGTTCTCAAAGAACTTCTGCTCGCCGTGACGGATGAGCAGGATTTCGACCATGCCCTCGAAGGAATCGACGAAGGGGTTTTCGAGGTCGATGGTGCGGACGCGGCGGACGGCGGTCATGCGAGGTTGACTCCGGGCATGGCGACGGCTGCGAGGTCCGGTTCGACACGCTGGACGTATTCGCTGGCTGCGACGAAGGCGCGGAGGCCCCGGACGAGGGCTTCGAGGTCTTCGTGGTTCATCTCGATGAGGATGCGGCGGGTGAAGATCTCGGTGCCGGTTTCGAGGCGGGAGCAGGTGGCTTCGCCCTGCGCGGTGAGGAAGTTGCGGACGAGGCGGCGGTCGGTGTCGTCGTCTTCGCGGCGGACGAGGCCGGCTTTGACGAGGCGGTCGACGATGCCGGAGATGGTCGGCGGGGTGACGCCGAGGCGGGCGGCGAGTTCGCCGGCGGTGACGCCGGGCTCTTCGCGGACCAGGAAGAGGACGCGGAGCTGGGCGGTGGTGAGGCCCATTTCGGCCCAGGCGCGAAAGCGGAGGGGGTCGAAGAGGTTGACGGTTTCGCCGAAGAGCCGGATTGCCGCGTCGACGGCGCTTTCGGATGCGGGAGGAGACTGCACGGGACGCCTCGAATGTCGTTCGTCGGTACGGAGGGAACTGTACCACCGTCGGCGGCTTGCCTCCTCCCCGGCGGGGGCGGGCATACTTGGAATGATGGCACTCGATCTCGACCCGGGTAGGGCTGCGCTGGGCAACCCGCGGCTGATTGCTGCCATCGTGGCGGAGATGGACGGCGGGGCGATCCCGTTCCAGCGGTTTATGGAGCTGGCGCTCTACCACCCGGAGCACGGCTACTACCGGAAGCGGGGGCGGATCGGGCGGCAGGGGGATTTCCTGACCAGCCCGGTGATCCACCCGATGTTCGGGTGGGCGGTTGCCGGGTGGTGCCGGGAGGTGTGGGAGCGGCTGGGGAGGCCGTCGCCGTTCACGATTTTCGAGCCGGGCGCGGGCGAGGGGCACCTCGCGCGGGCGGTGCTGGACTGGGCGGAGGGGCGCGACCCGGCGTTCGCCGCAGTGGTCCGGTACGTCGCGATCGAGCCGAACAGCCCGGGCGATGACCCGCGGGTGAGCTGGCAGGCGCCGCCGGTCGCGCCTGCGGATGCGGGCGTCGTCGTGGCGAATGAGCTGTTCGACGCATTCCCGGTCCGGCTGTTCGAGGGGACGCCGCGGGGGCCGGTCGAAGTGTACGTCCGATGGGACGGCGAGCGGTTCGTGGAGGAGCGGGGGCCGGTCGCAACGATCGACGATGCGCCGGCGGAGGGCCGCTTCGAGGTGAACCCGGCAGCCTACCCGGCGATGACGAGCCTCTGCGGGCTGGTGGAGCGGGGAGCGGTGCTGGTGTTCGACTACGGGTACCCGCAGGAGGAGCTCTGGGCGCCGTGGCGGACGCAGGGCACGCTGCTCTGCTTCTACCGGCACACGGCACACGAGAACCCGTACATCCACGTGGGCGAACAGGACCTGACCGCACACGTGAACCTGTCGGAGCTGCTGGCGGCGATTGACGATGCGGGCATGCAGGCGTGGGGGCCGGTGTCGCAGCGGGAGTTCCTGTACAGCATCGGGCTGCCGGGGCTGGTGGAGGCGGCGCGGGGGGACCTGCAGGAGTACTTCACGCGGAGGCGGGCGCTGGAGCAGCTGACGGACGGGGCCGGGCTTGGGCGCATCCGGGTGATTGCGGGGACGCGGGACATCGACGGCACGCCGCCGGGGTTCGAGCCGCTGCCATGACGCACGGGACGAACGGGCAGGAGCCGGCCGTTCGGGCGCCGATTCAGCCGGGCGAGCAGGCGCCGGATTTCGAGCTGCCGGCGGTGCCCGACGGCGGCGAGCCGTACACGGTCCGCCTGCGCGACCTGCTGAAGAACGGGCGGGTGCTGCTGGTGTTCTACCAGGACGACGGGATGCCGATCTGCACGAGCGAGCTGAAGGCGTTCGCGCAGGAGTACGAGACGCTGCGGCAGGCGGGCGTGCAGGTGTTCGGGATCAACACGAACGGTATAGGCTCGCACGCAAAGTTCCATGCGCGGGACCACTTTCCGTTCCCGCTGATCAGCGACTTCTATGGCGAGGCGGTGAAGGCGTACGGCTTCTGGGACCCGGAGGAGCGGAAGTCGCGCAGGGGCGTGGTGGTGATTGGACGGGACGGGCGGGTGGAGTACGTGCTGCCGCACTTCAACCCGGGGAGCCTTGCGGCGTTCGAAGGGGTGTTCCGGGCGCTCGGGCTGTACGACGGCTGAGCGCGGGGGTCAGCCAGGCCAGCCGCGTTCGCGCAGGGCGGCGCGGACCTGCCGCTGGAGCTGGATGCAGGGGATTTCGAGCGGGTGACGGCTGTGCCGGAAGCCGGACCGGAGCTGGCCGAGCAGGTAGCGGGCGTAAAAGCGCGGGCGGCCCATTTCGCGGGCCTGGGAAAGGTGCATCGCTTCGTGGGCGATGAGGGCGAGGCCCGCGGCCGTCGACGGCCGGTAGCCGCCGGCGCGGAAGATGACGAAGGGTGCGAACGTGATCGCTGTCCTGCCGAGGAGGGCAGGGAGCCAGCGCCAGGGGCGGCCGGTGACGATACGCATGGCCTGGAGGTCGGGCCGGGGCACCCACCCGGCGAGGAGATCGACGACGGCGGGGTCAGGGCGCACGGGCGAGGTCGCGGGCGAGGATATCGGCTGCGAGCCGGGCCTGGTCGACGCGGTAGATGACGTTGGGGCCATCGCGGAAGACTTCGCTGAGCGCGGGCATGGCGGCGAGCTTCGCGAGGCCGGGTTCGGTGCCATGGACGCGCTCTTCGGAGCCGACGATGACGTACTGGACGTTGTACTTGCGAAGGAAGCGCTCGGCGAAATCGGTGGAGGGGTCGGTATAGAAGCGCTGGACTTCGGTGCGGCGCTCCTGGACGAGGGGGGCGTAGTCTGTGCGCTGCTGGATTTGGTGCCAGTCCCAGCCGATGACGGCGGGCAGGCCGGTGTACTGGCTGATGCGGCCGGTCCAGCGGTAAAGGGGTCCGACGGCTTCGACGATGACCGGGGAGCCCTCGACGTTCCGGCGGAGCCACTGGATGAGGGGCAGGTCCTCGTCGAGGCGGAAGGTGACGTCGTCGGCGGTCGTGCTTTCGGCGCGGGGCTCGGTGAAGACCCCATGCTGGAAGAAGGCGAAACCGTTCAGCGTGAGGGGGGTATCGCCGAAGCGGGCCTGCTGGCGGGCGCGGGTGCCGGAGACGAGGAAAAGGCTGGATGCGAGGACGATGCCCGCGAGGGCGGCGAGGACGAGCCCGCCTGCGGCCCGGCCTGGCCGCGGGGCGCCGCGCATGCGCTCGAGGATGCCGCGGACGACGTACCAGGCGGCGTAGCCGGAGGCGAGGGCGAAGAGGTGCCACGCCTGGAGGCCGAACTTGAAGACGGTGTTCATCCGCACGATGTCGTTCTTGAGGGTGACGACATCGACGCCGGCGGCGATGGCGAGGGCGAGCGCGTACAGGAGGGTGGCGAGAAGGCGGGGAAGGTCGCGGTCAGGGCGACGAAACTCGAGCCAGGCGAGGTTGAGCAGGAAGACGATGCCGACGAGGGCCATGGCGACGGTCGTGAGGCCGAACGGCCAGGTGAAGGCCGCGAGGCCGGCGAGGAAAAAGGCAAGGGAGCCAACTTCGAGCCAGCCGGCAACGATGGCGAGGAGCGGATTGCGGCCGGGGTCGAACCCGCGAGCTTCGAGCTCTTCGCGGCAGCGGAGGGCGACGAAGGCGAATCCGATGGCGAGGAAGACGCCGTACTGCACGACGAACTGGTGGAACTTCGTCGTCTCGGGGGCGCGGACGATGCCGGGGTCGAACGTTTCGAAGCGGGCGTTGTATGGCGCGAAGAGCACGACGGCCACGGCGCCGGCGAGGGCGAGCTGGCCGAGGGCGGTCCAGGCGCGACGCTCGACGGGGCCCGGTGCGAGGAGGGCGGCGAGGAGGATGCTCGCAGCGGCGACCAGGGCGGCGGTGGGGAAATCCCAGGTGTGGACCGTGCGGATGAGGCCGACGAAGAGGCCGGCGAGCGCCGCGAGCAGCCACGGGCGGGTCCGATCGCCCCCGGCGGCGGCGATGACGAGGGCGATGCCGACAGCGGCGAGGGCGGTGAAGAAGGGGATGCCCATGAGGTGCGGGTGGAGGTCGGCGAAGAGGAAGGACCAGTAGGGAAACTCGGTGATATCGAAGGAGCCGAAGTGGACGCGGGAGCTGCGCCACCAGTCGAAGGGCGGCAGGGCGGCGCCCTCGAACAGCCAGCGCCAGAGGCCGCCGAGGATGCCGACCGCGCCGCCGAGCACGGGCGTTCCAGAGGCGAGCGACGAGCTGTTCGCGGCCTGGAGGCGCTCGATCCACTGGTGGGCGGCATCGAGATTGCCGATGGCGACGAGGAAGAACGCCGCGAGGATGCCGGCGAGGAGCGGCTCAGCAGCGCGGCGGCGGACGGCCGCGGCGTGGGGACGGGCGGCGCCGACGAGGGCGCTGACGACGGCGAAGGCGACGCTGGCGGCAGTTGCGGCGAAGGTCGGCACGCCGAGGTTGAAGGCGTACTCGGGGAGGATGCCGAAGGCGCGGATGGGCACCGCGAGGTAGAACCAACCCATGTAGTAGTAGTTGAGGCTGCCGCCGGCGAACCAGGGGTCGTAGGGCGGAAGGATGGATGAGCGGACGACGGCGGTGAGGTAGGCGATCTCCATCGGCTTTTCGCCGCCCTGGGGGTGGTGCCATAGGTCGGGGTTGGCGGCGCGCAGGAGGAGGAAGGCGAAAAAGGCAGCGAGGAAGACCGCTTCGGCGGCGAGCCAGTTTCGCCAGCTTTCACGGGCGTCGGCGAGCAGCGTGCGCCGGCGGGCGATGCCGAAGGCGAGGCCCGCGATGGTGCAGGCGGCAAATGCTGCCCAGGCGAGCGCCCGGGAGAATTCGACGGGGCCCCAGGCGACGAGGAGCCAGACCAGGAGGACCACCGCGAGCGGACCGAGGAGTTTGGCGAGGCCGTAGCCGCGGCCTGCGAGCGGCCGAAAGAGCCAGGTGACCCACGGGAGTGCAGCAAGCGCCGATGCTTCGAGCCAGAGGAGCCACCAGAACCAGGCGGTGCGGTTCATCCAGCGGGGCGCGCTGAAGACGTCGGTAAAGGTGCCCCCGGACTGCTGGGCGGCGGCTTCGGCGGCGGTGAACTGGAGCCCGTTCGTGCGGCCCTGGCGGGGCAGGAGGTTGACGGCGGCTTCGGGCCGCGCCTCCGAGAGGAGCGCGTAGGCGCGATTGGGGTCGAAGGCGGCGGTTTTGCGGTAGATGCGGACTTCGGGGTGGTCGTAGACGGTGAAGGATTCTTCGGCCCCGGAGTCGTCGACCGAGATGCCGAGGAAGGACGGGCGAACGCGGAAGGTGGCGACGCGCTCAAAGCCGAGTTCGCCCGTTTCGAGCAGGCGGTAGTAACGGATGGTGGCGGGGTACTCGCGCTCCAGTTTGGCGACCGAGTCGCGGACTCGGTTCGAGGTGACGGCGACGTAGTCGGCGCCGGCGAGGCCGGGCCGGTTCGGGTTGTCCGGGGTGCCGAAGACGAGCTCGCGGATCTTCTCGGGCGAGTCGGTGCGGTACACGTCGAGTTCGACGAGGCGGTACTGGCGTTCGCGGCCGGGGAAGTCCCAGGGGACAGGGTCGTCCCAGATTTCGGTGGTGATGGCCTTCCCGGGCAGCACGTTCGCGTAGACCCAGCGGGTGGCGGCGATGCGAGGGTGCTCTTCGAGGTAGACGCGCTGGAAGGCGAGCGCCCACCACGTGGAGGCGGCGAGAACGACGGCGAAGGCCGCGAGCGCTGCAGGCCGGGCGCGTCGCGGCTCGACCCGGAGCACCCGCCGCGGGAGGCGGATCGACCAGCCGTCCCGGGCCATTTCGGCGAGACGGACAAGCCCCCAGGCCGCGAAAAGGCAGAGGACGGGGTACATCGGCAGGAAGTAGCGCATGAAGGCGACGAAGCGGGGGCCCCAGAAGCCGAGCACGAGGAGTGCGAAGACGGCCGGCAGGACGAGGGCGAGGTCGCGGGTGCGCGCAGCGCGGACGGCTGCCGCCGCCAGGCCGGCGAAGGCGGTAGCGGCAAGGGCGGGGCCCAGGCCCCAAAGGGTGATGTTGCGGAGGGCAGCCAAGAAGGGCGTGGTGCCGGCAAACTGGACAAACGGCGGATAGTCGACGTTGCCCTGCTGGAAGTTACGCTCGCGCTGGATGTCGTCCCACCACTGCTGGTTGAGGGCGAAGTCCCAGGGATTGGGGCCGGCGAAGGCGTAGGGCTGGGCGATGCGGAAGACGACGAGGGAGAGGGCTCCAGCCATGCAGAGCATGGAGAGGTCGCTGAGCCAGGAGGAGCCCGGGCGGGCCGGCGGGCGCTCGCCGTTCCAGGAGGCGGGGGCGCGGCGGATATCCCAGAGGAGGATGCGGAGGGCGAAGGCGAGGGCCGGGACGGCGGCGAAGATGGCGCCGTTGACCTTGCAGGCGGTGGCGAGGCCGACGCTCACGCCGATGCCGGCGGCGAGCCACCAGCCGCGGGCTCCCTCGGCGCGGACCCAGTGGACCGAGAGGAGGAGGGTCAGTAATGCGAAGACGTTCAGGAAGGGGTCCATGGTCCAGAAATGGGCGAGCTGCGTGGGGAGGACGGCGAGCGCGTAGAGGAGGGCAGCGAGGAGGCCGATGCGGCGGCCGGCAAGGGCGGCGCCGAGCAGGAAGACGAGCAGGATAGCGAGGACGTCGAAGGCAGCGGTGACCTGCCGGCCGGAGACGACGGTGGTGACGTAGGAGTTGCCGGGGCCGGCGGGGTCGTCGCCGCGGAGCGTGGCGACGGCTTTGACGAGGAAGAGCGGGAAGGTGCCGTAGACGTAGGAGTTCGTCTGTCCGTCGTTATAGGGGTTGAGGGGGCTGCGGGCGGTGTCGAAGTAGGCGGAGAGGGAGGAGGGCCAATCGAGGCGGTCGGCGACGAGGGAGAGGAAGCGCTCGTCGGGGTGCATCTGGAGGGGGTAGTCGGCTTCGGGGGGCTGGTCCCAGCCGAGGCCGTGGAAGCGGAGCGCTGCGCCGAGCAGGAGGACGAGAGCGAGGCCGAGGCGCCAGGTGAGGAGCCGCCCGGCGGCGCCGGTACGCAGGGCGGCCATGCGCTGGCGGACGGCAAGGTGCCCGGGCGAAGTTTCGGCCACGCGCTCCTCCCAGTGGTGGGCTACAGGATACGCGGGCGGCGGCCTCGGGAAAGGAAACGCTCACGGCATGCCGTGAGCGCGAAGCGGCGCGCCCCCGCCGGGCGGCGGGGGCGCGGAGGGGATTGCGGGAAGACGGGCGGGCTAGAGGCCCTTTTCCGCAACGAAGGCGGCGAGGTCGGCGAGGCGGCAGGCGTAGCCCCACTCGTTGTCGTACCAGGCGGCGACTTTTACGAGGTTGCCGCCGACGACGTTGGTGCAGAGACCATCGACGATGGAGGAGCGCTCGTCGCCCTTGAGGTCCATGGAGACGACGGGGTCCATGGTGATGCCGAGGATGCCCTTCATCTTCTCGGCGGCGGTTTCGCGGATGATGTCGTTCAGGGCATCGACGGTGGTTTCTTTCTCGGTGAGGGCGACGACTTCGACGATGGAGACGGTGGGGGTGGGGACGCGGTAGGCGAGGCCGTCGAGTTTGCCGTCGACCTCGGGGATGACGAGCTTGAGGGCGCGGGCGGCGCCGGTGGAGGTTGGCACGATGTTGAGTGCGCCGGCGCGCATTTCGCGGAGGTCTTTGCCCGCTGCCTTGTCGAGGATCTGCTGGGAGTTGGTGTAGGAGTGAATGGTGGTCATCTGGCCTTTGATGAGGCCGAGGTTATCGACGATGACCTTGACGACCGGGGCGAGGCCGTTGGTGGTGCAGGAAGCGTTGGAGATGATGTGGTGCCTGGCGGGGTCGTACCGGTCGGCGTTAACGCCGAGGACGATGGTGACGTCTTCGTTCTTGGCCGGGGCGGAGATGAGGACTTTCTTGACCGAATCGCGGCGGTGCGCGGCGGCCTTCGTAGCGTCGGTGAAGAGGCCGGTCGATTCGATGACGATCTCGGCGCCGACCGAGCCCCAGGGGATGGCGCCGGGGTCGCGCTCAGCGAAGACGCGGACGGTGTGCCCATCGATGACGAGGGCGTCCTTTTCGGCGCGGATGTCGCGGTGCCAGCGCCCGTAGTTGGAATCGTACTTGAGCAGGTTGGCGTTGACGTCGGTATCGACGAGGTCGTTGATGGCGACGACTTCGAGGGTGCCGGCGTAGCGGTCCGTGATGGCCTTGAAGACCTGCCGGCCGATGCGTCCGAAGCCGTTGATGCCGATTTTGGTGGCCACGGGGTCCCTCCGGGTGGGGTGGTTCGGCTTTGTAGCCTAGCGGGCGAAGACTAACGTTCCACCTGCGGCGCCGGGGTCAGGCGAGCTTCACGGCGGTTCCAGAGGCGGTGATCATGAGCATTTGGCCGCCGCCGACGGTTTCGTAGTCGAGTTTGATGCCAAGGACGGCATCGGCGCCGAGCTGCTGTGCGTACTGGAGCATCTCGGCGATGGCGCCATCGCGGCCTTTGCGCAGCTCTTCTTCGTACTTGCCGGAGCGGCCGCCGACGATGTTGCGGAAGCCGGCGGCGATGTCCTTGAAGACGTTGACGCCGAGGATGACCTCGCCGGCGACGATACCGAGGTACTGCTGGACGGGGCGGCCTTCGATGGCGTTGGTGGTGGTTAGGATGATGCTCACGGGTACCTCCTGTCGCAGGTGCACATGGTGGAGCGGCTGGCACCAGTCTAGCGGACGACGCCGTTCCCCTGTTGTTCACCTGAGATTATGCATCCATAGCCCCTGTGTATGGTTATCGGCAAATCGATGCCGAAATGCCCCTACCTGCCGCGGCCGGGGGAGCCGATGCTGGGGGTGAACCCCGCAACGGAGAGATTGCGATGAAGCGCAAGCTGGTGACCTGCCCGAAGTGCGAGCTGGAGTTCACCTCGGCCCGCGAGCTGACCTACTGCCCTGGCTGCCACGCCCTGGTGGAGCCGCGGGCGCGCGCGGCCGCCGGCCGGTAAGGCGGTCAGCGGGGGCGGCCCTCCCAGCGACGGAGGAGCGCCTCCAGGAGTTCGCCGGGCGCTGCGACGCTGAGGTCGCCGGGGTCGTGTTCGACGGCCCAGGCTGCGGTGACGGCGACGGCGCCGACGCGCTCGGCGGCCGAGCGTTCGAAGCGGCCCGGGGCGACGACGGCGGATTCGGCCGGCGCGGTTTCGAGGAGGCGGAAGCATTCGCCGAGCTGGGCCGGAGGGTCGAATCGGCCCTCTGGCGGGGGCATGACGAGGGAGAAGAAGCGGTCGAGCCCGGTTGACTCGACCTGCTTGCGGGCGAGCGCGTAGGGATGGCGGGTGATGGCCGCCATATCAATCTGCTCGGCCCGGAGGGCGTCGAGGGCCATACCGACGCCCTCGAAGACGAGGAGCCGCTTGAGGGCGCTTCGCGCGGCGTACTGGAGACAGAGGTTTTCGGCGGCGTCGCGCTCATGCGGGTCATCGAGCAGGATGCGGAGGGCGTCCCGCCAGGGCCGGGTGTGGTAGGCATCGGCGAGGTCGCGCGCGGAGACTCGGCGGCCGGTGACGGCGGCGACGGCCTCTTCGATGGTGTAGGCGAAGGCCGGGCGGGCGTCGATGATCGCGCGGTCGAGGTCGAAGATGACGAGCCGCGGGTGGGGGCGGCCGCTCCCGACGAGGGGCATCTCAGCGGACGGCGGCGAAGAAGCGGTCGCGCGCGGCCTGGTACTCCTCGGGGGTGTTGAAGGTGAGGTCGAGGAGGTCGCCGGCGTCGACTTCGGTGTGGCGGTCGTGGTGAGCGCGGAGGATGCCGCGGAGGCCTTCCGTGGCGTCGTCGGCGCGCATGAGCTCTTCGCGGAGGCGGCCGGCGACGACAACGGGATGCCCGTGGCGGCCGTTGTGCACGGGGATGGTGTAGTCGGCCTCGGGGGTGTGCGCCTCGTAGAGGGTGCGGAGGAAGGAGGCCGGCCGGGGCTGGTCGACGTCCTGGACCAGGATGCGGTCGGCGTCGCGGTTGGCAGCCTTGGCGCCGATGCGGAGGGAGCCGGCGCGGCCGAGCTGGAACCGGGGGTTGAACATGATGCGGCAGGGGATGCCGCGGAGCTGGCGGGAGACGTCGTCGGCGCGGTAGCCGAGGACGACGATGACCTCATCGGCGCCGGCCTGCCAGAACTGTTCGACTTCGTAGCGGACGAGGGGCTGACCGCCCCAGTCGAGGAGGGGTTTGAGGGTGCCCATGCGCTGGGAGATGCCGGCGGCGAGGATGATTGCGGAGTTCATGTCGGTATCAGTCTATGTTCTCTGCCGGTTGCGGGCGAAGGTCAGGGGCGGGCAGGCGCGGCGAGGAGGGTGTTTTCGATGCCGAATTCCTGTGTGAGGATGCGCAGGAATTCGTGGATCGGCGGGGCGAGGATCCGGTTCCGGAGGATGTGGACGCCGACTTCGCGCTGGGCGGGCTGCTCCATTTCGCGGATTTCGACGCGGGCGAGGGTGCCGCGCTCGCGCTCCCGTTCGAAGGAGACAACGGGGAGGATGGCGACACCGAGGCCGGCCTCGACCATGTGCTTGGTGGTTTCCATGTCGTCGAGTTCCATGACGGACTCGGGGACGACGCCGGCGCGGAGAAACATGGAGTAGACGAGGCTGTGGTAGCTGGAGCCGCGTTCGAAGAAGAGGAAGGGCTGGCGAGCGGCTTCGGCAATGGAAACTTTGCCTTTCTGGGCGAAGGGATGGTCGGCCGGGACGACGAGGGCGAGGTCGTCGTTGTAGAGGTGGAGGGACTGGATTTCGGGGTGCTGGGCGAGGCGGGTGACGGCGACATGGAACTCGCCGGCGAGGAGGGAGTCGATGATGTCTTCGGTCTGGCCCGTTGCGAGGTGGATGTGGACGCGCGGGCGGACTTCGCGGAATTTTTTGAGGATGCGGGGGAGGACGTAGGTTGCGATGGAGGTGGAGGCGCCGATTCGGATGGTGCCGACTTCGCCGTGGCGGACGGCCTCGATGGCGTCGGTGCCCTCCTGGACGGCGGTGAGGGCGCGCTGGGCATGGGGCATGAAGGCGCGGCCGGCATCGGTGAGGGTGACGCTCCGGCCGGTGCGCTCAAAGAGGCGTTCGCCGAGCTCCCGCTCGAGGGACTGGATGCGGGCGGTGACGGAGGGCTGGGTGAGGAAGAGCGCCTCGGCTGCACGGCTGAAGGAGCGGTGGTGCGCGACCTGGATGAACGCTTCGAGCTGTGCGAGTTCCACAGGGTTACTCCACGGCGGGATGCCGTCTCACTCTAGGGTAACGCTCAGGAACGGTAGAAGTTCGCGTTGATCTCAATGTACCTGCGCATGTCGCCCTCGAGGGCGGCGTCGTGGGCGATGGCGCTGACCGGGCAGGCGAGTTCGCAGGCGGCGCAGTCGATGCACTGGTCGGGGTTGATGTAGTACTGGGGGGCGTCGTCGGTGGTGTGGATGCAATCGACGGGGCAGACATCGACGCAGGAGGCATCTTTGACGCCGATACAGGGCTCGGTGATGACGTAGGGCATGTTAGCGGAGTTCCTTTGCGGCGAAGGGGTCGGGGAAGACGCCGGTTTTTTCGACGATGACGTCGCCGAGGACGCGGGCCTGGCAGGCGAGACGGAGGCGGGGGTCTTCGATGGAGCGGGGGCCGCGCTGGCGGATGAGGTTGGCGCGCTCGAAGCGGCCCATGGCGGAGAGGCGCCCGAGGCCGGAAATGACGAGCATGGCGCAGTTGGTGCATTCGCCGTTGCGGTTGCAGCCGACGGGCCAGTAGTAGCCGGCGGCGTTGGCGGCATCGAGGACGGTTTCGTTATGTGGGGCAAGAAATTCGAAGCCGCCGGGCTCGACACGGACGCGGTGCACGGGCGGTATTTTGGAGCCGGCGGCGGGGGCTGTCGATGGCGGGGGTTGGTGGAGACGAGGGGACTCGAACCCCTTACCTCAGCAATGCGAATGCTGCGCTCTCCCAGATGAGCTACGTCCCCACACCAACAGAACGAGCCGCTTCCATCGTAGGAAGCGGCTCGCAGCTGGGTCAACTGGGATGTGGGGGTTAGATCAGGAGCGGTGCGAGGAGCCCCGGCCGATGCGGTAGGAGGTTTCGCCGGTGAACTCGCGCTCTTTGCCGCATTTTTTACAGCGCCCGGGCGTCAGCTCTCCGCGGGGAGGTTCGAGGATCCAGTGATGGACGCATTCGTTCACCACCTGGAGCGCTTCAGCCTTGGACATGCAATTACCCCCTGGGTCATTCGGGATGTGGTAGTTGGCCCGGGGCTAAGGACCCCGCCACCGGCCGGGGTCAGTGTAGTCGGGGGTATAGACGGTTTCAATCGTTTATGGCGTTTCGTCCAGCATGCCGGGCAAAGGTGTAATGACAACCCGGCGGGCGGCGAGGTCGATCTCCTGGACCACCTGGCCGATCGCGGGCACGAGGATTTCGCCGCGTTCGCCGTGGACGACGTAGACATCGTTGGCGCCCGGCTGGAGGACCTCGACGAGGGTGCCGAGCGATTCGCCGGAGGCGGTGACGACCTCGAGGCCGATCAGTTCGTAGATGAAGTACGACTCGCTGTCGTCGCGGAGGACGTCGCTATCGAGGGCTTCGATGAGCTCTCCGTGGAGGTGTTCGACCTGGGTGCGGGTATCGAGGCCGGAGAGCTTGATAATCCAGTCATCGCCCGCCTGGCGGGCACGTTCGACGATGCGGCGAACGCCCTGGAGGTAAACGGGCCGCCCGCGCTGGATGTTCCGGGCGGTGGGGGAAAAGACCTCGACGCGGAGCTCACCGCGGAGGGCGTGGGGCCTGAGGACGCGGGCGACGGCGGTGTAGCCGGGGCGCGGTTCGGCGGGGAGCGTCACCGGGTTGCGGGGGCGCTGGGGACGCGGCGTTCCCGGGGCCGGGGGTTCGCTCAGTGGCCAATCTCCACGTTGACGCGGACGTCTTCGCGAACTGCGGCGACCTTGGCGAGCGTGCGGAGGGAGGTGGCGATGCGGCCGCCTTTGCCGATGACCTTGCCGTAGTCGTCCTCGTGGACGGTGAGGTGAACGGTGACGCGGTCACCGTGGACCTCTTCGGTGACGCTGACGGCCTCAGGGTGGTCGACGAGGACTTTGGCGAGGTATTCGACGAGCTCGCCGGTCATCGTTTCGGGCATGGCTATTCGGCCGAATCAGTGGAGGCTGCCGGGCGGGCGGCCTTTTTCTTCACGACCGGGGGCTTCCGTTCGAGGACGCCGGCCCGGACGAGGATCTTCTCGGCTGCTTCGGAGGGCTGGGCGCCCTTGCTCAGCCATTCGCGGGCGCGGTCGGCGTTGATCGTGACGCGGGGCGGGTCCTGGTGGGGGTCGTAGGACCCGAGGGTTTCGATGAAGCGGCCATCGCGGCGGTCGGGGCTGTTGGCGACGACGACGCGGTAGAGCGGGTAGCCCTTCTTGCCGGTGCGCCGGAGGCGGATGCGAATCATGGAAGCTCCTGGGGAACGCCCGCCACAGGCGGACGGGATTGGCGGTGGGTATGAGGATACGACATGACGCCGTTAGGTCCACGCACGGGCATGGCGGGCATCAGCGGAAGAGGGGCATTTTGCCGGTGCTGAGGGTTTTGGCGATCTTGCGGGCCTCGAAGAACTGCTTGAGCAGCTGGTTGACCTGGGCCGGGTCGGTGCCGCTGCCGCGGGCGATGCGCTTGCGCCGCTTGCCGTCGATTTTTTCGGGGTGGCGGCGCTCCCAGGGGGTCATGGAGAGGACGATGGCCTCGGCCTGGGCGAAGAAGCGGTCGTCGATTTCGTCGACCTGGAGCTGCATCTTGATACGGTTGAAGCCGGGCAGCATGGAGACGAGCTGGCCGAGCGGGCCCATTTTGCGGACTTTGCGGAGCTGCTCGATGAAGTCCTGGAGGTCGAAGGTGCCCTTCTTGAGCTTTTCTTTGAAGGCCTCGGTGTCCTCCTCGCCCATGGTTTCCTTGGCCTTCTCGATGAGGGTGAGGAGGTCGCCCATGCCGAGGATGCGGCTGGCGAGGCGGTCGGGGTAGAAGGGCTCGAGGGCATCGGCTTTTTCGCCGACGCCGATGAACTTAACGGGGACCCCGGTGACGGCGCGGATGCTGAGTGCGGCGCCGCCGCGGGCGTCGCCGTCCATTTTCGTGAGGATGAGCCCTGTGGTGCCGACGCGCTCATGGAACTCTTTGGCGGCATTGACGGCGTCCTGGCCGGCCATGGCGTCGGCGACGAAGAGGACTTCCTCGGGCTGGAGCAGGCGGCGCAGCTCGGCCACCTCGTTCATCATGTCTTCGTCGATGTGGAGGCGGCCGGCGGTGTCGACGATGAGGTGGGTGGCCCCCATGCGCTTTGCTTTTTCGAGCGCATTCTGGGCGATGACGGCGGGCCCGACGGAGGTGCCCTCTTCGTGGATGGGCACGTCGAGTGCGCGGGCCAGGGTGACGAGCTGGTCGACGGCGGCGGGGCGGTAAATGTCGCAGGCGGCGAGGAGCGGGCGGAGGCGCTGCTTCTTGAGGAGGTTGGCCAGCTTGGCCGCGCTCGTTGTTTTGCCGGAGCCCTGGAGGCCAACGAGCATGATGACCGTGGGCGGGCGGGAGGCGGTGGCGAGCTTCGGCGCCTCGCCGCCGAGCATGTCGACCAGCTCCTGGTGGACGATGTCGATGACCTGCTGGGCAGGGGTGAGGCTGCGAAGGACTTCGGCGCCGAGGGCTTTTTCGCGGACGCGCTGGGTGAATTCGCGGACGACGCGGAAGTTGACGTCGGCCTCGAGCATGGCCATCCGGACCTCGCGCAGGGCCTGGTCGAGGTCTTCTTCGGTGACGATGCCGCGTGAGCCGAACTTCTTGAAGGCGCCCTGGAGCCGTTCGGTGAGTGTTTCGAACATCTGCTACCAGTGTAGCGGGCGGAGCGGACACGGGGCAGATGTGACGGGCGGGCTCCCGAAGCAGGAGCCCGCCCGCTGTGGTCCCGACCGCCTGGGAAAGGGCGCGGCCTAGGGGTTGGCGCGGTAGAAGGGGACGTCGGTGCGGTTCTTGGTGGCCCAGAAGATGTTGTGGACTTCTTCGATAGCCTTCAGGAGGGCTTCACCGTTCGCGGGGTTTGATTCGTGCTTGCACTTCGAGGCGGCCTTGGCGGCCTTCCAGATGATGTCGTGGAGGTTGGGGTACTTCTCGAGGTGCTCGGGCTTGAAGTAGTCGTGCCAGAGGATGTCGAGCTCCTTCTTGACGAGCTCGGCCTGCTGCTCCTTGATGGCGATGAAGCGGGTGCGGGTGTTGACGGTGGCGAGGTCCTGGGCGTCGCCGAGGGCTGCGATTTTCTTTTCCATGGAGAGGACGGCTTCGGCGGCGATACGGGCCGCGGCCGGGTCGTAGACGCCGCAGGGGCCATCGCAGTGGGCGTGGGCGATGGTCGTTGGGCGGAGGAAGCGGAGAAGGTTCATGGCCTGTGGTTACTCCTGGTGGGATGGTGCGAGTGCCACCAGCGATTATAGGCGGCCGCGGCGGACGGCTGCAGGCGCCGGGCAGACGCGGCAACACGGGAGCCTGTACGATCGAGCGGCACACTTTTAAGGAATGGGGGTATCCCGTGGCAGAGACAGCAACCCTGAAGGTCGGGGACGAGGCACCGGACTTTGAGCTGCCGATGAGCCCGGCAGGCGAGAAGTTTCGCCTTTCGGACTACCGGGGCAAGAATGCGGTGATTATCAACTTCGTGCCGGCAGCATTTTCGCCGGTATGCAGCAACCAGCTGCCGCTCATCGAGCAGAAGCGGAAGGAGTTCGAGGCGCAGGGCGCCATTCCTGTGGTGATTTCGAGCGACGGGCCCTGGGCGCAGGCGGCGTGGAAGAAGGAGCTCGGGGTGGACTTCCCGATCCTGAGCGACTTCAACCCGCTGGGCGAGACGGCGCGGAAGTACGGCGTGCTGATCGAGGGGCGCGGGATCGCGAACCGGGTGGTGATCGTGGTGGACAAGAACGGGAAGGTGGCCTGGATTCAGCCGACGGAGAAGATTACGGACATCCCGGACTACGACCCGGTGGTTGCCTGCGCCAAGGGCTGAGCGGGGGGCTCTCGCAGGCCGGCGCCGGGCCGCCGGCGGAATGCTACAGAGGCGGCGCCCCTCGGGCGAGGTGCGCCGCCTTTGCGTGTTCGCTGTACAGCGGGACCGTCAGGCGCCGTTGAAGACGATGACGGAGCGGTTGACTTCGCCCTTCTTGAGGGCGTCGTAGGCCTCGTTGATCTGGTCGAGGGTGTACTCGCGGGAGATGAGCTCGTCGATCTTGAGGCGCTTCTGGCGGTAGAGCTCCATGAGCCAGGGCATGTCGTAGGTCTGGCGGGTGGAGCCGTAGAAGGAGCCGACGATGCCTTTTTCGCCGAGGAAGGCCATGCCGGCGTTCGGGATGGTGAGCTGCTCGGTGAGGGGGAGCATGCCGACGATGACGGCCTGGCCGCCGCGACGGGCCATTTCGAAGGCCTGCTGGGCGGTCTTCATGAGGCCGATGGCTTCGAAGGCATAGTCGACGCCGCCGTTGGTCATGGCGATGACCTGCTGGACGGCGTCGCCCTTGGAAGCGTCGACGACGTCGGTGGCGCCGAACTCTTTCGCGGCGGCGAGCTTTGATTCGAGGAGGTCGACGGCGATGATGCGGGAGGCGCCGGCGATCTTAGCGCCCTGGATGATGTTGAGGCCGACGCCGCCGCAGCCGACGACGGCGACGGTCTGGCCAGCCTGGAGCTTGACGGTGTTGGTGACGGCGCCGACGCCGGTCATGACGCTGCAGCCGACAAGGGCGGCGGCGCGCATGGGGACGCCTTCGGGGACGTGGACGCAGGCGTTGGCGCTGACGAGCTGGTATTCGGCGAAGGCGGACATGCCGGCGAACTGCATGATGGGCTGGCCCTTGAGCTTGACGCGGCCCATGCGGTTGAGGGCCTGGGTGTTTTCGCAGAGGTTGGGCCGGCCGGTGACGCAGCGGTTGCAGGTGCCGCAGGACTGGACGAAGGCGACGACGACGCGGTCGCCTTCTTTGACGTTGGTAACGCCGGGGCCGACCTTGGCGACGACGCCAGCGGACTCGTGGCCGAGGACGACGGGCATGGGATAGAGCCACTTGCCCTCCATGAAGTGGAGGTCGGAGTGGCAGACACCGGTGACGGCGGTTTTGACGAGGACCTCGCCGGCCTGGGGTTCGTCGAGTTCGATCTCTTCGATGGCGAGGGGCTGGTTGGGGGCGTACAGGACCGCTGCTTTGACGTTCATGGGTGTAGGGCTCCTCCTTCTTGAAGCATGGCGATTTTTCCGCCCGGTAGGTGCGGCGTCAAGCGCGGTGTTGCCGGGTTTCAGGCGACGGGGAGCGCACGGTCGGCGGGGGCGCCGGCGAGGCGGCGGCCGGTCTCGTGGTCGAAGCAGTGGATGCCGCGGCCGTCCGGCACGAGGGCGATGGTGTCGCCGGGGTGGACGGCGCACGCCGGGTCGAGCCGGGCGGTGACGGACTGGCCGGAGGCATCGACGGTGACGTAGAGGTCGGGGCCGTGGGGTTCGACGAGGACGACGGTCCCGGTGATGGGGCCGGGGGCCGGGACGGGCCGGCGCTCGAAGCCTTCGGGGCGGATGCCGAGCACGATCGGCCCGGCGGGGACCGGCGCGAAGGCCGGGGGAAGCGTGAGGGCGATGGCCGGTGCTTCGAAGCGGAGCTGGCCGCCCTCGGCCCGGAGTTCGCCGCGGAGGAGGTTCATGGCGGGGCTGCCGATGAAGCTGGCCACGAAGGTGTTGGCCGGCTCATCGTAGAGGCGCTGGGGTTCGGCAACCTGCTGGAGGACGCCGTCGCGCATGACGGCGATCCGGGTGCCCATGGTCATGGCTTCGACCTGGTCGTGGGTGACGTAGATGACGGTGGTCTGGAGGCGGCGGTGCAGTTCGCTCAGCTCAGCGCGGGTGTGCAGGCGGAGCTGAGCGTCGAGGTTACTGAGGGGCTCGTCCATGAGGAAGACGCGGGGGCGGCGGGCGATGGCGCGGCCGAGGGCGACGCGCTGCCGCTGCCCACCGGAGAGTTCGCGCGGGCGCCGCTGGAGGAGCGGGGTGATGGCGAGCATGTCGGCGACTTCGCGGACGCGGGCATCGATCTCGGCGCGGGAGACTTTCCGCTGGCGCATGCCGAAGGCGAGGTTGTCGTAGACGCTCATGTGGGGGTAGAGCGCGTACGACTGGAAGACCATGGCGATGTCGCGGTCGCGGGGTTCGACGCCGAGGACGGAGCGGCCGTCGATGCGGATATCACCGGCGGTGGGGGTTTCGAGCCCGGCGACCATCCGGAGGGCGGTGGTTTTCCCGCAGCCGGAGGGGCCGACGAGGACGAGGAACTCACCATCTTCGACGGCCAGGCTGAGGTTATCGACGGCGCGGACGGCGCCGAAGTGCTTGGAGACGCGGTCGAATTCGACGCCCATGGGCAACCTCCCGGGGAATGCGCGGGCCCGCGCGGTGGTGCCGCGCGGGCCCGGGTAGGGAACGGACGGTTAGATCTTGATCTTGGGGCGGATTTCGGTGTCGACGATCTTCTCGAGTTCCTTCTTGACGTCGGGCCAGACGTTCTTCGCGTCTTCATTGTTCAGGACCATGCGTTCGAGGCCCTTGCCGATGATGGCATCGCCGCCGGGGACATAGACGCGGGCCGGGTCCTGGGGGCGGGTTTTGGGGAGCTGGTCGACCGCGGTCTTGAACTGGGGGTATTTCGCGAAGAATTCCTGCATGATGGGGCCGTTTACGGCGCTCTTCCGGACGGGCATGTAGCCGACGTTCTGCGAGTAGTAGGCCGTGTTTTCGGGGTTGGTGATGAAGCCGATGAAGAGCATGGCGGCGAGTTTCTTTTCGTCGGAGATGGCCTTCGGGATGCAGAGGCCAGCGCCGCCGGTGGGGCAGCCGAACTGCTTTTTTTCGGGGAGGAAGGCGGTGCCGACGGGGAATTTGGCATCGCGGAGGACGCCGGCGAGGCCGCCGGTGGAGGAGAGCATGGAGTAGGTGGTGCCGGCGAGGAAGTCGGCGTTGACGTCCTTCGCGGTGACGTTGGCGTACTTGAGGTTGAAGACCTGGCTGCGGACGTAGTTGCCGGCTTCGATCCCTTCAGGGGAGTCCATCAGCATCTTGAATTTGTCGTCGGAGTAGCGGCCGCCGAACTGCCAGATGATGCCCTGAAAGGTCCAGGCGATGTAGCTGTCGCCCTTGACGTGGGTGAAGGCGAACTCGCCGGGCTTGGCCATGGCCTGGAGGGTCTTTGCCCACTCGTCGAACTCGTCCCAGGTCTTGGGGCCGCGGTCCGGAAGGCCGGCGGCCGCCCACTTTTCTTTGTTGTAGTAGAAGAGCGGGGTGCTGCGGGCGAAGGGCATGCCCCACTGCTTGCCGTCGTACTGGTAGTCCTTAACGAGGGTGTCCTGGTAATCGCTGAGGTCGATTTTGGCTTCGGCGATGAGGGCGTCGAGCGGCTCGATGGTGCCGGCGAGGAAGTACTTGAACCACCAGACGTCGGAGAGCATGACGACGTCGGGGATCTGCCGGGCGGCGAGGCCGGCGTTGAACTTCTGGGAGACTTCGGCGTAGTTGGCGCCAGCGGTTTCGAGCTTGACCTTGATGTCGGGGTAGGCGGCCTGGAAGCGCTTGATGAGCTCCTCTTCGACGGCTTTCGAGTTGGCCGGGTGGACGCTCCAGTAGGTGATTTCGGAGGCGGGTTTGATGCCGCGGGGGGTCGGGGTGGGGTTGGCGGCGGTTCCGCCGGAGGAGCCGGGGGCTGTCGCGGTCGGTTCGGCGGTATCGTCGTCGTCGCCGCCGCAGCCGACAAGGCCGAGGGCGGCTGCGCCGCCGGCCATGCCCAGGAGGGTGCGCCTGGAGATCGTGGTCATCGTGAACTCTCCTTACGTGTGGTTGAGGTATGGATGGGTCGTTGCATTGCGAACCGCCTGGCTGGCGGGGTACGCCGGTGGGAGGGTCAGCCTTTCACGGAGCCGGAGGTGAGGCCTTCGACGATGTGGCGCTGGGCCCAGAGGAACACGAGGAGGACGGGGGTGATGACCATGACGGCGCCGGCCATGACAACGCCCCACTCGCTGGACCCTTCGGAGTGCTGTAGCTGGGTGAGCCCGACAGGCAGGGTCATGCGGTTGGCGTCGTTCGTGACGAGGAGCGGCCAGAGGTATTCGTTCCACTTCGCCACGATGGAGATAAGGGCGAAGGTGACGAGCGCGGGGCGTGACATCGGGAGAACGATTTGCCAGAGGATGCGGAGGTGGCCGGCGCCGTCGATGCGGGCCGCTTCGATGATTTCGCGCGGCAGGGAAAGAAACTGCTGGCGCATGAGGAACGCGCCAAAGGCGACGGCGGCGCCGGGGATGATGATGCCCTGGTAGGTATTGACCCAGCCGAGGTCGGCGACGAGGACGTAGTTGGGGATGATGGTGACCTGGAAGGGCACCATGAGGGCCGCGATGACGATGAGGAAGATGAGGTTCTTCTTCGGGAAGGGGAGGAAGACGAGGGCGTAGGCCGTCAGGACGCCGTTGACGAGTTCGAGGGCGCTGCCGATGGAGGTCGTGACGAGGCTATTGATGAAGAAGCGTTCGAAGGGGACGGCGGTCCAGGCCTGGCGGTAGTTTTCCCAGCGGAAGGTTTCGGGCCACCAGGAGACGGGGAGGGTGTAGATCTCCTGCCTGGTCTTGACCGAGGCGGTGAGCATCCAGATGAGCGGGAGGACGATGATGCCGACGGCGACGATGACCGCGACGTAGGCGGCGACGCGCGAGAGGCGGCTGGATACCTGGACTCCTGCGGCGTGAGCCGCCCGTGTCCCGTGATGCGAGCGAATCGTCTCCTGCATTGCGGCCTCTACCCGTAGGTGACGCGGCGCTCGAGCAGGCGGACCTGCAGGAGCGTGACGCCGAGGAGGATGAAGAAGAGCACGGTGGCGACCGTGGAGGCGTCGCCGACGCGGAAGCGGACGAAGGCCTCTTCGTAGACCTGGTAGACCATGGTCTTGGTGCTATCGAGGGGCCCGCCGGCGGTCATGACGCTGATGATGTCGAAGGCCTGCATGGACCCGAGGGTGGTGGTCACGAGGAGGAAGAAGGTCATGGGGGAGAGCATGGGCAGGGTGACGTGGCGGAACTGGGCCCAGCGGCCTGCGCCATCGACCTGGGCTGCCTCGTACAGGTCGCGGGGGATGGTCTGGAGGCCGGCGAGGTAGACGACGGTGGCGTAGCCGAGGTTCTTCCAGATGTAGACGATGATGACCATCGGCATGGCCCAGTTCGGGTCGTTGTACCAGTTGGGGGAGGGGAGCCCGAGCCGGTCGAGGATGCCGGAGACGAGGCCGAAGCGGGGGTCGAAGATGAAGAGCCAGACGATGCCGACTGCCGCGCCGCCGAGGACGTAGGGTGCGAAGAGGACGGTGCGTGCGACATTGCGGCCCCGGAGGCGGAGGTTGAGGAGGAGGGCGAGGGCGAGGCCGATGAGCATCGTCCCGGCGACGGTGCCGGCGGTGAAGACCAGGGTGTTCCGCATGACGTAGAGGGAGGTGCTGTCGCGGAAGTAGTCAGTGTAGTTTTCCAGGCCAACCCAGCGCTTTGTTGGCGAAATAAGGTCCCAGTCGTAGAAGGACAGGCGGAAGTTTTCGATGAGCGGACGGTAGGTAAATGCTGCGAGGAGCAGCAGGTTCGGTGCAATCAGCACGAGGAAATAGATGTACGGTGTCGCCTTTCGCAGGACAGCGGGCATGGTGCGGCGATCGGTGCGGGATGCAACAGCCATGGCCGGCATCGTCGGACGGCGGCTTTAACGAGCCGCGAAGACCAGTTGAACGGCGCGTGAACAGCCGACCGACGAGTGCGCCGTTGCTGCGGCGTTCATCGTTCGACAATAGGGGACACGCCACGATGCTTGGGATGGGCTCCGGGGTTGAACCTGGCGGGCTGCTTGTGCCGGCCTACTACTGGGCCGGCAACGGGAGCATGGTGATCCACCGGCTGAAGGGGTTCGGGCGGCCGGCAGACGGGGACACCTATCTCCATGCGTACGAACCGGAGCGCCTCCGGTGGCTGCGCGATACGGGGGGAGTTACGTGCGTCTTCCTCACGTACAACTGGGGGCTGCCGCCGGAGCTGGAGGCCGAGGACTGGCGGACGTTCGAGCGGGCGGCGCGCCGCTGCCATGACCTGGGGATGCTTGCTGCGGCGTATATCCAGCCATCGAACGCTGCGGCGCTCGGCTCGTTCGCTTCGAAACCGTGGTACGCCATGACGCCGAAGGGGAAGCGGATCCCGTACTACAACGGGCGCTTCTTCACCTGCCTGAACGACCGGACGTGGCGGGAGTGGGTGCTGACGCGTTGCCTCGATGCGTGCCAGCGCGGGGCGGATGTGCTGTTTTTCGACAACTGTGCGTTCGGGGGGATGCCGATCCCGCTTTCGCGGGACTACACGGCGTTCGCGGGGTGCGCGTGCCTGCGGTGCCGTGAGGCATTCGGGGCGTGGCAGGAGCAGCGCGGGCTGAGGCCGCTTCCCCTGCCGCGGCTGTTCCGGCCGGGCCGCAGCGAGGCGGCGCGGCGGTTCGCTGAATGGCGGGCGGGGACGCTGACGGCGTTTCTGCGGGGGATTGTGGAGGAGGTCCGGCTGGCGTACCCGGAGACCCGTTTCGTGACGAACACGGTGGGCGGTGTCAACGTGAACACGTTCAACGTGTTCGGCGCCGACCTGCCGGCGATTGCCTCGTTCATGGACTGGCTGTTTGTGGAGAACCTGCAATCGCCGCGGGCCGGGAAGGGGACGCTGGTGCAGAACGCGGGGACGTACAAGCTGCTGCGCGCGCTGAAGCCCGGGGCGCCGGCGCTGAGCATTGCGTATGAGCGGGGCATTGGGGTCGACGGACCGCCGCCGCCATCGACGTTCGCCAAGATTGCGGCGGAGGGCTTTGCCGCCGGCGGGGTGCCGGTCCTGCGGGCGGCGGAGTATATCGAAGAGGAGCGGTGGACGCTGCTCCGGCCGGGGCGCGACGACGCGCGGCTGGCGGCGTTCGGGGAGGTGGTGCGGCAATTTGGTGCGCTGGTGGCGAGGGGCTGCGAGCGGCGGGAGGCTGCGCGGGTCGGTGTGTTTGTGCCGGACGCGATTGGCTGGCGGGGGGACCTCTACCCCGGCGACGGCGATGACTACCTCCGGGTGATCCAGGCGCTCGTTGGCGCGGGCATCCCGTTCCGGGTGGTCGGAGAGCGGCACGGGCCGTGCGACCTCGGCTGCCTGCTGGTCCCGGCGAGCGCGACGCCGCCGGCATGGTTCCGGGGCCGGGTGATGCGCTTCGATGAGCTGGGATTGAAGCGGCGGGGGCACAGCGGACTCCGCTGGTTTGCGGGGCCGCTCGAGCCGGCGATCCGCGTGCTGGGCCCGCGGGTGGTGGACGGGTACTACAGCCGGGTGCATGTGCGGCGGTTCGTCGACCGGCTGGACCTGCTGTTCCGGCTGGTGTTTGGCGGGCGGTTCGCGCAGGTGCCGATGGACGAGGGGGCGGCGCGGGTGCTGGCAGCGATGAACCCCGCGCAGGTCGAACTCTCGGGGTCGGGGTATGTGGACCTGTGGGAGGGTCCGCGGGGTGTGGAGGTTCACCTTGTGAACTACGGCGAGGCGCCGATGGTCGCGACCGTGCGGGCGGGCGCGCATGGGGTCGCCGGGGTGCATGGCGGGGAATGGCTCGGCGAGGGACGGGTGCGGGTTGGGCGATACGCGGTCGTGCTGCTGGAGCGGGCGCGGCCGGCTGGGATTTCCCCGGCGGCGGCAGCGACCGCGTGATCCGCGCGGTTGCGTTTACGCTGCGCCTGGGTGCCGGTCTCGCGCTCGCGGCTGCTGTGGTGATTGCGGGACGGGAGATCTGGCGGAACCATGAGGGGTGGGCGGTGGATGCGCTGGGCTGGGCAGCGCTCCTCTACGGCGCACAGGTGGCGATGCTGGCGGCAGGGTGGCACTGGCTCGGCGAGGGCACCTGGCCGGGGCGGGGCCGAGGGGTGTGGCTTCGTGCGTTCGTGCACGGGTGGGTGGCGCGCTATCTGCCGGGGCCGCCGACGGGGCCCGCGGGGAAGTACCTGGCGCTGCGCGATGCCGGGGCAGAGGCGCCGGCCATCGCTGCGCTGCTCTGGGTGGAGCAGGTGCTCCAGCTGGCGGCATCGATTGCGGTGGCGGCGGCGCTGGTGCTTCCTGCGTTCGGTCCCGGGTGGTGGTGGGCGAGTGCGGGGGGATTGGCGGCTGCGGCGGCGCTGGCGCTGGGCGGAGCGCAGCCGGGGCTGGTCCGCCGGTTGAGCGGGCGGTTCGGGCCGCGCGGCGAGCGGAGCGGCGTGAGCGTGGCTCCGGGCACGGCGCTGCTCAGTTTCGGCGCGATGGCGGCGGCAGCGCTGCTCGCGGGCCTCGCCTTTCACGTCGCGGCGGTGGTGGTCAGCCCATGGCCGCTGTCGCGGTGGGAGGAGGGGGTCGCGGTGTTTGCGCTCGCGAGCCTGGCCGGGTACGTGACGCCGTTTGCGCCCTCGGGGGCGGGGGTGCGGGAGAGCGTTATCGTGGCGCTCCTGGGCGGGGAGCTCGGGGCCGCGACGGCTTTGACGGTGGCGGTAGTGGCACGGGCGACCGCGGTGCTGGTGGATGCTGTCGTGGCTGCGGGTTACTTCGGGGCGGGCCGGATTGGGCGCGGGCTGGCGCGGCGGGCTTCGGCGGCGACACTTTCGAACAGGCGGGCGTAGTCGGCGGCAACATCGGCCCAGGAGCGGACGCGGGGCCGGGAGCGGGGAGGCGCGGCGAGGGCGCTGGAGACGGCGGCGGCCCAGGCGCGAGGGTCGCCCGGCTGGACGAGGGTGGCGCCGCTCACGCTGGCCATGTCGACGAGACCTTCGAGTGCGGCGACGAGCACAGCCAGGCCGGCGGCCGCGGCTTCGGCGGGGGCGATGCCGAATCCCTCGGGGCGCCCGGGGACGGGGACGTTCGGCGCGACGAAGAGGTCGGCGCAGGCGTAGAGGCGGTCGACGGCGGGGTCCGGCAGGGCGCCGAGGAGCACGAGGCGCGGCTCGGCGGCAGCGATGGCGCGGAGGCGGGGGAGCTCCGGGCCGTCGCCGGCGACGGCGAAGACGACATCGCGGGGGAGGAGCGGGAGCACCTGCCTGGCAAACCAGGCGATGCCTTTGCGCTCGACAAGGCGGCCGACGCTGACAATGAGCGGCCCCTGGCGCGGGAGGCCGAGGGCCGCCCGGGCCGCTGCCGGGTCCGGTGCGCGCTGGATGGCGGCGAAGCGGTCGACATCGACGCCGTTGAGGATGACGCGCGGACGGAAGCCGCAGCGGCGGAGGACTTCGCCGGCCGTGTAGGAACTGACGGCGACGACGCGGCGGGGGCCCAGGCGGCGGAGGGCCATGCGGACGAGGCCGCCGTAACCGGGGAAGGGGCGGGTGACGTCCTGGCCGTGGACGGTAACGACTGCGGGGGCATCGGCGAGCGCTTCGAACACGGGGGCGGCGAGAGCGAGCAGGCCATCGCCGAGGTGGATGGCGGAGACGCGGCCGCGGGCAGCAGCGCACTGGACGGCGGCGGTCAGCAGGAAGAGGGGGAGCCAGCGCTGGCCGCGGCGGAGCGCGCACAGGCGGGCCGGGCCGGGGTACGCGGCGGTGAGCTGGCGGGAGAACTCCTCCATACCGCCGATGGCGGGCGGGTACTTGCGGGTGATGAAGAGGATCACGTGAGGAGTGAACGCGGAGGAGATGAACAGCCGGTTGTGGGGAATGGCGGTTTCTTAACGCTCCGTTCGCGGGGCGTGAACGGCCCGACAACGGGGGCGGGGTATTTCTCAAGGAGCACCAGAGGAGCAGATCATTTTGGAAGCTGAACGGGTCCTGGTCATTGGCGTCGGCCGGATTGGAGCGGTGACGGCGGTGGGGCTGGCACACCTCCTTCACGACGTGACGGGGGTGGATACGAACGCGGGGCGAGTGGAGGAGCTCCAGGCGGGGCGGCTGCGGGAGGCGGAGCCGGGGCTGCGGGCTGCGCTGCGCAGCGCGCTGCGGCTGCGGCGGCTGCGGTTTGCCCAGGGTGTTGCTCCCGCCGGGTTCGATTTCGCGTTCCTGTGCGTTGATACCCCGCCGCTGCCGGGCGGCGAGCCGGACCTGCGCCAGCTGTTTGCGGCGGCGGAGTTCGCTGCGCAGACGGTGCGGACGGGCGGCATTGTGGTGACGCGCTCGACGGTGCCGCCGGGGACCGGGGACCGGCTCGAGGCGGCGCTGCGGGCAGCAGGGCGGGGCGACCTCTCTGTCGTGCATGTCCCGGAGTTTCTGCGCGAGGGGCGGGCCTGGGAGGACTTCCGGGAGCCGGACCGGATCGTCATCGGGGCTCGCGATGCCGCCCGGGCCGAGCGGGTGGCGCGGCTGTTCGCGGGGATTTCAGCACCGGTGTACTGCTGCGACCGGGTGACGGCGGAGCTGGCGAAGTATGCGGCGAATGCATTCCTTGCGACGACGGTGAGTTTTGCGAACGAGATGGCCGACCTGGCCGCTCGGCTGGGGGCTGACCCGGAGATGCTGTTCGAGACGCTGCGGGCAGACCGGCGCATCGGGCGGGAGGCGTATCTTGGCCCCGGGCTCGGATTCGGCGGCCACTGCCTGCCGAAGGACACCGCGGCGCTGGAGTACGTCGCGGCGACGCAGGGGCTGCCGCTCCACCAGCTGCGGGCGACGATCCAGGTGAACCGCGAGCGCGTGGGGCGGGCCGTTGCCTGGCTGGAGGAGACGCTGGGCGGGCTCGACGGACGCTGCATTGCGCTGCTCGGACTGGCGTTTAAGCCCGGGACGGATGACTTGAGGGAATCGCGGTCGCTGGCCCTTGCAGCGGAGTTGACGCTGCGCGGGGCCGAGGTGCGGGGGTACGACCCGCTGGTGCGAGCGGCTGCCGGGGTCCACTGCCCGGGGACGCTCCCGGCAGCGATCGAAGGGGCGGACGCGCTGGTCGTCGCGCATCGTACGGAGTGGGTGCGGGCAATCGACCCTGCTGATGCAGCGAAGCTGATGGCGCGGCATGCGGTGTTCGACGCGCCGGGCGGGATCGACCACCGGGCGTGGACGGCGGCGGGGTTTGTCACGAACCGCTGCCTGCGGGCGCCGGTGGCAGCAGCGGACGGGGCCGACCGGTGAGGGTTCTGCTGGCGACGGATTCGTTTCCGCCGAAGATTGATGGGGTTTCCGATACCGCCGCTATTGTGGCCCGCGTGCTGGGCCGGTTCGGGCATACGGCCCGGGTGATTGCGCCGGCGCCGGGGCCCGAGGAGGTGGAAGGGGCGCGTGTTGCGCGGATCGGTTCGATACCGGCGCCGCTCTACCCTGAGCTGCGGCTCGGGGTGGCGCTCGACCGGGTGGTGCGGATTGCGCGGTCGCGGTGGGACGGGGCGATTGTCCTGACGCCGGGCCCGATCGGGGCGACGGTTGCGCTGGCGCTGCGCAGGGAGACGCCGCTGCTCAATATCTACACGACGGATATCCCGCGGTATTTGCAGACGTACGGCATGCACCAGTTCGTGGGCGCGGCGACGTGGCTGCTGCGGCGGATGGCGGAGCGGTCGGAGCGGACGCTCTGCCCGACCCGGTTTGTGGAGGAGGAGCTGCGGGCGCTGGGGTTTCCGCGGCTGGAGGTCTGGGGCCGGGGCGTCGATACGGAGCTGTTCAACCCGGGCCGCCGGAGCGCGGCAATGCGTGCGCGCCTGGCCGGGGGCGAACCGGAACGGCCGCTCGTGCTGTACGTGGGGCGGCTGGCGAAGGAGAAGCGGCTGGAGACGCTGGCTGAGGTGGCGGAGGTGCTGCCCGGGGTGCGGCTGGCGCTGGTCGGCGATGGTCCGGAGCGGGCGCGGCTGGAGGAGCTGTTTGCCGGGAAGCCGGTGGTGTTCACCGGCTATTTGCGGGGGGTGGAGCTGGCGGAGGCGTTTGCTTCAGCGGATGTGTTCGTGTTCCCGAGCTGGACGGACACGTTCGGGCAGGTGGTGCTGCAGGCGATGGCGTGCGGGCTGCCGCCGGTGGTCGTGACGGGCTCGGCGACGGCGGAGCTGGTGCGTCCCGGGGTGTGCGGGCTGCATGTGGCGCCGGGCCGACCGGGGGCGCTGGCAGCTGCGGTGCGGCGCCTGGTGGAGGACGAGGGGATGCGGCGGTCGATGGGGATGGCTGCGGCCGCGCACGCACGGCGGTATTCGTGGGAGGCGCTGGTGCAGCGCCTGGTAGAGCTGCTCTCTCCCGGGGATGCGCCCGGGCAGGTGGATGTGCCCGGGGCACTGGCGAAGTAAGGCGCGAGTCAGTCGCCGGGGGCGGGGGCGAGGAAGTCAGCTGCGTCGCTGAGGAGCGCAGCGATCCAGGCAACGGCGGACGCGGCGAGCGCGGCGACGATGAGTTTCATACTGCAATCGTCGGATGGCGTGGTTAACAGCCGTGGAAGGCGGCGGAGGGCACGGGCTCGACGTCGCGAGGGGCCTCTTCGAGCGAGATAAACTCGCGGAAGAGTTCACGCTTCTTCTGGCGGTGGCGGTGCTCGGACGAGAGGAGGCGGTCGAGGAAGCGGGCTGCGGCGACGACGTGCGGGCCCTTATTCAACATGACGCAGTCGGCGCGGGTCGCGGCGGCAGCGTCGGTGATCTCGGGCCGGGCGGGCATGCCGTGGCGGGCGAGGGTCTCGAGGACCTGGGTTGCCCAGATCGAGGGGAGATGGGCGGCCTCGGCGAGGCAGAGGATGGCCTCCTGGTAGAGCGCGAGGTCATCCCAGCCGACTTCGATGGCGAGGTCGCCGCGGGCGACCATGACGCCGAACGACGGTCGGCGCAGCCCCTCGAGCAGGATTGGGACGAGCCGCCGAGCGGCGGCGCGGGTTTCGATCTTGGCGACGATGCCGTTGTTGTGGAGGCCGCGGAGGTCGAGCTCGGCGGCGAGACGCGCGATATCGGCCGGGGCGTGGACGAAGGAGAGGCCGACGAGGTCGGCGAAGCTTGCTGCGGCATCGAGACTGGCGATGTCGTCGGCAGTAAGGGCAGGGAGGGGGAGAGGGACGCCCGGGAAGTTCAGCCCTTTTTCGGGACGGAGGCGACGCCGCCGGCCGACCGGGGCTTCAAGGAGGATTTCGACCCAGGCTTCGGTCACTGCCACGACGGTGCCGGCGAACTTGCCGTCGTCGATCGCGACCGGGTGACCCGGGGCGATGACCCGGAGGGCTTCAGGATGACTGCAGGGGAGCGCGGGGATGTCGTCGCCCGGGGAGCCGGCGAGCGGTTCGGCGGAGCGAAGGAGGCGGAGGCGGTCGCCGGCACCGAGGCGGATTTCGCCGGCGAAGGTCCCGATGCGGAGGCGGGGGCCGGAGAGGTCGAAGAGGATATGGCAGCGCCGGGGCGGGGGTGTGCCCTGGCGTTCGAGCTCGAGCTCCGCGTGGCGGACTGCATCGGCGAGGGCCTGCCAATCGGCGGGGCGGCCGTGGGCGGCGTTAATGCGGGCGACGTCCATGCCGGCGCGGAGGAGTTCGATGCAGTGGAGCACCGGGTCGGGGACGGTGTGGTCGAGGGTGACCATGATGCGGGTCGTCCGGCCGGGCCTGGGACGGCCGAAGAGGCGGACGGTGCGCTCTTCCTGGAGGCGGAGCGCCTGTTCGCGCGAGGGGACGAAGGCGCGGGGCGCCGTGCCGGCCAGCCAGGCGCGGACCTGCTCAAGTGAATCCAGGACGTTCGGTTCGAGGCGGCCGAGCGAACTGAGGCCGAGGTCTGCGAGGGCGACCTGGATATCGGCGATATCACGGGTGCGGAGGGCGCGGTAGGCGAGGAGGTTGGCGGCACTGGTTGCGGCATCGCCGACCAGGCTTGGCGGGACGGCTGCGGCAGCACGCAAGGCCTGGTCCTGGAGTTCTTCCAGGCGGCGCAGGAGAACCGAGCGCTCCATCCCAACGATCGTCGCGAACCGTCGGAAAACAGGCCGTTAACGGCCGGCTCCGTCAGGCGAGGCGGACCAGCGTGCGGCCGCGGACTTTGCCCTGGAGGATATCGGCGCAGACGGCGGGGACGCCATCGAGGTCGGTTTCGACGGCGATGGAATCGAGCAGGCCACGGGGTTTGAGGTCGGTAGCGAGGCGCTGCCAGGTGCGCTGCCGGCGGTCCATCGGCGTGAAGACGGAGTCGATGCCGAGGAGGTTCACGTTGCGCAGGATGAAGGGGTAGACGGTGGTGGTGATGGCGTTGCCGCCGGTGAGGCCGCTGAGGGCGATGCTGGCGCCGTACTTCATGGTGCGGATGAGGTAGGCGGTGGTGGCGCCGCCAACGGGGTCGACTGCGCCGGCCCAGCGCTCGGATTCGAGCGGGCGGGTGCTTTCGGCGCTGACCTCTTCGCGGGAGAGGATTTCGGAGGCGCCGAGTTCGCGCAGGTAGGCGTGTTCGGAGGCTTTGCCGGTGCTGGCCGCGACGGTGTAGCCGGCCTGGGCGAGCATGGCGACGGCGGTGGAGCCGACGCCGCCGGTGGCGCCGGTGACGATGACGGTGCCGTTTTCGGGGCGCAGGCCGTTATGTTCGAGGGCTTCGAGGGAGAGCGCGGCGGTGAAACCGGCGGTGCCGATGGCCATCGCCTCTTTGAGTGTCAGGCCGGGCGGGAGGGGCATGACCCAGTCGCCGGGGACGCGGGCGAGCTCGGCGAAGCCGCCGGGGTGGCTGACGCCGACGTCGTAGCCGGTGACGACGACCTCCTGGCCGGGAGCAAAGCGGCTGTCGGAGGATTCCAGGACGACGCCGGCGAGGTCGACGCCGGGGACCATGGGGTAGGTGCGGATGACGCGGCCAGTGGGGGAGAGGGCGAGGCCGTCCTTGTAGTTGATGGAGCTCCAGTGGACGCGGATGGTGACGTCCCCGGGCGGGAGGTCGGCCTCGGAGAGTTCGCGGACGGCGACAGAGAAGGCGTCGCCCTGCTTATCAACGACGAGGGCGCGGTAGGTCATGCGGAGGCTCCTGGGGAGGGTGTGGGGGAAAGGGTGCGGTGCAGCGGGAAGAGAAGCAAGGAGGGAGGAGGGAGCACCGCCCGGCCGCCCGGCCAGCCCCGAGGGAGGAGGGAGGAGGTTGGAGGCTGGAGCCGGCAGCGGGGAGCGGTGAGCGGGGTAGAATGCGGGGACGTGCCGTTTGGGAGGGAGCGCCGATGAGTGAGGAGCTGCGGGCGGACCGGTTCCGGGTGGAGGTCGCGGCGCCGCGGGGGTTCCGGCAGGCGTTCGTGCGGGAGGGGGTCGGCGGGGTGCCGCTGCTGCTGGTGCACGGCTGGCCGGAGACGAAGCGGATCTGGTGGCGGAACATCGGGGTGCTGGCCGCGGCGGGCTTCGAGGTGATTGCGCCGGACCTGCGCGGCTTCGGCGATTCGGACGTGGGGCCCGACGGCTTCCACGATGTGCCATCGCACGCGCGGGACCTGTATGCGCTGGTGCACGATGTGCTGGGGCACGAGCGGGTAGTGGCGGTCGGCGGCGACCTCGGCGGGCCGGTGATCCAGGACCTTTCGCTGCGGTACCCGGGGTTCGTTGACCGGATGGTACTGTTCAATTCGCCGCTTCCGTACGACCGGGAGCTGATGGCGGGGCTGCGGACGCGGTCGCCGCGGGAGGCGATGGACTACTACATCCGGCAGGGGACGGATGCCGACGGGCTGGCGGCGGAGCTGGCGACGCCGGAGATGCGGCGGCGGTACATTGCGACGTTCTATACGTCGCGGTTCTGGGCGCACCCGGGGGCGTTCACGCCGGAGGCGGTGGAGTTCATGACGGAGCCGTTCGCGGACGGGGCGAAGCTGCGGGCGAGCTTCGGGGCGTACGAGGCGTCGTTCCGGGAGTCGGCGCGGAGCGAGCCGTCAGCGATGGCGGCGCCGAACCCGACGCGGACGTTCATCCTGTTCGGGCCAAGCGACCACGTGATCTATCCGGACTTCGACCTGATGGCAGCGCGGGTGTTCCCGGAGCATGCGGGGCCGTTCCTGCTGCGGGATTGCGGGCATTTCGTGCAGTGGGAGGCGGCGCACGCGCTGAACTCGGCGGTCATTGCGTGGTGCGGGGACCTGCTGGCGGCGGGGCGTCAGTAGTTCGAGGGTCGCCAAGCGGCGACAGCCCGGTCGACGCGCGATCGAGCGGCAGTGGACCTGGAGGGAAGAGCTGGCCTGCCTCACCGGCCTCCGCGGAGGATGTGGTCGCCGACGGCGAGGAGGGTCTCCAGCGGGACCTCGCCCCGAATAACCGTCAGGATGCCGTCGCGGTAGGTCACCAGCGCTGCCTCGCCGACCCCATGGTCGGGGAGAATCGGGACGGCAACGGCGGCCGGGCCGCCGGCCACCTCCATCTCCCGCACGCGCGGAGCGGGCACCCGGAGAGACGCGGCCGGGGGACCGTTCCTCGGTTCGAGGCTGCTTTTGGTGACGGTGAGACCGCCTCCCCGGAACACCCCGGCCGGGTCCGGGTCGAACGCGTAGTCAACAGTCACCTCGAGGGGCCGGCCATCATCCTCACAGACGATCACCCACCCGAGATGACCGCCTTTGAACCCCTGGAGGGGGAGGCTGAGCGGGAGGTCGAGCCGGGTGCCGGCTGCGTCTTTGAGCGTTCCCCAGCGGGCTTTGGAGCAACGGGGCAACTGGTCGACGCCATGGTCGGCGTCGGGCCCGATGCGGACGCCGGCGAGCACGCCGTCGAACCGGGGCAGCTCACGGTCGGCATCCTGGTAAGGCACGTACCAGAGCGGCTGGCTGGTGTCGGGGTCGAGGGGGAGGCCGGTGTACGGGTCGACCCCGGCGGAGCCTGTGGGTGTGGCTGTGGCTGTCCCGGGCGCCGGGGTCGCCGTGGCTGCCGGAGCTGCCGGCGTACCGGCCGCAGCCGCCGGGGCCGACCCATCATCGCCGCCGAGCTGGCGGCCGACGGCGAAACCCACCACGCCAAGCGCCAGCACCGCCGCGAGGGTGCCGGCGACGCCCAGGACACGTTTCTTCGTCATCTCGCTCCTCAGTTGAAACGGATGGAGCCAGAGTACCGAATTGCGGGGGGAGGGGTGCGTCAACTATCGCCGGTTGGCGCGCGGTCACGATTGGGCGGACGCGCCGGGCGGGAATGGCGCGGGCAGTGCTTCAGTCAGCGGGGCGGGACTCGCGGTGCTCGCGGAGGGCGCGCTCGCTGGCGGTCTCCGGGCGGGCGTCGGGGCGCTTGCGGGCGGGCCGGGACCCGGGCCGGGCGGCGGCAGCAGCAGCATCGCGGGCGGCGCGGGCATCGATGCGGCCTGCTGCGGCGGCGGCGCGGTCGGAGACATCTGCCGCCCCATCGGTGCCGGGGGCGCGGCCGTTGGCCGGCGGTGTGGGGACCGGCGCGGCGGCGCCGCGGCCTGAACGGCGGGTCCGCGCGGCCGGGCCAGGCTCCGTTGCGGCAGGGGCGGCAGCGGCGAGTGTCCCGGCGGCTTCGAGGATGGGACGGAGGTAGCGCCCGGTGAAGCTGGCGTCGACCAGAGCGACATCCTCAGGGGTGCCGGTGGCGATAACCTGGCCGCCGCGGTCGCCGCCGAGGGGGCCGAGGTCGATGATGTGGTCGGCCGACTTGATGACGTCGAGGTGGTGTTCGATGACGACGACGGTGTTGCCGCTATCGACGAGGCGGTGGAGGACGTCGAGGAGGTGGGCCACGTCCTGGAAGGCGAGGCCGGTGGTGGGTTCGTCGAGGACGTAGAGGGTGCGGCCGGTGGAGCGGCGGGAGAGTTCGGCGGCGAGCTTGATGCGCTGGGCTTCGCCTCCGGAGAGGGTGGTGGCAGGCTGCCCGAGTTTGATGTAACCGAGGCCGGTGGCTTCGAGGGTGTCGAGGATGCGCTTGATGCGGGGGAACCGTTCGAAGAACTCGACGGCCTCAGAGACGGTCATATCGAGGACTTCGGCGATGTTCTTGCCGCGGAAGGTGATTTCGAGAGCTTCGCGGTTGTAGCGCTTGCCGTGGCAGGCCTCGCAGGGGACGGTGACGTCGGGGAGGAACTGCATTTCGACGACTTTGTAGCCGTCGCCGGCGCATTCTTCGCAGCGGCCGCCTTTGACGTTGAAGGAGAAGCGGCCGGCTTTGTAGCCGCGGGCGCGGGCTTCGGGGACGGAGGCGAAGAGGTCGCGGATGAGGGTGAAGGCGCCGGTGTAGGTGGCCGGGTTGGAGCGGGGGGTGCGGCCGATGGGCGATTGGTCGATATCGACGACCTTGTCGATGTGTTCGAGCCCTTCGATGGTGTCGTGGGCGCCGGGGCGCTGGCGGGCGCCGTGGAGGACCTGGAGGGCACGGGGCACGAGGATGTCGGTGATGAGCGAGGATTTGCCGGAGCCGGAGACGCCGGTGACGGCGACGAACTTGCCGAGGGGGATCTCGACGGTGATGTTGCGGAGGTTGTTCTCGCGGGCGCCAACGATGCGCAGGGACTTGCCGTTGCCGGGGCGGCGCTGCTTCGGCACGGGGATCTGGCGGCGGCCGGAGAGGTAGGCGCCGGTGATGCTCTCGGGGGAGTCGAGGATGGCGGAAAGCGGACCTTCCGCGACGACGCGGCCGCCGTGGATGCCGGCGCCGGGCCCCATATCGATGATCCAGTCGGCGGCGCGCATCATGGCCTCGTCGTGCTCGACGACGAGGACGGTGTTGCCGAGGTCGCGGAGGCGTTCGAGGGTGCGGATGAGGCGGTCGCCATCGACGGGGTGGAGGCCGATGGAGGGTTCGTCGCAGATGTAGAGAACGCCCATGAGGGCGGAGCCGATCTGGGTGGCGAGGCGGATGCGCTGGGATTCACCGCCGGAGAGGGTGCCGGAGACGCGGTCGAGGGTGAGGTAGTCGAGGCCGACGTCGACGAGGAATTCGAGGCGGGAGCGGATCTCTTTAAGGACCTGGGCAGCGATCGCCTGGTCGCGCGGGGAGAGCGGGGTTTCGGGGCCGGCGAGGCGGTCGAACCAGGCGCGGGCCTCGGCGATGCTCATGGCGGTGACGGCCGTGATCGGCTGGCCATCGACGAGCACGGAGAGGGCCTCGGGCCGGAGGCGGCGGCCCCTGCACTCGGGGCAGGGGATGGCGGCCATGTATTTTTCGATCTCGGCGCGGACGTAATCGGAGTCGGTTTCTTTGTAGCGACGCTGGAGGTTGGGGATGACGCCTTCGTAGCGGGTGTCGTAGACCTGGGTGCGGCCGTACTGGTTGGTGAAGCGGAGGCGGAGGAGCTTCTCGCCGGTGCCGTAGAGGAGGGCGTTGAGCTGAGCCTCGGTCAGCTCGGCGATGGGCGTGTGGATGGAGAAGCCCTGGTCTTCGGCGACGGCTTCGAGCTGGCGGAGGTACCAGCCGGCGACGCTGGGGGATTTCGACCACGGTTCGACGGCGCCCTGGGCGATGGACTTTGAGCGGTCGGGGATGACGAGCGCGGGGTCGATCTGCATTTCGACGCCGAGCCCGGTGCAGCGGGGGCAGGCGCCGTGGGGGCTGTTGAAGGAGAAGGTGCGCGGCTCGATTTCGCCGATGGAGGTGCCGTCGTAGGGGCAGGCGAAGTGCTCGGAGAAGATGCGCTCGGCGGGGGGCTGGGGGGCATCGGCGGGAGCGCCGCCGGCGTAGCCGACGATCATGACGCCCTGGCCGACCTTGAGGGCCTGTTCGACGGAGTCGGCGATGCGGCTTGCGGCGGCGGGGTCGGAACCGGGTTCGGGGACGACGAGGCGGTCGACGACGACGTCGATATCGTGGCGCTTCTTTTTGTCGAGGGCGGGGAGCTCATCGATGTCGTAGACCTGGCCGTCGACGCGGACGCGGACGAAGCCGGCGCGGCGGGCTTCATCGAAGATGCCGGCGTGCTCGCCCTTTTTGGCGCGGGCGACGGGGGCAAGGAGGAGGAGGCGGGAGCCGGGCGGGTAGGCGAGGGTGGCATCGACGATCTGCTGGACGGTCTGGCGTTCGATGGGGCGGCCGCAGACGGGGCAGTGGGGTTTGCCGATGCGGGCCCAGAGGAGGCGCATGTAGTCGTAGATTTCGGTGACGGTGCCGACCGTGGAGCGCGGGTTATTGGACGTGGACTTCTGGTCAATGGAGATGGCGGGGGAGAGGCCGTCGATGTGGTCGACATCGGGTTTTTCCATGAGCCCGAGGAACTGGCGGGCGTAGGCGGACAGGGATTCGACGTAGCGGCGCTGGCCTTCGGCGTAAATGGTGTCGAAGGCGAGGGAGGATTTGCCGGAGCCGGAGAGGCCGGTGATGACGACGAGGCGGTCGCGCGGGATGCGGACGTCGATGTTCTTGAGGTTATGCTCGCGGGCGCCGCGGACGATGATGTGGTCGAGGGGCACGTAGGGCCTTTCCGGCGGGGGAGCATGTGGGCGCGGGAGGGCGCCGGGATCGAGTGTACCGCCGTCGCGCCCATGTGGATGGTAGCGCCGACACGAACGTTTGTTCAATGCGCGGCGGCTACCGCAGAAGGGGCGGGCGGCCGATGCTGTGGGCGTGCAGGCGCTGCAGCTCGGGCTGGGACTGCCGGCGACGGTGGCGGTGCCCTGCCTGCAGCCGTTCGGGGCGCGGGACTGGCAGGTTGCGGCGGCCGGCGGGGCAGGGGCTAGCGTCGCACCCGATAGCGGCAGTAGAGCTCGCCGGTGGCTTCGTTCGGGACGGCGGAGACGAGTTCGAGCTGCTTCATGGTGCGGCGGGTGAAGGCGCGGTCGCCTTCGACCGGGGTCAGGGTGTCTCGGCCGGCGACGATGCGGGGACCGATGGTGATGAACAGCTCGTCGACGGCGTCGATAGCGAAGAGGCCGGCGTTCAGGGTGGGGCCGCCTTCGCAGAGGAGGAGGCTGGCGCCGAGTTCGCTGCGCATGTGGCTGAGCATGGCGGCGAGGTCGTTGCGTTTCGGGAGGAGGACGACCTGCCGGCCGGTGGCGCGGAGTGCGCGGACGCGGTCGGCGGGGGCGCCGCGGGCGACGTAGACCACGGCGTCGAAGTCGGGGGCGGTGAAGAAGATGCGGTCGAGGGGGAGATTGGCGGAGGCGGTGATCGTGGCGGCGATGGGGAGCCCCTCGCGGCCGCGGGCCGCGCGGATGGTTTCGAGGATGGGGTCGCCGAGGCGGGATGAGGAGCCGCTGACGCGAAGGGTTTCGGCGCCGTTGAGGACGATATCGGCGTGGACGCGGAGCTCGCGCATGAGGCGCTGGTCGATGCGCGAGCCGAGCCCCTGCTCGGTGCCATCGACGACGGTCTTGCCATCGACCGACATGACCATGTTGATGATGACGTAGGGGCGGCCGTCCGGCGGGGCGGGGAATTCGAGCGCGGTGTAATCGGGCTTGGGCATGGGGGCAGGTTACTGGAAGCGGCGGAAGATGGCCGCGAGGAGGGAGAGGACGACGGAGAGGAGGACCATGGTGGTGATGGGGATGTAGACCCGGGTGTTGCCGGATTCGATGCGGATGTCGCCGGGGAGGCGGCCGAACCACGAGAAGGCGCCGATGGCGACGAGGGCGCCGATGACGACGAGGGCGACGCCGACGATGACGACCAGGAGGCCGAGGCTGCGGGGTTCCATCGCGGTTCAGGCTGAGCCGGGGAGGTCGCGTGCGGGGTCGAGGGGGCGGTAGTAGCAGGTCGCATGCCCGGTGTGGCAGGCGGGGCCGGCGGGCCGCGCTTTGACGAGGAGCGAGTTGGCCTCGCAGTTCTTGGCGATGGAGACGAGGGCGAGGGTGTTGCCGGAGGTTTCGCCCTTCTGCCAGAGCTGGCCGCGGGAGCGGCTCCAGAAGGTGACGAGGCCGGTTTCGAGGGTGCGCCGGAGGGCCTCTTCGTTCATGTAGGCCAGGACCAGGACCTCGCCGGTGTCGGCATCCTGCACGACTGCGGGCACGAGGCCATCGGGGCCGAAGGCCAGGCGCTCGACTTCGCTCATGGGACGGGCTCCGGTTCGGGCACGGGCCGGACGGGGATGCCGCGAGCCGCGAGGTACTCCTTCACCTGCCGGATGGTGTAGGTGCCGAAGTGGAAGATGCTGGCGGCGAGGACGGCATCGGCGCGGCCTTCGGTGAGCGCGGCAGCCATGTGCTCGGGGCCGCCGGCGCCGCCGGAAGCGATGACGGGGACGGGAACAGCGTCGGAGATGGCGCGGAGGAGTTCGAGGTCGTAGCCCTGCTGGTGGCCGTCGGCGTCCATGCTGGTGACGAGGAGCTCGCCGGCGCCGCGGCGGGCTGCTTCGACGGCCCATTCGACGGCATCGAGGCCGGTCGGCATGCGGCCGCCGTGGGAGTAGACCTCCCAGGCGCCGGGGACGCCGTCGATGCGGCGGGCATCGATGGCGACGACGATGCACTGGCTGCCGAAGCGGTCGGCGCCGCTGGAGATGAGGTCGGGGTCCTGGATGGCGGCGGTGTTGATGCTGACCTTTTCGGCGCCGAGCTCGAGCATGACCTTCATGTCGGCGGTGGAGCGGATGCCGCCGCCGACGGTGAAGGGGATGAAGACCTGTTCGGCGGTGGCGGCGACCATGTCGTACGTCGTGACGCGGTCTTCAGCGGAGGCGGTGATATCGAGGAAGACGAGCTCATCGGCGCCGGCGGCTTCGTAAGCGCGGGCGAGTTCGACGGGGTCGCCGGCGTCGCGGAGCTGGACGAAGGAGACGCCTTTGACCACGCGGCCGCGGTCGACGTCGAAGCAGGGGATGATGCGCCGGGTGAGCATGATTCGATTGTGGGGCCGGGAGACGGGCGATGTCGACCGCGGGCCGTCCGTGGCTACGGCGCAGCTACAGCTGCGAGGGCTTCGCGGAGGGTGAAGCGGCGTTCGTAGAGGGAGGTGCCGACGATGGCGCCCTCGCAGCCGATGGCGGCGAGTTCGCGGAGGTGGTCGAGGGAGGAGATGCCGCCGGAGGCGATGACCGGGCAGCGGACGGCCGCGAGGAGGTCGCGGTAGGCCTGGAAGTTCGGTTCGGAGAGGGTGCCGTCGCGGGAGATGTCGGTGAACATGATGCGGGCGACGCCGGAGGCATCGAGCCGGCGGGCGAGGTCGAGCGCTCGGACGTTGCTACCGTGTAGCCACCCATCGGTGCGGACCTCGCCGTCGCGGGCGTCGATGGCGACGACGATGGCGGGCCCGAACCGTTCGATGGCGGCGCGGGTGAGCGCGGGGTCTTTGACGGCGATGGAGCCGAGCTGGACGCGGTCGGCGCCGCGGGCGAGGGCGGCCTCGATGGCCTCGAGGGTGCGGATGCCGCCGGAGACTTCGACCGGGATGGCGACCGCGCGGCAGATGGCTTCGATGACGGCGGTATTGACCGGGCGGCCTTCGCGGGCACCGTCGAGGTCGACGACGTGGAGGCGCGGGGCGCCCTCGGCCTGCCACTGGCGGGCGACGGCGACGGGGTCATCGCTGTAGGCGGTTTCGCGGCTGTAGTCGCCCTGGCGCAGGCGGACGCAGCGGCCGCCGCGGAGGTCGATGGCGGGAATGATTTCGAAGCTCACGGGGCAGCGGCAGCCGCGGGGACCGGGGCCCCGTCGCGGGCCCAGCGGACGAAGTTGGCGTAGAAGCGGAGGCCATCGCGGCCACTTTTTTCCGGGTGGCACTGCGTAGCCACAAGGTAGCCACGCGCCAGCACGGATGGAAAGCGGAGACCGTATTCGGTTTCGCCGAGGACGAGCGAGGCGTCGGGCGTGGTGGGATGGTAGGAGTGGACGAAGTAGAAGTAGCTGCCGGAGGGGATGCCCTCGGTGACGGGGTGGGGGTAGCGCCACTCGATGGTGTTCCAGCCCATGTGGGGCACTTTCAGGCCCGGCTGCGCGGGGAAGCGGCGGACGACGCCGGGGAGGATGCCGAGGCACTCCTGGCCGCCTTCTTCTGAGCGTTCGAGGAGGGTCTGAAGGCCCATGCAGACGCCGAGGAAGGGCCTGTCCGCGGCGATGTATTCGCGGATGGGCTCGATGAGGCCGCGCTCGCGGAGGTTGCGCATCGTATCGGCGGCGGCGCCGACACCGGGGAGGACGAGGGCGCCGGCGGCGGCGATGTCGGCGGGCTCGGCGCTGACGAGGGGGCTGGCCCCGACGAAGTCGAGGGCGCGGGCGACGCTGCGGAGGTTGCCGGCGTCGTAATCGATGACGACCACGCGGTCTCGCATGGGGCGAGTGTATCACGGGCGCTCTGCGCGGCCGGGGCTATACTTCGGGCCATGCGCCCGGTGCCGAAGACCCAGTACGAAGCGCGGCTGCGGAGCGAGGAGCTGCGGTCGCTCATCAACTACCACAACCGTCTCTACTACGAGCTGAACCAGCCTGAGATCCCGGACGAGGTTTACGACGACCTGATGAACGAGCTCCGGGCGATCGAGGCGGCCTACCCGGAGCTGATTACGCCGGATTCGCCCACGCAGCGGGTGGGCGGCGCGCCGCTGCCGACGTTCGAGGTGGTCGAGCACCGGGTGCCGCTGCTCAGCCTTTCGAACTGTTTCAGCGAGGAGGAGTTGCGGGCGTGGCACCGGCGGGCGGCGGAGCGGCTGGGGATGGAACGGTTCGCACTGGTTTCGGAGCCGAAGATCGACGGGCTGGCGATTGCGCTGGTGTACGAGCGCGGGCGGTTCGTGCAGGGCGCCACGCGGGGCGACGGCTATCACGGCGAGAACGTGACCGAGAACCTGCGGACGATCCCGACGATCCCGAAGCAGCTGCGCGGGAATTACCCGGAACGGTTCGAGGTGCGCGGCGAGGTCTACATGCCGCGGAGCGGCTTCGAGGAGCTGAACGCGGCGATCGGCGAGGAGAACCTGCGGCGGGAGCAGGAGGGGAAGAAGCCGCTGCCGATGTACGCGAACCCGCGGAACGCGGCGGCGGGAGCCGTGCGGCAGAAGGACCCTTCGGTGACGGCGTCGCGGCCGCTGGCGATGTTCGTCTACCAGCTCGGCTGGTGCGAGGGTCCGCACCCGGAGAGCCACTTCGAAATCCTCGGCTGGCTCCGGGAGATGGGGTTCACCGTCAATCCGGAGGCGCGGCTCCACCCGGACCTGGAGGACGTGTTCCCGCGGATCGACTGGTGGGGCCGCGAGCGGGAGCGGCTGGACTACGACATCGACGGGGTGGTCATCAAAGTTGACGACACGCGGGCGTGGGAGCTGCTCGGCGCGGTGGGCCGCGAGCCGCGCTGGGCGACGGCGTTCAAGTTCCCGCCGCAGCAGCGGACGACGAAGCTGCTGGACATCCAGGTGAACGTTGGGAGGACCGGCGTGCTGACGCCGTTTGCGGTGCTGGAGCCGGTGGTGGTCGGCGGGGCGCGGGTCTCGCTGGCGACGCTGCACAACGAGGGGGACATCCGGCGGAAGGACATCCGCATCGGCGACACGGTGATTGTGCAGCGGGCGGGGGAAGTGATCCCGCAGGTGGTGGGCCCGGTGGTGCAGCTGCGGACGGGGGAGGAGCGGGAGTTCGTGATGCCGGACCGGTGCCCGGCATGCGGGACGCCGGTTTCGCGCGACCCGGACCAGGCAGCGGTCTACTGCCCGAACGCGGCCTGCCCGGCGCAGCAGATCCGGCTCATCGAGCACTTTGCGAGCAGGTCGGCGATGGACATCGAGGGGCTGGGCGAGAAGATGGCGATTCAGCTGTACCAGAGCGGCCTGGTGCGGAACGTGGCCGACCTGTACTCGCTCACGAAGGAGCAGCTGCTGCGGCTGGAGAAGGTACAGGAGAAGACGGCGGAGAACCTGCTGCGCGGGATTGCGGCGAGCAAGAGCCGGCCGCTGCCGAATGTGCTGTTCGCGCTGGGCATCCGCCATGTGGGGATGGAGACGGCCCGACTGCTGGCGGAGCATATCGGCAGCCTCGACCGGCTGCTCGACGTGAAGGCGGAGGAGCTCCAGCAGATCGAGGGGATCGGGCCGGTGGTCGCCGCGAGCATCGAGAACTGGGTGCAGCGGCCGGAGAACCGTGCGATTGTCGAGCGGCTGGTCGCGGCGGGGGTGAACCCGCGGTTCGAGCGGCCGGCGGCGGGCGCGGGGCCGCTGGAGGGGCTGACGATTGTGGTGACCGGCCGGCTGGAGCGGATGAGCCGCGCCGAGGCCGAGGACGCGATCCGGGCGCGCGGCGGGAAGGTGGGGAGCTCCGTGACGAAGGCGACGGATTTCCTGGTGGTGGGCGCGGATGCCGGTTCGAAGCTGGCGAAGGCGGAGAAGCTCGGGACGCGGATGCTGACGGAGGAGGAGTTCCTGGCGCTGCTGGAGCGGGGGCCGGGGGCAGTTTCGGATGCTTCGTGAACGGTTGTAACCGTTTTCGAAGCACGGAATGTGGCGCGGTTCGCCGGGCGTGGTGATGGCGGGTATACTCTGAATCTGACTACCCCGCGGGTTTCTGCGGTTCGGAAGACAGGTTCACGCCCTTGGCGTTTCCCAATATTTTCGGTTCGCTGTTTGGGTTTTTATCGCACGATATCGCCATCGACCTGGGGACGGCGAACACCCTGGTGATGGTGAAAGGCCGGGGGATCGTCATCGACGAGCCGTCGGTGGTGGCGATCGACCGGACGACGAAGAAGATCCTGGCGATTGGCGCCGAGGCGAAGCGGATGGTGGGCCGGACTCCGGCGAACATTGTGGCGGTGCGGCCCCTGCGCGACGGGGTGATTTCGGACTTCGAAGTCACCGAGAAGATGCTGAGCTACTTCATCCGGGCGGTGCACGACCGGAGCTTCCTGGCGCAGCCGCGGGTGGTGGTGGGCATCCCGAGCGGCGTGACGGAGGTTGAGAAGCGGGCGGTGCACGACGCGGCGCTGAACGCGGGCGCGCGGGCGTGCTACCTCATCGAGGAGCCGATGGCGGCGGCGATCGGCGCCGGTTTACCGGTCATGGACGCGGCCGGGTGCATGATTGTCGACATCGGCGGCGGCACGACGGAGGTGGCCGTCATTTCGCTCGGGGGCATGGTCGTGAGCACGTCGATCCGCGTTGCCGGCGACGAGATGGACCAGGACATCATCGCGTATGCGCGGCAGGTGCATAACCTGCTCATCGGCGAGCGGACCGCGGAGGAGATCAAGAAGCTGGCGGGTTCAGCGGCGCCGCTGGACCCGGAGGAGACGATCGAAATCCGGGGGCGCGACCTTGCCACGGGGCTGCCGAAATCGGTCGAGGTGAGCACCGTCGAAATCCGGGACGCGCTGGCGGGTTCGATTGCGGCGATTGTGGAGGCGGTCCGCTCCTCTATTGAAGTGACGCCGCCGGAGCTGGTGAGCGACCTGATGGCGCACGGGATTGCGCTTGCGGGGGGCGGTGCGCTGCTGCGGGGGCTCGACCGGCGGCTTTCGCAGGAGACGCGGTTCCCGGTGTATGTGGCGGAGGACCCCCTGCTCTGTGTCGTGCGGGGCGCGGGCGAAGTGCTGGAAGAATCGGCGCTGCTGGAGAAGGTGCAGTCGCAGCTGGTGTCGCGACGGCCCGGGCGGTAGCATCGCCGTGCGCCTCGAGGGACCGTCATGCTCATTCTGAACCGGTACTCGTGGTGGCTGGGAGCCATGGTGGGGCTGGCGATTCTGCTCGGGATCGCCGGGCAGGTCGGCGTGCTGAGCCCGGTGCAGGGCATTTTCCTGCGGGTCACGTCACCGTTCGAGGCGGTGCTAAGCGGGATCTTCCGGCCCGTGGCGGGGCTGCTTTCGAGCGCGGGCGAGGTGGACGACCTGCGGGCGGAGAACGCGCGGCTGCGCGTCGAGAACGAAGGGCTCCGGAATGAGCTGGCGCAGCGGCAGCAGGACGCGCAGCGGATTAAGGAGCTGGAGGCGGCGCTCGGGCTGGCGCAGGGCGACACCTCGCAGTCGCGGCTTGCGGCGAACGTGGTCCACCGCGACAGCTCGCCGTTCACCGATGTGATTACGATCGACCGCGGTTCGAACGACGGTATCGTGAAGGGGATGGTGGTGACATCGACGCAGGGGTCGTTGATGGGCACGGTGACGCGGGTGACGCCGACGCGGTCATTTGTCCGGCTGATTACCGACACGCGGAGCAACGTGCGGGCAGCGGTGCTGGGCGGAGAGGGCGCTGACGGTATTTTGCGCGGCAACCCGGGGCGGACGCTGACGCTCGACATGGCGCAAGGGGATATCAAGGTTGGCGACACGATTGTGACGGCCGGGCTCGGGGGCGCATTCCCGTACGGTATCCCCATCGGTACGGTGACATCGGTGGAGGGTACGACGCAGGACCTGTTTCCGAAGGTGCGGGTGGAACCGCTAACGCGGCTGGGGACCGCAACGACGGTGCTCGTGCTGATGAGCTTCGTGCCGGAACGGCTGGACCTGGAGGCGGGGCCGTGAAGCCGCTAGCGCTGGTTGCGCTGGTCTTCGGGGCGGCGATCGGCCAGGTGACGGTGGCGCCGCTCTTCCCGGTCGACGGGGCGGTGCCGGAGCTGGTGCTGCTGAGCCTCTGCCTGGTTGCGGCGTTCAGCGGACCGGTGCCGGTGATGGTGCTGACGCCGCTGGCGGCGGTGATGCACGGGATGCTGGCGGACCGGGATGCCGGGCTGCTGCTCATCGCCTATCTGCCGGTGCTGCCGCTCGGCGCACTGCTCGAGGATGGGCCGCTGCCGCTGGGGCATGCGGCACGGACGTACCTGGTGCTTGCCGGGGCCGGGGTCCTGGCGCGGAGCGTGCTGGCCATCGGCGCGATGCTTGGCGGGGCACCGGCGCTGTTCGGGCCGCTGCTGGTTGACGTGCTGCTGCCGGGGCTGTTCCTGGATGTGCTCCTCCTGACGATCTGTTATCTGCCGCTGCGGCTGGCGGGCCTCGAAGGGGGCAGCTTCCGGCTGCAGCGGGGAAGGTACTTCGCTTACCGATGAGCCTGCTGGGTGAAGGGCTGCGCACGCCTGCGGGGCCGTCCCGCAACCGGCCGCACGGCAATGTGGCGGTGCTGCGAGCGTTCATCCTGCTCCTCTTCGCCATCCTGACGGTGCGGCTGGTTGATATGCAGATCCTGCGGGGCGAGGAGTTTGCGCAGCGGTCGCGGGAGAACCACATCGTCCGGACGAACATCCTGCCGACGCGGGGGCTGATTACGGACCGGAATGGGGAGCCGCTGGTGAAGAACGTCGGGGTGTACGCGGCGACTATCCTGCCGGAGATGCTGCCGGCGTCGCCGGAGGCGCGCTACCGGATTTACCTGCGGCTGCAGGAGCTGATCGGGGTGTCGCCGCTGGAGGTGCAGACGAAGGTCGATGAGGCGATTGCAGCGGGGCGGGACTACATTGCCATCCGGATAGCGACGAATCTGCCGCGGGAGGCAGCGCTGGCGCTGGAGGAGGCGTCGTCGGACCTGCCGGGGGTGAGCCTCGAGGTGACGCCGGGGCGGCTGTACACGGCCGGTGCGGCATTCTCCCACGTCCTCGGGTATATCGGGCCGCAGACGGCGGAGGAGGCGAAGCGGCTGCGCGAGAGGGGATACCAGCTGAACGAACCGGTGGGGAAGGAGGGGATCGAGGCATGGTACGAGGCGGACCTTCGCGGCCAGATTGGGTACACGGCGGCGGAGCAGAATGCGCAGGGGAAGCTGATTACGCTGCTCGGGCAGCAGGACCCGGTACCGGGAAACACGTTGCGGCTGAACATCGATGCGGGCCTGCAACGCTACGTGGCGGAGCTGCTTGAGGCTTCGATGGAGGACAACGGTACCGGCTGGGGCGATGCGAAGCAGGCTGCGGCGGTGGTGATGAATGCGAAGACCGGGCAGGTGTATGCGCTCGTTTCGATCCCGACGTACGACAACAACGTCTACGCGGATGCGGAGCGCCGGGCGGATGAACTGCTGCGCATCCAGAACGACACGGTGACCTACACGCTGCTGAACAAGGCACTGAACCCGGCGGCGCCGGGCTCTACCTTCAAGCTGGTGACGGCGACCGCGGGGCTGGCGGAGGGGAGCATTACGCCGAACACGGCCTTCCAGATCGGCTGCAGCCTCGACATCAAGGGCGAGAACGACGTCATCTATAACTACCCCGACTGGCGCTGCCACAACATGGTGATGGACGTGCGGACGGCGATTGCGTGGTCGTCGAACGTATTCTTCTTCCTGACGGCGGGCGGCGACCTGGAGCGGCAGCGCGGGCTGGGCAAGGATGTCGAGACCTCGGGCGCGGTGCTGGCGGCGTGGGCGCGGAAGTTCGGGTTTGGGAAGCCGACGGGCATCGACCTGTTCGGCGAATCGCCGGGGCGCGTGCCCGACCCGCAGTGGAAGCGGCGGACGAAGGTCGGCGAGGGCTTTGCGCCGGGCGAGAACGAGTGGTTCCTGGGCGATACCTACAACACAGCGATCGGCCAGGGGGATGTGCTGGCGACGCCGCTCCAGATCGCGCGGATGACGGCGGCGATTGCGAACGGCGGGACGCTCCCGGTGCCGCACGTAGCGGACGCAGTCATTGGGCCAGACGGCAGGGTGGTCCGGACGATTGCCCCGGAAGGCGAGAGGGTCGATGTTGACCCGCGGTGGCTGGAGGTAGTGCGCGAGGGGATGCTCGGTTCGGTGCAGTACGGGGCCGGGGCGCGGGCCGCGAGTTCACGGACGACGGTGGCCGGGAAGACTGGGACGGCGGAGTTCTTCAAGCCGGACGGGACGAAGTCGCAGCACGCCTGGTTCACGGGCTTCGCGCCCTACAATGACCCGGAGATCGTGGTGACGGTGTACTTCGATATCGGCGTCGGCGGCGACAAGGCGGCGCCGGTGGCCGGGAAGATTATCGACTATTACATGGAAAAGGTACGCCGGTGACGAGCCTGACCTTCGGCAGCTTTGGGCGCACGCGGGCGGGGACCTCGTTCTGGCGGGGCTGGGACCGGTTCGATTACGTGATGGTGGGTGCTGCGCTGGCGCTCGTCGGGTGCGGGTTGGCGCTCATCCACAGCGGGTCACGGCCGTGGTACGACGGGCCGATCACCAGCCTCTCGAGCCCGGTGGCGAAGCAGGCGCTGTTCGCGGCGGTCGGCATCGCAGTGATGCTGGCCATCTCGCGGGTGGACTACCACCGGTTCCTGCATTACGCGTGGCTGCTGTACGGGCTCTCGATCCTGTCGCTGGTGGCGCTCTTTGCGCTGGGGAGCACGGCGTACGGGTCGACGCGGTGGTTCGACCTGGGGCCGGTGCAGGTGCAGCCGTCGGAGTTTGCGAAGGTGGCGGCGATCCTGTGTCTTGCGCGGTTCTTTTCGGAGCACGGGGGCGATGCGCGCGACCTGCGCTCGCTGCTGCTGTCGCTGGCGATTGTGGCTCCGCTGGCGGGGCTGGTGTTCATCCAGCCCGACCTGGGGACGAGCATTGTGTTCGGGGGCATCTGGCTGGGGATTGTGGTGATTGCCGGAGCGAACCGGAGTCACCTTGTGGTGATGGGGGCGATATTTCTTGCGGTGCTGCCGTTTGTGTGGACGTTCGCGATTGCGGATTACCAGGTGGAGCGGGTGGCGGTGCTGGTCGACCCCAACGAGGACCCGCTTGATGCGGGCTATAACGTTCTGCAGTCGCAGATTGCGCTGGGGTCGGGGCAGTTGTTCGGCAAGGGGTACATGCAGGGCGACCAGACGCAGCTGGAGTACCTGAAGGTGGCGACGAAGGACTTTATCTTCAGCCTGCTGGGCGAGGAATTCGGCTTCGTGGGCGCGATGGTGCTGTTCGCGCTCTTCATTCTGCTGCTGATGCGCGGGGTACGGGCAGCGCAACTGGCGGGCGACACGGCGGGGCAGCTGGTCGCCGTCGGCATCACGATGCTGATCTTGATGCAGACGTTCATCAACGTTGCGGTGAACGTGAGCCTGTTCCCGGTGACGGGCATTCCGCTGCCGTTTGTTAGCCAGGGAGGGTCGTCACTGGTCAGCCTGTTCGCCTCGCTGGGGCTGCTGCAGAGCATCGTGATGCGGCATCGCTCGTACCGGCAGACCTGAGAGCCCCACCCGTTCGAGCGCATCGGCGAGAGATGCGACCCGGGTGAGCTGGAGCCCCTCGACAGTGGGGGTGCCGGCCGGGACGACGGCGCCGCGGAGGCCGAGGCGGGCGAGTTCGGCGAGGCGGCGGTTCGCCTGGTGGACGGGGCGGACGGCGCCGGAGAGCGCGAGTTCGCCGAGGAAGGCGGTGCCGGCCGGGAGCGGGCGGTCGCGGATGGCAGAGGCGAGGGCGAGACAGATGGCGAGGTCGGCGGAGGTGTCGCGCAGGCGGAGGCCGCCGGAGACGCTGGCGACGATATCGAGCGCGCCGGAGGGGATACCGCCGCGGCGTGCGAGCACGGCGAGGAGGAGGTGGAGGCGCGCGGGTTCGATGCCGGCGGCGATGCGGCGCGGCGCGGCGAGGGAGGACGGGACGGCGAGGGCCTGGACCTCGACGGCAAGGGGGCGGGAGCCTTCGATGACGGCGGTAATGGCGCAGCCGGAGGCACCGGGTGTGTGCGGCGCGAGGAAGGCGGCGCTCGGGTTCTCGACGCTCTGCAGGCCGGTGCCGGTCATTTCGAAGAGGCCGAGTTCGTCGGTGGCGCCGAAGCGGTTCTTGACGGCGCGGAGGAGGCGGAGGACGCCGCCTTCGGCGGATTCGAAGTAGAGGACGACATCGACGAGGTGCTCCAGGAGCTTCGGGCCGGCGACCTCGCCGCCCTTGGTCACGTGGCCGGTGACGAGCGTGGCGGTGCCGGTCCCCTTGGCGAAGGCGAGCAGGCGGGCGCCGGCTTCGGCGAGCTGGGCGGGGCCGCCGGCGCGGGACTCGAGCCCTTCGACGGTGACGGACTGGATGGAGTCGACGACGAGGACGTCGATGCCGGCGGACTCGGCAGCGGCGAGGGCGGCATCGAGGGACGGGTCGGCGATGAGGTCGACGGGGGCATCGGCGACGCCGAGGCGTTCGGCGCGCATGCGGACCTGGCGCGGCGATTCTTCGCCGCAGAGGCAGGCCACGCGGAGGCCGCCGCGGGCAAGGCTGGCAGCGGCCTGGAGCATGAGGGTGGACTTGCCGATGCCGGGGTCGCCGCCGACCAGGATGAGCGAGCCGGGGACGATGCCGCCGCCGAGCACGCGGTCGAGCTCGGAGATGGCGGTGGCGTGGCGTTCGGCGGTATCGCCCTCGACGGCGCCGAGGCGCACGAGCGAGGCGGCCGGGGCCACGGCACCGGCACGCCTGGAGGCAGCGGTCCCCCGGGGGGCATCGGCGAACGGCTCGAGGGTGTTCCAGGCGTGGCAGCGGGTGCAGCGGCCGACGTAGGCGACGGTCGTCCAGCCGCAGGAGGAGCAGCGGTAGCCGCGTTCGGTGCGGGGCACCCGGCGAGTATAGGGGCGGCCGGCGTCAGGGCGCGACGAAGAGGACGTCGCCGGGGCCGAGTTCGGGGCGAATGCCGGGCGGGATGTAGACAGCGCCGGCGGCGTCCGGGTAGTACCAGCGGACGGCAGGGGCGAGGTTGACGCCGTCGAAGAGGGTGAGCCAGCCGGGGACGTTGCCGGTGCAGTAGACAGTCGCGCCGGGCGGGAGCTCCGGGTGCCGGGCGCGCAGGGCGTCGACCCACTGCTGCTGCTGGCCGGGCCCCCATGCGGTCCACTCGTCAATGCGGTCGAACGTGGCGAAAGTACCGAAGCCGAGGAGGAGGATGCCGGCAGCGGGTGCAGCGGTGCGGAGGCGGAGGGGGAGGAGCGCGAGGAGGTCGGCCGCGACGATGGCGAGGCCAAGGGCGACCCACGGGACGGTGAAGTAGAGGTAGCGGGGGCCGATGCCGAGCAGGTTCGGGGCAACCGCGAGGAGGGAGATCAGCGCGCCGACGAGGAGCACTGCCGGGCGCCACCGGCCGAGCAGGGCACAGGCAACCGTAAGGAGCGGGATGACCGGGGCGGAGACTTCCTGGAGCAGCTTCCGCCAGCCGTGGAGCCCCTCGACCCGCTCGCGGAAAGGGAAGAGGAGGAGTTCGAGGAGGGTGCGGTAGTTGCGCCAGGCGTGGTTGCCCCAGTCGAAGATCTCGCGGTTGGCGAGGGGCTCGGTGAAGAGGCGGGTGCGGATGACGGCGTAGGCGACGGCGAGAGCGGCGAAGGGGAGGAGCGGCAGCCAGGCAGCGCGGCTCCGGAGCTGCCATCGGCAGGTGACTGCGAGGTGCCAGCCGGCGATCACGGGGAGGGCGACCCAGCCGGATTCACGCGTCATGACGGCCAGGGCGAGGAGCAGGACCGCGAGGACGACGGGCCGCCAGCGGACCTTACCCGGGCGGTCCGTTCCGTAGAGGAACGCGAGCCATGCCCCGAGGGCGAGCGGGAGGGCGATGCTGTTGACCGAGGAGATCCAGGTGACGGCCTGGTAGGTGCCCGGGTAGACGGCGACGATGCCGGCGGCGATGGCGCGGACGGCGCGGCGCTCGTCGATGCGGGCGGCGACGAGCCAGGTGAGGACGACGGCGGCGAGGTGGCCGGCGAGGACAAGGAGGTGGTAGGGCAGCGGGTTTCCGCCTGCAAGCGGCTGGAGCAGTTCGAACCAGAGGAAGGCGAGCGGCCGCCAGAAGTCGCGGGTGAAGGGGAGCAGGGGCTCACTGCCCCAGGGGGTGAAGACGGCGCGGACGTAGTCGGGGGTGGAGAGTTCGCGGGCGGCGAGGAGGTAAAAGTAGTCGTCGAGCCAGAACGGGGAGGTGAGCGAAGGCGCGAAGGCGGTGACGGCGGCTGCGAGGGTCAGCAGGAGTGGCCAGTTTGTCCTTGCCCCGCTCGCGAGCCTCCGGCGCATCCGCGGCAGCATATCGGACGGGGCCTCAGTTGGCTTCGGCGGCACGGTCGAGGAAGGGCCGGACAGCGGCAGCGAGGGCGGCGTGCTCGGGGAGTTCGAGCCGGGGGTCGCGTTCGAGGATGCGGGCGGCGAGTTCGCGGGCGCGGAGGAGGATGTCGCGGTCGGTGAGGCGGGCGACGCGGAGCATGGTGTTGGTGCCGCTCTGGAGGCGGCCCCAGGTTTCGCCTTCGCCGCGCATGCGGAGGTCGACCTCGGCGAGGGCGAAGCCGTCGGTGGTTTCGCACATGGCGTTGAGGCGTTCGCGGGCGTCGGGGCCGGGGTCCTCTTCGCTGGAGAAGAGGAGGCAGTAGCTCTGTTTGGCGCCGCGGCCGACCCGCCCGCGGAACTGGTGGAGCTGGCTGAGCCCGAACCGTTCCGCGCCTTCGATGACGATGACGGTGGCGTTGGGGACGTCGATGCCGACCTCAATGACGCTGGTGGAGACAAGGACCTGGGCCTCGTTGCGGGCGAAGCGGGTCATGACGTCGTCCTTCTGGCGGGCGGACATGCGGCCGTGGAGGAGTTCGACGGCGTAGCCGGCGAGCGGGCCGGTGCGGAGGTACTCGTACTCTTCCTCGGCGGAGCGGACATCGAGGGATTCGGACTCTTCGACGAGCGGGCAGATGATGTAGGCCTGTTCGCCGGCATCGAGGCGCTTGCGGAGGAAGCGGTAGGCATCGGGGCGTTCGTCGGGGCGGTACCAGCGGGTGCGGATGGGCTGGCGGCCGGGTGGGAGTTCGTCGAGGGTCGAAACTTCGAGGTCGCCGTAGACGGTGAGAGCCAGGGTGCGGGGGATCGGCGTTGCGGTCATGACGAGGAGGTGCGGGTTGCGGCCTTTCTGGCGGAGCCGGGCGCGCTGCATGACGCCGAAGCGGTGCTGTTCATCGACGATGGCGAGGCCGAGGCGGGGAAACTGGAGGTCGTCTTCGATGAGGGCGTGGGTGCCGATGACGATATCGGCGCCGCCGTGGATGGCATCGCCGCGGACCTGAGCGCGCTGGGCCGGGGTGAGCGAGCCGGTGACGAGGAGGACGCGGAGGCTGCGGCCGAGCCACGAGGGGCTGAAGACGCCATCGAGGGCGGAGAGTTCGCCGCCGCCGAGGAGGCGGGCGAGGGAGCGGTAGTGCTGCTCGGCGAGGATTTCGGTGGGCGCCATGAGGGCTGCCTGGTACCCGGCGGCGACGGCGGCGAGCATGGCGGCGAAGGCGACGACCGTCTTGCCGGAGCCGACGTCGCCCTGGAGGAGGCGGAGCATGGCGTTGGGGCCGCGGAGGTCGCGTTCGATGTCTGCGAGGGCTCGCAGCTGGGCGCGGGTGAGGGGGAAGGGAAGGCTTTCGATGAATGGCTGGCGCAGTGCGCCGAGGTCGATGCAGGGGGCGTCGACATTGCGCTGCCATTCGGCGCGGCGGAGGAGGACGGCGCACTGGATCGCGAGGAACTCGCCAAGGGCGAGGCGCCGGCGGGCGCGCTCGGCGTCGTCGGGTTTCGCCGGGGCGTGGTAGGTGCGGATGGCGGCGGCGATGCCGGGGATGCGCTCCTGTTCGCGCAGCCAGCCGGGGACGGGGTCGACGACGGCGTCGGCGACGGCCTCGACGGCGCGGGCGACGACGGTGCGGATGGTCTTCTGTCCGAGCCCGGCGGTGGCCGGGTAGACCGGTTCGAGGCGGGCGAAGCTATCGCCGGCGCGCTCGAGCTTCTCGAACTCGGGGTTCTCGAGCTGGAGGCGGCCGCGGTAGCTGCGGACCCGGCCGGCGAGGACGAGGCGGTCGCCGGTCTTGAGGGCGCGAGCGACGTAGGGGGCGTTCCACCAGATGACGGGGAGGGCGGCGGAGCCGTCGGAGACGAGCGCGCGGGTGCCGCGCAGGCGGCCGCGCGCCTTGAACTCGGCGGCCTCAAGCACGTCAGCGACGATGGTCTGGAGTGTGGAGGAGGGTTCGAGGTCGGCGATGCGGCGGAGGTTGGTGTAGTCGTTGAAGCGGCGGGGGAAGAGGAAGGCGGCATCGCCGACGGTGGTGACGCCGAGCTTTTCGAAGCGTGCGGCGATGGCGCGGCTCACGCCGGGGAGGTCGGTGAGCGGGCAGGCGGGGCCGAGGGGCGGGGGCGGCGGGTCGGCGGGGCGGGCCGCGCGCTGGCGGCCGGGGACGGCTTTCGGCGCGGCCGAGGCGGGGCGCGGTGCGCCGCCGGCGAGGGCCGCGAGAACTGCATCGACCCAGCGCTCGCGCTCGTCCGGGGAGAGGGAGCGGTAGCCGCCGGGGGGGAGCTGCCGGGCTGCGGCAGCGAGCGGGGAGTTGCGGAGGTGGCCGTCTTCGGCGAGCTGGACGAGGAAGCGGTCGAGGCCGCCGATGACGGCGGTGTTCCGGCAGCCGCCCTGCCGTTCAAGTTCGAAGACGCGGCGGAGGCGCGCGGGGTCAAGTGTGCGGGGGGCGGTCATTCGCGCTCGAGGGCGGCGACCCCAAAGGCGCCGGGGCCGGTGTAGGTGCCGACGACAGGGCCAAGGTAGGCCGTGTGGAGGGTGGTATGGGGCAGGCGGGGCCGGAGCCCTTCGGCGGCGGCAGCGGCTTCGGCGGGGAGGTCGCCGTGGGCGATGAAGAGCTCTTTGGCGCGCGGCATGGCGGCGGCGAGCTCGAGGATGCGTGCGTGGGCGCGGGCGCGGGTGCGGACCCGCTCGAAGGGGGCGACTTCGCCCTGGTCGACGGTGAGGATGGGCTTGATGCTGAGGATGGAGCCGAGCAGCGAGCGGGCGCGGCCGATGCGGCCGCCGCGCTGGAGATATTCGAGGGTGTCGACGGCGACGTAGACGGTGACGCGGTCCATGGCGCGGCGGGCGACGGCGACGACCTCGGGGAGGGATGCGCCCTCGGCGGCGGCGCGGGCGGCTTCGAGGACGATGAGGCCAAGGCCGACGCTGACGTTGTAGGAATCGATAAGGTCGATGTGGAGGTCGTGCTTCAGTGTTTCGCGGGCGACTGAGGCGGAATTGAGCGTGCCGGAGAGCTTTGACGAGATGTGAATGGAGACAATATCGGCCCCGTCGGCGCCGGCGGCGCGGTAGGCCTGCTGGAAGCGCTCGACGGAGGGCTGGCTGGTACGAGGGAGGACCGGGGAGGTGCGGAGCCGCTGGTAGAAGTCAACCGGTGTGATGGTGACGCCGTCTTCGAAGGCCTGTTCGCCGAAGATGACGGTGAGGGGCACGACGGTGATGCCGTGCGCTGCGACGAGGTCGGGCGGGAGGTCGCAGGTGGAATCGGTGACGATGCGAACGGTCATAAATGTTCAGGCGCCTATGCGGGAGAGTATAAGGCCTGCGGATCGGCGGGTAGAATAGGCGGCGTGGCAACAGTAAAGCTAGCGCCATCGATATTGACTGCAGATTTCGGGCGGCTGGCGGACGAGGTCCGGGCCGCGGAGGCAGGCGGCGCGGATATGCTGCACCTGGATGTGATGGACGGGCGGTTCGTCCCGAACATTACGTTTGGTGCACTGGTGGTGGAGGCCCTGCGGAAGGTAACCTCGCTGCCGTTCGACATCCACCTGATGACGGTGGAGCCGGAGCGGCTGATTGAGCAGTTTGCGGACACGGCGGACATCATCAACGTGCACATCGAGGTGTCACCGCACATCAACCGGACGATCGACGCCATCCATCGGCTGGGGAAGAAGGCCGGTGTGTGCATCAACCCGGGGACGCCGGTGGCCGCGATCGAGGAGTCGCTGCCGGACGTGGACCAGGTGATGGTGATGACGATCAACCCGGGCTGGGGCGGCCAGCAGATGATCCTCCGGCAGCTGGAGAAGGTGGCGCAGATCCGGCGGCTGCTGGATGCGGGCGGCTTCAGGGCGGACATCGAGATCGACGGGGGCGTGAAGGCGCACAACGCTGCCGCCTGCGTGCGGGCAGGCGCAACGGTGCTGGTGTGCGGTTCGTCGGTCTATAACGCGGAGAAGAGCGTGGCCGAAAACCTGGCGGAGCTGCGGCGGGCGGCGAGCGCCGGGTAAGGGGCTCAGCCGATTTTGATGCCGGCCTCGCGGAGGCGAGCAAGCAGACCGATCGCCTCCTCGAGTTCGGGGTCGTGCTCGGTCGTCTGGCCTTCGTAGAGCAGGTAGTCGAGGTCGGCGGCGGTGTAGCCGTAGCGGTCGAGGATATCGAGGGCCTGGCGGATGGCTTCCTGCGTATCCGGGACGTGGCGGGCGATCCAGTCGTCTGTGGTGCGCATGGGGACCTCCGTCGGCGGGTGTCTTTCCATCATGACACAGGCGCCGCGCACGGGTGCGGGCGAACGGCCGCAGCACCGGGGACCGAATGGGGGCAAACCCTGATTTTGGGCGAGAGGTGCGGATTGTCACTCAACGTCCACCGTGTTCACCCGATTGTCACCGTAGAAGCCCGGGAGGGCGGCAACCTCGCCGGGAGCAATCACGAACCGGGAGAACCGGAGGAGACGACAATGACCCGGATCATGACGAACGTGAGCGCCATCAACGGGCAGCGGAACCTTGCGCGGACGGGCCTGAAGATGGGGAAGACGCTCGAGAAGCTGGCGAGCGGCTACCGGATCAACCGGGCGGCGGACGATGCCGCGGGGCTCGCCATCAGCGAGAAGATGCGGGCGCAGATCCGGGGCAACAAGCAGGCGCTCCGGAACGCGCAGGACGGCATTTCGATGCTGCAGACGGCCGAAGGCGCGATGGACGAAGTGCACGCCATTCTCCAGCGGATGCGGGAGCTGGCAGTCCAGGCGGCGAACGGGACGTATGCGGACAACGGGCCGGAGCGGACGAGCATCGGCGAGGAGATCGTCCAGCTGCGGAAGGAGATCGACCGGATCGCCTTCAGCACGGAGTTCAACGGCCAGAAGGTGCTGACCGGCGCGCTCTCGAGCGTGGCGGCAGGCGTGGCGGGCACCAACCTGGTCCAGGGCGAGACCATCGGCTACGTGAATGCCGGCGCGAGCGGCACCCACCTGGTCTCGGGCGACTCGCTGCCGTCGGGCGGCACCCGCACGGTGACCTTCGCGACGGCGCCTGCTGGCGACTACGTGTTCGTGAACAACGGCGGGGTGCTGGAGATGCGGCTGGGCGGCGCGAGCGGGACGCTGGTGGCGACGGCAGCCGGCTTCGCCTCGGGCTCATCGATTGCGGGCGGCTCGGCCGGGTCGGTGGTGTTCTCGAACGGGTTCACGCTGACGATTACGACCGACCCGAACCCGTACAGCTGGACGAGCTTCCTGGCCGATATGGCGGTTGGCGGCAACCAGAACCTTTCGATTAACGGCCTGACGGCGACGACGATTACCGCGACGACGGCGCGGCCGCAGACCTACACGTTCACCTCGCCGGGTGCCGGGCAGCTGACGCTGACGGGCGCGGACGGGACCTCGCAGACGCTGACGATCACGAACATGGCGCCGAACGAGACGCGGACGCTCGACTTCAACCAGCTCGGGGTGAGCGTGACGCTGCAGACGGGGCCGGCGGGGCGGACGGCAGCGCAGGTGATCACCGACCTGACGGGGGCGACGAACAACACCATCATCATCGAAGGGACGGGGAACACGTCGACGCTCCAGGTGGGGGCGAACGTGCCGGACACGCTGCAGCTGGAGTTCGTGAGCATGCTGAGCGAGAACCTTGGTTCGCCGGCCTACAAGCTGGGCGGGTCGTCGGGGCTGATCACGACACTGGGGGACCAGGTGGTGAAGACGATCCAGGACGCGCACAACCTGATGAGCGCGCTGGACGGGGCGATCCAGACGCTGAACAGCCGGCGCGGCACGCTCGGCGCGGCGCAGAACCGGCTGGAGCACACGATCAACAGCCTGGGCGTTTCGGTGGAGAACCTGACGGCGAGCGAGAGCCGGATCCGCGATGCGGACATCGCCGAGCTCTCGAGCGACCTGGTGGCGCAGAACATTCTGCAGTCGGCGGGCGTGGCGGTGTTGGCACAGGCGAACCAGACGCCGCAGGCGGTGCTGAGGCTGCTCCAGAGCTAATCCGCGACCTGATCGAGGCCGCTCTCCCGGGACGGGGAGGTCACGCGAGGTGACCTCCCCGTTGCCGTGTGCGGGGGCGCTGGCCGGTCGGCAGTGATGACCGGGACGGGGGATTGTCACGCAGCGTCCACCGGGGGCACTGAATCTCCACCGGTGTACCCCCGGCAGTTCCCTTGCTGCACCCCTAATCGTTCGTGACGGGGCCGATACCCAAGGCGTCAGGCCTGCCCAAATCCACACGCGGGGCAGGGCCGGGGGCATCCCGGCAGAACGAGAAGGGGAGACGCAGGATGTCTTCGATCGTCACGAACGTTGCTGCCCTGAACGGTCAGCGCAACCTCAACATCACGGCAGCGAAGATGGGGAAGGTGCTGGAGAAGCTCTCCAGCGGCTACCGCATCAACCGCGCCGCCGATGATGCCGCGGGCCTCGGCATCTCCGAGAAGATGCGCGCCCAGATTCGCGGCAACAGCCAGGCCATCCGCAACGCCAAGGACGGCATCTCCATGATCCAGACCGCCGAAGGCGCCATGGACGAGATCCACTCCATCCTCCAGCGCATGCGCGAGCTGGGCGTCCAGGCCGCGAACGACACCTACGACACCGCCGCGCGGACCTCGATCGGCACCGAGCTCGTCCAGCTCCGCCAGGAAATCGACCGCATCGCCAACGCCACCAACTTCAACGGCCAGAACCTCCTCACCGGCGCCCTCACCGGCACCCTCGGCGGCACCTCCGCCAACGACCTCGTCGTCAATGACGCCGTCGGCGCCGCCATCGCCACCGAGATCAATGTCGCTGGCGCCAAGCCCGGCACCTACACCTTCACCTACAACGCCACCACCGACGAGCTCACCCTCACCGGCCCCAACGGCCAGGCGCAGGTCATCACCGTCTCCGCCATCGCCGCCAACGGCTCCCAGACCCTGAACTTCAACCAGCTCGGCATCTCCATCAAGCTCGCCTCCACCGCCGGCGAAACCGCCGACAACATCGGCGCCGCCCTCACCGCCGCCGCCAACGACACCATCGTCGTCACCGGCTCCGGCGCCGCCGCGCTCCAGGTCGGGGCGAACACCACGGCCTACGACGTCATGAACGTCTCCTTCAACGACGTCCGCGCCACCCAGTCCACCGGCCTCAACCTCCTCTCCGGCGGCGGCGTCGACTGGACCTCCGCGTCCACGATTGTCGCCGACAATGCCGCAGCCCAGGCGTTCATCGACCAGATCGATGCCGCCATCACCACCCTCAACACCCGCCGCTCCGACCTCGGCGCGGCCCAGAACCGGCTCGAGCACACCGTCAACAGCCTCGGCGTCGCCGTCGAAAACCTCACCGCCAGCGAAAGCCGCATCCGCGATGCCGACATCGCCGCGTTGTCGACGCAGATGGTCAGCAGCCAGATCCTGCAGCAAGCGGGCACGGCGGTCCTGGCGCAGGCGAACCAGTCGAGCCAGGCGGTCCTGAGCCTCCTCCGGTAATCAGCCGGCCCGGCCGATAACGCCCAAGGCGCCCCTCCCGGTGACGGGAGGGGCGCTTCGGTTTGTCCCGGAGCGGGGACGCGGCGGCGCGTTCACCCTCCTGTCACCGGCCGTTCCCCAGGCCGCAACCGCGGCCACCTGTTTGCCACCCGGACGCACCCGTTTCGCCCCCGGATGCGGGTCTGCAACCGGGCGATACCCAAGCTGACACCACTGCCACCGAGGTGGCACCGGCCAGGAGGCCGGGGGAACAGCAAAGGGGAGAACAGGTCACATGTCGTCGATTGTCACCAACATCGCTGCGCTCAACGGGAACCGGAACCTCGGGATCACGAACGCGAAGATGGGGAAGGTGCTGGAGAAGCTCTCCAGCGGCTACCGCATCAACCGCGCCGCCGATGATGCTGCGGGCCTCGGCATCTCGGAGAAGATGCGCGCCCAGATTCGCGGCAATACCCAGGCCATCCGCAACGCCAAGGACGGCATCTCCATGATCCAGACCGCCGAAGGCGCCATGGACGAGATCCACTCCATCCTCCAGCGCATGCGCGAGCTGGGCGTCCAGGCCGCGAACGACACGAACGACACCGCCGCGCGGACCTCCATCGGCACGGAGCTCATCCAGCTCCGCCAGGAAATCGACCGGATCGCCAACGCCACCAACTTCAACGGCCAGAACCTCCTCACCGGCGCCCTCACCGGCACCCTCGGCGGCACCTCCGCCAACGACCTCGTCGTCAATGATGCCGTCGGCAACGCCATCGCCACCGAAATCAACGTCGCTGGCGCCAAGCCCGGCACCTACACCTTCACCTACAACGCCACCACCGACGAGCTCACCCTCACCGGCCCCAATGGCCAGGCGCAGGTCATCACCGTCTCCGCCATCGCCGCCAACGGCTCCCTGACCCTGAACTTCAACCAGCTCGGCATCTCCATCAAGCTCGCCTCCACGGCCGGCGAATCCGCCGACAACATCGGCGCCGCCCTCACCGCCGCCGCGGACGACACCATCGTCGTCACCGGCTCCGGCGCCGCCGCGCTCCAGGTCGGGGCGAACACCACGGCCTACGACGTCATGAACGTCTCCTTCAACGACGTCCGCGCCACCCAGTCCACCGGCCTCAACCTCCTCTCCGGCGGCGGCGTCGACTGGACCTCCGCGTCCACGATTGTCGCCGACAATGCCGCAGCCCAGGCGTTCATCGACCAGATCGATGCCGCCATCACCACCCTCAACACCCGCCGCTCCGACCTCGGCGCGGCCCAAAACCGGCTCGAGCACACCGTCAACAGCCTCGGCGTCGCCGTCGAGAACCTCACCGCCAGCGAAAGCCGCATCCGCGACGCGGACGTCGCCCAGCTGTCGAGCGAACTCGCGAGCAAGACGATCCTGCAGCAGGCGGGCGTCGCGGTCCTGGCGCAGGCGAACCAGTCGGCGCAGGCCGTGCTGAGCCTGCTCCGCGGCTAAGCGGCTGAGGGAGCACGTGCCCGTGCGGGCCCGGGGTCGCCCCCGGGCCCGCTTTTTCGCGCGCGGCCGGGCTCAAGGTCGGGGAGGCGGGGGCCGATGATCAGGTAGTTTCCGGAAAGGATGGGCGCCATGCAGGAGCTTAGACTGGAGGGCATCGACCCGGTCCGGCTTTCGCCGGCGCCCGCATCGTGGGGCCAGGGACGGCGGCAGGACCGGCCGAAGCCGGGGCCGCGCCGGGAGGGCGGCAGCCGCGAACGGATGATTCGGATGCTGGCGCCCGGGCATGACCCGGCAACGCTGGAACTGGAGTATGTCGTGGACCACGAAGGGATGATGGTCGCCATCCAGGTTCGCGACACGGCAACGGGGGACGTCATTGCGCGGGTGAGGGCAGAAGACCTCTGGCGGCTGGCGAGCGAGGAGGCAGCCAACGGACTTCTCCTGGAACGGCGAGGGTAGACGATGAGCGACCCGGTTCGGATCGGCGGGTTTTTCGCGACGTTCGATACGGAGGCGGTCGTCCAGCAGCTGACCGCCATCCGGATGCGGCAGGTGACGCTGCTGGAACGGAAGGGTGCGGACAACCAGGCGAAGAAGAACGCCGTCAATTCCGTGCAGACGGCGATGAAGGCGTTCCTCGAGCGGGTGAAGGCGCTCGCGGCGCCCCAGTCGGTGAGCGGAATGACGGCGACGGCGAGCGGCGCGGCGGTGAGCGTTTCGGCGCTGCCGGGAGCGCAGGCTGGAAGCTTCACCGTGAACGTCACCCAGCTGGCGACGGCCACGCGGCTGCAGGGCGCGCCGGCGGCGGCGGGGATCGATGCGACGAAGGCGATGAACCGGTCGAACTTCGGGACGGCGCCGACCAACGGGACATTCACCATCGCCACAGCGAACGGGGGCTCGCAGACGTTCACGGTCGGGCCGGCGGCGGCGCAGACGGGCGTGGCGCTGCAATCGGCGAACATCGAGATGGCGGTGACGAGCGGGACGTTCACCATTGGGACGGTGGGCGGCGGCACGCAGACGATCACCATCGATGTGACGACGGACACGCTGAATGACGTTGTGAATGCGATCAACGGTGCCGGGGTCGGGCTGACCGCGAGCATCGTGAACGATGCGAACGGGCGAGCGAACCGGCTGGAGCTGACGTCGAGCAACGGGGACATCATCCTCGGCGGTTCAGGCGACAGCTCCAATTTCCTTTCTGCGATGCGTCTGCTGAGCACGCCCGCGGGGACAACGCGGACGGGCCAGGCGTTCACCCAGCAGATGTCGCTGAACGACGTGATTGCCGACATCAACGCGAGCGGCATCGGGGTGACGGCGAGCATCACGAACGACAGCTACGGGCGGCCGAATATCCTGACGGTGACCTCGACGCAGGGGAACATCTCGTTCGGGAGCGGGTCGGACACCTCCAACTTCCTTGCTGTGACGGGGCTGCTGACCTCGGCGCCGGGCACGACGCGGTCGAGTTCGAACCCGCTGTCGCGGCTGAGCACGTCGGCGAAGCTGCAGGATGCGGGGTTCAACGGCGGGGCGCCGAACCCGGGCGACCAGGCTATCGTGATCAACGGGGTGAGCATCAGCTACAACGCGGCGACGGACTCGCTTGCGGACCTCATCAACCGGATCAACGCAAGCCAGGCAGGTGTGACGGCGCGGTACGATTCGCTGACCGACACGGTGCGGCTGCAGAACAAGGCAACGGGCGACCTGATGCTGACGGTGGAGGACGCCCCGGGCGGCAACCTGGCGGCAAAGCTCGGGCTGACGACGGGCACGCTCACGGCGGGGCAGAACGCGGAGTACAGCATCGACGGGGGGCCGACACAGCAGTCGGCATCGAACTCGGTTGGGTTCGGCGGGGTGACGATGACGTTCAAGGAGACGACGAGCGCGCCGGTGACGGTGACGGTCTCGCAGGACACGTCGAGCGCGGCGAACGCGATCAAGGCGTTCGTGGCCGAGTTCAACAACGTGATGAAGGCGATCGACGCGGCGACAAAGGCGGACGGGTCGAAGACGAATAACCAGTCGGGGCCGCTGAGCGGTGATGCGTCGCTGCGGCAGCTGAAATCGGACCTGCGGAGCATTCTGACGAGCCCGGGCACGAACCTGGAGGGCGGATTTGCGACGCTGTCGCAGATTGGGCTGACGTTCGGGGCGGTTGGGTCGGCCATCGGGACGACGAATACGCTGCAGTTCGACGAGGCGAAGTTTGCCGAGGCGGTGCGGACGAACCAGGCGGGGGTACAGGAGCTGCTGAGCCGGCTGAGCCTTGCGGCGACGCTGGAGCCGGGCGGGACGGGGTCGATTACCGGGATCTCGGGAACGTATGCGGGGACCGAGCCGGGGAAGTGGGTGATTACGGATGACGGCGCGGGGAACCTTTCGGCGGTGTTCACGCCGGCGAACGGGGGCCCGCCGATTTCGGCTTCGGGGACGATTGCGCCCAACGGCTCGAATTCGGGGCTGATCCCGGGCCTGACGCTGACGGCGGGGCCGACCCTGCAGGCCGGGACGCACACCATCACGGTCGGTGCGACGGCGGAGAGCGTCATCCAGCGGCTGAAGCGGTTTGCCGAGAACCAGGCGGGCATTGGGGGGACGCTGGACAAGCGGAAGGCGACGTATGACCGGATCGCCTCGGACATTTCGGAGCGGATTGCGACGCTGGAGAAACGGATTGAGGCCGAGATGGAGCAGCTGCGGCGGAAGTTTGCCGAGATGGAGCGGGCGCAAGCCCGGAGCCAGAGCATCCTGGGGAACCTGCAGCAGCTGGCGAACCAGCTTTCGGGGAACAGCGGCCGAAAGTAGGCGCGGCGCTGAAGATGCGTGAAAACCGGCCGATAACCGAAACGACACCGAACACGGGAGAACGAGCCTGATGACCACCAATCCCTACGCCGCGTACCGCACCGTGGAGACGATGACCGCCGACCCGGTGACGCTGACCACGATGCTCTTCGATGGCGCAGTGAAGGCGCTCCGGAAGGCGCGGCTGCACTGGGAGAACGGGAACCGGCGGGGGTTCGACGATGAGACGAACCGGGCGTACCTCATCATCGGGGAGCTGCGGGCGACGCTCGACATGAGCCAGGGCGAGATTGCGGAGAACCTGGCTGCGATTTACGCCTACTGCCTGCGGCGGATTGTCGAGGGGTCGCTGGGCGACCTGGCGAAGCTGGAAGAAGTGGAGCGGCACATCGGGCAGATCGGCGAGGCATGGAAGACGGCGACGGGAGCGCTGCGGGCGCAGGCCGCGGCAGCCCGGCCGGGAACGGAAGCGGCGGCGTGACGGAGGCCGGCCGGCCGATCGAGCGGGCGCTGGCGCTGGCCCGTGCGCGGCTGGCGCTGCTCCAGGCCGGCGGGGAGTTCGCAGGCCTGGAGGAGCTGGACCGGGCGCTGGAGGCGGCGTGCCGGGCGGCAGCGGCGGACGGACGGCCGGGGGATGAGCAGCCGCTCGGCGAGCTCCTGGCGCTCCAGCGGGCCGGGGACGCGATCATTGCGGCGGAGCTGGCGGCGACTGGCGCGCGGCTGCGGCGGCTGCGGGAGGGCCAGGCCGGCAACGCCGCCTACCGTGCGGGGAGCGAAGGGTTTGGGGGCGCCCGGTAACCGGGCGCGCCGCGTTTTTTCGCCCCGGGAGGCACGGCCGGAGCAGCCAGCGGCGATGCACCAAGTCGTCACCGGGCATTCATCGAATGGCGCCTGACCGACCACCGTCCGCGAATCAAGAATGACGCGCGACGTGCCGACACTCTCGGCAGCGCGCACCAGCGCGGGGAACAGTTGCATGAGGAAGCAGCAGGGCAGCCAGCGGGGGTCGACGGTGATGGCCGTCGGGATGGTCCTGGCTGCGGGCGTGATCGCCTGGTTGGGCGGGCGGGGGGACCAGCCGGTCCAGACCAGAGCCGAGGCCTCCGCGACCCTGCCGGGCAGGGCGGCGGCGCAAGAGGCGCAGGTTGCCTACCGATCGGTCTCGCACGGGGGTCTACCGACGCGGATTGTGATTCCTGCGGCGGGCATCGATGCGCCGGTCGTGGAGGTCGGCGTGGTGGTCGAGGACGGCGAGGCCCGGTGGGAGACGGCGTGGCACGCAGCCGGGCATCACATCGATTCGGCGATGCCGGGGCAGCCGGGGAACATGGTGATTACGGGGCACGTTTCGGTGGCCGACCGGCGGAATGCGCCGGTCTTTGCGACGCTCGACCGGGTGCGGGAGGGCGATGAGATTGTGGTGTACGCGGGGTCGGCCGCCTATCGTTATGTCGTAGAATCGATCCAGGTGGTCGACCCGGACGCGACGGAGGTGCTCCGCTCGGACGCGCGGGCGACGGTGACACTGATTACCTGCACGCGCGACCTGCGGCACCGCCTGGTGGTCACCGGGCGGCTGGCGGGCGAGGTCACGCCCGGGGACCCGGCGTAGGGCCTGGCACGATGGTGGGGAGGAGCGTGCCGGACCGAGCGATAACGAGGAGCAGCGCATGACAGGAGTACGGAAAACCGGAGGGCCGCGGGGGGTTGCGTTTGACCCGGTGCCGCTGCGCGGGCCGCGGCCGGCGCCTGCGCCGGAGCCGGCAGACCGGGCAGGCATCACCGACGAGGCGCGCGAGCTGGCCCGGGCGCTCGAAGCAGTCCGGGCGGCGCCGGAGGTGCGTGAGCTGCGCATCGCTCAGCTGCGCCGGGCGATTGCGGAAGGGCGCTACCAGCCGGACCCGGCGGAGATCGCGCGAAAGCTGCTGGAACGCGGCGGCTTCGACCGCGGGGGAACGTAAGGGAGCGGGCGGGGTTCGCACCCCGTCGAGTGGTGCCGGTTAACGGGACGAAGCGGGGGATGCCCCAATGCCACGACGGGCCTTTCGGCGGGTAGCCTGAAGATCGATGACCGGACACCAGATGCGTTCGAGAGCGGGCCGGGATGCTGCGCAGCAGGAGGTTGCAGCGGGAGCGATGGCACGGGTGCTGATTATCGACAGCGGACTCCCGCGGGCGCTGGAGGGGCGGTCGCTCCTCGGCGAGGGGCTCGACGCCCACCTGGTGCGCGAAGCGGAGGGACCGCTGGCGAGGGCCGACGGCGACGTCTTCGACCTGCTGGTCCTGTGCGGAATGTCGGCCGAACAGCAGGCGGAGATTGCCAGCGCGTTCCACGCGCACCGGCGATGGCGGCTGGTGCCGGTGCTGTACGTGAGCGACCCGGCGGCACCGGGGCTGGCAATCCCGGGGACGTTCCGCCCGGAGATCGACGGCATTGTGCGCGGGCACCGGACGAGCGCGGCGGTGGAGCGGAAGATGCGGGAGCTGGCGAGGGAAGGGGTGAGCGAAGCGGTTGCCGTGGCGGCAGGGCCGTTCGAGCTGGACCCGGTGCGGCTGCGGCTGGCGGCGCCGGGCGGGGCGATCGCCCTGACCGAACGGGAGGCGGAGGTGCTTTCGATGCTGCTGGCGCGGGCGAACCGGACGGTGCCGGCTGCGGAGATCATCGAACGGGGCTGGGGGCTCGAAGTGGACGAAAGGTCGCTCCAGATCCTGCGGCGGCACGTTTCGAACATCCGCCGGAAGCTGGCGGAGAAGGGCGCGGCGAAGGCGGTGCGGACGGTGCGCGGGACCGGGTACCGGTTCGAGGTGCGGGCGAGCTAGGAGCGGCCGCGGAAGGTGGGGTCGCTGGCATCGATCCAGCAGCTGGCGAGGCGGTCCTGGTAGCCGTCGGTCGTATCGAGGGGATACCCCTTGACGTAGGGCCAGGCGAGGGCGACGACGCGCTCGCTGACGAGGTTGGCGCCGGGGTTGAGCGCGAGGATGCGCCGCTGGATTTCATAGCCGAGGCTGCGGCGGGCATCTTCGTCGAGTTCGACGCGCTGCTTTTCGATGAGGGCATCGAGGTCGGGGTCGCGGAGCGGGAAGCTATTGCGGGTGCCGGCGCTGTGGAAGTAGGGGTAGACCCAGTCGTCGAGGTCGATCCAGCCGGTGTCGGGGCCGGCGGCGAAGGGGGCTTCGGCGGAGAGGAGGAGGCCGACGAGCTGGCTGAGCGGCATTGGGACGACGCGGATATCGAGGTCGAGGGCGGCTTTGAGCTGGTCGCGGATGAGCGAGCCGAGGCCGATGGCGTTTTCGGTCGCGTCGACGACGAAGAGCGGCAGGGGGTCGGCGGGCAGCTGTTTCTCGGAGCGGAAGGCTTCGAGGGCGGCGCGGGCATCGCGGAGGTCGGCTTCGCGGCCGCCATCGCCGGGGCGGTAGCCGGGCACGGTGGTGAGCTCGCTCTCGGGGAGGGTCCAGCGGGTGACGGGCCAGCTGATCCAGGGGCTGAGGCCGCCGGAGCCGTCGAAGAACTTACGGACCATTTCGCGGCGGTCGAGCGCCCAGGTGATGGCGTTGCGAAACCGCTGGTCGTTATACGGGTGATTGACCAGCGAGTAGCGGACGCTGAAGAACATCGAGTGGCCGACGGTGTATTCGACGAGCTGGGGCAGCCCGCGCTTGAGGTGGTCGGCGAGGGTGCGGCTGACGACGGCGACGTCGAGGGCCCGGGTGCGGAGTCCGCTCTCGACTTCAGCGGTGGTGCGGGGCTGGACGAGGGAGATGCCTTCGAGGTAGGGGCGCCGGTCGCCGCCGAACCAGGCGGGGTTGCGGCGGACGCTGGCAAAGCGCTGGTCGCTCCACTCGACCCAAAGGAAGGGGCCGCTGCCGACCTGGGCGTCCAGGGAGATGTCGCGGCCGTCGGGAGCGATCTCCGGGGCGACGATGAAGGAGGCGACGTCAGCGAAGAGGTGATGCGCGGCGGCGAGGGGCGCCTTGAGCTTGAAGGTGATGGTCTGGGGCGAGGTGACCTCAATGCTGTCGATGGCGGCCCACTGGGGCGCGCGGACAAAGGTGGTGTCACCGGAGCGCTGGCGTTCGATGCTGAACTTGACGTCGTCGGCGGTCACCGGGCGGCCGTTGAGGGGCGGGAGGTCGTGCCAGCGGGCCTGGGGGTTGATGCGGAAGACGAGGGTGGTGGGGTCGGGACGCTCGGGGAGGGCGACGGCGAGGTCGGCGGCGATGGTGCCGCGCGCCTGGTCCTGATAGGTGAGGAGGCGACTGAAGACCATCGCCTGGTGGCCGAGGAGCGGCCCGGCCTGGGTCTTGTGGGGGTCGGCGAAGGCGTCGCGTTCGACGAAGCCGGTGTGGCGGAGGGTGTGGCCGTGGCGGGGGGAGAGAGTTGTCGGCGAGGGCGACGGCGCGCGGGTGGGCGAAGCCGATGGCTCCGCTGTGGGGCTGAAGGGCGTGGGCTGGCCACCGCCGCCGCGGGAGCAGGCGGCGGCTGCGAGGGCCGCGGCGGCGCCGGTTGCGCCGAGGAGCCTGCGGCGGGTAAGCCGCCGCTGCCATGGTGATTCGAACGCCATACGATCCTTCATACTAGGTCGAAACGCAGGTACGGACCGGCAATGGACGGTTCAGACCGCGGATTCGCACGGTTTAGGAGCGCTGGAGGCAGTAGCTATGGCTGAACGGCTGACGGAAGCGGCAATCGGGGAGGGGCTGGCGGGCCTCAGCGGGTGGAAAGCGGAGGGGACGGCGGCGATTTCGAAGACTTTCCGGCTGAAGGACCATGTGGCGGCCGTGGGGCTGGTGATGCAGGTGGCCGTGGCGGCCGAGGTGATGAATCACCACCCGGAGGTTGCGTGGGTGTACAACCGGGTGACGTTTCGGCTGAGCACTCACGATGCCGGCGGGGTGACTGCGCTTGATCTGCAGCTCGCGCGGAAAATTGAGGAGCTGGCCGGCGGGGCGGGCTGACCGGGGATGACCCGGTCTTCCTGGCACGACAACGGGCCGCCTTTTCGGGGCGGCCCGTTGCGGTGCACGCCGAGCGCGAAGACTAGACGACGCCGAGCGCCTTTCGGGCGCGTGCGACGATCTGCTTTTCCTCCTCGGTGAGCTCGGACCAGTCTTTGATGATCTCTTCCTTGAGCGGGAAGATGTGGATGGCGTCCCAGCCGCAGACGTCCTCGCAGAGGCGGCAGCCGGTGCACTTCTTCTCGTCGACGGTGGAGACACCGAAAAAGTCGTCGACCCGGTCGGTGTGTTGGAGGGAGAGGGCATCGAAGGGGCAGATGTTGATGCAGAGCTCGCAGCCGGAGCCGATGCACTTCTCTTCGATGACGACGGCCCTGGGCCACTGGTCTTTTTTGAGGGAGCGGCAGACGTTGCCGTAGGTATCGAGGATGGCTTCGGGCGGACAGACGACGCCGCAGGCGCCGCAATCGATGCAGAGGGTGGGGTCGATGACGTGGAGCTGGTTGCGCTCGCCGGTGATGGCGTTCGTCGGGCACCGCTTGGTGCAGGCGGTGCAGCCGATGCAGGTTTCGACGATAGAATAGGGCACGAAGCGTCCCCCTGCGCGGGTGTTGGGGATTCAGCATAGCATGCCGGGCAGGGAGAGACCCGTCAGGGGAGGGCGGCGAGGAACGCTTCGACGGCAGCGTTGAAGGCTGCCGGGTTATCGATGTTGGCGGCGTGACCGGCGCCGGGGATGACGACTTTCTGCGCTCCCGGGATCTTCGCGGCCATGTAGTCGGTGGCGCCGAGGAAGGGCTCATCCTTTTCGCCGACGAGGACGAGGGTGGGGACGCGGATCGTTTCGAGCGATTCGATGACGCGGCTATCGAACTGGGCGAGCATGCCGCGGGCGGCGAGGGCGAGGCCTTTCGCCGAGCGGTGCTGGGCGATGCGGACTTCGGCGCCGGCGCCGAGGGCGTCGAGCCCGCGGGTTTCGAAGGCGACGGCGCGGGCTTCGGCGGTGCGGTTCCAGACTTCGCGGCCGGCAGGATTCCGGTAGCCGGGCCCGGTATCGAAGAGCATCAGTGCCCGGACACGGCCGGGGTGGGCGAGGTGGAAGGCGAGCGACATGTAACCGCCGAGGGAGAGGCCGCCGATGACGGCCGTATCGATGCCGAGGGCGTCGAGGATCGCGGCCATATCGGCGACGGTGGCGGCCTCGGAGTAGAGGGCCGGGTCATCGGGGCTGTCGGACTGGCCGTGGCCGCGCATGTCCCAGGTGATGATGCGGTAGCGGGGGGCGAGCACCTCAACCTGCCCGCGCCACATGCGCGAGGTGGCGCTGTAGCCGTGGCTGAGGAGGACGGGCGGGCCTTCGCCTGCTGCTTCGTAGAAGATGCGGACGCCGTCGCGTTCGAGGAAGGGCACAGGAGCCTCCGGGTTCGAGTCGTGGGCGGGATTGTACGCGCGGTCTGAGCCAGCGTCAGAGCGGGCCGCGGGCGGCGAGTTCGCGGCCGAGGAGCGCCTCGGGGGTGCCGTCGAAGGGAAACCGGCCGCGACGGACCATCCGGAGGGCGTGGAGGATGCCGCACCAGGCGGCGCGGCGGACGTCATGCGGGTAGCCCATGGCAGCGGCGCGGGCTTCGAAGACGTCGCGGTCGCGGATGTAGTGGTGCCCTCCCGGGAGGACAATGACGTCGAGATCGAGGTCGACGAAGTCGATGGTGCGGCCGGCAAGGGCGGCGGGGAGGGCGGCGTCGCACTTGGCTTCGAGGAAGCGGCCGAGTTCGTCGAACCAGTGGAGCACCGTGAGCGGCTCGCGGAGGCCGATGGTATGAATGCCGAATCCGCGCGGTTCGCCCGGTTCAGGCGGCTGTTTCTGGTGGCGCTCGGGGTCGTGAAAGACGATGAGCCAGTCGTCGCCGCGGGCGTCGATGAGGTCGCCGGGCCAGGCGGAGCGGAGGGAGCCGTCGTACTTCAGCTTGCGGACGAGGACCGGGTTCAGCATGGTCAGCCGGCCGCGGGCGGATGGGGATGGCGTTTGAGGGAGGCGGCCTCTTCCGGTTCGAGGCGGGCGGCAAGGGCCTCCTTCAGCTCGGCGATCTCGGGGTAGCGGCCGGCCTGACGGCGGGAGAAGATGCGCTCGCCGTTGACGTCGACGTCGAAATCGCCGCCGCCGGCGGGGATCAGGCGGAGGTCGGCGATGTATTCACCGAAGGTGTGGAGCAGCTCGTGGGCGACCCAGAGGGCGCGCGGGAGGAAGTTGCATCGCCGGCAGTAGGTAATGGAGACGGAGAGGCGGCTGGCCACGGAACGGCTCCCCCGCGGGGCTACTGGCGCTTGTTGCCCCACTGCTCCCAGTAGGTGACGTCTTCGACGGGCTTGCGGAAGCCTTCGCCGAACTTCCCCTTCGGCCAGCCGACGGGGATGAGGGCCGCGGTTTCGACGGTTTCGGGGATGCCGAGGAGCTTGCGGATATCGTCCTGGCGGAAGCGGTGGAGCGTGGTGAGCGCGGTGCCGAGGCCAAGGGCGCGGGCGGCGAGCATGAGGTTCTGGACGGCGGGGTAGATGCTGGAACCGGCAGTGATGTCGGGCCGCTGGCCGGGGTCGACGAGGAGGCAGGCGAGGATGAGAACGGGGACTTCGTGGAGGTGGTCGGCGAGGTACTGGGCGGAGCGCATGACGCGTTCGTTGCTGGCGGCCTCTTCGGGCGGGAGGTCGGGGCGGTTGCCGTAGCCGCTGGCGACGAGGCGGTCCCAGCCTTCTTTGTACCACTCCTGAATCTGCTTCTTCTTCTCGGGGTCGGTGATGACGAGCCAGCGCCAGTTCTGGCGGTTGCCGCCGCTGGGCGCACGGGTGGCAGCCCAGAGGATCTTTTTGATGTACTCCTCGGGAACAGGGTCAGGCTTCAGGCGGCGCATGGCGCGCTGGGTTCGGATCACTTCGAAAATGTCAGTCTCGACAGGCTGGACGTCGGACATGGCAGTGCTCCAGGGAGGGATGTGGCGCTGATCCTACAGGGTCAGCGGGGAGGCGCGAGGGGGCTATAATCCGGCGGCGATGACGGAGCTGCCGCTTGCGGGCATCCGAGTGTGCGACCTGACGTGGGTGATCGCGGGGCCGACGGCGACGCGGATCCTGGCGGATTTCGGCGCGGAGGTGGTCCGGGTCGAGCATGGGCAGGCGGCAGACCCGATCCGGTTCGGGCGGCCGATTGCGGGAGAGCGGCCTACGCTGAACAACTCGGGATTTTTCAACTACTTCAACCGGAACAAAAAGAGCGTGCTGCTGAATGTGCGCCACCCGCTCGGGATGGAGGTGCTGGAGCGGCTGATCCGGGCGAGCGATGTGGTGATCGAGAACTTTTCGAGCGGGGTGCTGGAATCGTGGGGGCTCGACTACGCGGCGCAGCGGGCGATCAACCCGGGGATTATCTACTGCTCGATCTCGGGGTTTGGGCACACCGGGCGGGACCGGCACTACACGACCTGGGGGCCGACGGCGCAGGCGCTCAGCGGCCTGACGCTGATGTCGGGGCTGCCGGGGAAGCCGCCTGCCGGGTGGGGGTATTCGTACCTGGACCACACCGCGGGCTACTACGCGGCGATCGCGGTCATGATGGCGCTGCACCACCGGAATCGGACCGGCGAGGGGCAGTGGGTCGATATCGCCCAGGTTGAGACGGGGATGGTGCTGGCCGGCCCGGCAGTGCTGGACTTTACGGTGAACGGCCGGAGCTGGCTCCGGGAGGGCATGCCGCCCGGCAACCGGGCGTGGGAGCCGGCGATGGCGCCGCATAACACCTACCGGTGCGCGGGCGAGGACCGGTGGGTGGCGATTGCGGTGCGGAACGATGCGGAGTGGGAGGCGCTGCGCCGGGCGATGGGCGAGCCGGCCTGGACGGCCGATGCGCGCTTCGCAACGGCCGCGGGGCGGCTGGCGCACCAGGAGGAGCTGGACCGGGGGATCGAGGCGTGGACGCGGGAGCGGGATGCCTACGCGGTGATGGACACGCTCCAGGCCGCCGGCGTTCCGGCGGGGGTCTGCCAGACGGCGGGCGACCGGGTGGAGCGGGACCCGCAGCTGGCGGCTCGGGGCTGGTGGACGACGATGCCGCACCCGGAGCTGGGGGATGCGGGCATTGATGGGGTGGCGCCGCGTCTCTCGAAGACGCCGGGGACGAACCGTACGGCGTCGCCGCTGATTGGCGAACACACGTACGAGGTGATGACCTCGATGCTCGGCATGAGCGCGGAGGAGTACGCGGAGCTCGAGGCGCAGGGGGTGTTCATGTGAGCGGGCCGCTGGCGGGGCTGCGCGTGGTTGAGCGGTGCGGGGCGCTTGGCCAGTACGCGGGAAAGCTGCTCGCGGATATGGGCGCGGACGTGGTGAAGGTGGAGCCGCCCGGGGGGAGTGAGGCGCGGGCCATCGGGCCGTTCGTCGACGACGTTCCCGGGCCGGACCGTTCGCTGAACTTCTGGTACTTCAACACGAACAAGCGGTCGGTAATGGTCGACTTCGCGGAGCAGGACGGCGCGGCGACATGGCGCGAGCTCGCTGCAGCCGCGGATATCGTGATCGAGGACGGGAAGCCGGGAGAGCTCGACCGGCTGGGGGCCGGGTACCGGGCGGTCGCGCCGCGGGCGCCCGGCCTCATCTGGTGCGCGATGACGCCGTTCGGGCAGGACGGGCCCTGGGCGCACTACGAGGCGACCGACATGGTCTCGCTGGCGCTGGGCGGGGCGATGATGATGAACGGGTATGACCCTGAGGACGCGGCGGACGCGCCGCCGATCCGCGGGCACGGGGACCAGGGGTACCTGACCGCGTGCCACTATGCAGTGCAGGGCATCCTTGCCGCGCTGCTCTGGCGGGACCGGACGGGCGAGGGCCAGTTCATCGACTGCTCGGCGCACGAGGCGATCAGCAGCACAACGGAGGTTGCGCTGCCGTACTGGTTCACGCAGCGGATCAACGTCATCCGGCAGACGGGGCGGCACGCGGCGGCAACGCGGACGGAGCGGTGGCTCTACCGGGCGGGCGACGGGCGCTGGGTGCTGGTGTTCGGGGTGGGGCGGGACAACGCGAGCTGGAAGCGCATAAAGGAATGGTTCCAATCGGAGGGGTTCGGGCTGCAGTTCGACGAGCCGCGGTTCGATGACCCGCTGAACCGGCAGGCGGCGCGGGGGAGCCCCGAGGCGGCGGAGATCTTCGCGGAGCTGGGGCGGTTCATCGCAGCGCATACGGCGGAGGAGGTGTACCGGGGCGGGCAGGAGCGGCGGCAGGCCTGGGGCATCGTCCGCAGCCCGGAAGAGGCGCTCTTCGATCCGCACTGGGAGGACCGGGGTTTCTGGGTCGACGTCGAGGGAGAGGGCCGCGAGGGACGGCCGGTGCGGATGCCGGGCGCGCCATACCGGTTCGGTGCGACGGCATGGGAGCTGCGCCGGCCAGCTCCAAAGCTGGGAGAGCATACCGCGGAGGTGCTGGCGGAGTGGCTGGGGCGCGAAACATGACCGATACGGGGTGATAACGCCGGGTTCACAGGCGGATGTGATGATGCAGGCATCGGGACGTTCCCGATGCAGCCGCCTCCCCTGTCCCCTCCGGGCGTGCTGCGTAAGGGACCTGGCGTACGGTGCCGCCAGGTCCCTTTGTTGTTTTCCGGCGCCCGCAGGATTCGGGATTCGCACCGGGGAGCCCCGCAATCGGGCACGGAACGTGAAATTTTGGTCGCTGCCGCTGACGGGAGCGGCGGGGCATCGTACGGTAGGGTTCCTGTGACATCCGAACTTCACGCGGATGTGACCCGGCTGTGATGCGGGGCGTGCAGGATACACGCCATTGTGTGGGGGTGACACGCATGGTCAGTGGCGCAGCGATTGCGGAACGGGTTTCGCTATACGAGGTGCTGCGAGCGCAGCATGCGTCCGTGCAGCAGCTCCGGGCGTTCGGGCTCGACCGGGACGACCTCGGTGCTTCGCTGGCAGCGGCGGCGCGGAAGGCGGGGATCAGCCCGGATGTGCTGGCGGCGGCAATCGGCCGGAACGACCGGGAGCCGGCAGCGTCCGTCCACTGAGCGGGAGCGGCGCGCTGCCTAGGGGATTTTGACTTCCTGGCCGACCTGGAGCGGGCAGTCGGGGCTGAAGCCGTTGGCGGCGATGAGCTCCTGGAGGGAGACACCGTAGCTGGCGGCGATGTCGGCGCAGGTATCGCCGGGCTTGACGACGTAGACCTTGCCGGAGCCGCTGGAGGAGCCGCCTGAAGACCGCGGGACGGTCGGCGTGGGGCGGACGGTGGGGTTGGAGGTGAGGCCGCCGGTGCCGCCCGCGACCGGGGTGGGTGTGGGAGCAGGGATCACGATGGAATCGCCGGGGCGGAGGTTATCGCAGGCGGTGGGGTTGGCTTTGATGAGGGCGTCGAGGCTGATGCCCTCGGCGGCGGCGATGCCGGAACAGGTATCGCCGGGCTTGACGGTGTAGGTCTTGCGCGGTGTTGGGGTGGAGGCGCCGCCCGTGGGGGTCAGCGACGCGGAGTTGCCGCCTTCGAGGATGACCTGGTTGCCCTGGATCCGGTAGAGGACCGGGTTCTGCATTGGGGTGGCCGTGGGCACACGGGCAGGGTCGGTAATCCGTTCGCCGCCGGCGGATTCCGGCTGACCCCCGCCGCCGCAGGCGGCAGCGAAGAAGCCAGCCACCATCGCGAGGGCGGCGGCAGCGGCGGTGAGGCGGCGGGGTGCGGCAATGGCCATGGGAACCATGCTAGGACCGGGCACGGGTCTCAGCCAACCTCGCGGAGGAGGTCGGCGACGAGGAGATACGCGGCGTCGCCGATGGCGTCGAGGATGGCGCGGTCGATGGCCTCGACGACGTCGCGGGGCGAGTGGATGGTGGAGAAGTCGCCGGAGGTGAAGAAGACCACTTCGACGCCGGCATCGGCGAAGCTCATATGGTCGCTGCCGGAGTTGGGCGGCAGCCGCGAGGGGACGGCATCGAGGCCGGCCGCACGGGCGAGGTCGATGGCGCGGGCGGCGGCTGACGTGTCGCCGATGACCTCAATGCGCTGGCCGATGCCGGTGACATCGAGGTTGACCATGTAGCGCGGGAGGGCATTTTCGGCGCGGAGCCGTTCGACGAGGGCGCGGCTGCCGTGGAGACCGGATTCTTCGGCGCCGAAGAGGGCGAAGCAGAGGCCGGGGCGCGGGCCGCCGACGGCGAAGGCGCGGGCAAGCTCGAGGACGTTGGCGGTGCCGCTGGCGTTGTCGTTGGCGCCGGGTGCGCCGGGGACGGTATCGAAGTGGCCGCCGACGATGACGGCGCAGGCGGCGGTGCCGGGCGGGCGGGCGATGACGTTGTAGGCCCGGGTGCCGCCCGAGGCCGGGGGCGCTGTGAGGGTAACCGGCTCGCCGGCACGGGCAGCTTCGAGGAGGGCGGCGCCGGCTTCCTGCGCGACCGAGACCACGGGGAAACGGGCGGAGAGGGTGAGATTGCCGGAGAAGGGGCCTGGCTGGTTGTTCACGACAACCAGCCCGATGGCGCCTGCGGCGGCGACGTTCTGGTACTTGGCGGCGAAGGTGAGGCCGCCACGCTCGGCGACGGCGATGCGGCCGGTGAGATTGCGGCCAGCGATGCCGGCGTCGTCGGCGAGGCCGACGAATACGGCGGGGGCTTCGACGGTGCCGCCGGGGCTGCCGGACATGGTGAGCGCTTCGAGGGCCGCGCCGCGGACACGGACTTCGCCGACACGGAAGGGGTCGTCCTCGAAGGTGAAAGGCATGCGTTCGACGTCATAGCCGAAGGAGGCGAGCTGCGCCTCGAGGTACTCAACGGCGCGGAGTTCAGCGGGCGTGCCAGCGACGCGGGGTTCGCGCGCGAGGGCTGCGACGTGGGCGAAGGCGAGGTCGGCGTCGTGGCCGGCGGGACCGGACGCCTGGCCGCGGGCGGGGGGCGTGCGCGTGACAGGCGGGGCGGATGGTGACGCCGGTGCCGGAGACGATGCCGCTGCGGGCGCGGCCGTGTCGGTCGCGGCCGGGGCCACGGCGGGTTCGCGGCTGGAGCAGGCGGCAGCGAGGAGGAGCGCCGGGAGGGCCGCAAGGAGCAGGAAAGAGCGGCGCATCACGTTCCCGAGGGTACGGGGCGAGGGCGTAATGTGCCCGGAAAGGCTAGCGGCGCCGGAAAGGGTTGCGGAAGCGGCTGGTGTGCCCGGGCGGGCCGTAGTCGATGTAGCGGTCGCGCCAGTAGACGCGGCGGGGGCGCGAGCCGCCGATGCTCCCGACGGGGCGGCTGCGGAAGGAGAGGAGGAAAGCGCTGATGAAGATGACGACACCGGCGAAGGAGACCCAGATGAGCGGGCTCCAGAACATGGAGAGGAAGAGGCCGGCGATCATCGTGCCGGCGCCGGCGAGGAGGAGACGGGCAGGGTCGAGGTCGGGGAGCGAGAGCCGTGGAAGGGAGCGGCGCGGCTTCCGTCGGCGGCGGCGCTCCTCGAGCGAGATGGGCTGGCGGCCGCCCTCCGGGAGTTCGGTATCGAGCTTTGCGAGCAGCTCTTCGATTTCACGTTCGATCCGGTCGGCCATGACGGTTCCACGGTAGGACATTCGCAGCGGCGCGTCGATGGGGCGGGGTCAGGAGCCGGATACGGAGGGGGCAAGGATGGCCCGGGCGTGCGGGAGGAGGAGTTCGACCCAGCGCGCGTACATGGCGGCGGAGGGGTGAAGGCCGTCGCCGGCGAGGAGGCCGGGGTCGCGGGCCGCTTCGCGCGAGACGGGGGTGACATCGAGCCAGCGGGCGCCGGCGCCAGCGGCCGCTGCGCGGTTTACCTCGTTGAAGGCGTCGATTTCGGCGGCGATGCGGGCGCGGTCACGGCCGTTGGCGAAGGGGGTGACGCCCCAGTCGGGGATGGAGAGCACGACCACCCGGGAGGGGTCGCCGGCTGCGCTGGCGACCGCCCGGAGGATGAGCGCATCGAGGCGGGCGCGGTAGCTCTCGTCGCAGGGGAGGCCGCGATACTGGTCGTTGACGCCAATGAGCAGGGTGACGAGGTCGAAGGGGCCCGCGGGCGAGGCGGCATCGAGGGCGGCGGCCAGTTCGGCGGTAGTCCAGCCGGTGGTTGCGATGATGACCGGGTCGGCGAGGTCGAAGCCGGCCGAGCGGAGCCGGCGGGCGAGCTGTGCGGGCCAGCGCTCGGCGGGGTCGACGGCTTCGCCGATGGTGTAGGAATCGCCGAGGGCGAGGATGCGGAGGGGCACCTCAACACTGTAGCGGGCCGGGCCGGAGCGGTCGCCGTGGCTAGAGCTGGGCTTTGACGCGCTCGGCGAGGGCGCGGGTGAAGCCGACGGTGGCGGCGATTTCGTCAACGTCGGCTTCGCGGATGGCCTTGACGCTGCCGAATTTCTTGAGCAGCGCCTTCTTCCGTTTCGGGCCGATGCCGGGGATGGTGTCGAGGGCGCTCTGGATGGTGGATTTGCCCCGGACCTGGCGATGGAAGGTGATGGCGAAGCGATGGGCTTCGTCGCGGATGCGCTGGACGAGGAAGAGGGCTTCGGAGCCGCGGGGGAGGATGATGGGCTCGTCGTCATCGGGCACGAAGATTTCTTCGTGGCGCTTGGCGAGGGCAACGACCGGGATATGGTGGACGCCGAGCTCGTGCATGACTTCGAGGGCAGCGGAGAGCTGGCCTTTGCCGCCGTCGATGATGACGAGGTCGGGGAGGTCCCAGGCGTCGGCCGGCGACTGTTCCGCTCCAGGGCTTTCGGCGGCCTGGAGCGACTCGGGCGTGCGGGCGTGGCGGCCGAAGCGGCGGCGGAGGACCTCCTGCATGGTGGCGAAGTCGTTGGCGCCCTGGACGGTTTTGACGCGGAAGCGGCGGTACTGGTTGGGCGCGGGGCGGCCGTCGACGAAGACGACCATGCTGGAGACGGGGCTCGTGCCCTGGATGTTGGAGTTGTCGTAGCACTCGATGCGGTGCGGGGTGGCGGGCAGGGAGAGTTCTTCGCGGAGCTGTTCGAGCGCCTGCTCCGTTTTGCTGGCATCGGCGAGCCAGCGGACGCGGGCGACCGCGAGGGCCTCGCGGGCGTTTTCGGCGGCGAGGTCGACGAGGCGGCGTTTTTCGCCGCGGGCCGGGATGCGGATTTCGACCCGGGAGCCGCGTTTTTCGGTGAGGAGCTCCTCGATGCTCTCGCGGTCTTCGGGCTCGGCAGGGACGGCGACGAGTTTCGGGATGTACTGGGCGCCCTCGTAGTACTGGAGGAGAAAGTTGGCGAGGACGGTGGCGTCGGGCTCGTCGCGGACGCCGGCGAGCATGAAGCTGTCGCGGCCGATCATCTGGGTACCGCGGATGAAGAAGACCTGGACGCAGGCGTCGTCGCCGTCGCGGGCGAGGCCGAAGATGTCGGCGTCTTCGTTGCGGGTGGTGGCGACGTGCTGCCTTTCGACGGTGCGCTCAATGGCGCGGATCTGGTCGCGGAGCTGGGCGGCGCGCTCGAATTCGAGGCGCTCGGCGGCGTCGTCCATCTGTTTGCGGAGGCGGCGGAGCACGTCGTCGGCCTTGCCTTCGAGGAAGAGGATGACCTGCTGGATGACCTCGTCGTACTCCTCTTTCGTGCAGTAGGCGGTGCAGGGCGCGATGCAGCGCTTGATGTAGTAGTCGAGGCAGGGACGGGGGTCGCGGCCGGTGATCTCCTTGGTGCAGGAGCGCCAGGGGAAGAGCTTCTTGGTCAGGTCGAGGGTGGCGCGGACGGAGCCGGCGCTGGCGTAGGGGCCGAAGTAGCGGGCGCCGTCGTTTTCGATGCGGCGGGTGATGGAGACGCGCGGCCAGGGGTTCTGGAGGTCGATTTTGAGGTAGGGGTAGCGCTTGTCGTCCTTCAGGCGGATGTTGAAGAAGGGCTGGTGGCGTTTGATGAGCGCTGCTTCGAGGAGGAGGGCCTCGGCGGGGCTGGAGACGACGATGTATTCGAAATCGTCGATTTGTTCGCGGAGGGCACGGGTTTTCGGTTCGAGGCCGCGGGGCGAGCCGAAATAGGAGCGGACGCGGTCGCGCAGGCGGGCGGCTTTGCCGACGTAGATCACCTCGCCGGCGGCGTTGCGCATGATGTAGACGCCGGGCCGGGCGGGGAGGGCGGCGAGCTGCTTGCGAAGCTTTTCGGAGATCGTGGAGGACGCCACGAGATCAGTGTAGCGAGGGCCGTGCAGGTGGGGCTGTTCAGCCGGCGGGTGCAGCAGCGAGGGCGGCGGTTACTTCTTCATCGGTGGTATGGGGGAAGGAGCGGTACCAGAGGCCGACGGCGTAGAACGGTTCGGGGGTGCGGAGCACGAGACATTCGAGGCCGGGGAATTCGGCGGCGAGCTCTTCGCAAACGCCCGGGGGTGCGACGGGGACCGCGACGATGACGCGCGCGGCTCCGAGGGCGCGCACGGCTTCGACGGCGACGCGCATGGATGCGCCGGTGGCGAGGCCGTCATCGACGAGGACGACGGTGCGACCGCGGAGGTCGAGGGGCGGGCGGCCGCCGCGGTAGGCAGCCTCGCGGCGCTGGAGTTCGCGCTCTTCGTCGCGGGCGACGGCGGCAATCTCGGCATCGGTGATGCCGGCCTCGGCGATGACGTGGGGGTTCAGCACGCGGTGCCCGCCGGAGGCGATGGCGCCGAAGGCAAGCTCAGGCTGCCCGGGAACGCCAAGCTTCCGCACGACGAGGACATCGAGGGGGAGGCCGAGCGCGCGCGCAGCTTCGGCAGCGACGATGACGCCGCCCCGGGCGAGACCGAGGATGATGGTGCCGGGCGGGAGGGCGAGCCTGCGGAGGGCTTCGCCGAGCAGGCGGCCGGCCTCGCGGCGGTCGGCGAAACGGTCACTCACGCGGAGGAGTGTGCTCCCGGCGGCGGGCCGCGTCGAGGGCCGGTGGGGCCGGGAGAGGGGGCCCGGTCAGCCGGCGAGGACGCCGTTGGCGGCGAGCTTTTCGCGGAGCGCTTCGAGGCTGGGGATGGGCTTGCCGTCGAGGGAGTCGATGGCGTCGATGGCGTCGTCGGAGAAGTCACCCGTGAAGGCGACTTCGAGCAGGTCGGAGCGGTCGGGCTGGATGCCCTGCTCGAAGAAGGGGCGGGCGAGGCGTTCGATTTCTTCCCAGGATGCTGCAGGCACAGGTGGACCTCCGTGACAGGACCGTGTGGGGGCCCACCCGGTCGGGATGTGTGGTGCGTGTGTTAGCGGTCGCCGAAGGCGTCGCCCTGGGGCGGCCGGTCGTAGTCGATGTAGGGCGGCCAGAGCGACTCGAGCTCCTTGCGGATGGGGTCGCCCTCGGGCAGGTAGCGCTGAAACTGCGGTTCGACGTCGCGGCGGACCCAGCCCTTGCCGATGGTGTCCTTCTTAATCTTGTCCTGGAGGAGCATGAGCCCGGTGAGGAGCGATTCAGGCCGGGGCGGGCAACCGGGGACGTAGACATCGACGGGCAGGAGGGTGTTGACGCCGGGGGTGACGCTGTAGGCGTAGGCGAAGGGGCCGCCCATGATGGCGCAGCCGCCCATGGCGAGGGCCCACTTGGGTTCGGGCATCTGGAGCCAGATGCGGCGGACGGCGGGGGCCATCTTCCAGGTGACGGTGCCGGGGACGATGAGCAGGTCGGCCTGGCGGGGCGAGGCGCGGAAGATCTCGGCGCCGAAGCGGGCGATGTCGTACCGCGGGGTAGCGGTGGCGATCATCTCCATGGCGCAGCAGGCGAGGCCGAACATGCAGGGCCAGAGCGAGGAGCTGCGCGCCCAGTTGAGGACCTGGTCGACGCTGGTGACGAGGATGTTTTGCTGGACTTCCTGCTCGACGTCGCTCTCGGTCCGCAGGGGCAGGGGCTGGTAGACCTTGTTGGGCTGTGCCATCGCTCGTTCAGTTTATCACAAGGCCGCGGTCCCGCGTGGACCGGCGGCGCGCCGCGCGCGAGCTAGCGGCGGACGTAGCCCTGGCCGTCGTTGATGGGCTCGTCGATGAAGATGTCGCCGTTGCGGATTTTGATGTTGTAGCCGCAATCGGGGTTGGTGCAGACCCAGGCTTTGAAGTGGATGGGTGCGCCCTGGCTGCCGAAATCGGAGAAGGGGACGAGGTCCCCGTAATCACATTTGCGGCATTTAGGAAACTGATACATCCCTAACCTCCCCAAGTCGGGGGATACTATGGCACGGCTGCTGGAACGAGCAAGGTGGGGCGGGGCGATGGAGGTTTGGCGGGGGTGGTTGGTACCATGCGGGCTTTGGGAACCGGGAACAGGGAGGCAGCGATGCCGGGTACGGCCATAACCGTTCGTGTGCCAGCGACGAGCGCGAATCTCGGCGCGGGGTTCGATTGCCTTGGGCTCGCGCTGGATATGTTTGCATCGGTGACGGTGACATTCTGCGAGGCGGAGCAGCCGCCGACCGAGGACGTCGGTGAGAAGATGGTTCTTTCGGCGGTGCGGCACGCGTACCAGCGGCTGGGAAAGCCGTTGCCCGGGGGGGTGCGCGTGCGCTACCAGGTGGCGATCCCGCTCGGGCGCGGGCTGGGCGCGAGCGCCGTAGCGCGGGTGGCGGGGGTGCTGGCGGTGAACGAGCTGGAGCGCGGGGTGTTCGACGAGCAGGCGCTGCTGGACCTCGTAAGCGAGCTGGAGGGGCACGGGGACAACGCCTGCCCGGCGCTGTTCGGCGGGCTGCAGGTGTGCGTACAGGGGGCAGACGGGCACTATGTGCGCGCGGCATCGCGCTTCCCGGCGGACGCGCACATTGCGCTGCTGATCCCGGAGCATTCGATGCCGACGAAGGAGGCGCGGAAGGCGCTGCCGGAGAGCTATTCGAAGGCGGACACGGTGCACAACATCGGCCGGGCAGCGCTGTTCGTGGCGGCGATGGCCTCGGGGAGGATGGAGCTGCTGGCAGAGGCGACCGATGACCGGGTGCACCAGCGGCAGCGGGCGGCGCTCTTCCCGCCGCTGTTCGATATTTTCGCGGCGGCGCGGCAGGCCGGGGCGTATGCGGCGTGGCTGAGCGGCGCCGGGAGTTCCGTGGCGGCGATTTGCCCGGAGGAGCCCGCGCGGGCGGTGGCGAACGCGATGCTGGCGGCTTCGAAGGCGGCCGGGTACGACGGCCGCGCGCTGGTGACGCGGATTGCGAAGGAGGGGGCGACGGTCTCGCGGGTGGAGCTGGTGGACGCGTGATGCGGGTCCGTTTTGCCGGGCCGGGCGACCTCGACGTCATCATCGAGCTGATCCGGGCGCTGGCCGAGTACGAGCGCGAGCCGGATGCGGTCCGGCTGGAACGGGACCGGCTGGGGCAGCACCTGTTCGGGCCGCGGCCGTACGCGGAGGTGCTGCTTGCGGAAGACGAGGGCGGGGTGCAGGGGTTCGCGCTTTTCTTCCACAACTTCAGCACGTGGGAAGGGCGGCCGGGGATCTATCTCGAGGACCTGTTCGTGCGGCCGGGGGCGCGGGGGCGAGGGTACGGGCGGGCGCTGCTGGCGCGGCTGGCGGCGCTGGCGGTGGAGCGCGGGTGCGCCCGGCTGGAGTGGGCAGTGCTCGACTGGAACGAGCCGGCGATCGGGTTTTACCGGGCCCTCGGCGCGGTGGCGATGGACGAATGGACGACTTATCGGCTGACCGGCGAGGCGCTCGCGCGGCTCGCAGATGCGGGGCGCGACGCCGACGGGTGAGGGTTTTCCCCGAAAGACGGGAGCGTTCCGGGTTGGTTTGGTGGTGGGAAGCGGTGGTATAGTGGCCGACGGTGCCGGCGGGGTCCTGGCAGCTTTGGCTGCCGGGGGCATCGTGTCATTCCCCCGTGACCAACACTGTGAGCTGGAGGACGGTCGCCCGTGACCGAGCCACTCCAGGTTGGCCAGTTCGCGATCGTGGATCACGAACCGGTCGACCGGGGGCCGAACGCCGGGGTATTCCACGGCCGGGGCCCCGCAGACGACCGCGTGGAGCTCTTCATCGTTGCCGAGGGCACGACGCCTGCGGGCGAGGCGTTCGCCGGGCACGTCGTTTCGGCGATGGGGCAGGCGCTGGCAGGGCTCGATATGAGCCTGACGGGCATTCTCCGGCGGCTGTTCGCCGAGGCGGAGCGGGCGGTGGCCGACTGGAACCGGAAGAGTATTGCGCAGCACCGGGTAGCGCTCGGGGTCAGCTGCCTGGTGCGACGAGGCAGCCAGGTGGTCCTGGGGCAGGCCGGGCCGTCGGCTGCCGTCGCGGTGCACGGCGGACGGGCGGAGCTGCTCCGGCCGGAGCCGCCGTTCGACCAGCCGATAGCCGGCGGGAAGGGACCGGGGCCGCTGCTGCGGCGGCTCCCGTTCGGGGCGGGCGACCGGGTGGTGCTGCTTTCGACGCCGGCGCTGGCCGAGGTCGAGGATGAGGTGCTGCGGGGGATCGCGGCACTGCCGCTCGAGGAGGTGCTGCCGGACCTGTACCGGCGGGTACAGCACCTGCGGCACCAGACGGTGCTGCTTGCGGCGCTGCCGGGAACGGGGCCAAAGGGCGGCAGGGCGCCGGCGGAGGATTCGGCGCCGGCAGGAGGCGCGGTCATCGATGCGACCGGCGGGGGAGCCGGGGCGTCGCGGGAGGAGCGGCTGTACCAGCCGAGCCTGTTCGTTGAGGACGAGCACCAGGGGGTGGTCCTCGAGGCGCGGCAGGAGCTGGAGCGGGTCACACCGCGGAGGCTGCCGGTAGCGGCGCCCGCCGCGGACGCGGGGGAGCAGGAGGCTGCGCTGCCGATGGCCGCGGGAGAGCGGCGTTCGGCGCTGGTTCGGGTGGTGAGCGAAAGCCGGGAGCGGGCCGAACGGGCACGGGCCGCGCTCGGGACCGGCGCTGCGGCCGGTGGGATGCGGCCCACGTGGGGCGCGGCGGCTGCGACCGCCGGGAGCCCACCTCCGCCTCCACCGCCGGCGCCGCGACGGAATCCGCGCGCGCAGAGCTTCACCCGGAGCCTCGCGCCGGCGGAGGGCCCGAAGCCGGGGCCTTCGGCAGAGGCGCTGGACCTGCCGCTCGTGGATGAACTGGCTGCAGAGCGGAGGGCGCGGCCGAACGGGGACGCGCCCTCGGCGGCGGCGGTCACGCGTGAGACGGGGCTCGCACCGGGCTCGGGATCGCTGGTGCGGGTGCGCTCGTCGATGGGGGGACGCTGGCGCGGGAGCGGGACGCTCGACCGGCCGCGGCTGGGGAGCTACCAGCTGCCGCCGACATGGGCGGTCATTATGGCCGGGCTGGCGGTGCTGGTGCTGCTGGTCGGGGTTTTGACGCTGCCCTCGATGCTGCGGGGAGACCCGGGAGCGGAGTATTCGAACCTGGTGACCGGGGCGGCCCAGAAGCTGGCAATCGCGAGGGTGGTCGACGACCCGGCGGTCCGGCGGACGGCGCTGGTGGAGGCGCAGGCGCTGCTGCTGAAGGCGCGCGAACTCCAGGCCGGCGACCCGCAGGCCGAGACGCTCTTCAACGAGGTTGCGGGCGCGTTGAACGAGATGGACCGGGTGATGCAGCCGTCATCGGTCGAGGTAGTGGCGTCGCTGGACCGGTTCGGCGAGCGGCCGGTAGCGCCGTCGCGCATGGTCGCCGGCCGCGACCACGTCTATCTGCTCGATGCGGCGACGCCGCAGGTAATCGCGGTGGCGCTGGCGGACGGGTCGGCGACGGCGGTGTACGGGGAGGATGCCGCGGCGCAGCGCGGACGGCCGGTGGCCATTGCATACCTCGAGGCGAGCGACCGGGGGTCGCCTGGCCTCCTGATCGTCGATCACCAGAACCGGCTGTGGGCTTGGGAGAACCGCGAGCTGACGGCGCTGGCGTTTAACACGCCGGAGGGGCTGGTGGTGACGGATATCGCCGTCCGGGGACGCGACCTGTATGTGCTGGATGCGGCGCACAAAGTGGTGTACCGGTACGCCCAGGAGCGGGACGGGTTCCCGAATCCGCCGGCGAAAGCGCTGGAAACGGCGGACCTCGCCAACGCGCGGCGGCTGTTCGTGGACAGCGAGATCCTGACGGCTGACGCCGACGGGACGCTCCACCGGTTCATCGGCGGGGGGGTGGCGCTGACGCTGTCGCAGGCGGGGATCGACCGGAAGCTGGTAGCGGCCGAGACGCCGCAGGCGCTTTCGGCGGCGGAGGTGGCGGTGCTGGACCCGGCGAACAGCCGCGTGGTGGTGTTCCTGCGCGACGGGGCGTTCGAGCGGCAGTACCGGCACCCGGATTTCGCGGGGGCGCGGGCGTTTGCGGTCCGGGGGAGCGATGCGTACATCCTGAGCGGGGGCGCCCTGCGGCGCGTTACGTGGTAGAGGACCGAGCGGACGCCTGCGAACGGCACGAATGGCCGTGACGGGGCATTTCGCGCATGGCATACTGTTTCTGCAGTGCAGGAGACCGGTTTCGCCGGTATGGGAGAATTGGAAGGTTCGGCCGCTGTGCCGCGGCAGGCGACAACGCGGGGCGTCCGCCGGTGGGTCTACGTGGGGCTGGGAAGCGCGCTGGTGGGTATCGGCATCCTGGGGCTGTTCCTGCCGCTGTTGCCATCGACGGTATTTTTCCTCGGAGCTGCGGGGCTGTACGGGAAGAGTTCGCCGGGGGCGTACCGGTGGCTCACGACCAACCGGTGGTTCGGGCGGCACCTGCGGGATTACAAGGAGCAGCGCGGGGCGACGGTGGGGGCGAAAGTGTGGTCCATCGCCACGCTCTGGGTCGGCATCGGGGTGAGCGAGTACTTTATCGACATGCCGTGGGTGCAGCTGGCGCTCATTGCGATTGGCGTAGCGGTGACGCTTCACCTGGTGACGCTGCGGACCATCCGGAAGTCATCCTAGGCGGTAGGGGCGGTTTCGCCGCGGGCGGCGCGTTCGAAATCGGCGAGCAGCAGGTCCATGTCTTCCTGCGGGATTTCGTGCAGGTTGCCCTGGTAGGCGAGGGTCCAGTTGGCGCGGGGCCAGCGCTGGGTCCAGCGGAAGCGGTCGTGGTAGGGCTCGGCATCGAGCCAGCGGTCTTCGGGCAGGACGATGACGGGTTCGATGCCGGCGCGGTAGGGGTAGAGCTCGTCGGGCTTCTTCGCGCTCTGCCAGATGCGCGTGTGCTCCTCGACGACCGGGGAAGTGACGCGGCAAATAGCGGCGAACTGCTTGCGTCCTGAGATGTAGAAAGCGAGCAGGTCGCCGGGCTGGATGCTGTTTGCCATGTTGCGGCGGGTGCTCTTGAAGCCGTGGCGGGTGAAGCCGAGGGCGCGGGTGGTTTCGAAGATTTCGGGGGAGCCGACGACGATCCAGTTGCGCGGCATTCAGTGCTCCGGTGCGAGGATGGGCAGGGGCGGCTGCCAGCTGCCAGTGTAGCCGCGGATGAGCACGTCGGGCGGCAGCGGGGCGATTTCGACGGGGTCGATGTGGATGACCGGCAGCTTGGTGCCGGCGGGCACGAGCGGAATGCCGGCGCTGCCGAGAAGCCGCGGGGTAACGTAGGCGTGGACCTCGTCGACGAGGTCGGCTTCGAAGAAGGAGGCATGGACCGTGGGGCCGCCCTCGACAACGAGCGACTGGATGTTGCGCTGGCCGAGGGTACGGAGGAGCTGGCGGAGTTCGAGGCGGCCAGCGCTTCGGTCGAGCTCAAGGAGGGTGGCGCCGCGCTGGACAAGGGCTTCGCGCCACTCCGTCGGTGAGCCGTGCGCGGTGGCGACGATGACCGGCGCGCCCGGGGCGAAGACGCGGGAGTCGGGTGAGGTGCGGCCCCGGGCATCGAGGACGACGCGGACGGGCTGGCGCTCGGCGGGCTGGCCGCCGGGCCGGGCGGTGAGGGCCGGGTCGTCGGCGAGGACGGTGCCGCTGCCGACGAGGATGGCATCGACCCAGTCGCGGTCGCGGTGGGCGCGTTCGATGGCGGCCTGGCCGGTGAGCCAGGTAATACCGGCGGACGGGGCGCCGACGGCGCCATCGAGGCTGACGGCGAACTTTGCGATGACGTACGGGAGGCCGAGCTGGCGCCACTTGAGGTAGGGCCGGAGGAGGTCGGTGACGGCCTCGGCGCCATCGCCGACGGTGACCTCGATGCCGGCGTCGCGGAGGCGCTGGACGCCGGGCCCGCCGACGTGGGGGTCGAGGAGGGCGACGACGACGCGGGCGACGCCGGCATGGATGATGGCGTCGGAGCAGGGCGGGGTGCGCTTGCCTTCGAAGGGGACGCAGGGCTCGAGGGTGCAGTAGAGGGTAGCGCCGCGGGCATCGACGCCAGCGAGGGCGGCGGCTTCGGCGTGAGGGCCGCCGTAGGGGGCGGTTGCGCCACGGGAGATGACCTGGCCGTCGCGGACGAGTACGGCGCCGACCCAGGGGTTGGGGGAGGTGCGGCCGCGGACGGATGCGGCGAGGCGGATGGCCTCCTGCATGAAGGGCGAGGGAGCGCTCATGCGACGAGGGTAGCGGAGGGACGGGCAAGATGCGTGCGGGGGCGCCCGCGGAGCAGCGCTTACCTGCGCGGGTCCGCTCAGCGGGGTCGGCGGATTATTCGTCGGGGGTGAGTTCGTAGGTACAGATGGGGTCGCCGGCGAGGCGGTGTTCGACGCGTTCAACGGTCATGCCGGGCAGGACGGCGCGGAGGATTGCGCACTCGGCCTCGCAGACCTCGGGGATTTCGGCGGCGAGCTTCAGGAGCGGGCAGTGGCGGAGGACGATGCGGGTCGAGCGGTCGTCGGGAAGCTCCACGCGCGGAAAGTAGCCGAACCGCTCGAACAGTTCGAGGACACCGACGATGCGGTCGTCGCGGGCGAGGGCGAGCAGCTGGCTTTCGGCTGCATGCACTTGCTGCTCGACAACTGCGGCGAGTGCGCGATCGAGGAGTTCCGGAGATTCGCCGCGGATGGCGGCGAGGAGGGTGACGGCGAGGTCGGGATAGAGCTGCGGGAGCAGGCTTTCGCCGCGGGGGGTGAGGCGGAAGACATGGCGCGGGCGGCCGGGGCCTTCACGGACTTTGGTGAACGTGACGAGGCCCTGGGCTTCGAGAGAGAGGAGGTGCTGGCGGACGGCGCCAGGGGAGAGGAAGGTTTCGCGGGCAAGCTCGTCGGTGGTGGCTTCGCCGAGGACCTTGATGGCTACCACCAGCGCCTGCCGGGTGGGGGACAGGTAGTTGATGCTGGCGCCCTGGGGCGGTTCGCTCCCCAACACGGGGGCAACGATACCGGCAGGGTTCGACTTGCGCGAACGCTGTCGCGAACGCTGCGACGTTTCCGAATTGAATCAGTGGAAACCTTGCAGGAGATAGGTGCAGGCCGGGGCACCCTCGCTCCGGGCGCAGGTGCGTTCGACCCGGCCGCCGGGCAGGGCGACCTGGATGACGCGGGATTCGATGGCGCAGATCTCGGGGTGGTCGGCGACGAGTTCGACGAACGGGCAGTGGCGGAGGGTGAGGCGCCACTTGCTGCCGGGGATGGTTTCAAGGAGGGGGTAGTAGCCGAGTTCGTCGAGGACGCGCACGAGCTGCTGGACCCGGCCGGCCGGAGCGGGGGCATCGAAGGCTTCGGCTGCCTGGCGGAGGCGGGCTTCGACGAAAGCGCGGAAGAGCGATTTCCGGAGAGCGGGGTCGGATTCGGCGGCCTCGAGGAGCCAGTGTGCGATGCGGGCGTAGCCCTGGGGGAAGAGGGCTTCTGCGCGCGGCGTGAGGGCGTAGCGGTTGCGGGGGCGGCCGGGGCCTTCGGGCTTCCGGGTGATGGAAACGAGGCCGTGGCGGGCGAGGCCGGCAAGGTGGGCGCGCACGGCAGGGACGGAGAGGTAGGCGACGCGCGAGAGGGACTCGGCGTCGGTTTCACCGAGCTGCTTCAGGCCGAGGAGCAGGAGGCGGCGCGCCGGGGGCAGGAGTTCGAGCTGGGGGGTGAGCGTTTCGGCCATTGAAGGAATCGATTGGAGGGTAGGGCGAAACCTGCGCCCGGGTGAGGGCCGATCGGCCCACGGGAGGCGGGCCGGGAGGGCCGGATGCAACGGGGCCGGCCCTCCCCGGCGGGGGTGTCAGGCCGCGGCGGGCTGGCGGAGGGTGAAGGTTTCGCCGCGGGAGTTATGGGCGAGGGTGCCGAACCGGAGGATGAAGGATGCGAGCTCGGCGGTGCTGCCGGCGAGCGCCTGGGTTTCGCGGGCGATTTCGGAGACCTGGGCGGCGATCTCTTCGACGCTGGCCGAAACCTGCTGGCTGGCGGCGGCAGACTGCTGGGCGACAGCGGAGGCATCGGCGACGGCGTGGCGGACCCGATCGGCGGCGGCCGTCATCTCGGCGGCGCGGGCGGCCGACTCACGGGCGAGGCCAGCGACGCGCTCGAGGATATCGACGACCATGGCCACGCTCTCATCGACGGAGCGGGCGGCTTCGGAGATGCGGCGGATTTCGTCATTGACGACCGTAGCGCCCTGTACGATGCGCTCGAGGGCGGCGCCGGCGCGCTCGGCGCGGGCCGCGCCTTCGTCGACGTTGGCCATCGAGGTCTCCATGGCGCGAACGGCGCGCTGGGTGCCGCCCTGGACGGCGCCGATGAGGGCGGCGATCTCCTTGGTGGCGACGGCGGTGCGCTCGGCGAGGGAGCGGACGTTCTCGGCGACGACGGCGAAGCCGCGGCCCTGTTCGCCCGCGCGGGCGGCTTCGATGGCGGCGTTCAGGGCGAGCAGATTGGTCTGCGCGGCGATGTCGTCGATAACCTGGACGATGGCGCCGATTTGCGAGCCCTGCCGGCCGAGGTCTTCGATTTCGGCAGCCGTCTGGCGAACGGTGTCGCGGATGGCGGCCATGGCCTCGACCGTCTGCTGGACGGCCGCGGTGCCTTCGCGGGCTTCGGCGAGGGAGGCTTCACCCCGCTCGGTAGCGGAGGCAGCCGCAGCGCGGGCGCGTTCGAGCGCCTGCTGGACGGTATCGGTGGCGCGGACGGCTTCGTCGAGGGCAGCTGCCTGGCCGGCGGCGGCGCGGGCGACCCCCTCGCTGGCCTCGCCGAGGGCATCGATTTCGGCGTTGAGGGCGGACATCGTGGAGGTTTGCGTGGCGGCGCCGCGGGCGACTTCGGAGACGGCGCCGGCGATTTCGCGGGCGGCGACATCGACCTGGGCGATGTTCTGGCCGAGGTTCTGGAGGGGCTGGCCGAGGGTATCGTGGATATCGACGAGCTTCTCGAGGACACCCTCGCTGATGAAGGTTTCGACGGCGAGCGAAGCGTCGAGGACGAAAACCTTCATCAATGCGGCGATGGTGTCGGCGAGATCCTGGCCCTTGAGCTTCTTCGCCAGCAGCGGGAACAGGAGCTGGCCGTAGATGCCGTAGTTGCCGACGTTCCAGCGGGGCTCGATCTGGAGGCGGGCGTGGGCGGCGCCGACGCGGAGGCGGTGTTCGAAGTACTCCTCATCGAAGCGGGCGTCGAGGAGGCGGAGGAGGTAGTCCAGCTGGGCTGCTTCGAGGCGGGCGCGGGTGGAGCCGGCCTCCTGGACCTTGCGCTGCCATTCGGGGAAGGCCGCGGCGTGGTCGTAGAAGCGGCGGACGATCTCCTCGGCCTGGGGGCGGAGGAGGGCGGCGGCGCGGCGGACGAGCGCGGCGTCGCGGTCGGAGATGCCGACCCAGCGGAGGCGGAGGGCCTGGTCGGCGCGGTCGATGTGGAGGCGTTGGGTGAGGCGGTCGGACATAGCGGGACTCCCGGGCAGGTGGTTTGCAACCGGGCTTCGCGGCCGATTGCCTCCTATCAATCGGTCACGGGATACCCAACATGCCATCGGGAGAAACCCTTCAGGACGGCTTTGTGAAATTTCTTCATGGCAAAGCGAAGTTCGAACCGGGCAGCGGGGGTGCCTGCGGGAGGGTTTGCCCAAAACCAAAGAGAAATATTTGAAGAACGGCGGTGTCGGGGAAGTCCCGCATTTATGGTCACATTGCGGACCTATCATGCTGGCTGCCACGGGGAGGGCACGGCGATGGCGCACCATATTCACGTCGGGCGGCCGACTGCAACCTGGCAGGAGGCCGTAGTGGCCGGGGCGCCCGATGGGGTGCTGCTGGTGGACGGGGCCGGGCGGGTCCAGGCGATGAACCCGGCGGCGGAACAGATCTTCGGGATGACGGCGGAGGGCGCCGCCGGGCGAAGCGTGCAGGCGTTTGTGCCGGAGCGAATGCGGGAGCGGCATGCCGGGCTGATGATGGACTTCTTTGCGACGGCGGTCAGCCCGCGGGGGATGCAGGAGCGGGCGCCGGTGGCGGCAGTGCGGGCGAACGGCGAGGAGTTTATGGCTGAGATTGCGCTGATCCCCGTCAAGGTCGGCGAGGAGCGCATGGTTGCCTGCATTGTGCGGGACGTCACGGAGCAGCTGCAGATGCAGGCCGCGGCGGCGCGCGCAGAGCGGCTGGAGAGCCTGCGGGTGCTCTCGGCGGGGCTTGCGCACGACTTCAACAACATCCTGGCGACGGTGACCGGCAATGCAGAGTTCGCCCTTCAGCGTGCCGGGGAGGACTCACTTTTGCGGGAGGCGCTGGAGGACATCCGGGAGGCGGGGCGGCGGGCTGCGGAGATGGTGCGGCAGATGCTGCGGTTTGCGGGCGGGGGCGAGCTGGCGCGGGAACCGGTCGACCTGATTGCGGTCACACTCGATACCCTGCGGATGCTCCGAGGGGCGCTCGGCAACGGCGTCATGGCGACGACGGACCTGCCGGAAACGCCGGTCGTGGTGATGGCCGACCCGGTGGGAATCCGGCAGGTGCTCATGAACCTCATCATCAACGCGTCCGAGGCGATGGCCGAGGGCGGGGGAACGCTCACGGTGCGGGTCGGGCACCAGCGCGTGACGCGGGCATACCTGGACCGGTGCCGCCAGCGCACCTGCTTCGGGTGCGCCGACGCGCAGCCCGGGGCGTACGCGTGTCTTGAGGTGGCGGACACCGGGGTCGGGATGGACGCCGCGACGCTGGAGCGGATTTTCGAGCCCTTCTTCAGCACGAAGTTCCAGGGACGCGGGCTGGGGCTGGCGGCGGTGCTTGGGGTGGTGGTCGGGCACCGGGGAGCGGTGCACGTGGAGAGCGAAAAGGGGAAGGGGACAACGTTCCGGGTGCTGCTGCCGCTGACCTGTGAGGGCTAGCCGGCGGACAGGCTTGCATGCGAACGTCTGTTCTGCTAGTGTCCGCGCGTGGTGCGGTTTCTCCACAGCTCGGACTGGCAGCTGGGCATGACCCGGCACTTCCTGGGGAGCGACGCGCAGGCGCGGTACGGGGCGGCGCGGGTCGAGGCGATCGAGACGCTGGGGCGGATTGCGCGGGAAGAGGGGGCGGCGTTCGTGGTGGTGGCGGGGGACGTGTTCGAAACGAACCTGGTCGGGCGGGAGGTGGTGACGCGGGCGCTGGATGCGATGCGCGATGCCGGGGTGCCGTTCTACCTGCTCCCGGGAAACCATGACCCGCTCGCGCCGGGGTCGGTGTGGGAATCGGAGCGATTCCTGGGGCGGAAGCCGGGCAACGTACACGTGCTCGGGCCGGAGCCGGTGGAAGCGGCACCCGGGACGTGGCTGGCGGGGGTGCCGTGGCGGAGCAAGCAGGCGCCGGGACGGGAGGAGGTCCGTGCTGCGGCGGCAGCGCTTGGGGCGCGTGCGGGCGAGCGGGTGCTGGTGCTGCACGGGCAGGTGGAGCGCGGGCCGGAGGCTGCGGTTACGCTGGAGCGGGCGTGGATCGAGGCGGCGCTGCGGGAGCACGGGATTGGGTACGTCGCCCTTGGGGACCGCCATTCGACGACGGACATCGGCTGCGGCGGCCGGGCGTGGTATTCGGGGACGCCGGAGCAGACGGATTATGACGAGCTGGAACCCGGGAAGGTGCTTGTGGTGGACCTCAACGGGGGCGGGTGCGCGGTACGGGCGGTGCCGGTCGGGCGGTGGCGGTTCGTCGAACGGGCGCTGGAGATTTCGAGCAGCGAGGAGCTGCGGGCTGCACTGGAGGAGCTGGACCGGCTGCCGGAGCGGCGACGGACGATCCTGCGGCTGCGGATTCGCGGCATGGGCGGGCCGGAGCTGCTGGGGGCCATCGAGGCCGCGGTGGAAGAGCTAAAGGCATCGTTCGCGGCGGTCGAGCCGTGGGAGCGGTACCGCGAGTTCGTGGTCCGTGCGAACGGCGAAAGCATCGCGTCGCTGGGGCTTACCGGGTATGCGGCAGCGGCGGCAGAGGAGCTCGACGCTCTGGCACAGGGTGGCGGGCCTGATGCCGAGGCGGCGAGCGAGGCGCTGGCGCTGCTCTACCGGCTGGCGAGGGGGTCGGCATGAGGTACCACCGGGTGACCGTGCGGAACTTCCGGGGGATTTCGGACGCGCGGGTGGAGTTTCCCGAGGGGCGGCTGCTCGTCATCGAGGGGCCGAACGAAGCGGGAAAGAGCAGCATCGTCGAGGCGATCAGGCTGCTGTTCGACTTCACGGCGGCGTCGAACGCGGAGGAGGTGCGGCGGGTGAGGCCGCTGGGGCGGGATGCGGACCCGGAGGTAGAGCTGGAGTTCAGCATCGGCGGGAGGCGTTGCCGGTACCGGAAGGTGTTCAATCGGCGGGGCGTGACGGAGCTGGAGGTCTCGGGCAGCAGCGAGGCGGTGTACAGCGGGCGCGAGGCGCATGACCAGGCGCGCAGGCTGCTCGAGGAGGCGGTCGACGAGGCGCTGTTCGAGTCGCTGCGGGTGCTGCAGGGCGAGAGCCTCGTTACGCCCGGGGGACTCTCGAAGAGCCAGCGGCTGCTGGCGGCGCTGGATGCCGCGGCGGGATCCGACCCCGCCGGCGAGGGGCTGTTCGAGCGCGCAAAGAAGGAGTTTGGCCGCTACTACACCGAGAAGCAGGAGCGGGAGACGGACGAGCTCCAGGCGGCACGGAAAATAATGCAAGAGGCGCAGCAGCAGGTTGCGGAGCTCGGGGCCGAGGTCCGGGCGCTGGAGGAGAAGGCGGAGCGGGTGCGGCAGCTGGAGCCGGAGGTTGCGAAACTGCGTGAGCGGGTCCGGGAGCTGGAGACCGGGCAGCGGGAGCTCGGCGCACGGCTCGAAGCGCGGCGAGAGGCAGAGCACGCGGAGGAGCTCGCCCGGAAGGAGCTGGAGGCTGCGGAGGCGCAGCTGCGGCAGGTGGGCGAGGAGGTGCAGCGGCGGGCCGAGCGCGGGCGGGAGGCGGAGCGGCTCGCGCGGGAGCTGGAGTCGCTGGAAGGGGAGCTTGCGGCACGGCGCGGGGAGCTCGCGGAGCTGGAGGGCGAGGCGCGGGCGAAGCGGGAGGCAGCGAACGCGGCCGAGAAGCAGTTCGAGACGGCGAGTGCACGGGCGAAAACGCTGGCAGACGACTTGAATTATGCGCAGGAGCTGCTCCAGGCAGCGCAGATGGAGCGGCGGCTGCAGGCGATTGTTGAGGCGGAGGAGCGGCGGGAGGCGGCGCAGGCGTTCCTGGCCGGTTGCCGGGTCACGCCGGAGCTGCTCAAACGGGTCGAGGAGGCGGAACAGCAGGTGCAGCGGACGGAGGCGCAGCTGCGTGCGGTGGTGGTGCAGGTGGAGGTGGAGGGACCGGCGGGGGCGGCGGTGGTGGTCGATGGTGAGGAGCGGCCGCTCGAGCGGGGGCTGCTGAAGGTGGAGGTGACGGAGGAGCGGCGGATCGACCTGCCGGGCGGGTTCGCGGTGGTGGTGCGTCCCTCGCAGAGCCAGGGGCTGCTGGAGGGGCGGCTGCGGGAGCGGCGGGAGGAGCTGGAACGGCTGCTCGCGCAGGCCGGGGCGGAGAACGCCCAAGAGGCCCGGGAGCTGGAGCAGCGGCGGCTGGCGGCGAGGCAGGAGGTGGAGCAGGCGGAGCGGACGATCCACGGGCAGCTGATGGACCTGCCAAACCGCGAGGACCTGGAGGGACGGCTCGCGCGGACCCGCGGGCGTATCGCGGCGTACCGGGCGACGCATGCGGGGCGGACGCTGCCGGCGACCATCGAGGAGGCGCGGCGGGCAAAAGAAACGGGCGACGCAGAGGTGGAGGAGACGCGCGCGGCCGCCGAGGCGGCAGAACGGGCCGCGCGGGAGGCCGAGGGCGCGCTGCGCGGGGCGGATGCGGCCGTGGGGGAGATCGCAAAGCGGGTTGAACGGAGCCGGGGTCTCCTGGAGCGGCTGCGGGCGGAGGCGGAGCAGGCCGAGCGGGAGCGGCCGTCGGCGCGGCTCGACGAGGAGCTCGCAGCGGCGCGCGGCGCGGCGGCTCATGCGCAGCGCAGACTTGAGGAGGTGCGCGCCCGGCTGGCAGAGATCGGCGACCCCGGACCGGAGCTCGAACGGGTTGCTTCGGAGCTCGAAACGGGGAAGCGGCGGCTGCGTGAGGCGGAGCGAGAGATGGATGAAGCGCGCGGCGCGCTCAGGCACGCGGGCGACGGCACGCTACAGGCGCAGCTGGATGAGGCCCGGAGCCGGCTCGAGGCCGCGACAGAGCGCGCGGAGCGGGTGGAGCGGAAGGCGGAGGCAGCGCGGCTCCTCTTACGGACACTGGAGAAGCACCGGGAGGCGGCACAGCGGATGTACGGCCCGCTGCTGGCGGAGCGGATGGCGGAACTCGGGCGGAGGGTGTTCGGGGAGGATTTCGCGGTCGAGCTTGACGCGGAGCTGGCCCCGAAGCGGCGGCGGCTGAACGGCACATGGCTGGATGTGAAGGACCTGAGCGTTGGGGCGCGGGAGCAGCTGGCGGTCCTGCACCGGGCAGCGTGTGCGGCGGCCGCAGCCCGAGATGGGGTGCCCTTTTTCCTCGACGATGCGCTGGGTTGGAGCGACGAGCAGCGTCTGGAGGAGATTGCGAGGGTGCTGGCAGAGCTCGCGAGCGAGGTGCAGGTGGTAGTGCTGACCTGTCAGCCGGGGCGGTTTGCCGCGGCGCAGCCGGCGGAGGTGGTGCAGATTGCCGGAGGGCGCACCGGGGCGACGGACGGGACCAGGGAGGGAACGCAGCCGGGGCTGCTCTGAGGGGCGGTCGGGTGCCGGGAACCGGGGAGGGCGCGCGGTTGCCCGCATCTCTGAGACTCAGTATCGTGACTTGCTGATACGAACTCTCAGAGGAGGCGGGGATGCGCAAGACGTGGTTCGGGTTGGCGCTGGTGATGGCGGCGCTGGCCGCTGCGACGCTCGGCGCGGCGTGCGGCGGAGATGACGACGACGGCGGCGAGGGGGTACGGGTTGTCGCGACGACGACGCAGATCGGCGCGCTTGTGCGGGAGGTGGCCGGGGACCGGGTGCAGTTGACGGTGCTGCTCCAGGCCGGGGCAGACGCGCACGATTACGAGCCCTCGCCGCAGGATTCGCGGACGCTGAAGAACGCGGACCTTGTGCTGAAGAACGGCATTGGGCTGGATGAGTGGCTTGACGACCTGATCAAGAACTCGGGCACGAAGGCGAAGGTGGTGGTGGCGACAGAAGGCATCGAGCCGCTCGAGGGTGAGGCGCACGATGACCACGGTTCCGAAGCGGATAAAGAAAAGGACGACCACGGTCATGAGCACGGGGAAGGCGACCCGCACGTGTGGCATGACCCGGAGAACGTGAAGGTGATGGTGAAGAACATCGCGGAGGCGCTGGCGGAGGTCGACGGCGAAAACGCAGCAACCTACCGGGCGGATGCGGAGGCGTACGCGAAGAAGCTCAACGAGGTGGACCGCGAGATCAGGGCGCTGTTCGAGCCGATTCCGGCGGCGGCGCGGAAGGTGGTGACGAACCACGAATCGCTGAACTACTTCGCGAAGCGGTACCAGATTGAGATTATCGGGGCGATTATCCCGGGGACGGCGAAGGAGGCGCAGCCTTCGGCGCAAGACCTCGCGAAGCTGACGGACCTCATCCGCAGCGAGGGCGTGAAGGCGATCCTTGCCGAGGCGGAGATTGACCCGAAGGTTGCGGAGCAGCTGGCGAAGGATACCGGGGTACGGGTCGTGACCGGGGTGTATGCTGACTCGCTGGGGCCGGCAGGCAGCGGCGCCGACACGGTGCACGGCATGCTGCTGCACAACGCGCGGCTCATTGCGGAGGCGCTGAGATAGGGGACGCGGACCAGGCAGAGGGGATCGCTGCGCGCAGCCGAACGCTCGTGCTCTCGGGTGTGGCCATTGCCTACGGCCACAACCTCGCGGTGTGCGACGTGGAGGCCAGCATCCCGCCGGGGTCGGTAGTCGGGCTGATCGGGCCGAACGGGAGCGGGAAATCGACGCTGCTGAAGGCGATTGCGGGGTCGCTGCCGCTGCGGGAGGGCGAGATCCGGTTCGGCGAGCGTCCGCTCCGGGAGCTGTCCGGGCGGGTCGCGTACGTGCCGCAGCGGGAGGAAGTGAACTGGGAGTTCCCGGTCACGGCGCTGGACGTGGTGATGATGGGCCGGTACCGAAGGCTCGGGTGGCTCCGGTGGCCGGGCCGGGCCGACCGTGCCGCGGCCGAGGCGGCGCTGGAGGCGCTCGGGCTTGGCGGGCTGGGCCACCGGCATATCAGCCAGTTTTCTGGGGGGCAGCAGCAGCGGATCTTTCTCGCCCGGGCGATGGTGCAGGAGCCGGAGCTGGTCTTGCTCGATGAGCCGTTCACGGGCGTCGATGTGCAGAACCGGGCGGTGTTCCATGAGCAGATCCGGGCGTTCGCGCGCGGCGGGGTGACGGTGCTGTTTGCGACGCACGACCTCGACGAGGTGCGGGCAACAACGACGCACGTGCTCTTGCTGAACCGGCGGATGGTGGCATTCGGTCCAACGCCGGAGACGTTCACGCCGCAAAACCTGCGGGCGGCGTTCGGCGGGCAGGTTGCGGTGTTCGAGCAGGTTCCCGTGTTCGAGCGGCTGCCATGAGCTGGCTGACCGAGCCGCTCCAGTACGGGTTTATGCAGCGGGCGCTGCTCGAGGTGCTGATCATCGGCGCGCTGTGCGGGCTGGTGGGGTGCTTCGTCGTGCTGCGGGGGCTGGCCTTCATCGGGGATGCGCTGGCGCATGCGGTCTTCCCGGGGGTGGTGCTGAGCTACCTCGCGGGCCAGAGCATCCTCATCGGGGCGTTCGGGTTCGGGACCCTGACTGCGCTGGGCATTGGGGTGCTGGCGAGGAGCCGGCGGGTGAGCGAGGACTCGGCGATCGGCGTGATTTTCGCGGCGTTCTTCGCGCTCGGGGTGGTCATCCTGAGCCGGCAGGGCGGCTTTCGGCGCGACCTCGGGTCGCTGCTGTTCGGGAACATCCTCGGGGTGTCGTCGCAGGACGTGCTGGTGACCGCGGTCATCGCGGCGGTGGTAGCGGCCGTGATGGTGCTGGTGCTGAAGGAGCTGACGCTGGCGGCCTTCGACCCGGTGATGGCGCGGACGCTGGGCTACCCGGTGTTTGCGCTCGACCTGCTGCTGCTCCTGCTGGTGGCGGCGACGATTGTGGTGAGCCTGCAGACGGTGGGAAACATCCTCGTGCTGGCGCTGGTGGTGACCCCGCCGGCCGCGGCGCGGCTGCTGACGGACCGGCTGCTGCGGATGATTGGGCTGAGTGTGCTGCTGGCGGCGGTATCGGGGGTGGGCGGGCTGTACGTGTCGTACCATGCCGGGACGGCCGCGGGGGCGACAATTGTATTGACGGCGACCGGCCTGTTCCTCGTTTCGCTGGTGTTTGCGCCGAATCACGGGCTGGTGGCGGGGTGGCTGCACCGGCGGCGCGGGATGCACCACGCGCACCATTACCACGCGGCGGGCGAAGAGCATCACCTGCACGGGCGGTAGCGGAGCCGTGGGGAGCGCGGTAGAGTTCGGGAGCAATATCGCGACCTGAGGATGGGTTTGAGATGACGACAGCCGAGCACCCGCACGCAGGCGACCGGGTTTTGACCGACGCCGAGATTATGGAGCTCCGTGAGAAGGTGAAGGCCTTCATGGCGGAGCATATCTACCCGAACGAGCCGTTCTTCCATGCGAACCATCCGCGGCAATCGGCGGCCGGCCGGGAGAAGATGAAGGAGCTGCAGGCGATGACGAAATCGCTCGGCATGTGGGCGCCCCACCTGCCGGCGGCTGCAGGCGGCATGGGGATCGGCTTTATGCCGTACGTGTACATGAACGAGATCCTCGGGCGGAGCCCGTATGCGCCGATTGCATTCGGTTCGCAGGCGCCGGATTCGGGGAATGCGGAGATTCTCTGGCAGTTCGGTTCGAAGGAGCTGCAGGAGAAGTACCTGAAGCCGCTCGTGGCCGGCGAGATCTGGTCGTGCTACTCGATGACGGAGCCGGAGGTTTCGGGGGCGGACCCGACGGGGCTGCGGACGACGGCGGTGCGCGACGGCGACGAGTGGGTGATCAACGGCCACAAGTGGTTCACGAGCCAGGCGGAGGGCGCGACGTTCGCGATCGTGATGTGCGCGACGGAGCTGGACCAGCCGCCGCACCGACGGTTCACGCAGATTGTGGTGCCGACGGACACGCCGGGGTTCGAGATCGTGCGGCCGGTGCCGGTCATGGGGGAGACGGAGGGCTCGCACTGTGAAATCCGGTACACGAACGTGCGGGTGCCGATCACGAACACGCTGGGCGAGCCGGGGAGCGGCTTCCGGATTGCGCAGAAGCGGCTCGGGCCGGGGCGGATTCACCACTGCATGCGGTGGCTGGGCCAGATGCAGCGGGCGTTCGAGCTGATGTGCGAGTACTCGCTGAAGCGCGAGGTGTTCGGCTCGACGCTTTCGGAGAAGCAGACCGTGCAGAACTGGATCGCGGACAGCTATGTGGAGATCCAGGCGGCGCGGGCGCTGACGCTCTCGGCGGCGAAGAAGATCGACCAGGGCGACGAGGCCCGGGTGGAGATCTCGGCGATCAAGTTCTTCGGGGCGCAGGTGCTGCACAACGTGATTGACCGGGCGATCCAGGTGCACGGGGCGCTGGGCGTCTCGGGTGACACGCCGCTCGAGTCGATGTACCGGAACGCCCGGGCGGCGCGGATTTACGACGGTCCGGATGAGGTGCACCGGATGGTGGTCTCGCGTCGGATCCTGCAGAGCTTCAAGGCCGGCAACGGCTGGGATTTCGGCCTCCAGTAGGCCGGAGGACCGGTCAGCGCGCGCCGGGGGCCCGGGCGGGGTCCTCGGCGTTTCGTTGCGCCGCGGACGGGAAATCGCCATGCTTCGGACGCCGGCAGCCGGCGACCGAATCCAGGCTGGGGACAGGGACGATGGAGCTCGATGAACTGCAGGCGCGGCTGGTGCCGTTCGTGCGTGAGAAGCTGGGGGACCCGGGCGCGCGGGTCGAGAACGTGCAGCGCGGCCCCGGGCACGCGGGCTTCTCGTATTTTTTCGACGCTGTGCTCTCGAGCGGGGAGCGGCGGGAGTACTTCCTCCGGCTGCCGCCGCCGGGGGTGAAGCTGGAGGGGACAGCCGACCTGATGCGGCAGGTGACGGCGGTGCGGGCGCTGGAGGGGACGGGCGTGCCGCATGCGCCCATCCTCTGGGCGGGGACCGAGCCGGACTGGTTCGGGCTGCCGTACTTCGTGCAGCCGCGGCTTCCCGGCGACACGCTGAAGGACGACTACCCGGAGCGGTTCAGCGATGCGCAGCTGCGGGAGATGGCACGGCAGGCGATGACGGCGCTGGCGGGGATTCACCGGGTTCCGCGCGAGCGGCTCGGCTACCTCGGGGAGTTCTGGGGATACGAGTTCGACGTGACGCGCTGGGACCGGTTTTACGAGCGGGCGGCCGAGCCGGAGCTCTTGGCGCTGCAGCCGCGGGTGAAGGAGCTGCTGCTGCGGAACATCCCGCACGATGCGCCGATCGGGCTGTACCACGGCGATTTCCAGTGGTCGAATCTGCTGTATTCGCCGGAGGGGGAGCTGCTGGCGGTCATCGACTGGGAGCTGTGCGGGGTGGGCCCGACGCTGAACGACCTCGGCTGGGTGTGCGTGTTCAGCGACCCGGCGGCGTGGGCGCACGACCGGGGGAGCAGGATGCCGCACGCCGACGAACTGGAAGCGTGGTACTGGGAAGCGATGGGCGGACGGCCGGGCGATATCCGCTGGTTCAAGGCGCTGGCGGCGTACAAGTTCGGCATCATCACGGGGTTCAACCTGATGCTGCACCGCCGCGGCAAGCGGCACGACCCGCACTGGGAGGAGATCGCCCCTTCGATGCAGTCGAATATGGAGTACGCCCTGCGGATGCTGGGGGGCTAAGCAGGCGGAATGCGACAGGGTTTGTCGCGCGGGAGCGGTAGCATGGCCGGGTAGCCAGGCTGGAGGGCGCGATGTCAGCGGTGCGGGTCATCGGGACGGAGTACGGCAAGGCGCGCGTCGTGCTCGCGCGGGTCATCGCTGAGGGGCGGGGCAGCGACCCGCTTGCGCCGGTGACTGTGGTGGTGCCCTCGAACCTGGTTGCGCTGGACGTGCGGCGCTGGCTGGTGCGTGAGCGGCCGGTGGCCAATGTGCGGTTCCTCGTCGTGGAACGGCTGGCGGAGCTGGCGGCGGCGCCGCGGCTGCAGGCGCGGGGGATGCGGCCGCGGACGCGCTGGCTCTGGCTGGAGCACCTCCGCGTCGCGGCGGCGGCGTCCGGGGGCCGGCTCGGGGAGCTGGCGGACCACCCGGCGACGCTCCGGCGGCTGGCCGCGCTGGCTTCGGACCTGAAAGGCGCACCTGCAGAGGTGATTGAGCGGCTGGAGGCGCACCCGGAGCCGCTGGTCGCGGAGGCGGTCCGGGTGGTGCTCGCGGCGCGGCGGGCGACCCGGGACCTGTACGACGACCACGACCTGGTGGTGGAGGCTGCGGCGGCGTTCCGGGAGGGCGACCCGGCGGTCCGGGAGGCCGGGACAGTGATCTTCTACCTGCCGGACCGGATGACGCGGGCAGCGGCGGAGCTCGCGCGGGCGGCCGGCGCGACGGTCATCCTTGGGCTGACGGGCGACCGCGAGGTCGACAGCCGGTCAGCGGCGTGGTGCCGGCTGCTCGGGGCCGACCCGCCGGGAGGGCCGCCAGCGCCGCGGCTGCCGGGGCGGCTCGCGAGCCTGCCTGACCCCGAGGAGGAGGTCCGGTTTGCGACGCGCGAGGTATGGCGGCTGGCCGAGGCCGGGATACCGCTGCACAGGATGGCGATTCTGTATGGGAATGCGGAGCAGTATGCGAGCCTCGTGCACGACCGGCTGGAGGCGAGCGGCACGCCGCACAACGGCCCGGGGCTGCGCACGCTCGGGGAGTCGCTGGCAGGGCGGGCAGTGCTCGGGGCGCTGCGGGCGGCACGGAGCGAGTGGCGGCGGGATGCGGTCGCAGACTGGCTGACTTCGGCGCCGCTGGTGGTGCAGGGCGAGGAGGTGCCGGGGCACGCGTGGGACACCCTCTCGCGCGAAGCCGGTGTCGTCCGGGGGCTCGGCCAGTGGCAGCGAGCGGAAGCGGTGGTCCGGGCCGGACGGGCGGCACGGGCTGCGGATTCGCCCGGACTGGAGGCGTGGCGGGATGCGGGAGCGGCTGAGGCGAAGCGAATGGCGATGTTCGTGGCCGATGCGGCGGACCGATTCGACGGCCGGCGGGCGCTGACGGTGGCGGCGTGGGCACGCACAGCGGCTGCAGCGCTCGCGGAGTGGCTGCCGCGGTCGTGGCTGGCGCGCTTCAACGCGGGCGCCGGCGGTGGACTGGCCGAGGCGGAGCTGGCGGCCTACGACGAGGTGGTCCGGGTGCTCGAGGGGCTGGGCGGCGCGACTGCGGACGGGGCGAGCCCGGTGGGGCTGGCGGTGTTCGAGGCGACACTGCGGGAGGCGCTGGACGTCCCGGCGGGGCGGCACGGGAAGCTGGGGGAAGGCGTCTTCACCGGGACGGTGGCGGAGGCGGCCGGCATGGGCTTCGACCACGTGTTCGTGCTGGGAATGGCGGAGCGGGTCTTCCCGCCGCAGCCATCAGACGACCCGCTGCTGCCGGAGCGGCTGCGGCGGGAGCTGGACGGCGCGGTGCCCTCGGCGGCGGAGCGGCTGGTGGAGGCCCGGCGGGCCTACCTGGCGGTCGCGGCGAGCGCGGGGACGTGCGTGGTGACGGCACCACGGGTCTCGCTGCGGGACCAGCGGCCGGCGCAGCCGTCGCGGTGGTTCCTCGAGGCGGCGGGCGTGCTCAACGGCGGGCCGGTCTACGGGCGCGACCTGGAGCGATGGGGGCGGGAGCCAGCGGCGCGGCCGGGCTGGCTGACGGTTGTGGACTCGTTCGCGGCGTGGATAAAGGCGGGCGACGGGTTTGCGGACGTTCACGAGCGGGACCTCGCGGAAGTGTCGCGGGCGACGGCGGAGCCGTGGCGGCATCGGCTGCTGGTCGAGCTGGGGGTGCAGGACGGCATCACGGCGCGGGCGGAGCGTTCGCGGATGTCGGCCGCCGGCGGGTCGCCGGGGATTGGGCCGTGGACGGGGGCGGCGATCGGGCGGAGGCTGGAGCCAGGTATCGAGTTCTCGGCGAGCGCGCTGGAGGCGCTGACGAGCTGCCCGTTCCGGTTTTTCCTCGGCCACGAGCTGCGGGTGCGGGAGGCGGAGCGGCCGGAAGAGCTGGATACGATTGAGCCGGCAACCCGGGGCAGCCTGGTGCACGAGGTGCTGGAGCGGTTTGTGCTGGAGGTGAAACAGCAGCGGCATGCTGAGGTCATTGCCGGGGAGTGGACCGAGGGTGAGCGGAGGCTGCTGCTCGAGCTGGCGGACCGGGCTTTCGCGGAGTACGAGCGGCGGGGGGTGACCGGGCGGCCGGCGAGCTGGTCGGCGACCAAGGAGCGAATCCGGCAGGACCTCGCGCGGTTTCTCGACGAGGACTGGAGGTGGCGGGCGCAAGAGGGCACAGCGATCCGGGATGCGGAGCTGGCGTTCGGGGGCGGGAGCGAACGGACGGTCGAGTATGAGGTTGGCCCGGGGCGGCGGATTGCGTTCCGGGGGAAGGCCGACCGGGTCGATGTCAGGCAGGATGGCGGGCTGGTGGTCATCGACTACAAGACGGGCAGCGCGGACAGTTTCAGGGCGGCGAAGGGCAGCCAGCTCGCGAAGCAGGATGGCGGGTGGCTGCTGCAGCTGCCGATTTACGCGCTGGCGGCAGGGCAGGGGGGCGGCACGCCGCCGCGGGCGCTCTACTGGTTCATCTCGGAGGAGGGGGAGTTCGAGCGGCGCGAGGTGACGCTCGACAGTTCGACGGAGGAGCAGTTCCGGCGGGTAGTCGGTGAGGCCATGGCGCTGCGGGAGCAGGGGCTGTACCCGGCGATTGCTGGCCCGCCCAAATTCGACCGGTGGCACAACTGCCGCTTCTGCCCGTTCGACCGGGTGTGCCCGGGGAGCGACCGCGAGCGGCTGTGGGAGCGATGGAAGCAGGACCCGCGGCTGAAGCAGTTCGTCGCTGTCGTGCTCCGGGAGGGCGAGCCGGCTGCAGAGGAGGGCGAGGCATGATGCTGGCGGACCGGGACGCGCGGGAGCGTATTCTCCGCGAGACGCGGAGGACGATGTTCGTGGAGGCGGGCGCCGGCACGGGGAAGACGACGGCGCTGGTTGGGCGGATTGTCGCGCTCGTTGCCGACGGCGCCCGGATCGACCAGATAGCCGCAATTACGTTCACCGAGAAAGCCGCCGCCGAACTGACGGACCGGGTGCGCCAGCAGCTGGAGCGGGCGGCGGCAGGGGACGGCGAGTACGCGGGGCTGACGGAGGAGGCGCGAGCGCGCTGCCGTGAAGCGGCGGCGGGGATCGACGGCGCGGCGTTCCAGACGATCCATGCATTTGCGCGGAAGCTGCTGGCGGCGCACCCGGTCCAGGCGGGGCTGCCGCCGGAGTTCGACGTGCTCGACGAAACCGAGGAGGAGCTGGAGACGCGGGAGCAGGTGCGCCGGTTCCTCGATGAGATTGAGCAGGGGGATACGACGGCGCAGGCGGTGACGGTCGGCTATGCGCTCGGGCTGCAGCCGCGGCACCTGCGGGGGCTGGCGCGGAAGTTCGCGGCGGACTGGGACCGGCTGCGTGGGGTGACGTTCGAGCGTCCCGGGGAGCCGGACTGGGAGCCGCCGCTGCGTGCGCTGCTGGATGAGGTGGACCCAGAGGGGCAAACACGCACGTTTCCGGAATATTTCGCGGAACTCTGCAGGACGGCAGACCGACTGGAGGCGGCGAACCGGGCGTTTGAGCGCGCCGAGACCGCTGAGGAGCGAGTCCAGCGGCTGGTCGAGCTGCTCACGCTGGCGGCGAGGATGCCACCCGTGAAACTGAACAAGGGGAAGCGGGGGACGTTCCAGCCGGTGAAAGAGGGCTTCGAGGCATGGCTGGAGGAGGTGCGCGCGTGGACGCTGGGGAACCTGCTGCCGGCGGTGCAGACGTTCGCACTGAGGTACGCCGGGGACCGCCGGCGGAGCGGCCGGCTCACGTTCCATGACCTGCTCGTGCTGGCGGTCGACCTGCTGCGGACCGACCCTGCAGCTCGGCGGGCGGTGCACGAGCGATTCCCGCATCTTCTGATCGACGAGTTCCAGGACACCGACCCGCTCCAGGTGGAGCTGGCGGCGCTCATCGCGGGCGAGCCGCGCACCGTCGTGGCGTGGCAGGAGACGACGGTGGCGCAGGGCCGGCTCTTCTTCGTGGGCGACCCGAAGCAATCCATTTACCGGTTCCGGCGGGCAGACATCCGCATCTACCGGGCCGCGATGGGCGCGTTCGGTTCTGATGCGGTACAGCTGACGACGAACTTCCGCTCGGCGCGGCGGATTGTCGCGTGGGTGAACGGGGTGTGCGGGCGGCTGTTCGACGACGGCGGCAATGTGCAGGCGCCCTGGACGCCGCTGGAGGCGCGGCCCGATGCGCCGGAAGGCGAGCCGGTACGGGTCCTGGGCGGGCCCGTCGAGGGCGCGGGCGCCGGGGAGGTCCGCGAGCGGGAGGCTGCCGAGGTGGCGCTGGGCGTGCTGCGGGCGCGGGCCGAGAACTGGGCCGGGGGAGAGGGCGGGACGCGGTTCGAGGACATCTGCATCCTGCTGCCGCGGCGGACGGGGCTGCCGGCGCTGGAGCGGGCGCTGGCGGACCGGGGCATCCCGTTCCGGATCGAGAGCCAGTCGCTGATGTACGCGGCGGAGGAGGTACGCGACCTGGCGAATGTGCTGACGGCGATCGACGACCCGACGGACCAGGTGGCGCTGGTAGCGGCGCTGCGGTCGCCGCTGTTCGCCTGCACGGATGCGGAGCTCGCGGAGCACGCCGCGGCCGGCGGGAGATGGAGCTACGAGGCAGCGGTCCCGGACGGCAGCCCGGAGCGCGTGCGGAGGGCGCTCGAGCGGCTGGCGGCGTGGCACCGGGAGCGGTGGACGATGACGCCGGCGGGGCTGATCGAGCGGCTGCTGGGGGAGTGCCACCTGCTCCTGGCGGCGCTCGGCGACCTGCGCCCGCGGGAGGCATGGCGCCGGTACCGGATTATCGCGGAGCAGGCGCGGGCATTAACGGTGCGCGGCTCGGTGGCGACGCTGCGGCAGTTTATCGCGTGGCTCGACCAGCAGCGGGAGGAGGGCGTGCGCGTGAACGAGGCGATCGCACCCGAGCCGGACGACGATGCCGTGCGGGCGATGACCATCCACGCGGCGAAGGGACTGGAGTTCCCGGTGGTGTTCGTGATGGGGCTCGGGACTGAAGGCAGGAGCAACGACGATGCGCGGGTCTGGTGGCCGCCGGAAGGGAGCGGGCTGCCGCCGGAGGTGCGGTGCGGGAGCGGGAATGGGGCGTTCGCGACAGCAGGGTTTGCAGCGGTCGAGGCCGAAGAGGACGCGCAGGAGGCAGCGGAGGAGGCGCGGCTGTTCTACGTGGCAGCAACGCGGGCGGAGCACGCGCTCACCGTATCGCTGTATCGGGCGAAAAAGGGCACGGAAAAATCCCTGGCGGCGCGGGTGGAGCGCGCGCTCGAGGGGGCGCCGCCGGAGACGTGGGAGCGGTTCGAAGCCAGCACCGGCACCCTGCCGGCAGCGCCGACGGCAGATGGTGTTTCGTCGGGCGCCCCGCCGGTGCCGGAGCGGGCCGCATGGATGGCAGCCCGGGCGGCGCTGGCGGCGAAGGCGGGGCGGGCGCCGGTGGCGGCGGCGAGCACCATCGCGCACGAGGGGCTGGCGGATGTCCCGGAGGAGCCGGCCGACGAGCTGGCGGGACCCGAGGAGCCGTGGCGGAAGGGCCGGGCCGGCACCTCGCTCGGCCGGGCGGTCCATGCGGTGCTGCAGGGCATCGACCTTGCCACGGGGAACGGGCTGGAGGAGGCCGCGCGGGCACAGGCGGAGGCCGAGGGGATCGGCGACCGGCGGGAGGAGGTGGCGCGGCTGGCGCGGAGTGCCCTCGCGTCGCAGGCGGTGCAGGCGGCGGTTGCCAGCGGACGGTACTGGCGCGAGGTGTACGTCGGCGCAGAGCTCGACGGGACGGTGGTGGAGGGGTTCATCGACCTCCTGTACGAAAGTCCGGACGGGCTGGTGATCGTCGACTACAAGACCGACGGGCTGCGGAGCGCGGAGGAGATCGACCGGGTGATGCCGATCTACCGGCTGCAGGGCGGGGCGTATGCGGCGGCCGCGGAGGAGGCGACGGGGCGGCGGGTGGCGTCGGTGGTGTTCGTGTTTACCGAACCGCGCGAGGAACGCACGGTACCGGACCTTGATGAGGCGATGCGGGAAGCCAGGGAACGCGCCGCTCTGCTGATGAGGCGGGGTGTGTAGCCAGTTTCCGAGGGCAGTTACGCCAGCAGCCAGTCGATAGCGGGCTCGCGCGCGGTGAAGAACTCGACCGGGGCGGGATGGGGGAGTTCGCCGCGGTAGGCGAGCGCCTGGCGAAACGTGCCGAAGACCAGGGGCGATGGTGCGACGACGGCAGTCCGGAAGGGACCCAGGGACTGGACGGAACGGGCGAAGCCGGCGAGCCAGAGGACATCGGTCGTGATGTCTTGCACGTCGGTGGCGTCGAGCAGGAGGCGCCCGGACTGGACGATGCGGCGGTACCAGTCGTCGCCGGGCAGATCGACGCCGCGTACGATGCCGAGGAGGCGGAACTCGACGAATCGGCCGTGGTCGAACATTCGGTAGGCCACGATGAGCTCCCGTATCAGACGCGCCCGGGAGGTTCTGCGACGCCAGGGGCCGGCGGCTCCAGGTCGAAGATAACGCCCGGGTTGAGGATGCCGGCCGGGTCGAGCGCCCGTTTGATGGCCCGCATGGCAGAGATATCGGCAGGGGAGCGGGTGAGGCTGAGCCAGGGCTTTTTGGCGATGCCGATGCCGTGTTCTGCGCTGATGGAGCCGCCGAAGGAGGCGACGAGTTCGAGGACGGCGCCATCGGCGGCGTCGTCGTCGGGGTCGAGGCCGAGGATGTTGACGTGGAGGTTGCCGTCGCCGGCGTGGCCGAAAAGGATGGGCCGCGCAGCGGGGCGGACGGCGGCGAGGCGAGCGCGGACGGCAGGTTCGAAGGCAGCGAGGCGGTCGGCGGGGAGGGTGACGTCGAGCTTGTGGGGAATACCTTCGGCGGAGATGGCCTCGGTGTGGCGTTCGCGGCAGGCCCAGAGGCGGTCGCGGTCGGCGCGGTCGGTGGCGAGGAGGGTTGCGGCGGGGTCGGCGACGGGTTCGAGCGCGGCGGCGAGCGCGGGGGCGGGGTCGGCGGGTCCGGCGCATTCGAGCAGGAGGTAGCAGGGGTAGGGCCGCGGGAAGGGCGGGGCGAGGTGCGTGTGCCGGAGAACGAGGTCGAGGCCCTCGGGGAAGAAGACTTCGGCGGCTTCGAGGCCCGGGGCTGCGCGTCGGACGGCCCGGACGACCTGGAGGGCGGCGTCGAGGGACGGCAGGCCGAGGAGGGCCACGGCGCGGGCGGGGCGGAGGGGAACGAGCCGGAGGCGGACGCGGGTAATGACGGCGAGGGTGCCTTCGCTGCCGGCGAGGAGGCCGGGGAGGTCGTAGCCGGTGTTGTCCTTCAGCAGGCCGGGCAGGCGGCGGAGGATGGCGCCGTCAGCCAGGACAGCTTCGATGCCGATGAGCTGGTGGCGCATGGGGCCGAAGCGGATGACGCGGACGCCGCCGGCGTTGGTGGCAACCATGCCGCCGATGGTGGCGCTGGCGCGGGAGGCGAGGTCGACGCCGACGTCCCAGCCGGCCGCGCGGACGTGCTCCTGGAGGCGTTCGAGGGTGACACCGGCGCCGACGGTAACTTCGCCGGCGACTTCGTCGAAGTCCTCGATGGCGTCGAGGCGGCGGAGGCTGAGGACGGCTTCGCCGGCTCGCGGGACGCTGCCACCGACGAGTCCGGTATTGCCGCCCTGCGGTACGACGGCGATGCCGGCGGCCCGGCAGATTTGGAGGACGCCGGCGACCTCCGCAGCAGAGGCTGGCCGGACGACACAGGCGGCCGGGCCGGAGAAACGGCGGGTCCAGTCGGTTTCGTAGGAGGCGCGGGTATCGGGGTCGTCGAGGACGTGGGCTGCCCCGACGACGGCTTCGAGGCGGCGGCGGAGGTCGGGGTCCACGGGCGGAGTCTACCGCGCCGGGGGAGGTTCAGTGGGAGTGGGGGCGGGTGCCGGGGCCGTGGCTGTGGCCGTGGTGGGACCAGCGGGCTCCGCCGGAGGCGGGAGCCGGGTTGCCGAGGGATTCGCGGGCGGCACCGCGGGTGAAGGTCATCATCGGCGCGGTAAAGACGCGCTTCGCCGGGATGTTGCACATTGGGCAGTCGGCGGGGATGTCGGAGTCCTTGATGCTGCGGGAGACTTCGAAGTCGAGGCCGCAGCGTTCGCAGTGGTAGTCGTAGAGGGGCATGGGAGCCTCCGCGCGTGGTAGCTGCAGTTTACTGCACCTGCTACCTCTTGCAGAATACTGGCCATGGAGCAGGAAGGTTCGGTATCGATTGCGGAGCATGGAGCGGGGAGCACCGAAGGGCGGCCGACGCTGGCCGTGCTGGTGCACGAGGGATTCCCGGCGGAGCTGCTGATCGACGTTGAGGAGCTGTGCCGGTCGTTTTCGGGGTTCACCGGGGCGCCGGTGGCGCTGGCGGCGAGCGGGTCGCGGACGCTCGAGTCGACGCTGGACCGGCTTTCCGAGGACGACGGCGGGTGGGAGATCCGGTTCGTTGCGCCGCCGACCTCGAAGGCTGCGAGCATGAGCTCGGCGCCGTTCGTGTACCGGGAGGATGGACGGCCGGACTGGGGCGCGATGTGGCAGGGGTTCTGCGAGCTCGCGCTCTACGGCGGGCCGCCGCACCGGGGCGAGGAGGATGCGCTGCACGCGGTCGAGAACCCGCTCGAGGTGCCGGCGAACCCCGAAATCGACGCGATCGCGGAGATCCGGCGGGGGATCTATGAGACGACGGGGCTGTATTCGGAGCCGGCGGCGGAGCCGGGCTGGCTGGCGGTGACCTGCCATTCGAAGAAGATGGCGGCCTGGATGGCGGCATCGATCATCCTGGAGAACGTCGATGCCAGGTGCGACGAGGAGCGGCTGCTGGTGCCGGCGCACCCGTCGTTCCGGCTGAAGAACGAGGTGAAGAGCGTGATCACGGTGGTCGCGAAGTGCAACCACTACTGGCAGGCGCACATCGCGGCAGGCGGGGCGGCCGAGTAGCCTTCAGCGCTGGATTTGGCCCATGACATCGAAGGCGCCGGCGCCCTGGCCGGGGGCCGGGACCTCGACGATGCGTTCGTCGATGTCGTCGTACTCGAGGCGGAGCGCGCGGCAGATGGTGGCGTGCATCCGGTAGGTGGCGACGGCGTAGGTCAGCTCGAGGATGGCTTCATCGGTGAGGACCTCGCGGAGGGCGGCGAAGGTGGCATCCTGGACGCGGCCGTCCTGGAGGACGAGTTCATCGGTGTAGGCGAGGATGGCGCGGTCGACGGCGTCGAAGACGGGGCGGACGCCCCAGGCGGGGATGGCGGCGAGCTTTTCTTCGGGCACGCCGGCGGCGCGTGCGGCCTTGCAGTGCTGGGAGAAGACGAACTGGCTGCCGGCGGCGAACCCGGTGCGGACGAGGGCGAGTTCGCGCTGGTAGGGCGTGAGCGTGCGGCGGCGGCTGTTGAGGAGGGCGAAGCCGTCCTGGGCGTGGACGAGGACATCGGGGACGAGGGCGAAGACGGTCCACCAGTTGCCGGGGGTGCCGGTGGCGGTGCCGGGCTGGGCGACAGGGTCGCGGTCGCCGAAGAGGCGGTCGTATGCCTTCAGCGCCTCGGGCGAGGCTTCGGCGCGGGGGACCTGGCGAAGACGGGGCATGTGCTGGAGCTCCGGGTAGCGTGTTCGGGGGCGTACTGTAGCGGATCGGGCGGACGGTTTCCTTGCTGGCCGTCCGGACAGTTGACCGGGCGGAGGCGCATCCGTAGGTTCGGCGCTGCACTGCTGCGGGCGCGGGTTCTGCCGTGCCCCGAATTCGAAGGAGAGGTTCGCTCGACCGATGGCCTATACGAAGCCGATACCCGAGCCCGACCCCGTGAACCGTGTGTTCCCGGCAATTGATGCGCGGTCGTTCGTTATGGTACGTCCCGAATCTGGAAGAGGCCGCCTAGTGCCACGCGGAGACGTTGAATGTCGCTGGTAGATATGTACCAAATATGTACCAGCCACCCCCCGTCACAGCAAAGGGGGGGCGTATATATAACTCTCTATCTAACCCGACATACCTGACATACCAGACAGAGAGCTGCCGTGGGGGCCCGTGGCAGTCCGCAGAAGGCCGCGGGGGTAGTCGGGTTCGGCTCCGGCGTGAAGCGGCAATCCCGACGCTCCCGACATCTCCCGCCGGGGCTGCGGCGCGTGGCCCCTGCCGCCGGCCGGCGCCCGGCACTCGGGGGACGAGCCGCCCGGGGCCGCCAGGCCGCACCTTCGCTGCGGTGCATTAGCCGATGCGGTTCGCCGCAATGAATTCGGTTTTTTCTGACCGGTGGCCGTGAGAGGGCCGCGCGCCGATTCGCGCCCTTGTACAAAATGAATTTCGCTGCGATATCATGGCGGCATGGCTGGCCGGCCCCGCACCCCACGCCATCTCCTCAGCAACCCCCGCGGCAGCCGCGCCCGTGTGGCGCCCCGCATCCAGGGTGGCCGCCCCGACTGCATCCCGCCCTTCCCGCTCGAGGACACCGGCGAGCGGCGCCTGGCCCTCGAGGCGTGGACGTCCCTCTGGACGTCGTCCGCGGGGCAGTTGGTCGACCCTGTCGCCGATGCCGTCCCGTTGTACCGCTGGATGCGCGACATCGACGAGTACGAGCGCTTGTCCTCCCTGTGTGCCGCGGCGCCGACGGTTAAGTCAGCCAGCGGGCCGCGGCTGAACCCGTTGTATGCCAGGGTGGCGCAGCTCAGCCGCCAACTGGCAGCGTGGGAGGAGCGGTTCGGCCTGACACCGCGAGGCCGGCAGTTACTCCGTATCCAGGACGGCTCCCGCGCTGTGGACGACATCCTCGAGATGCTGTACTCGCCCTTCGAGGATGAGGGAGACCAGGCCGAGGACGCCTGAGAGAGACCTGCGCCCAACTTATCATGACCGCGCGAAAAATCACCGCCCCCGGCGCGGTCCTGGCGGCGCGCGGAGGGACTTTGCCCTACCCCCCTCGCGGCCGGCGCCCCCTGCTGGCTATCGACGTGCCTTCACGACCGCATGGCGGCCGCGCCGCTGCGCTCCCCATCCGCGAGTGTCACGACAGCCGACCCGTCACCGCCAGAGACCATGGCCCGCTGGAGGCGCGGCGGAACGGCGGCGGGTTGTCCGCCCCTCAGGCCCAGCTGTCGTAGGCGGTCATCTCAAACATCTAATGCCCTTTGTCGCTTGGGTGGCTTTTCGGACCGGTACTTTCGCTTGCGAATCCGCTCCTTGGTTCCGTCCTCGTGGCACCGTGGGCAGAAATTAGCGTTGGTGCGGGCTGCGCTCACATAGCGCTCGTAGACCTGCAGGCAACCGTCACAGACCGCAAGGTCCGCGCCTACGATGGTGGCGAGCAATCGCATGCCGATGCGGCCAAACCCCGTGCCGCCCAGACGCACTCGGGGGTCTGGGAGCACCCCCCCGGTGACCCATTCCCGGTCGAGCACAGGGGTTGTTTGGCCTCGCAAAAGCCAAGTGTTCAGGAAATCTGCCAGCAGGCGGCCATCGAGCAGGACAACAGCCTCCGTACAGCATGCTTGCTCGCGAATACCGAGATAGGCCTCCATCATCTGCATGGGGAGCAGAGGCCCGGCCCGAGCGCTTCGGTCCCCCCAGTTGTAGGTCGCTATCGCCCACAGGCCCTCAATCTCCACCCACAGGCGCGGCTCAAACATCCCCCATTCCCATAGGGTGCGCCAGTCAGCGTCGCTCCCGGGATTGTTCTGCCGCAGCTGGACGCCGATGTAGAGCATCGCTCGCGCGACGCGGCTGAAGAGCAGGTATCCGTCGACCCGTTCCTCCTTGTAAGCCCCGTCGAGCAATGGCACGCCTGTCAGCAATCGCTCGTAGTAAGCGTTCCCGTCCAGCGGACCCCGACTCGTGACGAGGCAGGCCATACATTTCGGGAAGCCATGTCCAGCACACAGGCCCAGGGGGCCGTATTTCTTCACGAAGCGTTCGACTCCGCGCGAGTCGGCGAGCCGGATGAACGCCTCGAGCATGCCCTTCGAACCGACGCGTTGCTTCGGACCGCCGGGAAACCACCAGCGCACGAGATCGCCCACGATTTCGACGCGCTCGGGCAGCACCCATAGGGAGTCATACGGCAGCCCGAACTCCTTCTCAAGCGAGGTGCCTGATAGCTCAGCAGCAGTGATGACTTCGCCCGGCGGCCGTGTCCCAGATTTGTCCACAAAACACCCCTTACGGCGGCACTTTACCACGTGCACTCTCAGGGGCAGCAGCAACCTCTGGAGGTCTCGTATGGAGACGTTCACGGTAGAGGAGGCGGCCATGATGCTCCGCTGCGGCCGCAACAAGGTCTTCGAGCTCATCAAGCAGGGCGAGCTCCCTTCGTTCCAGGTGGGGCGGCGCCGGATGGTACTGCGGCAGGACGTCGAGGCGCTGATTGAGCGCCGCATGAAGGCCGCGGGCCTGGGAGGTCGGTGATGGGGCCGAAGCTTGCCTACTCCATCGCCGAAGCCGCCCAGGCCCTCGGCATCGGCCGCACGCTGGCCATCAAGCTTGTCCGGTCCGGCCAGCTGCGGAGCATCAAGGTGGGGCGCCGGCGGCTGGTCCCCGCCGCGGCCCTCGAGGAGCTCCTCCAGCAGGGAGCGCCCGATGGCCGATGAGCCCCGCCACCCACACTCTGGCAGGGCGGGCCCTGGCCGTGCAAGTCCGCTGCTGGAAGCCGCCCTCGCCTACGCCCGGCGCGGCTGGGCGGTGCTCCCGCTCAGGCCGCGCGGCAAGGAGCCGCTGACCGAGCACGGCGTCAAGGACGCCACCACCGACCCGGCCACCATCGAGGCCTGGTGGCGCCGCTGGCCCAGGGCGAACGTGGGCATCGCCACCGGCACTGTCTCGAAGCTCGCCGTGCTCGACATCGACCCCCGGAACGGCGGCGACGAGGCGCTCGACGGGCTGCTCGCACAGCACGGCGGCTGGGGCATCCCGACGGATGCGGGCGGCTACCCCGAGACCTGGACGGTGCTCACCGGCGGCGGCGGACGGCACTACTACTTCGCCATCGACGGGCCGCTCCCCTCGCGGAAGCTGGCCGACGGCGTCGACCTGAAGGGGGATGGGGGCTACGTGGTCGCCCCGCCTTCGGTCCATCCCAGCGGGGCGTCCTACGAAGTCGAGGCGAGCACCGAGGACCTCCCGCCGGCGCCCGCCCCGGCGTGGCTCCTCGAGCGCGCCTGCACACGGAAAGCGCCGCTCTACCGCGAGCTGGAGGGCGAGCCGGTGCGGGAAGGCCAGCGGAACGACTACCTGGCGAGCGTGGCCGGCAAGCTGCGCCGCTGGGGGCTTTCGCAGGCGGGGATCGAGGCGGAGCTGCGCGCCATCAATGCCGCGCGCTGCGTCCCGCCGCTCCCGGACGACGAGGTCCGCCGGATTGCGGCGTCTATCGCCCGCTACGAGCCCGGCCGCCCGGCGGTGGCGGAGCTGTCGGCAGCCGACGGCGCGGGCGAGGAGTACTTCGCCGACGGGCAGGGCACCTGGCGGCGCCGGCAGGGGCGGGATGGAGAGGACGTCCTCGAGCAGCTGGCAAACTTCACCGCCCGCATCACGGACGACGTGACAGTTGACGACGGCGCCGAGCAGGTGCGGGAGTTCGAGCTCGAGGCCTCCGTCGCCGGCCGCACGGTCCGGGCTGAGGTCCGCGCGGAGGAGTTCGAGACGATGCGCTGGCCGGTGGCGAAGCTGGGCCCCGAGGCCCAGGTGGCGGCCGGGCCGTCGAAGCGCGACCACCTGCGCGCCGCCATCCAGGCCATCTCATCCCGCGCGGGCATCGCCCGGCGGCACGTCTACGCCCACCTCGGCTGGCGGGAGGCCGATGGCCGGCACGCGTTCCTCCACGCCGGCGGCGCGGTCGGGGCCGACGGGCTGGAGGTCCGCCTGCCCGCTGAGCTTGGGCGGTTCGTCCTGCCGGCGCCGCCGGCAGGCGATGAGCTCCGGGCAGCCATCAGCGGCGCCCTGGCGCTCCTCGACGTAGCGCCCGACCGCGTCAGCGTGCCGCTGCTCGCCGCGGCCGTCCTGCCGCCGCTCCTCGAACCGGACTTCGCAATCCACCTCGCCGGCCCGACGGGCGCCCGCAAGACGGAGCTTGCCGCCCTCGTCCAGCGCTTCTACGGCGCCGGCATGGACGCCCGACACCTGCCGGCCAGCTGGCGGTCGACCGCGAACGCCCTCGAGACGCTCGCCTTCCTCGCCAAGGACTGCGTGCTGGTGGTCGATGACTTCGTGCCGTCCGGCTCAGCCCAGGACGCCGCTCGGCTGTACCGTGAGGCGGAGCAGCTGCTGCGCGGCGCCGGCAACCACGCCGGGCGCCAGCGGCTCAGCCGGGACGCCCGCCTGCGGGCCGCCCGCCCGCCGCGCTGCCTGGTCCTCAGCACGGGCGAGGACATCCCGCCCGGCCACAGCCTGCGGGCCCGCACCTGGGTGGTCGAGGTCGAGCCGGACGACGTCGACCTCGACCGGCTGACCGAGCTCCAGCGGCTGGCCGCAGACGGCGTCTTCGCCGGCGCCCTGGCCAGCTACCTGGCGTGGCTTGCCCCGCAACTGGACGCCCGCCGCGCCGCGGCCAGGGCCCGCGTGGAGGCGCGCAGGGCTGAGCTTGCGGCGGGGCGGCACGGCCGGACGGCAGCGGCGCAGGCGGCCCTGGAGACTGCCCTGGGCGCCTTCCTCGAGTTCGCCGTCGAGGCCGGCGCCATCACCGCCGGTGAGGCGGGCGGGCTGATGGCGCGGGCGGTCGAGGCCCTCGGCGACGAGGGCGCCGCCGTCCAGGCCGCCGCACAGCGGGAGAGCGACCCGGCGCGGCGGTTCCTCGACCTCATCCGCTCCGCGCTGGGGAGCGGGCTGGCCCACGTCGCCAGTCGCGACGGCAAGGCGCCGCCGCCCGACGACGCCGACGCCTGGGGGTGGCGGGAGGAGTCACGCGGGGACGAGTGGCGATGGCACCCCAGAGGCGTTTGCATCGGGTGGCTCGACGGCGCCGACCTCTACCTCGACCCCGACGCCGCCATGCGGGTCGCCCAGGGCGCAGCGCCGCCCGGTGACTCCCTGCTCGCGACGCGCCGCGCGATGAGCCGGGCGCTCCGCCAGGCCGGGCTGCTCGCCTCCATCGAGCAGCAGCGGGAGACGGCCACCGTGCGCCGGGCGGTGGGCGGTGCGCAGCGCAATGTTTGGCACCTCCGCGCGGCCGCCGTCGCCGCCGGGCTGCGGGAGGGCGTCCTGTGAGCGGCGCGCCGGCCGCCGGGGACGTGCGGGAGCTCATCGACCGCTGCCTGCGAGCGGGCATCCGTCTCGCACTCGACAAAGGGGGGGAGGTGCACGCAACCTGGCCCGACACTCCGGAGGGGGAGACCCTCGTGGCAGAGCTGCGTGCGAGCCGTGAAGCCGTCGCCGCACTGCTTAAGGGGCTCCCCCGTCCGGGCGGCCACCTCGTCCGCCTGGGGCTCGCCCTGGGGCTCCGGCCGCGCTGCCGCTTCACCGTGCGCGAGCAGGGCGACCACAAGGCGGCGCAGCGGTTCGCGCAGGCGGTGGCCGACCTCTGTCGTCGCCACCCGGGGCGCGAGGTCGTGCTGATGGTGGCCGTCGAGCCGGACGGCGAACGCGTCCCCGTCCTCTGGCGGGCGGCCGTCGGCCCGGAGCTCCGCCGTGCGCTGGCCGAGCTCGTGCGCGACTACCACCTGGGCCTCGGCCGCTTCGGGCTGTGGGACGACCGTGCAACTCAAACCCCGGTCCGCGTCGGCCATACCGATCCACGACAGGAAAGCGACAACGCGTGACGCCCGGGGAGCGTAAAATGCCGCGGTGCGCCCTATCCGCGCCGCTGTGCTCCTGGCTCGGGGCTGCGGGCGCGGTCGAGTTCCGGGCGACCGCCGGTGAGTAGCAAGGACCAGGTACGATATGAGAACCGTCAAGCAGGCGTGCGTGCTTCAGGAGAAAGCGCTCGACATCCACGTGAGCGATCAGGTCGAGCAGCTCGACCAGCTTATCAACAACGAGGGCACTGGCGATGCGTTTTTTGAGCGCACCTTCGTAACGGAGGGGATGCGCATCCTCCTTTCAGAGGGAATCGCGAGGCTGGCCGGGAAGTCAAATGACTCAGTTTTCCATCTCAAGCAGGCCATGGGCGGCGGCAAGACGCATCTCCTGGTCGCTTTTGGCCTCCTGGCTCGCGACCGCGACCTCCGCAATCGCGTCATCCCGGACGTCCGGTACATCAACGTCTTCGAGTCCGCCAGGGTTGCCGCTTTCAACGGCCGCAACAGCCCGAAGGAGTACTTCTGGGGTCTGATCGCCCGGCAGCTGGGCAAGGCTGAACTGTTTAAACGATTCTGGGAATCCGGACCTGAGGCTCCGGGGGAGGAGGACTGGCTTCAGCTCTTCAGCGATGACCTGCCCGTCCTCATCCTCCTCGACGAAATGCCGCCGTATTTCAATGAGTACATCACAAAGCCGATTGGTCAGGGCACCGTTGCGGATATCGTCACCAGGGCCTTTGCCAACCTGCTGACCGCCGCAAGCAAGAAGCGCAATGTTTGCATCGTCGTCTCTGACCTCGCCGCCGCCTACTCGGCGGGCAGTAGCCTCATCAACCGTGCGCTCGAAGATGCCCGCCGGGAAATCGGCCGGCTCGAACGCGCGATCGTCCCGGTTGACCTGTCCAGCAACGAGGTCTACGAAATTCTCCGCAAGCGGCTCTTCAGGTCTTTGCCAGATGACGCCGAAATTCGGCAGGTCGCCCAGCGATTTCGCGACATTCTCCAGGAGGGCGTCGATGCCAGGCTGCTCCAGCCCGGCGCCGACGCTATCGCCGATGAGGTGCCGGATACCTATCCGTTCCATCCCCGGTTCAAGAACATCGTTGCCCTCTTTAAAGAAAACGAAGACTTCAGACAAACCCGGGGGTTGCTGGAACTCTCGTCGCGGCTGTTGAGGTCGGTCTGGAACCGTCCGAGCGACGACGTCTACCTCATCGGGCCACAGCACTTCGACCTCTCTGACCGGGACGTGCGGGAATCGCTTCAGAACATCTCCGGAATGAGCGACGTCATCTCGCGCGACATCTGGGACCAGGCCGGAAGTGCCCACGCCCAGCAGATTGATGCTACCGCCGGGAGCGATGACGCAGCACAGGTCGCAAGCCTGCTGCTAGTCGCCAGCCTCTCGACCGCTGTTGAGGCCGTGAAGGGGCTTACCGAGGGAGAGTTGCTCGAGTGCCTGGCGACGCCCGGCCGTGACCTCGGACGGTTCAAGGAGGCGTTCCGAAAGCTGGCGGAGCAGGCCTGGTACCTCCATCACACGACAGAGGGCCGGTACTACTTCGACCGGCAGGAGAACCTGACTCGCATGCTCCAGAACATCGCCCGGGACGCACCGCAGCCGCAGGTGGATGCGCTGCTTCGCGGGCGCATAAAGGAGCTCTTTGAACCGAAACGGAAGGCGGCCTACGGAGCCCTGTTGGTCTTTCCCACTATGGATGAGCTCGCTGCAGAGGTTGGCAAGGACCGCGTCCTGGCGGTGATGAACCCCGCGGACAGTACGATCGACCGCATTAGAGCGTTCTTCAACGACCTCGACCGGAAAAACAACCTGCTCGTACTGACTGGCCAGTCGTCGGACCTCGTCCGGCTCGACGAGGCCGCTCGGAACCTGTATGCGGCACGAAAGGGCGCCGAGCGGCCCGGCCTGAACAACGCACAACGCGAGGAGCTCGAGGAAAAACGTGCAGCCTACGAGCAGGGGCTTACCACCACAATCCTGAACCTCTTGGACCGACTGCTCGTCCCGCGCCAGCGGAAGGACCAACCCGCCAGTCTCGACGAACTCCACGTGAAGTGGCAGAGTGACCAGTCTAAGCCGTTCTCGGGCGAGAGCGACATCGAGAGAATCCTGACCGTACCGCCCGCGAAGCTCTACTTCGACGTCGAAAAAGGGTTCGACACCGTTCGTGAACTGGCCGAGGACGTGCTCTGGCCCCAGGGCATGGTTGAGGCGCGCTGGCAGGACATCGTCGTGCGGTATGAGTCGGAGCCGCGTATGGTCTGGCTCCCCAAAAGGGGTCTCGACGATCTCAAGCAAATCGCCTGCAACCGCGGCCTGTGGGAAGACCTTAGGAACGGGTACATCTCGAAGCAGCCGCGAAAGAAGAAGACGTCAGTCGCAGTCGTACCCAGCGAGCCAGACGATGCCGGCAAGGTTCGACTGAGAGTCACTGCAACCGATGCCGGCCCTGCGCCGCGTGTGCATTACGCGGAGGATGCTACGGTCTCGACAGCCAGCAACGTCCTCCCGGGCGATGAGCTCGAAACGACGGCGTTGCGCGTCGAGTTCCTCGCCGTCGACCCGAGCGGGGAGCATGAGACGGGAGAGCCGTACGTCTGGAAGCACCCCCTCAAAATCCAGAATCTGCTGGATGAGGCAGGCCTGAAGCGGCGCGTAACGCTCATTGTGCTCCCGCGCTCCGACGAGATCCGCTACACGCTCGATGCAAGCGACCCGCGCAACGGTGTCCTCTACGAAGGTCCCGTGGAAATCCCCGACACCGAAGTATCGATGCGCGTGTTTGCGCGGGCCGGCAATAACGAGCGGTCGGTCGATTTTCGCTTCCCGCAGCGCGGATCGGCGGGGACAAGCGTCGAACCGGAGCAGCCCGCCAGGGTGAGAGCCAAGAAGGGTAATGTCTCGCTTAGCTCACGCAAGGACGTCTACGATGCGCTGCAACTGGCGAGCCAGCGGGGGTTCACCTTCTCGGATGTGGTGCTCACGGTGAGCGCCGCGAGCCCGCACGGCCAGCAGATTGCGAGAGCTACCCTCAACGGGATCGACTGCAATGCAGCCTACCTCGAGGGCATCCTCGGCGCCCTCCAGTCAGAGGCGTTCGGCCCGGATGCCAGCGTCGTCATGCAGTTCCAGGGGGCGGCGTTTGCCAGAGGGCAGGACCTCCTCGAGTTCGCCGAGCTGGCCGGAATCAACCTCTCCAGCGTCGACGTACAGCAGCCATGAGCAGGCGCAAAGACATCATCGATTTCGGGGCTGCCCGGGATTTCGGCGCCCACGTCTTCAAGGTCTACATCCCGGACCGACCGGGTCAACCGGTTCGCATCGCCGAATACTTCGGCTTCCGGGGCGGCTACCAGGGCATCCCGACAGAGGAGGACCGGGTCCACCTCCGGTACCCAACCTGGAAGCTCATCGCCCCGACCGCCGAGGAAGCGTTCAACGCCCGGTTGAAGGAGGCGAAGCTCGGCACTGCCCGGTGGCACACCGGCGAAAACCTCGTTGACCGCATCCTCGGCCGCGAACTCTGCGTCCTCGCCTGGGCCGCCGAAGAGGCCGACCCCGACCAGGTGTCCGTCATCTGCCGCACCTGGGCAGCCTTCCGGCCGGAAGAGCGCTGGTGGCTCTTCCTCCGCACCGTCGCCGCCTCCGGCCGCCCGGAAGACCGCGGAAAAGGCTGGCGCCGCGCTCTGTTCTTTGCCCTGACCGACGGCGCTCTTGCCATTCCCGAACTCCGCCGGCCGCGCCCGCCCGAGCCCGACCTCTCCGACCTCCCCCTGTTTGCGAGTGCCCCATGACCACAGCAGCATCGCCCGCACCACCCGTGACCCCGGGGTCACTGGCCGATGCCCCGGCCCTTATCGAACGCCTCCTCCCGGTCCAAAAGCTCTCCGCCGAAACCTACAAGGAGCGCATGGCCGTCCACGGCCAGACTCTCACCGGGCTCGGCTCATACTGGAAGGGCCGGAAGCCGCTCATCCTCAACCGCGCCTGCGTCCTCGCCTCCCTGCTTCCCGCGACCGGCAACCCGGCGAAAGACCTTGAGATCTTCGAGCTCCTGATGGGGATGGACGACGCCTCGCTCGCCGCGCGGGCGAAGCAGCGCCCGAAACCGCGCGAGATCCTCGAGCGCGTAACCATCAGCAACATCTATGACTACTTCACCGTCGCGCCCCCCATCCTGCCGAAAACGGCCCCCATCGACCTCGCCGACCCGCAGTACGCCATCGTCCGGGTCGCCTGGCGGCCCGACCTGCCCGAGGCGGACCGCCGGTGGCTCGAGGCGCGGTTCCTCGAACCGGAGACCCGCTCCTACCGGGAGCTGATCCGGGAGCTGCGGCGGCCCGAGGAGGTCCCCGACCTCCACGACCACATCTGGGAACGGGTCAACGCCCACCTCGGCACCAGCGCACACAGCCTGCAGGAACTCGTTGAGCAGCTGGGAATCATGCGCTTCGGCCGCCGCCCTCGCGTGGCCGACCCGTTCAGCGGCTCTGGCCAGATCCCGTTCGAGGCAGCACGGGTCGGCTGCGACGCCTACGGCGCCGACCTCAACCCCGTGGCTGCAATGCTTACCTGGGGTGCCTTTCACATTGTGGGCGGCACGCCCGAGGAGCGGGAACGGCTCCGGGCCGAGGCGAAGGCGCTGGTGGAGACCGTCCGCTCAGAGCTGGACCGCCTCGGTGTTGAGACGGACGGTCGAGGCTGGCGCGGCAAGGCCTACCTCTACTGCCTCGAAACGCGCTGCCCCCAGACCGGCTGGATGGTCCCGATGCTCACCACGCTGGTCGTCAGCAAGGGCTACCGGGTCATTGCTGAACTCATCCCCGACCCGGTCAATCGCCGGTACGACATCGCCATCCGCAGCGGGGTCAGCGATGCCGAGCTGGAGCGCGCCGACCGGAGCGGCACCGTCCGCTCGGCCGGCCGGGGCCAGGACCCCTACCTCGTGCACACGGTCGACGGCCGCGAGTACCGCACCTCCATCCCGGCCCTGCGCGGCGATTTCCGCCTGCCCGACGGCACAACCGGCAATCGCCTCCGCCGGTGGGAGCGCACCGACATCGCGCCCCGGCCAGGCGATATCTTCCAGGAGCGGCTGTACTGCATCCAGTGGCAGCGCGAGGGTGGGCGGGAGACCGAATTCCGTGCGGTGACCGATGAGGACCTCGACCGCGAGCAACGCTGCCACGACTACGTCGCCGCGCACCTCGAAGAGTGGCAGCAGAACGGCTGGATCCCCGACATGCCGATTGAGCCCGGGCAAAAAACCGACGAGCCGATCAGAACGCGCGGCTGGACGTACTGGCACCACCTCTTCACCCCGCGTCAGCTGCTCCTCAACGGGCTCCTCAACGGCCACAGCCCCTCGGCCGCCTGCTCCCTGCTGGTGGCCAAATCGCTGGACGTGAACGCGAAGCTCAGTCATTGGCACCGCTCAGCCGGTGGCGGCGGAAGCGTGCAGAAGGTGTTTTACAACCAGGCCCTCAATACCCTGTACGACTGGGGCGGGCGCGGCCTGGTCAATCTCGCCCCGTACGGCCTGCTGAACGACCTGCCATCGCAACCGCTGGCGACGGAACGGGTGGTTGCGTGCCGGCCGGCCCAGGAGACGGACTGGCCCGCCGACCTGTTCATCACTGACCCGCCGTATGGGGACGCCATCAACTACGACGAAATCCTCGATTTCTTCATCGCCTGGCTTCGCAAGAAGCGCCACCCCGAATGGGACGGGTGGGTCTGGGATGCTCGCCGCCCCCTGGCGATCAAAGGCGAAGATGAAGACTTCCGCCAGGGGATGATCGCCTGCTACCGCCGCTTCACGGAGCTGATGCCGGACAACGGCCTGCAGGTCATCATGTTCACCCACCAGTCGGCGAAGATCTGGGCCGACCTTGCCGGGATCGTCTGGGCCTCCGGCCTGCAGGCCACCGCTGCCTGGTATATCGAAACCGAAACCGACAGCGCGCTCCGGCAGGGTGCGTACGTGAAAGGCACCGTGCTGCTCGTCTGCCGGAAGCGCAGGGGAGAGGAGCGGGTCTCGCGGCCCGAACTTGAGCTCGAACTGCAGGATGAGGTGAAGCAGCAGGTCGAACAGCTGCTGGGCCTGAACCGGGAAGCCCGTGCGCTCTACGGCCCCGACCACAATGTCTTCGAGGATGCCGACCTCCAGATGGCGGGCTACGCTGCCGCGTTGCGGGTGCTGACCAGGTACAGCCGCATCGATGGCAGGGACATGACGCAGGAGGCGCGACGCCCGCGCAAAAAAGGCGAGGTGACCTTCGTCGAAGAACTCATCGCCTACGCCGTTCAGGAAGCGAATCGGCACCTCGTTCCCGCGGGCATCAGCGACAGCACGTGGCGGGAACTCAACGGCGCCGAACGGTTCTACCTCAAGATGGTCGACCTCGAGTCCCGGGGCCAGCGCTCACTTGATAACTTCCAGAACTTCGCCAAGGCGTTCGCGGTCCGCGATTTCCGCGCCCTCATGGGCGACCAGCGGGCCAACCACGCCCGGCTCAAGACCGCGCTCGAGCTCGAGAGGAGCGAGATGCACGACGGCTCCGAATTTGGCGGGACAACCACGCGCGCCACGCTCTACGCGCTGATGGAGCTCCAGAAGGGGATGCCGGCAGAAGAGGTGCTCACCCACCTCGAGCACAACCTGCCCCGCTTCCTCTCGGATACCCGGGTGCGAGGCCGGGTGGTGGAAATTGCCGATTACCTCGCGCGCCGCGTCGAGGTAACCCGGCCGGAGGAGGCGCGGGCTGCCCGGGTGCTGCGTGATCTCGTGCGAAACCAGGGCTTCAGCGGATGAGCGGGCTGCGGCGGTTTTCCTCCCGCAGAGAGCAGCTGGACCAGGTATTCCTCCGCGACCGGCTCGCGGGAGCACGGCGGTACGACCGGATCGCCGGCTATTTTCGGAGCTCCATCTTCGAACTGGTCGGCGAGGAGATTGGCGGCATCGAGCGGGTGCGGGTCGTGTGCAACAGCGACCTCGACGAGCGCGATTTCCGGGTGGCGCAGTATCAGCGGGAAATCCAGCTCAAGGCTCGCTGGAACGAACTGGACCCGGCAGTCGAGGCGCTGCTCCACCGGGAACGGTACCTCCGTCTGCTGGAGTTGCTCCGCTCCGGGCGCGTCGAAATTCGGGTGGTGCCGCGGAATCGCGTCTTCATTCACGGCAAGGCCGGTGTGATTGAGCTGGCGGATGGGCGCACGACAAGCTTCATCGGCTCGGTCAATGAATCGAGGGCAGCGTTTACAACAAACTACGAGATCGTCTGGGAGGATCCGTCGCCCGAGGCAGTGGCCTGGGTCCAGGAGGAGTTTGACGCCCTCTGGAAGGAGGCGGTGCCGCTTCCCGAGGCCATCATCACGGAAATCGAGCGGCTCACGCGAAGGTCGGAGATCCCGCTCCGCAACGTCCAGGAGGAGCCGAAAAAGGCAGCTCCGGCGGCCTTCGTGGAGTCACCCATCTATCGGCGTGGCGAACAGCTCCAGCCCTGGCAGCGCTCGTTCGTCAGCATGGTGGTCGAGCATCGCGAACTCTATGGGAAAGCGCGCCTGCTGCTGGCCGACCAGGTCGGGCTCGGGAAAACGCTCTCCATGGGCACGGCGGCGGTTGTCACAGCGCTTCTCGGAGACGGGACGGTCCTCATCCTCTGTCCCGCCTCGTTGACGCTCCAGTGGCAAGTCGAACTCTGGGACCGGCTCGGGGTGCCGTCCGCGGTTTGGCGGTCGAACGAAAAGCAGTGGCTGGATTTCACCGGGTCGCTGGTCGGTACCAATGGGCCGGCGGAAATCCTCCGATGCCCGAGGCAGGTCGGCATTGTTTCTACCGGGCTCATCACCCAACAGACGGCCGAAAGCGAACTGTTGCTCCGTCTTCGCTACGGGACCGTCATCCTCGATGAGGCGCACCGCGCCCGTCGGCGCTCAGCGATGGGCAAGGACCAGCGCGGCGAGCCGAACAATCTGCTTGCGTTCATGCTCCAGGTCGCCGAACGGACCCGTCATCTCCTGCTCGGGACGGCCACCCCGATTCAAACGAACGTGGCCGAGCTCTGGGACCTGCTGGAGGTCCTCGACCGTGGGGCGGGGTTCGTCCTCGGTGCACAGACGTTTTCGGTCTGGCGCGACGTTCACCGGGCACTCCCGATCGTCAAAGGCGAAGTCACGCCTCAGAACGAGAGCGAAGCATGGGAGTGGCTTCGATCGCCGCTTCCGCCGTCAACGGAACTCCCGTGGCTGGCTGGGTTGAGGACTCAGCTCGGACTGGACCAGCATACGTTCAATGCGAGCAATATCCCGTACGAGAAGCTCCCGGAAGATCGACACCTCGTCCTCGGCGAGGCACTGGTGGACCGATTCTTCGAACTCCATAACCCCATAGTGCGGCACACGGTCCTGCGCCGACGCGACATCCTGGAGAACCAGGGGCTCTTGCCAAGGGTCGGGGTGCGTCTCCATCCCGACCGATATGCAGGTCCTGGGACGTACCAAGACGTTGTCTTTGTGAACGGATTAGGGCTATTGACTAACCCCTGGTTCCAATCCGCCTACGAGGCCGCGGAGCGATTCTGCGAGTCTCTCCATGCTCGCGATAAGGCTGCCGGCTTCATGAAGGTGCTCATGAGGCAGCGCATCTGCTCAAGCTTTGCTGCTGGACTCTCGACAGCACGACGTATGCTCGCTAGCGCAGTACCAGACGATGAAGACGAAAACGCTGAGCGAGTGCGGCGTGTCATTGGGAAGCTGACTCCGGACGAGATTGGACACCTTCAGGAGATTGTGGAGCAGCTCTCCAGCCCCGACGCCCGAGATCCGAAGCTCGATGCCGTTGACTACTTTCTTCAAAGGCACCGTACTGACGGCCGTACTTGGCTTGAGCACGGATGCATCATCTTCAGCCAGTACTACGACACAGCAGTTTGGCTCGCAGAGAATCTCGCGCAACGAATTCCAGCGGAGACGATAGCCGTCTATGCTGGCGCAGGAAAGAGCCGCATATACCGAGAGGGAGAAAGCGCTTTCGTAAACCGTAATGACATTAAGGATGCGGTTGCGCGTAGAGATATCAGGCTCGTTGTTGCCACCGATGCGGCCTGTGAAGGGCTAAACCTGCAGACGTTAGGGACGCTAATTAACGTCGATCTGCCATGGAATCCATCACGTCTCGAGCAGAGACTTGGCCGGATTAAACGAATCGGTCAGTTGCGGGAAACGGTTGACATGCTCAACCTTGTTTACCATGATACCCAGGATGAAAGGGTCTATGAGGTCCTTTCGGAGCGGATGAAAGACACCTACGATATCTTCGGAAGTCTTCCGGATACCATCGAAGACGATTGGGTCGAGGACGCGGAGACCCTGCGAAACAGGCTCGAGCAGTACCTAGCTGAGCGAGAGCGCGCAAGGAATGCTTTCGAACTCCAATACGAACACGACATCGACCCGAATGCCGAGCGGTGGGACCAGTGTGCCGAAGTCCTCGCGAGAGGAGAGGTGACCGACTATCTCGCACGAGGTTGGCCTCCACCACGCGTTAAGCCCGTAGTGGACCGTCTCGCCCTTGAGGAGCATGACGACAGCTACGCGAGCGACCATTAATGCCGCCGTCCACACGGGCCACGGCGAGAACGCAGCGCACAGGCGCCTGCAACTGGGGCTCCTGCCCGCCCTGCTCGCCCCGGAGGTAGGGTGCCGCGGTCGTGCCCCATTGCTTGCGCCAGGCACGTGGAGTCGAAAGGACCGCAGCCCCAGGAACGCCGCCATCGAGGGCCAGTTCGACGCGGAGCAAGCTGCATTTGCGAGGGGACATCCATCATCATCGCCTTTGCGACGGTGGCCCAGTGAGCGGGAATCGTTCGCCGGCCGGCGACAACGACAGGCCAGGACTGGCATACGTTAAGGGGACTCATATCCGACCAGGTCCCCCGCCCCGGAGCAGCCCGCGCCGGCTGCCTACGCGGTGGCGGCGGAAGGCCGGATCGAAAGTTCGGGGCGGGCCCATGGAACCGCGGCCCCCTGACCAAAATCGCGCGCGTCCACAATCAGTTCGGTCGCCCGCCGCAAAGGGCTTGCAGGGGCGACATGAGCGGTCGAGTGATGGCAGGACAACGCCAGAAGGCCGTCGAACTGCTCCAGTTCCATCGCGGCGGACGTGACAGGGCTCTTGTAGTGTACGACGACGGCGACCGGACCGTACCGCCTCTGCCGCGCGGCTGCGGCCGTGTGGGGGCGGTGGCCCGGCAGGCGTGGCGAGAGCTCTGGAGCTCGCCCGTCCGGGAAGTACTCGACCGCCGCGCCGACGGCGCCGTCCTTCGGGAGTACGTGCTGCTGGTCGATGAACGGGAGCGGCTGTGGACGTGCATGGCAGCGGGGGAGCGGATGGCGCCGGTGGTTGCCCGCATGGCCCAGGCGGAGCGCCAGGTGCAGAAGCTGCGCAAGCTCCCGGCGCCCACGCCGCTCGCCCGGTTCCGCCTCCAGCAACTGGTGCTCGGCAAGAAGCACCAGCTGCGGCAGCCCGCGGCCCCGGCCGAGCTACCGGAGCCCCCGGCCGCGGTCGAGCTCGACGACATCCCTGAGCCGTGGCGGCCGTCCGGCGGCTGAGCGTGGCGAACACCGGGACTTGAGCCGCCGAGCGGCGCATGCCTGGCCGGCTCCCCCGGCGGACGGCGGCGCCCCGTGGTGGACGGCAGCGAACGGTGGCAGACTCACAGCGGAGGGCACGATGGCGCGACGACCCTACGGCAGCGGTTCGGTTCATAGGGTGAACGACCCGGCGCGGCGCAATAAACCGTGGCGCGCGGCGGTCCATGTCGGCGGTGGCAAGTACCGGGTGCGCTGGGCGGCCACCCGGCGGGAGGCGGAGCGGCTCGTGCAGGAGCTGCTCGCCGAGCGGGCGCGCGGCGTGCTCGGGCCGCCCGGCCGGCTGACCGTGCGGCAGTTCCTCGAGGAGTGGCTCGCAGGCGCACAGCACCGGCTGAAGCCGCAGTCTGCCAGCACGTACCGCGACCGCATCACCCGGCACGTCCTGCCCCACCTGGGCGACCGGCGGCTGACCGCACTCCAGCCGCTCGACCTCGAACGGCTGTACCGGCGCCTGCTCGACGCGGGGCTGGCGCCCAGCACCGTACGCATCACCCACAAAATCGTGCACAAAGCGCTGGCCGATGCCGTCCGGCTGGGCTACCTCGCGGCCAATCCTGCTGACCGTGCCGCCCCGCCGCGGGTAGCGCAGGCAACTGCCGGCACCGTCCTGGGCCCCGAGGAGGCCCGTCGCCTGCTCGAGGCCGCCATGGGCGACCGGCTCGAGGCCCTCGCCGTCCTCGCCCTCACCACCGGCATGCGGCAGGGAGAACTCCTCGCGCTCCGCTGGCGCGACGTCGACCTCGAGGGCGGCACCGTTCGTATCACCGGCTCCCTCGCCCGTGCCGACGGCGAGTACCGCATCCAGGAGCCGAAGACGGCCAGCAGCCGGCGCGCGGTGGCGCTCGGCGAACTTGCTCGTTCGGCCCTTCGCGCCCACCGCCAGCGCCAGCTGGAGGAGCGGCTGCGGGCCGGCCCAGCGTGGCGTGACCTCGACCTTGTCTTCTGCCGCGAGGACGGCTACTACCTGAACGCCCGTTCAATCCGGGAGTGGTTCGACAGGCTGCTCGAGTGCGCCGGCGTCCCCAAGATTCGCTTCCACGACCTCCGGCACACCGCGGCGACGCTGGCGATGGTCGCCGGCGTGGACGTCCGCACCACCGGCGCCCTGCTCGGCCACGCCTCCGCCACGCTGACCCTTGACACCTACGGCCACGTGCTCCCCGGCGCCGCCGCAGCCGCCGCGGCTGCCATCGACGCCGCCCTCCGCGGCTGAATCCCGACGACCCCGACTTCGGTGGCAGGGGTTTGGCAGGTTATTCCGCGGCCGATTGCGGCCCTCGGCGGGCGGTCGTAGATGTCGGCGAACGCGGCTTTGTCGGGTTGGCGGGGATGTCGGGTGAAAAACAGCACACCTAATATATGTGCGCATGTATCGCATCAGGGTTATGCCATGGCGTGATAGAACGGCCGGATACGTACCAGATATGTACCAACGCACCCTGGCTTCCAAGAATTACGTCAATTCGCGAATACAGCGATGGCCAGAACGTCAAGGATTCCCTAGTACCGTGTGTTCTGGGAGGGGGCGAAGGCGGGAAAGCTGATGCTGCCCCGCTGCACGACCTGCAACCGGGTCCACTGGTACCCGCGGCTGCTCTGCCCGTTCTGCCACTCTCGGGAGCTGGAGTGGATCGAGGCGAAGGGCGAGGGGCGCATCCATACGTTCGCGGTCCAGCACCGCGCCTTCGGCGGCTGGACCGATGAGGTGCCGTTCGTCACGGCGTACATCGACCTGCACGAGGGGGACCGGATGTTCACCGTGCTGCGCGGGGTCGACCCGACGAAGCCGGAGTCGATCCGGATCGGGGCGAAGGTGCGCGTGGAATTCGAACAGGCCAGCGACGAGGTGAGCATCCCGTTCTGGCGCGTGGTGGAGGAGTAACGGATGCCCGGAGAGCTTTCCCGCGCGGCCGCCATCATCGGGGCGGCAGAGGCGAACGAGATCGGCTACCCCGCAACGCCCAAGACGGCGATGCAGCTGCACATCGAGGCGATTAAGAACGTCAGCGAGCAGACGGGCATCCCGATTTCGCGGATCGACGGGGTGTTCAGCGCCGGCTGGTCGTCGCAGCTGGCGGAGCACCTCGGGCTCCATCCGAAGTACATCGATACGACGTCGGTGGGCGGGTGTTCGTTCGAGATGCACGTGCACCATGCGCTGGCGGCGATCCACGCCGGGATTATCGACGTGGCGCTCATCAGCCACGGCGAGAACGGGTGGTCGGCGCGGGCGACCGGCGGGCGGGGGACCGGGCGGCCGCGGGGCGCGCCGGACCCCTGGGACCCGGGGCAGCAGTTCCAGGCGATTTACGGGGTGGCAGGCGCGCCCTCGAACTACGCGCATGCGATGACCCGGCACAACTACCGGTTCGGTTCGACGCCGGAGGACTTCGCGCATATTGCGGTGGTGACGCGGCAGTGGGCGATGCTGAACCCGCGGGCGATTATGTTTTCGAAGGAGACGAACCCGGGCGGCGGGCCGATTACGGTGGAGGACGTGCAGAACTCGCGGGTGGTGGCCTGGCCGCTGACGCTGCTGCACTGCTGCCTGGTGACCGACTACGGCGGCGCGGTGCTGGTCGCGAGCCCGGAGATTGCACGGAGCGTGAAGACGAAGCCGGTGTGGATTGCCGGGGCCGGCGAGAGCATGGGGCATTCGAACATGCTCGAGATGGAGGATTTCACGGCGACGTCGGCGGCGGCTTCGGCTGCGGCGGCCTACCGGATGGCCGGCATGGGGCCGGAGGACATGGAGATGGCGATGATCTACGACTCGTTCACGATCACCGCCGGGATAACGGCCGAGATGCTGGGGCTGGCGCCGCGGGGCGAAGGCTTCCGGCTCTGGAAGGACGGCCATGCGGCGCCGGGCGGGAAGTTCCCGATCAACACCAACGGCGGCGGGCTCTCCTTCAACCACTCGGGGATGTACGGGATGCAGCTGCTGGTCGAGGCGTACCGGCAGCTCTCGCGGACTGCCGAGGACGGCGTGACCGGCCTGCCCGGGAAGCAGGTGAATGCGCGCTCGTGCATCGTCAACGGCACGGGCGGGAGCCTTTCGACGACGGGGACGCTGATTCTCGTGGCCGACTGAGCGCCGCACCGGGCGCGCTGGCACCGGGGCCGGTCCGGCGGGCCGGCCCCGGCCTCGTCGTGGGGAGTGGGTCAGGCGCGGGCGCGCTCGGCCGGCATGGTGCCGGTGACGCCGGCCGCCTCGAGGTCGCGGAGTTCGTCCTCGCGGAGGCCGAGGCCCCGGAGAACTTCGGCGGTGTGCTGGCCGAGCAGCGGCGCGGGGCCGTGGGCGGTCACGTATTCGCCGCCAGCGCGGATGGCGAGCGCGGGGTAGAGGTGGAAGCCGACGGGTTCGCGCTCCTCGCCGACCCAGAAGCCTGCGGCGACGGCGGCATCGGAAACGGGGACGTCGGTGATGAGCAGCGGCGCTGCCTCGTCCGGGATGTCCGGTGCCGGGTCCAAGACGGCGCCCCCGGCGAGGAAGGCGCCGAGCCCCTCGGGGTCGAGGGCGGAGCGCATGTCGACCGCGGCGCCGAACTGGCGGAGGAGCCACCCGGCGTACGCCGCGGCCGGCGAATGGGCGATGACGCGGACGCGCAGGTCTGCGAGAAGGTCCATGACGCGGGATGATAGCGCAGCCGGCGCGGCGGCGCGGGTAGAATCCGGTGCACTGCAGGGACGCACAGGACAGGGGGTTCGGGATGACCCAGTCGAACGAGACGTGGCAGCCGGAGGTCGATGAGATCCGGCGGCGGGAGCAACTGGCCTACGGGATGGGCGGGCCTGAGAACATCGCGCGGCAGCATGCGGGCGGGAAGCTGACGGTGCGCGAGCGGATTGCCGCGCTGGTGGACCCGGGGAGCTTCGCGGAGTTCGGGACGCTCGCCGGGAAGGCGGAGTACGACGAGGAGGGGAACCTTGTCAGCTTCCGGCCGGCGAACTTCGTGGCGGGGATGGCGCGGATCGCCGGGCGGCGGGTGGTGGTCGGCGGCGACGACTTCACGGTGCGCGGCGGCGCGGCCGATGCGGCGATCGCGGGGAAGCAGGTGTACGCGGAGCGGATGGCGCGCGAGCTGAAGGTGCCGATCGTGCGGCTGGTCGACGGCACCGGCGGGGGCGGGAGCGTGCGGACGCAGGGCACGCAGGGGCACACGTACATCCCGGCGAACCCGGGGTGGGACACCGTGATTGCGAATCTTTCGGAGGTGCCGGTGGTCGCGGCGGCGCTGGGGAGCGTAGCGGGGCTGGGGGCGGCGCGGGTGGTGACGTCGCACTTCAGCATCATGGTGAAAGGCACCTCGCAGGTGTTCGTGGCCGGGCCGCCGGTGGTGGAGGCGGGGATGGGGGAGACGGTCACGAAGGAGGAGCTCGGCGGGTGGGAGATTCACTGGCGGAACGGCGTGGTGGATAACCTCGCGGAGAGCGAGGAGGACGCGTTTGCGCAGATCCGGCGGTTCCTTTCGTACCTGCCGCAGAATGCGTGGGAGCAGCCGGCGCGGAGCGAGCCGAACGACGACCCGAAGCGCCGCGACGAGTGGCTGATCGGCGCGATCCCGAAGAACCGGCGGCGGCCGTACCGGGTGCGGCAGATCATCGCGAGCGTGTTCGACCGCGATTCGTTCTTCGAAATCGGCGCGGGCTGGGGCCAGAGTGTGGTGACGGGCTTCGCGCGGCTGGACGGCTACCCGGTGGGGGTTCTGGCGAACGACCCGTACCACTATGGCGGGGGGCTGACCGCGCAGGGGAGCGAGAAGCTGGCGCGGTTCGTGGACCTCTGCGACACGTTCCACCTGCCGTGCGTGAACCTTGCCGACCAGCCGGGGTTCGTCATCGGGACGTGGGGCGAGAAGCAGGCGACGATCCGGAAGGGTGCGCTGGCGCTGGCGGCGGTGTTCCAGGCCAGGGTGCCGTGGGTGACGATCATCCTCCGGCGGCTGTACGGGGTGGCGGGCGCGGGGCACGCGAACACGGCGGGCCTGAACCTGCGGTACGCCTGGCCGAGCGCGGACTGGGGGTCGCTGCCGCTGGAAGGCGGGATCGAGGCGGCGTACAAGCGGGACCTCGCCGCGGCCGAGGACCCGGACGCGCTGCGGGCGGAGCTGATGGCGAAGCTGGGCGCGGTGCGGTCGCCGCTGCGGACGGCGCACGCGTTCGGGGTGGAGCACCTGATCGACCCGCGGGAGACGCGGCCGATCCTGTGCGACTGGGTGGAGCAGGCGTACGCGGTGGAGCGGCACCAGCTGGGGCCGCGGCTGCGTGGTCACCGGCCGTAGGACCTGGCGGCCGCGCGGCCGGGTTTGCCTGCGTGTGTACGAATTGGGGGCTGCCCGGGTGTCGAGGCCTTGACCGGGCGGGGTAGAGTTACGGTGATTTCCCGCGCGCCGGGAACTTTGGCACGGCGAGCGGACGTTAGGACGAGCAGGAGGTGAGCCCATGCGAGGGATGCGTGCGACGGTTTCGCCGGCGCGGCGGAGCGCGCTGGCGGCTGTGCTGGGGCTGGCTGCAGCTGTGCTGGCGGCGGTAGCCGGGGTCCCGCGCGAGCGGGCGGCGGCCGATGCTGCGACCAACGGGTCGTTCTTCTTCGGGAACACGGCTGGGGCGCCGGTGACAGCGCTGACGGTGACGGAAGGGCAGACGGCCTGCATCAACATCCACCGGAGCGGGGGCACGGCGGGCCTGCAGCAGGTGCAGGTCACCGTGTCGCCCGCGGCATCCCCGGACGTCGGCGGGCTGGTCTCGGCGTTCGTGAATTTTTCCCCGGGGCAGGTCAACCGGACAATCGACTATCCGGGTTTGCCAGGGACATGTCTTCAGACCATTGACAACGCCGTCGTGGATGGCACGCGGAATCTCACGTTCACGATTGCCGGGGTCACGGGCGGCGGGGTGGTTGGGAGCCCCAACTCGTTCACCCTGACCATTCTGGATAACGACGGGCCGCCGAAGTATTCGTTCCAGTCGGCGACGTCGTCGGTGGTGGAGGGAAATCCAACGCACCAGGTGGCGGTGGTGCGGGAGGGGAGCACGGCGGGGACGGACTCCGTGACGTGCCAGCTCGACAGCCCGGCGGGGACGGCGACGGAGGGCACCGGCAACGACTACACCTTCAGCAACCAGACGATCACGTTCAATCCGGGGGAGACGGGACCGAAGTACTGCAACGTCTCCATCCTCGACGACGGCTTGAATGAGGGGAACGAGACCATCAACCTCAAGCTGGTTAGCAGTTCCGGGTTCGGCGGCGGGGCGGGCACGCCTACCACGCACACGGTTACCATCGTTGACAACGACGGACCGGGGACGCTGCAGTTCACGTCGGCGACGTACACGGTGAGCGAGGGGGCGGGCACCGCGTCCATTGCGGTGACGCGCATCGACGGGAGCACCGGGGCTGCCAGCGTGCAGTGCACTATCTCGGCGGGCACGGCCACACCGGGCAGTGACTACACTGCGACGACGCCCCAGACGCTCAGCTGGACCAGCGGCGACGCCTCTCCCAAGCCGTGTGTAATTACCATCCTGCAGGACACCGTGCTGGATGGACCAAAGACAATCAATCTGTCGCTATCGGGCGCGACGGGGGCGACGCTGGGGACGCCGACGACGGCGGTGCTAACTATCCTGGATGATGACGGGACCGGGGTCATCCAGTTCACGTCGGCGACCTATACCGGGTCGGAGGCGGGCGGTCCGATTACCATCACGGTTTCGCGGACGGGCGGGACGGTCGGTACGGTGACGGTCGACTACGCGACGAGCCCAGGCGGCAGCAACCCCGCGACCCCGGGCGTGGACTACATCGCGGTAAGCGGGACGCTGACCTGGGCGGACGGCGAGGGCGGGACGAAGTCGTTCACCGTGACGCCGATCCCGGACACGGCGCCGGAGGGCACCGAGACGGTCACCCTGACGCTTTCGAACCCGACCGGCGGAGCGACGCTGGGATCGCCAAACACGGCGACGCTGCAAATCAGCGACTCGACAAGCATCCCGGTGATTACGTCGATTGTCCCGAATGTCGGGCCGACAGCGGGCGGCCAGACGGTGACGATCAACGGGCAGAACTTCACCGGGGCGACGAGCGTGACCTTCGGCGGCACGCCATGCACGTCGTTCACGGTCGTCAGCGCGACGCAGATTACCTGCGTCACGCCGCCGAAGCCGGCGGGCGTCGTGGAGGTAGTCGTGACGACGCCGGTGGGTTCGAACGTGACGACGGGGACGGCGAACGACTACCTGTACACGTCGGGGCCGACGGTGCTCTCGCTGACGCCCTCGGAGGGGGCGTGCAACGGCGCCACCGTGGTGACCGTCACCGGGACGGGATTCACCCCGAGCGGGATGACGGTCACGTTCGGGACGGTGCAGGCGGTGTTCACCTACATCTCGTCGACGACGCTGGTAGCCGTGGCGCCGGTGCAGGGCGCGGGCGTCGTTGATGTGCGGGTGACGACGCCGGCGGGGACGAGCCCGAACACGGCTGCGGACGACTTCACCTGCACCGGCACGCCGATTCCCACTGTGACGGGACTGAACCCGACAAGCGGTCCGATCGGGACGACGGTGACGATTACCGGCACGAATTTTGTCGGGGTGACCTCGGTAACGTTCGGCGGGGTTTCGGCGACGTTCACGGTGGTGAGTTCGACGCAGATTACGGCGACGGTGCCGGCCGGGACGCCGTCGGGTGTGGTGGACGTGCGGGTGACGAACGCGGCCGGGACGAGCCCGAACACCTCCGCGGACAACTTCACGAACACGTCGGCCTCGACCATCCAGTACACGCTCTATCGGACGTTCACGCTGATCGTGTGGACCGGCGCGGACAACAAGCCGATTGCGCAGGCGATTGGCGGGACGCAGGCGGGCACGACGAACGTGTCGTCGCTGATCGGGGCGATCTGGCTGTTCAACCCGCAGACGCAGACGTGGCGGGGCTACTTCCCGGGCACGGAGAACGTGCCGGGTGCGAACGATTTCACGACGTTCCGGGCCGGGACGGCGTACTTCATCGCGCTGCGGCCGACCGCGCCGGCGACGGTGAGCTGGGTGGCGCCTGCGAACTAGCGAGGCAGCGCGAAGCGAAAAAAGGGGGCCGATCTCGGCCCCCTTTTTTACTGGACGGACGTCCAAAGCGGTGCCGGGGCTGCTATAGTTCGGGCCGATTCGTGATATCCAGGAGGTCCGGATGGAACGCAGGAACTGGCTGACCCGCATGCACGAGGACGAAGCCGGGCACGCGACGTCGGCGGCAGGGGCGCTCATTGCCGGCGCGGGCGCGGTGGTGCTCGGCATCGGCGCTGCGAACGACACCGGGTGGCTGGCGGTGGCCGGGGGCATCATCGCGGGTGTAGGGCTGGTGGCGTGGGAGCTGCTGCGGCACGTGGCGATTGACCAGAAGCTGATGGGCCGGCTCGACCGGCTGGAGCGCTGACGCACAGAAACACGACAGACAGCAAGGGAGGCAGGCGATGGGCATGCTGAGCCCCTACCGTGTCATCGACCTGACGGACAGCCGGGCGGCGCTGGGGCCGCTGATGCTGGCCAACCTCGGGGCGGAGGTCATTCGCGTGGAGCCGCCCGGGTTCGCCCCGGCGGAGGAGGACGCGCTCCAGTACGCGGTTTCGAACCGCGGGAAGCGGCGGGTAGCACTCGACCTGGACGCGCCGGGCGACCGGGAGCGCTTCTTCGAGCTGGTGAAGACGGCGGACTTCCTGTTCGAGAACGCGCCACCGGGCGCGATGGCGGCGCGGGGCCTCGGCTGGGAGCAGCTGCGGGCGGTGAACCCGGCGCTGGTGTATGTGGCGACGACGCCGTTCGGGCAGGACGGCCCGTATGCTCACTACCGGACGACGGACCTGGTGCTGGCGGCGATGGGCGGGATGATGGCGCTGAATGGCGACCCGGACCGGCCGCCGGTGCGGGTGCCGGTGCCGCAGTGCTGGCACCATGCTGCGGCGGAGAGCGCGGTGGGTGCGCTGGTGGCGCACCATCTTCGCGAGCGGACGGGCGTGGGACGGTTCGTTGATGTTTCCGTGCAGGCGGCGGTCTTCTGGACCGGGCTGCAGGCGATGATTGCCCACGCCATCCAGGGCAGGGACTTCGAGCGGGCCGGGACGGCGCTCCAGCTCGGGACGATCACGCTGCCGATGGTGTACCGGGCGAAGGATGGCGAAGTAGTGGTGATGGGCAACGGTGCGACGCTCGTGTCGGCGATGAAGTGGCTGGTGCGCGACGGTATCGTGCCTGAGGAGTGGCTGGAGGGGGAAGAGTGGGCCCGGTACGACGTGAAGGTGCTGGCCGGGGAGCCGCTCACGTACTCGTACGAGGAGGTGCTGGCGGCGCTGCAGCGGTGGATCGAGACGCGGACGAAGCGGGAGCTGCTCGAGCTGGGGCTGGAAACGGGGGTGACGTTTGCGCCGGTGACGACGGTGCCGGAGATCCTGGATTTCATCCATCTGAAGGTGCGGGAGTACTGGCGAGACCTTGAGGTGCGGCCGGGCGTGGTGGTGAAGGCGCCGGGGCCGTGGGTCCGTGCCCTGTGCGACCCGCTGGTCTTCGGGGAACGGGTCGAGGAGCAGGCCGGGCCGGAGGCGCTGCCAGCGCGCGAGCCGCGGAAGCCGGCCGGCAGCGACCCGGAGGGGACGCTGCCGCTGGCGGGGCTGAAGGTGGCGGACTTCTCGTGGATCGGCGTGGGGCCGATTACGGGGAAGTACCTCGCCGACCATGGAGCGGACGTCATCCGTATCGAGACCGCCAATCCGCCGGACCGGCTGCGGGTGGGCGGGCCGTTCAAGGACGGCGTGTTCGGGCCGAACCGGAGCCAGTTCTTCGGCGCGTTCAACACATCGAAGCGGTCGATCGCCGTGAACCTCAAATCGGAAGAAGGGCGGGAGATTGCGCGGAAGCTGATCGCGTGGGCGGATGTGGTGCTGGAGTCGTTCACGCCGGGAACGATGGACGAGCTGGGACTGGGGTACGAAGCGGCGAAGGCGCTGAACCCCGACGTGATTTATGTCTCGACCTGCCTGATGGGGCAGAACGGGCCAGCGGCGCCGATGGCCGGGTATGGGAACCACGCGGCAGCCATCAGCGGGTTCTACGAGGTGACCGGGTGGGACGACCGGCCGCCATCGGGGCCGTTCACGGCGTACACGGATACGATTGCGCCGCGCTTCCTGGCGACGGCGGTGATGGCCGCGGTCGACCGGTGGAAGCGGACCGGCGAGGGCTGCCGGATCGAGCAGGCGCAGATGGAGGCGGCGCTGCACTTCCTCGCGAAAGAGCTGGTGGAGTACCAGGTCAACGGGAAGGTGCCGCGGCGGGCCGGCAACACCGACCCGGCGATGGCGCCGCATGGCGCGTTCCCCGTTGCGGGGACGGACGAGTGGATTGCGATCGCGGTGGAGGACGACGCGGCCTGGGCGCGGCTGGCGGCGCTCATCGGCGAGCCGTGGGCGCAGGAGGAGCGCTGGCGGACCCTTGCAGGGCGCCAGGCGGGGCGGGAGGAGCTCGAGCGGCTGCTGGCCGGTTGGACGGCGCCGCAGGACGGGATGGCGCTGATGGAGCGGCTGCAGGAGGCGGGGATTGCGGCCGGCTTCGTGAAGCGGTCGAGCGACCTGCTGGCGGACCCGCAGCTGGCGCACCGGCGGTTCTTCCACCCGCTGCAGCACCCGGAGATGGGCGAGGTGCCGTACGAGGGGCACCAGTTCATCATCAGCGGGTACGCGAGCGGGCCGCGGAGGCCGTCGCCGTGCCTGGGGGAGCATTCGATGGAGGTGCTGCTGGAGGTGCTGGGCCTGGACGAAGAGGAGGTGGCGCGGCTGGCTCCGGGGCTTGGGTGAGTTCGTTATGATCGACGCGGCATATTGCGGGCGTTCGTGAAACCGGCAACGATGCAGTGCGCAGCAGGCGCAACCAGCGCCAGGGAGGCAAAGGGAGTTGACGACAGCAACAGCGACCAGCGGTGCCCTCGCGGAGAAGGGCTATAACGGCAAGATGCTGAACGTGAATCTCACCACGGGTGAGATCACGGTGGAATACCCGGATGAATCGCTCTACCGGCAGTACCTCGGCGGATACGGCATCGGCGCGCGGATGCTCTGGGACCGTGTGCCGAAGGGCGCGGACCCGCTGGGCCCGGAGAACATGCTCGGCATGTTCGCGGGGCTGCTGACGGGCACGCCGCTGTTCGGCCAGCGGTGGCAGGTGGTGTGCAAGAGCCCGCTGACGGGCGGCTGGGGCGACGCCAACTGCGGCGGCGACTTCGGCGGCGTGCTGAAGCTGGCCGGGTGGGACGGCATCATGTTCTTCGGGAAGTCGGAGAAGCCGGTCTACCTGCTCATCGATAACGACAAGTTCGAGCTGCGCGACGCGAGCGACCTCTGGGGCCAGGGCGCCATCGAGAACGAGAAGGTGCTGAAGGACCGCCATGGGAAGCGGGCGAGCGTCGCGAACATCGGCCCGGCGGGCGAAACACTGTCGCTGATCAGCGGCGTGTGCAATGACCACGGCCGGCTGGCGGCGCGCTCGGGCGTGGGCGCGGTGATGGGCTCGAAGAAGCTGAAGGCGGTGGTGGTGCTGGCCGACCGGAAGGTCATCAGCCAGACGCCGGAGACGATCAAGATGCTCCGGGAGAACCTGGACCAGTTCGTGAAGCCGCTGAAGGACTTCTTCCACAACTTCGGCACGACGGGTATCACGGCGATGTCGGCGCTGAACGGCGACAGCCCGGTGAAGAACTGGGGCGGCGTCGGGATCATCGACTTCCCGCAGGCGCAGCAGATCGACGGCGGGTCGCAGATCAACCCGCGGATGGAGAAGTCGTACGGCTGCTGGCGGTGTCCGATTGCGTGCGGGGCGGAGTCGAAGGAGTCGACGAATCCGAAGTACCCGTATCCGCACCACACGCACCGGCCGGAGTACGAGGCGATGGCGGCCTTCGGGACGATGAACCTGGTGGCGGACCCGGATGCGCTGATCTACGCGAACCACCTGTGCAACGAGTACGGGTTCGACGTCATCAGCGCGGGCGGGGCCATCTCGATGGCGATCGAGTGCTACCAGAACGGCATCATCACGAAGGAGGACACCGAGGGCATCGAGCTCCGCTGGGGCGACGCCGACGCGATGATCGCCTTCCTGAAGGCGATGGGCGAACGGAGGGGGATTGCGGCGGTGTTCGCCGACGGCGTGAAGGTGGCGGCGGAGAAGATCGGGCGCGGTGCTGAGAAGTATGCGATGCACATCGGCGGGCAGGAGCTGCCGATGCACGACCCGAAGCTCCAGCCGGAGTACTACACGACCTACAAGCTCGACCCGACGCCGGCGCGGCACACCCAGTACGAGGGGAACAAGCGGCTGGGCAAGATCCCGCCGGCGCCGGCGGACAACAAGGTGTACACCGGCCGCGGCGAGCACCACAAGGCGGCGAGCGAGTACATGCACGTGGTGAACGCCGGCGGCATGTGCCAATTCATCATGATGGCGGCGAACACGGCGAACATGCCGACGTGGTTCAACGCCGTGACCGGCTGGGACATGGACCTCGACGAGATGATGCAGGTGGGCGAGCGCATCGCGAACCTGCGCATGGCGTACGAGGTGCGCGAGGGCGGGAACCCGCGGAAGCGGTATGTTCCGCCGCGGGTGACCGGCGAATCGACCGAGGCGACGCACGCCGGGCCGCTCCAGGGCATCAAGCTCGACACCGAGACGCTCGAGGTCGAGTTCCTGAAGGCGTGCGACTGGGACCTCGAGACCTGCAAGCCGTCGAAGGCGAAGCTGGAAGCGCTCGGGCTGCAGGACGTGGCCGTGGCACTCCACGCCTAGGCGCCCCAGCGGGCGGCGATTCTGTGCACTGGCGCCCCTCCCGGTACCCGGGAGGGGTGCTTTGTCTCGGCGGCGTCAAGCAGGAGGGCGGCACTTTACCGGCATTTGCGGGCGGATGACGCACGGTAGTGGCTGCAGGGCTGTTAGCCCATGCCCCGGAGGACCTTCGTGACACATCTGAGCAGTGAATCGCGCCAGGAAGCCGCGGCCCGCGCGCATGCGGTGTTCGAGGCTGCGATGTTCGAAATCAAGCGGGTGATCGTCGGGCAGGAGCAGATGCTCGAGCGGGTTCTCGTGGCGCTGCTCGCGAACGGCCATCTGCTGATCGAAGGCGTTCCGGGACTGGCGAAGACGCTGACGGTGAAGACGGTGGCGGAGGTGCTGGGCGGGACGTTCCACCGGGTTCAGTTCACGCCGGACCTGGTGCCGGGCGACCTGGTGGGAACGCGGATCTACCGGCCGGACACGGGCACCTTCGTGGCCGAGAAGGGGCCGGTGTTCTGCAACATCCTCCTTGCGGATGAGATCAACCGGGCACCCGCGAAGGTGCAATCGGCGCTGCTGGAGGTGATGCAGGAGCGGCAGGTGACGATCGGGCTGGAGACGTTCCGGGTACCGCACCCGTTCCTGGTGATGGCCACGCAGAACCCGATCGAATCGGAAGGGACCTACCCGCTGCCGGAGGCGCAGGTCGACCGGTTCATGATGAAGGTGGTGGTGGACTACCCGGCGGAGGCGGAGGAGCTGGCGATCGTGCAGCGCTCGCTGGCGCCGGTGGGTGAGGTGAAGCAGGTGCTCCCGGTTGAGGAGCTGGCGAGGTATCAGCAACTCACGGAGGAGGTGTACGTCGACCGGGCGGTGGCGGAGTACGCGGTCGCGCTGGCGAATGCGACGCGGCACCCGGAGCGGTTCGGGCTGGTGCGGCACAAGGAGCACATCGCGTTCGGCGCGAGCCCGCGCGGGAGCATCAACCTGGTCCATGCCGCACGGGCGGTTGCGCTGCTGCGCGGCCGGGCGTACGTGCTCCCCGGCGATGTGTACGACCTCGCGCGGGATGTGCTGCGGCACCGGATGGTGCTGACGTACCAGGCGCTGGCCGAAGGGGTGACGGCTGACCAGATCCTGGACGAGATTCTTGCGGCGGTGCCGGTTCCCCGCATTGAGCTGGCGGCCGGGGCAACGGCGTGAGCGGACTGGCCGTCCGCCGGCCGACCAGGGAGGCGCCCGGCCCGGGGCCGATGCCGGAGGCTGTGCTGCGCGCGCTCGATATCAGCATCGGGCGGCGGGTGAGCAGCCTGCTGGCGGGCGATTTCCGGTCGCACGGCCTCGGCGCCGGGACCGAACTGGCGCAGGTGCGGGAGTACGTCCCGGGCGACGATGTGCGGCGGATCGACTGGAACGTGACGGCGCGGACGCTCGTCCCCCATGTGCGGGAGTTCGTCGCGGAGCGGGTGCTGACGACGTGGCTGGTGCTCGATGCTTCGCCGTCGATGCTCTTCGGGACGGCCGACCGGCGGAAGTTCGATGTTGCCGAGGGCGTGGCGCTGGCAGCGGGGCACGTCGCGACGCGGCACGGGAACGCGCTCGGGGTATACATCTTCGATGGAGCGAAAGAGCGGCTGACGCGGCCGGCGCAGGGCCGCGCGGGGCTGCTGGCGCTGCTCCTGGCGCTCCGGCTGCAGCTGCCGGCGGAAGGTTCGGCTGCCTCGCTCGGGCGGGCGATTGGGCGGGTCGACCGGTTCGCCGGGCGGGGGCGGCTGGTGATGCTCGTCTCGGACTTTCGCGGGCCGCGGGACTGGGAGCGGCCGCTGCTCCAGCTGTGCGGACGGCATGATGTGATTGCCGTGGAGATTCGCGACCCGCGAGAGCAGGAACTGCCGGACGTGGGGGAGCTGTGGCTGGTCGACCCGGAGACGGGTCGGCGGCTGCGGGTGGATACGGGTTCGAAGCGGCTGCGGGAACGGTTTGCGGCGGCGGCACAGGAGGAGCGGGAGGAGGTTGCGGCTGCGATCCGGCGGGCCGGGGCGCGCCACATTGTCCTGTGGACCGCTGGCGACTGGCTGCGGCCGTTCGCGGCAGGGCTGCTGGAGAACGGGGTGGTGCGATGACGTTCCTGTGGCCGTGGATGCTGCTCGGGCTGGGCGTGGTGCCGCTGCTGGCGGGGCTGTACGCGGTCATGCAGCGGCGGCGGCCGAGGTACGCCGCGCGGTTTACGAACCTCGACCTGCTGGCGAACGTGGTCGAGGGGAGCCCGGGCTGGCGGCGGCACATTCCCCCGGTGCTGTACCTGCTGGCGATCGCGGCGGTGGTTGTCGCGCTGGCCCGGCCGCAGCTGGTGACGAAGACCCCGCGGCAGGAGGGGACGGTGGTGCTGGTGACGGACGTCTCGGGCTCGATGAACGCGACGGATGTGAACCCGACGCGGATGGCCGCGGCGCAGGAGGCGGCGCACACGCTGGTCGACCGGCTGCCGAAGGGGTTCCGCGTCAGCCTGATTGCGTTTTCGAGCGGGGTGAGCGTGCTGGTTCCGCCGACGACGGAGAAGGAGAGCGTGCATGCGGCGATCGACCGGCTCTCGCCGCTGGGCGGGACGGCGATGGGCGACGCGCTGGCGACGGCGGTCGACGTGGTGAAGGCGGCGCTCGCGCCCACGGATGGTGGGAGCGGCGGCCCCGCGCCGACGCCGGAGGCGCCGATCCGCGCGGAGGGGGAGGCGGCCCCGGCGGTGATCGTGCTGCTCTCAGACGGTGCGAACACGGTCGGCACGTACCAGCCGCTGGATGCGGCGCGGCTGGCGGCGGAGGCCGGGATCCCGGTGTACGCGGTTGCGCTGGGGACGCCGGACGGCGTGGCGGTGGTGATCGATCCGCAAGGGCGGCAGCGGACGGTGCGGGTGCCGCCGGATTTTGCGACGCTGCAGGCGATTGCGGAGACGACCGGTGGGCGGGCGTTCCAGGCGCCGGGTGCGGACCAGCTGGCGAGCATCTACCGGGACCTTGGGGACCGGATCGGGTACTACGAGGAGCAAACGGATGTGAGCTGGGCCGGTGCGGCGCTCGCGGGGGTGCTGGTGCTGGCGGGGGGAACGCTGGGGCTGCTGTGGTTCAACCGCTTTCCCTAATGCTGGACATTCGTTCAGGATGGAACGAGATTGCGCCGAGGGCGGCAATTCGGTAGCGTTCCGGCATGCCGTTCGCGGTAGGGAACGGGGTGCGGTTGTACTACGAGGTGCACGGCGCGGGCGAGCCCCTGCTGCTGGTGATGGGCCAGGGGAGCGACCATCACGGGTGGGACCCGGTGATCGAGGACTTCGCGGCGCGGTACCGCGTGATCGTGTACGACCACCGGGGTACGGGCCTGAGCGACAAGCCGACTGAGCCGCCATACACGACGCGAATGCTGGCCGCGGACGCCGTCGGATTGCTGGACCACCTTGGGATTGACCGTGCGCACGTGTACGGGATTTCGATGGGGGGCCGTATCTGCCAGTGGATTGCCATCGACTACCCGGACCGGGTGGGCTGCGTGGTGCTCGGGTGCACGACGCCCGGCGATGCGCACGGGGTCAGGCGGCCTGCGGAGGTGGATGCGAAGATGCGGAACCGGCCGCAGGACCCTAAGACAGCAGCGACATGGCTGGCGGAAGAGATGGTGAGCCCGGGCTGGCTGGCGGAGCACCCGGAGTACCTGGCGTTTTTGCGCGAACGGGCACGGAATCCGATCCCGGCGTACGCCCAGCGGTTGCATTACGAGGCGAGCCAGGGGCACGATGCATGGGAGAAGCTGACGGAGATCCGCGCGCCGGTGCTGGTGATCCACGGGACGGAGGACCGGATTAACCCGACCGCGAACGCGGAGCTGCTGGCGGGGCGGATCCCGGGAGCGGAGCTGTATCTTGTACGAGGAGGGCGGCACGGGTACTTCATCGAGTTTCGCGAAGAAGCGGGCGCGGCGGTGATGGGGTTCCTGGAGCGTCACACCACGAGGTAGGGTGCGGGCATGCATTTGCAACGGAAGATCAGGGGCTTTTCGCGTGATGTGGGGCGGCGGCTCGACCGGGCGCTGGGCGAGAACCTCATCGGGCTGTACCTGCACGGTTCGGCGACGATGGGGGCGTTCCAGTATTTGCGGTCGGACTTCGACATGCTGGCCGTGGTGGAACGTCCGCTCACGAAGGACGAGCAGCGGGTGGTGGCGGAGCTGCTGATGGACCCGGAGATGCCGTGTCCGGGTTCGGGGCTGGAGCTGAGCATCGTGACCGATGCGTCGCTGGACGTCGAAAGCCATTCGCCGCCGTTCGAGCTGCACCTGTGCACGGTGCCGGAGGCGCGGACGTTCGTGGACGGGCATGGCCACCCAGGCGACCCTGACCTGCTGATCCACTACGCGGTCGCACGGGAGAAGGGACGGGCGATTATCGGCCCTCCGCCGGAGGAGATGTTCCCGCTCATTCCGCGGAGCTGGGTCCTGGAAGCGATGGCCGACGAGCTGGGCTGGGCGCTCGCGAATGCCACGCCGGGCTACGCGGTGCTGAACGCGGTGCGGGCGCTCCGGTATGCGTACACGGGCGACTTCGTGAGCAAGCAGGAAGGGGCGTACTGGTTCTTCCGGCAGCGGAAAAATATGATGCCGGTCCGGCTCGCGCTGAAGCAGCACCTCGGCCGGGCGGCGACCGGCCCGACACCGGAGGCAGCGGAGCGGTTTGTGGGCTGGGCGCTGGACGAGATCAACCGGGTGCGGATGGACCTGGACGAGGACGAGTAGGCTGAGCCGTGGACGGGGCAGCGATCCGCCCGGCCGGCCCGGGAGACGCGCGGGCGCTCGCGCGGCTGCGGTATGCGTTCCGCGCTGAGCTGGGGCAGGCCAGCGAGCCGCTGGAGGCGTTCCTCGCGCGGGCGGTGCCTTGGATGGCTGGCCGGCTGGAGCCGGGGAGCCGCTGGCGGGCGTGGCTGGCTGAGGCGGAAGACGGCGCAGCAGCGGGGTGCGTTTGGCTGCAGTTCATCGAGAAGGTGCCGAACCCGGGCGACGAGGAGGAGCTGCACGGCTATGTGACGAGCATGTACGTCGTGCCGGCGGCCCGGGGCGCCGGGATCGGGGCCGCGCTGCTGGAGGCGGCGCTCGGGGCCTGCCGCGGTGCCGGGGTAGACTCCGTGATTCTGTGGCCGACGTCGCGCAGCCAGCCGCTGTATGCCCGGTTCGGATTCAGCGAGCCGGACGACCTGCTGGCGCTGCGGCTGGGGACGGGCCGGCAGCTGCCCTGACCGGGACGGTTATTCGCGCGGGGGCGCGGCGAGGCTGCCGTCGGGCGGGGGCGGCAGCGGCGGCGGGTAGGGGAGGCCGCCGGGCCGCACGGTCGGGGAGGGCGCGGGAGTTGCCGGCGGCGGCGCTTCGGTCGGCGGTGCCGGGCTGGCTGGCGCCGCCGGGGTAGGCGAGGGGGGCGGCGGAACGGCGGACGGGGTGGGCGAGGGAGAAGGCGCCGGCGGCGGGGGAGGGGATTCGGAGCGGGGTTCGGCGGGCGGGTGGGGACGGTAGGGATTTGCCGCGGGCGCTGCGGCGGGAGTGCGGGGAAGGGAGCGGACCTGGTCGAGCGTGAGGCGGGTGGTCGGGACGGCGACGACGGAGGGCGCCGGGGACGGGGTGGCGCTCGGGGATGGCGCCGGTGTCGGGGTGCCGCGTGCGATTTCGGGCTCGCCGTGGGCGCCGGCGTCAGCGGGGGTGGGCGTGGTTGCAGGCGGCGGAGCCGCTGCGCCGCCCATGGTGGACTGGTAGGCGAGCGCCCCGGCAGCGAGGAGTGCGCCGACGAAGACGAGGTTCCCCTTGTTCACGAAGCTCCCCACCTGCGGTGATCGGCAGCGGGCGGGCTGCGCCGGGGCGGGCGCCGGGGAACGGGCCGGTGGCGGCGTGGTGACACGCGCGACAGACGGCGGGGGCCCCGCCTGTGCGGGGCCCCCGGTCGCTGCGGAATGCGGAGGCAGGCGGGGTCAGCGCTTGGTGAACTGGGGCGCCTTGCGGGCACGCTTGAGGCCGGGCTTTTTGCGCTCCTTCATGCGGGGGTCGCGCGTGAGGAGGTTTTCCGGCCGCTTGAGGAGGGGCTTGAGGGAGGGGTCGGAGGCGACGAGGGCGCGGGCGATGCCCATCTGGATGGCGCCGGCCCAGCCGCTGATCCCGCCGCCGGCGCACTTGATGGTGGCGGAGAAGCGGCCTTCACGGCCGAGGCGGCGGAGCGGTTCGAGGATTTCGACGCGGTGGGCTTCGCGGGTGAAGACCTCTTCCATCGGCTTGCCGTTGACGATGATGGCGCCGGGGCCGGGGATGAGGCGGACGCGGGCGACGGCGGTCTTGCGGCGGCCAGTGCCGTAGTAGTACTGCTGCTCGGCCATGGTGGCTACTCCTCGGTCTCTTCGGCCTTTGCGCGGCGGCGGCGTGCGGGCTTTGCTTCGGCCGCGGGCGCGGCGGCGGCGGTGGTTTCGGTTTCGGCGGCTGCCGCGGGCGTTTCTGCGCCGGAGGCCGGGGCTTCCGCGGGAGGCGGTGCCGGCTCCTCGGCGGGGGCGGTTTCCACGGGTGCGGCGGCCTCGGCCTCCTGCTTCATGACGCGGGCGCGGGCGCGGGCTGCAACCTTGGCGGCTTCGCTCGAGGGGGCAGCAGGGACGACCACTTCCGCAGCGGTGAGCGGTCGGAGGCCCTTCGGGCGGTAGGGCGTGGTCGCGAGGACTTCGAGGGCGGCCTTACGGGCCTCCTGGGCGCGCTGGCTGGCGATGACCTGCGCCTGGTGGGGATGGTCCGGGCCGGCGTAGACCTTGAGGTGGCGGAGCATCTGCTTGCCGAGGGGGCCCTTGGGGAGCATGCCCCAAACGGCCCGCTCGATGACCTTTTCGGGGAAGCGCTGGAGCTGCTCGGCGAAGCTTCGCGCCTTGAGGCCTCCGGGGTAGCCGGAGTGCCGGTAGTAGACCATGTCCTGCGCTTTTTTGCCGGAGACGCGGACCTTCGCGGCGTTGACGACGATGACGAAATCGCCGTCATCGAGGTGCGGCTCGTAGGTGGGCTTGTGCTTGCCGCGCAGGAGGGTGGCGACGCGGGTGGCGACGCGGCCGAGGGGCTGGCCGGCGGCATCGATGACGTGCCAGTCTTTATAGATTTGCGAGGCTTTGATGCGGACGGTGGTGTTCATGGTTGGTATCCCTCGTCGTACCAGACGCGTTCGAGACAGAGGCCGCGGGCGGGAGCGACGTAGGTGTAGCTGCCGGGCCGTGCCTGTTCGAGCAGGCGGACGATTTCCTCCTCTGTTTCGGCATGGCGTCCGACCCGGACGAGGGCGGCGACGATGCGCCGGACCATCTGGGGCAGGAACGCGTCTGCCTCGATATCGATGTGGAGTTCATCGCCGGCGCGATGGACCCCGGTTTCGAACACGGTGCGCACGGGGGAGCGCCCGGGTTCGAGTTTGCCGGCGAAGGCGCTGAAGTTGCGCCGGCCGGCGAAGGCTGCGGCGAGGTGCTGCATGGCCGGTTCATCGAGGGTGCCCTCGAGGTCCCAGGCGTAGCGGCGCGCGAGGGGGTCTCGCGCCTCGCCGTTGGCGATGGTGTAGCGGTAGCGGCGGCGGCGGGCCCAGCGGCGGGGGTCGAACCCGGGCGGGACTTCGCGCACGGCGCGTACTGCTACATCTTCGGGCAGAAGCGCGTTGAGCGCTCGCCCGATGGCGGCCGCTTCGAGCCGGGTTGCGGCGGTGAAGGCGGCCACCTGGCCTCTCGCGTGGACGCCGGAATCGGTGCGTCCTGCGAGTTCGACGCGCACCGGAGCTCCGAAGAGCCGCGCGGCGGCGCGTTCGAGTTCTTCCTGGACGGTCCGGCCGTTGGGCTGGACCTGGGAGCCGACGAAGTCGGTCCCGTCGTAGCTGACCGTTGCCGCGAACCGTTTCGCGGCGGGTGGGTCAGTCGTTCTTTTCCTCCTCAGCGGCGGATTCGCCGCTGGCGGCGGTTTCCTGAACGGCCTCGCCAGCAGGCGGTGCTTCGGCGGCGGTTGCGGCCGGGGTTTCAGCCGGGGCGGGTTCCTCGGCCGGGGCCTCGTCCGCGGCGGCTGCGGATTCGGCGGCGCGGGCTGCTTCGATTTCGGCTGCGGCGGCGGCTGCGGCGGCGGCGCCGGGGGTCGGGGCGCGGCGCGGGGACGGCGGCGCGGTCACGCGTTTGGGGCGGGGCACGGCGACGGCGCCGGCGATGTCGACGAGTTCGATGGTGGCCATGCGGGCGCCGTCGCCTTTGCGGGGCTCGAGGGCGGTGATGCGGAGGTAACCGCCGGGGCGGTCTTTCATCCGCGGGCCGATGTCATCGAAGACCTTTTTGACGACCTTGGGGTCGTAGAGGAAGCGGAGAGCCTGGCGGCGTGCGTGGAGGTCGCCGCGGCGGCCGAGGGTGATGATGCGCTCGGCCATGGGGCGGATCTCCTTGGCCTTGGCTTCGGTGGTGGTGATTTTCTCGTACCGGAGGAGGTCGGTGACCAGGTTCCGGTAGAGGGCCATCCGGTGGGAGGTTTCGCGGCCGAGGTGGCGGCCGGCTACGCGGTGTCGCATGGGGCTACTCCTCGTCGTCGGCGCCGATGAGGTCCTCGGCGCTGCCGTCTTTGAGCAGCGCTTCTTTGAGGGCCTTGCCGAGGGCGCTCAGGTTTTCTTCGTCGTCTTCTTCGTCATCCATGATGACGGCGCTGGTGCGCGGTGCGGGCCGGGCTACGGGGCCGGGCCGGGCCGGACGGGCTCCGGGGCGTGCGGGCTGGTCGACCAGGGGGACGAGGCCGGGCTGGTCGGGGTCGATGTAGCCGAGCTCGATGAGGCGCTCGCGGAGCTCGTCGTAGGACTTGCGGCCGAAGTTGCGGAGGCCGAGGAGCTCGTCTTCGGTTTTTTCGAGGACCTGACCGACCGTCATGAGGCCGGACCGCTTGAGGCAGTTATAGGCGCGGACGGAGAGGTTGAGGTCTTCGATGGGGGTGTTGTAGCGATCGGGCGCCATGAGGAGCCCGCCGGTGGCGCCGGCGCCGAGTGCGGGGTGGTAGGCGTGTGCGAGCTCGGGCCGGGTGTGCTGGATGAAGAGGGAGAACTGTTCGACGAGGATTTCAGCGCTGACGCCGACGGCTTCGACGGGGTCGATGGTGCCGTCGGTCCAGACTTCGAGGATGAGGCGGTCGAAGTTGGTGGACTGGCCGACGCGGGTTTTTTCGACGCGGTAGTTGACCTTGCGGATCGGGGTGAAGATGGCGTCGACGGGGATGTAGCCGAGGGGGAGCCCTTCGACGGACCCGGCCGGCTGGTAGCCCTTGCCGGTGGTGGCGTGGAATTCAGCGGAGATGCGGCTGCCCGGGGTTTCGAGACGGCCGAGGTAGAGGTCGGGGTTGACGAGCTCAAAATCGGCCGGGACCTGGAGGTCGGCGGCGGTGATGACGGCCGGGCCTTCGACGTCGAGGGTGATGGTGGCGGGGCGGCTGGAGATGGGCTTGAGCCGAATCTCTTTGACGTTGAGGAGGAATTCGGTCGTGTCCTCGGCCATGCCGGGGATGGTGGAGAATTCGTGCTGGACCTGGTCGATACGCGCGTGGGTGATGGCTGCGCCTTCGAGGGAGGAGAGGAGGACGCGGCGGAGCGCGTTGCCCAGGGTGATGCCGTAGCCGGCCTCGAGCGGTTCGGCGACAAGGCGGGCGTAGGTTGCGGTTTGCTCCTCGACGTTGAGCTGGGGGTGTGCGGCTTCAGCCGATTGCCCGGTTAGTTCGAGTGATTCCATGGTGGGTGCCCTCAACCGCTGACGGGGTTAGCGCGAGTAGTACTCGATGATGACGTTTTCGTTGAAGAGGTGGGTTTCGCCGGGGATAACGGCCGGCGGTGCGGTGACTTTGCCGGTCATGCTGGCCAGGTCGAGGGAGAGCCACGTTGGGGGGTTTTTGGACTTGATGTTTTCCTGGAGGATTTTGAAGAACTCGCTGCGCTGGCCGCGGGGGGTGAAGGAGACGGTGTCGCCTTCTTTGAGGTGAGCGGAGGGGATATCCAGTTTTTTCCCGTTTACGGCGATGAGGCCGTGGCGAACGATCTGGCGGGCCTGGGCGCGCGAGTCGGCAAAGCCGAGGCGGTAGACGATGTTATCGAGCCGGGTTTCGAGAAGCCGGACGAGGTTTTCGCCGGAGACGCCGGGGCGGCGGATGGCCTCCTTGTAGTAGCGGACGAACTGCTTTTCGAGGACGCCGTAGGAGGCGCGGGCGCGCTGCTTTTCGCGGAGCTGGAGGCCGCGGTCGGAGATTTTGCGGCGGCGCGCCGGCCGGGGGCCGGGCGGGTTGGGCCGGCGCTCGAAGGCGCACTTGGGCGTGAAGCAGCGTTCGCCCTTGAGGAAGAGCTTTTCGCCGTGGCGGCGGCAGAGGCGGCAGACGGGGCCGGTGTAGCGTGCCATAGGGGATTCGAGCTCCTAGACGCGGCGCCGCTTGGGGGGGCGGCAGCCGTTGTGGGGGATGGGGGTGACATCGCGGATGGCGGTGATGGTGAGGCCGGCGGCCTGGAGGGAGCGGATGGCGGCTTCGCGGCCGCTGCCGGCGCCGCGGACATAGACCTCGACGGACTGGAGGCCATGCTCCATGGCGCGGCGGGCGGCGTTTTCGCTGGCCATCTGGGCTGCAAAGGGTGTGCCTTTGCGGGAGCCCTTGAAGCCGGAGGCGCCGGCGGAGGCCCAGGCGATGACGTTGCCGTTGGGGTCGGTGAGGGTGACCAGGGTGTTGTTGAACGTGCTCTTGATGTAGGCACGCCCGCGGGGGATAGATTTGCGTTCGCGGCGCTTGGGGCGGCGGTTCTTGTCGGCGCCGCGCTTCTGGTCGGCTCGTTTCTGGTCGGCCATGGGGAGCTCCTGTTACTTCTTTCCTGCGCGCTTCTTGCCGGCGACGGTTTTGCGGGCGCCGCGCTTTTGGCGGGCGTTGGTGCGGGTGCGCTGGCCGCGGACCGGGAGGTTGCGCCGGTGGCGCTGGCCGCGGTAGCAGTTGATTTCGATGAGGCGCGCGATGTTCTGGCGGACTTCGCGGCGGAGGTCGCCTTCGACGATGTAGTTCTTTTCGATGAAGTCGCGGATGCGAATGATCTCTTCATCGGTGAGGTCGCGCGCGCGGGCATCGGGGGAGATGTTGGTGGCGGCGAGGACCTCTTTGGCGCGGGTCGGGCCGATGCCGTAGATGTAGGTGAGGGCGACTTCGAGTCGCTTGTCGGCTGGGATGTCGACTCCTGCGATACGTGCCATGCGGCCTTACCCCTGGCGCTGCTTGTGCTTGGGATTTTCGCAAATGACTATGACGCGACCGTGCCGGCGGATGACCTTGCACTTGTCGCAGCGTGGTTTGACGGATGCTCGTACTTTCATGGCTCTCCTGGTCGCGGCCGGGTCGGCCTATTTGAATCGGTAGGTGATTCGCCCGCGCGTGAGGTCGTAGGGCGAGAGTTCGACGAGGACGCGATCGCCGGGGAGGATGCGGATGAAGTTCATCCGGATCTTTCCGCTGACATGGGCGAGCACTTCGTGGCCGTTGGCCAGCTCGACCTTGAACATGGCGTTGGGGAGGGGTTCAACGACGGTGCCCTCGACTTCGATCGCGTCCTTTTTTGCCATAGACCCTCGTGCGGTGGAGTTCGGAACGTCATGGGAGGGTGAGGACTTCGGCCTCACCCTCGGCGCGGATGGCGATTGTATGTTCGAAATGACAGCATAAGCTACCGTCTTTCGTGCTTACGGTCCAGCCGTCGGGGCCTTCGACGACCTCCGGCGAGCCGGCGGTGACCATGGGTTCGAGCGCGAGGACGAGCCCGGGCTTGAGTTCGGGCCCGCGGAAGCGCTGCCGGTAGTTTTCGACGTGCGGCTCTTCGTGCATATCGCGGCCGACACCGTGGCCGCCATACCCTTTTACGATACCAAATCCGTGCGGTCGGATCGCGTCTTCGATGGCGCCGCGGATGTCGTTGAGGTAGTTGCCGGCGCGGGCGGCACGGATGCCAGCCCAGAGGGCCTCCTCGGTGACGCGCATGAGTTTTTCGGCGAGGGGGCTGACTTTGCCGACGCCGACGGTGATGGCGGAGTCGCCGACGTAGCCATTGAGGGTGGCGCCGAGGTCGAAGGTGACGATATCGCCTTCCTTGAGTTCGCGGTCGACGGGGATGCCGTGGACGAGCTGCTCGTTGATGCTGATGCAGATGTTGGAGGGGTAGGGCGGGTAGCGGGGCGACGGCCGATAGTTGCGGAAGGTTTCCTTTGCGCCGGCCTTTTTGAATTCCTGGGCGACGAACTCTTCGATTTCGAGGATGTTGAGGCCGGGCCGCACCATCTCCCGAATCTGGGCAAGGGTGCGCCCCACGAGGCGGCCTGCCTCGCGCATGAGCCGGATTTCGTCCTCGGACTTGAGTTTGATCGCCATGGCTGCGGTTACCGGATCGCCTCCAGGAGTGCGGCGGTCACCTCATCGAGGGAGCGTTCGCCGTCGATTTCGCGGAGCACGCCGGCCCGGCGGTAGTAGTCGATGAGGTCGGCCGGGGGCTTCTGCTTTTCGAGGCGGGCGCGGACGACCTCGGGCCGGTCGTCGTCGCGCTGGTAGAGTTCTCCGCCGCAGGCGTCGCAGATGCCGGGTTTTTTCGGGGGGTCGTTCCGTTCGTGGTAGAGGCGGCCGCAGTTGCGGCAGATCCAGCGGCCGCCGAGGCGGGCGACGAGCTCCTCATCGGAGACCTTGATGAGGAGGGCGCGGTCGACTTTGGCCCCGCGTGCGGCGAGGGCTTCATCGAGCGCTCCGGCCTGGATGATGTTGCGGGGGAAGCCGTCGAACATGGCGCCGGCTTTCGCGTCGTCGCGGCTGATGCGCTCGATGAGCATCCTGATGGTGACCTCGTCGGGGACGAGTTCGCCGCGGGACATGTACTGGTTGGCGAGCTGGCCGAGTTCGGTGTTGTTGCGGACGTGCTCGCGGAACATGTCGCCGGTGGAGATGTGGACGAGGCCGGTGGCTGCAGCGATGCGCTGGGCCTGGGTGCCTTTGCCGGCGCCGGGTGGACCGAGAAGTACGATGTACACGTTAGCGAATGAACCCCTCGTAGTTGCGCATGAGGAGCTGCGCCTCGAGCTGTTTCATGGTGTCGAGGACGACAGCGACGACGATGAGGAAGCCCGTGGAGGAGATGGTGAGGGCGCGGACGTCGGTGAAGAGGCCGACGAAGAAGGGGATGACAGCGACGAAGCCGAGGAAGAAGGCGCCGGCCCAGGTGATGCGGGTGACGACGCGCATGAGGTAGGCCTCGGTGGGCGGGCCGGGGCGGATGCCGGGGATGAAGGCGCCCTGGCGCTGGAGGTTCTTGGCGATTTGCTGCTGCTGGTACTGCACCATGGTGTAGAAGAAGGTGAAGATGACGACCAGCACAAAGAGGATGAGCCAGTACCAGCCAGTGCCGGAGCCGCCGCGGCCGCCCTGGAACTGGTCGACGAAGAAGTTCGCGACGGAGCCGACCCACCCGCCGGAGTTGACGAAGTAGGAGGCGATGGTGGCCGGGAGAATCATGATGGAGAAGGCGAAGATGAGCGGGATCATGCCGGCCATGTTGACGCGCAGGGGGATGTGGCTCTGGCCCTGCTGGCGATACATGCGGCCGCCGCGGAAGGCGGAGCGGGCGTACTGGACCGGCACGCGGCGCTGGGCCTCCTGGAAGAAGACGACGAGGTAGATGAGGGCGAGGGCGCCGGCGGCAAAGGCGAGGACGGTGAGGATGGAGGTGGTGGTGATGCGGGGGATGAGGGACGGCAGGGTTGCGACGATGCCGCCGAAGATGATGAGGGAGACGCCGTTGCCGATGCCGTGTTCGGTGATCAGCTCGCCGAGCCAGACGAGGAACATGGTGCCGGCGGCGAGGGTGAAGAGCGTGGCGAAGGTGCCGAGAACGTCGTTCTGGAACCCGAAGTCGCGGACGACATCGGCGCCCTGGGCGTTGATGAAGAGGATCTGGCCGTAACCCTGGACCATGGCGAGCGGGACGGCGACCCAGTGGGTGATGACCTGGATGCGGCGGCGCCCCTGTTCGCCTTCCTCCGCGAGGGCTCTGAGGGAGGGCACGAGCGGCTGGAGGATCTGCATGATGATGGAGGCGGTGATGTAGGGGTAGACGCCGAGGGCCGCGACGCTCAGGTTTTGGAGGGCGCCGCCGGAGAAGATGCTGAGGAAGTCGAGGAGGGCGTTGCCTTCGAAGGCCTGCTCGAGGGCGTCGCGGTCGATGTTGGGGAGCGGGACGTGCGCGACGAAGCGGAAGACGACGAGCATGGCGAGCGTGAAGAGCAGCTTCCGGCGGACGTCTTCCTGGCGGAAGGCGTCGACCATGGCCTGGAGGAGCCGGGGGCGCTGCGCTGCCTGGACGCTCATGTCAGCTTCCCTTCTCGGCGGATTCCGGTGCTGCGGCGATCACGGTGGCGGTGCCGCCGGCCGCTTCGATGCGGGCCTTCGCAGTGGCGCTGAAGGCGTGAGCGGCGACGTTGAGCTTCCGGGTGAGCTCGCCGCGGCCGAGGATCTTCACCGGTTCGCGGAGGTGTTTGAGGATGCCGGCGGCCTTGAGGGTCTCGGGGGTGACGGTGGCGCCGTCGTCGAAGCGCTCAAGGGCTTCGAGATTGACGGGCTGGAAGGGCACGCGCCACTTGTTGTTGAAGCCGCGCAGGACATGGAACTTGCGCGAGAAGGGGAACTGGCCGCCTTCGAACGCGTCGTAGGCGAGCTTTTTGCCGGAGCGGGAGCGCTGGCCTTTGAGGCCGCGGCCGGCGTAGGTGCCGTGGCCGCTGGAGTTGCCGCGGCCGACCCGTTTTTTGGCGTGGGTGGCGCCGCGCGGGGGGCGGAGATTGTGGGCACCGAACATCAGGCGCCTCCTTCTTTAACGTCGACGAGGTGGCTGACCTTGGCGATCATGCCGCGAATGGCGGGGGTGTCTTCGACCTCGACCGACTGCTGGAGGCGGCGGAGGCCGAGCTTGCGGATGGTGTCTTTCTGTTCCTTGTTGTAGCCGATGGCGCTCTTGCGCCAAGTGACGGTGAGGCGAGGCATCTCACTGTTCTCCACGGGCGATGGCGAGGCGGCGTTCGCGGGCGCCATCGGTGTCCTGCAGGGTGGCGAGGCCGCGGATGGTGGCCTGCGCGACGTTGATCGGGTTGCGGGAGCCGAAGGTCTTGGCCAGGACGTCGGTGACGCCGGCGGCTTCCATAATGGAGCGGACGGCGCCGCCGGCGATGACGCCGGTACCGTGGCTGGCGGGCTTCAGCATGACCTTGGCGGCCTTGAAGCGGACCCAGACGGGGTGGCTGATGGTGCCGCCCTTCATGGGGATGCGGACCATGTTGCGGCGGGCCTGGGCGGAGCCTTTGCGGATGGCTTCGGGGACCTCATTCGCCTTGCCGAGGCCGACGCCGACGGAGCCGCGGCCATCGCCGACGACGACGAGGGCGGAGAAGCTGAACCGGCGGCCGCCCTTGACGACCTTGGCGACGCGGTTGATGTAGATGACCTTCTCGGAGAGCTCCTCCGGGCCGGGCTGTTCGTATCGTTCCGGGCGATTGTCGGACATTTAGAACCCCAATCCCGCTTCGCGCGCGGCTTCGGCAAGCGCGCGGACGCGTCCGTGATAGAGGAAGCCGCCGCGGTCGAACACGACGGTCTGGATGCCCTTCGCGCGGGCGCGCTCGGCGACGGCGGCGCCGACGAGCGCGGCGCGCTCGGTCTTGGTCTTGCCCTTGGCCTGCTCAGCGATGGCAGGCTCGAGGTCGCTGGCGGCAGCGAGGGTGTGCCCGGTGGTGTCGTCGATGACCTGGGCGTAGATGTGCTGGGCGCTGCGGAAGACGTTGAGGCGCGGCCGCTGGGGGGTGCCAAAGACTTTCTTGCGGACGCGCAGGTGGCGGCGCTTGCGTGCGAGGACGCTGGTGGTGGTGCTCATTTCTTGCCAACCTTCCCGGACTTGCCGGCCTTGCGCCGGACGCGTTCGCCGAGGTAGCGGATGCCCTTGCCCTTGTAGGGCTCGGGCGGGCGGATTTTGCGGATGTTGGCTGCGACCTGGCCGACCTGCTCTTTATCGATGCCTTCGACGGTGATGCGGGGGCCATCGACGCTGAACTTGATGCCCTCAGGCGGGTTGACGATGACCGGGTGGGAGAAGCCGAGGGCGAGCTGGAGGGCCGAGCCCTGGAGCTGGGCGCGGTAGCCGACGCCCTGCACCTCGAGGACCTTGGTGAACCCGGTGGTCACGCCGGTGATCATGTTGGCGAGGAGCGTGCGGGAGAGGCCATGGAGGGCGCGCGAATCGCCTTCGTCGTCGGGCCGGTGGACGGTGATGACGCCGTCTTCCCGGCGGAAGGAGATGGCGGGCGGGAACTGGCGGGAGAGTTCGCCTTTCGGCCCTTTGACGACGACGCGGTTGTGTTCGTCGATGGTGACCGTGACGTTGGGCGGGATGGGAACGGGTTGTCGGCCGATACGTGACATCGGTACTGGCCCCCTTACCAGACGTAGCAGAGAAGCTCGCCGCCGACTTCCTGGCGGCGGGCTTCCTGCCCGGACATCACGCCCTTGGGCGTGGAGAGGATGGCGATGCCGAGGCCGCCGTAGACGCGCGGGATTTCGCGACGCTGGACGTAGACGCGGAGTCCCGGCCTGGAGACGCGCTGCAGACCGTTGAGGACGGGCTGTTTGCGGCCGCTGTAGCTGAGCTCGACGCGGAGGTTGGGCTGGGGTTTGCCCGGCTCCTCGATGACCTGGTAGTCGCGGATGAAGCCCTCTTCTTTGAGGACCTTCGCGATCGCGATTTTCATCTTGGAGGCCGGGATGTTCACGACGTCGTGCCGCGCGGCGTTGGCGTTGCGGATGCGCGTGAGCATGTCAGCAATGGGGTCACTAACGGTCATGTGCGATCTCCCCCTGGCGTTTGCTTGCGCACTTACCAGCTGGACTTGGTGACTCCGGGGAGGAGGCCCCGGTGGGCGTATTCGCGCATGGTGATGCGCGAGAGGCCGAACTTACGGATGTAGGCCCGCGGGCGGCCGGTGACGAGGCAGCGGTTATGGAGCCGGGTGGGGCTGCTGTTGAGGGGCAGCTTGCGCAGTTCGGCGTAGATTTCGGCGACGCGCTTCGGGTCGCCCCAGGCCTTCTTCAGTTCGGCTTTGAGGGCGATGCGCTTGCCGGCGTACTTCTCGTAGAGTTCGCGGCGGCGGAGGTCGCGGTTGACGATGCCTTTTGATGCCATCGCGGTGCTCCTAGTTCTTGCGGAAGGGCATGCCGAGGAGTTCGAGGAGGCGGCGCCCTTCTTCGTCGGTTTTGGCGGTGGTAACGATGGTGACCTGGAGGCCGCGGACCTTATCGACGCGGTCGTAATCGACCTCCGGGAAGATGAGCTGTTCGCGCAGGCCGAGGCTGTAGTTGCCGCGGCCGTCGAAGGCGTTGGGGTTAAGACCCTGGAAGTCGCGGATGCGCGGCAGGGCGGCGGCGATGAGGCGGTCGAGGAACTCGTACATGCGGTCGCCGCGGAGGGTGGCGGCGACGCCGATGGGGTTGCCTGCGCGGAGGCGGAAGTTGGCGATGGAGCGCTTGGCGCGGGTGATGATCGGCTTCTGGCCGGTGATGGCCATGATCTGCTCGGCAGTCCGGTCAAGCGCGTTGGCGTCCTGCAGCGCTTCGCCGAGGCCGACGTTGACGGCGACCTTGGTGATGCGGGGGATCTGCATGACGTTGCGGTACCCGAACTGCTGCTGCAGTGCGGGGGCAACTTCCTTTTGGTACTTCTCTTTCAGGCGGGGCGGCATTATTCGATGTCCTCTCCGCTGCGTTTGCCGACCCGGACGAGGGTGCCGTCTTCGCGCCGCCGGAAGGTGACGCGGGTGGGCTGGTCGGTGTTCGGGTCGATGAGCATGACGTTGCTGATATGGATGGGCGCCTCGCGCTCGATGATCTGGGAGGCCTGGCCGGGCTGGCGGGCACGCATGTGCTTTTTGATGATGTTGACGCCTTCGACGATCACCCGGTTGTGCTTGGTGATGACCTGGCGCACGGTGCCGCGTTTGCCGCGGTCCTTGCCGGCGATGACGACGACCTTATCGCCTTTTTTGATCTTGGCCGGCATTAGAGCACCTCCGGCGCGAGGGAGACGATTTTCATGAAGTTGCGGTCGCGCAGCTCGCGGGCGACGGGCCCGAAGATGCGGGTGCCGCGCGGGTTTTCGCCGTCGTTGGCGAGGAGGACGGCGGCGTTGTCGTCGAAGCGGATGTAGGAGCCATCGGGGCGGCCGTACTCCTTGGCGACGCGGACGACGACGGCCTTGACGACATCTCCCTTTTTGATGTTGCCGTGGGGCTGGGCCGACTTGACGGAGGCGACGATGACATCGCCGGGGCGGGCGTAGCGCCGCTTGCTTCCGCCGAGGACGCGGATGCAGAGCAGGGAGCGGGCCCCGGAGTTATCGGCGACTTTGAGGCGGGTTTCCTGCTGGATCACGCGCTCACCTCCGACTTGGGTGCGACCTGGGTGGTCACCTCGATATCGCGGCCGATGGCTTCGGGCGCGACTTCGGCGACGTCGCCGCGGCTGACGATTTCGATGACGCGCCAGCGCTTTTCTTTCGAGAGCGGGCGGCATTCCTGGATGCGGACGATATCGCCGAGGCGGCACTCGTTGTTTTCGTCGTGGGCTTTGTAGCGGCCGGTGACGGTGACGACCTTGTGGTAGAGACGGTGGGTCTTCTTCCGTTCGACGGCGACGACGACGGTTTTTTGCATTTTGTTGGAAACGACGGTGCCCTGGAGGACGCGCTGGCTACCCATGGGCCTTCTCCTGTTCGGCGAGCGCCGCGAGCTGGCGTTCGCGCTTGATGGTGCGGAGCCGGGCGATGGTGCGGCGTGCTTCGCGCAGGGCCCGGTAGTTTTCCAGCTGCCGGGAGGCGTGCTGGAAGCGGAGGGTGAAGAGTGCCCGGTAGGCCTCGTTGATTTCGTGGTCGAGCCGGGCATCGTCGAGCTGACGGTAGTCCTGGGCTTTCTTGGCCATCTCAGATCACCGCCTCTTCGCGTCGGACGATTTTGGTCGGCACGGGGAGCTTGTGGGCTGCGAGGCGGAGGGCCTCCTTGGCCACGGGCTCGGGCACCCCGGCGACTTCGAACATGATGCGGTTGGGCTTGACGACGGCGACCCAGCGGTCGGGTGCGCCCTTGCCGGAGCCCATGCGGGTTTCGGCGGGTTTCGCCGTCACTGGCTTATCGGGGAAGATGCGGATCCAGACCTTGCCGCCGCGCTTCATTTCGTGGGTGATGGCGCGGCGGGCGGATTCGATGTGGCGGGCATCGATCCAGGCAGCGCCCTGGGCCTGGAGGCCCCATTCGCCGAAGGCGACGTAGTTGCCGGCCTGGGCGGAGCCATCCATGCGGCCGCGGTGCTGCTTGCGGTGCTTGACGCGTCGTGGCTGCAGCATCAGTTCGCCCCCTCGGTGGATTCGCGGACGGCGGCCTGCTGCTCCATGGAGATGGCGGTGTGGGCCGGTCCGTCGGGTTCGGCAGCGCGGGGCGCAACGAGCGCTGGCTCGGGGGCGGGCTCTTCGGCGGGGCGCTCGGCGCGCTGGGGGAGGACATCGCCCTTGTAGATCCAGACCTTGACGCCGATAGTGCCGAAGGTGGTGAGGGCTTCGGCGAGGCCGTAGTCGATATCGGCGCGGAGGGTATGGCGGGGGACGCGACCCTGGGTTTCGGTTTCGCGCCGGGACATTTCGGCGCCGCCGAGCCGGCCGGAGATGGTGATGCGGCAGCCGCGGGCGCCTCGTTGCATGGTGCGCTGGACGGCCTGCTTGATGGCGCGCCGGAAGGCGACGCGCCGTTCGAGCTGGTCGGCGACGGAGCGGGCGACGAGATAGGCATCGAGCTCGGGGACGCGGATCTCCTGGATGTTCACGCGGACGCGTCCGCCGGTGTAGCGCTCGAGCGTGTTGCGGAGCTCCTCGACCTTTGCGCCGCCGCGGCCGATGACGATGCCGGGCTTGGCGGTATGGATGGTGATGGTGGTGAGGTTCGCGTTCCGGTCGATTTCGATGCGGCTGATGGCGGCATCGCGCAGCTCACGCAGGACGAAGTTGCGGAGGTCGATGTCCTGGTGGAGCTTCTGGGTGTAGTCGCGGTCGGCGAACCACTTTGATTCCCAGTCGTAGAGGATGCCGAGGCGGAAGCCGTGGGGGTGGACTTTCTGGCCCATGGGCTAGGCCTCCCTCTGGTCGAGGATGATGGTGATGTGGCTGGAGCGCTTGAGGATGGGGCTGACGCGGCCCCGGGAGCGCGGCCGGAAGCGCTTGAGGGTACGGCCCTCATCGGCGTAGGCGCGCTTGATGTAGAGCTCGTCCACATCGAGGTTGTAGTTGTTCTCTGCGTTGGCGGCGGCGGAGAGCACCGTCTTCGAGATGGTTCGGGCGTGGGGAGAGGGCACGTAGCGGAGGAGCGCCAGGGCCTGGTCGACGGAGAGGCCGGGCAGGCGTTCGAGGATGAGGCGCACCTTGCGGGGGGATGCGGGCATGCCGCGGGTAACGGCTCGGACTTCCATGGCTACCGCCTCACCTTGCTCTGCTTATCGCTCTTGGCGACGTGGCCGCGGAAGGTGCGGGTCGGCGCGAATTCGCCGAGCCGGTGGCCGACCATGTTCTCGGTGATGAAGACGGGCACGTGACGCCGGCCGTCGTGGACGGCGATGGTGAGCCCGATCATCTCCGGGAGGATGGTGGACGCCCGGGACCAGGTCTTGATGACCGTCCGGTTCTGGGCGTTCCGCATGGCCATCACCTTCTTTTCGAGCTTGGGATGGACAAACGGGCCTTTTTTGGTCGAACGGGACATGTCGTGCTCCTCTCCTACGACCTGCGCCGCACGATGTACTTATCGGTGCGCTTGTTGTTGCGGGTGCGGTAGCCGAGGGCCGGCTTGCCCCACGGGGTTTTGGGCCCGGGCATGCCGACGGGCGCGCGGCCTTCGCCGCCGCCGTGCGGGTGGTCGCGCGGGTTCATGACGGCGCCGCGGACTTCGGGCCGGCGGCCGCGGTGACGGCTGCGGCCGGCTTTACCGAGCTTGATGAGGGAGTGCTCGAGGTTGCCGACCTGGCCGACGGTGGCCATGCATTCGATGCGGACGCGCCGCATTTCGCCGCTGGGCAGGCGGACCAGGGCGTACTCGCCTTCCTTGGCCATGAGCTGGGCAGCAGCGCCGGCGCTGCGGACAAGCTGGCCGCCTTTGCCGGGGGTGAGTTCGATGTTGTGAATCTGGGTGCCGGTCGGCATGTTGGCGAGGGGCAGGGCGTTGCCCACGCGGACCTCGGCCTCGGGGCCGCTGACGAGCGTGGCGCCGACGGTGAGGCCGTTGGGCGCGAGGATGTACCGCTTTTCGCCGTCGGCGTACTGGAGGAGGGCGATGCGGGCGGTGCGGTTCGGGTCGTACTCGATGGCGACGACCCGGGCCGGGATGCCGTGCTTGTCGCGCTTCCAGTCGATGATGCGGTAGAGCCGGCGGTGGCCGCCGCCGCGGTGGCGGACGGTGATGCGGCCCTGGTTGTTGCGGCCGGCCGACTTCTTCCGGAGGGAGACGACGAGCGATTTCTCCGGGCGGTCTTTGGTGATATCGGCGAAGGTGTCGCCGGTAGCGTTGCGGCGGCCGGGGGACGTGGGCTTGTACTGCTTAATGGGCATGGCCTAGACCCCCTCGAAGAGTTCGATTTTGTCGCCCGGGACGAGCGTGACGATCGCCTTTTTCCAGTTCGGCCGATGGACGACGCGGCGACCGAAGCGGCGCGGCTTGCCCTTCATGTTGATGGTGTTGACGTCGGCAACACGGACGTTGAAGGCGAGCTGGACGGCCTCTTTGATCTGGGCCTTGTTGGCCCGCGGGTCGACTTCGAAGACGTACTTATCCTGGCCGGCCAGGATGGTGGACTTTTCGGTGATGATCGGCCGGATGAGGACGGCGTAGGGGTGGAGTTCGCTCGGCATCAGACTGCCTCCCGGGTGCGGCCGCGCTGCGGTTTGATGTTGACGCCGCCCCAGAGCGTTTCGCACTTGCGCACGGCGTCTTCGCTCATGACCACGTGGTGGGCGTTGAGGAGGTCGACGACGTTGAGGTACTGCGCGGGCAGCGCCTTGACGTTTTCGATGTTGCGGGCGGCGCGGGTGAGTTCGGGGTTGTGCTCGCCGCTGACGACGATGGCCCGGCGGTCGACCTTAAGGGCATCGAGGATTGCCTGGACGGTGCGGGTCTTGCCATCGGGGGCGGCGAGGCCATCGACGACGAGCAGGCTGCCGTTCTGCGCGTGGTTGCTGAGGGCGGAGCGCAGGGCGAGCCGCTTCATGGTGCGGGGGAGCTGCTTTGCGAAGCTGTGCGGCTTGGGGCCGTGGGCCGATCCGCCGCCCACGTGGTGCGGGGCGCGGATGGAGCCCTGGCGGGAGCGGCCGAGGCCCTTCTGGCGCCGGATCTTGATGGTGGAGCCGGCGACTTCGCCGCGGCGCTTGGTGTTGGCGAGGCCGGCGCGGCGGTTGGCCATCTGGGCGACGTAGGCCTGGTGGAGGACAGCGCCGTTGGGTTCGATGCCGAACACCTCATCGGCGGCGTCGATCTCGCGGATGCGGTTGCCTGCGGTATCGAAGACCGGAAGCTTCATTTCGATACCTTCCTTGCCTTGCGGATGCGGACGAGGCCGCCCTTCGGGCCGGGCACTGAGCCTGCGACGAAGATGACCCCGGCCTCGTCGTTCCGGGTGACGACTTCGAGGTTCCGGACGGTGACGCGTTCGGCGCCCATGTGGCCGGCCATGCGGGTGCCTTTGAGGACGCGGCCCGGCGTGGTGCCGGAGCCGATGGAGCCGGGTGCGCGGTGCCGGTCGCTCTGGCCGTGGGTGCGGGGGCCGCCGCGGAAGCCGTGGCGCTTGACGCCGCCCTGGTAGCCGCGGCCCTTGGAGGTGGCGGTGACATCGACGCGGCTGCCGACTTCGAAGAGCTCGACACCGAGGCGGTCGCCGAGGCTGTAGGTGGCGGTGCCGTCGGTGCGGAACTCGGCGAGGTGGCGGAGCTTGAGCCCGCCGGCGGCGCGGAGGTGGCCGGTTTCGGGCTTATTGAGGCGGCGGTCTTCCTGGTAGCCGACCTGGATGGCGCTGTAGCCGTCCTTCTCGGGGGTGCGGATGAGCGTGACATAGCAGGGGCCCACCTCCACGGCGGTGACGCCGCGCAGCCTGCCCTGTGCGTCGAAGACCTGGGTGGTCCCCAGTTTGCGGCCGAGCATTCCTTCGATGGTCATGGCGGTTACAGCTTTATCTCGATGTCGACTCCGCTGGGGAGCTGGAGCCGCATGAGGGTGTCAACGGTTTTGGAGGTGGGCTCGATGATGTCGATCAGCCGCTTGTGGGTGCGGATTTCGAACTGTTCGCGGCCATCCTTGTGGATGTGGGGGCCGCGAATGACGGTGAACTTCTCGATGGAGGTTGGGAGCGGGACCGGCCCGGCGACGGCCGCGCCAGTCCGCTCTGCCGCCTCCACGATCTGCCGCGCCGACTGGTCGAGCAGGCGGTGGTCGAAGGCTTTGAGCTTGATGCGGATTTGTTGTCGTGCCATGGTGCCGGTCCCCTCGGGTGTCCTGTGCCTCAGGCGAGGATCTTGGTGACGACGCCGGCGCCGACGGTGCGGCCGCCCTCGCGGATAGCGAAGCGGAGGCCGTCTTCGATGGCGACGGGCTGGATGAGTTCGACGGTCATGGTGATGTTGTCGCCGGGCATGACCATCTCGACGCCCTCGGGCAGGTGGATGGTGCCGGTGACGTCGGTGGTGCGGACGTAGAACTGCGGCCGGTAGCCGTTGAAGAACGGGGTGTGGCGCCCGCCTTCTTCCTTGGAAAGGACGTACACCTGGGCCTCGAACTTCGTGTGCGGCTTGATGCTCCCCGGCTTGCAGAGCACCTGCCCGCGCTCCACTTCATCCCGCTCGATGCCGCGCAGGAGGCAGCCGACGTTATCGCCCGCCTGGCCTTCGTCCAGCATCTTCTTGAACATCTCGACGCCCGTCACGGTCGTCTTCTTCGTCTCCCGCAGGCCGACGATCTCCACTTCGTCGCCGACCTTCACCACCCCGCGCTCGATCCGGCCGGTCACCACCGTGCCGCGCCCCTTGATGCCGAAGACGTCCTCGATCGGCATCAAAAACGGCTTGTCGAGCGGCCGCACCGGCGTCGGGATGTAGTTGTCGACCGCATCCATCAGCTCCCAGATGCACTTGTACTCGGGCGCGTTCGGGTCGGTCGAGGTCGACTCCAGCGCCTTCAGCGCCGAGCCGCGGATGATCGGCACTTCATCGCCCGGGAAGCCCTGCGAGGTCAGCAGCTCCCGCAGCTCCAGCTCGACCAGTTCGAGGAGCTCCGGGTCCTCCATCATGTCCACCTTGTTCAGGAAGACGACCAGCGCCGGCACTTCCACCTGCCGCGCCAACAGCACGTGCTCCCGCGTCTGCGGCATCGGCCCCTCGGGCGCCGCGACCACCAGGATCGCCCCGTCCATCTGGGCCGCGCCCGTGATCATGTTCTTGATGTAGTCCGCATGGCCCGGGCAGTCGACGTGCGCGTAGTGGCGCTTGTCCGTCTCGTACTCCACGTGCGCAATGGCAATCGTAATCCCGCGCGCACGCTCCTCCGGCGCATTGTCAATCGAATCGAACGGCCGGTACTCCGCCTCCCCCTTCAGGGAGAGCACCTTCGTGATCGCCGCCGTCAACGACGTCTTCCCGTGGTCAACGTGCCCGATCGTCCCGACGTTGACGTGCGGTTTCGTCCTCTCAAATTTCGCCTTCGCCATGGTATCTATCCTTTCCTGCTTGCCCGGGTGGGCGGTGGTTGATGGTTAGCCGACAGCCTGCTTGACGAGCGTGGCCGCGATGTTCTTGGGGACTTCTTCGTAGTGGTCGAACTCCATGCTGTAGCTGGCGCGCCCCTGGGTGATGGAGCGGAGTTCGGTAGAGTAGCCAAAGGTCTCGGCGAGCGGGACCATGGCGTGGACGATCTGGGTCTTGCCCATCGATTCGGTGCCGAGGATCATGCCGCGGCGGCTGTTGATATCGCCGACGACGGCGCCGAAGTACTCCTCGGGGCAGCGGACCTCGACCTTCATAATCGGTTCGAGGAGGACGGGGCCGGCCTTCTTGATGGCCTCCTTGACGCCGATGGAGCCGGCGTTCTTGAAGGCCATTTCCGAGGAGTCGACGGGGTGGTAGGAGCCGTCGACGAGGGCGACCTTGATATCGAGGACCGGGTAGCCGGCCACGACGCCGCCCTGGAGCGCTTCCTTGACGCCCTGCTGGACGGCGGGGATGTACTCCTTCGGCACGGCGCCGCCGACGATCCGGTTTTCGAAGACGAAGCCCTGGCCGCGCTCGAGGGGTTCGACCTCGAGGACGACGACGCCGTACTGGCCGCGGCCGCCGGACTGGCGGACGAAGCGCCCTTCGGCCTTCGCCGGGCGGGTGATTGCCTCGCGGTAGGAGACCTGGGGCCGGCCGACGTTCGCTTCGACTTTGTGCTCCCGCTTCATGCGGTCGACGATGACTTCGAGGTGGAGCTCGCCCATGCCGGAGATGATGGTCTGGCCGGCCTCCTCATCGAAGGTCCAGTGGAAGGTGGGGTCTTCCTCGGCCATTTTTGAGAGGGCAGTCGCGAGCTTGTCCTGGTCTTCCTTGCTCTTGGGTTCGAGGGCGACGCGGATGACGGGCTCGGGGAACTGGATGCTCTCGAGGATGATGGGGGCGTCGGGGGCGCAGAGGGTGTCGCCGGTGAAGGTCTGCTTCAGGCCGACGGCCGCGCAGATGCCGCCCGCACCCATTTCGGTAATCTCTTCGCGCTGGTTGGCGTGCATCTGGAGAAGGCGACCGATGCGCTCGCGCTCCTGCTTGGTGGAGTTGAGCACCGTCTCGCCGGCTTTGAGGACGCCGGAGTAGACGCGGATGTAGGCGAGGCGGCCGACGTAGGGGTCGGAGACGATTTTGAAGGCGATGGCGGCGAGGGGCTCGTCGTCGGAGGCGTGGCGGACGACTTCGCCGCCGTTCTTGGGGTCGACGCCCTTGACCGGCGGGATATCGAGCGGGCTGGGGAGGTAGTCGACGACGGCGTCGAGCATGAGCTGGACGCCCTTGTTCTTGAGTGCGGAGCCGCAGAGGACGGGCTGGGCGAGGCTGTGGAGGGTGGCGCGGCGAATCGCAGTCTTCAGCTCGTGGACGCCGATCTCGTGGCCTTCGAGGTAGGCGATGGCGATCTGGTCGTCGACGTTGCCGATGCCTTCGATGAGCTGCTCGCGGGCTTTTTCGGCGACCTCGCGGAGGTGCGCCGGGATTTCGCGACGCTCGGGCTTGTCGCCTTTCTCGCCGCCGAACCACCACCAGCACATTTCGACGAGGTCGATGCAGCCGTCGAAGTCGGCTTCTGCGCCGACGGGGATCTGGACCGGGACGGGGTTGGCGCCGAGGCGGTCCTTCATCATTTCGACGGTGCGCCAGAAATCGGCGCCGACGCGGTCCATTTTGTTGACGAAGGCGATGCGGGGGACGCCGTAGCGGTCGGCCTGGCGCCAGACGGTTTCGGACTGGGGTTCGACACCGGCGACGGCATCGAAGACGACGACGCCGCCGTCGAGGACGCGGAGCGAGCGCTCCACCTCGGCGGTGAAGTCGACGTGGCCGGGGGTATCGATGAGGTTGATCTGGTGGTCGCGCCACTCGCAGGTGGTCGCGGCGGCGGTGATGGTGATGCCGCGTTCGCGCTCCTGCTCCATCCAGTCCATGGTGGCGGCGCCTTCATGGACTTCGCCGAGCTTGTAGGTTTTGCCCGTGTAGAAGAGGATGCGCTCGGACACGGTGGTTTTGCCCGCGTCGATGTGGGCGATGATGCCGATATTCCGGATGCGATCGAGGTCGGCGTTGCGGGGCATGGGACTCCTGGCTTACCAGCGGTAGTGGACGAAGGCGCGGTTGGCCTCCGCCATCCGGTGAGTATCGTCGCGGCGTTTGATCGCAGCGCCCGTGCCGTTTGCGGCGTCGAGGAGCTCGGCGGCGAGCTTTTCGCTCATGGAGCGGCCGTTGCGGTTGCGGGCGGCGTTGAGGATCCAGCGCATGGCGAGGGCGATGCGGCGGTCGGGCCGGATTTCGACGGGCACCTGGTAGGTGGCGCCGCCGACGCGGCGGGGCTTGACTTCGAGGACGGGCGTGGCCTGGCGGATCGCCTGCTGGAAGACATCGAGCGGGTCGCGGCCGGTCTGGTTCTGGATCCGCTCGAGCGCACCGTAGACGACCTTCTCGGCGACGCTCTTTTTGCCACGCCGCATGAGCTTATTGATGAACATCTGCAGGTGGACGTTGCCGTAGCGGGGGTCGGGCGGGATCGGGCGTTTCTCGGGCTTGGTGCGTCGGGCCATGGCGTGGACTCCGGGATACTTCCTTGGCTGGTTAGCGCTTGCGGCCGGCGGCGGGCTGGGCGTTCTTGCGGGTGCCGTACTTGGAGCGGCCCTGCTTGCGGTTGTTGACCCCGGCGGCATCGAGGGCGCCGCGGACGATGTGGTAGCGGACGCCCGGGAGGTCTTTGACGCGGCCGCCGCGGACGAGGACGACGGAGTGTTCCTGGAGATTGTGCCCTTCGCCAGGGATGTAGGCCGTGACTTCGATGCCGTTGACGAGGCGCACGCGGGCGACCTTGCGGAGGGCGGAGTTCGGCTTTTTCGGCGTTTGGGTGCGGACCTGGGTGCAGACCCCGCGCTTCTGCGGGTTGCCGCGCCGGGCCGATTTGGTCAGCTTGCCGGTGTTGGAGTTGAAGCTGAAGAGCAGGGCAGGCGCGCCCGACTTCTTCGTCTTCTTGATTCGTCCTTTGCGAACGAGCTGGTTGATGGTCGGCATTCCTGCTTCCCCTGCAATTCAGCGTCTGGCGGCGCCCGCGAGGGCGCCAGGGATGGGGCCGGGAGGGCCACCTGGAGTTTTGGGCACGAAAACAGGCCGGAAAGCCTGTTCGTGAACAGCGCCCCGCGCTGGTTCCCCATGCGCAGAGCCGTCTTCAAGCACGCAGCTTTACGACCTGTGCAAACTCAATAGGTTCGCCAGTCAATAAGCGCCAAGGGAGAAGGGTAGCATAGCACGAGGTGCTGTCAACCCGCGGCGCGCGTGCGGGCGATGCGGGGAGGGGCGGGGAGCCCGGCCGGTCTCGCCTTTATTGATGGTATGACAGGGGCACCCAACTGGCTACCGAATCGTCCGCGATCGGTCTCTCGGGCTCGGGCGGAGAAGGTCGTTTGTAGAGGTAGGCGGCCTCCTGACCAAAGGACGCCTGGCGACATTGTCCTCCCCGTCGCACGGGGGCGCTCCGCAAGGGGCGCCCCCACCCCCAAGATGACCGGCCCGGGCGGAACGGCCGGCAGGAGGCAGGGCGGTTCCTGTATTGCGGAATGCTGGTAGGATGGGCCGCGGTGGTGGGATAGCCCCGGGGGACAGGAGAGGGCGTGACGCAGGAAGAGTATTCGCAGGTATGCCCGTATCTTGGGCTGGCGGATGACGCCGATTCGCACGCGACCTACGCGACCGAGGCGCACCGCTGTTACCGGCTCGAGACCCCGACGCGGATTGCGCTGCCCCACCAGGAGAGCTACTGCCTTGGGGCGAACCATGTGACCTGCCCGGTGTACCTGGGTGAGGGGATCCCGGGGAGGCAGGCCCCGGCTGCGGCGCCGCCACCCCCGGCAGCCACGGTGCCGGGTCCAGCCGGGCGGCAGGGAGCGAGCCGGCGACCGTTCGGACAGCCGGCGGCGGGTTCACCCCGTGCGCCGCGGCGGCCCGCGCCGGGCGCGCTGGGACCGCGTCCGCGGCCGGGCGGCATCAGTATGCCGGTGGCGACGATCGGGCTCTTTGCGCTGGCGATTGTGGTGGTGGTGATTGCGTTCGTGATCCAGCAGGTGGTCGGCGACGGCGGCGGGGGGACGATCTCCCCGGCGGATGCCGTGGCCACCCGGGATGCGCTCAACCGGACGCAGACGGCGCAGGCTGCGAGCGGGACGCCGACCCCGCCGACTCAGCAGCCCGGGACGCAGCCCCCGGGTACGCCGCGCACTGGCACCCCGGGAGCAACGCGCACGCCGGGCGCGGGCACGGCGACGCCGGACGCCGGCGGGCGGACGCACACGGTGGCGGAGGGGGATACCTGCTTCTCGATCGCCCAGGCGAACGGCGTGGCGCTCGAAGACCTGCTGCGGGTGAACAACCTCACCGAGGACGACTGCACCCGGCTGGCGGTGGGGCAGCAGTTGAAGCTCCCGTAAAAAAGCCCCCCGGGCGGGTCAGCTGAGGCGGCGGAGGATGGCGAGGGCGCCCTTCTGCCAGGCGACGCGGTGGGTGACGCCGGTGTCGTAGCGGCCTTTGTTTTCGATGTACCAGTCCCAGGCGCGGATGAGCGCTTCGGCGTTGGAGTATTGCGGCTGCCAGCCGAGGAGCCGTTTCGCTTTGTCGACTTCGACGTAGGAGTCGCGCCACATGGTGCCGTAGTGCCAGGCAGCGAGCGGGGAGAGCCGGAGCAGTTCGAGGACGCGGAGAGCGAGCTCGCCGGGCCGGGCCGGCAGGTGCCACAGGCGCGAGCCGGAGCCGGCGTGGTCGAAGAGGGCCTGCATGTCTTCGTTGAGGGTTTGGAAGCGGTCTGCGCCGACGTTCATGGTTTCGTTCACGACGTCGGGGCGGGTGGCGGCGCGGACGATGGCATCGACGAGGTCGGTAACTTCGAGGAGCTGGTAGTGGTTGGTGCCGTTGCCGAGGAGGGGGATGCGGCGGCCCTCGGCGATCCATTCGAAGAGGATTTCGAAGACGCCGAGCCGGCCGGTGCCGAGGAAGGTCTTGGGCCGGATGATGTTCACTTCGAGGCCGCGGGCCTGGTAGTCGCGGCAGAGCTGCTCGCCGACGACCTTGGAGGCGCCGTAGTGGCCGAGGGGATGGAGGGGCGAGGTTTCGTCGATCGGGTGGATTTTGGGGACGCCGTAGACGGCGGTGGAGGAGATAAAGACAACGCGGCGGATGCCGGCCTTGAGCGCCTCGTGGAGGACGTATCGGGTGCCACGGACGTTGGTGGCGTAGATTTTGCGCTTCGAGACCTGGATGGGGAGGGCGGCGGCCGCGTGGATGACGACGTCGACGCCCTCGAGGGCTTGGCGGATTGCCTCGCGGTCCTGGACGTCGCCCTGGATGAAGGTGACGCGGTCGGCGATATCGGCGTCATCGGGCGGGAGGGGGACGATGTCGAAGAGGACGGGGTGGATGCCGTCATTGAGGAGGCGGCGTGCGATATGAGAGCCGAGGAAGCCGGTGCCGCCGGTGATGAGCCAGCGGGACGGGGCGGAGGGAGTGGTCATGCGGAATCGCTCTGCCTGCGGGGTGTGATGCCCTCAGGGTGCGCCACCGGCGGGGGATGCTCAAGCGGATGGGGGCTCAGGGGGGCGGTCCGAGGACGACGACCGTGGCGATGAAGGTGCCGGTGCGGGGATCGAAGCCGCCGGCGACGGCCGCGCTGTAGCCATCGAGGCTGGCCCCGGCGCGGATTTCGGCGACGGAGAGGCCGCTCTTCCCGGGCAGGATGCGGAAGCCGGGGCGGAGGCGGACGTTCACTTCTCCGGTGGCGGTTTCGAGGGTGAAGCCGTCGGGGGAGGCTGCGCGGATCGTGCCGGCGATGCGAGCGAGCCCGCGGTGGGCGCCGGGGCCGCCCTGGTGCGCGTCATCGCCGGCGAGGCGTTCAAGCCGGAACGGGCCGCCGTCGTGGTCGGCGAGGCGGACGCGGGTGCCGAGGGGGGAGCCGGTGGCGGCGACGACCTGTTCGAGGGAGCCGGCATCGACCTGGACGAGGGCGCGGCGGCCATCGGGGAGGATGACGATGGCGCGGCCGTCGCGGCCATCGCGGCCGATCGCGACGAGGGCGAGCATGCCTTCGGGCATTTCGGGGAGCGCCCGGAGCCGGTCGAGGGGGCGATGGTTGCCCGCGGGGAGGTCGACCGCGGCGATGGCGAGGGCCTGGCCATCGACGGCGATGCGGCCCTTGCGGGCATCGCGGACGATACCGGTCACAATGACGGCGGCGCCGGGCGGGGGCGGTGCCTGGAGCGTAACGCCCGAAGCATCGAGGAAGGCGGCGCCGGAGGCTGCGACGGTGACCGGGCCCAGGTCGGGGCTGGTGATAACGACGCGGTCGGGCGCGGATTCGGTGACGACGCCGGAGAGCTGGACGTAGTCGTCGACGCCGAGCGCCTGGACTTCCCGGGCCCCCTGGAAGGGACGGGTCGCGAGGAGGGCAACAAAGGCGACGAGGAGCAGCGCGGCCAGCGACCCGGCGAACTGGAGGCGGCGGCCGGCGAACAGGCGCGCAACGAACGAAGGGCGGGCCGCGACGGTCCGCACCTCGACCGGGGCGGGGCGATGCGCGGCGAGGTGGCGCTGAAAGCGGGCGCGGGCGGCGGGCATGGCGGCATCGGCCTCGCGGGCGACTGCCTCGCGGACGGCGCGGAGTTCGCCCCGGGCGGCGAGGAGGGCTTCGAGCTCGGCGCGCTCGGCAGGGTCGGCCTCGGGCGGGATGACGCCGGTTTCGAGGGCGCGCTGGAGGAGGTCGGCGAGGCGGTCAGGCGTCACGATGCACCGCCTCCGCTGAGGTAGTGTGCGCCGCCGAGGGCGCGCTGGAGGGCAGCGAGGGCGCGTCGCTGGAGGTTTTTGACGGCGTCTTCGGAGCGGTCCATGAGGACTGCGGTCTCGGCGACGGATTTATCGAGGATGAAGCGGAGGCGGATGACCTCGCGTTGGTCTTCAGTGAGTTCGGCGAGGGCGCGGGCGAGGTCGCTGCGGAGGTGGACGCCGGGCGCGGGGTCGGCCTCGGCGAGCATTCCGGCGAGGTCGGCTGCTTCGAGGTCATCGGAAGGCCCGCGGCGAATGCGTTTCTTGATGGCATCGCGTGCGAGGTTCCGGGCGATGGCGAGGAGCCACGCCTGGATGGGGACGCCGCGGTAGTCGAAGGTATCGGCGCGGGCGTAGGCGGTTTCGAAGACCTGGGAGGCGAGGTCTTCGGCCTCCTGGGGGCTGGCGAGGCGGAAGCGGAGGTAGGCGTACACGGAACGGTAGTGGCGCTCGAAGAGCGTTTCCCAGGCGGCGGGGTCGCGCCGGGCAGCGCGGGCTGCCAGTTCAGCATCGGCGACGTCGCCAGCCCGGTGGTCATGGGCGCCTTCCCCCGGTTCGCACACAGCGGGATTCACTGTACGTATGGCCGGGGGAAGGCAAAAGGTGACGGGCCTTTACCGGGGGAAGGGCCGGGTGAGGGCGGGCGTCTGCCGGCGGTCAGCCGCCGTTGCGGGAGGCGAGGTACTCCATGGTGGCGCGGTACTGGTCTTCGGTGATGTGGCCGGCCGACATGAGGTAGTTGGCGATCTGCTCGAGGGTGAGGATGGAGATGAGGTTGATGCCGGCGGCCTTGAGGGCCTGGCGGCCGCCTTCCTGGCGGTCGATGAGGGTGACGGCGTCACGGACGACGAGGCCGGCGGATTCGAGGGTTGCGGCGGTCTGGAGGATGGAGCCTCCGCCGGTGATGAGGTCGTCGATAATGAGGCAGCTCTGCCCGCGGACGTAGATGCCTTCAATGACATCCGCCTTATCGGTATGCGGGGGGTGGATGTAGATCATCGGGACGTTGGCGAGGAGGGAGAACGCGGTGGCGACGTGCAGCCCGCCGAAGGGGACGCCGGCGACGAGGGTGAAGGGGTGGACGTGGGGGTTGCGCATCGACATGAGGGCTTCGAGCTCCTCTTTGATGATGCGCGCGCAGCGGTTGAGGGCTTTGGGGTTGGAGATGAGGCGGCGGAGGTTGATGTAGATGGGGGAATGGACGGCGGTGCGCCCGAGGGTGAAATCGCCGAATTCGATGGCGTCGAGTTTCCAGAGTTCTTCGGCGAGCCAGAGGTTGCCTGGCGCTTTGGAGGATTTGCTCAAGGGGCACCCCGGGGAAGCTGGGAGCAGCGGCCGCGACTGTGCACGCTATGTAAGGCTCTTTTTTCGTTTGTGCGGCGTTATGTGTCAAGTTAGCCGCGGGGGCGGGGCGGGCGATTCACGGGGTTGGGCGGCTCGCGGCCCTCCAGGACGGCGAGGATGTTGGCGGCGGCCATCTCGGCCATGCGGGCGCGAGTGGCGCGGCTGGCGCTGCCGATGTGTGGCGTGATGATGACGTTCGGGAAGCTGTAGAGGGGGTGGGTGAGCGGGAGGGGCTCGGGCTCGGTGACATCGAGGGCGGCGCCGCCGAGGCGGCCGCTGCGCAGGGCTTCGACGAGGGCATCCTGGTCGACGATACCGCCGCGGGCGGTGTTGACGAGGATGGCGCCAGGTTTCATGGCGGCGAACGCCGCCGGGCCGAGGAGGTGGCGGGTCTCCGGCGTAAGCGGCGTGTGGAGCGAGACGAAGTCGGACCCGGCGAGGAGGCTGTGCAGGTCGCAGAATTCGAGGCCGAGGTCGGCTTCGAGGGCGGGTTTGCGGGTGCGGGAGTGATAGAGGATGCGCATGCGGAAGCCGCGGGCGCGGCGGGCGACGGCCTCGCCGATTTCGCCGAGGCCGACGATGCCGAGGGTGGCGCCGAAGAGGTCGGTGCCGAGGAATGCCGTGGGCGACCAGGTTTTCCAGCCGCCGGCGCGGGTATCGCGGTCGGCTTCGACGACGCGGCGGGCGGCGGCGAGGAGGAGGGCGAAGGCGAGGTCGGCGGTCGTCTCGGCGAGGACGCCGGGGGTGTTCGTGACCCAGACGCCGGCTTCGGCCGCGGCGGCGGGGTCGATGTTGTCGTAGCCGACGGCCATGTTGGCGACGATGCGGAGGCGGGGCGCGCCGGCAAGCATGGCAGGGGTGATGCGGTCGACGACCATGGTCATGGCCGCATCGCTGCGGGCGAGGGCGGCGGCGAGGGCATCGGGCGGGGGCGGGAGTTCGCCGGGCCAGACCTCGACGGTATGGCCGGCGGCTTCGAGCTGTGCGACGGCGGTGCCGGGAATTGCCCGGGTAATGAAGACGTGGCCCATGGCCGACAAGTTTGGCGTGGTGACAGCGGGAACGCGAGCCGGGGTGTAGGCTTCGCGCGACCCTGACCATGGGAGGCGCCGGAATGACGACGACGAGCGAACCGCGGCATGTGTCGCCGACGGAGTCGGTGCTGCAGAGTGTGATTGCAGCGGCCGACCGGCTGCGGACGCCGCCCGAGGTGGTGGATTTGCTGCGGACGTCGTGGCGGGAGGTGCGGGCGCAGGTTCCGGTGCGGATGGACGACCGGACGCTGCGGATTTTCGAGGGGTACCGGGTGCAGCACAACGGGGCGCGGGGCCCATACAAGGGCGGGGTGCGGTATCACCCGAAGGCGGACCTGGACGAGGTGCGGGCGCTGGCGATGCTGATGACCTATAAGTGCGCGCTGATGGACCTGCCGTTCGGGGGTGCCAAGGGCGGGGTGATGTGCGACCCAACGCACATGAGCGAGACAGAGCTGAACCGGCTGACACGGACGTACACCCAGCACATCGGGATGGTGCTCGGGGTGAACCGTGATATCCCGGCGCCGGACATGGGCACCAACCAGCAGACGATGGCGTGGATGATGGATGCCTACGGTGCGCGGTACGGGTACACGCCGGGGATTGTGACGGGGAAGCCGGTCGAGCTTGGCGGGAGCTACGGGCGGGACCAGGCAACGGGGCGCGGCGTGGCGATCTGCATGCGGGAGCTGGCGCGGATGGAGCGGGTGGCGCCGCAGGATATCCGGGTGGCGATCCAGGGGTACGGGAATGTGGGCAGCTGGACGGCGCGGATCGCGAGCGAGATGGGCTTCCGGGTGATTGCGGTGAGCGACGTGAAAGGGGGCATCTGGAACCCGGAGGGGATCGACATCGCGGCGCTCGACCGGTGGTTTGCGGTGGCCGGGAGCGTGGCGGGATTCGAGCCGGCGGACCCGATTACCAATGAAGCGCTGCTGGAGCTCGACTGCGACTACCTCGTGCCGGCAGCCATCGGCGAGGTGATCACGGAGGAGAACGCGGCGCGGGTGAAGGCTCGGGTGGTGGTGGAGGCGGCGAACCACCCGGTGACGCCGGCGGCGGACGCCATCCTGCGGGCGAAGAAGGTGCTGGTGCTGCCGGACATCCTTGCGAATGCGGGGGGCGTGACCGTCTCGTACTTCGAGTGGACGCAGAACATCCAGCAGTTCCGCTGGCCGCTCGAGCGGGTGCTGGATGAGCTCGAGAAGCGGATGGTGGCGACCTTCGACGAGCTGATGACGCGGGCGGCGCGGGACGGCACGCAGCCGCGGGAGGCGGCGTTCGATATCGGGCTGGAGCGGGTTGCGCGGGCAATCCAGCTGCGGGGGTTCGTGTAGGGGGACGGGCGAGGCACCAGACCGCTGGCAGTGGCAGCCGGCATTCGGTTAGGATGCGGTGAATGATTTCGGCATGGGCTGCGCGGACGTTCAAGGCGCTGGAGTACCGGCACTACCGGGTGCTCTGGATCGGGACGTCGCTGGCGTTCCTCGCGTTCATGATGTCGTCGGTCGTGCAGGCGGTTGTCGCGTTCGAGCTGACGGGGCGGAACGGGGCGGTTGGGTTCGTATCGCTCGGGATGGGGCTGGCGACGATCCTGGTGTCGCCGTTCGGGGGTGTGACGGCGGACCGGCTGCCGAAGCGGCGGCTGCTGTTTATCGGACAGTCGATCATCGGGCTGAATTTTGCGGCCGTCGGCCTGCTGATCGTGTTCGACCTGATCACGATTCCGCTGCTGGCGCTTTCGACGCTGGTAATGGGGGCTGTCTTCTCGTTCATCGGGCCGGCCCGGCAGGCGTGGATTGGGGAGCTGCTGCCGGCGCACGACCTGCCGAACGGAATTGCGCTGCAGCAGGTTGGGATGACGCTGACGCGGGTGATCGGGCCGTTCGTGGCGGCGGGCCTGATCAGCGTTTCGTTCATTGGGACGGGCGGCACCTACCTGTTCATGGCGGGGCTGTTCGTGTTCGTGGTGCTGACGCTCTCGATGCTGCCGCCGTCTCAGGCGGTGGCGCGGGGCGGGCGGTCGTTCCGCGATGACATGGCGCTGGGTGTGCGGCACATCCGGGCCCGGCCGCGGCTGATGCTGGCAGTGGTCACCTTTATCGGGGTGATCATGGCGGGGTTCTCGTACTTCGTGGTGCTGCCCGGCTTTCTGGAGAATGAGCTGGGGCGGTCGTCGAAGGACATGGCGCTCCTGATGGCAGCCGGGGCAGCGAGCGGGTTCGTGGTGTCGGTCGGCGTGGCGGGGGCAGCGGGGTCGCGGCATGCGTGGTCACTGATGGCGGCGGGCGGAGTCGTGCTCGGGCTGTCGCTTGTGCTGCTGGCGAGTGCGCCGAACTTTGGCGTCGCGCTCCTGGCGATGCTCGCGATCGGTGCGGGCACCGGGGCGTTCCAGGTGCTGAACAACGCGATTGTGATGCGGGAGGCGGAGCCGGCGTACCACGGGCGGGTGATGTCGCTGACGATGCTGGCCTGGGGCGTGAACGGGCTGGTGGCGTACCCCTTCGGGGCGCTGGCGGACTGGATTGGCGAGCGGGAGACGCTCGGGGTGATGGCGGCGGGGGTGCTGGTGATCGTCGCGGGTGCGTGGTTCGCATCGCTGCCGCTGCGTGGAGCCGCAGCGGAGGGTGCGCTACCGCGGCCGCTGGGCGGCGACTAAGCTTGTGCCGAACGACGGAAAGGAGCCGCCATGGGACGGGAAGAGATTGCCGCGCTGATCGCCATCCTTGAGCGGGCGCGCGAGGAAGGGCCGGGGAGCCCGGTCATCGGGACGTGGAAGATCCAGTTCGATAAGAAGCGCGGGGCGTTCGTGTTCGACAAGTGTGAGAACGAGGGGTACTGCGAGGAGCGGCCGGCCGTCATCGCGCTGAACGGCGAGGTGCTGGACCCGGGCGGTCCGCTGTTCGGCTGAAGCGGGCGGTGCGGATGCGGTGCTGGAGGGCCGCCGCCGCGACGCCGAGGGCGGCCCCGGCGGCATCGGCAAGGACGTCGAGGAGCGAGGCATCGCGGCGCGGCACGAACGCCTGGTGGAGTTCGTCGGAGATGCCGTAGGCGACGGAGAGGAGCCAAGCGGCGGCGAGGAGACGGCCGGTGAGCTGCCGGCGCAAGCGCACGAGGAGATTCAGGGCGAGGAAGCCGAAGACGGCGTACTCGACGATGTGGGCGAGGGTCGAGCGGAGGTCGTTGGCGCGCGGCCCGGGCGGATTGGGGAAGCTCGAGAGGACGAAGATGAGGGCCGCCCAGGCGAGGAGGGCCAGCAGCCACGGGCGGACACGGGCAGCGGTCATGGCGCGGTCGGCTCGAGCGCGGCGACGACGGCTTCGAGCTGGGCGCGGCTGGTGATGCCGCGGGCGATGCGGAGGAACTCTCCGATGTCGTTGGTGCGCTGCCAGAGGGTTTCGAAGAGCGGTCCAATGGGGTTGGAGGACTGGGGGCTATCGGCGTAGGTGCCGTAGAAGGCGAAGTACGCCTGGTTGATTTTGCGGATTGGGATGCCGTTGTCGGCGAGGTAGCGGCGCTTCTGCTCCATGAGCTGCTCGGCCTCGGCGATGCGGCCCTGCGCGAGGAGGTCGTCGACGGCGAGGCGGAGGGCGCGCATCTCGGCGTTGAAGTCGATTTCGGGGTTGCGGTTCGACGGAGGGCCGGAGCCGTCTTCGCCGGGCGGGAGGTCGATGGGGTAGCGGAGCATGACGAGGCGGGCGAGTTCGCGGCCGGCAATGGAGGCGACGGTTTCGTTCAGGACTTCGGCGTCGCCGCCTTTGCCCCACTGCTGGCCGAGAGGGTAAAAGGCCAGGTAGTGGTGGACCCACTCGTGGGCGGCGGTTTCGAGGACGGCGGCGTAGGAGCGGTCATCGCGGACGATTGCGGGATAGGCCGCGAGCCCGCCGAGTGACAGGACGATGGAGACGGTATCGGGGGTGCCGGCGCGGGCTTCGATGCGTTCGATATCGGCGAGGGTGAGGCCAGGCTGGAGGAGAGTATCGCTGAGGCGCTCGATGCGGTCGCGGGGGGAGCGGACGAGGAGGCGCGGGGGGCTGGTGAGTTCGAAGGCGACGGGCGGCCAGGTGAGTTCGATGTCCCGGAACAGGGGGAGCGGCCGCTGGAGCCCTGCGGAGCCGATGACCTCGGTAAGGGCCTGTGTGATGAACCGCTCGACGTCGTTCTCGTACGTGGCGCGTTCGTTTTCGAGGGCTTCGACGAGGCGGGTGTCTGGCTGTTCTTTGGCGAGCTCGGCGCGGAGGCGGGAGGTGAGGGCGAAGTACTGGCGGATGGCGTCTTCGTTGGCCGCTGCGGCGGGTTCGGGGCGGATGCCGGCGATGCGGGCAAGGGCGGGGACGACGGTTTCGGCCTGCCAGCGCCAGAGGTGGTAGCGGTGCTCGGCGAATTCGCCGCGCGGGACAACGAGGGCGGATGCACCCCCGAGGAGGATGCCGAGCACGCCGGCGAGGATGAACAGCAAGAGCCAGGCGCGGGGGCGCCATGGTTCGAGGTCGACGGGCGGACCAGCGGCGGGTGCTCTTGCGGCCATGGGCACACTGTACCGCGGCCGGGGGGCGGGGGAGGGGCAAGGAGCGGGCGCTACCGCTTTACCCGGGCCGTCGTAGACTGGCAGGGATGAGCGCAGATGCTGCGATGGGCTCGCGCGGGGCCGGCGGAGGTAACCGGCCGGCGTTCCGGCTGCACTATGCGTCATTCGAATCGCGGGTGGCGGCGGGCGCGCTCGATGTGCTCGTGCTGTTCATCATCGCGTCGCTGCTGGTGACGGCGGGTTCGCTCATCGTGCTCATTTCGTCGGATTTCGAACGGGTGGAGCCATCGTCGACGGCGCTGTCGGCGTTCTGGGTGTGTGTGGCGCTCATCCCGGTGGCCTTCCTGCTCTACTTTTTCATCGGGCTGGCATGGAAGGGGCAGACAGTCGGGGCGGCGGTCATGCAGCTGATGGTGGTGCGGTCGGACGGGCGGCCCCTGGGCGTGCTGGGGGCGATGGCGCGGGTGATCGGGCTGCTGGCGTACGTCCTTCTTGCCGGCATCGGAATTGTCGGGGCATACGCGCTCCGGGAGTCGACGGTGGCGGCCGGGGCGGTGCTCGGCGGCGCGCTGGTGCTGGCAGCGCTGGGGATCCTGTGGGCGGCATTTGACCGGCACCGGCGGACGCTGCACGACCGGCTGGCCGGGACGATTGTGGTGCGGCTGGTGTGAGCACCGGCGACACGTTCGAGGAGGGTGCGGCCGGGCTTTCGGCCCGGGAGCGGGTCTTTGCACAGGTCGGGGGGACGGGCGAAGGCCGACGGTCGCTGGTGGCGGTGCTGCTGGCGCTGGCGGCGTTCGGGATGGTGCTGAGCACGAGCGCCTGGCAGGTGACGGCGGAGTCGACGGCGGTGCCGATGCTGCGGGCGGCCATTGCGAGCCTGACGGATATCGACGCGTTCATTGCGGAGCATGGTGCGGAGCTGCGCGAGGAGGCAGCGCGGACCGAGGGATCCCTCGAGCCGGCGGGATATGCGCTGCCCGTGGTGCTGGAGGCGCAGGAGGTTCGGACAGCCACCGATGGCGATCTGCGGGCGATGCTGCTCGACCGCTCGGCGGCGCTGGTGTACGCGGAAGGGCTAGGCGCGTTCGACCGGACCGGGGACCAGCGGATTGACCGGCTTTCGCTGGTGGGGCTCCTGGAGCTGGGTGCTGGGCAACTCTCGGGGCCGCTGCACACGCGGGCGGGGGTGGCTGCGGCAACGCTGGCGGTCGCGACGGCGCTCTTGGGGGCGCTGCTGGCGAGCCTAAGCGAGGGATGGAGCCGGATGCGGGCGCCGGCGGCAGCGATGGCGCTCGGGGGCGTGGGTGCGGCTGCGGTGAGCTTCGCCTTCTGGGCGGCCGCCGGGCAGGTGGGCGGCAGCGACCCGTTCGTGGCGGACCTGAGGACCATCGCGCAGGCCGGGTTTGCGGCGGGGACGCGGAACGGCGCGTTCGTGGCGGGGGCGGGGCTGGCGGCGGTGGTTGCCTCATGGGTGCTGGAGTACGCCGAGCGGCGGACCTTCGCCGGGGAGGAGACGGGGGGTGCGGATGGGTTCCGAGCGGGGTATGCCGACGAGGAGCGGGACGCGGGGTAGCGCCCGGGTTTTGCGGGCGAGGGCGGGAGCGGCCAGAATGCGGGGGCACCTGTCGTGGAGGAGACCCTGTGGAATTTTGCCGCTACGAGAAGAAGGGCCATGTCGTGACGATCACGATCACCAGGCCGGAAGTCATGAATGCGCTGCACCCGCCAGCGAGCCGGGAGCTGGATGCGGCGTGGGACCAGTTCGCCGCGGATGATGACGCCTGGGTGGCCGTGCTGACGGGTGAGGGCGACCGCGCGTTTTCGGCGGGGAACGACCTGAAGTACACGGCGGAGATGTCGCGGCTGCCGAAGGAGCAGCGGCCGGACCTTTCGTGGCCGAAGGGCGGGTTCGGCGGGATTACGAACCGGTTCGACCTGTTCAAACCGATCATTGCGCGGGTGAACGGCTTCGCGCTGGGCGGCGGGCTGGAGATGGCGCTGGCGTGCGACATCATTGTGGCGGCGGAACACGCGGAACTCGGGCTGCCGGAGCCGCGACGGGGGTTGATCGCAGGGGCGCTCGGTGTGCACCGGCTGCCGCGGCAGATCCCGCTAAAGATGGCGATGGGCTACATGCTGACGGGACGGCATATCCCTGCCCGGCGGGCCGCTGAGCTGGGGCTGGTGAACGAGGTGGTGCCGCTGCACGAACTGGACGGTGCGGTTGAACGATGGGTGGAGGATATCCTGCGGTGCGCTCCGCTTTCGGTGCGGGCGACCAAGGAGGCGGCGATGCGGGGGCTGCACCTGAGTCTCGAAGTGGCGGCGGCGCAGCGGTATGAGTGGGAGATGCGGCGCCGGACGAGCGAGGATGCGCTGGAAGGGCCGCGGGCGTTCGCGGAGAAGCGGGCGCCGCAGTGGAAGGGGCGGTAGCCGGGCTCAGCCGGGGTAGCGAGCGGCGAAGTCGGCCTCGCCGAGGCGGGCGCCGAACCGCCGCTCGCTGACCGCGAGCTCCATGCGGGTGAGCTGGGCGAGGCCCTTGCGCGTATCGCTGGCGACGCGGGCGCGGTCCTGCGACTTGAGGCGGCGTTTGAAGAGCCAGTACGTGAACGCCTTCCAGTCGCCGAGGGAGACATCGCCGCTGATGAGGACGCCGGTCTCTTCGTAGTGGAGCGCGAGGAGTTCGTCGCGGGATTTGCCGTAGATGCGCTGGTACATGGTCTCGTCGACGCGCTGGTCGAAGCCCCAGACGCGGCTGCGGATCTCTTTGTGGATTTCCTCTTCGACGGAGAGCTGGAGGGCCTCTTCGACGAGGACGCCGTAGAGGTAGTTGAGGTGGGCGGAGTACTTGGCGGGGCCGATGCGGCGGGCGAACTCTTCGTCGTCGATGTCGACGTCGGCGGGCCACTGGTTGTGCCAGAGGAGGGCATCGCGTTCGGCGGCAGGAACGAGGTCGGCGGCGTCGTCAAGGAGGCGCTCAGCGAGGAGGAGCCAGTCGAATGCTTCGCCGGCGATCAGGTAGCGGTAGCAGCGGCCGCGGACGACTTCCTCCGGGAGGCGCCAGCGGGCGACGGCGTCGAGGAGGGCTTCGAACCAGTGCTTGCCGTCGAGGATGGCCTGGCGCATGCGCAGGACGATCTCGTCCGGTGCGGGGAGGCGCGCCTCGTCGATGTCACCTTCGAGGACGGGGATGGGGCCGCCGGAAGTGGACATATGCGGAGATGGTAGCACGGGGCGGCGGCAGGCCCGAGGTCAGGCGCCGCGCCAGATTTTGCGGCGGTCCCAGCAGCGGGCGCAGACGGAGGCGGGGCGTTCGACGGTGACCCACCCCTGCCGGAAGGGGTACATCCGTTCACGGACGTGGAGTGAACAGAAGTGGCCGCGGCAAAGGGAGCACTCGTGGGCGGGATGCGGGGTGCAGCCTTCGATGCCGCAGAGGCCGGCCTGGTTGCGGGTGAGCACGGCGCGGCGGTAGGACTGGTAAGCGACGAGGTCGTCGCGCTTGGCGCGGCAGCGGGCGGAGGTGCAAACGGCCTCGTGGCCTTCCCGGTAGTAGGTGTGGCGAGCGCAGAAGGGTTTCCCGCAGTAGACGCAGGTTTCTTCGGCGGGGCTGTTGCAGCGGGAGAAGCGGCCACCGAGGCGGCAGCGCTGGCCGACGAGCATGCCGATCACCGCACAGGGGAGGTGGAACCATGGTGCGGCGGGCCCGGGCGGCCGGTCAATCGGGGAGCCAGAGGCAGGCACCGGGACCTTCGGCGGCGGTGTAGCGGGCGGCGACCCGCCAGGATGCGGTCTCGAAGATGGTAATGCGGCCCTCGGCGTTGGAGACGACGGCGAGGTAGGCGCCGGAGGGGGAGCGGCAGAGCCCATCGGGGCGGGCCGGTACGTCGAGGCGGCGGAGGATGGCGCGGCGCTCGGCATCGACGATGGCGACCTGGTCGGCCTCCTGGAGGGCGACGGCGATGGTGCGCTCATCGAGGGGGAGGAGGCGCACCGGCCCGCCGCCGAGGGGAATGTCGGCGACCGGCTCGAGGGAGAGCGGACGGAGGAGGTGGAGGGTGCCGTCGAGGTAGGCGGCTGCCGCGACGATGCCGGGGAGCGCGGCGAGCGCCTCGGGCAGGCGGCCGACGGATGCCACGGTGCCCCCTGCGGGGCGGACGGTTTCGACGCGGTCGGCGCGGGCGGCGGCAACGTGGGGGACGCCCCCGGCGAGCACCACGATGTGAGGCGTGGCGCCGGTGGGCCAGCGGTCGATTTCGGCCAGGGTTGCCACGTCGAGCGCGACAAGCTCGTCGGCGGCATCGAGGCCCACGTAGAGGACGCGCTGGGCAGGGTCGAAGGCGAGCCCGTGGGGCTGGCCAGGCAGCTGGACGAGGCGGAGGAGGCCCGGCGCGCGGGGGTCGACCTCGGCGAGGAGGCCGGCACGGGGGAGCGTGGCGTAGAGGCGGCCGTTGGCCTCGACCAGCTCGTGGGGGGCGCCGGGCAGGGCGAGGGTCCGGGACGTGCCGGCGGAGAGGCTGCGAAGTTCGAGCAGGTCGGCGCGAAGGCTGGCGACAACGAGAGTGCCCTCCGATGGGGGAGGGACAGCGGGCTGGCGCTGTGCCTGCCGGGAGAACGCCAGGATCGCCAGGAGCATCACCGGGAGGACGGCGAGGCTGGCGAAGCGGTTCAAACGGACGATAGAGGTGCGGGTCATGGGCTGGAGGCGGCCGGGGGCGGGGAGCAGGGCCGCCCCCGGCCGGAGCGAGGGTTAGCGGATGATGTTGACGAGGTCCTGGAGCATCTGGTCGCCGGCGGTGATGACGCGGGAAGAGGACTGGAAGCCGCGCTGGGCGAGGATGACGGATGTGAACTGCTGGGCGAGGTCGACGTTGGAGGATTCGAGGGTGCCGGTGGAGACGGAGCCGCGGCCGTTGGTGTTGGGCTGGCCGATGATCGGCTCGCCGGAGTTGGCGCTGGGGGCCCAGAGGTTCTGGCCGAGGCGCTGCAGGCCCCCGGGGTTGGTGAAGGCAGCCAGGGCGAGCTGGCCGATGATCTGGTTGGCGCCGTTGGAGTAGATGCCCGTGATTTCGCCGGTGGAGCCGACGGCGAAGGAGACGAGCGCGCCGGCGGGGGCGCCGTCCTGGCTGGAGACGTTGAGCTGGCTGGCGCCGGCGAACTGGGTAAGGGCGGAGAAGTCGATATCGAAGGCGAGCGGCGTCGCGGCACCGCTGGGAAGGGTGGGCAGGGAGAAGTTCAGGATGCCGTTGGCCGGGGCCTGGACGGCGCCGGTGGTGTTGTTGAAGACGATCTGGCCGGGCGTGGGCGTGACCTGTTGCTCGGCCGTGAGCGGGTTCCCATCGTGGTCGTAGAAGGCGAAGACGTCCCAGGTGTTGGCCGCGGAGTTCTTGCGGAATTCGAGGTTGAGGGTGATGGCGTTGCCGAGGGAGTCGTAGACGGTGAGGGTGGACTGGACGAGGCCGGTGGCCGGCGGGCCGGCGTTGTAGGTGGGGGTGCCGGCATCGAGGTTGCCGGCCATGACGACTTCGCTGGTGACGCGGGCGCTGATGCGGGTGCCGAAGGGGATGGAGAGGGGAACGAGAGGGCCGTCGACGTCGATGACGCCGGAGGCATCGGCGCGCCAGCCCATGACCTTGAGGCCGGTGACCGGGTTGACGAGGTTACCGGCGACATCGATATCGAAGGCGCCGTCGCGGGTGTAGTAGTTGCGGGAGCCATCGGAGACGACGAAGAAGCCGTCGCCCTGGATGGCGAAGTCGGTGAGCTTGCCGGTGCTCTGGAGGGAGCCCTGGGTCATGATGTTGTCGATGCCGCCGAGCTGCATGCCCAGGCCGATCTGTGCGGGGTTCATGCCGCCGCGGCCGCCCTGGGGGCTGCTGGCGCCGCGGATGGTCTGGCCGAGGATGTCCTGGAAGGTGACGCGGGAGGACTTGAAGGCGATGGTGTTGACATTGGCGATGTTGTTGCCGACGACGTCCATGAAGGCCATGTGGTTCTTCATGCCGGAGATGGCGGAGAAGAGTGCTCGCATCATGGTGGGTACTCGATCCTTTCTGTGCCGTTGCTGGTGAGGTGGCGGTGCGGATCGGGCCTCCGACGAGCGGACCGGCCCGGAGCTGCTAGGCGATGACGACGGAATCGATGTTCGTGAAGACGTGCTCCTTTCCACGGGTGGTGTCGAGGGCGGTGACCACGGTTCGACCGGGGACATCGACGATGACGGCGAGGTTGTCGAGCATGACGACGGTGCTGCGGGCGCCCTTGCCGGCGGCGCGGTCGATGGCGGATTCGAGACGCTGGAGCTTCGGGGCATCGAGGGCGAGTTCGCGCCGTTCGATGCGCTTTGCGGCGTGGCCGGAGAGCGCGACGCGGGTGCTGGCGCGCTGGAGGAGGTCGGCGAAGGCGGGGCCGCCTTGCGGTGCCGCGGCGGGGGCCGGCGCGGCGGGGCGGGGCAGGGCGGGGCAGGGCGGCGGGGCCGATGGGGGCGGTGCGGTCGATCATGGCTGCTGCACCTGGCTGACGGTGAAGAGGTCGAGGACTTTGCCGCCGACGTAGAGGAAGGGGATGCCGGAGCTATCCATGACGACCTTTTCGACGACGCCGGTGACCTCATTCCCGGCGTTGGGGAGGTCGGCAGCGGCAGCGACGACGCGCTCGTCTTCATTGACAGCGACGCGCTCGGGCGAGGTGAGCTTTGCGAAGGGGCGCCCGAACTTTTCGCGAGCGACGAGGTCGCGGGTGATGGCGATGGCATCGACCTGGCGGCCGGTGACGGTTTTGCCGATGAGGCCGGCGGCGCTGGTGAGCTCGGCGAGGCCCTGGAGCGCCTTCATACCCGAAGCGACGGCGCGCATCTGGTTGAGGGCTTCGAACTGGGCCATCTGGGCCATCCAGTCGGAGTCCTTCTGGGGCTCGAGGGGGTTTTGGTTGCGCATCTGGGCGATGATGAGCTTCATGAAGTCGACCTGGCCGAGCTCATTGGAGGGCGCGCCCGTGGAGGGCGTGTAGGTCGCGTTCTTGAGGCCGGTGACGGGGTCGATCTGCAGGCCGGGCATCGGTCGGGTGCCTCCTAGACGCGGTAGATGAGCGAGCCGTCGGGGTTGTAGGCGGCGCGCAGGCGGTGGTGGCGGGCTGCGGCAGCCGGGTCTTCGATACCGAGCAGAGCAGCGAACTCGCCCTTCGCGGGCGGCTGCTGGCGAGGGCGGACCTCCTCCCAGCCGCCGCTATCGCCCTGGCGGGCGCCAAGGCCGACGCTCAGCCCTTCGAGGCTCATGCCGCGCTGGCCGAGGAGGGCGGAGAGGTCGGCGGCGGCATCGCGAAGGAGGGCGACGGCCTCGGGGGTCTCGGCGTGGATATCGAGGTGGACGGCTTCGTGGCGGGCGGTGAGGCGGATGGTGATTTCGCCAAGCCCGGCGGGTTCGAGGCGGATGCGGGCCTCGCCGCCACCGTCTTCGACCCGTTCGATGACGGCGGTCGCGACGGCGTCGAGGTTAGTGATGGCGGGCGGCGCAGGAGGCGGGGGATCGGCTGGGGGCAGCGCGGCGCCCTGGGGGGAGGACGTTTCGCTGAGCTGGCCGACCGCGGACCCGGCGGCAGCGTGGGCGATGGCCGGTTCGGCGGCGCGCGGCAGCGGGCGGTCGGCGGGGCGGCGGGCATCGCGGACGGCGATGCCGGGCGGGAGGGCCGGTTCGGATCCCGGTGCGGCGTTCCCGACGGTGCGGACCACGCCTTTGGGGGATTCGGCGGGGAGGCCGGCCGGGGGTTCGGCGACCGCCCGGGGCGCTGCCGGCTCAGCGGACGGGGCGTCGGCCCGGGAGCCGGCGACAGGGTCAGCTTCCGGGGCCGCAGCCGGGTCGGCGGGGGCTTCGGCTGGCACGGCATCGGCCGAGGCGAGGGGCGACTCGGCTTCTGCTGGAGCGTCGGCACCGCCCGGCGCTTCGGGGGCGAGCATGGCGGGCGCCACGGCAGCGGGAGCGGCATCGGCCGGGAGCGCGGGCGACGGCGCCGGGACAGGCGAGGCGTCCGTTCCGTCCGGGGCGGCGGAAGGTCCGCCCGCGGGCAGCGCCTGGGCGGGGAGGACAGGAACCGGAACAAGTGCGAGCGCCGGCAGGAGATCGGCCCCGCTCTCGCGGCGCGGCGGCGGCGGCGGGAGGGCGGATTCGGACCGGCTCTCGCCGGCGGCGGCACCGGCGTCCCCGGCGATGGCCGCGAGGAGGGCGCCGAAGAGGTCGCCGGCGGCTGCGGTGCCGGTACCGCCGGCCTGGGCGGAACCGGCGAGTTCGAGCGGTGCGGGCTGGAGTTCGACGACGAGTCCCATCAGATTTGCATCCGGAAGACTTCCTGGTAGGCCTCGACGGCCTTGTTGCGGAGCTGGGTGGCGAGGGAGATCGCCAGGCTTTCGGTTTCGACGGCGAGCATGACGTCGTGGAGTTCGACGTCCTGGCCCGCTGCGAGGGCGTTGACCTTCGCGTCGGCGTTGTCGCTGATGGCCTGGAGCTGGCCGAGGGCGCGCCCGAGGAGGTCAGCGAACCCGGCTGCGGGTGCAGCCGCCGTGGCTCCAGTCTGTGCGAGGGGGCGCTGGCTCTGAATCGGTGCGATGTCCACGGGACCCTCCGGGATGCGTGTAACCGTGCGGGGTAAAACCCCGAGAGGACTATCTGCTGGTGATATCGAGGGCGCGGAGCGCCATCTGCTTGGCGGCGTTGAGGACGGTGACGTTGGCCTGGTAGGAGCGGTTGGCGGAGGTGAGGTCGGTCATCTCCTGGACGAGGTCGACATTGGGCATTTCGAGGTAGCCGGTTTCGGGGTCGGCGTCGGGGTGGGAGGGGTCGTAAACGGTGCGGCCGGGGGTCTCGTTATCCACGGCGACCTGGGTGAGGACGACGCCGGTGGAGCCGCCGCCGAGGAATTTGCGGATGACGCCGGAGAAGGGGAGGGCGGGGTCGCCGGAGGCGAAGCGGACGACCTGGCGGCGGTAGGGGCCGCCCTCGGGGGTGGCGGTGGTGTCGATGTTGGCGACGTTGTTGGCGACGACGTCCATGCGGACGCGCTGGGCGGCGAGGCCGGAGGCGGAGGAGGCGAGGGCGCGGATAAGGCTCATGGCGTGGCTCCTTAGCCGGTGATGGCGGTGCGAATGTTGTTGAGCTTGCGGGAGAGGACCTGGGCCGCGGCCTGGTAACGCATCTGGGTCTCGGCGAGGAGGACCATCTCCTGGTCGACGTCGACGGTGTTGCCGTCGCGGCGGCTGGAGGTGAGGAGCTGCTGGGGGTCGAGGCCGAGCTGGTCGCGGCGGAGTGACGGAGCGGCGATGTGGCGGGGGTCGGTAGTCGCGAGCCGGGCGGACTGGCGGCCGAAGGCGCGCTGGAGCTCGGTTTCGAAGTTGACCTCCTGGCGAACGTAGCCGGGGGTATCGATGTTGGCGATGTTGTTGGCGATGGCGCCCTGGCGGCGGCCGAGGCCGGAGAGCCAGGCGGTCACCTGGGCGATACCGCGGTCGGCGATGGGGTTCATGGGGTGTCCTCCGGAAGGGGTGTGCGGGGCTTCCAGCGGGCGGCGAGGAGGTCGTCGAGCTGGCGGGATTCGGCACGGGAGCGCTGGAGGCGCTCCTCGGCGCGGCGGCGTTCGAGCAGGAGTTCGAGGGAGCGGCGGTCGCGGCGGCGCTCCATGAGGGCGGCACGCTCCTCGGCGACGTCTTCTTCGGAGTGGGCGAGCGCCGCTTCGCGGGCGGCGATATCGCGGTCGAGGCGCTGGAGGCAGGCGCCGGCGGCGAGGAGGTCGGCGACGTCGACGGGGCCGGCGGGCAGCGGCGTATCGAGGAGGAGGTCGCGGCTGGATTGGGCTTCGGCGAGGGCGCGGGCGCGGCGGTCGCGGAGTGCGATGGCCTCGGCGAGCTCGCGGCGCTGGAGGCGTTCGAGGAGGCCGCGCTGGCGGACGAGCCGCTCAAGCCGCTTCGACGACAACGGCATCGGTCACCTCCCCTGGTTCGGATGCGGACCCGGCGGAGACGCCAGGGCCGGGATTGGCGGACGCGTCCTCGAATTCCGGGTCGATGGCGCAGAGGGCGGCGACGGCGTCGTCGAAGGGCGTAACGTCGTCGGCGCGCTGGCGGAGGAAGGCGTTGATGGCCGGGAGCAGTTCGAGGGCGCGGTCGACGAGCGGGTCGGCGCCGCGGCTGTAGGCGCCGATGGCGACGAGGTCGCGGGCGTCCTCGTAGGCGGCGAGGAGCTGGCGGAGGCGGCGGGCGGCTTCGCGGTGGGCCGGGCTGGCGACGCGGTCCATGAGGCGGGAGACGCTCTGGAGAACGTCGATGGGCGGGTAGTGGCCGGCGGAGGCGAGCGCGCGGCGAAGGACAATGTGGCCATCGAGGGTGGCGCGGGCGAGGTCGGCTATCGGCTCATCCATGTCTTCGCCATCGACGAGGACGGTGTAGACGGCGGTGATGGAGCCGGTTGGGCCGGGCCCGGCGCGTTCCATGAGGTGCGGGAGCATGGAGAAGACGGAGGGCGGATAGCCACGGGCGGTTGGGGGTTCGCCGGCGGCGAGGCCGATTTCGCGGCGGGCCATGGCGACGCGGGTGAGGCTGTCGAAGAGGAGGAGGACGTCGGCGCCCTGTTCGCGGAAGCCTTCGGCAATGGCGGTGGCGGTGCGGGCCGCGCAGATGCGCATTGCGGCGGGGTTATCGCCGGTGGAGGCGACGACGACGCAGTTCTGGAGCGCGTCGCGGCCGAGGTCGTGCTCGATGAAGTCGCGGACTTCGCGGCCGCGTTCACCGATGAGGGCGATGACGGTGATATCGGCGCGGGTGCCGCGGGCGAGCATGCCGAGGAGGGTGCTCTTGCCGACACCGGAGCCGGCGAAGATGCCGACGCGTTGACCGCGGCCGAGGGTGAGGAAGCCATCGACGGCGCGGACGCCGCTGGGGAGCGGGCGGGTGATGGGTTCGCGGTCGAGGGGGTGGGGCGGCTCGGCGGCGGCGGGCACCCAGCGCACGCCTTGGGGGACCGGGCCGCCATCGATGGGCCGGCCGAGGCCATCGAGGATGCGGCCGAGGAGCGAGGCGCCGACGGGGGCGAGCGGCGGGAAGCCGGTAGCGACGACACGGGCGCCGGCTGGCAGGGCCGCGCGTTCGAGCAGGGCGAGGTGGGCGATGCCGGGCGCCGCCCCGGCTGCTTCAGCGGGGATGGGGTTGCCGGACGGGTCCTCGATGAGGACGAGCTCGCCGGGCTGGAGGTTGATGCCGGCAGCGACGGCCATCTCGCCGGTGGCGTGGAGGAGGGTGCCGGTGCGGCGGTAGAGGCTGGCCCCGGCGAGGGCGCGGGTGATGGCTTCGAGGACGGCGGTCATTGTTCCGCCCCCGCGGCACGGCGGATGGCGAGCTCGGCGAGGCTGAGCCGGGCATCGAGGGTGGCGTCGATGGTGCCGTTGCGCAGGTCGATGATGCAGCCGCCGACTTCGACGGCACCGTCGGGGCGGACGTAGGCGCCGAGGTCGCCGAGGGCGGCGGTGACGGCGGCTTCGACGCCGGGATTGACGCGAATGCTGACGATCTCCTGGCCGGCGGCGGCACGGACGGCGTCATCGCAGGCGGCGGCAGTCAGCGCCGGCTCGGCGGCGTAGGCGTGGCCGACGATGCGGCGGACGGCGAGGATGACGGCGCTGGCGAGGAGTTCGCCGGCGGAGGCAGCGACCTGGTCGCGGATGGCGACGCCCTCGCGCGCGGCGGCGCGGATCAGTTCGAGCAGGCCGCGCGCTTCGGCCTCGGCGCTGGCAAGGCCCTCGGCGCGGGCGCGTTCGGCGGCCTCGCGGGCGGCGGCGGCGACTTGTTCGGCGGCAGCGCCGCGGATGCGGGCGGCCTCGGCTTCGGCGGCAGCGATGATCTCAGCGGCGCGGGCTTCGGCGGCGGCAATGATCTCGGCGGCGGTGGCGACCGGGGCCTCGACCGGGACTGCTGGCGAGGAGGCGCCGACGACGAAGACCTCGTTCTCGGCGCGGGCGCGGGAGGAGCGGATGACGCGCGGGGGCCTAGCCGACCAGCTCATCATCGCCTCCGCGGGAGATCACAATCTCTTCGGCCTCGTCGAGCCGACGGATGACCTCGACGATGCGCTGCTGGGCCTCTTCAACCTGGCGGAGCCGGACGGGGCCGGAGGCCTCCATGTCTTCGCGCAGCATCTGGGCGGCGCGCTGGGACATGTTGCGGAGGATGCACTCCTTGACGGCCTCGGACGTGGCCTTGAGGGCGAGGGCGAGGTCGCGGACTTCGACCTCGCGGAGGATGCGCTGGATGGAGCGGTCATCGAGGGTCGCGATGTTCTCGAAGACGAACATCCGCTTTTTGATCTGCTCGGCGAGTTCGGGCTCGCTCTCTTCGAGGGCTTCGATGATGGTCTTCTCCGTCATGCGGGAGGACTGCTTGAGGACCTGGACGAGGACTTCGATGCCGCCGACGGACTGGGTGACGCGGGAAGGCTGGAGGACGGCGCTGAGTTTGCGGCGGAGGACGGCTTCGACCTCGTTGACGATCTCGGGGTTGGCCCGGTCCATGAGGGCGATGCGGCGGGCGACGTCGGCGGCGAGCTCGGGTTCGAGGCCGGCGAGGACCTGGGCGGCCTTGTCGGGCTGGAGGAAGGAGGTGAGCAGGGCGATGGTCTGGGGGTGCTCGTTGGCAAGGAAGTTGACGAGCTGCTGGACGTTCAGGTGGCGGAGGAAGCCGAAGGGGACGGTGGGCGAGGTCGCCGAGAGGCGGTCGATGAGTTCTGCGGCTTTTTCTTCGCCGAGGGCGAGGCGGAGGAGGTCTTCGGCGTATTCGAGGCCGCCGAGGGAGATGACGTTCCGGGCGACGGCTGCCTCTTCGAACTCTTCGATGACTTCTTTGCGCTGCTCGGGGAGCAGCTCGCCCATTGCGGAGATCTCCCAGGTGAGGCGCTCGATGTCCTCGTCGGAAAGGTGGCGCAGAACCTCGGCCGAGCGCTCCTTGCCGAGGGTGATGAGCAGCGCAGCGGCTTTGCGGCGGCCTTTGAGCTTCTCGTCCTTGGCGACCATGGGCGGCTAGTCTTCCCTCATCCAGGTTTGGACGACGTCGGCGACGGCGCGGGGGTTGGCCTCGGCGAGGCGGAGGACACGCTCTTCGTGGGGGTCGGCGGGGGTTTCGAGGACGGGCAGCTCCTGCTGCGGCGCCGCGCTCGGGAGGGCGGCGAGGGCCGCCGCGGCGCCCGTGGGAAGCGCGTGGGGTGCAACCGGTGCGGGGAGCCGGAGCTGCCGCTTCGACAGCGAGCGGAGGAGGAGCATGACGAGGATGAAGGCGAGGATGACGGCGAGGATCGGAATGACGAGCTTGAGGTATTCGAAGTAGGCGGCGAGGCCGCCGGGGGTTTCGCCGACGAGGTCAGTGCGGGCGCTTTCGTCGAAGGGGAGGCGGGTGACGCTGATGACGTCGCCGCGGACCTGGTCGAGGCCGACGGCAGCGGCGACGGCGCTGGTGATGGCGGCCTCCTGGGCGGCGGTAACGGATTCGTCGAGGACGACGGAGACGCTGAGGCGCTCGAGCTTGCCGGGGGCCTGGATGGTGGTGGAGGTGGTCCTGGGGATTTCGTTGTTGGTGGTGGTTTCGGTGCGGGTGTACTGGGAGTTGCCGTTGGCGGTGGTGTTGGCGCCGCCGCCGGTGCCGCCGTTGGCTCCCGTGCCGGGGACGTTGCCGACGTTGAGGTTGGTGCCGGTAAAGGTCTCTTCGACGGTGGACTGGGAGCGGGGCACGGCCTGCTGGGGGGTGCCGAATTCGTCCTTCGTCTGGGTGACGTGGTCGAAGTTGAGGCTGGCGCGGATGGTGACGGCGCTGCGGCCGGGGCCGACGATGCGGGCGAGGACATCGCTGACATCGCGCTGGAGGGCGAGTTCGTACTGGCGCTGGAGCTCGAGCTGGGAGGCGGTTGCGCCTGCGGAGAAGCTTCCGCCGAAGGTGGCGCCATCGAAGAGGACGCGGCCGGCGTCGTCGATGATGGTGATGCCTTTTTCGGAGAGGCCTTCGACGGAGTTGGCGACGAGGTTGACGATGCCCTTGACCTGCTCATCGGAGAGCCGGGTGCCGGGGCGCAGCTGGAGGAGGACGCTGGCGGTGGCTTCGTGCTGGTCTTCTTTGAAGAGGGCTTCTTTGGGGATGGAGATGTGGACGCGGGAGGCTTTGACCGCGTCGAGGGTGTTGATGGAGCGGGCGAGTTCGCCTTCGAGGCCACGACGGAAGTTGACCTGCTGGACGAAGTCGGTCGCGCCGAAATTGGTTTTATCGAAGATTTCGAGGCCGACGGCGCCGCCGGTGGGGAGCCCGGCCTGGGCGAGCTTGATGCGGACTTCGGCGACCTTGTTGGCGGGCACCGCGATGGCGGAGCCGCCGCCGCGGAGCTCATAGGGGATGCCGAGCGACTCGAGCTCATCGGCCATGGCGGCGCTGTCTTCGGGGGCGAGGCCGGAGTAGGCGGTGACCATCTTCGGGCTGGAGGAGGCGAGGAAGAGCACCCAGACGAGCAGGAATCCGCCGATGCCGACGGCCGCGAGCATGACCTGGCGGGAGCGGGGGAGGGAGTTCCAGCGTTCGAGCCATGGTCCGAGCGGCGTGGTTTGCAGATTGCCCATGCGACACTCCGGGTGGTGATGCGCCGAAGGTAGCGATGGGCGGGACGGCTCCGCATCGGGGAGTCACCGATTGGGCGGGAACAGTCCCGTGAAGATTGGGGAGAAAACCCTGATTCTCGTGTGCGGTGGGGGGTTATGCGCCGAACGCCGGGTCGGCGTCGTCGTCAAGGGGGAGGATGGGCGGCAGGGCGCGGTCGGCGTGGTGCTCGGCGACCCAGCGGACGCGGGCGGTCCAGTGGGCGGGGTGGCTGACCCAGCCGTGGGTGCGCTCTTCGACCCACTTCCAGTCGGCCCAGCAGAGGAGGGCGGCATCGAGGTCGCGGCGGGCGAGGCGGCGGATTTCGCGCATGACGGGGGTGCGCTGGCGCTTGCGGGGTTCGAACTTGTCGGCGAGGAGGATGACCTTGGCGATCAGGGGCATTTCGGCGGCGCCGAGGGTGTGGTCGCGGACGGCGGCGAGGGCTTCATCGTCGGTGATGCCGAGCCGTTCGCGGAGGACGACGGCAGCGATGGGGCCGTGGAGCAGGACCGGCTCGAGGCGGTCGGTCTCGGTGATGGGGAGGCCGGCTTCGGCGGCGAGACGGAGCTGGTCGGCCGGGGGGTGGGCGCGGAAGAGGTCGTGGCCCCAGGCGGCGAGTTCGACGCGGTCGAGGTCGAGGTCCCAGCGAGCGGCGAGGTCGCGGGCTTCGGCGACGACGCGTTCGACGTGGGCGAGGAGGCCGGCGGGGAGGCGGGCGTACTCGGCGCGGACGGCCTCGATCTGCTGGCGGATGGTGCTCATGTGCGCGGGCGGCGCCGGCGCAGTCAGCCTTCGGGGCCGAGGCGGCGGCCGCCGAGGAGGTGCATGTGGAGGTGGTGGATGGTCATGCCGGCGGCATCGCCGACGTTGAAGGCGAGGCGGTAGCCGGGCTCCCAGACGCCCTCGACGCGGGCGACATCTTTGGCGAGGACGAACATGCCGGCGAGCACCTCAGCGTGGCTCCATTCAATGTCGCGGGCATTATCGATGTGGGCCTTCGGGATGATGAGGCAGTGGATGGGCGCGCGGGGGTTGATGTCGCGGATGGCGAAGGCGTGGCTGTTTTCGGCGACTTTGGTGACTGGCACTTCACCGCGGTGCATGCGGCAGAAGAGGCAATCCTGCATGGGCGCCATTGTGCGGAGGCGTGACCGTTGTGTCGATGGGGCAGGTTTTGCCGCCGGGGCGCTGGCGGGGTACGTTCGCGGGGCGATGACGCAGCCGGCACGGAGCGTGCTCTCGGAGTTCTGGTCGCCGCTGTGCGCGTTGGGCAGCCACGGCCCGGCGGGGCCGAACGCGCAGATCTGTCTTTCGGTGTTCGGGGCGTCGATTGTGCCGGAGCGGCCGCGGCTGCTGGCGGTCCTCTGGAAGACGAACTACACCCACGATTTGGTGACGGAAACCGGGACGCTGGCGATCACGGTGCTGGCGGAGGGGCAAGAGGGGCTGCTCGCGCCTCTGGGGCTGCGGAGCGGGCGCGAAGGGCCGAAGCTCGACGGGCTGGAGTACCGGCTGACGCCGGAGGGGGACCCGGTCTTCGCGGGCGGGGCCGGATGGCTCCGGGGGCGGGTGCTCGAGCGGTTCGACCTCGGGGATGCGACGGCGTTCATCGTCGCGGTGGCTGAGACGGGCACAGGCAGCGGCCGGCCGCTGCGGTGGCAGGATGCGCAGGCTGCTGTTGGCGCGGAGTTCCTCGAGCGTTGGGCCGAGAAGAGTGCGCGTGACCGGGCCGCGGCGGCGGAGGCGATGCGCTGGCTGCCGATGGAGGGCTGACCCGGCGGGCCGTCAGGCGTAGAGGACGTGGGTGCGGAGGAAGGCCTCGACGGTCCGGTAGAAGTGGTCGATGGTCTCGGACTTGCGCCAGCCGTGGCCTTCGCCGGGGTAGACGTGGTACTCGTGGGGGACGCCGCGGGCACGGAGGGAGGCGACGATGCTGTCGCTCTGTTCACGAGGGACGACGCGGTCGATTTCGCCCTGGAAGACGGCGATGGGGTCGCGGATGCGGTCGGCGTGGAAGATGGGTGAGCGCTCGCGGTAGACGGCGGCGGCTTCGGGGAGGGGGCCGAGGAGGGAGTCGAGGTAGCGGGCTTCGAACTTGTGAGTATCGGCGGCGAGGGTGAACTGGTTGGCGACGCCGAACATGCAGATGGCAGCTTTATAGACGCCGGGGTACTGGACGAGCGACTGGAGGACGGTGAAGCCGCCGGCGCTGCCACCCATGATGACGAGCCGGGAGCGGTCGGCGAGGCCGCGGTCGGCGAGGGCGAGGGCGCCGGTGCGGGCGTCTTCGACATCGTAGATGCCCCAGCTGCGGCGGAGCTTAAGCATGTACGCGCGGCCGTAGCCGGTGGAGCCGCGGTAGTTGGGGAGGAGGACGGCGTAGCCGCGAGTCGCGAAGAACTGGGCCTGGGGGTTCCAGGTGGCGGTGACCTGGCTGGTCGGGCCGCCGTGAACGAGGACGACGAGCGGGGGCGCGCCCGTCCCTTCGAAGCGGTCGCTGGCGGGCGGGTAGTAGAGGCCGTGGGCCTGCTCGCCGTCGAAGGACGTCCAGCTGACCGGTTCGGGGGCGGAGAGCGCGGAGGCGGGGACGAGTTCGCTGTCGCTGCGGCGGAAGACGTCGACGCGGGGCGCCGCCGGGTCGTGGAGGTCGAGGGCGATGACGCGCGGGGGCTGTTTGCCGCCGCTGGCGACGACGGCGAGCCGTTCGGCGGAGGGCGAGGCGGCCGGGGCGGAGAATGCGGTGTAGCCGGGCAGGGCCGGGGAGAGGTCGCGCTCACTGCCGGTGCGCGGGTCGAGCAGGACGAGGCGATGGAAGCCTGCGGTCGAGCGGATGAGGACGAGGGCGCCGGAGGGGAGCTCGGCGAAGGTGCGCATGCCGTGCATCCAGGCGGGGGTGCCGTGCTCGGTTTCGCCGGAGGTGAGCTGGCGGACCTGGCCGGTCGGGAGGTCGCGCCGGTAGAGGTGGCCCCAGCCGGTTTCGTCGCTGATGTAGCAGAGGCCGGCGCCGTCGCTGGTGAAGAGGGGCTGAAAGATGCTGACTTCGGGTCCGCCGGCGACGGTCTGGGAGGCGGACAACGCAGGGAGGGTGCCGGAGGTATCGAGGTCGGCCACACGGAGTTCGGTGGCATCCCAGGGCATGTTCGGGTGGTCCCATTCGACCCAGGCGAGGCGGTTGCCGGCGGGGTGCCAGGCCGGCTGCATGTAGAAGTCGCGGCCTTCGGCGAGGCGGCGGGGCCACTGGCGGCCTTCGGCGTCGACGACGGCGATGCAGTCGACATCTTCGAAGGAGTGGACGTAGGCGACCCAGCGTCCATCCGGGGAGACGGCCGGGCTGGAGGCGGCGCCGACGGGCGGGGTGATGGGGCGGGCCGGGCCGCCGGCGAGGTCCTGGCGGTAGATGCGCTGGTCGGCCTGTCCGACGAAGAAGGCGGCGCCGCGGGCGAGGGTGACGTCTCCGCCGCCGTAGCCGATGAAGGCGCGGACGGAGATTTCGGGAGTGAGGTCGCGGGTGGCGGCGTCGTCGAGGCGGCGGGTGACGATGACGCCGCGGTCGGAGCGGCCCTCGACCCAGGCGAGGGTTTGGCCGTCGGTATCCCAGGCCGGCTCATTGAGGCGGAGGGCAACAGCGAGGGCGGAGGGGGTGATGGGGCTCGGCCAGAGGCCGAACATGCGCTGCTCAGGTGCCATGGGCGCGATTGTACGGCGGCCTCCGGCCTGGCGCCGGGCGGGGGTCAGGCGCGGGGCTGGGTGATGCGGAAGTGATTGCCGAAGGGGTCGCGGGCGCCGCAGTCGATGCCGTAGTCGCGCTCCATGGGCTCCTGGGTGATTTCGACGCCGCGGGCAACGAGGGTTTCGTACGCGGCGCGGCAGTCGTCGGTGTGGAAGATGAGGAAACCGCCGGCGGCGCCTTTGGCGACGAGGTCGCGCACCTGTGCGGCGGTTTCGGGGTCCATCATGGGGCCGCCGGGCTCCTGGAGGAGGATTTCGCGGCTGTCGCCGGGGACGCCGACGGTGAGCCAGCGCATGACCCCGAGGTCGACGTCGGTGCGGACTTCGAGGCCGAGGGTGTTGACGTAGAAGTCGAGGGCGGCGTCCTGGTCGAGGACGTAGATCTGTGAGATGGCAACCTGCGTGAACATGGCAGGGAGTGTAGCGCGCGTTCCGTGTTCGTGGGCGAGGCCGTATCCTTGGCGGCGATGCCCACCAGCCTTGCCCCCGTTTCCATCGACGAACTGAAAGCCATCGCGAAGCGCATCCGGGCGCACATTGTGCGGATGGTCTATGAGGCGCAGAGCGGACACCCGGGCGGGTCGCTTTCGGCGGTCGAGCTCGGCGTTGCGCTCTACTGGAACCATCTCCGCTGCGACCCGGCGAATCCGGAGGACCCGAATCGCGACCGGTTCATCCTCTCGAAGGGCCATGCGACGCCGTTCTACTACGCGGTGCTGGCCGAACGCGGCTTCTTCTCTACGGAGCTGCTGACGGGGTTCCGGAAGCTGGGCAGCCCGCTGCAGGGACACCCGTCGATGAAGGCGCTGCCGGGCATCGAGATGTCGGGCGGATCGCTCGGGCAGGGGCTGTCGTTCGCGATTGGGCATGCGCTTGCGGGGCGGATGGAGGGGCGGGAGTTCCGGTGCTGGGTGATGCTTGGGGACGGCGAGCTGAACGAGGGGCAGGTGTGGGAGGCCGCGATGGCCGTGCCGCACTTCGGGCTGGGGGACCGGATCATCGCGCTGGTGGACCGGAACGGGATCCAGAACGACGGATTCGCGGACCGGATCATGCGGACGAACCCGCCGGCGATGTTTGCGGGGTTCGGGTGGAAGGTCATCGAGTGCGACGGGCACGACATGGCGGCGGTGGATGCGGCGCTCTCGGAGGCGGAACAGCCGGACGAGCGGCCGCGTGTGGTGGTCGCGCACACGGTCAAAGGGAAGGGTGTCTCGTTCATGGAGAACAACCCGGGCTTTCACGGGAAGGCGCCGACGCGGGAGCAGCTGGAGCAGGCGCTGGCGCAGATTGCGGAGGGGCTGGCATGACGCAGGCGGCACCGGCAGCGGCAACGCGGGAGGCGTACCCGTACGCGCTCATCGAGCTGGTGGAGCAGGGCGTGGACGTGGTGGCGATCGACGCCGACCTTTCGGTTTCGACGATGGGGTACCAGTTCGGGGAGCGGTACCCGGACCGGTGGTACACGGTCGGGGTGGCCGAGCAGAACATGGTGGGCATCGCGGCAGGGCTGGCTGCCTGCGGGAAGACGGCGTTCATCGCGAGCTTTGCGGTCTTCCTGCCGGGGCGCTGCTATGACCAGCTGCGGACGTCGGTAGCGCAGCCGCGGGGCGGGCTGAACGTGAAGTGCGTGGCGAGCCACGGCGGGATTACGGTCGGCGAGGACGGGATGAGCGCGCAGGCGATTGAGGACCTTGCGCTGGCGACCTCGCTCATCCCGTTCGATGTGGTGGTCCCGGCGGATTTCGAAGCGGCGAAGCAGGCGATCGTCGCGGTCGGGAAGACGACGCGGCCGGCGTATGTGCGGACGGGGCGGCCGAAGGTGCCGGCGATCTACGGGAGCGACTACCGGTTCGAGCTGGGACGCGCGACGAAGCTGCGTGACGGGAGCGACGTGACGCTGATTGCGTGCGGTGTGCTGGTGGGCATCGCGCTGGAGGCTGCGAACCTGCTCGCGAATGAGGGGGTCTCGGCGCGGGTGCTGGATATGGCGACGATCAAGCCGATCGACCGGGAGGCGGTGCTGGCGGCGGCGCGGGAGACGGGAGCCATCGTGACCGCGGAGGAGCACCAGACGACGGGCGGGCTGGGGACGGCCGTCGCGCGCGTGCTGGCGGAGACGGTGCCGGTGCCGATGGCGTTCGTCGGCGTGGACCGGTACGGGACGAGCGGGAAGTGGGACGAGCTGCTGACCTACTTCGACCTGACGCCGGCGCGGGTTGCGGCTGCAGCGCGGGAGGCGATCAGCCGAAAGCGGTAGGGGCGGAGGAGCCGGTGCGGGGCGCGAACTTCTCGAGCGCCTCGAGGACTTCGGGGACGTGAGCGGTGACGCGGAAGTCGTGGCGGAGGGCAGCGCGGATTACGCCCTCTTTGTCGATGACGTAGGTGACGCGCGGGGGCATCCAGGGGATCCAGCCCTTCGCGTCGTACAGCTCACGGAGCTTTCCATCGGGGTCGGGGATGAGCGGGAAGGGGAGGGCGTGCTTTTCGCGGAAGGATGCGTGGCGGTCGGCGGAATCGCCGGAGACGCCGATGATGATGGCGTCGTGGGCGGCGATGGCGCTGTAGTTGTCGCGGAAGGAGCAGGCCTCGGCGGTGCAGCCGGGGGTGAAGTCCTTCGGGTAGAAGTAGAGGACGACGTTTTTTTGGCCCCGGCAGTCGGCGAGGCGGAAGGTGGAGCCGTCGTCGAGGGTGGCGGTGAAGTCGGGCGCGGGCGTGCCGGGCTTGAGCATGGGCGGGGGACCTCCGTGCGGGCGGGGTAGCTACTGGGTGCGGAAGCAGGCCTGGATGGCGGCGGCGGTTTCCGGGGAGCCGATGAGTTCGCCGACCTCTTCGGCGCGGGCTTCGCCGCGGATGAAGCGGAAGAAGCCGCTGGTGTCGGTTTTGAGGATGACGTCGGCATCCGGTGCGCCGTTGCGGCGCGGATGGAGGTGGCCATCGTGGATATCGAAGGTCCAGGCGTTCTGGTCGCCGGCGTCGGTGATTTCGATGGTCATGCGGGCATGGAGGTCTTCGGCGCGCTCGGGGTGGAAGGAGAAGGTGGGGATGACGCGGACGGCGAAGTCGTGGCTGACGCGGGTGCCGACGTGCTCTTCGCGGATGGGTTCGACGTACTTGCGGCCCCAATCGAGGAGGGCGAGGAGGATGGGGCGGATGTGCCAGCCTTTTTCGGTGAGGGTGTATTCGACGCGCGGCGGCAGGGCTTTGAAGTAGTGGCGTTCGACGATGCCCATGGCCTCGAGGCGGCGGAGGCGGTCGGAGAGGACGTTGGGGGACATGCCGGAGCAGCTTTCGAGGATGTCGTTGTAGCGGTGCAGGCCGGACATGAGGTCGCGGATGATGAGGAGGGTCCAGCGGTCGCCGAGGATATCGAGCACCTGGGCGATGACACAGGGGAGGTTGTAGGTACGGCCTGTGTCGGAATCGGCGCGCTGGGCCATGGGCGGTGCTCCGGTATGGGTAGTGTCAAGGTTGTGCGCGGCGCTAGCACCGGGACTATTGACATGATAGCGCCGAATGCTATGATTCGCCTACGAGCGCTGCTACAGAAAGGCTAGTACCAGCACTCCACTGGAACTAGCCTAGCCCAAGGGCAGTTGCCGGGTCAACGAGTACGGAATTTTGGAAAGGGGGTCCACCACCATGGCTGATGCCACCATCGAGACGACGAAGGCTCCCGAGGCTGGTCACTTCCACCGCTGGCGGATCGAAGAGCCGAACGGCCCGACGAGCCGCGGTGTCTGCAAGGTCTGCGGCGCGGAGAAGCAGTTCAAGAACTGGCTCGCCGAGGGCGACTTCATTACGAACGAAGAGCACCGGGCGATGGCCTCCGCGGCCTGAGCCCTCCGTCCTCCAGGGCAGCGGGCGTCCTCTCCCGCCCGCTGCACCGCGACACCAGCCGCCGCCCTGCCCGGGGCGGCGGCTTTCGTTTGCCGGCGGGAGATCCGGGCGGTCAGACGACGCCGCGGCGGGAGAGGGCTTCCAGCTCCTGAGGGGTGAGGCCGAGCAGGCCGCAGTAGACCTCGCGGTTGTGGGCGCCGAGGGCGGGTGCGGGGCCGGAGACGGTGCCCGGCGTTTCGGAGAGGCGGGGGACGATGCCGGGCTGGAGGAGGGGTCCGTACACGGGCGAGTCGAGGGTGATGACCTGGTCGCGGGCGAGGTAGTGGTCGTCGGCGACGATGTCGCTGACCTGATAGACCCTGCAGGCCGGCACCCCGAAGCGGTCGAGGACTGCCTGGGCCTCGGCGAGGGTATGGCGGGCGACCCAGTCGCGGATGATGGCGTGGATGGCTTCGTGGTTGGCGAGAAGGTTCCGCCGGGGCGTGAAGCGCGGGTCGCGGACGAGCTCAGGCTGGCCGATGGCAGCACAGAGCTTTTCGAAGCTGCGCTGGGTCGTCGCGTTGATGACGAGCTCGCAGCCATCGGCGGTGGTGAACTGCTCGGCGGGGACGACGCCGGGGAAGTAGTTGCCGCTCCGGGGTCGGTCGCGGCCGGTGAGGCCGTAGCCGGCGGCGTGGGTGCCGCTCATCCGCCAGACGGCTTCGTAGAGGGCGACGTCGACGTCCTGGCCGCGGCCGGTGTGGTCGCGGGCGCGGAGGGCGGCGAGCGCGCCGAAGGCGGCGAAGATGCCGGCGCCGTAGTCGGCGATGAAATAGCCGGGGCGGACGGGCGGCCGGTCGGGGTAGCCGGTGACGGCGGTGATGCCGGAGAAGGCGAGGGCGACACGGTCGAAGGCGGCGCGATCGCGGTAGGGGCCGGTCTGCCCGAAGCCGGAGATGCGGACGACGACGAGGCCGGGGTTGGTTTCGCGGAGCGTCCCGGGGCCGAGGCCCCAGGCTTCGAGGGCACCGGGCCGGAAGTTCTCGACGAGGACGTCGGCGGTATCGACCAGGCGGCGGAAGAGCGCGCGGCCTTCGTCGCAGGCGAGGTTGAGGGTGACGGATTTCTGGCCGCGGTTGTCCTGTTCGAAGGAGAGGTTGCCGCGATTGGCTTCGCCGGTGCGGGGCGGCTCGACTTTGATGACCTCGGCGCCGAACTCGGCGAGGAGAGTGGCGCAGAAGGGCGCCGCGAGGATCTGGCCTGCGGAGATGACGCGGATACCGGCGAGAGCGGGGAGGACGGGCGGCATGGTGACTGCGGATGATACGGTTCGCGGGATGGGCGATGCACGCAAGGGGCCGCCGACGTTCTACGAGCGGGTGTACGCGCTGGTGTGCGCCATCCCGCCGGGGCGGGTGATGACGTACGGGCAGGTGGCGCTGGAGCTGGGGGCGCCGGCGGCGGCCCGGGCGGTCGGCTACGCGCTGGCGTGGCTGCCGCCGGGCACGGAGGTGCCCTGGTGGCGGGTGGTGAACGCGCGCGGCGGCATCAGCCTGCGGGGGCGGGGCGAGGAGGCGGAGCTGCAGCGCAGGCTGCTGGAGGACGAGGGCGTCGTGTTCGACCGGGAGGGGCGGCTCGACCTGCGGCGCTACCGCTGGTTCCCTTCGGATGGCGGCTGACCGGATTCGCGGGCGAGCTTCGTGCCGGGCAGGTAGTAGCGGTCGTGCCAGATGCCGCGGTAGGGTTCGCCGCGGACGGGCATGCGCCAGGTGCGGATGCGGGCGCCCTGGAGCGGCACCCGGATGAGGGCGCGTGGCTGGTCGATGGTTTCCTGGATGTAGTGCTCGGCGGCCTCGGGCGGGACGTAGCGCATGGCGATGCGGCGGTAGAGGTCGCGCCAGGCGGCATCGTCGCCGGGCTGGCGGACGACCTCGGCCACACCTTCGATGACCACTTTGCGGTAGGGCGGATTTTGGTCGTCGATGGTGAGCGCGACGCGCGGGTCGTGGCGGATGTGGTCGAGCCATTCGGAAGCGGCGCGCGGGGTGATGTAGATGGCGTCGTCCTCGCAGATGAACCAGACGGGGGTGACGTGGGGAGCGCCGCTGCTGTCGACGGTTGCGATGCGGCAGAGGATGCCGGGCTGCTGGAGGAATTCGTCGCGTTCGCGGCGGTCGAGGGCGGGCATGGGGACCTCCGGGCGCGCGGGTGCGCGGTTTGGGTAGGATACGGGCAACGAACCGAACCGGGAGGGATGAACCGATGGACGAGCAGGCGCAGGCGGCGAAGAAGACGCTGCTGCGGATGATCCCGTACGGGCTGTACGTGCTCGGCGTGCGGGACGGCGATGAGGTTTCGGCGGCAGCGATCAACTGGGTGACGCAGACGTCGTTCACGCCGCCGCTGGTGGCGATGGGCGTGAAGAAGGACAGCGGGGCGTACGCGCTGCTGAAGCGGACGGGGACGTTCGCGCTCTCGTTCCTCGAGAGCGGGCAGGGCGACATCGCCTATGCGTTCTTCAAGCCGACGACGGTTGATGGTTCGAAGATCAACGGGCAGGAGACCGAGACGGCGAGCAATGGGGCGCCGGTCATCGCTGCGGCGCCGGGGTACATCGAGGGGCGCGTGGTGGGCGAGGTGGACCTCGGCGACCACAGCTGCGTGGTGGGCGAGGTGACCCACGCCGTGCTGAAGCGGGAGGCGAAGCCGCTGACGCTGGACGAGCTCGGGGTGAAGTACGGCGGCTAATCGAACCAGCGGGCCTCGCCGGGGGCGAGTTCGACCACGCGGGTGTAGCCGCGGTGGAGGACAGCAACCGTGCGGGGATAGGGCCGGTCGTTGCGGAGCTGGAGCCGGCCGCTGACCGGGCGCTGGTAGAGCCCGGCGGAGGTGATGTGGCCGGAGTCGCCCACGAGCCGGGGCGTCCGGGCGGGGGCGTAGACCTGCCAGAGGGTGCCCTCGTGGGGGCGAAGGTAGACGTCGCCCATGGGGAGCGGCCGCCGGTTCCAGATGTCGAAGCCGACCTCGCCGGGCTTGAGGAGTTCGGTCCAAGGGACCCAGAGCGGGGCATCGGACCAGTTGAGGACGCCGACGAGGGCGCGGCCATCGCCGAGTTCGGCGCGCCAGGCGCGGGGCGCAGGGCCATCGCCCGGCTCGACGGGGCGGGCGGCAACGCCGGAAGGCGGGAAGAGTGCGAGGGCGAGCTCGCGGCGGGCCGGGGGCAGCTTCGGGAGGTCGTCGCTGGCGACAACCATGCCTCCGCTGAGGGCGATGGCGGTCGCGAGGAAGCGGGTCTCGGCCTCGCCGAGTTCGGTATCGGTATCGCGGACGATGAGGCAGTCGGGGTCGTTGACCCACCAGCGGCCGTGCATCCAGTTGCGCTGGAGGGTGAGCCGCATGGCGTGGCGGACGGAGGGGTTGGGGCCGGCGGCCCACGTTTCCTTGACGTCGGGGCCGACGCGCATGGCATCGACGAGGCCGATGGCGGGCCCGAAGTGGCAGGTGCAGCCGAGGAGGAAGACACCGTCGCCGGCTTCGTCGCGGATGATTTCGAGGCCGCGGCGGAGATTGGCGAGGGCGGTGGTGCCGGGCCGGTGGTAGCGGACGGTTGAGGCCGGGCGGGCGGCGTAGGAGCAGGCATCGAGCTTGAGGTAGGTGTAGCCCCACTCCTGGACAACGGTGCGAATGACGTTGCGGAGCCAGGCTTCGGCCTCGGGGTTGGTGCAGTCGAGGATGGCGCAGCGGCCGAGCCCGGTCTGGACGAAGGCGGTTTCACCCGCGGGCGTGCGGAGGACCATGCCCGGGTGTTCGCGCAGGGCGACGGAGTCTTCGTGGAGGACGAAGGGGGCCAGCCAGAGGCCGGGGCGGTAGCCGGCTTCGCGGATGCGGGCGGCGAGGGCAGCCATGCCGGACGGGAACTTCTCGTTCGGGACCAGCCAGTCGCCGGTGCAGGACTGGTAGCCGTCGTCGACCTGGACGAAGTCGGCCGGGTACCCGTCGCGGACCATCTGCTCGAGGTTGGCGAGGACGTCGGCTTCGGAGACGCGGTTGTAGAAGTAGTACCAGCTGCACCAGCCGGTCGGCACGGACCCCGGGACGCGTGCGCCCATGCGGGCCGCGACCTCGTCGGCGTACTGCTCGATGAGGGCGAGGGGGTCGCGCCCTCCGCGGAGGGCGATGGGCGGCAGGGTGACGGATTCGCCGGGGGCGAGTTCGAGGCCATCGACGTCGTAAACGAGGGCGATGCGGGTGACGGTCGTTTCGCCGGGGTCGAGGGTGACCTCGACGTCGAAGAAGAAGCGGTCGGGCTGGAGGCAGGCGACGAGGAGGGCGGGGGCCGGGTGGCAGGGGAGCCAGAGGACGGCCTGGTCGCGGCTGATGTACGTGATTCCGTCGTCGGAGGGGCGGGCGAAGCGGCCATCGTAGCCTTCGGGGGCCGGTGCGCCGAAGTTGCGGACGAGGGCATCCATCCGCCTGTAGCGGCCGTGGACCCAGAGCCAGCCGTCGGCGGCGGGGGTATCGCAGTCGGCGACGAGACGGACGTCGCGGGGCGCGATGGGAACGGATGCTGAGTTGGCGAGGGTGATGGAGAGAGTGCCGGCGGCCGGGTCGTAGCGGAAGGCGGAGTCGAGGCCTGCGGGGAGGTTCTCGGGAACGAGCCAGAGGTCCCAGGGGAGGGTGCTCATGGGGCAACGTTACCGCGCCGGGCGGATTCGGCGTAGCGGCGGGCGGCGGCGAGGGATTCGGGCGTGCCGATATCGAACCAGGGGCCTTCTACCGGGACGGCGCGGAGTTCGATGCCCTCGTCGACGGCGGCTGCGAGGGCGCGGGGGAGTTCGTACTCGCCGCGGGGGGACGGTTCAAGCCGATCGACCCGGGGCCAGACCCATTCGTCGAGGACGGCGGGCCCAGCGTTGTTCCAGTTCGTGGCCGAAGTGCCGGCTGGCGGCTTCTCGACGATGCGGGTGACGCGGAGGGCCTCATCGACGTAGACGGCGGCGCCGGCCCACGGGTCGTCGACGGGGTTGACGAGGATGGCGCCGCCGCCGGGCGGGACCGCGGCGAGGAGGCGGGGGTAGTTCTGCGGTTCGACGAAGATGTCGCCCCAGGTGGCCAGGAACGGGCCGGGGGCGAGGTGCGGGCGGGCCAGGGCGACGGCGCGGGCGGTGCCTTCGAGCCGCTCCTGGGTGACGAACTGCACGGTGAGGCCCGGGACGGGGCTCGCGGCGAGGGTTTCGAGGATGCGCTCGCGGAGGTGGCCGACGACGATGACCGCCCGTTCGATGCCGGCCGTAGCGAGGGATTCGAGCGTGCGGAGGAGGAGGGGCCGGCCGCCAATTTCGAGCAGCGGTTTAGGGGTGTCGGCGGCAAGCGTACCGAGACGGGTGCCGCGGCCGGCGGCGAGGACGACGGCCTGCCGGGCGGTCACAGGAGGGCAGCCCCGTCGGAGGGTTCGACGGCGAAGGCCGGGCCGCCGGCCGCGGCGAGGGCGGCTTCGATGACCGCCGGCTCGCGGCCGCGTTCGCAGGCGGCGATGGCGAATCCGCCGAACCCTGCCCCGGTGAGGCGGGCGCCGGCGGCGCCGGCCTTCGTCATGGCGGCGACGAGGGCATCGAGGGCGGGCGTCGAGCAGCGGTAGTCGTCGCGGAGCGAGGCGTGGGAGGCGAGCATGAGCTCGCCGAGGGTGCGGAGGTCGGCGGCTTCGACGGCGGCGCAGGCGAGGTCGACGCGTTCGGCTTCGGCGAGGACGTGGCGGGCGTATGCGCGGACGGGCAGGAGGACATCGGGGTCGAACGTGTCGGCGGCGAGGCCGACGAACCGCTCGACAGGGACACCGAGCGAGGCCGCGGCTTTGCGGGGGGAGACGCGTGCGGGGAGTTCGTCGACGAGGATGGGGGCTGCATCGATATCGGCGACGTTGCCGAGCACGGGGGTGCCTTCGAGCTCGGCGCCGAGCATGTCGGCGATGAGCGCGGCGGCGACGCGGGTCGCGACGACCCGCTCGTTGTAGGCGGCCCGGGCGGCGCCGCCCTTGGGGGCGGGCTGACCGGAGGAGGCGACGACGAAGGCCCAGCCGGGCGGGACGGGCAGGTGGCGCGTCGAGGGGGGCAGGAAGTCGATGCGGAGGAGGTGGCCGGCCCGGGCGAGGGCGATGACCTGCTGGTCCATGCCGCCGGTTTCGGCGCCGGCGATCCGCTCGGCGCGGGCTGCGAGGTCGGCGAGTGCAGGCGGTCCGAGGCCAAGTCCGAAGAGGCCATCGAGGCCAAGGAGGAGGCCGACGACGAGGGCGCTGGAGGAGCTGAGGCCGCTGGCGGGTGGGAGGTCGGAGGCGATGGCGACCCGCGCGCCGCGCCCCGCAAGGCGGTCGCCGAGGACGGCGAGGGCGGCGGCGAGGTAGCGGTGCCACGGCTCGGCGACTGTGGCGGGGTCGGCGTCGAGGGGGAGCGACGCGGGCACGGGAAAGCCTTCGGAGACGGCTTCGAGCCGCGGGGCATCGGCGGGGCCGACCGCGAGGAGCGTGGCGCGGCCGATGGCGAAGGGGAGGACGGGGAGACCGTTGTAGTCGGTGTGCTCGCCGATGAGGTTGACGCGGCCGGGGGCGCGGACGAGGAGGGCGGGTTCGGCGCCGAAGTGCTCGCGAAAGGCCGCGCGAGCGGCGGAGGCGGGTTCCACGGGGGTATTATCCGGCCATGACGACCGTGACCACACCTTCGAACCGCGCGATGCCGACCACCCGGGGGATGAACTTCTTCGAGGCCGACCCGAACCTCGAGCGGGCGCTCCGGGTTTATGCCGGGCCGGAGGATGCCGAGCGGGCGCTGCCGCACCTGCGGGAGGTGGGACGGTGCGCGGGCGACGAGCTGGACGAGCTGGCGGCGCTGGCGGATGCGAATCCGCCGGTGCTGCGGACGCACGACCGGTTCGGGCGGCGGGTGGACGAGATCCTGTACCACCCGGCATTCGTCGAGATGCAGCGGCTCGGCTTTTCGCGGTTCGGGTTTGCGGCGATGTCGCACCGGGAGGGGATGCTGGGGTGGCCGGGCCGGGTGCCGCACGTGGTGAAGTTCGCGCTGAGCTACGTGTTCGTGCAGGCGGAGTTCGGGCTGTTCTGCCCGATTTCGATGACCGACTCGGCGGCGCGGGTGCTGCGGATGTTCGGTTCGCCCGAGCTGCAGGCGCGATACGTTCCGCGGCTGACGAGTACCGATTTCGGCGAGCTGATGCAGTCGGCGCAGCTGCTGACGGAGCGGACGGGCGGGAGCGATGTGGGGGCGAGCGAGTGCGTCGCGCGGCTGGTCGACGGTGAGTGGCGGATCTGGGGCGAGAAGTGGTTCTGCTCGAACGCGGGGGCCGATGTGCACCTTGCGCTGGCCCGCCCGGAAGGGGCGCCGGCGGGCACGAAGGGGCTGGGGATGTTCCTCGTGCCGAGGCTGCTGCCTGACGGGAGCCGGAACCGGTACGTCATCCGGCGGCTGAAGGAGAAGCTGGGGTCGCGGTCGATGCCGACAGGGGAATACGAGTTCGAGGGAGCGACGGGGTACGTAGTGGGGAAGATCGACCGCGGCTTCGCGCAGATGGCGGAGATGATCAACGTCTCGCGGCTCAGCAACGGGATGCGGGCAGCGGCGCTGATGCGGCGGTCGCTGCTGGAGGCGGCGGTCCACGCGCGGGGCCGGGCGGCGTTCGGGCGTGCGCTGTTCGACCTGCCGCTGGTGCGGGAGCAGCTGTTCGAGATGGTGCTGGACAGCGAGGCTGCGCTGGCGATTGTGCTGTTCGCGGCGCAGGCGCTGGACCGGGCGGATGCGGGTTCGGAGCACGACGAGCTGGTGGTGCGGATCACGACGCCGCTCATCAAGTATGCGAACTGCCGGCGGGCGCGCTGGACGGCGGGGATGGCGATGAACATCCGCGGGGGCAACGGGTACATCGAGGAGTGGGTGAACGCGCGGCTGCTGCGGGATGCGCACCTGGGGAGCATCTGGGAGGGGGCGGAGAACGTAGTGGCGCTGGATGTGGCGCGGGCCGCGCTGCGGAACGGGGCGCACGAGGCGCTGTTCCGCGAGCTGGAGACGCGGCTGGACGGGGCGACCGACGACCTGGCCCGGCGGGAGGCGGCAGCGGTGCGGGAGGAGATGCTGCGCGTGCGGCGGCAGTTCGAGCGGCTGCTGCAGGCGAGCGAAGACGAGCGGGAGGCGAAGATGGCGGCGATGTGCGACCGGCTGGCGGCGGCGGTGTGCGCGACGCTGCTGACCGCGGAGGGGGACCGGGAGGCAGGAGCGGGGCAGGGTTATGGCAAGCTGCTGGCGGCGCGGGAGTACCGGCGGCGGTACCTGGAGCGCCAGGACCCGCTGGAGGCGGACACGGGGGCGCTGCGGTGGCTTGGGGCGCTTGTTGACGGGGCGCCGGTGCCGGCCACAGCGCTGGGGTAGGCGGGGCGGGGTCAGCGCGCTCCCGGGAGGGGCCCCTCGCGGGTTATGGGGCCGCCGGGAGGGGTGCGTCGCCGTACTTGTTCGCGTAGGGCTGAGACGGCTGGGCGCAGAGCACGATGAGCGGGACGGTGCCGAGGATGGGGATCAGGCCAATGAGCTGGAGCCAGCCGGACTGGCCGATGTCGTGGAGGCGACGGGCGGTGACGGCAATTGAGGGCACCAATCCCGCGAGGATAAACAGGTAGTAGAGCGCGATCAATGCCCCTGCAATTCCCGACAGGAGGAAGAAGGCCAATCCGACCAAGAACTGGCCGAGGGTAAACCACCAGAACTCGGAGCGGCTGGCGCGGCCTTCGAAGAGGGCGTACCGCTTCCACGGTGAGAGCCACCACTGGATCGCAGTTGGCTGCTGTACGGCCTGCATCGCCCCTTCCCCAGAATTGGAATGCCGAGAACTCTATCCGGGGGCGACTGTCCGATGCAAGGCGTTGGCGGCGAGCGGGGTCAGGGCTGTTTGCTGTAGTCCCAGGAGATGTAGCGCGTTGGGGTGACCTCGATGTAGGCGGTGTCGGGGCCGACCTCGGCAGGGAGCTGGTCTTCGGGGACGCCGCGGCGGCGCATGGCTTCGCGGCGGAGCTGGAGCGCCTCAGCGGGGTCGGTAATGACGCGGCCGGTGCCCTGGATGCAGACACCTTTGATGTCCTGCGAGGTGGTGCCAGATTCGAGCATGACGGAGACCGCGGGATTGCGCTCGATGTTTTTGGTCTTCTGGGTGCCCTTGCGGCAGCCCATGTAGATCTTTTCGCCGAGGCGGAAGTAGCCGATGGGGACGGTGTGCGGGTGGCCGCTGGGGCTGATGGTGGAGAGGGCGATCCAGCCGGGGCGGGAATCGAGGAAGGCGTGGATTTCGTCGAGGGTCATTTTGGCGGGCATGCGGCGCCTCCGCGGGTGGATTGCCAGGGCGAGGGGTAGTGTGCGGTTGCCGCAGCGGCGCTGTCGAGTGAGGATGAGCCGGCAGTTGCGGGAGGTTTGCGCATGGCGCTGTACGTGCGGTTCGAAGGCCCGGATGGGCGACGCGGAGCCGGGCTCCTCGAGGGGGAGACGATCCGGGTGATTGCTGAGCCGTTCTGGGAGGAGACGCGGCCGACCGGGGAGGCGGTCGCGCTGGCGGACGTGCGGCTGCTGCCGCCGTGCGCGCCGCGGAGCATTGTGTGCGTGGGGCTGAACTACGCGAGCCACCTGCAGGGGCGGCCGGCCCCGGACCCGCCCACGCTGTTCTTCAAGCCGCTTTCGAGCATCGCGGGGCCGGGCGAGGCGATTGTGCTGCCGGCAGACTGCGGGCGGGTCGACCCCGAGGGAGAGATTGTCATCGTCATCGGGCGGCAGGTGAAGGGTGCCACCCGGGAGCAGGCGGAGGCGGCGATTTTCGGCTACACGGCGGGGAACGATGTCTCTGCGCGCGCCTGGCAGCAGCAGGACGGGCAGTGGTGGCGGGCGAAGGGGAGCGATACGTTCGGCGTCTTCGGGCCGGCGATCGTGACCGGGCTGCGGCACGACGAGCTGGAGGTGGTGACCCGGGTGAACGGCCGAGAGGTGCAGCGGGGCCGCTCGGCGGAGCTGATCCGTGACATCCCGGAGATTGTGCGGTACGTGAGCACGGTGATGACGCTGGTCCCCGGGGACATTATCTACACGGGGACGCCCGGCAGCCCGCCCGAGATCCGGCCGGGGGATGTTGTGGAGGTGGAGGTGACGGGCGCAGGGGTGCTGCGGAACCCGGTCGAGGCCGCGAGGCAGGGCTAGGCCGCGCGGGCGAAGGCTCCCTGCGGCAGCGGCCGGGCGGCGGGCCGGCCGAGGAGGTACCCCTGCACCAGGTCGACGCCGGCCTCGCGGACCACGCGCAGCTCATCGGGGGTTTCGATGCCCTCGGCGAGGGTGGTGATGCCGAGGTCGCGGGCCATTGCCACGATGCGCTGGACGATGGTCGCCCGGTAGGGGTTGGCGTCGATGCCGCGGACCAGCTGTATGTCGAGCTTGACGACGTCCGGGCGGACCTGGTCGAGGAGGTTGAGGGAGGCGAAACCTTCGCCGAAATCGTCGAGGGCGACGCCGAAGCCGGCGGCCCGGTAGGTATCGAGGATTCGCACGAGGTGACGGACATCCTCGATGCGCTGGGATTCAACGACTTCGAAGACGACGAGTTCCGACGGAATTCCAGCTTCGCGAACAGCTTCGACCGTAGAGCGGAGGCAAAAGGCCGGGTTGTAGATGGCTGTCGGGGTGAAGTTGATGAAGAGACGGCCGACACCGGCGCCGTTGCGGATGGCGAGGAGGCGGGCGAAGCGGTCGAGGTGGAACATCAGGTCGCCGGCGGCTGCTGCCGAGTAGAGCACGCCGGGCGGGATGATGGTGCGGCCGTCGCGTTCGAGACCGCGGAGGAGGCACTCGTGGGCGTAGAGGCGCCCGTCGGCGGTGAAGACGGGCTGGAACCAGGTCGTGGCGCGGTGTTCGGCGAGGAGGTCGACGAGCCAGCGGGCGCGTGCGCGGGCGAGGAAGCCTGCGAGGGTTTCCATGCGGAGGAGTGCGGGCAGGTCGACCGGGGCGCCAGCGGGGAGCACCAGGACGCGGGCGTCGTGCTGTTCGATGGAGGAGAAGGCGGCCTCGAGGCACTCGGCGAGCGCGCCCAGCTGACCGGGGCCGTAGGGAACGGAGAGGGTCGAGGGGACCTCAGAGCGCGGGCTGAAGCCTGCGCTCTCGAGCTGCTGGCCAACGCTGGCCAGGGAGGAGGCCAGGGGCGGAGCGACGACGAGAATGCCGCTCTCCGGGGGAGCGACGGGAAGGAGCTGGCAATCGACGCAGGGACCGGACGCGGACGAGGTATCGCTCACGCCGGGATTTTCGGCAGGTGCCTGGGGCGGCTGAAGGGGCTTAATGGTGGCCGTGGACGAGGGAGAGGAACTCGGCGCGGGTGACGTGGGAGTTCTTGAAGTCGCCGCGCATGGCGCTGGTGACCATGCGGGACCCGGGTTTTTTAATGCCGCGCATGGTCATGCAGAGGTGCTCGGCTTCGATGACGACGGCGACACCATCGGGCTGGAGGACGTCCTGGATGGCCTCGGCGATCTGGCTGGTGAGCTGCTCCTGGATTTGCGGGCGGCGGGCGTAGCCTTCGACGACGCGGGCGAGCTTGGAGATGCCGACGACGCGGCCATCGGGGATGTAGCCGACGTGGGCCTCGCCGTGGAAGGGGAGGAAGTGGTGCTCGCACATGCTGTAGAAGGGGATATTGCGGAGGATCACCATCTCGTCGTGGGCGACTTCGAAGCCGACGCGGAGGTGCTCGCGGGGGTCGTAGAACAGGCCCTCGAAGATCTCGGCGTACATCTCAGCGATGCGGCGGGGGGTATCGGCGAGGCCGTCGCGGGTCGGGTCATCGCCGATAGCTTTGAGGAGTTCGACGACGGCAGCGCGGATGCGGGCCTGGTCGGGGCCGGCGGTGGTAGTCACAGGGGTGGCTCCCGGGAGATGATCTCTTCGATGGTAGCAGGCGCGCGGGAGGAGGATGGCGAGGCGCCTGACAGTTTCGCAGGGGATTGCAGGTGCAGTGGCTCGCGGCAGCGGCGGCGGTGATGCTGCTCCTGGCCGCAATGTTCGCGGCGGGGTATGCAGGGCTTCGACGGAGTGCGGCGGGGCGGCGGTTCCTTGCGCTGCGCCGCGGGGCGAAGGTGCGGTTCCTGCGCGCGCTGCTCCGCAGGGGGCGGCTGGGCTGGGCCGGGAAGCTGGCCGTTCTCGGCCTGCTGGGGTATTTGCTGCTGCCGTTCGACCTGGTGCCCGACTTCATCCCGGTGCTGGGGCAGGCGGATGACGTCGCGGTGGTGGTGCTGTTCGCGTGGCTGCTGATCCTGGCGGTGTCTTCGGCGTCGCTGGAGGCGGCGTTCCGGGAGGCGGAGGCAGGGGACCGTTCGGCCGACGGGGAAGGGGACGAAGGGCCGTAGAGCGAGGCGGTGGCCGGGTGCAGGCTACGCGGGACCGCCGCGGTTTCTGTGGTGCCCCGGCGGCGCGGCGCGAAGGCGGGTGAGACGCCCCGGTCCCCCATTCCGGGATCCGCCTTCGCGCCGCCTGCTCTGTTTGGGGCCTAGCGCGCCAGGAGCGCGCGGGCGAGCTGCTGGATTTCGGGGATGACGAGGGGGTCGCCGGAGCGGCCGGCCCAGGCGCCGATGCCGAGGCAGGCCGTCATGACGGTGGTAATGAGCATGCGGGCGGCGGCATCGGCGGGGACAGGGCGGAACTCCCCGGACCTGATGCCGGCCTGGATGAGGTCGGTGAAGCTCCGCTGGAGCCACTCGGCGTATTCGTCGTCGAAGGACTGGTTGCGCGCGGCGAGACGGAAGACCGAGACGAGCAGGCGGCGATTTTCGTCGAGGTAGTCGGCGATGGCGGCGAGGGCGGTACAGACGCGCTCGATGGCGGGGGTATCGGCGGCAACGGCGGCGCGGTACCGGGCGACGGATTCATCGCGCGAGGCGCGCAGGACCTCGCGGAGGAGGTCTTCTTTGGAGGTGAAATAGCCGTAGAGGGTGCCGACGCCGGTATCGGCGCGCTCGGCGATTTGCTGGATGGAGGTCTCTTCGAAGCCGTTGGCGTGGAAGAGTTCGCTGGCGGCCTGGAGGATGGCGGCGCGCGTCCGGGCTTTGCGGCGCTCGAGGCGGCCCGGCGCAGTAGGGGCTGCGGTCATGCTGTCTCCGGTGCGAGGGGCTGGAGCCCGGCCGGCGGCGCGGGGCCGTTCGGTGTTCGGACTCGAATCCAGTCTACTCCCGGTTCGATCGAGGGGCCAGCGCGGCGTCAGGCAGCTTCGGCATCGGATTGTGCACCGGCGGGGGAAGGGGCGAGATCTTCGAAGATGTGGAAGGTATTGCCGCCGGCGTGCTTTACGAGCCGCTTGGCATTGGCGAGGATGGCGGCCAGCTCGGCGTATTCGAGGTGGGCGAGGCGGTCGAGGGGGCAGCCGGCGATGGAGACGGTGAGGGAGATGTCGGCCGGGAGTTTGCCGTCGGGGTCGAACCAGCGCGGCCGGCTGAGGACCCGGTAGCAGGCGGCGCGGAACGGTTCGAGATCGTCCTGGTGGAGGACGAGGATGAAATCGTCGCCGCCGACGTGGCCAACGAAGGCGTCGTGGCGGCCGGCGTTGGCGGCATCGACGAGGATGCGGGAGAGTTCATAGATAGCGGCATCGCCGTGGGCGAACCCGCAGGCGTCGTTGAAGAGCTTGAAGCGGTCGAGGTCGGCGTAGAAGACGTACCAGCCGGCGGGGTCGGTGCGGAGGCGCTCGAGGTGCTCGCGGATGCGGCGGTTGCCCGGGAGGCCGGTGAGGGGGTTGAGGTGGCGGGCTTCGGCGACCTCTTCGGCGAGGACGGCCTGGAGCAATTCGTGGACGCGGACGATACCGGCGAGGGCAGTGCCGTCGAGGATGACGAGCGGGTCCTGCTGGAAGGGTGCGGCACGCTCGAGGGCGGCGCGTGCGGCGACGCGAGGGGAGACGGACGCATCGACGCAGGTGGCGGGAACGCAGAGCTCGGCGGCGGGGCGGCGCCCGTTGAGGGGGAGGCCGAACTGGCCGGACATCCGTTCGAAGATGCGGCCACGGGTGACGATACCTTCGACCTGGCTGCCATCGAGGACAATAACCGCTTCGAGGTGGCGATTGCGGGCGAAGTGGTCCATGAGGCGCGCGCCGGGGGTTTCGGCGTTGACGGTTGGGGTGATGGTGACGAGGTCGCCGACGCGGGTGACGACGGGTGCTTCGCGGCGCTGGCGATTGGCGCGGTGAATGGCAAGGCGGGCGTCGGGGCCGACGGGGCACGGGAGCGCTTCCGGCCGGCCGAGGAAGTATCCCTGGCCGAAGTCGGCGCCGAGCTCGACGAATGCGGCGAGCTGCTCGCGGGTTTCGATGCCTTCGGCGACGACGCGGGCGCCGACCTGGCGGGCGAAGGTGCAGATGGCCTCGACCATGGAGCGGCGGCCGCGGTCGAACTCGATGTCGCGGGCGAGCCAGCGGTCGAGCTTGATGAAGTCGGGGCGGAGTTCGACGATGGACTGGAGGCTGGAGGGGCCGGCGCCGGCGTCATCGATGGCGAAGAGGAAGCCGGCGGTGCGGAAGGCGCTGACGATGCGGCGCATCTGGTCGAAGTCGCTGATGGCGCGTTCTTCGGTGATTTCGAGGACGACGCGCTCAGGCTGGAGGCCGTGGCGGCGGACGATGGACTGGAACGAGGCGGGCCCGAGGAGGCCGGAGGTGAGGGCCGTCGGCGTGCAGTTGAGGAAGAGGAGCTGTTCGTGGGCGAGGAGCCTGCCGAGGCGGGCGACGGCGGCGAGCCGCCAGGCGTGGTCGACCTGCTCGAGGAGGTTGCAGGCGCTGGCAGCGGCGAGGAACTCCTGGGGGGCATCGAGCGGGGCCGGGGCTTCGGGGCGGGAGAGGGCCTCGTAGCCGAGGATGTCGCCGGTGGAGAGGGAGCCGATCGGCTGGCAGAGGGTGCGGACAGCGCCGGTTTCGAGGACGTGGCGCACGGCGCGCCGGGCGGCGGCGGCGGAGAGCGTTGCGGCGAGGGGGCCGAGTGGCGGCATCGGTCGTCGGCGCTCCTTTGCGAAAACCTCACCGGGAGTGTCGGAAGGCCGCGGCGGGCGCCGTACGGTCTGCGACGTTCGTTAAACGAGCTGTAACCGGCTGTCTCCCGGGTGCGCCGGGCGGGCTAGGGTGCAGGCCTGTCGAGGCGGTTGCGATAGATGCCGGGGTCGCTGCCGGGGATAGCGAATGCGCCGACAGTACGTTCGTAGAAGGCGGCCGGCCCAACGCTGCCGATGACGGCGTAGGCGTACCCCTCGGCGGCCATGGCGTGCAGGGCGAGGAGCAGGAGGGCGGTGCCGATGCCGCGGCCACGCTCGACTTCGGCGACGCCGGTTGGGCCGAAAAAGTTCGGCCGGGTGGCGTGGAAGCAGGCGAAGCCGAGGAGTTCGGCCCCGCGCTGGGCGACGAAACAGGTCGCGGGGCTGCGTGCGAGCGCGACCTCGGTTTCATCGACCCATCCTGGGAAGTGGGCGCGGACGAAGGCGAGGACGGCAGAGCGTTCGTAGGCCTCGGGGCGGCGGCAGACAATGCCGGCCGGTGCGAGCCGTTCGAGGACCGGCCCGGCGGGCGGGAGGTCGTACAGCCGCACGAGCATGTCGGTCATGGGGCGTCAGGCGAGGGCGCCGCCATCGAGGATGAGCGTTTGCCCGGTGGTGAAGGAGCTGGCGGGGCTGGCGAAGTAGACGACGGCGCCGGCCATCTCATCGGGCTCGCCGATGCGCTTCAGGGCGGAGGTTTGGACGGAATTCTTGAGGATGGCTTCGTTCTCCCAGAGGGCGCGGGAGAACTCGGTGCGGATGAGGCCGGGGGCGATGCAGTTCACGCGGATGCCATCGGCGCCCCACTCCTTGGCGCAGACCTGGGTGAGCATGATGATGGCGGCCTTGGAGACGGAGTAGGCGCCGAGGCCGGTGGAGGCGCGGAAGCCGCCGGTTGAGCTGACGTTGATGATGGAGCCGCCCTGGCCGTGCTCGAGAATCGCCTGGCGGACGAGCTTGCTGAGGAAGAACACGGATTTGACGTTGGTGTTCATGACGGTGTCCCAGGCGCGCTCGTCGAGGTTCGCGACGGGGCCGAAGACGGGGTTGGTGGCGGCGTTGTTGACGAGGATGTCGATGCGGCCGAGCTGGCGCTTGGTCTCGGCCACGAGGTTTTCGAGGGCGGCCATGTCGCGGACGTTGGTGGGGACGGCGATGCCGCGGCGGCCGGTGGCGCGGATGGCGGCGACGGTCTCCTCGAGCGATTCGGGCTTGCGGGCGGCGACGCAGACGTCGGCACCGGCCTCGGCGAGGGCGATAGCGATGGAGCGGCCGATGCCGCGGCTGCCGCCGGTGACGATGGCGACCTTGCCGGCGAGGGAGAAATCGGCGATGGGCACAGGAACCTCCGGAACAGGATGCGGGTGGGCGGATTCTATCCCGGGCCAGCGCTGTGCGCCGGGGTCAGTGGCTGACGAGGTTCCACTCGCCCGTGCGGAGATGGTGGACGTCGTTCAGCGACTGGAGTGCGCGGACGCCTTCGCCGGCGAAGACGACGGAGATGGAGGCGTGGGCGGGGCGGAAGAACATGTCGTAGGGGCTGGCGATGATGTGCCCGATGTAGGCGTTGATGACGCCGCCGTGGCAGGCGATGACGACGCGCTTACCCTGGTTGCCGGCGATGATGGCTTCGACGGCGTTGACGGTGCGCTTGCGGAATTCGAACGAGGACTCGGAGTAGGGGTAGACGTCCCACTTGCGCTCGCGGAGCATCCGCTCGCGGATGCCGAGGAGGAGGTCGCGCCCGAGGAATTCGAGGGCGGACTTCTCGGGCGGGATATCGCGGAAGATTTCGACTTCGCGGAGGTCGTGGACGACGATGGGCTCGAGGCGGTGGTGGCGGGCGATGGCGCGGCCGGTTTCGAGGGCGCGCTGCAGGGGGCTGGTGTAGACGGCGTCGACCCGGTCGACGGAGAGGCGGGCGGCGACGGCGTCGGCCTGCTGGCGGCCGCGCTCGCTGAGGGGCGGGTCGAAGGTATCGCCGACGGGGCCGTTGCGCGGGTCGGGGACGAACTGTTCGCCGTGGCGGACGAAGATGAGCTCGGTGACGCCTTCGACATCGGTGAGGAAGGCGCGGTCGAAGATCATGGGTGAGCGAGCGGGGCCGTGGGACATGGGTGCTCCGGGCAGTTTGTGGATTTCTGGAGGGACTATCCCAGATGCGGGTGAACGCGGAAAGCGCCGGGCGGCCTATGATGTGGGGCCATGGAGGCGCCGCACGTTTCGGTGATGCTGCGGGGATGGGATATCCGCACGGGAACGACGGGCGAGATGGTGCTCGAAGCGGCCCGGCGGGCGGAGGCGCTCGGCATCGACGGACTGGTGGCGGGCGACCATGTGACGTTCTACGGCTTTGGGAATGACGGGCTGGTGACGCTGACGGCGGCGGCGGCAGTGACGGAGCGGATCGACCTGAAGACGGCGGTGTACCTGCTGCCGCTTCGGCACCCGGTGCCGGTGGCGCTGCAGGTGGCGCAGCTGGACCAGCTGAGCATGGGGCGGTTCACGCTGGGAATCGGCGTGGGCGGGGAGGACCCGCACGAGTTCTGGAGCTGCGGGGTAGACCCGCGGACGCGCGGCGCGCGGGCGAACGAGGCGATCGCGATCCTGCGGCGGCTGTGGACGGAGGACGGCGTGACGTTCCGGGGGCGGCACTTCACGCTCGAGGAGGTGACGGTCTACCCGAAGCCATTCCGGCCGGTGCCGATCTTCGTGGGCGGGAGGAGCGAGGCGGCGCTGCGGCGGGCGGGCCGGCTGGGCGATGGGTACACCGGCATCTGGCTGACGCCGGAGCGGTTCGGGGAGGCGATGGAGCGGGTGGGGGCCTTCGCGGAGGAGGCCGGGCGGGACCCGGGCGCGGTGGAGGGCGGGATGCAGTTCTGGACGAGCGTGGCGGCGGACCGGGCTGCGGCGCGGGAGCTCGTGGCGCGGGGAATGGAGGCGACCTACCGGCTGCCGTTCGAGCGGTTCGAGCGGTACACGCCGTTCGGGACAGCGCGTGAGGTCGCGGAGTTTATCTGGGCGTTCGTGGAGCGGGGCGCACGGCACGTGAACCTGATTACGACACAGGCGACGCCAGAGGAGGCGATCGAGCGGGCGGCGGAGGTGCGGGCAGCGCTCCACGAGCTGGCGGACTGAGTCGGGGAGCCAGAGCTGCCGCGCGGGCGCGGGCTCGGGTATCCTTCGGGCGTGGCGCGGATTGCTGTTATCGGTGCGGGCGCGGTCGGCGGCTACTACGGCGGACGGCTGGCGCTGGCGGGGCACGACGTGCGGTTCCTCGTGCGGAGCGACTACGCGGCGTGGAAGGCGCGGGGGCTGCGCGTCTTCAGCAAGGACGGGGATTTCACCCTGCCGGACGTGCAGGCGTTCCGCGACCCGGCCGAACTCGGGACGGCGGACTGGGTGATCTGTGCGCTGAAGGCAACGGCGATCGACGAGGCGGCAGACCTGATTGCGCCCTGCGCCGGGCCGGAGACGCGGATTGCGGCGCTGATGAACGGGCTGGGGAACGAGCAGCGGCTGGCGGAGCGGTTCCCGGCGCGGCGGATCTTCGGGGCGATGGCGTTTGTCTGCATCAACCGGGGCGAGCCGGGCGTCATCCATCACCTCGAATACGGGCGCGTGTCGGTGGGGCACCTCGAAGATGACCCGGCGGAGACCGCGCTGCTGGCCGAGCTATTCCGGGGCGCGGGCATCGAGACGGTCATCGCGCCGAACCTGCGATACGCACGGTGGGAAAAGCTCTGCTGGAATGTGCCGTTCAACGGGCTGAGCGTGGCGGGCGGCGGGATCGGCACGCGGACGATTCTCGAGGACCGGGAGCTGCGCGCGTTCGCCGAGGGTGCGATGCGGGAGGTGGTCCGGGCCGGGAATGCCGACCTCGCGGCAGCCGGGAGCGAGGCGCGGCTGGACGAGGAGGATGTGGTGCGGCGGATGTTCGCCCAGACGGAAGCGATGGCGGACTACCGGACGAGCATGGTGATCGACTTGGTGCTCGGGCGGCCGCTGGAGGCGGAGGCGATCCTGGGGAACCCGGTGCGCCGGGCGCGGGAGCTGGCCGTTCAGGTGCCGCGGATGGAGGCGCTATACGCACTGGTGCGGCACGCGGACCTGGCGCGGCGGGGCGAGCGACGGCTGCTGACGCCGGAGGACCTGCGGCTGCCCGAATCCGTTGTTTGAAGAAACTTACCGACGGGTATAGACTCCCGGGGCACGCGCAACGACTGTGGCCAAGGGAGGATTGCATGACCGGGATTCGTGAACTGCTGATCGATGGCATCGAGCAGGTGAACAGCTGGTGGGAGGACGCGCTGAAGAACCTGACCGACGAGCAGGCGAACTGGCTGCTGCCGGGCAACACGGTAAGCATTGGGTTCAATGCGTGGCACGCGCTCCGCACGCAGGACGATATCGTCAACTTCGTGCTGCAGGGGCGGAAGCCGACGGTGTGGATGTCGGAAGGGTTTGCCGAGCGGCTTGGGCTGCCGCCTGTTGGGCAGGGGACGGGGATGTCGCTGGAGGAAGCGCGGAAGCTGCAGGTGCAGGTGGCGCCGCTCCGGGAGTACAACCAGCGCGTGAAAGAGGTGACGCTGGAGTTCATCAAGAACGTGCCGCTGGAGGACCTTGAGGCGATCCAGCCGATTCGCCCGCTGGGCGAGATGCCGAAGTGGAAGGTGCTGCGGCAGGTGGTGATGACGCACAGCTTCATGCACCTCGGAGAGGTGAACGCCATCAAGGGCGCGCAGGGGATGGCGTTCGGCATCTAACCCCTGAAGCAGCGTCGGCGACGCAGCGCACGCCGGATCAGCGGGCGTAAGATTCGTGGCGGTCTGCCGGTCGTACCTGCAGAAACGGCGCTCCAGTGCGCCTCTATGGAGGAGGAACGATGCCCTGGTACCGGGTTGCACGGGTTTCGCTTGTGGCGCTGGCGCTCGGCGGCGTCGCGCTGCTGGGTGCCTGCAGCGACAAGGACGAGCCGGCTCCGCCGGCGGCGGGAACGGCCACCGCCGCACCGGCGACGGCCGCGCCGACCGGCCCGGCCCAGCCTACGCCGACGGCGCCGGCACCCAGCCCGACGCCCGCGCTAACCGGGATGTGCCCGCCGAACCCGGACCCGGCCCCGGCGACCGTCGCCGTCGTGACGCAGCCGGCCCCGAACGCGAGCGTGACGAGCCCGCTCACGGTGACGGGTATGGTCGAGGCGTTCGAGGCGACCTTCCAGGCGCAGCTGCTGGACGCGCAGCAGAACCAGCTGGCGCACGTGGTGGGGATGGCCCAGCAGGGGCAGGTGCTCTCGCCGTTCAGTGTGCAGCTGACGTTCACGGTGTCGGCGCCGACGCCGGGGTGCCTGCGCATCTACCAGCAGAGCGCGAAAGACGGTTCTGACACGAAGATTGTGCACGTGCCGGTGGTGCTGATGCCGTAGGGCTAGCGGCTGGCGAGCCGGCGGGCTGCCTCGCGGAGCGTCTCGTCGGACTTGGAGAAGGTGAAGCGGACCATCCGGCTGCCGGCGTCGCTGCCGGGGCGGTAGAAGCTGGAGCCGGGGACGGGGGCGACGCCGATATCGCGGATGAGGTGGTGGGCGAAGGCGGTGTCGTCGCCGTCGAACCCGAGGGCAGAGAAGTCGGCCATGATGTAGTAGGCGCCCTCGGGCTGGTGGCAGGCGAAGCCGGCTGCGCGGAGCGCGTCGAGGAGGATGGCGCGCTTGGCGGCGTACATCTCGCGGAGTTCGGGGTAGTACGCATCGGCCTGTTCGATGGCGACGGCGGCAGCTTCCTGGAGCGGAGCGGGGGCGCCGACAGTGAGGAAGTCGTGCACCTTGCGGAGCGCGTCGGTGAGGTGCGGCGGGGCTATGAGGTAGCCGAGCCGCCAGCCGGTGACAGAGAAGGTCTTGGAGAGGCCGCTAATGGTGATGGTCCGCTGGTACATGCCCGGCAGCGTGGCGATGGGGATGTGCTCGCGGCCGTCGTAGAGGATGTGCTCGTAGATTTCGTCGGTGATGCAGAGGGTGTCGAATTCCTGGCAGAGGGCGGCGATCTGCTCGAGTTCGGCGCGGGAGAAGACCTTGCCGCTGGGGTTGTTCGGCGTGTTGACGATGATGGCGCGGGTGCGCGGCGAGAAGGCCCGGCGGAGCTCGCCGGGGTCGAAGGAGAAGTTTTCGCCGCGGAGGGTGACGAAGACGAGGCGCGCGCCGGACATGGCGGCATCGGGCACGTAGTTCTCGTAGAAGGGCTCGAAGACGATGACCTCGTCGCCGTCCTCGACGACGGCGAGCATGGCGCACATCATCGCCTCGGTGGCGCCGCAGGTGACGGTGACCTCGCGGTCGGGGTCGATGTCGAGGCCGTAGAATCGGCGGGTTTTTTCGGCGATGGCGCGGCGGAGGCGGGGTGAGCCCCAGGTGATGGCGTACTGGTTGATGTCGGCGTTGATGGCGTCGACGGCGGCCTGTTTGATGAACGCGGGTGCCGGGAAATCGGGGTAGCCCTGGGCGAGGTTCATGGCGCCGTGGAGCATGGCGAGGCGGGTCATCTCGCGGATGACCGATTCGCTGAAGACGCTCGTGCGGCGCGCGATGTGGGCGCGGGGCATCGACCGGAAAGATTACACCACCACGTGCTCCCGGTATTCGCCGAAGACGCGGCGCCACATGTTGCAGACCTCGCCGACGGTTGCCCCGGCGTTCACGGCATCGAGGATGTAGGGCATGGTGTTCGCCCTGGGGTCGCGGCTGGCGTTTTCGAGGGCCTGCATGGCGGCGGCCCAGCGGTCGGGGTCTCGCTCGGCGCGGTGCTTCTTGAGGCGGGCGAGGTGGCGCTTCTCGCCCTCGGGGTCCATGCGGAGGATGGGGATCTCTTTCGGTTCGTCGAGGACGTACTCGTTGACCCCGACGATGATGCGGTCGCGGGTGTCGACTTCGCGCTGGAAGCGGGCGGAGGCGTCAGCGATTTCCTTCTGGAGGTAGCCGGATTCGATGGCAGGGATGACGCCGCCGAGCGCTTCGATCTTTTCGATGTAGTCGAGGGCGTCGCGTTCGATATCGGCGGTGAGCCGTTCGACGAACCAGGAGCCGCCGAGCGGGTCGACGGTGTTGATGACGCCGGTCTCGTGGAGGATGACCTGCTGGGTGCGGACGGCGAGGCGGGCGGCTTTGTCGGAGGGGAGGGCGATCGCTTCGTCCATGGCGTCGGTGTGGAGCGACTGGGTGCCGCCGAGGACGGCTGCGAGCGCCTGGATGGCGACGCGGATGAGGTTGACCTCGGGCTGCTGTTCAGTGAGGGAGACTCCGGCGGTCTGGGTATGGAAGCGGAGGACCCAGGAGCGCGGGTTCTTCGCGCCGAAGCGTTCGCGCATCTGGCGGGCCCAGATGCGGCGTGCGGCGCGGTACTTGGCGATTTCTTCGAAGAAGTCGTTGTGGGCGTTGAAGAAGAAGGAGATCCGGGGTGCGAAGCTATCGATATCGAGGCCGCGGGCGAGGGCCCACTTCACGTACTCGATACCGTCGGCGAGGGTGAAGGCGAGCTCCTGGGCTGCCGTGGCGCCGGCTTCGCGGATGTGGTAGCCGGAGACGGAGATGGGGTTCCAGAGGGGCATCTCCTTCGATGCGAACTCGATGGTGTCGGTAACGAGACGCATCGATTCGGCCGGCGGGTAGATGAACTCGTTCTGGGCGATGTACTCCTTGAGGATGTCGTTCTGGAGGGTGCCGGCGAGCTTCGCGCGGGGGATGCCGCGCTTTTCGGCGGCAGCGATGAAGAGGGCCCAGACGACGGGCGCCGGGCTGTTGATGGTCATGGAGGTGGTGATTTTGTCGAGGGGGATGCCCTCGAGGAGGATCTCCATGTCGCCGAGGTGGTCGACGGCGACGCCGCAGGCGCCGAATTCGCCTTCGGCCCAGGGGTCATCGTGGTCGTAGCCCATGAGGGTGGGCATATCGAAGGCGATGGAGAGGCCGTTGTTGCCGGCAGCGAGGAGGTCCTTGTACCGCTGGTTGGTCTCTTCGACGGAGCCGAAGCCGCTGAACATGCGGATGGTCCAGGGCTTGCCGCGGTAGCCGGTGCGGTGGATGCCGCGGGTGAAGGGGTAGTTGCCGGGGAGGTTGATGTCGCGTTCGTAGTCGAGATCCGCGGTGTCGGTCGGGTCGTAGACGCGGTTGATAGGGCGGCCGGAGACGGTCATGAAGGGGCCGGCGAGCTCTTTGCCTTCGCGCAGGACGGCCTCGTCGTACTCGGCGCGAAGCTGGCGGGCGCGGTCGGGGTCGACGTGCATGGCGGGCTCCGGTAAGGGCGAGTTTTGGCCGGCTGGCCAAACGGTATTGGACGTACTCTACACGAATCCGGCGGGAGGGAGGGAGGGGGTGGGGTGCGCGTTGGCGGGGGGCGGGGGTACGCTCGTGGGCATGGCGAAGGACGAGAGTTTCGACATCACGACGGGCGCGGACCTCCAGGAAGTAGCGAACGCGATCAACCAGGCGCGGAAGGAGATTGGGACGCGGTTCGACTTCAAGGGGGTGGTCGCCGAGATCGACTACGAGCACGGGACGAACCGGTTCGTGCTGCACGCGCAGGACGACTACAAGCTGGAGGCGATGTGGCAGGTGGTGGCGCAGCGGATGGTGGCGCGGAACGTACCGCTGAAGAACCTGGTGCGGGGGACGCCGCAGAAGGCCTCGGGCGGGACGCTGCGGCAGGAGGTGACGATCGTGCAGGGGATTGAGCAGGAGATTGCGCGGAAGATTGTGAAGTTCATCAAGGAGCAGAAGTACAAGAAGGCGCAGGCGCAGATCCAGGGGGATGCGGTGCGGGTGAGTTCGCCGAGCCGGGACGAACTGCAGCAGGTGATCCGGGACGTGAAGGCGCAGGACTGGGGGATTGAGCTGAAGTTCGGGAACTTCCGGTAGCGCGGCCCGGTCAGATGGGGCGGTGGAAAACCTGTTCGAGGGCGGCGCGGCGGCGGCGTTCGACTTCACGCTGGAGCGCGAGGCGGCGGTCGATGCGGCGCTGGTTGCGCGCTTCGTAGCGGATCCAGCCGACGACGATGGCGGCCAGGGCAGCCACGAAGATGATGTTGCCGGCGAGCCAGAGGATCATGATGGCGATGCGCTGGTCGGTGATCGGGTCGGGGGCCCAACCGGGGGCGCGGGCGGCGAAGCCGCTGTGCATGGCGGTGTTCATGCTGAGGAACATGCCGCCGAAGAGGGCCTTATGGGTCATTTCGACGAAGACGTAGAGGGCGCGGAGGGGGTAGGGGAGGCGCCAGCGAGCGGGTCGATGGCGAGTGCGGGCATCCAAAAGAGGAGGCCGGTGAGGAGGAGCGAGGCGAGCTGGAAATCGCGGAGGAGCCCGTGCTCGGCAGCGAGGTCGGTGAGGCGCGTGAACTGCCAGAGGTAGGTGAGGACGGCGAAGAGGAGCCAGGTGAAGACGGGGAAGGTGAGGACGGCGGCGAGGCGGCTCCGGTAGAGGGCGCGGAGGCGGCGACGGCCGGCGGGGGAGGCGACGCGGAAGGCGAGGGTGAGGGGCGCGCCGAGGAGCAGGAGGGCGGCGCGACCATGGTGAGCAGGAGGAACCCGAGGAAGTTGATCCAGAGGACCCGGTTGCCGAGGTGCTCGATGGGGGTCACGGCGACGGCCAGGACGACCGCGACACCGGCGGCAAAGGCGGCAGCGCGCCATGGGGAGTGGGCGCCGGCGGCGGCCCGCCATGCGCGGGCGTAGGCCGCGAGGACGAGGATGGCGGCCGGGAGCCAGAGGGGGTCGAGCGTCCAGCCGGCGAAGGTCACAGGTCAGCGCACTCCGAAGGCTTCGAAGGTGAGGATGGTGTAGGTTTCGCGGACGTGGGGGATGGCGTGGATGTCGCGTTCGATGACGCGGCCGATGCTGTCGATGTCGTCGACGTAGAGCTTTGGCCAGGAGGTCGTACTGGCCGGTGATGCTGTAGCACTCGGAGAAGGAGGGCACTTCGGCGACACGGTTGGCGACGGCCGTGGTGTGCCCGGGTCGGTCTTGATCATCACGAAGACTGCGCGCATGGATGGAGTGTACGGCATGGCCGCCAGGGCCCTGCGGTGGCCATGGTCACCGCGGGCGGCGTTGCGGGGAGGGGTCGAAGGGCGGGAGAGCCTGGGACCGAACGTCAATAGTCGGTGCCGGGCCGGCCGGCGAGGGCATCGCGGAGCTGGGCAAGGCGGCTGCGCTCGGCGAGGAGTTCGAGGATGCGGAGCGCCTGGGCGGGGGTTGGCTGCTCGCCGGCCTGGAGCAGGAGCCGCTGCACTTCGCGGTCGATGGCCTCGATCTGGCGGTTGAGCTGGGCGATGGTCGGGCCGGGCGTGCCGCCGGAGCCGGGCACTGGAGTCCCGTCCTGGCCCGGGGTGGGCTGGGGCGTGGCGCCGGCTGCGGGGTTTGGCCGCCCTGGCCGGGCAGGGGGGTGCCCTGGCCGGGACCGGGTGTGCCCCCGGCACCCGGGGAGGGTGTCCCGGCGGCCCATTGGGTGTGGGTGACTGCCCGGGGGCGGGTGAGGGGTCGCCGGGGTGTCGGCGTCGGCGCCGGCTCGGGCGGGTAGAGGAGGCGAGTACGACCTCGAAGTCATGGCGGGAGGCGTCGTCGGAGGGGTCGATGATGAGGGCGTCGCGGAAAGCGGAGAGGGCCTCGGGCAGACGGCCGGCTTCGAACTGGTGGTGGCCGATACTGGCGAAGGCGCGCCGGCGGATTTCCGGGTCGTTGGATTCGAGGGCGCGCCGGGCGTTGCGGATGGCGTCTTCGTAGCGGCCGGCGGCGTGGTAGGCGGCGGCGAGGTTGAGGGCGATATCGGGGTCACTCGGGCGCTCGACCTGTGCTTCAAGGAAGGCCTCGATGGCGGTTTCGGGGTCGCCGGCCTCGAGGGCCGCGCGGCCGCGTTCGTTCGCCTGGTAGGCCGGGGAAGCGCAGCCTGCGAGGAGCAGGGCCAGCGCGGCAGCGGCAGGGAGGAGATGGGCGGGACGGCGGGGGCGGAAGCGTTCGACCAAGGTGCCCAGGAGGACGGCGGCGAGGGCAGCGCCGGCGAAGAGCTGGAACCGCTCGACGGGGAGGGTAGTGGTGCGCTCGTCGAGGCGGGTGCGCTCGAGTGCGCGGATGCGGCCTTCGACGACGCCGGGAACGACGACGAGGTTGGTGCCCAGGTAGCGGCCGCCCGCGGCGGCAGCGAGGGCGCGGAGGAACGGCTCATCGAGGCGGGAGACGATCGGCTGCCGGCGGCATCGAGGCGGGGGCTGACGCGGCCGGTCAGCGGGTCAACGGCGGGGACGATGCCGCCATCCGGGGTGCCGACGCCGGCAACGAGGAGCTCGACGCCGGAGGCGCGGATGCTCTCGGCGACTGCGGCGACGTCGCCGCCGAGGTTGTCGCCATCGGTCAGGAGGAGGATGAGCCGGCCTGCGGAGGAGTCGTCGGCGAGGAGG